>NZ_JACXXG010000030.1 GCF_014764705.1 Stutzerimonas kunmingensis
CTTGGACTGGTCTCGATACTGGATACGATCAATCGGCTTAACCGCATGGCCTGAACCGCCGTGTACGGAACCGTACGCACGGTGGTGTGGGAGGACGGCGGCCGTGAGGCCGCCTCCTACCCGATCCCGGTGGCGAACCAGCCATCGCGTGCATCGAACTCCCCGCCGCCGATACGCCTCCCATCAACATGCCCTGTGCCGAAGATGAGGAGAACCCCATGTCGCAACTGCTCGAACCCTGTTCGCTAAAACACCTGAAGCTGCGCAATCGCGCGGCCGTTGCGCCGATGACCCGCGTCAGCGCCGAAGCCGAGGGTGCTGCCAATGAATTGATGCGCGACTACTACGCCTCGTTCGCCAAGGGTGGCTTCGGCATGGTCATCAGCGAAGGCATCTATACCGATACGGCCTACAGCCAGGGTTACTTCAACCAGCCGGGGCTTGCTACGGAAGCACACCGGGACAGCTGGCGGCTGATAGTCGACGCCGTGCACGACGCTGGCGCCGCTTTCGTTGCCCAGCTCATGCATGGCGGCGCGCAGACCCAAGGCAACATCCATCATGCCCGGCACGTTGCGCCATCGGTGGTGCAGCCCGGCGGGTCGCAGCTGACCTTCTACGGTGGCGAAGGACCCTATGCGACGCCCGCGCAGATCAACGAAGACGAGATTCAGGAAGCCATCGCCGGGTTTGCCCAGGCCGCGCGCCATGCCCGTGAGGCCGGCTTCGACGGTGTCGAACTGCACGGCGCGAACGGCTACCTGCTGCACGAGTTCATCAGTGCCGAGTTCAACCGGCGCGATGATCACTGGGGAGGCGATTACCTCGGTCGACTGCGCTTGCCGCTGGCCGTCATCGCGGTGGTGCGGGCAGCGGTTGGCAATGACTTCGTGGTTGGCATGCGCCTGTCGCAGAGCATGGTGAGCGACAGCCAGCTGAAATGGGAGGGTGGGGTGGACGAAGCCCGACAGCGTTTCCGCGCACTGGCTGATGCTGGCCTTGATTATCTGCACGTTACCGAGCCGGACGCCGCTGCGCCGGCGTTTGGCGACGGGCCGAGCTTCGCTGCGATCGCAAAGGGCAGCGTGTCGATCCCGGTTATCGGCAACGGCGGCATCGTCACGGGCGAGCAAGCCGAAAAGTTGTTGACTCAGGGAGACATGGACCTGGTCGCGGTCGGCAAGGCCGCGCTGGCGAACAACGACTGGCCGCAGCGAATCGCGCAGGGACTGCCGCTCAACGCGTTCGACGGCACGATGTTCGTACCCATGGCGACCATCACCAACGAACTGGCCTGGCGTAATGCCAGTGGTCGGTCGGCGCTGGGTTCAAGTTGACAGCGCACCAGGGCCGGGCGTTAGCTGGTAGACGAAACGCAGCAATGACAGCCGTCTGTCGGGCACTACCAAGGCACGGCGCTGTCTCCTTCCAAAGTACCATTCTGCTCGAGGCAGAACAGGGGGCTTAATTGGGCTGTCGGAATCTTCCGGCACCATAAAAAGAGGACCGACCTATGTGGACTAAACCCGCCTTCACCGACATGCGTATTGGTTTCGAAGTCACCATGTACTTCGCAAATCGTTGATCGATCAGCCCCGGCTCCGGCCGGGGCTTCGCTTTTGGGGGCTGTCCATGTTCATCCGTATTCTTGGTTCCGCTGCGGGCGGCGGTTTTCCGCAGTGGAACTGCAACTGCGCCAACTGCGCCGGCCTGCGCGCCAGCACGCTCAATGCGAAGGCGCGTACCCAGTCGTCGATCGCCATCAGTGATAACGGTGTCGACTGGATTCTGTGTAATGCCTCACCGGACATCCGCGCCCAGCTGGAGTCCTTCCCGACGCTGCAGCCGGCCCGTGCGCCACGCGATACCGCCATCGGTGCCATCGTTCTGCTGGACAGCCAGATCGATCACACCACCGGCCTGCTGACCCTGCGTGAAGGTTGCCCGCATGAGGTCTGGTGCACCGAGATGGTCCATCAGGATCTGACCACCGGGTTCCCGCTGTTCAACATGCTCGAACACTGGAACGGCGGCTTGAAATGGAACCCCATCGCCCTGACCGGCAGCTTCACCATTCCCTGTTGCCCGAACCTGCACATCACGCCGATTCCGTTGCGCAGCTCCGCGCCGCCATATTCGCCGCACCGCAATGACCCGCATCCCGGTGACAACATCGGCCTGCTGATCGAGGACCGCAAAACCGGTGGCACGCTGTTCTATGCGCCGGGGTTGGGCAAGGTCAGCGACGAACTGCTGGAAACCATGCGCCAGGCGGATTGCCTGCTGGTCGACGGCACTCTGTGGCGTGATGACGAAATGCTCGTGCGCGAGGTCGGCACCAAGCTCGGCAGCGAGATGGGACACCTGCAGCAGAGCGGCCCGGGGGGCATGATCGAGGTGCTCGACGGCATGCCCGCGGTTCGCAAGATCCTCATCCACATCAACAACACCAATCCGATCCTCGATGAAGATTCCGTCGAACGCGAAATCCTCGGCGAGCATGGAATCGAAGTGTCCTTCGATGGCATGAACATCGAGCTATAGCACCCGAATCGCGGCCTTCAGCCGCCTGGTGCTGCGATACGAACATCGGAACGATAAGAAAAGGAAAGACACTGCCATGATCCTGCCAGCCATGAGCCCCGCGGAATTCGAACAGGCGCTGCGCGCCAAGGGCGAGTACTACCATATCCATCACCCGTTCCACCGGGCCATGTACGCCGGGCAGGCGACACGCGAGCAGATTCAGGGCTGGGTCGCCAACCGTTTCTACTATCAGGTCTGCATTCCGGTGAAGGATGCGGCAATCATGGCCAACTGCCCGGACCGTGATACCCGTCGGGAGTGGATCCAGCGCATCATCGATCACGACGGCGCGCCGGGGGAAGAGGGAGGTATCGAAGCCTGGTTGCGACTCGCCGAATCCGTCGGTCTGGATCGCGAGCAGGTGCTGTCGCAGGAACTGGTGCTGCCCGGTGTGAGGTTCGCCGTGGATGCCTACGTCAACTTCGCCCGTCGCGCCAGCTGGCAGGAGGCCGCCAGCAGCTCGCTGACCGAGCTCTTCGCCCCGACGATCCACCAGTCGCGCCTCGATAGCTGGCCGCAGCACTATCCTTGGATCGATGCCTCCGGCTACGACTACTTCCGCAAGCGCCTGAAGGAAGCCCGCCGCGATGTCGAGCACGGTCTGCGGATCACCCTGGAGCACTACCGCACCCGCGAGGCGCAGGAGCGTATGCTGGAGATCCTGCAGTTCAAACTCGACGTGCTCTGGAGCATGCTCGACGCCATGAGCATGGCCTACGAACTGGATCGCCCGCCGTACCACACCGTGACCCGCGAGCGTATCTGGCACAAGGGCATCAGCCTGTAGGCACGCGTTCCGTGGGCAGATCCTGCCCACCCATGAGGCATTCGGCCCCTGTAGAGTGGACCGCCTGACGACCATGACCACGTGGCCAGGCAGCAACCTGCCCACTGGCGAGACAATGATGATGAGCGATATTCAACTGACCCAGATTCCAGCGTTGCGCCGTGGTTTCCGCTTCCAGTGGGAGCCCGCGCAGAACTGCCATGTGCTGCTCTACCCGGAAGGCATGATCAAGCTCAACGAGAGCGCTGCGGCGGTACTGACCGAAGTGGACGGGACGCGTAGCGTCGGTGCGATCGTTGCCGATCTGCAGGCTCGCTATCCCGAGGCGGAAGGGATTCAAGAAGATATCGTTGCGTTCCTGGAGGTTGCCGTTGAACGGTTCTGGATCGAGCTTCGCTAAACCCGGCTACGAGCCCGGCCCGCCGCTCTGGCTGCTGGCGGAGCTGACCTATCGTTGCCCGTTGCAGTGCCCGTACTGCTCCAATCCGCTGGACTTCGCCCGTAGTCATGAAGAACTGAGCACCGCCGAGTGGATCGAGGTGTTCCGCCAGGCACGCGAGATGGGCGCGGCCCAGCTGGGTTTTTCCGGCGGCGAACCATTGGTGCGCCAGGACCTGGCCGAGCTGATCGAGGCGGCACGGGGACTCGGCTACTACACGAACCTGATCACCTCTGGCATCGGCCTCACCGAAGAGAAGATCGCCAGCTTCGCCGAGGCCGGCCTGGACCATATCCAGATCAGTTTCCAGGCTGCCGACGAGGAAGTGAACAACCTGCTCGCCGGCTCGAAGAAGGCCTTTGCTCACAAACTGGAAATGGCCAGAGCGGTGAAGAAGCACGGCTACCCAATGGTGCTCAACTTCGTCACCCACCGGCACAACATCGACAACATCGACCAGATCATTCGGCTGTGCATCGAGCTCGAAGCCGATTTCGTCGAACTTGCCACCTGCCAGTTCTACGGCTGGGCGGAGCTGAACCGTGCAGGGTTGCTGCCGAGCAAGGAACAGTTGGTACGTGCCGAGCGCATCACCAACGAGTGGCGCGACAAGCTCGCCGCCGAAAACCATCCGTGCAAGCTGATCTTCGTGACGCCCGATTACTACGAAGAACGCCCGAAGGCCTGCATGAACGGCTGGGGCAACCTGTTTCTCGATATCACGCCGGACGGTACGGCGTTGCCTTGTCACAGTGCGCGCCAACTGCCTGTTGAATTCCCCAACGTACGCGAGCACAGCATCGAGCACATCTGGCGACACTCCTTCGGCTTCAACAAGTTCCGCGGCTACGACTGGATGCCCGAACCCTGTCGCAGTTGCGACGAGAAGGAGCGCGACTTCGGAGGCTGCCGTTGCCAGGCCTTCATGCTCACCGGCGATGCCGCCAATGCCGATCCCGTGTGCAGCAAATCGGCGCACCACGGCAAGATACTTGCGGCTCGCGAGCAGGCAGACCACGGCGCGCTGGGGCTCGATCAGCTGCAGCATCGTAACGAGAAGGCTTCCAAGCTCATCCTCAAGGTATGAAATCGCCCCGCAACGATTCGTCCATGCTTCACCCATCCGCCGAGGTGCTGCCCTACGGTTTCTGGCCCAGCACCTGGAGCGCCGAGGCCGCCGCGGCCGCCAGCCAGGACTATGCCGAGCTGCGGGCCGGTCACGGGGGGCTGTTCTGGGTCGAGTACGACCCCGTTCAAGGGCGCTGCACGCTGTGGTTCTGGCAGGCCGGCAGCGCACGCTGCCTGACCCCGGACGGCTTCTCGGTACGCAGTCGCGTCTATGAATACGGCGGCGGCGCGTTCTGTCTGACCGGTCAGGGCATCGCCTTCGTCAACGAGGCAGATCAGCAGATCTACTTGCAGCTGACCGATGACGCCGAGACCGCGCCGCCAATCGCGCTGACCGCGGCGCCTGAGCGCCGGTATGGCGATCTGCAACATGATCCCGTCAGTGATGCGATTCTGGCGCTGGAGGAATCCCATGAGGCCGTTGGCGTCGTGCATCGTCTGGTGAGTATCTCCATGGTCGATGGCGCGCGCCGGGTTGTTGTGGAGGGCGCCGACTTCTATGCCGCTGCGGTGCTCAGTCCGGACGGTGCACGGCTGGCTTGGATCGAATGGGATCGTCCCGAGCAGCCCTGGACCTCGTCGCGCCTGTGCGCAGCTGAACGCCTGCCTAACGAGCGTTGGGGCAACGGGCAATGCCTGGCAGGCACGGATGGAGGCGAGTCCTTGCAACAGCCACGCTTCGCCTCCAACGGCCGGCTGTTCTGCCTCAGCGACCGTCTGGGTTTCTGGCAGCCTTTCTATGAGGCAGACGGCCAGCTGCATCGGTATTCGCTGACGGCATCCGGAGAGGCGGACGTGCAGGACTTCGACTGCGCACCGGCGCCCTGGCAGCTGGGCACCACCAGCTACCTGCCACTGGCTGATGGCGGCCTGTTGTTGACGCTTATGGCCGATGGTTATGGCTGGCTGTTCGAGCACGCTGCCGATGGCAGCCGGCGCCAACTGGCAGCGGATTTCACCCGTTGCCGCCAACTGGCCGCCAGCCAGACCCACGTATTCTGTATCGCTGGCGCTCCGGAACGAGCGCCAGCGGTACTTGCCATCGAAAGGGCCAGTGGAGCGGTGCAGATTCTCGCCGGCGGAGCGCAGCCGCTGTCGGCCAGTCAATTGTCGCGCCCGCAGTCCATGTGCTTTCCGACCGGTGATGACGAGGTCGCACATGCTTTCTTTTACCCTCCCGCCAATGCGAACTACCGCGGCGAGCCGGGGGCCTTGCCACCGCTGGTGGTATTCACACATGGCGGGCCGACCTCGGCGAGCTATCCGGTATTCGATCCGCGCATTCAGTACTGGACCCAGCGCGGCTTCGCCGTGGTCGACGTGAACTATCGCGGCAGCAGCGGCTTCGGGCGGCTCTATCGACAGCGATTGCGCGAGCAGTGGGGCATTGTCGATGTGGAGGACGCCTGCCAGGCCGCACTAGCACTGGTGAAACAGGGCGCGGTCGATCCGCAGCGCTTGTTCATCCGTGGCTCCAGTGCCGGTGGCTTCACGGCCTTGAGTGCGCTGGCTGCGACAGCACTGTTTCGCGGCGGTGCCAGTCTGTACGGCGTTAGCGATCCGCTGGCGCTGCGGCGGGTAACGCACAAGTTCGAAGGCGATTACCTCGACTGGCTGATCGGCGATCCGCAGCAGGTGCCGGAGCGCTTTCGGGAGCGCGCCCCTCTGCACAATGCCGACCGAATCGGTGCGCCGGTCATCTTCCTGCAGGGCGGGCAGGATGCGGTGGTGCTACCTGAGCAGACCGAATCGATGGTCGTGGCCTTGCGTGATCGTGGCATCGAGGTGGAGTACCGCCTGTACCCCGATGAGCGCCACGGGTTTCGACAGGCAGCCAACCTTGCGGATGCGCTGCAAGGGGAATTGCGCTTCTACCAACAGCTGCTCTGACGCGTTTCGCCGGACGGGTGGCGCGGCCAGCCATTTGACGCATTGCTTTACCTGATCAATGCAGTAGGCTTGCGCCCGTTAGTTACAAAAAATAAAAAAGGCCGTAGTCATGAGCCCGAATATCAGCCTCCAGCGCAAGTTCGTCTCTCCAGAAATCATCTTCGGTGCCGGCTGTCGCCACAGTGTCGGCACCTGTGCGGCCAACTTCGGCGCGCGAAAGGTGCTGGTGGTATCCGACCCCGGCGTCGTGAAGGCAGGCTGGGTGGCTGACGTGCAGGCCAGTCTCGACCGGCAGAACATCGAACATTGCTTGTTCACCGGCGTTTCGCCCAATCCCCGTTGCGAAGAGGTGATGCTCGGCGCCGAGCTGTATCGCAGCGAAGGCTGCAACGTGATCGTCGCGGTAGGCGGTGGCAGCCCAATGGACTGCGCGAAGGGTATCGGCATCGTCGCGGCGCATGGGCGCCATATCTATGAATTCGAAGGGGTGGATACGCTGCGCGTGCCCAGCCCACCGCTGATCCTGATTCCAACGACTGCCGGTACCTCAGCGGATGTCTCGCAGTTCGTGATCATTTCCAACCAGGAAGAGCGGATGAAGTTCTCCATCGTCAGCAAGGCAGCCGTGCCGGATGTCTCGCTGATCGACCCGGAAACCACGCTGAGCATGGACCCGTTCCTTTCCGCCTGTACCGGCATTGACGCGCTGGTGCATGCCATCGAGGCATTCGTGTCGACCGGTCATGGGCCGCTGACCGACCCGCACGCGCTGGAAGCCATGCGACTGATCAACGGCAATCTTGCGCAGATGATCGCCAATCCGGCGGATATCGCGCTGCGCGAGCAGATCATGCTCGGCAGCATGCAGGCCGGGCTGGCGTTTTCCAACGCGATCCTCGGTGCGGTGCATGCCATGTCCCACAGCCTCGGCGGCTATCTCGATCTGCCCCATGGCGTTTGCAACGCCGTGCTGGTCGAACATGTCGTCGCATTCAATTACGACGCCTCGCCGGACCGCTACCGCAAGGTCGCTGAAACGTTGGGCATCGATTCGCGCGGGCTGAATCACCGCCAGGTTCGCGAGCGCTTGGTGCAGCACCTGATTGATCTCAAGCAGCAGATCGGCTTCCGCGAAACGCTCAGTCTGCACGGTGTGAACCTTTCCGATATTCCGTTCCTGTCGCAACATGCGATGCAGGACCCCTGCATCCTGACCAATCCACGCTCGTCGACGCAGCGGGACGTCGAGGTCGTCTATGCCGAAGCCCTCTGATGACCAGCATCAGGCCCTGGCACAACTGCTCGGCTTCGGGAGCCATTCCGCACGCAAGAGTCACTACCCTGAACTGGTGGCGCGCCTGGAAGAGCTGGAAGGGGAGCGCAATCGCTACAAATGGCTGTTCGAGCACGCCGTGCACGGCATCTTCCAGGCCAGCATCCACGAAGGTATTCGTGCCGCCAACCCCGCCTTGGCACGCATGCTCAATTACGACACCCCGGAAGAGGCGCTGTGGGCGCTGACCGATCTGTCCCATCATCTATTCATCGGCGGTGAGGAGGAGCTTCGGCAGATCCGCCATATCCTGAGCCAGCAGCATGGCTTGTTCGGCTACGAGACGCGCCTGCGCCGCAAGGACGGCAGCGCCATCTACGTGATCATGAACCTGCTGCTCAAGCCGGACGAAGATGGCCTGGTGGAAGGCTTCGTCGCCGACGTGACCGAGCGCAAACTGGCGCAGTTGCGCCTGTTGCAGCTCAACGAAGAGCTCGAGCAGCGCGTCGCCGAGCGCACCTGTGAACTGCGTGAAGCCCGCGATGCGGCGGAAGCCGCCAACCTGAGCAAGGACAAGTACCTCGCCGCAGCCAGCCACGACCTGCTGCAGCCGCTCAACGCCGCGCGCCTGCTGATCTCGACCTTGCGCGAACGCCAATTGCCGCAGAACGAGCTGCATCTGGTCGAGCGGGCCCACCAGGCCCTGGAAGGCGCCGAAGACCTGCTGACCGATCTGCTCGATATCTCCAAGCTCGATCAGGCCGCGATCAAACCGGACATCGATATCTACTCGCTGGACGATGTCCTGCTGCCGCTGGTGTCGGAGTTTCAGTCGGTCGCTGCCGCCGCGGGGTTGCAGTTGAAACACTACATTCCGCGAGTCGCCATCAAGACCGATTTCCGCCTGTTGACGCGAATCCTGCGAAATTTCCTCAGCAATGCCTGCCGTTATACCGATCAGGGCTCTGTACTGGTGGGTGCGCGCATGCGCGCCGGGGCGCTGCGTATTGAGGTCTGGGACACCGGTCGGGGCATTCCTGAGGAGGAGCTGGGTTCGATCTTTCTCGAATTCAATCAGCTCGGGATCGGCCGATCCGCGAAACGCAGTGGGGTAGGGCTGGGGCTGGCCATCGTCGACCGTATCGCCAGCATGCTCGGCTACCAGGTGCTGGTGCGCTCGAAACCGGGACGTGGTTCGGTGTTCAGTATCGACGTACCGCTGGCCGAAGCGATGCCCCGCGAGCGGGTTGCGGCTCCGACGGTCGTGCCGCAGCTGGGCGATCCACTGCCCGGGCGGCGCCTGCTGGTGATCGACAACGAGGAGAGCATCCTGCTGAGCATGGCTGCCTTGCTCGAACAGTGGGGCTGCACGGTGGTGACTGCCACCGACGAGCAAAGCGCAATGACGGCGCTGGATGGAGTCGCGCCGGACGCGATCCTCGCCGATTACCATCTGGATCGCGGTCTGACCGGCTGGGACGTCGTGCTCGCGGTGCGAGGACGCTTCGCACAGGCGCTGCCGGCGGTGATGATCACCGCCGATCGCAGTGACCAATGCCGCCAGCAACTGCAGGGCTGCGGCGTGCCTGTGCTGAACAAGCCAGTCAAGCCCGGCAAGATGCGTTCGGTGCTCAGCCATCTGCTCGCCGGCAATGGCAATGGCAATGGCAATGGCAATGGCGGCGGACAGGATTCGGGCTGACACGATCTGGATCAAGTTTTAGCGGGCGCCGGCTCGGCTAGACTCCTCGCCCTGAAAGCCCATCTGCGTCTGCTACTCGTCCTGTTGATCAGCCTCGCGCTCCCCGTGAGCAGCATGGCTGCGCTCGAACAGAGCGCAGAACCGTGCCAGATGCAAAGCGACATGGAGAGCTCCGGGCATCTCGCACACCAGGCTGAAGCTCAGCACGAGGACGCGCATTCGCACGATGGCAATCCACTGTGTGAAAGCGGCCACCAGTGCAAGACCGGCAGCATGTTGCAGGCGGGCATAGCGCAGCCGCATCTGACCGCCTCGCTGCCGCAACTCGCAGTTCATTACCCCGAGTTCTTTCCCGCCCGCTCCAACGCCGACGTCTGGCGCCCTCCGCGTTACTGATTCCATCGCTGACCTGACTCGCCCCACGCTCATGCGTTGAGGCGCTGTAGGCATGCCGTTGCGGTATGCAGGAAACCGAGGAATCCAATCCATGATCTCCCGATTGATAGGGAAATACCGGCCGTTCGCGGGCGTGGTTTTTGTCGCCGCGTTCGGCCTGCCCGGCGCAGCCACCGGGCTGACATTCGACGATGCCGTGAGCCTCGCGCAACAGCAGGCGCCGTCGCTACGTGCCGAGGCATCTAGGCTGCAAGCCGCGCGTAGCGAAGCCGTCGCTGCGGGCGAGCTGCCCGACCCGAAACTGCTGCTGGGCCTGCAGAACGTGCCGATTGAGGGTGCCGAGCGCTGGAGCCTCGATGAAGACGGCATGACCATGCGCATGGTCGGCCTGATGCAGGAAGTTCCGAACCGCGACAAGCGCAAGGCACGCCGCGATGCGGCACAGGCGTCTGTCCAGCGCGCAGGTGCCTCGCGCGAGGTGGAAACCCTCAGGGTGCGTCTGGCGACTGCCCAGGCGTGGATCGCCACCCACGCGGTGGAACGCAAGATCCAGCTGTTCAACCAGTTGTTCGAGGAGAACCGCCTGCTCGCCGAAGCAATTCGAGCGCGTATCGCCGGCGGGCGAGGGCGGCTGACCGACAGCGTCGCGGCGAAGCAACAGGCGGCGTTATTGGCTGATCGCCAGGACGAACTGGAGCAGCAGCGCCGCCAGGCACGCGCGGCGCTGGTGCGCTGGGTTGGCAGCGATGGCAATCGACCGCTGTTTGGCGAACCGCCACGCTGGGCGATTGCCCCTGAACAACTGGCGCAGCGGATCGGCCAGCACCCGCAACTGACCGCCTATGCGCCGATGACCCAGGTGGCGCAGGCACGCATCCGTGAGGCGACCGCCGAGAAACAGGTCGACTGGAGCTGGGAGGTCAGCTACCTCAAGCGCGGTCGAGAGTACGGCGACATGGTCAACCTGCAGTTCAGTTTCGACCTGCCGGTGTTCCAGCGCTCGCGGCAGAACCCGCGGATCGCCGCCCGCTACGCCGAGCTTGAACAACTGGAAGCCGAACGCGAAGCCATGACGCGCGAATTCGTGGAGCGGCTGGATGTCGAGCTGGCCGAGCTGGACCGTTTGCAGCGCGCACTCGAACGCAACGCAGAGGTGCTGCTGCCGCTGGGAGAGGAAAAGGTGGAGCTCGCGATGGCCGGCTATCGCGCCGGGACCAGCGAACTGGAAGCGGTGCTGACAGCGCGCAACGAACTGATCGAGACGCGCCTTGAACACATCGACCTGCAGGGGCTGGTAGCCATCGCGGCTGTGCGCTTGCACCTCGCCTACGGAGAAGCCAAATGAGCCGGAATGTTCTCGCAAGCGTCACCCTGGCCGGGGTGACGGCGCTGATCGGCGCGGGTGCCGGCTACTGGCTGGCCAGCTCTGATGACCAGGTTTCCGAACCAGTCGCATCCGCGGTCGAGAGTGACGCCCAGGTGCTGTACTGGTACGACCCGATGGTGCCGCAGCACCGTTTCGAAAAGCCCGGCAAGTCACCGTTCATGGATATGGACCTGGTGCCGCGCTACGCCAATGAGGACGGCGATGTCGCCACTATCAGTATCGATGCCGGCATCACGCAGAACCTTGGTATTCGCCTGACAACCGTCAGCCGCGGACAGCTGGTGAATGTGATCGAAGCGGTCGGCGTGCTCGAATACAACGCGCGTGATGTCGCGCTGGTTCAGGCTCGAGCCGGCGGGTTCGTCGAGCGCGTCTATCGGCATGCGCCAGGCGATGTGCTGGACAAGGGCGCAGCGCTGGCCGACCTGCTGATTCCCGAGTGGTCGGCCGCTCAGGAGGAATACCTGGCCCTGCGGCGAATCGGAGAACCAGCGCTGCTGGCGGCCGCACGGCAGCGCCTGCGTCTGGCCGGCATGCCGGCATGCCGGCATCGACCATCAGCCAGCTCGAACGCAGTGGCAAGGTCAACGCGTCCGTTACCATTTCCACCCCGATCGGCGGCGTACTGCAGGAGCTGGATGTTCGCGAAGGGATGACGCTTGCGGCTGGTGCGCCGCTCGCGCGGATCAATGGGCTGGACAGCGTCTGGCTGGAAGTGGCGGTGCCAGAGGCGCAGAGCCAGGGTATCCGCGTCGGCCAGCGCGCCACTGCGCGGCTGCCGGCGCTGCCGGGCCAGCTCATCGAGGGTGAGATCACCGCGGTGCTGCCGGAAGCCAGTGCTGCAAGCCGCACCCTGCGTGTGCGGATACAGCTGCCCAATCCAGACGGACTGCTGCGGCCCGGGCTGACGGCTCAGGCCAGCCTGGCCAGTGGCGACGATGCGTCGGTTCTGCTGATTCCGGGCGAGGCTGTCATTCGCACCGGGCGCCGCAGCCTGGTGATGCTGGCCGAGGCCGGCGGCCGCTATCGCCCGGTGGAAGTCGAGACCGGGCGGGAGAACGGCAGCCAGACCGTCGTCCTCCGCGGCCTGGAGGAGGGTCAGCAGGTGGTCGCATCCGGCCAGTTCCTGCTGGACTCCGAAGCCAGCTTGCGCGGCATCGTCGCGCCGCCCGCGGCCAGGGATGTGCAGCACGACCATGGCCATGGTCAGCCGGCACCGACGCTGCATGAATCCGAAGGCCGCGTCATGGCACTCGCCGATGCCCGCGTGAAGATCGCACACGGCCCGTTCCACACGCTTGGCATGCCCGGCATGACCATGGCGTTCGCGGTGGCCGATGCGGCATTGCTGCAGGACATCGAGGTCGAAGACCGGGTCCGTTTCGCCGTTCGGGAAACCGATGCAGGCCTGCTGGTCGAGCGAATTCAGCCGCTGGAGAAGCAGCCATGATCGCCGCGCTGATTCGCTGGTCCGTCCTCAATCGGTTCCTGGTGCTGATGGCGACATTGCTGATGACTGCCGTGGGCATCTGGGCAGTGCGTACCACGCCGATCGACGCGCTGCCTGATCTGTCGGACGTGCAGGTGATCATCCGCACGCCCTATCCGGGGCAGGCGCCGCAGATCGTCGAGAACCAGGTGACCTATCCACTGACCACCACCATGCTTTCGGTGCCTGGGGCAAAGACAGTGCGCGGCTATTCGTTCTTCGGCGACAGCTTCGTCTATGTGCTGTTCGAGGACGGTACTGATCTCTACTGGGCGCGTTCGCGGTTGCTGGAGTACCTGAGTCAGGTGCAGAGCCGGCTGCCCGCCAGCGCCAAGCCATCTCTCGGGCCGGACGCTACCGGGGTCGGCTGGATCTACCAGTACGCGTTGGTCGACCGCAGCGGCACGCACGATCTCGCGCAACTACGCAGTCTGCAGGACTGGTTCCTCAAGTACGAACTCATCACGCTGCCCAACGTGGCCGAGGTGGCGATCATCGGTGGCATGGTCAAGCAGTATCAGGTCGTGCTCGACCCACTGAAGATGGCCAGCCTTGCCGTCACCCAGGCACAGGTCATCGAGGCCATCGGCATGGCCAACCAGGAAACTGGCGGCGCGGTACTCGAATTGGCCGAAACCGAATACATGGTCCGCGCCTCCGGCTACCTGCAGACGCTCGAGGATTTTCGCCAGATTCCACTGCAGCTGAGCGCCAGGGGCGTGCCGGTCACGCTGGGCGATGTGGCGCATATCCAGCTCGGCCCGGAAATGCGTCGGGGCATCGCAGAGCTCGACGGGGAAGGGGAAACGGTCGGCGGGGTGGTGATCCTGCGCAGCGGCAAGAACGCGCGGGAAACCCTGGCCGCCGTACACGCCAAGCTCGAAGAGCTGAAAAGCAGCCTGCCCGAGGGTGTCGAAATCGTCACCACCTACGACCGCAGCGAGCTGATCGACCGCGCGGTGGAGAACCTCAGCTTCAAGCTGCTGGAGGAATTCGTCGTCGTCGCACTGGTGTGCGGCATCTTCCTCTGGCACCTGCGCTCTTCGCTGGTGGCGATCGTCTCGCTGCCCATCGGCATATTGATCGCCTTCGCCGTGATGCGTTACCAGGGCATCAACGCCAACATCATGTCGCTGGGCGGTATTGCCATCGCCATCGGTGCGATGGTTGACGCGGCGGTGGTGATGATCGAGAACGCGCACAAGAAGGCCGAGGCCTGGCGCCACGCCAACCCCGGCAAGGCACTGGAGGGTGAAGAGCACTGGCGAGTCATGACCAGCGCGGCGGAGGAGGTGGGACCAGCCCTGTTCTTCTGCCTGCTGATCATCACGCTGTCGTTCATTCCGGTGTTCACCCTCGAAGCGCAGGAAGGTCGCCTGTTCGGCCCGCTGGCCTTTACCAAGACCTATGCCATGGCCGCCGCTGCCGGGCTTTCAGTGACCCTGGTACCGGTGCTGATGGGCTACTGGATTCGGGGCAAGCTGCCGGACGAGGCACGCAATCCGCTCAACCGCGGGTTGATACGGGTCTATCGCCCTGCGCTTAATGCAGTGCTGGATCACCCGAAATCAACCATTGCCGTAGCCGTTTTGATCCTGGCTACCACGCTGTGGCCGATGTCGCGTCTGGGCGGCGAGTTCCTGCCGCCGATGGATGAGGGCGATCTGCTCTATATGCCATCGGCACTGCCGGGGCTGTCTGCGCAGAAAGCGGCTCAGCTATTGCAGCAAACCGATCGCATGATCCGCACGGCTCCAGAAGTCGAAACAGTATTCGGCAAAGCCGGGCGTGCCGAGTCGGCTACCGATCCAGCGCCGCTGGAGATGTTCGAAACCACTATTCGCTTCAAGCCGCGTGAGCAATGGCGCGCCGGCATGACGCCGGAAAAACTGGTCGACGAGCTGGACCGGGCTGTGCAGGTCCCGGGGCTGACCAATATCTGGATTCCGCCGATCCGCAATCGCATCGACATGCTGGCCACGGGCATCAAGAGCCCGATCGGAGTGAAAATAGCCGGCGCCAATCTGGAGGAGATCGACCGCATCAGCCAGCAGGTCGAGGCCGTCGCGAAAAAGGTTCCCGGCGTTAGCTCGGCGCTGGCCGAGCGCCTCGTCGGCGGACGCTATATCGATATCGATATCAATCGTCAGGATGCCGCACGCTATGGGCTGAACATTGCCGATGTCCAGTCGATCGTCTCCAGCGCCATCGGCGGCGAAACCGTAGGTGAGACCATTGAGGGCCTTGCGCGATATCCGATCAGCGTTCGCTATCCTCGTGAATGGCGCGATACCCCCCAGCGGCTGGAGCAGCTACCGATCCTCACGCCGCAGGGTAGCCAGATCACCCTGGGCAGTTTGGCGCGAGTGCGCATCAGCGACGGTCCGCCGATGCTGCGCAGCGAGAATGCGCGGCTGGCGGGTTGGGTTTACGTCGACGTGCGCGGCCGGGATATCGCGTCGGTCGTCTCCGATCTGCGTGATGCGGTGAGCAGCGAAGTCAGCCTGCTGCCCGGCATGAGCCTGGCTTACTCGGGCCAGTTCGAGTTTCTCGAGCGCGCCAACGAGCGCCTCAAGCTGGTCGTGCCCGCGACATTGCTGATCATCTTCTTCCTCCTCTACCTGACCTTCGGCCGGCTGGATGAGGCGGTGCTGATCATGCTGACCCTGCCGTTCGCGCTGACCGGCGGCGTCTGGTTTCTCTACCTGATGGATTACAACCTGTCGGTGGCCACCGGCGTCGGCTTCATCGCACTGGCGGGAGTCGCTGCGGAGTTCGGCGTGATCATGCTGCTATATCTGAAGAACGCCTGGGCAGACCAGCAGCGCGACGGGCTGAACGGCGAGGCCGCGCTGTGCGAAGCAATCCGCGAAGGTGCGGTGCAGCGGGTACGCCCGAAGGCGATGACCGTTGCAGTGATTGTCGCCGGTCTTTTGCCGATCCTGCTGGGGGCGGGCACCGGCAGCGAAGTGATGAGCCGCATTGCGGCGCCGATGGTCGGCGGCATGCTGAGTGCGCCGCTGCTGTCGCTGTTCGTCATCCCGGCCGCCTATCGTTTGATACGCAGGCCCAGGAGAGGAACACAGGCGCGGTAGGCTCGGCTACATCAACAATAGGAGGAAGGAGTAGCCGAGCGACCCGAGCAGGAATGCACCGAATCGGCTGTTCCTTTCCGTCGGCAGCTCCTCCTTCAGGACGTTGAGGATGATCGCGCCGGCAATGAAGGCGGTTACGGCCGACACACCCAGCTCCGAGAGCTCGATGACCGAGCCGAACGCCCAGCCGATCAGGGTTGACCCCGCCAGGATCCAGCGGCCGCGTCGGGCAAACAGGTCTTGGTGATCATGCTGAAGGGCCACATCGTTGACCATGAAGTGCAGCGACATGGCCACGGTGTACCAGATCAATTCCAGCTCCTGGCCTGGGTCGCGGTTGGCGAGGATATAGCCAATCAGCGCGTTGTAGCCCGCGAATGCACCAATGTGCAGCCAGAACACGCTGGCGTGGGAGGGTTCACCGTCAGACCGCTCACTGCGGTGCTGCTTGATCAGCCGCTCCAACCCATAGAAGGAGGCCAGCCCGATCAACGCCAGCAGATAAGCGTGGTGTTCCAGGTAGCGCAACGGGTGGAACCCGCTATCCTCCATCACCTTCTGCCCGTGAGCCAGCTCAGGGAGCAGATGAACGAATACGTAGGCGACGGCAACGCCACCGGCCGCGGATAACCAGCGGCTGCGCGGCAACTGGTGCAGCTCGCTCAGCCTTCCAGCCAGCACGTGCGTGACCGTCAGCAGCAGTGCGGCGATGAATGTGAGCATGGGATACCTGAGGGAATAGCCATCAAATCTGTGACTTTGGCCATCCGTCGGCGTTCAGCATGCAGTTCGTCGGTTGGCGGGTCGGAGTCATGATCTCGATCAGTTAGCCGCGTCTTGATCGGCCAGGTCGATGATTTTTTTGATAGAGTTCGCTCCTGAAAAAGCGAGCAGCCAGCCAGCTTTTAGTACGGTCAATGAGGTGTCTGCTTGATTAGGGTGCTGGTGGTCGATGACCACGATCTGGTTCGCACAGGCATCAGCCGCATGTTGGCGGATATCTCCGGACTGCAGGTGATAGGCCAGGCGGACTCCGGCGAAGACGCCATTCGCAAGGCTCGGGAGCTCAAGCCCGACGTAGTCCTGATGGACGTGAAGATGCCCGGCATCGGTGGCCTCGAGGCGACCCGAAAACTGCTGCGCAGCTATCCCGACCTGAAGGTCATTGCCGTGACCATCTGTGAAGAAGACCCTTTCCCGACTCGTCTTCTGCAAGCCGGTGCAGCCGGCTACCTGACCAAAGGTGCTGCGCTGGAAGAAATGGTTCAGGCCATTCGCATGGTGTTTGGCGGCCAGCGTTACATCAGCCCGCAGATCGCCCAGCAGCTGGCGCTTAAATCTTTCCAGCCGCAGCTCAGCGAATCACCGTTCGACTTGCTCTCCGAGCGGGAAATCCAAATCGCGCTGATGATTGCCAACTGCCAAAAAGTACAAAGCATCTCCGACAAGCTCTGTCTGTCACCGAAAACGGTCAACACCTACCGTTACCGCATCTTTGAAAAGCTGTCGATTACCAGTGATGTCGAGCTTGCCCTGCTGGCGGTTCGCCACGGGATGCTCGACACCGTCAACTAATGACAGAAACCTTCGACTCATCTGCGTTCCTGGCGGCCTGCAGCGGCCGTCCAGGCGTGTATCGCATGTTCGATGCACAAGCCAAGCTGCTTTACGTCGGCAAGGCCAAGAATCTCAAGAAGCGTCTGGCCAGCTATTTCCGCAAGACGGGGCAGGCACCGAAGACCGCCGCCCTGGTGGCCAAGATCGCCCAGGTCGAAACCACGATCACTGCGAACGAGACCGAAGCGCTGCTGCTAGAGCAGACCCTGATCAAGCAATGGCGGCCGCCTTACAACATTCTGCTGCGAGACGATAAGTCCTACCCCTATGTATTCCTGTCAGCCGGTGAATTTCCACGATTGAGTATTCATCGTGGCGCGAAGAAGGAGCCCGGACGCTACTTCGGCCCCTATCCGAGCGCCGGCGCTATCCGCGAAAGCCTGAGCCTGCTGCAGAAGGCATTCTTCGTGCGCCAATGCGAAGACAGCTACTACCGCAACCGCACACGTCCCTGCCTGCAGTACCAGATCAAGCGCTGCAAGGCGCCTTGCGTGAATCTGGTCGAGCCGGAGGAATACGCCGAGGACGTACGACATTCGGTCATGTTCCTCGAAGGCCGTAGCAATGCGCTGGCCGAAGAGCTGTCACGCAATATGGAAAAGGCGGCGATGAACCTCGATTTCGAGCGTGCCGCCGAGATTCGCGATCAGATCGGCATCCTGCGTCGCGTGCAGGATCAACAGAGCATGGAGGGCGGCACTGGCGACGTGGATATCGTCGCCGCGGTGGTCAGCCCGGGCGGCGCCTGCGTTCACCTGATCACCGTGCGTGGCGGCCGGGTGCTGGGGAGCAAGAATTTCTTTCCGCAGGTGGCTATCGAGGAAAGTGTCAGCGAAGTGCTGCAGGCGTTTCTCGAGCAGTACTACCTGGGCGCCGCCGAACGCGATCTGCCGGGAGAGCTGATCGTCAACGCCGTGCACGAGGACTTTCCGACGCTGATCAGTGCCATCGCCGAGCTGCGCAGCTTCGATCTGACCATTACCCATCGCGTACGTGGCACGCGTGCGCGCTGGCAGCAGCTGGCGCTGACCAACGCGGAACAGGCGATGGCTGCACGCCTGGCCAATCGTCAGCATCTGTCCGCTCGGTTCGACGCGCTGGCCGAAGCGCTGGAACTCAACGAGCCGCCGATGCGCCTGGAATGCTTCGACATCAGCCACTCCAGCGGCGAGGCGACGGTGGCGTCCTGCGTGGTCTTCGGGCCGGAGGGGCCGCTGAAGTCGGACTATCGACGCTACAACATCGAGGGTGTTACCGCGGGCGATGACTATGCGGCGATGCACCAGGCGCTGTCCCGGCGTTTCCGCAAGGCAGCGGAGGGCGAGGGCAAGCTACCGGACATCCTGCTGGTCGATGGCGGCAAGGGCCAGCTGAACATGGCGCGTGAAGTGCTCGAAGAACTGGCCGTGCCGGATCTGATCCTGCTCGGCGTGGCCAAGGGTGTGACGCGCAAGCCGGGGCTGGAAACCCTTTACCTCAACGATGCGGCTCACGAGTTCACGCTTCCCGCAGACTCGCCGGCGCTGCACTTGATCCAGCAGGTGCGCGATGAGGCGCACCGTTTCGCCATTACCGGCCACCGTGCCAGACGAGGAAAAGCGCGTCGAACCTCGACGCTTGAGGAGGTTCCGGGCATCGGCCCGAAGCGCCGTCGCGAACTGCTTACGCATTTCGGCGGTCTTCAGGAACTGTGCAGAGCCAGCCTCGACGAGATCGCCAAGGCTCCCGGCATTAGTAAAAAGCTTGCCGAGTCGATTTATGCCGCCCTGCACAGTGAGTAAACTGTCCCCGAATTCCGCCGATCAGTGGTACCGATGAATATCCCGAACCTGCTCACCGTTCTACGCGTGCTGCTGATACCCATCTTCATTCTGCTGTTCTACCTCCCGTTCTACTGGAGCTATATGGCCGCGAGTGCAGTATTCACCGTGGCCGCGCTGACCGACTGGCTCGATGGCTACCTGGCCCGCCGCCTGGAACAAAGTACGCCGTTCGGTGCCTTTCTCGACCCGGTAGCCGACAAGCTGATGGTCGCGGTAGCACTGGTGCTGCTGGTCGAAGAGCACTCCAATCTCTGGCTGACGTTGCCGGCAGCGATCATCATCGGTCGGGAGATCGTCGTCTCGGCCTTGCGCGAATGGATGGCCGAGCTGGGCGCTCGCGCGCAGGTGGCGGTGTCGAACCTGGGCAAGTGGAAGACCGCTGCGCAGATGGTCGCGCTGGTGATCCTGCTGGCCAATCCGCCGCAGCCAACAATCTGGGTCGGGTTGGGTTATGCGCTGTTGATCGTGGCGGCGGGGCTGACGCTTTGGTCGATGATCAATTACCTGATGGCTGCCTGGCCGCACCTGAGCACCTCAGAAAAGAAATAAAAACTTTTTTAATCAAGGGGTTGACGGCAGCATTCGATCGTATAGAATGGCGCCCGTCACCAAGACAACGCGGGAATAGCTCAGTTGGTAGAGCACGACCTTGCCAAGGTCGGGGTCGCGAGTTCGAGTCTCGTTTCCCGCTCCAGTTTGTAAGATCGCGCCGCAGTAATAATGCGGCGCCTTCGTTTTGAGGCCGGTTGGCAGAGTGGTTATGCAGCGGATTGCAAATCCGTGTACGCCGGTTCGATTCCGACATCGGCCTCCATATTGAAAAGCCCCAAGCAACTAGTTGCTTGGGGCTTTTTCTTTTGCGCGGCTAAAAAAAGCCAAGCATCTTGATACGCCAATTAGTTTGGCAACGAGCGACTCCGTAAAGGCTATCTATACTTCGAGAGCGCCTTTCGCGCGAGGAGAACAGCCATGCGACGCCTCACAGCTTTTACCCTTGCCGTCCTGTTCAGCACGCCGCTGCTGGCGATGCACTGTCCCATGGACATGGCCAAGATTGATGAGCAGCTCGAAACCAATCCGCCCAAGGATGCCGCTACGCTGCAGCAAGTTCGTGAGTTGCGTGCTGAGGGCGAGCAGCTGCATCAGGCTGGCCAACATGCCGATTCGGTAAGGGTGCTGGGCAAAGCGCTGTATCTGTTGGGGCTGAAGCCCTGATCAGCGCGCCCGGCGGAAGCCGACCAGCAGCCAGAACAGCAGTCCCAGTATCGGGAAGACAGCAATACCGATTGCCCAAAGCGCCTTTGCGCCTACGGTTCGCTCACTTTTGAAGACGCTGATGATCGCAAGCAGATTCGCGGCTATCAGCGCTACCGCGGCCGCTATGGCCAGGTACGTCATCGAATCAGACACTTCTCGCTCCTCCTGACAGTTCAACTATGAGGCCGTGAACTGCACAGGACGGTTCCGTTCGACAGTCGTGCCGCATTGCAGCATTGCGACGAGATCACTCAGCCCAGCAGCTGCTCAAGCTCATCGCTGCTTGGCACCTTGCCCTCCACGACGATCTCCTCATCAACTGCGAGCGCAGGGGTGCGCATGACTCCCGCGTCGATGATGGCGTTTACGTCGGTGACTTTCTCGACCTCGAACTCCAGGCCGAGTCGCCGCGCGGCAGCTTCGGCGTTGGCGGAAAGCTGTTGGCACTTGGCGCAGCCAGACCCATAAACAGTCAGTTTCATTGTCGTCCTCACATCAGTTGGCCATAGAGATAGCCGCTGAGCGTGGCCATGACCACTACCAGCGAGCAGTACACGATCGTTTTCTGCGTGCCGAGCACGGTACGAATCACCAGCATGTTCGGTAGCGACAACGCAGGCCCCGCCAGAAGGATTGCCAGTGCCGGGCCCTTGCCCATTCCTGCGCCCAACAGACCTTCCACGATGGGTACTTCGGTCAGAGTAGAAAAATACATGAAGGCGCCGAGGACCGAGGCGAGGAGGGTCGAGGTGAAGCTGTTGTCGCCCACAGCCCAGACTATCCACTCGCTGGGAATCAGCCCTTCGTGGCCGGGGCGGCCGAGCAGCATGCCGGCGATTAGCACCCCGCCAAGCAGTAACGGCATGATCTGTTTGGTGAAGTCCCAGCTCTGAGCGACCCATTCCTGGCTTGCTGCGTTCTGGCGACTGGCCTGTAGCATCAACCCCGCGATACCTATGACCATGGCAAGCTCCGGCCACTGAGGCGCAAGCAGAGCGCTCGCAGCGACCAGCGCGCCAATCATGAGCAACGGTCGTACCGACCAGTTCCAGCGACGCACCAGCAATGACGCCAGCAAGATGGCGAGGGTTGCGGTGATTGGCCACTTCCAGGCGTGCACGGCCATCCAGGCCGAGTTCTCCGCGCTGGCCCAGTTGGCGAATACCAGAATGCCGATCATCAAGCTGAACAAGGCGACGATGTCGCCGAGCGGGTGCCCGTCGTCGTCACCGGCGAAACCGCGGGCACTTGTGGCCGCACGTGCAGCCTCCTCGCGGCGGTAGAGCAGGTGCATGATGGCGCCGATTACCAAGGCAAACACGATGGCGCCAACGGCTCGAGCGATCCCGAGCTCGGCGCCAAGCACCTTGGCGGTGACTACGATGGCCATGACGTTGATCGTCGGCCCCGAATAGAGAAAGGCGATTGCTGCACCCAGGCCGGCACCGCGCCTGTAGATGCCGCCAAACAGCGGCAATACGGTGCAGGAGCACACCGCCAGCAGCGTGCCGGCGATGGATGCCACACCGAACGCCACGGGCTTCGGCGAAGCCGGACCAAGGTGCTTCATCACGGCGCCCTGGCTGATGTAGACGGCCATTGCGCCCGCGATGACGAAGGCTGGCAGCAGGCAGAGGATCACATGTTCACGGGCGTACCACTGCGTCAGGCGCAGGCCTTCCAGTACGGCGTTTTCGAAACGGGGCTGGCCCATCGGCAGGAAGAAGATCAGCAGGAACGCCGCGCACATTCCGAGCAGCACTTTGGCTTCGGTGGGATGGCCCCGCCAGAAGTTAGCCAAGTGCGCTCTCAGCGAAAGTGGTGTGTCACTGGTCGAGGCAGGCTGCTCTTGTGCGGGGCTGTCCATGTCTGTGGTCCTCTCAGGCGTCTGCATCGATGGTAGTCAGCCTGCGCGCCGCCCTGCTGATCAGGGTCAAGCGAAGGTGAGTGGTTCCAGCTCAATCAGCCGGTAACGCCCGGTTGTACCAGTCACGGCTGCGGTTGATGTTGCGCACCAGCCAGAGCATGACCGGCACCTCGATCAATACGCCAACTACGGTCGCAAGGGCCGCGCCTGAATTGAAACCATAGAGCACGATTGCAACGGCAACCGCCAGTTCGAAGAAGTTCGAAGCACCGATCATCGCTGAAGGGCCGGCAACATCATGGCGAACCAGGAAGCGACGGTTGAGCCAGTAGCCCAGTCCGGCGATGAATAGTGTTTGCAGCAGGATCGGTACCGCGAGCATGGCGATGATCAACGGCTGGGCCACGATCGCTTCGCCCTGGAAGGAGAACAGCAGGACGAGGGTCGCCAGCAACGCCACGATGGAAAATGGCTGCACCTTCGCCAGTGCCGCCTGAAAGGCCGGCTCACCGCGCTTCATCAGCCGGCCGCGAATGAACTGGGCGATGGCCAGCGGAATGACGATGTACATCACTACCGAGAGCAACAGGGTATCCCAGGGCACTGGAATCGACGACACGCCGAGCAGCAGGGCGACGATTGGCGCAAAGGCAAACACCATTACCACGTCGTTCAGCGCCACCTGGGTCAGGGTGAAATTGGCGTTGCCGTTGCAGAGATTGCTCCAGACGAAAACCATCGCCGTGCAGGGTGCGGCGCCTAGGAGTATCAGGCCAGCCATGTAGCTATCGAGCTCGGAAGCCGGGAGCCACGGCGCGAAGACATGCTTTATGAATACCCAGCCGAGCAGGGCCATGGTGAATGGCTTGACCGCCCAGTTGACGAACAGCGTGATGCCCATGCTCGCCCGTTGTGCATAAACCTCCCGCAGCGCCGAGAAATCGATCTTCATCAGCATCGGGATGATCATCACCCAGATCAGCAGGCCGACCGGAATGTTCACATGGGCGATTTCCAGCGCGCCGACCGCTTGTGCGGCAGCGGGCAGTCCCAGGCCGAGGAGGGTGCCGGCAACGATGCAGAGAAAGACCCAGAGCGTCAGATAACGCTCGAAGAATCCGAGCGGGACGCCGGCCGCTTTCTTCCCGGCCACTTCACATTGACTGGACATCGCTAATTACACCTTTTCGTATGATGATCGGGATTGCATCAGTGGTTGCTAGGGGCGCTGCAGGGGCTTTGCGGCAAGTGCCTGAACGACCTCATCGACGGTACTCCGCGCCGTGCGAGTGACGCCGATCAGCGTGGCAGATGCCATGCCGGTCCAGTCGCCGTAGCCCACCAGCCAGAGATTGGGTTGCTTCACGACGCGGGTTCCTTCTACCTGTACTTTGCCATCGGCCTCGATGATGCCGAGTTCACGAAGATGATCCAGTGCCGGGCGGAAACCTGTGCACCAGATCACCGCGTCCAGGTCCTCACGACGCCCATCCGCCCACTCGACTCCCGTTTCGGTGAAGTGCGCGAAGGGGCGCTCGGCCACCAGAACGCCACGCTCGCGGGCTTCGCGCACCGGCGGCACCATGACGATGTCACCGAAGCCGCCGGCCGGCTCGTCGATGCTGCGTCCCTCCTGCTGCGCCTTCCAGCGTGCGGTAGCGCGCTCGAACAGCACGCGGCCGTCGACATCGTCGGGCAGAAACGCAGGTGGCTCCTGAGTGACCCAGCGTGTCTCGCTGACTCTGGATAGCTCGGCGAGTACCTGCGCGCCGGAGTTTCCACCGCCTACCACCATCACCCGTTTACCTGTGAAGGGACCAGGGTCACGGTAGTGAGCTGAGTGAATCTGCGCACCCTGAAAAAGCTCGCGCCCTTCATAAGGCGGAATGAAACGCTTGCTCCAGGTGCCCGTCGCACTGATGACTGCGCGAGCCAGCCAATGCTGATCGCCTGCTTGCACACGCCAGAGATCGTCGAGGCGGCTGATCGTATCGACTCGAACCGATCGCTGAATGGGAAACCGGTAGCGATCTTCGTAACGTCGCAAATAATCGATAACATCGCTGCGCGTGGGATTGCCCGGCTCGGCTGGAGCAGGCATCGGCCAGCCGGCAATCGAGCTCCAGGCGGCGGGTGAGAACAGTCTCAGCGACTCCCAGGCGTGCAGCCATGCGCCGCCGGGACTGGGCTGTTCATCCAACAGCAGATAGGACAGCGACGTGCGACGCAGAAAGTACGCAGTCGTCAGGGCGGACTGTCCTGCGCCAATGATGATGACATCGAGAACATTGGGTGCTGTCATCAAGCGGCTCCCGTAAAGGCGGATATTCGTTCGAATAAATATATGCGATGCGGAATATACGCCTCTTGTTCCGGCGCAACAAACTTGCCTTTGACACCCGCAGTAAATAGCTGACCTAGCTCGAGAGAGCTTTACTTGCTTATGCGCTAAGCAATATATTCGGCTAGGCATATCTTATGGGGAACGGCTTTATGGCCTACAAATCGCGTGTCCTGTTCGTCTGCGTCGCCAACTCGGCACGCTCCCAGCTCGCCGAGGCGTTGCTGCGGCATGCCGATTCGGAGCACTTCGAGGCGTTCAGCGCAGGCACCGCTCCCACCCAGGTCGATCTACGAGCGCTGGCAGCGCTTGAGCAGCTTGGTGTTGCGACAGTGGGATTGCACAGCAAATCGCTGGAGGAAGTGGAAGGGCAACCGTTCGATTTCGTGATCACGCTGTGTGATAAGTCATCGCTGGAATGCCTTGCACTGCCTGGTGCGGGCGAGTACATCGCCTGGAACTTCGAAGACCCTGCCACCAGCGACCAGCCGGATGCTTACCGGCACACGCTTCACGAGATACATGAGCGGATCAAGATGTTCGTGTTGGTCAAGAACAAGCGCTGAGAAGATATCAATGGTCGAGCACCTGACACCTACCACTGTATTCAAATGCCTGGCAGACGAGACTCGCGTGCGGATCGCGTTGCTCGTCGCCCGTGAAGGCGAATTGTGTGTCTGCGAGCTGACCTGTGCGCTGGATGAGAGCCAGCCAAAGATCTCGCGGCATCTGGCGCTGCTGCGCGGATGCGGAATTCTGGAAGACCGCCGTCAGGGCCAATGGGTCTACTACCGACTCCACCCGCACCTGCCTGACTGGGTGACCGACATGCTGCAGCCGATCCTGGCCGCTAACAAGAATTGGCTGGGCGATAACGTGCAGCGCCTCGAAAGTATGCGCAACCGCCCAGAGCGCGCCAGCTCATGCGCCTGAATCAAGAACGACCATGAAGATTCTCTTTCTCTGCACCGCCAACAGCTGCCGCAGCATTCTGGCCGAGGCGCTGTTTAACCATCTCGCGCCGGCCGGCATGCGCGCGTTCAGCGCCGGCAGCGAGCCAAGAGGCGAGATCAATCCACTGACGCTTGAGGCGCTGGCGCGGGCCGGCATTGCGGCTGATGGCTTGTATAGCAAGAGCAGCGACGCGCATCAGGCGCTGAATCCCGACTCCGTCATTACCGTCTGCGACAAGGCCGCTGGCGAAGCGTGTCCGGTGTATTTCGGGCCGGCCACCAAAGCGCACTGGGGGCTTGTCGATCCTTCCGAGAGCGTCGGTAGCCCCGAGGAAATAAAAGCGGCGTTCGATGCCACGCTCGTCAGGCTCAAGCTACGTTTCACCGCGTTTCTCGCGCTACCGCTCGCTCAACTGGATGCCGCTACGCTGAGAACCGAGCTGGCACGCATCGGCACACTTTGAACCTAGCAGGACATGCCTAATGAACAACGATCTGCCCAATATCGACCCAGATCTGCTGGATATGCCTGACCTGGACAAGCTTGCTCTGCCGGCAGGTCCAGAACACAGGCCACGCATCCTGCTGCTCTATGGCTCTAACCGGGAGCGCTCCTACAGTCGTCTGCTGGTACAGGAAGCTGCGCGCCTGCTCGAACGTTTCGGTGCCGAGACGCGCATCTTCAATCCGTCCGGATTGCCGCTGCCGGACGATGCACCGGACAGCCATCCGAAGGTGCAGGAGCTGCGCGAGCTGATGCAGTGGTCGGAAGGTCAGGTGTGGTGTTCGCCCGAGCGTCACGGCTCGATGAGCGCGGTATTCAAGGCCCAGATCGACTGGGTGCCGCTGGCCATGGGCGCGGTGCGGCCTACCCAGGGCAAGACGCTGGCGATCATGCAGGTCAGCGGCGGTTCGCAGTCGTTCAACGCCCTGAACCAGATGCGGGTGCTGGGCCGCTGGATGCGTATGCTCACTATCCCCAACCAGTCCTCCGTGGCCAAGGCCTTTCTCGAATTCGACGACGCCGGCCGGATGAAGCCCTCGGCCTACTACGACCGCGTGGTGGATGTGATGGAGGAGCTGATCAAGCTCACCCTGCTGGTACGCGGTCGGGCCGACTACCTGGTCGATCGCTATTCGGAACGCAAGGAGTCAGCCGAAGCGCTGTCCCGTCGCGTCAATCAACGCTCCATCTGACTTTCAGGAATCGCCCGCGTGTCCCATCCCTACGACATCCTCGATGTACCCGGCAGCGCCGGTCAGCTGATCTTCACACCGTGCCCCGGCAGCAAGGGCACCAGCGTCGATGAGGCGCTGGCTACCCTGCAAGCAGCCGGCGCTGACGCGCTGATCACCCTGATGCCTGCTGAAGAGCTGGCGCGCAACGAAGCGACGCAGCTGGCGCAGCTCTGCGCCGAGCGCGGCCTCGAGTGGTTTCACCTGCCGGTGGCTGACGAACAGATGCCGCTGGCGGACTTAGACCAGGCCTGGGAACAGTCGGCGGATCGGATCAATGAGCTGCTGGATGCCGGCAAGCGCATCGCTATTCACTGCAAGGGCGGCTCCGGTCGTACGGGCCTGATCGCAGCGCGCATCCTGATGGACCGCGACGTGCCGCGCGCAACCGCCATCGCCAGCGTCCAGGCGCTGCGCCCCAAGGCTATCCAGCATCCGGCCCATGTCGGCTGGATCGAACGCTTCGGCGCATGACGGGCTTCGCATGCTGAATACGCTTGGCCTGTTCGTCATTACCGCGATAGCGGAGATCGTCGGCTGCTATCTGCCATACCTCTGGCTGAAACAGGGCAAGAGTATCTGGTTGCTGCTGCCAGCTGCGCTTTCCCTCGCGCTGTTCGCCTGGCTGCTGTCGCTGCATCCCACCGCCGCCGGGCGCGTGTATGCGGCGTACGGCGGCGTGTATGTCGGCGTGGCGCTGGTCTGGCTGTGGCTGGTCGATGGTGTTCGCCCGACCTGGTGGGACCTGCTTGGCTGCGCCGTTGCGATGCTGGGCATGGCGATCATCATGTTTGCGCCACGAACTTCCTGATTCACCTTTCAAAAGCGAGGCATCCATGAGCATCAAAGTTGGCATCAATGGCTTCGGCCGCATCGGACGTCTGGCACTGCGCGCGGCATGGGATTGGCCGGAGCTGGACTTCGTGCAGATCAACGATCCGGCAGGGGACGCGGCCACCCATGCGCACCTGCTGAACTTCGACTCCATTCACGGTCGCTGGCAACACGAAGCGGGATCCGATGGCGACGGTCTGGTGATCGACGGTCAGCGGGTAAAGGTCAGCGCCAACAAGGCGATCAGCGAAACCGACTGGTCGGGCTGCGATCTGGTCATCGAGGCCAGCGGCAAGATGAAGACCGTTGCCGTGCTGCAGCAATATCTGGAGCAGGGCGTCAAACGCGTGGTGGTCAGCGCGCCGGTGAAGGAGCCGGGTGCACTGAACATCGTCATGGGCGTCAACGATAGTCTGTTCGATCCGGCGCAGCATCGCATCGTCACCGCGGCATCCTGCACCACCAACTGCCTGGCGCCGGTGGTCAAGGTGATCCATGAGCAGCTCGGCATCCGCCACGGTTCGATCACCACCATCCATGACCTGACCAATACCCAGAGCATTCTCGATCAGCCGCACAAGGACCTGCGCCGCGCTCGGGCCTCGGGCATGAGCCTGATTCCCACGACTACCGGCTCGGCCACGGCGATCGCTGAAATCTTCCCGGAGCTGCGCGGCAAGCTGAACGGCCATGCCGTGCGCGTGCCGCTGGCCAATGCCTCGCTGACCGATTGCGTGTTCGAAGTGGAGCGCGCTACCGATGCCGCTGAGGTGAACCAGCTGCTCAAGGCCGCGGCAGAGGGCGAGCTGAAGGGCATCCTCGGGTATGAGGAGCGGCCGCTGGTTTCCATCGACTACCGCACCGACCCGCGCTCGTCGATCATCGATGCGCTGTCGACCATGGTCGTCAACGGCACTCAGGTGAAGATCTACGCCTGGTACGACAACGAATGGGGCTATGCCAACCGCACCGTGGAACTGGCGCGCATGGTGGGGCTGGTAGGGTGAGATGCCGCTGAGTGGCGTGTTGCCGAGAGCGGTGCGGGTTATGGAAACGGCAGGGTGGGGGCTGAAGCCCACCCTACGGCAAATCCGTGACGCGACGCCCCCGACTCTCGGCATGCCACGCCATCGCTGCTCGCCAATCTAGTTGCGCAATGCACCTGCTCAATCAATCCGGAACCGACCATGCAAGCCCTTGCCCGACTGCCCCCCGCGGTGCGCCAGTACCTGATCGTCACCGGTAACTACTGGGCGTTCACGCTCACCGACGGCGCGCTGCGCATGCTGGTGGTGCTGCATTTCCATTCGTTGGGCTACACGCCACTGCAGATCGCGGCGCTGTTCCTGTTCTACGAAGTGTTCGGTGTCGTCACCAATCTGGTTGGCGGCTATCTCGGCGCTCGACTCGGCCTGAACCGGACGATGAACCTTGGCCTGGCGATGCAGGTGGTGGCGCTGCTGATGCTCACTGTGCCAGCGGCGTGGCTGACGGTGCCTTGGGTGATGGGTGCGCAGGCGTTGTCCGGTATCGCCAAGGATCTGAACAAGATGTCGGCCAAGAGCTCGATCAAGCTCCTGGTACCCGACAGCCAGCAGGGCACGCTGTACAAGTGGGTGGCCATCCTCACCGGCTCGAAGAATGCCCTCAAGGGCGTGGGATTTTTCCTCGGTGGTGCACTGCTGACGCTGCTGGGATTCGCCGGCGCGGTCCTGGCGATGGCAGCGGTGCTAGCCGTGATCTGGATCAGCAGCCTGGTGCTGTTGAAAAAGGATCTTGGCAAGGCGAAGGCCAAACCGAAGTTCAAGGACATCCTCTCCAAAAGCCAGGCAATCAACGTACTGTCGGCCGCGCGGCTGTTTCTCTTCGGGGCTCGCGATGTCTGGTTCGTCATCGCGCTACCGGTGTACCTGAGCACCGTCTTCGGCTGGAATTTCTGGATGGTCGGCGGCTTTCTGGCCTGCTGGATCATCGGCTACGGCATCGTCCAGTCGATGGCGCCGGCCATTACCGGCAAGCGCAGCGGCAAGGTACCGGATGGGCGTGCGGCCTTCATCTGGGCCGCGCTGCTGGCGGCGCTACCCGCGGCAATCGCTGTGGGCCTGACAACTGATGCATCGCCGCAATGGGTGCTGATCGGTGGGCTGCTGCTATTCGGTGCGCTGTTCGCGGTGAACTCCTCGCTGCACAGCTATCTGATCGTCAGCTACGCCAAGGAAGACGGCGTTTCGCTGGACGTGGGCTTCTATTACATGTCCAACGCCATGGGTCGGTTGATCGGTACCCTGCTCTCCGGTTGGGTGTTCCAGGCCTATGGGTTGCAGGCTTGCCTGTGGGTATCGTCACTTTTCGTGCTGCTCGCCGCGATTATCTCCCTGCGCCTGCCTCGTCACACGCGATAGCTGAGTAGGGAAGGTCGGGCGCGAACGCCCGACCCGTATCGCTTAGTAGCTGTACTGCAGCTGTGCCCAAAGCTTCTCGGTATCCACCGAATAGTCGTCCGCGTCGTAGCCGGCGTACTTGACCGTTGCGACCAGCCCTTTGACCAGCGGGATGGCGCGGCTGTAAGCGATGTTGATCTCTTCCCCGTACTGCTCGCTACCACGCTCGGCGCGGAAGTCGTGGTACCAGGCCTGCAGCGTGCCGCCCAAGAGCGGTAGTGTGCCCCCCAGGTAAACGTCCTGCACACCGTCCGCGGGCGTCAGCAGGAAGGTGTCGGCCCAGCCCTGAAAGGCGTGCTTGGTGGCCAACGGCGTCTGGAAGGCGCGATTGCCCGGCCCCGAGTCGCCGCCCAGTACTTCCACGCCCGCTTTAAGAGTCGCACCCTTGAGGGCGTAGCCAAGTTCGGCCAGGTAGTACTCGCTGCTCAGCTCCTGTGGATTGTCGGCGTAGTCCTGCTGGCGTGCATATTCAAGCGCATAGCTGATGCCGTGGAGGGCACCGTTCAGACGCAGACCTGTGGTCTTGCTGGACAGGGTGCCGAGCGCAGCGGCGGGTGCAGTGGCGATGTTGTCCAGTCCCAGCAGATAGCTGTAGGCGGTGGCCGTCAGCGCCGGTGAGTGAGCGTAGCGGGCGTTGAACAGATGGCTGTGGCCTTCGATATTGGCCGGGTTGGCGCGATTGTCGAAACGGTTGTCGCCCGGGCCGAAGGTCGTGTTGATGTTGTTGATGTAGGCGTAAGTCAGGGTCAGCTTGTCGAGCGGTTGCAGCTGGCCCAGCACACCGTCGTAGGTTTGTTCGCTCTGCCGCCAATCGACGCCACCGACGAAGCGCTGGTTGTCCAGATTGATGCGCTGACGGCCGGCAATGGCGTTGCCGAACGCGTGGTCGTAGCGCAACAGCGCCTGGTTGATCTCGCTGCCGTCGGGGTCGGCTACCACGGAGTAATCGGTCTGGCCGTTGCGTGTGCTGTTGTAGGCGGCATCACCCAGGCGGCTTACGTTGTCTGCCTCGACCAGAGCCGACAGGCCGTACCACTTGCCGGTCTGAAAGCCGACGCGGGTGCGCAGCGTCTGGGCGTTGGCGTGCTCAAGTGCGTTGTCCTGATCGACGTGCTCGTAGCGATAGCGCACATCCAGAATCGGTTTCGCGTCGGTGAACAAGCTGCTGAAGGTTTCCTGAGCGAAAACCGCCGGACTGCATAACAGGCCAGCGCTCAGCAGGTAGGGGGTCAGATGATGGGGATGCAGGTTCTTCATGTGCCGCTCCTTGGTTGACATCGGAGCGAAAGATAGGCTGCTTACTATTTTTGCCATTGACAGCCGTCAAGACCATAGAAAAGCTCTGGAACAGGCCTTGCGACCCGTTCGCGAGGCCTGACAGGAGTCGAGCTCAGCTGTGTACAGCGGTTCTCAGCATGCCGATATCATGTGCGGCGCGCTGAATCAGTGCGGCAGCGTTCGGCCCGGCCTTGTCATGACCGTTACGACGCCCGCGGCGCCAATGCACCATGGGCTGGAGTGCACTGATATCCGATCGGGTAACCAGTTCTTCGAGTGATCGCTTGCTCATGTTCGCGTCCTCACGTCGTGAGTTCGGTGGAGCGTCCTTGCGCCATGGGGAGTCCATGAGCAGACGATGCGCGATGATTGTTACAGCGGTTTGGCAGCACGGCGCAATCGGATGGCCGGTGCAGGGAGGAGAAGACGGCTAACGCGCCAGCATCAGACTTCGGTGATCGCGCTGACGCTGGTGATGCCAGCGTTCCAGATCATCTCGTAGTGTGCGGTCTGAACGATGGACAGTACGCGCCGCGGCGTCATGAGTGCCCAGCAGTGCCGGCCTGGGCTACGTACCGAGTGATACCGCAACCCGGGGAATCCCTCTTGCCTGGCGAGGCGACCGAACTGGCGGGAGTGGAAGTAATCATCCGCGTCGTAGATCGGATCCGACATCGACACGCCCGTGGCATCCAGCAGCCCGGCCTCGTTGAATTGACATGACAACCCGCGGAAAACGAACCGCTCGAAGTTCAAGCCTACGACATTCGACCAGTAGTGCTCCTGGTGATACCGCACCTCGACCAGTGCCGTTTCCATGCTGTCGGCCAGATACAACACGCCGTAGCTGCCATCGCTGAAACGAGAGCCGGCTGGATTCACGTGGGTGAACGGCGCCGTAGCGTAGGAGCAGCCCGGAATGCCGAACGGTATTTCTGACCGAGGAATCAGCTCGAGGCGGCCAGTTTCGTTGTGCAATCTCGGGTTTGTCAGCGCCTGCAACTGATAGAGGATTTCAAATTCCTCGGCGTCGGCTACGTCATCGAACAGATCGATGGGAGGATACTTGGAGTTCACCAGCCGGTACGACTGGCACCGGGCATCGGCCCGTATCGGCAGTCGCTGCGGCACTACCACTGCGCGCCTCGCAGGCTGTCGATACGGCGGAACGACTCGTACAGGGAAATCATGTCCCCCTGAGCCATTACCTCCAGCGGCGATCGCCCGTTGAAGAATTCGTTGTGATTGGGCATTGCCGGAAAGCCGTAAGTGTTTTCCGGGTTATCGAAGATCAGCCGCAGTGCTGCGTGGATGTTGAGAATGAAACTGACGCGCTGCATCTGGTCTGGGTCCAGACTGACCGACCAATCTGCATTGCGGAGTTTGGCCCGCGCGTGAGTACTGCGGGAGATACGCAGTATCCGACAGGCCTGTTCGGTAGACGCCTGCCATTTTTCGAGAATGTTCACCGCAGTACGAAGGCCGGCGGCGCACTGATCTTTGGTAAACGCGGGTGCCTGAAGAGTCGCAGTCATGGCAATTGCTCGATTAATCCCATGGACACAGCATAGCACTGTATGTATCTGCAGACACAATTGCGCGCGTACTATCTTTCTGGACATTGAAAAGAGCGGCAGCGCGATGTCGGCAAGTTCGATATGAACTTCAGCCAACCCTCAGGCTGGTAACTGCGTTCGATGGATACAAAGGTTGATCAGATAGTGCGCTGACGATGGCAGCGCTAGCGCTAATTGCGGAAAGTCAGTAAAGCGCAAATGACAAGACGGACGCTGGAAGGCTGAAAGCCGCGTAAAGACTGGTGCCCGGAGCGGGGGTCGAACCCGCATACCCTTTCGGATGAGGGATTTTAAGTCCCTTGCGTATACCAATTTCGCCATCCGGGCGGAGGCTGCGTAGCAGTTCGCCGATGGGGAATCGGCGGCGCAGGACTATAGCGAGCCTCCGGACACCACGCAACCCGAACGGCGCCGTTGCGTGGCCTCAGTCGCTGGAAACTGGCGAAAGCTGCCACCAGCTCGGCAGCAGGAGGCGTATCTGCGACCGGCCGAAACGGTCGTCGATCAGGTGCACGACGCCTTCATCGCTCTGTGTGCGGATAACCCGTCCCGCAGCCTGCACGACTTTCTGCAGCCCGGGGTAGAGGTAGGTGTAGTCGTAACCCAGGCCGCGGCCGAACAACTGCTCCAGGCGTGTCTTGAACTGCTCGTTGACCTGATTGACCTGCGGCAGGCCGAGGGTGGCGATAAAGGCGCCAATCAAGCGGTTGCCTGGCAAGTCGATGCCTTCGGCGAATGCGCCGCCGAGCACCGCAAAACCGACGCCCTTGCTGTGCTCGGTGAATCGGTCGAGAAATGCACTGCGGGCCGCTTCCTGCATGCCACGAGTCTGCTCCCAGAAGGGCACGTCCGGATACTGCTCGCGCAGCAGGGCAGTCACCTGTTGCAGGTAATCAAAGCTGCTGAAGAACGCCAGGTAGTTGCCGGCGCGCTCGCGATATTGCTGGGCGATGAGCTCGACCACGGCACCCAGCGAGGCCTGGCGGTGCTGATAGCGGGTCGAGACATGCTCGGCCAGGCATACCCGCAGCTGATCGGCCTGGAATGGCGATTCGACCTCGATCCAGGCGCTACCCGTGGGCAGGCCCAACATATCGGCATGGAACCGGCGCGGGTTCAGCGTGGCCGAGAACAGCACCGTCGAACGAGCCTGTTCTAACCGTGGCGCGAGGAAGGGCGCTGGAACCACATTGCGCAGGCACAGCATCGAACGCTTGTTCTTGCCGCGGCCAGTTGCGGGTAACAGGCTGATATCGAACAACGAATGCTCGCCGAACTGTTCGGCGATCCGGCAGAAATGCATGGCATCGAAATAGGCCCGTTGCAGCTCTGCATCCAGCCCACCGGGCTGTTCGCCAAGGTAATCGGTGACCGCGCTGACGGCCTGTTGCAGCGCGCCGAGCAGCTTGAGCGGCAGCTCGGGCTGCACCTGATAATTCGCCAGCTGCTCGCGATGCAGGTCGTTCCAGCAGCGCTGTACCCGACCCAGCGGGCGTTTCAAGGGCGCCGGCGCCTTGCCGCCGAGACCGGCAAAGACCCGCTGATCGAGCTCGGCGCTGTACATGCCGCGCGCGCGTTCGAGCAGGTTGTGCGCTTCGTCCACCAGCACGCTGATACGCCAGTCATTGTTGAGCGTCAGGCCGTAGAGCAGGGCGCTGATGTCGAAATAGTAGTTGTAGTCGCCGACCACGGCGTCCGCCCAGCGCGCCAGCTCCTGGCTGAGGTAATAGGGGCAGACCTGATGGGCGAGGGCGACCTCTCGCAGGGCCGCTTGGTCGAGCATGCTGTGCTGCAATGCCGCTGCTCGGGCCGCGGGCAAACGATCATAGAAACCCTTCGCCAACGGGCAGGATTCGCCGTGACAGGCCTTGTCCGGGTGCTCGCAGGCCTTGTCACGTGCGATCAACTCGAGCACACGCAATTCACCCGCGCCGTTGCGCTGTAGCGTTTGCAGTGCATCCAGCGCCAGGCGGCGGCCGGAGGTCTTGGCAGCGAGAAAGAACAGCTTGTCGAGCTGCTGGCCGGGAAACGCCTTGAGCTGCGGAAACAGCGTGCCCAGGGTCTTGCCGATACCGGTCGGCGCTTGCGCCATGAGCGTGGTGCCAGTACAGGCTGCCTTGTACACCGCCTCGGCGAGTTGCCGCTGGCCGGTGCGGAAATCGGCATGAGGAAAACCCAGCGCGGTGAGCGCCTGATTGCGCGCGTCGCGATGGGCCAGTTCCTGTTCGGCCCAGTCGAGAAACGCCTGACACTGGGTTTCGAAAAAAAGGCGCAGGCTCTGTGCTCCGTGGCGTTCGACGAAGAGGGTTTCCTTGTGGCTGGCGACGTCGAAATAGACCAGTGCCAGCTCGACCTCGTCGAGCTGGCGCGTCTGACACAGCAGCCAGCCGTAGATCTTCGCCTGCGCCCAGTGCAATTGCCGATGGTTGGCCGGCTGACGTTCCAGATCCCCGCGGAAGGTTTTGATTTCTTCCAGGCGGTTCCGCGCCGGGTCGTAGCCATCGGCGCGGCCGCGCACCATGAGTTTTCCGTATTGGCCCTCCAGAGCCACTTCACGTTCGTAGCCCTCGCCGCGCCTGGCGCTGACCTGGGCGTGGCCGGCGATGCCTTCCAGCGCGGTGGGCGAGGGTGTGAAGCGCAGGTCCAGATCGCCGACCTTGGCGGTGAATTCGCAGAGCGCGCGCACCGCGACCCGATAGCTCACGCCATGACCTCAGCCCATTGCACATGGCAGACCGCAATCGGCAGACCGTGCTGATGGGCGTAATCGATCCAGCGCTTCTGGTTGTCCTGCAGGCGGTCGCCCGGGCCTTTCACCTCGATCATCCGGTAGCGGCGTTCTTCGGGCCACAGCTGGATGAGGTCAGGCAGGCCAGTACGATTGCCGCAAACATCGGCGAGGATGCGCTGAAACATCAGCTTCAGATGCGCGGCGGGAATGCACGCCAAGGCATGGGTCAACAGCTTCTCGTCGAGCAGCCCCCAGGCAACGAACGCGTTATGAATGCCGAGCTTTGCCTGGAAGGTGCGCCAGATGCAGTCGCGGTAGTCGTCACTGTCGAGACAGGCCAAGCAGGCGGCAAACAGGTCAGCGCGCCGTTGATGAAAATCCGCACGATTCAGATCGGCCGGCGCCCAGTGGAAAGAGTGGAAGAACGCACCGGGCAACGGTGCGAAGATCGCGTCCCAGCAAAGCAAGCCGAACAACGAGCCGACCAGGGCATTCTCGACGTAGTAGACCGGCGCGTCTGGTGTCGACAGGTGCTCGCGCACCGCATGCTCGACGCTACAGCCGGCTCGGGGCAGGATCAGGTCGAGCTGCTCCGGCTTGCGGTTGAGTGAGCGCAGCGTAGGAATACCCAGGCTGCGCTGCAGGCGCGGCTTGATTCGCTGCAGTTGCTGCAGTTCGTGCTCACTCTGCGGCGCAGCCTGCGCCTGATCCAGCAGCTCCAGCGCTGCTGCAGGCTGGCCACAGCGTTCGAGCACGCGAATCGCTCGCTCGCGAGCACCGGGATAGCTATTGGAGGCATGCAGGCGCAGGGCTTCTGCCAGGTCACCGATGCGCTCGAACCGCTGGCCGATACGCAGCAGCAGCTTGCCGCGGCGGCTTTCCAGCCAGGCGTTGGCATAGGGCACATCGGGCACGTCGGCCAGCACGTCGCTCGATGACTCACCGGTATTGAAACGCTCGCGGCAACGATGCAGATGCAGATAGGCATCCAGCTCGGTGCGACAGTTGAAGGCGCGGGAGCTGGGCGAGAAGACGACCTGCTCGTAACGATAAATGCCGAGGTCAGCCAGCACGAACTCGGACCAGTCCTGATGGATGTTGCCGAAGAACAGCAAACGCAGGCGCTCACAGAGCTCGTCGATGCATAACGCAAATACCGCGTCTTCGATCTGGCTGCACCACGCCTGAAACGGCTTGGCCATCTGGTGGTCGACGCGCAGCTTATCCAGCAGCTCGGCCTTGCGCAGGCTGGCTGATGCAGACGACCCGAACACCTGCAGCAGCTCGCCTTTGGTCAGCAAAGCGAACAGCTGCTCGAGCGTCAGGGCCGAAGACGCATCGACCCATCCCTGATCGATCAATGGCTCTAGCGCGCGACGCGAGCAGCCAATCTCCGGATAACGCAGCTTGCTTGCTCGAAACAGCATGCCCTTGCGCATCACCATGCGCACCAGCAGCGCCTGGGAAGGCTGCGGCAACAGGGCGAAACGCTCGATAAATGCCAGCTCGGTTTCATCCAGCAGATCACTGTGGTGACGGCTCACCCAGGCCAGAACCTGTCGGAAGTTTTCGAGGTAGTAGAAGGGATTTTCCAGGGCCTGACGCATTGCACATCCGCTGCAGCTGGGGCGCGCGCGGCCCGCTCAAAGACTGGCTATTTATACAGTTTGAGCGGCGTTTGGCAATTGCCCGGTGATCAGCGGAAGTCTCACCAGCTACAGCAGGCGGCTACGCGCCGCCTGCTGTGACGTCGTTGGCGAGATCAGACCGTGCGCGAAAAACGACCGCGCTGCTCGCCGCCGAGATAGGCGTCGAAGGCCATGGCGACGTTGCGCATCATCAGCTGCCCTTGCGGCAAGAGGACCAGCGCATCGTCGTGCAGCTCGACCAGGCCATCGGCCACCGGTTCGGCGAGCTTTGCCAGCGAATCGGCGAAGTATTCCCGAAAATCGATGCCGTGCTTCTGTTCGATCTGGCGGTAGTCGACGCGGCTATGGCACATCAGCGACACGATGACGTCACGGCGCAGGCAGTCATCGTCGCTCAGCTTGTAGCCGCGCTGCACCGGCAGCATGCCCTCGTTGAGGCGCGCGTAATACTGCGATAGCTCCTTGACGTTCTGGCTGTAGCTGTCGGCGACCTTGCCTATGGAGGAAATGCCCAGCCCGATCAGGTCGCAATCGGCGTGGGTCGAATAACCCTGGAAGTTGCGTTGCAGCGTGCCATTGGCGCGGGCAAGGGCCAGTTCGTCTTCCGGCAGGGAGAAGTGATCCATGCCGATATAGATGTAGCCGGCGGCGGTAAGGCGCTGAATGGTCAGTTCCAGCAGTTCGAGCTTGCGCTCCGGCGGTGGCATGTCCTCTGGGCGGATCAGCTTCTGTGCGCGTACCAGCTCCGGCAGGTGGGCATAGCTGTAAGCGGCGATGCGGTCCGGACGAATGTCGATGATCTTGTCCAGCGTGGTGTCGAAGCTGGCCACCGTCTGCAGCGGCAGGCCGTAGATCAGGTCGACGCTGATGGACTTGAACTGTGCGTCGCGGGCGGCCTGGACCAGCTCGCGAGTCTGCTCCTCGGTCTGGATGCGGTTGACGGCGATCTGCACCTGCTCGTCGAAATCCTGCACGCCGAAGCTCAGGCGGTTGAAGCCCAGCTTGCGCAGGCCGTGGATCTGCTCGGGCGTGACGGTGCGCGGGTCCACCTCCAGCGAGAACTCGTGGTTGTCGCTGTCATCCATGTTGAACGCCTGATGCAGGCACGCCATCAGGTCGGCCAGCTGCTCGCTGGTGAAGTAGGTGGGTGTGCCACCGCCGAGGTGCAGCTGAGTGAGCTTGCGCGAACGATCGAACAGTTCGCCCTGCATGGCGATCTCGCGCTTGAGGTATTCGAGGTACTCGACGGCGCGCTCGGTCTTGTGGGTGATGATCTTGTTGCAAGCGCAGTAGTAGCAAAGGCTCTTGCAGAACGGAATGTGGATGTACACCGACAGCGGCTTGGGCGTTTGCGCCTGATTGCTGCGTGCGGCGGCGGCACGGTAATCATCCTGGGCGAAGGCCTGGTGAAACTGTGGGGCCGTGGGGTAGGAGGTGTAGCGCGGACCTGGACGGTCGTATTTCTCGACCAGGGCGCGGTCGAAGCTCGGCAGTTGGTCCATGTTCGTTTTACCTAAGGTTGAATTCGGAGTCCGGCGCGGAACGCGGTGTCACCCTCGGGTGTGTCCGGCTCAGGCAGGTCATGGGCGCGGATTATGGACGATTCGGTCCGGCGCGCCGACTGTCTCAGATCAAGAATAGCGCCCCGGCGGCACTCCGAACCGCACCGTTGGGCGATTCGAAATGCATACCGGGCGCGGCAGGGAAGGCCGCGCCGCAGTGGTCAGAGTTTGAACTGGCCGACCAGACGGTTCAGCTCGGTTGCCAGACGCACCAGCTCGTCGCTGATCTGCGAGGTCTGGGATGCGTCAGCCGATGTGGTGTCCGCAATACGGCTGATGGTAGTGATGTTGCGATTGATCTCTTCGGCAACCGCACTCTGCTGTTCGGCAGCCGTTGCGATCTGGGTGTTCATCTCGTTGATGGTGCCGACTTCGTCGGCGATCACGGCGAGACTCTGGGCAGCCTTCTCGACGCATTGCGAACCCGACCGGGCACGCAATTGTGCTTCGCTCATGGCCTGCACCGCATTGCGAACGCCGCCTTGCAGCTGTTCGATCATGGCCTGGATTTCTTCAGTGGATTTCTGCGTGCGCGAAGCTAGGGTACGTACCTCATCGGCCACCACCGCAAAGCCGCGGCCCTGTTCGCCGGCGCGTGCCGCTTCGATGGCTGCGTTCAGCGCCAGCAGGTTGGTCTGCTCGGCGATGCCGTTGATCACGCCGAGCACCATGTCGATGCTGGCGCTGTCGCTCTCGACCCGCTGGATGACCTGGGCGGCTTTCTCGATCTCGGCGATCAGCACTTCGATGCCGTCCAGTGCCTCGGTGGCGACCTTCACGCCGGCTTTTGATTCGTTGTCGGCGCCGGTCGATGCCGTGGCGGTCTGGCTGGCATTGCGTGCCACTTCCTGCACGGTCGCGCTCATCTCGTTCATCGCCGAGGCGACCATGTCGGTCTCGCTGCGCTGCTCGTTGACGGCAGCCAGGGTCTTCTCTGCAACATGGGATACCCGCTCGGAGACATCACTGAGCTGATGGGTAACGCCCGCGACGGCCTCCAGGCTATGGCGGAACTTGCCGATCATGCGGTTGAAGGCATCGCCCATCGCACCGATTTCGTCCTTCGCACCCACCTCGACGCTAAGGCTGAGGTCTTCGTCCTCGGCCATGGTATTCATGGTGTGGCGCATGGCAGTGATGCGGCGAATGATGACGTGGCGCACGGTCAGGCACATGACCACCACGCCGATGAACAGCAGCAGCAACTGAATCCCGCCACTGATCATGATGTTGCGGTCGACTTCCTGGTCCAGCGCCTTGAGGTCATAGCTGATGCGCACAGCGCCCATGACCGTGTTCTCGCCAACCTGGTGGCAGGTCAGGCAGTTGGTACCGCGGTAGTCCGCGTGGGCCAGGATGGGATTGATGACGGTCAGCACACGGCCACCGCTCTGCTTGTTGACCTCGATGATCGCCTCGCCGCTCAGCGCGCGGCGATCCAGCGCGTCGGCCGGGGCCTGGTGGTCATAGCCAGGGCCGAACACCTTGGTGACTTCTTCCCCGCGGATGATGCGCGCATCGATAACGCCTGGGCGCGCGAGAATCTTGTTCCGCAGCACCTCTCGCTGAGCCATGGTGCCGGTCAACATCATGGTGTTGATGCTATCGAAATAGGAGTCGGCGGCATCCTTGGTCTGCTGCTCTACAACTTGGAGCACGAGCCGCTTCTCCGTACTGGCAGAGAAGAACAACGAGGCAGACATGATCGCCACCAGGACCAGCACCAGGGCCAGGTTGATCTTTGTCTGCACGGACATTTGTCGGGAGGCGGAGCTGTTGTTCATGGTTTTCCTTAGTACTAGTGCCACGCGGGGTCAGCTGCCATTGCAGCACTGCTGCGCTGCCGATACTTGCGGCGCAGCATTGAGCAGGCAGTCACCTGCTGATATCGGCGTGCTGTGCGTATTCTTGAAATCAACCGCAGGTGATAGCCATGCGCCATTATTGGGCGGCGCTATGGTATTGCTTTTCGACTCGAGAGAAGTGCTTCGGGCGACCGACAACAGTGCAATTGCACATTTCCCTGACTCAGGTCATGGGTCGACCGGCTCTCTTTCGGTGCAAGGTGCGACCAAGGTGTAATGATCATTGGTTATGGGTATTCGCGGTTGCGCGTCCGGTTATTCGGTCTCACTGGCACGGTGAAAAAACACCGACAGATGGCTTTACAGAGCGCCCCGACCGCCATTAGCGTGGCGACCCGCCGGAGCAGCGAAACCAGCGCCCCCGAGCGGCAGGCACATAATCTGCATCGAGCGTGAATGTCGCTGCGAACCCCGCTGCAAAACGATGGTCGTAGGCTCTACGCCGGCATGGCCGGGCAACACCGCAAGGCAGCTGCTGTTCTCGATGGCAGTGCATCGACTGGAACCTTTATTTCAAGGACTCACATGATCAAGAAATGCCTTTTTCCCGCTGCCGGATATGGCACCCGTTTTCTTCCTGCAACCAAAGCCATGCCCAAGGAAATGCTGCCGGTGGTGAACAAGCCCCTGATTCAGTACGGGGTTGAAGAGGCGCTGGCGGCGGGGCTGAACCAGATCGCGATCGTCACCGGGCGTGGCAAGCGCTCGCTGGAAGACCATTTCGACATCAGCTACGAGCTGGAGCACCAGATCCGCAACACCGACAAGGAAAAGTACCTGGTCGGTATTCGCCGCCTGATCGACGAATGCAGCTTCTCCTACACCCGCCAAGTGGAGATGAAGGGCTTGGGGCATGCGATTCTCAGCGGCCGCCCGCTGATCGGCGATGAGCCGTTCGCCGTGGTCCTGGCTGACGACCTTTGCATCAACCTCAATGGCGATCCGGTCCTGGCGCAGATGGTCAAGCTCTACAACCAGTTCCGCTGCTCGATCGTTGCCATTCAGGAAGTGCCGCCGGAAGAGACCAGCAAGTACGGTGTGATCGCCGGCGAGATGATCCGCGACGACATCTACCGCGTCAGCCACATGGTCGAAAAGCCCAAGCCGGAAGATGCGCCGTCCAACATGGCGATCATCGGTCGCTACATCCTGACTCCGGACATCTTCGATCTGATCGAGCAGACCGAGCCGGGCAAGGGCGGTGAGATTCAGATCACCGACGCGCTGATGCGCCAGGCTCAGGATGGTTGCGTGCTGGCGTACAAGTTCAAGGGCCAGCGCTTCGACTGCGGTAGCGCCGAGGGCTACATCGCGGCGACCAACTTCTGCTACGAACACTTCTACCTGACCGGCAAGGCGTTCTGAAGCAATTGGGCCACCTAAGGGTGGCCCAGTCACTTCCGGGCCTGCTTCAAGGCTCCGGCATATCCTCGGCACCCGGTCCAAGCGGCTGCCCGTAGCTGAATTCGACATAGTTGCCCGCAGGATCGCGCAAACCGCAGTAGTAGCCCACCGGATAGGGTTCGTCGCGCGGCTCCCATATCAGACAGCCTTCCCTGCGCGCCAGGTCGGCAACCGCATCCACTTCCTCTCGACTGGCCAGCGCGAAGCCGAAATGGCTGTAGTCGTCCATCGCCAGCGATCGATCCTTGCCGTCCGGCATCATCACGAAGATGAACTCGCGCTCTTTTCCAGGCTCCGCCATCCAGACGATGCGTGAGCCCTTTCCGGGGCGCTCGTGAAACACGTGCATGCCGCAGAAGCGCTCATAGAACGCGATACAGGCGTCCAGATTGGGCACGTGCAGAGCCAGGTGGGTGAGGGTAGGGCGCATGCGGCACTCCTTCGGTGATTCAGGCCGAAAGCCTGGGTTATGCTGTTCGCTACAGAAGGAGACAACATTACATGGCTTACGACTTCGATCTATTCGTCATCGGTGCAGGTTCCGGTGGCGTGCGTGCGGCGCGCTTCGCTGCAGGTTTCGGCGCGAAGGTGGCGGTTGCGGAAAGCCGTTACCTGGGCGGTACCTGTGTCAACGTCGGTTGTGTGCCGAAGAAGCTACTGGTCTACGGCGCGCATTACGCCGAAGACATTGGCCAGGCACAGGGCTACGGCTGGACCATCGACGGCGCGACCTTCGACTGGAAGACCCTGATTGCCAACAAGGACCGGGAAATCCAGCGACTGAACGGCATCTACCGCAGCATCCTGGTGGATAGCGGCGTGACCCTGCTGCAAGCGCATGCGCGCCTGGTCGATGCCCATACCGTCGAAGTCGAGGGTAAGCAGTACACGGCCGAGCACATCCTGATCGCTACCGGCGGCTGGCCCCACGTGCCGGCGATTCCGGGGCGTGAGCACGCCATCACGTCCAATGAAGCTTTCTACCTCGAATCCTTGCCGCGACGTGTGCTGGTGGTCGGTGGTGGCTATATCGCCGTCGAATTCGCCTCGATCTTCCATGGCTGCGGTGCCGATACCAAGCTGCTCTATCGCGGTGAATTGTTCCTGCGCGGTTTCGATGGCTCGCTCCGCGATCACCTGAAGGACGAGATGATCAAGAAGGGCGTGGATCTGCAGTTCAACGCCGACATCGTGCATATCGACAAGCAGGCCGATGGCAGCCTGCTCGCGACGCTGGAAGACGGCCGCACGCTGGAAGCGGACTGCATCTTCTACGCGACAGGCCGCCGTCCGATGCTGGACAACCTGGGGCTGGAAAAGGCCGGCGTAGCGCTGGATGCCCGAGGTTTCATTGCCGTGGACGATGAATACCGTACCTCGGTGTCCTCGATTCTGGCGATTGGCGACGTGATCGGTCGCGTGCAGCTGACACCCGTCGCACTGGCTGAGGGCATGGCCGTGGCGCGGCGGCTATTCAAGCCGGAGCAATATCGCAAGGTCGATTACACGACCATCCCGACCGCGGTGTTCAGTCTGCCGAACATGGCAACTGTCGGGCTGACCGAGGAGGAGGCGCGCGAGCAGGGCTACAACGTAACGATCTTCGAAAGTCGTTTTCGGCCGATGAAGCTGACCATGACCGATAGCCTCGAGCGTAGCCTGATGAAGCTGGTGGTGGATGCTGAGACCGACCGTGTGCTCGGCTGTCATATGGCGGGACCGGATGCCGGCGAGATCATGCAGGGGCTGGGCGTGGCGCTGAAGGCCGGGGCCACCAAGCAGGTGTTCGACGACACGCTGGGCATCCACCCGACGGCCGCCGAAGAGTTCGTCACCATGCGCACACCGGCGGCGATCTGAAAGCATGCTGGCGGCCGCCTGCGGCGGCGCGCCAGATCACTCAGTGATGATGCCCTGGCGCAGCACCGCCGGCAGCCGGGGCATCTACCTCGATGCTCACCTCGGTGGTGATCTCGCCGCCGTCCTCGAATTGCAGCGTCACCGGGAAGCTCTCCCCAGCCACCAGCGGCTGCTTGAGCCCGAACAGCATCACGTGATTGCCACCCGGCTTGAACTCCACCTTGCCAGCTGCTGGCACGTCGACCGCCTCGACCTGCTGCATCTTCATCATGTCGCCCTGATGCACATGGGTGTGCAGCTCGGTCTTTTCGGCACGTGAGGTCTGCGCCCCGATCAGGCGCTGTGGCTGCTGACCACGATTTTCCAGTATGAAGTACACCGCGCCAGTCGGAGCGCTGGGCGGCATCGCCCGCGACCACGCCTGGCTGACAGCCAGCTCGCTGGTGGCTGCTTGTGTCGAAGCCTGATGGTCGTGGTGGTGCTCCTGCGCAAGGGCAGGCAAGCAGAGTGCCGCAAAAGTACCAGCGGCCAGTAAGCGAAGCAGCATGAGAGAACTCCCGTTCTGTTGAGATGCGCCATATTACGCCGCTGGCCCTGCAGCGGTACGTCTGGGTAGTCGACTTATCGGTCGGCCATGGCCTGCGTGCCGCGCGATGGAGAGGAGGGTGCAGCAATTTGCCACAGGTATGTTTGTGACACTATATTGCGTCGCCTGCACTTGCAGCCATCGAGGATTTCTGTCGCACCTGATTTTTCTGCGCGAAGCGTTTATCAAGCGCGGCTGATCGGCTTCCTGCACCAAGTGATTGCTCCGCCCCTGGTGCTCGGTCATGATCGGCGGCCACTCAAACAAGCTCGGTACTCCCGGCCATCAGAAGTCGGGGCAAACCGATCAATACACTTCTTTTTCACGCCCCGACGGTTTTTGGGGCATACGAGCCTGTCGTTTCTTGCAAAGCGCAGGACGCGTCATGTGTTTATACGGACATGATTTATATGAGTTCTGGAAAGTTCGGATTTCTTCCCACCTGCCTGTCTGTCATCGCCCTTGCAGCTATTTTCACTACCGCCTGGTGGCTTCATCCTGAACGAGCGGTTTCCGGGTTCGCTGTAGCCGATTCTCATGCTCTGCCGCTCGCCAGCAAGGGGCCGTTTTACAGCACCCGCTTCGCATCCTCCGATCTCGACGAGTTTGTCCATGCCTCCTCGGTGACCTCCTTGCCGGATGGTGGCCTGATGGCCGTATGGTTTGCCGGTTCACGCGAAGGGGCTGCGGATGTTCAGGTGCGCGGCGCGCGATTCGACGCGATTGCGGCGGAGTGGGGCGAGGAACTGGTCCTGGCAACTCGCGAGTCGACCCAGAAGGCGACCCAGAAGCACATACGCAAGCTCGGCAATCCGGTCATTGCGCTGGCTCCCGACAACAGGCTGTGGCTGTTCTATGTGTCGGTATCGATCGGTGGCTGGGCTGGAAGCGCCATCAACGCCATGTATTCGGATGATCTGGGAAAAACCTGGTCGACTCCCAGGCAGCTGATCACCACCCCCTTCTTGAACATCAGCACACTGGTGCGTAATGCCCCGGTATTCCATCAGGACGGCACCATAGGACTGCCCGTCTACCACGAGTTCCTCGGCAAGTTCGCCGAGTATCTGTACATCAGCCCGAACGGCGAGGTGATTGGTAAAAGTCGAATCAGCAAAGGCAACGATTCACTGCAACCAACAGTGGTGCCGATGGACGAGCAACACGCCGTTGCCATGCTGCGCTATGCAGGCTCCAGCCATCATCGCGTGCTTGCCAGCCGCACCGCAGATGCCGGCAGAACCTGGAGCAAGCCTTATCCGATCGACCCGGCCAACCCCAATTCGGCGCTCGCAGCGGTGGCCACGCCCAATCATGGCCTGCTGGTTGCCCTGAATGATCTGGAGGACGGGCGTTTCCGGCTTCGCCTGATGGAAACCGACTCCAGCCTCGATCTCTGGAAGCCGGTGATTGACCTGGACGAATCGCCTGACCCGGAGGGCAACCCGTTCACCCCGGAGGTATATCGGGAAATCATCGGCGACAAGTTTCGCCTTTCCAGCGGGCCGCGGCGGCTATCGCTGGTGGACGAGTTTCTGACAAACCTGGATAAGCGCGTCTGCAAGACCCATGGCTGCGATTTCGAGTACGAGTATCCCTACTTCATCAGGAGCGCCGACGGTCTCTACCACCTGGTCTATTCCTGGAACAATACCTTCATCAAACACGTCAGCTTCAATGATGCCTGGCTACTGGAGCAGCTCTGATGCCTGAACTCTGGCAAGCGCATCTGACCTTCGGGTTACTCGCTTTCATCGTCACGCCTGGATTTGGCCTCGGCCGAGGGTTTCAATGGCTTCGCCTTCTCCTCCTGCTAGGGATCAGCTTCATTCCCGTGGACGGTCTGTCATTGGCCGCCTACATGCGCAGCTTCACTGATGATGTGGCCATCACGACGCTGGTGGCGCTGGCATTTTTCGCGGCAGTGCGCTTGGGACTGATGGCGATGCCGCCGCAGAACGCGCGCGTGCAATTGTTGATCGCGATGGCGGGGCTGGCGCTTTTTCTCTACCCGGCAACGATGGGCCTGTCCTATCTGGACCCCTATCAACTCGGTTACGCCCCCCGCCCGCTGATCGCGGTGGTGGGCGTGCTTGCCCTGGGATTGCTGCTGCTCAAGAACTGGCTGGGCGCTTCCATGCTCGGCCTTGCCACCTTGGCGTTCAGCCTGGGGATCAAGCCGTCGCCCAATTACTGGGACTATCTGCTAGACCCCTTCATCGCCTTGTTCAGCTGCGGGGCGTTGCTCGTCTATGCCTGCAAGGCACTCGTGCGCAAGCCAATGCCCGCGTGACGAAAATTACTCCAGCCGACCTGTGATGGCTCGGCTGCGCTATTTGACGATTCGATAGATTCGAGGTTGGGACAATGGGTTGGCTTCAGTCGCGGCGCCTGCATTACTGGTTCGGTGCAGTCGGGATTCTGTTCATTGCGCTCGCAGCATTGCGCGGGATTTTCTTCGTCGGTTTCTCCGGGCTGGAGCCCAGCGCGCTCGGCACGGTCGATGCCGTACCCGAAACGCTCGGGATCGGCCTGCGCTTCGACCTTCGCCTGGCGATCCTGTTGATGTTGCCGATCGCGCTGTTGGCGTGGCTGCCGGTCTGGAACCTGACCCGCTCCCGCGTCCTTCGCTGGGTGGCGCGGCTCTATCTGGCTCTGGCGCTTGGTGCAGTGCTGCTGGTCTACATAATCGATTTTGGCCACTACGCCTATCTCGGGGTGCGCATCAATGCCACCGTCTTGCGCTTTCTGGAGGACGCGCAGATCTCCACCGATATGGTCTGGCAAACCTATCCAGTGGTCTGGATCACCCTTGGCTGGGCGGCGGCAACCGCTCTGGTCTGGTGGCTGCTGCTGCGCTTCGAGCGGGTCACACTGGATCGCCCGGCAAAGCGAATCAGCCGGCTTTCACTGATCTGGGGTAGTGCGCTGATGGTGGTGGCTGTCTTCGTCGCCATCCTCGGGCGTTTCGACAATATCAACCTGGAAAACCCCGTGCCGCTGCGCTGGAGTGATGCTTTTTTCTCGGGCGACAACCAGATCGCAGCCCTTGGCCTGAATCCGGTGATCTTCCTCTACGACACGCTGAAGGTGCCCAATCAGCCGTATGACCGGGAACAGGTCGAGGCCCATTACGATGTCGTCAGCCATTACCTAGGCGTCGACCAGCCTGATGCGAAAACGCTTAATTTCAGCCGGGAGCAGGGCGTTCAACCCTATGCGATTGACGGAAAGCGGCCGAATGTCGTCTTCGTCATGCTCGAATCCCTGGGCACCACCGCAGTGGGCGCCTACGGCAACCCGCTCAACCCAACTCCCAATATCGACCGGCTGGCCAAGCAGAGCTGGCTCTTCAAGAACTTCTACGTTCCCGTGACCGGCACCGCGAAGACCGTGTGGGCGAGCATATCCGGCGTACCAGACGTTTCCCGTCAGGAAACCGCGACGCGCAATCCGCTGATCACTCGGCAACACAGCCTCGTCAACGCGCTGCAGGGCTACGACAAGTACTACATGATTGGCGGCAATTCCGGTTGGGCCAATATGAATGCCCTGATCCGCCAGAGCATCGACGACATCCAGCTATATGAAGAGCGCCACTGGAACTCTCCGATGGTGGATGTGTGGGGAATCTCCGATCTGGACCTGTTCAAGGAAAGTGACCGGCTGCTGCGAGAGCAGGGGGAGGGCAAGCCCTTCTTTGCCTATATCCAGACGGCGGGCAACCATCGTCCGTTCACCATACCCAAGCAGAACGACGGCTTCGAAGCCCTCGATCTGCCTTTGGAAAAGGTGCAGGGCGCCGGTTCCCGCAGCGTGGCGCAGTACAACGCGGTCCGCCTCCTGGATTTCAACATCGGCCGCCTGATGGAGATTGCGAAGGAAGGCGGCTGGTACGACAACACCATCTTCGTCATGTTTGGCGACCACAACACGCGCATCGCCCAGATTCCGCACATGCTGCCGGCATACGAAAAGCTGGGGCTCGAGAGCAATAATGTTCCGTTGTTGATCCATGCGCCCAAGCTGCTGGAGCCACGAGTGATCGAGGAGGCCGTGGGTCTGGCCGATCTGCTACCGACCGTACTGGGCATGGCCGGCATGGAGTTTCGCAACGGTGCAATGGGACGCGACATCCAGCAGCCGGCTCCTGAGGGAGAGCGCGTGGTTCCACTCGTGCTCCGCGAAGGCACGTTCCCGCTGATTGGTGGCGTGACCAAGGACTTTCTTCTGCAGATGCAGCACGACGGCAGCCAGCCGACCCTGCACGAAATTGCATCACCGGAGCCTCTGGTCGACGTAGCCGACCGGTATCCCGAGGAATTCCAGCGACTTGTCGCCCTGACACGGGGACTGCACGAGGCATCGCGCCTGATGCTCTATCAGAACGTCAGGAAGGACTGAGTTCCAGGGCGGTGACTGCCTATCCGCGAGCTGTCTGACACAGCGCGCGGCTGGGCAGATCGGGCGAACATGAGCATGAAGTTACAGCGCCAGGCTCAATAGAGAATCATCAGCCAGGTGACCGCTACCATCACCAGCGACAGCAGTTGCGCCGCGCTGCCCATGTCCTTGGCGTTCTTGGAAAGCGGGTGCAGTTCGAGCGAGATTCGGTCGATTGCTGCCTCTATCGCCGAATTGACGAGCTCGACCACCAGTGTCAACAACAGCACGATCACCAGTAACAAGCGTTCGATTCGGCTGACGTCGAGCGTGAACGCCAGTGGTATCAGGACAGCATTGAGCAGCAGCAGCTGTCTGAAGGCAGCTTCGCCGGCAATCGCAGCACGGATACCTGCAATGGAGTATCCCAGCGCTCTCAGGATTCGCCTGAGACCTGAGTGCCCCTTGAGCGATTGCGCGTTGAGTTCTTCGATGCTGCTCATGTTCGACTTCCTGGCAGAATTGTGGCGAGTATAAGCATCCCGCGGCAGAGAGCGCGTGCTGATCGTGGCTAAACGAATACCAGAGAGGGAAAGGCCCAGAAGGTGTGTCGTACGTCAGCTAACTGGAGAATATAAGTCACTGGATAATCAATGGTTTACGCATCTAGCATGAGATTTTCTGTGACCGAAAACGTCAGCTATCGCGAGATTTTCATTGCGAAAATCATCTAAGTGGAGAATTTCCTGAAAGCCGTGTTAGCGACAAGCACACAGCGCCTAGCGGATGGATTTCTACCGAGCAAGCGTGGCCGCGCATTGACAACTTGTCAATACTGGCCAAATGAGGGATCGAGGTCGTTAGCCTTGCTGATACGAGACTCTAGAAGGGTTGAATTGGCTCAGTCGAGCCAGAAGTGATGTCCTGCGTGTTGGCGCTGATGGAAAATTGACCCACCCTGCCGATTGAAATTTGACCCAGGGCGGATTGCTGATTTTGTTACCAGCAACTGTGGATAAGTCTACCAGCGCAGCTGCTGTTGCCCCCACTCCTTCG
>NZ_JACXXG010000031.1 GCF_014764705.1 Stutzerimonas kunmingensis
ACCCTTGCCTTCAGCTAACACTTCCCCTTGCCGGGTGTGTAGAGGACTTTCACCTCCAAGTCGCCAGGCTCACCACCACAGTGAACCCGACAGCGCCAGTCACGGCGCTACGCGCCATGCCTGGCGCGCCACAAAAAAGGGCGACCGAAGTCGCCCTTTTTCATGAAGAACCCGAACTTAGTTCTGGTTTTCCATCTGAGCACGGATCAGATCACCAATGGTGGTCGGGCCAGTGCTTTCTACGTCCTGCTTGGTGCGCAGCTCTTTCATCGCATCCTTTTCGTCTTCGACGTCTTTGGACTTGATGGACAGGCTGATCACGCGGGACTTGCGGTCGATGCTGATGATCTTGGCTTCAACTTCGTCGCCTTCCTTCAGCACGTTGCGCGCATCTTCAACGCGGTCGCGGCTGATTTCGGAAGCTTTCAGAGTGGCTTCGATATCGTTGCCCAGATCGATGATGGCGCCTTTGGCGTCAACTTCTTTCACGGTACCGCGAACGATGCTGCCCTTGTCATTGACGGCGGCGTAGTTGGAGAACGGATCGTCTTCCAGCTGCTTGATGCCCAGGGAGATGCGCTCACGCTCCGGATCGACCGACAGGATGACGGTATCCAGCTCGTCGCCCTTCTTGAAGCGGCGAACGGCTTCTTCACCCGGCTCGTTCCAGGAGATGTCGGACAGGTGAACCAGGCCGTCGATGCCGCCGTCCAGACCAATGAAGATACCGAAATCGGTGATCGACTTGATGGTGCCGGAGATGCGGTCGCCCTTGTTGAACTGGCCAGAGAAGTCTTCCCATGGGTTGGACTTGCACTGCTTGATACCCAGGGAGATGCGACGACGCTCTTCGTCGATGTCCAGAACCATGACTTCCACTTCGTCGCCGACCTGTACGACCTTCGACGGGTGGATGTTCTTGTTGGTCCAATCCATTTCGGAAACGTGTACCAGACCTTCGACGCCTTCTTCCAGCTCGGCAAAGCAGCCGTAGTCGGTGAGGTTGGTGACGCGAGCCTGAACGCGGGTGCCTTCCGGGTAACGAGCCTTGATGGCAACCCATGGGTCTTCGCCCAGCTGCTTCAGGCCCAGCGATACACGGTTGCGCTCGCGGTCGAACTTCAGAACCTTGACATCGATCTCGTCGCCAACGTTGACGATCTCCGACGGATGCTTGATACGCTTCCAGGCCATGTCGGTGATGTGCAGCAGACCATCGACGCCGCCCAGGTCAACGAACGCACCGTAGTCGGTGAGGTTCTTGACGATACCTTTGACCTGCTGACCTTCCTGCAGGGACTCGAGCAGAGCTTCGCGCTCGGCGCTGTTCTCGGCTTCCAGTACGCTGCGGCGGGAAACGACAACGTTGTTGCGTTTCTGGTCAAGCTTGATGACCTTGAACTCGAGCTCTTTGCCTTCCAGGTGGGTGGTGTCGCGCACAGGGCGGACATCGACCAGCGAACCCGGCAGGAACGCACGAATGCCGTTGACGTCGACGGTGAAGCCACCTTTGACTTTGCCGTTGATGACGCCCTTGACCACTTCTTCTGCAGCGAAAGCCGCTTCCAGAACAATCCAGGATTCCGCGCGCTTGGCTTTTTCACGGGACAGCTTGGTTTCGCCAAAGCCATCTTCAACCGCGTCCAGAGCAACGTGGACCTCGTCACCCACCTTGATGGTCAGCTCGCCCTGCTCGTTGTAGAACTGCTCGACCGGGATGACGCCCTCGGACTTGAGGCCGGCATGCACGGTGACCCAGTCACCGTCGATGTCGACCACGATGCCGGTGATGATGGCACCCGGCTGCATGTCGAGGGATTTAAGGCTTTCTTCAAATAGTTCTGCGAAGCTTTCGCTCATGTTGATTCCTGCTGTTTTCAGGCGAGAATCCGCCCAATCTCCACATTCCAGACAATGTGGGTTCATTCATATAAAAAAAGGCCTGTGGGACTGGATCTGGTCTCCCACATGCCTCCTTGTTAACGGCCCCGAGATGCACAGCCTGCTGGCTGTGCCTACTCAAGATCCGTTTGGCCGCCTTTCGGCGTTCCGATCATCCAGCCAAATCGCGGTCGGCGACTTCGCTCAGAATCTTTTGCAACACCTCATCAATGGAGAGTGTAGTGGAATCCAGTTGAACGGCATCATCTGCCGGCTTCAGCGGGGCCACCGCACGTTGGGTATCGCGCTCATCGCGCTCCCGAATCTCCTCAAGAAGACTCGCGAGATTAACATCATCGCCTCGCGCCTTCAACTGCAAGTAACGTCTGCGAGCACGCTCTTCCGCACTCGCGGTGAGGAATATCTTCAACGGCGCGTCGGGAAATACCACAGTACCCATATCACGCCCGTCCGCGACCAGTCCCGGTGCCTCGCGGAAGGCCTTCTGTCGCTGTAGCAAGGCGGTGCGAACCACCGGTAACGCTGCGACCTGGGATGCGCCGGCGCCAACCTGCTCGTTACGGATCGACTCGGTGACCTCCTCCCCCTCCAGAATGATGATCATGCCGTGCCCATCGCGTGCGGCACCAAACTGGACATCGAGGTGCTCGGCGAGCACCTTCAGCGCTTCTTCGTTGGTCAGATCGACCCCGTGATTGCGCGCTGCGAATGCCAGCAGGCGATACAAGGCACCGGAGTCGAGGAAATTCCAGCCAAGCCTGCCCGCGAGCAAGGCTGCAACTGTGCCTTTCCCCGAGCCACTCGGCCCATCGATGGTGATGACCGGAACGGGCCTGATCATGAATCACCCTCCGAATGTACCTGCATGCCGGCGCGCTGCGCCAAGGAGAGGAAGTTGGGGAACGACGTCGCCACGTTGGCGCAATCATGGATTCGAATCGGGCCATTGGCTCGCAGCGCAGCCACACTGAAGGACATCGCGATGCGGTGATCGCCATGCGCCCAGACTTCACCGGAACCGATCGCACCACCTTCGATGACAATTCCGTCCGGGGTCGGTTCAGCCTTGACCCCCAGTGTCTGCAGCCCGTCCGCCATGACCTGGATGCGGTCAGACTCCTTGACCCGCAGCTCTTCGGCACCGCGCAACGTAGTACGACCTTCCGCGCAGGCCGCAGCCACGAAGAGCACCGGGAACTCGTCGATCGCCAGCGGAACCAGGTCCTCGGGAATGTCGATACCCTTGAGCTGCGCGCCACGCACGCGAATATCCGCCACCGGCTCGCCGCCCACCTCGCGCGGGTTCTCCAGAGAGATGTCGCCGCCCATCAACTTCAGAATGTCGATCACGCCGGTACGGGTCGGATTCACGCCGACATGCTCGAGCACGATCTCCGAACCCTGCGCAATGCTCGCCGCCACCATGAAGAATGCCGCTGAAGAAATATCGGCAGGCACTTCAATATGAGTACCACGCAGCTTGTGCCCTGGCTCGACAACCGCAGTACTGCCCTTGACGGTCACCGGATAGCCGAAACCGCGAAGCATCCGCTCGGTGTGATCACGCGTCGGAGCCGGTTCGGTTACCGAGGTCTGATCAGCTGCATACAGGCCGGCCAGTAACAGGCAGGACTTGACCTGCGCGCTGGCCATCGGCATTTCGTAATGCATGCCGGACAGACGCTGGCCGCCGCGAATGGTCAGCGGCGGACGCCCTTCCGGTGCCGTCTCGATAACGGCTCCCATCTCACGCAGCGGCTTGGCGACGCGGTTCATCGGCCGTTTGGAGAGGGACGCATCACCCGTCAACGTCGTATCGAACGGCTGCGCCGCGAGCAAACCGGACAGCAGCCGCATGGAGGTTCCTGAGTTGCCCAGGTAGATCGGCCCGGGCGGGGCCTTGAGGCCGTGCAGACCGACACCATGGACCGTCACGCGCCCCTGATGCGGACCCTCGATGACGACGCCCATGTCCCGGAACGCCTGAATGGTCGCCAGAGCATCTTCGCCTTCCAGGAAGCCTTCGACTTCCGTCACGCCCTCGGCAAGGGAGCCGAGCATGATCGAGCGATGAGAAATGGATTTGTCGCCTGGCACACGCAGATGGCCGGTCAGGCTGCCGCCAGGGTTGGCGAGGAAAACGAGGTCATTGGAATGCATAACGTCCACATAGGCTCGGCGAGCCAGTATTTTGCTGAAATGTTCCCGGGCAGCCTTGGCGCGAGTGAAAACGCCCAACAGCTTGTGCCCGTCTCCTTCATCGACCGCGGCGCGCAGCGCGTCGAGGTCGGCACGAAAATCGTCCAGGGTATGCAGCACTGCCTCGCGGTTCGCGAGAAAGATGTCGTGCCACATCACCGGATCGCTACCGGCGATACGGGTGAAATCGCGAAAACCACCTGCCGCGTAGCGGAATATCTCGAGATTCTCATGGCGCTTGGCGAGCGAATCAACCAGTCCGAAGGCCAGCAGATGCGGTAAATGACTAGTGGCAGCCAGCACCTCATCGTGATGCGTCACCTCCATATGCTCGACATCCGCACCCAGCGCCGACCAGAGCTTGCTCACCAGGGTGAGCGCTTGCGGATCGGTATTTTCCAGCGGCGTCAGGATCACCTTGTGCCGTCGAAACAGCGTGCTGTTCGCCGCCGTCACGCCACTGAGTTCGGAGCCGGCGATGGGGTGGCCAGGCACGAACCTTGGTGGCATGTTGCCGAACACTTTACGCGCACAGCGCACGACATTGCCCTTGGCGCTGCCGACGTCAGTGATCACTGCGTCGCCCAGTTCGAGCTTCGCCAGTTCACCAAGCAGCCGCTCCAGCGCAAGGATAGGCGTCGCAAGCTGAATTACGTCAGCCCCATGACAAGCCTCGGCGAGCGTGTCGGCGCAGCGATCCACCACGCCCAGTTCGACCGCCAGCTCACGCGAGCGTGCATCCAGATCGAAGCCGACCACCTCGCGACAAAGGCCAGCCTCACGCAAGCCCTTGGCGAACGAGCCGCCAATCAGGCCAAGTCCGATCACAACCAGGCGATTCACAATCGGCGAAGGCTGCTGCGCGTGACGAGCGTGATTCACTGAGCGAGTACCTGGCGCAGCACATCGAGAAAGCGTGCATTTTCCTGCTCGGTGCCAATTGAGATACGCAGGAATGTTGGCATACCGTATCCGGCCGCAGGACGCACAATCACCCCTTCGCGCAACAGCGCCTGATTGATCGGCGCAGCGTCACGGGCGAAGTCCACCGCGATGAAGTTGCCCCGCGAAGGGATCCACTCCAGTCCCAGCTGACGGAAACCCGTTTCCAGCTGAAGCATCCCGGCATCATTCGCCTTGCGGCTGGCAAGCAGGTAATCGACGTCATCCAGCGCTGCGCAAGCCGCCGTCAGTGCCAGACTGTTCACGTTGAATGGCTGCCTGACGCGATTCAGCACATCGGCGATCACCGGCGAACTGATCGCGTAGCCGACCCGCAGCGCAGCAAGCCCATAAGCCTTGGAGAAGGTGCGCGAAACCAGCAGGTTCGGATAGTCGGCCAGAAACGCCAGGCCATCCGGCAACTCCTGCCCTTCGGCATATTCGATGTAGGCCTCGTCCAGCACCACCAGAACACGCTCCGGTACGCGCGCGAGAAATCCACCCAGCGCAGCAGCATCGAACCAGGTTCCGGTGGGATTGTTGGGGTTGGCGACGAAAACCACGCGGGTATTCTCGTCGATGGCCGCCGCCATTGCGTCGAGGTCGTGCCCCCAGCTCCTGGCCGGCACGGCACGTCCCTCGGACCCGACCGCCTGCGTCGCGATCGGATAGACAGCGAAGGCATGCTCGCTGAACACGGCGTTGAGTCCCGGAGCCAGATAGGCGCGCGCAACCAGTTCAAGAATGTCGTTGGAACCATTGCCCAGGGTGACTTGATTGATTCCGACCGAATAGCGCTCGGCAAGTCGCTGCTTGAGCGCGAAGCCGTTGCCGTCCGGGTAGCGGGTCAACTCCGAAAGCTCAGCCCTGATCGCATCAAGCACTTTCGGGCTTGGCCCCAGCGGGTTCTCGTTACTGGCCAGCTTGACGATTCCTGCGGGGTCCAAACTCAGCTCGCGCGCCAGTTCTTCAACCGGCTTGCCCGGTACGTACGGCGACAGCTTCTGCACCCCTGGCTGCGCCAGGGCGAGGAAATCACAACTCATAACAAAACCTCAGGCTGCAGGCCTCAGGCGGCAGGTACAAGCCGGTCGCCTGCCCCACTGCCGCGACCTGAAGCCGCAATTAAAGAACCGCTTTGGGGTAGGAACCCAACACCTTAAGAGCCACAGCTTCCTGCCCGAGCTTCTCCAGAGCATCCTTGATCAGCGGATCCTGGTGGTGACCCAGGAAATCGATGAAGAACACGTAGGTCCACTTGCCGCTGCGCGACGGCCGCGTTTCGATTCGAGTAAGGTCGATGCCGTTGGCATGAAACGGCACCAGCAGCTCGTGCAAGGCGCCTGGCTTGTTGCGCATCGAGACGATTATTGAGGTCTTGTCATCGCCGGTCGGCGGCACCTCCTGGCTACCGATAATCAGGAATCGCGTGGAGTTGTCCGGGCGGTCCTCAATCTTCTCGGCCAGCTTGGTCAGACCGTAGAGCTGGGCAGCCATGTCGCCGGCGATGGCCGCCGAATTCCACTCGCTCTTGACCCGCTTGGCCGCATCCGCATTGCTGGAAACCGCTACGCGCTCGACATTCGGGTAGTGGGCATCAAGCCACTTGCGGCACTGCGCCAGCGATTGCGCGTGGGAGTAGATGCGCGTGATCCGATCAGTCTTGGTCGTCTCGCCCACCAACAAATGGTGGTGGATACGCAGCTCCACTTCGCCGCAGATCACGATGTCGTGCTCGAGGAAGCTGTCCAGCGTGTGATTGACTGCACCTTCGGTGGAGTTCTCCACCGGCACTACGCCGAAATTCACAGCCCCCGCCACAACCTCGCGGAACACCTCATCAATGGCTGCCATTGGCGTACTGATGACCGCATGGCCGAAATGCTTGAGCGCCGCAGCCTGGGAGAAGGTACCCTCTGGGCCGAGATAGGCAACCCGGAGCGGCTGTTCCAGGGCCAGGCAGGACGACATGATCTCGCGGAACAGACGCGCCATCTCCTCGTTATCGAGCGGCCCGCGGTTGAGCTCCATGATGTGCTTGAGCACCCAGGCTTCGCGCTCCGGACGGTAGAACACCGCGGACTCGCCCTCGGCCAGCGCCGCGGTCTTGACCCGGGCGACTTCCTGGGCACAGCGGGCGCGCTCGCTGATCAGAACGAGAATGCGCTCGTCGAGGCTGTCGATTCGAACCCGCAGGGCCTTCAACTGATCGGCGTCGCTCATCAGCCGTGCTCCTTCTCGAACTCGGCCATGTAGGCCACCAGCGCTTCGACCGCATCCAGGCCTACGGCGTTGTAGATAGAAGCGCGCATGCCACCCACGGAGCGATGCCCTTTGAGGTTCAACAGGCCACGCGCGTCGGCGCCGGCCAGGAACACCTTGTCCAGACGCTCATCGGCCAGACGGAACGGAACGTTCATCCACGAACGCGCATTGATGGCGATCGGGTTGGTGTAGAAATCGCTGGCATCGATGGCACCGTAGAGCATGTCCTTCTTGGCGCGGTTGCGCTGCTCCATCGCCTCGACGCCGCCCTGCTCCTTCAGCCACTCGAAGACCAGCCCCGAGAGATACCAGGAAAAGGTTGCCGGCGTGTTGTACATCGAGCCGTTATCCGCCGCGACCTTGTAGTCGAGCATGGTCGGGCAAGCGGAACGCGCATGGCCGAGCAAGTCTTCACGAACGATGACGACCACCAGCCCGGATGGCCCGATGTTCTTCTGTGCTCCGGCGTAGATCAGGCCGAACTGCGAGACGTCGATGGTCCGCGACAGAATGTCCGAGGACATGTCGACGACCAGCGGCGTATCGCCGAGATCCGGAATCCAATCGAACTGCAGGCCGCCAATGGTCTCATTGCTCGCGTAGTGCAGGTACGCCGCGTGCTCGCTCAACTGCCAGTCGTTCTGTCCTGGAATGGCGAAATAATCGAGGGGTTTGGCGCTGGCCGCCACGTTGACGTTACCGAAACGACGCGCCTCTTCGATCGCCTTGCGCGACCAGATGCCGGTATCGATGTAGTCGGCAACACCATCTTCCGGCAGCAGGTTCAGCGGAATCTCGGCAAACTGCTGGCTGGCGCCCCCCTGGAGGAACAGCACCTTGTAGTTCGACGGAATCGCCAGCAGGTCGCGCAGATCCTGTTCGGCCTTTTCGGCGATAGCGGTGTATTCGTCGCTACGGTGACTCATCTCCATGACCGACAGGCCCTTGCCATGCCAGTCGAGAAGCTCCGCCTGGGCACGCTGAAGGACGGCTTCGGGAAGCGCAGCCGGACCGGCACAGAAGTTAAAGGCGCGTTTGCTCACTGCTGTTCTCTCGCTCTTGCTCGATATTGAATCCCGCGGCGCGGCGACCGGTACCTCTACCGTCCGCCGCGCTACCACCTGATTGCGGATTGCTTTCGCCGATCAGTCTTCGTCGTCTGTCGGCACCACATCCGGAGATACGTCGCCAGCCCCGCCGAGCAGTTCATCCTCGCCCGGCTCGGTGCTGAGTACAGGCATTTCCTTCTCGAGGGCGTCGTCATCGAGCAACGCTTCGATGTCTTCCAGCACGTCTTCCTCGGATGGCTCCTGCACGCGCTCCAGACCAACCAGATGCTCGCCCTTGCTCAGCTTGATCAGGGTGACGCCCTGAGTATTGCGACCCAGCGATGACACCTCGTCGACGCGGGTCCGGACCAGCGTGCCCTGATCGGAGATCAGCATGATCTCCTCGCCCTCGAGCACCTGCACGGCACCGATCAATGGACCGTTACGCTCGTTGGTGACCATGGCGATGACGCCCTGACCACCGCGACCGCGGCGTGGAAACTCTTCCATCGCGGTGCGCTTGCCGTAGCCACGCAAAGATGCGGTAAGGATCTGAGCACCCGATTCCGGAATCAGCATGGAGATGATGCGCTGCCCTTCGGGCAGACGCATACCGCGTACACCGCGGGCATTGCGGCCCATGATGCGAACCTTGCTTTCCTTGAAACGGATGACCTTGCCGCCGTCGGAGAACATCATCACTTCCTGGGCACCATCGGTGACGGCCGCAGCGATGAGGGTGTCGCCTTCTTCCAGCTTGAGCGCGATCAGGCCGGACGTACGCGGACGGCTGAACTGCACCAGAGGTGTCTTCTTGACCGTGCCATTGGCGGTAGCCATGAAAATGTAGGAGCCGGTCGGCTCGTCTTTCTCGTCGCTGTCGGCGTCATCGCTTTCGACGTCGTCCGCATCATCATGCTCGATGACCAGGCCTTCTGCTTCGTCCAGGTCGTCCTCACCTTCGGCGGCCTGCTTGCGCAGCGCTTCCAGATCGACCTGAAGCATGGCGGTGATGCGCTCGCCCTCATCGAGCGGTAGCAGGTTGACCAGCGGGCGGCCACGCGAAGTGCGAGATGCTTCGGGAATCTCGTAGGTCTTCAGCCAGTACACTTTGCCCTTGCTGGAGAACAGCAGCAGCGTGGTGTGACTGTTGGCAACCAGCAGATGCTCGACGTAATCCTCTTCCTTCACACCAGTCGCAGCCTTGCCGCGACCACCACGGCGCTGCGCCTGGTAGGCGGCCAGCGGTTGCGACTTGGCATAACCACCATGAGAGATGGTGACGACGCGCTCTTCTTCAGTGATCAGGTCCGCCAGCGTCAGGTCCAGACGCGACTCGAGAATCTCGGTGCGCCGTGCATCGCCGAAATCGCGCTTCACGCCTTCCAGTTCTTCGCGGATGACTTCCATCAGGCGAACCGGATTGGTCAGGATGCGGATCAGCTCGCCGATCTGGGTGAGGATTTCCTGGTATTCGCTGAGCAGCTTCTCGTGCTCGAGGCCGGTCAGGCGGTGCAGACGCAGATCAAGAATCGCCTGCGCCTGTTCCGGCGACAGAAAGTACTTGCCGTCACGCAGGCCAAACTGCGGATCGAGGCCTTCCGGGCGACAGGCATCAGCCCCTGCGCGCTCGACCATGGCTTCAACGGCGCTCGATTCCCAGGCAGTGGAAATCAGCGCATCCTTGGCCTCGGCTGGAGTTGGCGAAGCCTTGATCACCGCAATGACCGGATCGATGTTGGACAGCGCGACCGCCTGCCCTTCAAGAATGTGCCCACGCTCGCGCGCCTTGCGCAGTTCGTAGACGGTACGGCGGGTAACGACTTCGCGGCGGTGGCGAACGAAGGCTTCCAGCAGCTCTTTCAGGTTCAGCGTACGTGGCTGGCCATCGATGAGCGCAACCACGTTGATACCGAAGACGCTCTGCAGCTGGGTCTGGGCGTATAGGTTGTTGAGGATCACCTCCGGCACTTCGCCGCGGCGCAGCTCGATGACCACGCGCATGCCGTCCTTGTCGGACTCGTCACGCAGCTCGGTGATGCCTTCGATCTTCTTCTCTTTCACCAGCTCGGCGATCTTCTCGATCAGCCGTGCCTTGTTCAGCTGGTAAGGCAGCTCGGTGATGACGATCTGCTGGCGGCCGCCGACCTTGTCGATATCTTCGATATCGGCGCGAGCACGGATATAAATGCGGCCACGGCCGGTGCGGTAGGCCTCGATGATGCCAGCACGGCCATTGATGATACCGGCAGTGGGGAAATCGGGGCCCGGGATGAACTGCATGAGTTCGTCGATAGTGATATCGGCGTTGTCGATCAGCGCCAGGCAACCATCAATCACTTCGCCCAGGTTATGCGGCGGGATGTTGGTCGCCATGCCTACCGCAATACCGCTGGAGCCGTTCACCAGCAGATTGGGAACCTTGGTCGGCATGACCGCCGGGATCTGCTCGGTGCCATCGTAGTTGGGCACCCAGTCGACGGTTTCCTTTTCCAGGTCGGCCAGCAGCTCATGGGCCAGCTTGGCCATGCGCACTTCGGTGTAACGCATCGCTGCAGCGCTATCGCCGTCGACCGAACCGAAGTTGCCCTGACCGTCGACCAGCATGTAGCGCAGCGAGAACGGCTGAGCCATACGCACGATGGTGTCGTATACCGCCGAATCGCCGTGCGGGTGGTATTTACCGATCACGTCACCGACCACACGGGCGGATTTCTTGTACGGCTTGTTCCAGTCGTTGCCGAGTTCGCTCATGGCGAACAGTACGCGGCGGTGTACCGGTTTCAGGCCATCGCGCGCGTCCGGCAGCGCACGGCCAATGATCACGCTCATGGCGTAATCAAGGTAGGACTGCTTGAGCTCGTCTTCGATATTGACCGGGAGGATTTCTTTGGCCAGTTCGCCCATGGAAGCCTGGTTCCTTATAGTCAGCAGGGTCCTGTAATAAGCGCGGGATGGTAACACAGACGACTGCTATAAACTGAGCCTTGCACGGAGCAAAACCGGCTTGCACGCCACGCCCGAGCGCGACCGGCCATTACTCAGTGCAGCCGTTTGCGGCTCATCAGCTCAGCCAACTTCGCGGCGTTCGGGCGCTCAACCACACCTTTCTCGGTGACGATGGCGTCGATGAGATCGGCCGGCGTCACGTCGAACACCGGGTTGAATGCCTCGACATCAGCCGCGAAGCGCTGACCGTTGACCTCAAGCAGCTCGCTGCCGGCGCGCTCCTCGATCTGGATCTCCTCGCCGCTCTCCAACGCCATGTCGATGGTCGAACTCGCCGCCACCACCATGAAACGCACGCCGTGGTGCATCGCCAGGACCGCAAGCTGGTAGGTGCCAATCTTGTTCGCCACATCGCCATTGGCGGTGATGCGATCCGCACCGACGATCACCCAAGAGATGCCTCTGGATTTCATCAGATGAGCAGCCGCCGAGTCCGCATTCACCATAGCCGGAACGCCATCACCGAGCAGTTCCCAGGCCGTCAGCCGGGAGCCCTGCAACCACGGCCGGGTCTCATCGACATACACCCGCTCTACCAGCCCCTCAAGATGCGCCGCCCGGATGACTCCGAGCGCCGTACCGAAACCGCCGGTCGCCAGGCCGCCGGTATTGCAATGGGTGAGCAGGTTCTGCGGATTACCCTGATGGCGGCGGATGAGGTCGACGCCAAACTGCGCCATCGCCAGATTTGCCTCGCGATCGCTGTCATGGATGGAAATGGCCTGGGCTTCCAGCGCTGCATACGGGTCTTCACCCGGCTTGAGGCGATCCAGTCGTTCGCGCATCTGGTTCAGCGCCCAGAACAGATTGACCGCAGTGGGACGGGAATCGGCCAGCACCTTGAAGTCCTCCTCCAAGGCCTGTCGCCAATCACCGCCGCCGGCGATACGGGCACGCGCCGCAAGGACCAGGCCATAGGCTGCGCTGATGCCGATTGCCGGCGCGCCGCGCACGACCATATCCCGGATCGCCGCAGCGACCGACGCTGCGGAATCATGGCTGCACCAAATCTCTTCGACGGGAAGCTTGCGCTGATCGAGCAGGTTCAGGCGCCCGTCCAGCCATTCGATCGACTTAACCTTTTCCGCAGCCAACAAACGCTCGCGCATGGCATTTCCCTCGTTCAGCTTCGTCGATACAGGGCCATCATGCGCCCCGAACAGCAAAGAAAAAGCCCGGATCGCGGGCGAACCGGGCTTTCCAATCTCGATATGGCCGGGAAGCAGCAAACATGAGCACTGCGGCCTCTTATCCCGGGCGCGAATGCTAATCGACGGGTTTTCCGAGCACAAGCAGTGATCAGGGCTTGGCGACGCCTAATGGCCGAGCAGCTTTCAGGCTGGCCCCGCCTTCCATGGAGAGAGCATGCGCTCGAACAGATGAAGTGTCGCGCTCACTCATCGCGTCGTGCTTGACCAACTCGCGGCAGGCCAAATACTGTATCTATATACAGTTATTTTGGATGCCTCTTCATGACCGCAGTGGTCGCCCTCGATAGCCTGCTGGATACACGTCGCGTCTGGCGTGGTCAGGCCATAACGTCTCGCACGGCCGTCCAGCCGACCGGAAATGCCACACTGGATGAGTTCCTGCCCGGCGGCGGCTGGCCGGAGTCGGCCATCAGCGAGCTCCTCGTCGCGGCCACGGGCATTGGCGAGCTGAATCTGCTGTGGCCGACCCTTGCACGACTGACCACCGCCGGCGAGCGGGTGGTGCTGATAACGCCCCCTCATCGACCTTACCCCCAGGCCTGGCTGGCCGCGGGTGTAGACCTGCAGTGGCTGACCATCATCCAGGCAAAGGGCCGCGATGCGCTGTGGGCTGCAGAACAATGCCTACGTTCCGGCAGTTGTACCGCCGTGCTGTGCTGGCCGCAACAAGCTGATGACCGTGCCTTAAGGCGCTTGCAGATTGCTGCTGAATCCGGCCAAACCCTGGGCTTCGTCTATCGGTCACTGCGTGAAGCAAATAACCCATCACCGGCGGCACTACGCTTGACCATCGAGGCCCAGCCGGCGCAGCTACGTGTCATCAAGTGCCGCGGCGGCCTGGCTCCAGGACAGGCGCTCCCGGCCAGCGCCTGGCAACAGGCGTGACGATGCTCTGGGCCTGCATTCTGCTGCCGCAACTGGCCATGGACGGCATCCTGCGCCACCGCGACGATGCCGCCGCGCCGCTGGCCCTGCTCACCGGCCCGCCACAGCGCCGCGTGCTGCAGGTCGTCAACGCAGCCGCCCGCAAGCTCGGCCTCAAGCCAGGGCAAACGCTGATCGCAGCCCAGGCATTGACCCACGACTTCGCCACCGCCGATTACAACCCGCTGATGATCGAACGCTGGCAGCGGTTTCTGGCGGCCTGGGGTTACGGCTACAGCGCACAGGTCAGCCTGCACTACCCGCGCTGCCTGCTGTTGGAGGTGCATTCCAGCCTCGGCCTGTTCGGCCCATGGCCACGATTCGAGACGCGTCTACGCAAGGAGCTCACGGCTCTGGGCTTCCGCCACCGCATCACCCTGGCGCCCAACCCGGCGGCCGCGCGCATCCTCGCCAATGCCCATGACGGGCTGGCCGTGACCGATACAGCCACGCTGCATCAGGCGCTCGGGGTACTGCCGATCGAGCGCCTCGGCCTGCCCCGAGAAGTCAGCACATCGCTGGTACGCATGGGCCTGCGCTATCTTCATCAACTGCTCGCCCTGCCGCGCGACAGCCTGGCCAGACGCTTTCCGGAAGAAGTGCTGACCCAGCTCGACACCCTGCTCGGGCATCGGCCGCTGCCTCTGGAGTTCTACCGCCCGCCGGATGTCTTCGACACCCGCATCGAACTGAATTTCGAAGTCGAATCTCACCAGGCTCTGCTGTTTCCATTGCGCAGACTGACCGCCGACCTGGCCGCCTTTCTCGCCGGGCGGGACAGCGGCGTCCAGCGTTTCAGCCTGTACCTGGAACATCGCACCCTGCCCGACAGCGAGGTAGCGGTCGGCATGCTCAGTACCGAACGCGAGCCCGCCATGCTGTTCGAACTGACCCGCGGCCGCCTCGAGCACCTGCAACTGCCGGCCCCCGTCCTGGCCGTGCGTCTGCTGGCTCGTGATCTGCCAGCCTTCACGCCGGCCCATCAGGCCTTGTTCGACGAGCGCCCGCAGCAGAATGTGCCTTGGGAGCAACTGCGCGAACGCCTCCGCGCCCGACTGGGCGACGATGCCGTGGTATCGCTGAGCGCACGAGCGGACCACCGTCCCGAATATGCCTGGCGGGAAAGCAGCCTCGCCCGCACCGAACCATTGCCTCACGTGGGGTTGCGCCCCGGCTGGCTGCTGAGTAATCCGCAACCCTTGCGCGAAGAGGGTCTGCTCACCCTGACCGGCCCCGAGCGCATTGAGTCAGGCTGGTGGGATGGTGCCGACGCGCGACGCGACTACTACCGGGTGCAAACCGCTACCGGCCAACAGGGTTGGGCGTTTCGCGACCTCGCCGGAGGCCCCCTGCTGCTGCACGGCTGGTTCGCATGAACGCCGAATATGCCGAGCTGCATTGCCTGTCCAACTTCAGCTTCCAGCGGGGTGCATCCAGCGCGAGCGAACTCTTCGAACGCGCCAAACGCCAGGGCTATGACGCTCTGGCGATCACCGATGAATGCAGCCTGGCCGGTATCGTGCGCGCCTGGCAGGCCTCGAAGGACACCGGCCTGCCGCTGATCATCGGCAGCGAGGTGCAGATCGAGGGCGGGCCCAAGCTGGTCTTGCTGGTGGAAAACCTGACCGGCTACCAGGCACTCTGCCAATTGATAACCCGTGCCCGCCGACGAGCCGAGAAAGGCCGTTACCAGGCGCTGCGCGAAGACCTGAGCGAGTGGCCACTAGAGGGTCTGCTGGCAATCTGGCTGCCCGCCCACACCGGCGCCGATGCCGAAGGCCAGTGGCTGCGCGAGCGTTTTCCCGAGCGGCTGTGGCTCGGCATCGAACTGCATCGGGGGCCGGACGACGCGCTGCAGCTGCGGCAAAGCCTGGCGCAGGCCTCACGCCTGGGCATACCCGCGGTGGCCTGCAGCGATGTGCACATGCATGCCCGCGGTCGTCGGGCATTGCAGGACTGCATGACCGCCATCCGCCACCATCTGCCAGTGGCCGAAGCAGGATGTCACCTATTTGCCAATGGCGAACGCCACCTCAGATCGATCGTCGAACTGGCCCAGCTCTATCCAGCCGAGCTGCTCGCTGAAACCCTTCGCATCAGTCAGCGCTGCCATTTCCAGCTCGACCAGTTGAAGTATCAATATCCCCACGAGCTGGTCCCGCCCGGACATGACACCACCTCATGGTTGCGCAAGCTGGTCGAGGATGGCGCAAGCTGGCGCTGGCCGGACGGCATCACGAAAAAGGCCCGCGCGCAGCTCGAACATGAGCTCGAGCTGATCGCCGACCTGCATTACGAAAGCTATTTCCTGACCGTGCACGACATAGTCCGCTTCGCCCGCGAACGGGGCATTCTCTGTCAGGGTCGAGGCTCAGCGGCTAACTCAAGCGTCTGTTTCGTGCTGGGTATCACCGAGCTCGACCCGGTGCGCAGCAAACTGTTGTTCGAGCGCTTCCTATCCCGCGAACGCAACGAGCCACCCGATATCGACGTGGACTTCGAGCACGACCGGCGTGAGGAAGTCATCCAGTACGTCTTTCAGCGCTATGGGCGCAATCGCGCCGCCCTCACCGCCGTCGCCAGCAGCTACCGCGCAACCGGCGCCCTGCGGGATGTCGCCAAGGCGCTGGGGCTGCCGCCGGACCAGATCAACGCCCTGGCCAGCTGCTGCGGGCGCTGGAGTGAACACATACCCGACGATTCTCGGCTGTGCGAGGCCGGCTTCGACCCGGACAATCCGGTTCTGCGCCGGGTTCTGGTGCTGACCGATGCGCTTATCGGATTTCCTCGCCACCTTTCCCAGCACCCTGGCGGCTTCGTGATCTCCGAGCAGCCACTCGATACCCTGGTGCCGATCGAGAATGCCAGCATGGCCGACCGCACGGTGATTCAATGGGACAAGGACGATCTCGACGCAGTCGGTTTGCTCAAGGTCGACGTGCTGGCCCTGGGCATGCTCAGCGCGATACGACGTTGTTTCGACCTGATCGAGCATTATCGCGGTACGCGCTGGACCATCGCCACGCTGCCCGCGGAGGACAAACCCACCTACGACATGATCAGCCAGGCCGATACCATCGGCGTCTTCCAGATCGAGTCGCGGGCGCAGATGGCCATGCTGCCGCGCCTGTGCCCGAAGACCTTCTACGACCTGGTCATCCAGGTCGCCATCGTTCGCCCCGGACCGATCCAGGGCGACATGGTGCATCCCTATCTGCGTCGACGTAACCACGAAGAAAAGGTGGATTACCCGTCCGAAGAACTGAAACCGGTGTTCGAGCGCACCCTTGGCGTGCCTCTTTTTCAGGAACAGGTGATGGAACTGGCGATCGTGGCGGCCGAGTACACACCAGACGAGGCCGACAAGCTGCGCCGTGCCATGGCCGCCTGGAAACGCCACGGCAACCTTGAGCCCCACCGCGTGCGGCTGACCGAGCGAATGCTTGCCAAAGGCTACCAGCCCGAATTCATCGCGCGGATCTTCGAACAGATCAAAGGGTTCGGCAGCTACGGCTTTCCCGAATCGCACGCTGCGAGTTTTGCGCTGCTCACCTATGCCAGCTGCTGGCTGAAGCGCCACGAACCGGCTGCGTTTGCCTGCGCCCTGATCAACAGCTGGCCAATGGGCTTCTACAATCCGGATCAGATACTGCAGGATGCTCGCCGCCACGGGCTGGAAATACGCCCGGTGGACGTTCGGCACAGCGGCTGGGATTGCAGTCTCGAACCAAGCCGCCAGGCACAACCGGCCATCCGCCTGGGGCTACGTATGGTGCGCGGCTTTCGGGAAGCCGATGCCCAGCGCATCGAAGCCTCACGCCAATGCCAGCCATTCACGGACATCCATGACCTATGCCGTCGTGCCGAGCTCGAACCGCGCGCACGCGAGCAGCTCGCCGATGCCGGGGCCCTGCGCGGTCTGGCCGGTCATCGGCATCGTGCGCGCTGGGCCGTTGCAGGGATCGAACCACAGTTACCCCTGTTTGACGGCCTGCCCGCTATGGAGGAAACGCCCATCTACCTGCCGCTGCCTTCGGTGAGTGAAGACCTTTTCAACGATTACGCGACCCTCGGCACTACGCTGGGGCCGCATCCGCTGAGCCTGCTGCGAAATGAGCTCAAGGCCAGGCGCTGCCAGAACTCACGGGAACTGGCCACGATCGAACATGGGCGCCTAGTCAGCGTCGCCGGCCTGGTTATCGGCCGACAGCGCCCGCAGACCGCCAGCGGTGTCATCTTCGTCACTCTGGAAGACGAGTTCGGCATGGTCAACGTAGTGGTATGGCGCGATTTGGCCGAGCGCCAAAGGCGGCCGTTGATCCAGTCCCAATTGCTTCGCATCGACGGCCACCTAGAATCCGCCAGCGGCGTTCGCCACGTCATCGCCGGCCGCCTGAGCGACCTCACGCCCCTGCTCACCGGGCTCGATGTGCGTAGCCGGGACTTTCAGTAAATTAGAGCTTTCGTCCATTAGTGAGTGCCAGCGAGAAAAGCATGGCGAAAACCAGGCACGCCACCCGATGCATCGAATGAACGATTTGGTCCTACGTTGGGCCACAAGAACGACAGCATCACCAGCCACTACTCGGCGGCCGAACTGGGCAAGCTGATCGATGAGGCCAACAAGATATCGGCGACGGATTCGCGAGGGCCGGCGCTGACGATACTGAGGAGGAAGGCAGGATGAAAAAAGCCCCCCCAAAAGTCCCCACATCGATGAGCGTCGACCGGGCAAAAAAAAATCCAGTCACCGCCACGTGACTGGATTTCTTGAGGTTTTTGGTCGGGACGGAGTGATTCGAACACTCGACCCCTTGCACCCCATGCGCTTATTTAGTGGATTTCCATAGATCACCATAGACAACCGCAAACAACCTAAAACCTAGTAATTACGGGGCTTTCAGGCTATTTTACCTTCCCATGGCGTCCACTATCGTCCACCAGCAGCCAAGCGTTTCGGTGGCACAAAAGTGGCACAAAATTCGGACGCGAAAAATTTTACTAGGGGTAGAGTGTGGCCAAGCTGACGATCAAGCAACTGGAGGCTTTCACAGCTGAAGATCATGGAAAGGTCTTCCGAGAGGATGGAGGGCTGGTGGCAGAGGTGCGAGCTGGCGTACGCGGAGTCACTGTTCAATTCAGCTATGAATTCAAACTAGATGGCTCCAGAACCCGAAAGCGGCTGGGCAGCTGGCCGAAGAAAAGCTTGGCGCAAATCCGGTCTGAGCGTGACGAAGCCCGGACTCTGGTTACGAAAGGCTTGCACCCTACTCTTGCCGCCAAAGCAGCGCGGATAGAGGCGCAAGCTGCGATTGCCGCCACTATTGCTGAGGCTGAGCGTGAAGCCGCCGAAAACAAAACAGTGGCAGACCTGTTTGACGAATGGATACGCGACGGCGTCTCTAGGCAGGATGGCAATGCTGAACTGATTCGCAGCTTCAAAAAAGACGTACTCCCCCTCATTGGCAAGAAGCCGCTTCGCAGTCTGACAGAGAAAGATTTACTCACCGTCCTACGCTCAGTCAAAGCGCGTGGCCTGAACCGTACCGTCGTGATCCGCAGCAAGGACATCGGCCAGATGCTGCGTTGGGGAGAAAAACGTAAGCCGTGGCGCACTCTGATGGCGGACGGCAATCCCGCCGACCTGATCGACGTGAGCAAGCTGCTGGATCACGACTACGAAGAACAGCGCGACAGACTGCTTTCGCCAGATGAGATCCGTGAGCTCCGCAATATCTTCGAGCGCCTCGAGCGTGACTACGAGGCCCTACCCGCCGGCCAAAAATATTCAGGTATTCGCCCTGTCAACTCGCGTGTTCAGTGTGCAGTGTGGATCTGCCTGAGCACGCTTTGCCGCATCGGCGAGTTACTCAAATCTGAATGGCGGCATGTGGACTTGGACAAAGGCACCTGGTTCATCCCAGCCGAAGCAACCAAGGGGCATAAGGGTAAACGTCAGGATCACCACGTCTTTCTCTCAGCCTTTGCTCTGGACCAGTTCAAGCGGCTGCACAAAGAAACCAGCGATACACCGTTCTGCTTCCCCAGCAAGGATGGAAAAAACCACGTCGACACGAAGACGGTCAGCAAGCTGATCGGCGACAGACAGTGCCGATTCAAAAACCGCAGCAAGCCCCTTGCCGGCCGGCACCATGACGACTCATTGGTACTGAGTAAGGGAACCAAGGGTGAATGGACGCCACATGATTTGCGCCGCACAGGCGCAACCATGATGCAGGAGCTCGGCATAACCCTAGAGATCATCGACCGCTGCCAGAACCATCTTCTAGGCGGATCTAAGGTTCGGCGGCACTATCTGCATCACGACTATGCGAAAGAAAAAACCGAGGCTTGGCGGCTTCTGGGAGATAAATTGAAAACTATCTTTCTTAAAAAAACTTCATCTGACTAATCTACCTAGCCAATTCCATTCGCCGTTACAAACCGTAAGACACCGACCAAAAGCGCGTATCGAGTGTCTACGGTTCAACACAGCCAAGGCACTCAATTTCAAAACCACTCACTCATCTGCCCATATCCATAGACAAACGCCAACTTCCGGGCCCTCGTCAGACTGACGTATATCAGCGCACGCTCCTCGTTTTCCTTCTGGCGCCTGGCCACCAAATCAGCTGCCTGGTTAACCACGAAGTCCAGGGGAACCAACCCTTTATTCGCCGAAAGGATGAATACGGCATCAAACTCAAGCCCCTTCACCCGGTGCATCGTCGCTAGGTTGATGGCTCCATCTGGGGTGGGAGTACTGTCGCGATCCAGCATATGGCAGCGCTGACCACGGTTCACGAATTCAGCCTGAATTTCCACTAATTCCTTGCGGGTACGGGCGATCACGCAGCAATTATCTGCGGCCAGATCATTGGCCAGCAGGTCTTCTATCACCTGTTGTACCTGCTCGGTCATGCTGGCAAAGCTCCTGATTGACGGACTAGGCCCGTGCATCAGTGAATGGTAATAAGCCTGGGTATCCTCACCGCCATCAAGATCATCAACAGACACCCCCTCAAGCACACTAACCGCGACCTGTCGGGTTTCATCAGTAGTGCGGTAGTTCACTTTCAGGCGAGAACTCCGGCCTCGAATATCAATACCGCACTGGCCTAATACCACCTTGTTTTTGCCATAAATGCGCTGGTGCCCATCGCCGACAATGAACAAATCGTTAGAGCTTGGGGGCACCAGAGCACGGATGAGCATGAATGCCTGGGTCCCCATGTCCTGAGCCTCATCCACGATAACCGCGCACAGTTCCGGTCGCAGCTCAGGGCTGCCTTCAAGCAGTCGGCGCGCATCGCGATAAGCGTCATCCGGCTCCTTGAGGTAATTGCTCGACAGCAGATGTCGATAACGCTCAAACACAGGCCAGATATCGATACGCTGCTGTCTATTCAGTGGCGTACCGCGACCGATACGAGAGGAGGTCTTGTACTCATCGGCGGTCATAATTGATAGAGGTTGAATCACCCTCGCCCATTCTTCTTGAAAGAACGCCAGACTCAGCCCAGAACCAGCCGGTTTGTCGGAGTATGCCTGCTCCCAGAGCTGCCTCTCCTGCTGGGTATTCATTAGCAAACCGTAATCATAGCCCTGCTTCTTCAGAAAGCTGATCACCCAAGCATCCAGGTTGATTACCTCGATACGCTCGCGTTGGGCCGGGCTGCATATCTTATTAAGATTTTGCTGGATATCCGCCGCCAGATTGCGAGTAAAGGTGGTGAACAGCACCTTATTAGCAGGAGTGGCCACATGCTCTGCCAGCCATTTGGCACGGTGCATGGCCACCACCGTCTTTCCGGTACCAGCACCGCCTAGCACTCGCACTGGGCCATTCTTCTTGCCTTCTACCAAACGCCGCTGTGCTGGGTGCAGAAATACCCTCCATTTCTCCAGCGACTGATTGAGCACCTCCTGCAGTGCCTCTTCATTTTCTGCCACAACAAAGCACGCGCGAGACTCGGGACGAGCCAATGCCGCAGCGAAATCGTCGGTATCCACCTGCTGTGTAATTGCCGGAATAACCTCGTTGAAGGCCTCATCGAAGCTGGCGCCAGCCATCAACATGAATAAGCCATCATGCACATCTGCCGGGATCTGCTCATTTAGGCGCGCAGTCTCCAAATCAGCCTCGATCTTCATGCTACGTACCAGTGGCAAGGCCTCCTCCGGCACTCCCAACTGGACTAGTTGACGGTCACGGATAGCATCAAACAGCCCAGGCTGGGTAACCATGGCAGGCTGCTCGGTCGCAATCAATTCTTGCTCCTGGACAGTAAATACTTGCAGATTGCCTGTATTGGGGTTGATCTCGACCTTACGACGGGCCGCCCAAAAGTAAGCCTGCTCGTGGTGATCGATGTAGAGCATCAGATATAAGTTCTGTTTCTCCACTGTAGCCAGGATGATACGAACATCTTGGTTCACCCGGATCGAACGCAGTTTGTCATCCCTGAAAGCTGTCAGCTTCTCGTAGTGCAGACCGCCATGCTGCGGATCCTGCTGAAACAGCATGACCGCCTTATTAGCCTGCGCTTGCTCGTTCGGCGTAAGCTTCAGCAGGCTGTCAAAATACTTGTCCGAAAATGCAACACTGACCATCTCAGGCTCCTGAATTCAATTGGGTGATGGCCTTAACTAGGCCCTCAGCACTGGAAACGATGGTCCAGCCTGCTTCCTGCAAATACGCCATCGCCGCCTGCTGGTCTTCCAAATACTCAAGCAGCAGGGCAATTTTCTGCTCGGGCAAGAGCAACTCTGCCTCACCGACCACTTCACCCTGTGCATTCATGACCGCATCGCCAACAACTGCAGACATAGGCCAGGCAATCTGATATTCACGCAAGTCTGTTGCCAGGTTCTCATCCAGCAGCTTGAACCAGTCAGGCAGCTGGTGTGCTTCAGCCGATTCTTCGCCCCCTGCACCAACCAAAGGCCAGAGCAAGCTTGCCGCTGTCCCATCGTATTTGGATTGGGGCGTCCAGGCATAAAACAGCGGCAGGAACTGTAAGAAGTTCACTGCCGCCCAGAATCGCTGCCATTGATAGCGAGCAGCCTCTTCACTGCCCTGCGTAAGGTCATAGCACATAGATACCAAAGCCTGGTTCAAATCAAACTGTCTGACCAAATCCGCACCTGCAATCAAGCCTAAGCTGATTTGTGCAGCACCCTGCGCATCTTTGATTTCTACATTGCCCGCGAGAACTACCGGCTCTGGTTGCTGATCGGTAAAGCTAACCGGCAAGCCATGGAGACTTTGCAAAAGCTCAGTTCGAACTTCTGAATCAGCCAACGAAGCAGCTGGCAGGCATTGCAGAACAAAAAACAGCGCCTGCTCTGACAACGCCTGTGGACGCTGATCGGCAAGAAAGTGCATGAGTAAGTCGAAGGTGGGCATGCTCAGGTGTTGAGCCGTGTTGGCTGCCCCTACCAATTTTGCCAGCCCCGCGATCGCCTGGTGATGCTGTGCTGGTGAAGTCATACCGGTTAGTAATGGCACATCCAAGGCTTTATCACCGATAACCTTATTAACGTCATACCAGTTCAACGTCCATACCACGAAACCGGCATGCATCAAGCTTTGTCGCTTGATCAAGTCCTCGCTACTTTTCTGTCCGTGAAATTGGTAGCCATCGAGGAAGATCGCAACTGGCTTGAAACCAGCAGATGCAGGCCAAAGCACGAAATCCGGCCGACTGGCAAATCGGACACCCTCAGCCTTGCCCAGATCAACCTGGGGCTCCACTTCATAGGCATGCTCGCCAATTGTTAGCCGGTAGCCAGTTTTACCGTGAATGATGTCAGCCGATACCCTGACCTTCTGACCGCCGACGCAATCCATACCACTAAATCGCGCAAGCGCCTCAGGGAAGCGTGCTTCTAGCTCACTCTCAACCCAAGGGTTACCGGAGAGAGAACTTAAGGACTCACTGTTCTGCACCCACTCATGCTCGCCTTCGACAATGTCCTTGAGCATTTCTAAGGCTATTGCCTTGCTGGTACTCTCCATTCCATAGGCATTGCGGTACTCCAGCAGACAGCGATAACAACCATCCATTGTGTGCTCATAGCAGTCACAGGCGGCCATGACGTCGTATGCCATGCGGAACACCGCCTGCATGTTCTCAGCCCGGCTCAGTAGCTCATGCAAATAGCCAGTCCCGCCAGGCACAGAGTCGTACAACACAATAAAATGTCGACGTTCGTCTGTTTCCCCTATCGGCTCGCTCTGATGAGCTACTCGCAGATGATCAACTTTGCCGCCAAACCGTCGTTTGAGTCCCAACTGCAGGGCTGCAACAAAGGAGTTAATCTGCTCTTCGGTTCCCCCCGTTGCCAGTCTTGGCAACAGAATACGCAGGGCTTCCGAGGTAAACTGGCGGTACAGATACAGGCAGTTATCCAGGCCAGAGTCGTCACCGCCATTGGCGAGTTTTTTCACGCCCTTGGCATAGCTACAGCTCTTCAGATGAACTGGCTCGCCCTTGCCTGCCATCACCTTACGGCTCTGCACTGAGCCACACTCACGACAAACAGCAAAGCCGGACCGCTGCAGCTGCTCGCCAGCCACCTCGAACATCATCTCGTCGCCGTCACGGCGACCGAAGTTCACCTCAAGGAAAGTCGCCGAGCGGATAAATTCAAAACCAAAAGGACGATCCTTATCATCCAAAACCCAAGTGATATGTATATCCGCAGGCTTAAAATCGATCAGCATCTGCTTACTGAAAAATACCGGCTCCCGATCATCAGAGTGGTCATTCAGTAACGCATCCCGTGCGTTAGTAAACGCATACACCTGAGTCATCTTCAGCATCTTGGTACGAGCGCTTGCATCCCCCCACTGACTGGTATGGCAACGAGGACAGAGCTTATCGCTGAAGCCTGCAGTGGGATTGTCCGCAGCAGCGGAGTAATGGCACCGCGGGCAGAATCGCCAGTCCTGAATATTGCGCCCTTTGGCGGTTTCCACTCGAGATATCTTTACCTTACGGTTACCGGCATAGAACACTGACTCTGGCGCCAATTCCGTCAGCGCTGCCTGTGCCGGTCGTTGATATTCGTACTCGCGCTTGATCAACTCGCGCTCGGCCCCATCACCGGAAACCGCTTTTTCTGATCGGAAGATAACCGAATGTAAGGTTGCCCCCTCCTCAGGGAAGGCGTAGTTAGGGAGCAAGCCTTCATCAGTCAGGAAGTTGAGTGTTTCACGCCTATTCATCACATAGCGCAAGCGGTTGAAACCCTCACGCTCTCGCTCCAACTCAGCAAGCTCGTCACGGATATGCTCGTCCTGCGGTGCCTTAACCAGCTTGTCGATCTGTTTTTTCAGTTCCGCACTACGCACAGCCATATTGGCCCGCTCATCAGCAACCACTTTGAGCCGCCCAAGCACGTACAACTGCAAGTGGTCATCCAAATGCTGCGGTCCACCAAACAAGAATTGGCGTAGCAGCTCAAGGTCATCACCACTGAGCTCTCTGGCTACATAAGCACTGAAACCATCCCAAATCTCCTGCATGTTGTGCTTAAGGAAATTCAGCAGCGTATAAGGGAAGCGATCTTCCTGGGCTTTTTCTACCGCATCCAGCACCGGCTGCATGGTAGATGGCACTAAGTTGTCTCCCCTGGATTCCCTAGTCCAGCAGTCCATGGCGTATGCAAGTAACTGCCTACGCAACACATGCCGCGCCTTGAGAAAAACCGCAGGTGGCTCCACCGGGGTATCCAGCATGCGGCTCGGGTCGGCATAAAAAACCAGGTCATGGGGCCGACCGTTGGCCACGGTTAGGACGAAGGAGTTGCCATCGCGCCGTCCGCCTCGCCCAACCCTCTGCAGGTAGTTCGCCTGCGCCGGCGGTACCGAGCAGAGCAACACACTCGACAAGTTCCCAATGTCGATGCCCATTTCTAGGGTCGGCGTTGCAGATAGGAGATTGTATTCCCACGGTTTGCCACCCTCACGCATAAAGCTGTTCTCAACGCGTATCCGCTCAGGCGTGGATAGCAGCCCTGTATGCTCATGAGCTATCACCCGGTGAATGACGCCATGGCGAAACAAGTTGCGGTATAGCGAGTCCCGAATAGGCACCAATTGCAGGTAATGCAGATCAGGATGTGCCGCGTTTAACAACGGCATACCAAGCCAAGCATCGGCATGACTTGCTGGCAACAGTAGAGAACGATGGCCCGGGCACTCTACAGAGCGAACGTCAGTGGTGACCTGCAGCAAATCAGACACAACCACCCACAACTGCACACCACGCTCACTCAGCTCCTCCTTTAGAAGCCCAGTCGAGCAAAGGGCCTTGAGCGAAGCACCCAATACCGAGTCCAACTGTTTCCGATCGACCAGCTCTCCCGGATTCAGGCAGGCAAGCCAGCGCTGGTACCAGGTGGCACTTTGTCCTCCAGAAAGCGCTTCAAGGCCATCACCATTACCAGCTGCCGGATAACGTGGCCGAGCGGCAGACGGACCACTGGCCGGCGCATAATCAATAAGGTTAAGCAGATAAGACTTTCCAGAACTCCAGCGGTAGCTCGCGAGGTCCTCTAATCCAAAGGCACCGAGATACACCAGATGCAGCATTAGACCTTGCATGAACTGCTGAGCTACCTCAGAAGCAATCCGATAGCCGAGCGTATTATTTACCTCAGTCGCCCAAAGCTCCGCAGCCTGCTGCACCTTATCTAGTGGCCACTCCAGCGCTGCAATGCCTAAGCGATTCAACGAGCGACCAACCTGCGCACGCCACCCCAAATCCTCCAGAACCTGCCAGAGCATGCGATTACGGATAATCTTCAAATGCCGCGCCGGATTACGTACCTCACCGGACTGCTCGAAATACTCAAAGTCACCATCAAAACGCTTGTCCGGCGGCATGAACTCACGCAGGTAATACGGCAGCGTCAAATATCCCTGGTGACCGTCATGTTGTAGCCAATAACGTTCAAACAACTCCGGTATCTGCAAGAGCGGTACCGGCCCTGCATGACTTTCCAGTAGCTGGGTCAGTGCCATTCGAACGTTGTTCTGCCAGGTACGGGCCGCAAAGAAACCGGCGCGATGAGCCGCATCCTGAACCGAATCACTAAAGGTCAGCAGTTTTCGGTCATCGTTGTCGCGACTGCTAAATAGCTGATGAATAGCCACCGCACTAAGACTCGCGGCTCGCGCACCGAACACCACAAGTGATGCTTTGGCGGAGCAATACGGGCAGTTGTGCTGATGAACGACCCGGTTTACCTGGCCGACACGCTCCTCCTTGAGCAAATCAGGGCGGCTTACACGCACCAGCGCTTCATTTCCAGCCTGGCATGCCTTGCAGCCGCCACTATGTTCCAGCCCTGCGGTAAAGCCGCACTCCCGGCAAACCCGAAAATGGGTCAACCTTGGGCCGCTCACCTGCTTATCACTACTAGGCAGCCAAGGCATTAACAACCCAGTTTCCTGGTGATTGCTGAAAAACGCTGAGTAGATATTGGCCAGATCCAATTCGATTTGCTGATTGACTGGCTGCGCCACCTCCATCCGTGTCAACCAAGCAGTACCGTGACACTCTCGACACTGCACGAGTGGCAATCGAATCTGCTGCTTGTCCCTGGCAGGCGGGTCATCACCAAACGCCAGCAAGGGCGGCAAGCGCTTGATACTGTCGACCGCCTCGATCTCAAGATCATCTGCGAGAACAGGCTCACGCAAGGTACCAACAATACGTCGCAGCTCTCGAGCCCATAGCTGCAGCCGCAGCTGCATCAAAGGCAATTTGGTTTCCGCCCGGGCATGAGCTGCCAAAGACAAAAGAGCAATCAGTGCCTGCTCCGGCTGACGTTGAAAACGCTTTGGAATCTGAGCGGCCAAACGATTCGCCAGCTCTCGGAAGGTTGGAGTCTTGTCACCCTGCCGCAAATGTCGCAATAGATTGGCCAATTGCCCGTGCTGTTTCAGCTCCTTACCAAGCGCTATACGCCCTGGCATGCCCTGTAGATCCATCTCCGGCTGCTTGCTGAAGTACAACTCGTAAGCGGCCAACAAGTACTCATTCAAGCCTTGGCGCAGCGCGATCTGCAGCGTCTCTGGACCAATGTCCGGGTTCAGGTTGAGAAACGACAGTGTGTCGATGAACTCATCCGGCGACTGGCGCTGCTCAGTGATCACCGCATCCGGTGGGAAAGGAGCGGAAAAAATATCGCTGGCATACTGAAGTAGCCCAGCCGTACTTTCTTCCCCTCCCAAAGTCGCCGATGTACCAACGCAGATCAGGCGTTCCGGCGCCAGATCAAAGCGGGCACGTAAGCGGCGGATCAGAAGCGACAGATCCGTTCCTTGAGCACCATCAAAGGTATGCAGCTCATCCACGACCAGATAACGAAGGGTGTCAGCCCCATTGTTCACCCACAGCTTCTGATCCTGCGGGCGCATCAATAGGTAGTCGAGCATCTTATAGTTGGTGAGCAGCACGTCGGGCGGGTTCTGACGCAGGGTTTCCTTATCCGTAATTACTTGATCCTGGCCCATGACCTTGAGGCCTTGGCCGTCACCACCAACAAACAACCCAACACGCAGTCCCTTGAGGGACGGCTGGCTATAGATTTCTTTGGCAAAACGCTTGGCCTGATCCGTCGCCAAAGCGTTCATCGGGTAAATCACAATGGCCTTGATCCCTGGCTTGCCAGCCTTATGGCAGTAATCCAGCACCGGGTACATAAAGCATTCTGTTTTACCCGAGCCAGTGCCCGTAGCCACCAGTGTATTGGCTGCTTTGCCATTCGCGGAAAGGCGTCGCCATGCTTGCTCCTGGTGAGCATGCGGGGGGAACTCAGTCTTAAATCCAGAGAAGAAGTCACAGCCTGACTGACCGCTCAAAAATGGCAGACCAACACCAACGTAAGGCCCTTTAATAAAAGCCTCGCCGTCCTGCTGCTCCTCAACCAAACGGCGGAACTCCCCCCGGAACGGGGCAGTTTCAGTCTCGAAGCCGGTAATAATGAATTCACGCAGTGCAGCGGATACTTCGCTGGCCAACAAGCCGGGAATCATGAAACGTCCTTATTGTTCGTGACAGACCGAAACCCGATATTCAGGCTCATGCCTCTCGTCAGGATCAAGGCACATCTTGAGAAAAACAACGCCAGCATTGCAAACTCTATAGATCGGATATAGCAGGGATGAGTTCAAGCCCTGATACCTATGGCAGATCGCCTAGTAAAGTTGTCGGTAGCGCCTTCAATTTTGACTCCAAACCCTTAAGTATCGCTTTGCTCTTCTCAACCTCTGAAATTTTTGAGCGTAGCTCTTTAACAATCAACTCATAATCCTTAAGCTGCGGAGCGAAGAAACTTATTGTTTTATCGGTATCACCAAGAATTTCATAAATATCAAGAAATGAGTTCTTCACAAACTCTGATATCTCATTCTTGGTCTCCTGAAGCTCCTTTTCAAGCTCGTGTTTTTTGTAGGCACCATAAATCTCAGCCCCCACCGAAACGGCCGCACCAGCAGGCCCTGCATATTTAGTGATGTTCCCTGCAATCTTGGTTGCCTGCCAGGGCTTAAACTTGAAAACGACTCCAGTCACACTCGCAAGAGCGTCGCGGGCAGCGAAAACAACGGATTTCATAGCAGCCGGGCTAACATTCGAAACGGAACTTATTGACTTTCCTACGCCTTTAAATATCCCATCACTCATTGAAGACAGAAATGACTCACTGGTATCCAGCTCTCTTGAAATACTCTCGTTCAGTCGGTTCGCGACAAGTGTGGCTTGTTCGAAATAACGATCAACAGTCAATTTAATTTTCGCATGAAGCTTGAAACCCATGCCTTTTTCAGAATAACCAAGCTCATCCTCCAGATAAGGACGAATGGACTCCATCTCTAACGGACGTAGCTTAGAGAGATATTGCCGTTCAATGGACTGCAACTCTTCAAACAGCTCACCAGCCAGCCTTTTGACTTCCGCCCTACCCGATGAGATGTCACCACCTATACGATCTGATTCAAGCTGTCGTTGCTGTGCAAAAACCTCTAAATCAGCCAATTGTGCATTCGCCTTGGCCACTCTCTGCCGGACGATGTCACTGACAACATCCATGCCAGTTTTAGTAATAAGATTACCGCTGACACTCTTGGCCAAGATCTTTTGTGTCGCCGCTTTCAGATTATTGATTCTAGACCGTGCCTCATAATGCGCGGGCTTCCCAAACCAAAACTCAAGCCCGCGACCATTTGGGTTGGATGCCATGCACACAATATTGAGACTATCCGCTTCACGGTCATCAAGCGAAGCGACTCTAACCAGCTTTTTTTTAAGATTATCCGTTTTAATTCTTGCTTGCTCCTCAAAGAGCTGGTTCTCGGTTAAGTCAGTTACCTCATCCATCTTGTTTATGACAAAGATAGTTGAATCTAACTTTGCAAGATCACGCAGCAGCCATCGTGCAATCTCGCCGTGGCTTTCCTTTAAAGGATTAGTGGCATCAACGACGTACAAAATAATGTGTGCTTCCGATATATACTGCTTAGTCAAGTCCGAATAAACAACTGCTTGACCATCGATTTCCTTTTCTTTATCACCGAATAAGCCAGGAGTATCAACAATCTCACATTTTTCCCGCAAACCTTCAGGCTTATAGATTGCAACACTGTCCGACGACTCATCCATGTCAATTTTCATATCTGCCATCACTTTCCCAAGCCAGGCAGCAATTACGCTGGTCTTTCCATCAGAAAAAGCGCCCATCAATGCAATGCGCAGCATATCGTCGTTAACTGAAGTCAATGCAGATTCAACTTTCTTCAAATCCGCGTCAACATCAACACCAATGGCTGCCAACTCGCTGAGCATGGTCTTCAATTCTTCAAACGCACTTACAACAGCTTGCTTGCTAAGGTTATACTGCTTAAATTGTTCCATAAGGCATCATCTCAATTTTGTTTTTCATGGCTTTTAGCCGCTCAAGTTCCTGCTGAAGCGTATCCGCAGGAACCGCCAACTGCTCTTCCATTTCAGAAATTTTTTGAAAAACCGGAGTAGATAAATTTTCTTTAATATAACCAGAGAAAGACGCTACATCGTCATCAATGCTCTTTATATGTTGAGCCCTGGCCTCATCTAGCTTTTCGTAAATCTTACCTTTTACCTTCCTGACGCGGGAATCTTTACTCATAAACACGGTTAAAAATGAAGTAATCGCCCCGATCAACGCCCCAATTACGCCACTTATTATCGCACTGATTGGGATGCCCGCAGTAAGTGGAGTAGCGGGGAGGCCTGCTAAAAAACCCGTATAAGCCATAGAGCCAATTGTAAATAAAACACCGCCAACTCCACCAAGCCCAAGATCTCCCCCTAGCTCTTTTGCCCCCCCAATGGCCACATTCATCTTGCCTTCAAAATCAACACGGCTTTCAAGGTATACAAGGCTTATATCTTGCTGGAGCCGCCCCAGTGCATCTTTTATTTTTTCATGCAAGTCGGCAATCAACTGGTCACACTTGGCTTTATTTTCCAAACCTGCTTTAGTCTGTTCCGCACTAAAAGCCTCTTCGATTTCCTGCTTAATGATCTCGTTGTTCCCGAAATTTCCCGAGACTACCCGATCAACATGATCCACCATTGCATCAAAAACTTTATTGATATAATTCTTCTTAGCGGCCGAATACAACCTTGTAGAGCTTGCTAGTGCTCCTTCGATCAGCGCCTTGCATTTCTCAACTTCCGGCTGGAGTTTTTCAAGGAAGGCATGGTATTCATTCAGGGCTAGTTCAATAACCTCTATATTTTCCCCAAGAAGGTCCGTAACCTTGGATTTGTTACTTTCTACAATGTCCTCTCTGAAAGTTAACTGCTTTTTATTCACCAGTTCTTTCGTGATTCCAAGATTACTAAAAAGGTACATTTCATTGGGTGAGCCAAAAAACTTAAGGTAGTTTCGCTGCTGTACACACAAATCATGCAACCGAGAAGGGTGGATTGTCGTCTCTTGAGCATCCGCTGTATAAGCCAACCCTGAAAACCCCAGTAAACCCTGAACGCAGAAACCTTCCAGCAAGGAATTCTCTCCGAGGGTTTCTGATAGCACATCAACAGTCTGGGATAACGCACTCTGGTTATGGGCAGTCAATAATGTCTCACGATCCTCCTCAAACTCGTAAGCATCTGCACTGCCACGGACGTTGACGATCGGGCAAACCTTGGCGCCTCTGCGCAAGTATCTTTTGATTTTTTCAGCCGTTGTTTTTTCTGGCTTCTTATTTGTCCCATTGACATAAAAAACCAGATGAGCCTTGGCTATAGCCCTCTCTACCATAGGCTGATATTTTTTTTCGTCACCCTCGATGCCAGGAACATCAACAAGACTAAAAGGCTTTTCTTTGTAGGTTAACGAATAAAAAACATTATCCTTAGTAAAGTCTGCCTCACCTGTCCCAATAATCAACCCATCAACGCGGTGAACTGCAGCCTGCATACGCACAGCCCTTAGCAAAGCCGTGCTATGGGCAGATATAGCGCTTTCTATCTCGCCGATCTTTACGTCGAGAGTATGGCTAGCCGTTGTAGCCTTATCTTTCTTTCCATTTACAACAGACTTATTGCCATGAGCAACTGACAGACTGCAGGGCACGCTATTCGCAGGACTTTGCAACATTTAAGCCACTCCCACCATCCAGGCAATCGCAAGCAAGGCAAATACCGCCACTGTGGAGGTCGCGATTAAAAAGGCTTTGAGCCGACTGACCTGCTTGCGCAGCGTCTGGTTATCGGCTTCTGCAGCCAAGCGTTTGGACTTCTCCGAGTCCATATACTGCTTAAATACAATGAGATCCTGCCTCAACGACAGCAGGTCTTCTGCCAACGCCCCGTAAGCCTCAGAGAATTTACGTTTCAACACGTCAGCCTGTTCAACTAGAGCAGCCTCAAACTGATCAAGCTGCCGCTGGTTGTGTACAATGGCATCTCTGCGTGCTTCTTCATCAAACATGATGCGCAGGGATTCAATAATGGTGCTTTTACCAGCATTGGTTTCACCAAAAAACGCAATGGTAAACTTATCCCACTCGGCATTATTCTCAAGCAGCGCAATTTCATCACTGAAGCTTTTCTGGATATTTTCCAGCTTGTCCATCATACCCATGACATGCTGCTTGCTTTCTTCATGCTCAACGCGTAAGTCCTGCAACTGTGCCAGCGTATCGTTTAAACCCTCTGCGACTTCACTGTAGAGCTTGTTGAGTTTTTCTTTTTCCAGCATTGCAGTTCCTTTTGCTTAAAGCAGGTTCAGTCGCTTTCAAAAATTGACCACGCCACCCGGTAATCCTCTTCCCGGTCGGGCTTGAAGAAGGGGGCCTGGTAAGTGATGGTGGTTTCCCAGGGGCCGCCAGGGAGGGTGTCGTCCTGATAGGTTTTGCGCACGGCACCTTGGGTCAAGTGCTGGATATCTTCCCAGCCGAGGGCGATGTCGTGAGCATTGAAGTCCGGGGACTCTACCGAGTAGTGGGTGCCTTCGGCCAGGTCACTGTTACGGGCTTTTCTAGGCAAGCCGACACCGACCAAGCCTTTGCTGGGGGTGAAGACGATGCGGCCACTCTGGTCATACCAGGTATCGGCTTCATACTGGCGCATAACCGGGAACTGAACCCTGTAGATGGTGAGCAGTTCTTCCAGCATTAGGCCAAGGGCCTGAGAGACGAGCACATCGATTTCCACCAAGGCCTGGCGGCGAGTGTAGTCACTACGCAGGGCGTTGTGACGCTGCCACTCGGGGGTGAGGTTGACGAAAAAATCCTGCGGCAGCGCGGCGATAGGCTCGTACAAGGCCCAGCGTTGTTGGCGAAAGTTGTCTTGCCAGTGCTCGCTCCACAGTTCGCTGTAGCCAGTTGTCAGGCAGTTCAGAGCGAGAATTCGGCTTTTTGCCGATGACCAGTTTTCGCCAAAATTCAATAGAGGCAGAAGAGAAGCAATATCATTTCTGAAATGGCCTTTCCCAGTGCTTTTTACAAAGAAATCGAAGATCACGGAAACATAGGAGGCGGCAAGATTCAGCAGTACCTCACGATCTTTCGGCAGTACGCTGAACCCCAAATCAATGTGCGCAACACTTTTCTGAATAATCGCGCTTTGCAGAGTCCTTTCAGAGGATGAGCCGATCATTGTCCGTGAGGTTAGCCGATAATACTCTGTCACCAACCGCTCCCGATGCTCGCTTTCTTCCACCCAGGACACACGCGGGGTACGGTCGTAGTAGGTGGCGGGGTCACAAGTGGGGGTGTAGTTAGTACGTGGCAGGTAATCGTCCGGCAGAGTTAGCAGGTCGAGGTTGTCGTAGGCCTTGTTGGTGTCGCACACCGCCCGCGGAGTGTTGTAGAACGGGTTGCCAACGAAAAAATGCGGGCCAGAAAGTACCCATTGCTCCGGACTTTCCGGGAACTGGGTATCGCGCCTGATAGTTCCGTCGCGCTGGGCATAGCTTTCGTCAAACATTACCGTGGAGAAGTACTGCCCTTTCAGATCTCCCAATCGTCGGGGCTGGGCAGCGAATTTTTGAAGTACGCTAGTGAGCTGTCGAGCATGCAGTGCTGGCAGGCGTGCTTCCAATGCGTCTGTACCGGCATTGTCATAAAGCTTGGCGAACAGGTACAACTCGTGCTGACCGACCTCGATAATCCGGTCTCGGTGGCCGTCGAAGTTCCACTTCACTTTTACCCGCCCATCCGGCAGCTCCATTTCCTCCTTGATACCAGGCACCTGCCCCCTTCCGTCGTGAGCAAACGCCTGATCAATAGTGCTCGGCACAAACAGATTGGAGACGTGCTTGAAGCTCGGAGCACTGAGCGGGCCATGAATATTGATACTGAAGAGCGTCTGGTTATGCACCTCGGCAAATAATTTAGTTTCGTTGATAAATTGGAAGTGCGCACGCAAGCGAGGATATAGCTCCCGCCGGAACACACCACCCTTGGGGTCGTCGTAAATCCCCTCCGGATGCAAAAAGCCGCTCACGCCCCGCTCATTGGCATTAGCCCAGGCGCGAGGCAGGAAGCATTTGTACAAATTGGTCTGCACGCCCTTGAGCTGCGGATAATTCTGAGTGGCGTTGAGGAAGGCCTGCGAGCCCTCCGCCTCCGCAAGCTCATCAAACCAGGCCTGCTGCAGTTGCGGGCTCCGTTCAAAGGCGGCTTCGCGCTGGTCGGTGAGCTGCTTGGCGCTGAGTTTGTGCAATACAAAAGCCGGATTGTAATCGCCGAGTACCCCTCCCTCCTGCCACTCCACCTTGCGCCAGGGCGGGTTACCTAGGGTGATATCAAAGCCTCCGCGCTTGGCGTAGATATCGGAAAAAGCCAGTTCCCAGTGGAAAAAGCGGAAGCGCTCACCTAGTTCGTTCGCGATAGCCAGAGTGTTAAAAAACGGATTTTTGAATAGCTTTTCCAGGTTAAGCTCACCCTGCTGGGTGCTGACGTCGCGGACAGCCTGGGTTTCAGTGCGTAGAGTCTGTTGCGGCTCGTCTGCAGCGAACAGGTCTTCGATAGGTTTGGCGAAGATGTCTTCGCTTTGCTCCTGCTCCGCACCGAAAAGGCCTTCTTGCGTCGGTGCGAATTCAAAAGTGCCAGCGCTGTTAAGGATGGTGTTGAGGTCGAATAGCCATTTTTGCCGGTCGGGCAGTTGCTCTGCCTTGTCCAGCGGCCAGAACCAGAGGGCACACCAGTAGTCCATCGCAAGCTTCAAGCGACGGTAGGGCGATGCGATGCGGGCATTGGTATTGAAGATGCCTGAGGTACGCAGCTGGTCTTTTTCTTTGGTACTTGTGTGGCGCTCGGCCATACCCTGTTGGCCCCACAAGGGGTAGCTGTCTTCGGTGCGCCAGCGGTGCTGCTCCAGCATCTGGGTATGTTCGCGCCAAAGGCGATCGACTGCGTCACTGAGGGTTTGCAAGGTACGAATTTCCTGCGCTTCGAACGGAGCACAGAACGCTTTTTTCCAGTCTTTGATTGCCTTGAAGGCCTCTGGACGCAGCTGTTTGGCTACGCTGTCGTTGTAACCGACCATGCCGGGGTCGGGCAGCAGGAAATGGTAAATCTCCCCTTCTTTTCGCCCGCCCTCACCGGCTTGCTCCAGCAAACTAAAGGGGTTGAGCCTCCGCGGAGCGTGGTTGTACCAGAGGCTTTCCTTGGCTTGTTTCTTGAGGGCACTAGCCGAATAGACCTCGCGGCGGGCGCCAATCAAGCTATTACCGGTGAAAAGCTGGTAGCCAAACCAGGGTACGTTGTGGCCACCGCTAAGGGCATTAAGCCAGAGGGAAACTTCCGCCAGTTCAACAGCAATAGGGTTGAGGTCAACACCGAACACGTTGTGGTCGGCGATATGCATTTTTACCCGCTGCAGCTGGTGCTGGTAGTCCTCGTGGGGAATACGCTGGCCCAGCTCCTGCTGTTTACGCGTGAGGTAGGCCTCTGCGAGCTGGTTGACGGCTTCGTTCAAGAAGGCGGCGCTGCCCATGGCGGGTTCGCACACTGTCAGGTTGAGGATGTCGTCGGCGGTTACATCGTCCGTCAGACGTTCCTTGAGGGTGTACTTCACCAGGCTTTTAGTAAGCACCTCCGGGGTGTAATAGCTGGCGGATTTTTCCCGATCGCGACCGGCCATGCGGTAGATGAATTTGCCTTTGGGGTGGACGCGCAGCTTTTTCTTCTTGTCCTCAATGTCGTAGACCCATTCGCTGTCTTCGTCGAATTCGTTCAGCTGGTTTTGCGTGACGAAGAAGCCGGTTTCCAGTTTATCAGGATTGATGTTTTGGCCTTTTGCGGCGACTTCGTAGAGGTCCTCGGTGGCGAAGAAACCACGGTAACTGAGCAGTGCTTCATACACGGCGCCGAGCTGGTTGATACCGAGCTGGGTGTAACTGACACGGCCACGACGCTTACGACCCTTCTGGGGGCGGGTCAGGGACATGCTCTGGATCACCTGTTGCAGAGTTTCGTTGCTGAAGGTGACGCGGTTGAGCAACTGAGTGTTAGCGGGGTCAAACAGGTGGCTGTCCAAACCCCGCAGGGTGAAACCGTTGGCGGTGCTTTCGTGCAACTGGTCAAGTTGGCGGTTGAGCTGGTGGCCGTTGTAGATCAGGCCGAACATGCGCTGCAGGCTGTCATGAAAATAATGGCCGCGACGACTTTCTTCGGTAGTCAGGCGAACGCTTTCGAGATCGCGCAGGCTTTCCAGGCTGTAGCCCTGGCGCCAGGCATCGTGCTGGTGCGGCAGGTAGCCGAGCTCTGGCCGGGCTTCAATATAGAACAGGAACAGGATGCGGTACATGGTGCGCAGGCATTCGCTGGATAGCTGGTCAGCGTCCAGCGCATTGCTGCCACTGTAGATCCCCTCCTTGCGGTCTCGAGCCTGCTCTATCAGTTGCGCGGCTGCTTCGTCACCTAGCAGCTCAATAGCGTGGCGTAAGGCGTATTTCAAATCGTCAGAGACGGCAAAGGCGTGCTTGTGGCTGTTTTCATCCAGGCTGTCGAGTCGACTCGGGCCGTCATTTGGCACCAAGCTTTCTCGATGCAGCAGTACCGCAGTGGCTTTGAGGGTGCGGTCGTCTCTACGCCCGAGAATTTCTTCCCAGTCAAAACGCAGCATACGGTTCTGCGACCACTTGTAGCGGTCAATCAGAATGCCCTGACGGTCGCTGAGCAGCAGTACCCAACGCGGCGGCTGCTCGTTAAACGGGCTGGACTGGCGAAATACCACTTCATTGAGGATGCGGTACCAGTCGGTATTGCTCAATTTGTCGTGGTGCGGGCCAGGGCCGAAGAACTGGTCACGGTGCAGTTGCAGCGAGAGCGGATCTTCGCCCTCGCTATTAGCATCCACTGCACCCAACACCCACAGCTGGTCACCCAGCACACTGAGCACTGGCAGCTCCATATTGGCAGCAACCTCACGGTTGCCGGGCTGGTAGGGAATACCCAGCGCAGTAAGCAGGTCAAGGTAGAACTCACGCTGCAAGCGGATGCGCTCACTGGCGCTGCGCTCTGTCTTGAGCTTATGCTGCAGGGCAAAATACCCCTTATTCAGGTTGCGCAGAGCGCGATGCGGAGCGACGAAGCCATCGCCCTGCTCTTCCCTGCTGTCCCACTCTTTGATGGTGTCAGCCAGGTCGCCCTGGAATACCTCAGCAAGGTAATGGGCGCTGAAAAACTCGTTGTCGTTGCTCAACCCTATAAAGGTGGCCACGCTGTCCTGTAACGACATCTAACTGCTACTCCTTTGCCTAAGCGCGGCTGCTCAGTCTATGACCCGGGTGAATACGGCAATAATTTGAATAAACGGCACCGGTTCGATGGTGTGAGTGTCCTGCACCCAGGTCTGGTAGTCGGCAAACACCTTTTCAATGCGCTTCAAACGCTCCTCTTTGCGAGCGGCCTTGAAGTGCTCCGCCTGGTTGGAGCCTTCGAATTGCAGATCGAGCTGGTTGACCTGACGCCCCTTCAGCGCTTTGAGCTCGCCCAGTTGACGTTCCAGCTGCGGACGATGGGTGGCGATATAGTCCTGTTGCAGTTGCTGCATCTGATTGCGCGCGGCGGTAATCACTGCTGGCCGCATACGTTCTAGCAGCGCGGTATCCAGCGGCTGAGCGCGGTTAGGCAAGCGGTTGTCCAGCTGCAGGCGTTGCAGCCACGCCTCGGCAGGCTCGATACCCGCAACCGCGCCATTACGGATCCTGATGGCGAACCACTTCCAGATCACCGGGTGGGCCTTGCGGTTGGGGATCAAGCCACTGACTAGGAACACAGTCTCGCCGGCTTGCATTAGCTGGCTGACTCGGTCGATATCCGGCAACGCGAGCACCGGCGCACTGTGCCGAGCCACCTGGGCCAGCAGCTTGTCCTGCAACCACTGAATAGCCGGGTGTTGAGGCCAAAGGTAGTGCAGCTTGGGCCAGGCGTTCTCGTCCTGACGGCTGCGGCGGATTTCCTCGGCAAAGCGCTGTTTGTCAGCGGTGAGGACCAGGCTGCCATCTTCGGGGCGGATCTCCGGAGGCAAGAAACGGAACCGGTAGTCCAGGTCGTCCGGAGGCGTCAAGGTGATGGTTTGACGCTCATTATTGGCCGAGAAATTGACCTGGCGGCGCTCGCGATTGACCGCTTCCAGTGCCTGACGAGCAAATTCATAGTCACTGGCGAACAGGCTAAAGCCGTCAACGGTGAACTGCTCTACCTGCTCTGGAGCTTTCGGCTGCGCGGCCTCAGGGTTGAGAAACAGCGCCAACAGATCGTCGCCCTCATTACTATCATCAGCCTGGTATTGCTGATCAAAGGTCTGGGCATCGATGCCGGTAGCCATGGCCTGCATGGTCAATACTTCTTCAGCGTCCGCATCATGGACCTTCATGAAGGTAGCTGGGTCACCGATGTTGCGGTAGGCCTGATCGTCCTTTTCCTTGAGGATTTCCAGTATGCGCTGGTCGCCCTTGACCGTCGGGTTGCTGCTTTGGGCGATTAGGTAAGTGATGATCGGCGTCTGCTCTTGGCCGTAGCGGTCAACCCGGCCATTGCGCTGCTGGAACACCATCAGCGACCAGGGCAGATCAAAATGCACCAGACGATGAGACAAGTAGTGCAGGTTGATACCCTCACTAGCCACGTCCGAGCACAGCAATACGCGCAGCTTGCTTTCCGGCTTACCGAACGCTTCGACGATAGATTGCTGTTCTATGTCGCTCATACCGCCATGCAGTATCTGGATGGCATCGTCCTTGAGCTTGAGATCCTGTTGCAGTTGGCCCTGCAGCCAGTTGAGCGTTTCAATACGCTCACTGAAGATCACCAGTCGGTCGTCAGTGTCGCTCTTCTTCCAGCCAAAGTCCTTGCTGTTCAGCAGGCCGAGAAATTCCCGATATTTGCTGAAGTTGGTCGGGGTGATGTTGCGCAAGGCGTGCTGAAGGCTGTACAGCGCTTCAATTTCAGCCTGCTCGTCGGCGCTGACACCCTTGCCCTGCAGCTTGGCAATGCGCTGTTTGACCGAAATCTCGGCGGCAGCCGGTGAGCTGAACATGGCCTTCTGCAAGCCGATACGTACCAACTGGCCGTTGCTGGTCGCGCTATGTTCGCCGCGGTAGGTGAAGGGCACATCAAGCAGGGCCTGATAAGCCCCCTCTTCCTCCAGCGAGGCGTGCAGATAGATGTCCTTGACTACTCGCTCTTTGAACTCCTGCTTGACCTGGTCGCGGATGTCCTTTTTGAAGCGGCGGATGACCAGGCCCTTGTCGCGGAAGTCTTCCTTGGCGTAGTCGTCCGGATCGGAAATGGCAGTCGGGTCAAGCATGTTCATCAGGCTGGCAAAACTGCGCGCCTTGCCGTCGTGCGGCGTGGCCGACAGCATGATCAACGTATCGGAGCGGCCGGCCAGCAATTGCGCGAGCTTGGCACGCTGCGAACCACTGCTGCGCTCAGCGACGTTATGGGCCTCGTCGATGACAATGATGTCCCAGTAGGCCTGCTCCAGATGGCGGCGGTACTCGTTGTCCTGCTTCAACGTGTCGATGGAGATGATCGACTTGTCATAGTAGTAGAAAGGGTTGTGGTTACCCGGGATGTGATTGCGCACACGCTGCAGGCCGGCGGAGTCCAGTCGGGTCAGCGGGATGGTGAAGCGATTCCACATCTCCTTCTGGAACTGGGTCATCATGCTTTTCAGCGTAAGCACTAGAATGCGCTTGCCGCGGCCCCGGCGAATAAGCTCGGACATTAGGATGCCAGCTTCCAGGGTTTTACCCAGACCTACAGAGTCGGCAATAAGAATGCGCTGACGGCTCTGCTTGAGCGCCTGCAGCGCTGGGTCGAGCTGATAAGGCACCGTATCCATTGCGGCGCGATGGCCCAGATGAATCTTGTCATCAGCAGGAGTGATCTGCCGCAGCTGGGTTTCGATGAACAGACGACTCTTCTCAAACCCGGGAGTGGTGTCCTGCTCGAAGCGGGTCTCTGCAGGATCCAGAATACGAATCGCATCAGCCTGCTCCTCTAGCCGGGACAGAAACTGCGCACTCTTGCCATTGACCAGCTCGGATAACCCATCGACGGTAAGGATGTAACCACCGTCATCGCAGGGATCAGCTCGGCGCACTACCCATTCGCAGTCACGAATAACGACGCGAGCGCCTGGAGCATAAAGACTTTGCATTGAACATTCCTGTAACAGACACGACCCCGACATCCAGTGTCATGTGACGACTACGATAATGGCCCGATGATGCGACAGATCATCAGTGAGGTGAAGCCTTGACACCTAGGATGCTGACCTAAGAATTAGCTTCGGCCTGAACGCTGAACAAAGCCCTCCCTATGCTTTCCGTAAGATCCCACCTCACTCCCACAGCGCCCCGATCTTGCCCATTTCTTCTTGCTGCGGGGCAACGCCTGGGACGATCAAGCTAGAAAAAACTTACCAGCTTGGCTTTAAGTATCTCTGCCTGAGTAGCTAGACGTCCCTCCAACGGCTCATGCTTGCATTTCGGGCATTGGACGTAGAGATCACGCCCAACCTCTAGGGCATCGCTCAGGGGTACTGTAGTTTTCTGCCATGCGCAACGAGGGCAGATAAAGGTCAGCGGGCGCGGCGGTATTGGCATGAAAAACCTCGTATTTAAAAACTGTTTTAGAGCAAGCCTTACTGTCAAGAATGGAAATTCTGCCTACAGGCACCAAGTGCCAATACCGACATCAACTATTAGACGCTCTCTCATCTGCAGGAGCAGAATATGTAGCAAGGTACGACGCGACTAGATTGTTTACCTGTACAGGTAAAGTTTTCGAGCAGATTGAGAGAACATGTGCAGCACCACCAGCATGCCAATGAGCTAGCTTCCACTCACCTGCTCTCCGCTCATTTCTCGGTATAGCGATCACTGAAGTCCACTGCCCTAGGATTCTCGGCCAGAGCCGGAACATCCATCACCAACTTATCGAGCTTCAGTTGGCTCAGGCCAAAGGCAACGGAGAGGCGGTCATATTCAGTACGGGGTAGTCCGGGCGCCACTAATCCTCGCGGCTTCTGTAACGGTTTCGGAGTAACGCCAAACCAGCTGAACCCTTGAGCAGAATGTAGGTCGCTCCTCAGCTTGGTGTAAAAACCCGAACGACTGCCGCCACCACAGAGAAACATGGGCATACCAGCCATTTGCTGCCTTTCGAGTAGCCTCTCATTCGCCACGTGAAGATAGGTATCCTGGACAACCTGGCGGTTCACCTGCGTATAAAAATGCTGATCAAGGCTTCGACCTTTGAATTGGACATCAACCCCATTGAAATACCCGTCTACCCTGTCGGGAAGAGCCTCCTCGGCATCAGTCAAGTGACTGACAGCCTGCACAGCCTGTCGCAAGTCCTGCCTATCAGGAAGCTTTTGCGCCAGCGCTGACTGCAGCCAATCCATACGCTTCTTATGAAAATTCATCACGCCATGGGGCTCAACCGTGGTTCTAAAGATGACGAGGCTGTCCTTGCGCTGCCCCCTCCTACGCTCAACACGAAATACAGAGGCATCCAGTGTTCCAGCACCTACATCAACCATTAGATAGATATTACTGGCGTGAGGGTCGTAGGCACCTGAACTGACGAAGCCATAAATTTGCGCAGCAATTTCTGGCTCCACCCTTACTTCAATGTCTTCGCTGTCACACTCAACCTCGGCACCATTGCACAAGGCTTCTGCTCGTTTTAGAGCTAGGCCTATTGCCTCTAGCGTCAACTGTTTCTCGGTCGAGGCGATCCAGGCCGCAGTGCCTACTAGCTGGTAAAGCCTTACAGTTTTTGCGTCGCGACGGCTTGCCACTGGTAGTCCGATAGCAAGATCCCAGACGATGGTTCCTGAGTAGGTTTCTCCGTGAGTACTCAGCAACCAGCCTCTGATCATTCTCAGCGCCAGGGCAAGAAACCCCACGACAGGCAATTGAGCTTGCAACGACTCGGCGTTAGCTAGCAAGGCAAGTTTGAGATCCTGATAGACCTGCCCCTGCCCTTCCAGGCTATATCCGTTTTCGCCCAGATAAACCCTACACGGCAGCAGATAACCTTCGATGCCCTGGATATCTCTGAACGGAACTGCGTATGTAGTCTGCCTCTCCCCATCACTAATGACGGCCTTGAGCGTCGAGCTGCCAAAGTCCAGCCCCAGGCACAAGAACTTCTCGTCAGCGCTTTTATTTAACTGAGTCTTATCCCCTTGCGGCCACTCCATGAGAAATGCGGTTTGACCTTGTTGGAGCGTATGCCAAGTAACACAGGCCTCAGCAGTGGCAGTTATCGAGTAGCCGGAATCACTGTGCAGACTCTCACTAGAGCCCCCCTTGGCCCTTTCAGGCACGCATGACTCAGCTATAGCCTTTCTGGTAGCTGCCTTGGCTAACGGCTCCGAGCTTGACCAACGCGTGATGCAGGTTCCGTTGGCTGTCACGGTAACTTTTTTGCCGTTTTGCGCTGAAGCCGACGTTGCAGGCTGACTGGCTGCAGCTTTCTTTCTGGCAGTCCTGGGCCCTGTTTTTCGTTCCTGATTGGCATCTGACTGGGCAACTTTCTTCTTACGCTGATCCAGCACTGGAGTGGCCGCCTTCTTCGGCTTCTCCGGTAAAGGCACACCGGCTTTCTCAAAAGCTTCCTTGAGTATTCCTGCAAGCTTCATCTGACCTCCCTATCAACCGACCTTGACAACCCCAGCTGTAACGAAGTGGTTCTCAGCCTCAAGCTTTTGTTTGAGGCGCAACTCCGCCTCACGCTGTTCTCGCCGCTTCAATGCGGCATCACGCTTACCTTTTTCAGCAGGGATCATGCGCTCTTTGCCAGACTGCCGGAGAGCAACCATACGCTCATTGATACGCTTGACCTCCAAATCACAGCGGTCGCGAATCAGCTTGATCAGTAGGTTGACGCGATCGTTGTTCTCATCCCGCATTGCCTGCCTGACATCCCTAAACTGGTTAGCAATCTGACTGCGGCACTCTTCGTAGGCATCTACTACCGAATGTGGCACCAGTAGATTTTTTGCTGCCGGCCAGTCCTCCCCCGCTAACGCGGCGAGATTCACTAGCTGCTCGGCGCGCGCTGCTTCCAGTCCATTCTCGCTATCAAGCGCCTTGGCGGCATAGACCAGTCGCTCATTCGTCTGTGCGCCACTAAAGCTCCAACGCGAAACGACGAAGGCGTAAATACCAGGTTCAATACCTTCCGATGCCAAGCGCGACAGCTGGACAGCACTGATGGGATAACGCTGATTGACTTGATCCTGGCTACCGAGCTGACTGGTAACAAAGCGCACCAATGGATGATCTTGAGCCACACGTTCAAAACGCGAAGAAGGTGCACGATGGCAGTTCTCGAACAGTACCGGGAGCGCCCTGGCATCAAGCAACTGCGTCTGTCCTTGCAGCCCCTTATCCTGAATAAACTGACTGAGTTGCACCCGCAGATCCATCGACAATTCGACGTTGTACAGCTCCAGTTCACCGTCTACAGGGATGAAGCGAGTACCCGGGTAGCTGTCCAGAATGAAATCCGTCACATAGGCATGTAAATCATCGGAACGCACGTAACGCCCCAGCTGCTCAGCCACACGTACCTTGTTCATGATGAAGTCGCCATGAGCAACCAAATTTGGAGCCTCGGCCTCCAGCTGCTCCTGCCGAAGCTTGGTTTCGGCAAGGGCCTGCAGATTCAGTTCGATACGTTGCGTTTCTTCCTCAGGGCTGAGCTGATGACTGAACAGCTCCTTAGTCATCTTTTTGATGACGCGCCCAATGATGGACTCCATGCTACCAAGCGCCTGACGGAAGATGTCCAGACGCATCAGCAGACGATCATAGATGCGTTCATCAATGGTGTTGGCATACATCAGGTTCCAGATCAGGATCTTCTCAGACTGCTGACCCAACCGATCAACCCGACCAATCCGTTGTTCGATCTTCATCGGATTCCAAGGCAGGTCGTAGTTCACCAACAGAGACGAGAACTGCAGGTCCACTCCCTCCGAACCGACCTCGGACGACAACAGAACCTGGGGCCCTGAGTCAGCTTTGAAAGCCCGCAGTATTTCGTCTTTATCATCCCCTCCTTGAAGTACGACGCAAGAGATGCCGTCCTCGTTCAGCCGTTCACGCAGGTAGGCAAGAGTCTGCCGGAAGAACGAGAAGAGCACGGCTTTCTTCCCGGGAAATTGCGCACGATATTTGCGCAAATGATCCCGTAGTAACCGATACTTGCTGTCATGCAGCTTCAGTTGCTCGTAGTCGCCAACTGATTGAGATATCTCAACTAGCTGCTCGATTAAGCTGCCGAGGACCGGGGGCTCGTCGATCTCATCATCACTCTCGTCCTCTGACAGTTCGTACATCGCTTCGTCGAGCCCAGCCATACGCCCACGACTTAGCTTTTCCTGCCAAGCACGACAAGCGGCTGGCATGCAGCTGGCCATCTGGCGCTGGGGTGTTGTCAGGATGAAGCCCGTCAAGAGGCCGTTCTCTTGACAGTACTCGCGCACTCGTTGAGTCACCTGATCGTAGAAAGCTTGCTCCACCTCGTTGAGAGGAGCGCGGAAATCCAAGGGAACGCGAATGACCCGATTTTCTTGCACTTCGCGCTTAAGCGTTCGAGTAACAACTTTGCTCAGCGGATGCACCCGATCGAGTCGATCAGCAACCTCGGAGCGGCTATTAGGTGCTTTGAGCTCTTCGTCTGAGGGGGGTTGCTTGAGCATGGACGCAAGCTGCGCACTTTCATCCAAGAACTGGTTGTCCATCGCTTGACGTATGGCCGCACAGAACTCATCACGATTGACCCGACCGGCCAATACCGCATCACGCAATTGCACGATAGGACGCGTGACGGCCATGCTCAGGTCAAAAAGGTACTCGTGCGGAAAGGCCGACTCATCAAGTAACTTCAGCAAATTGAACAAATCAGTGTCTGCTAGCTGGATAGGTGTAGCGGAAAGCAGAACAAGATTTTCAACAAGAGGCCTGAGCAGGTGACCCAGAAGGTTGGTCTTTGTACCCGTGTTGCGCAGGTAGTGAGCCTCATCTATCACTAGCAGATGCAGCAACGGATCACCAGCTGGGTCGGCATCCTCCAGGAAGCGAGCCAGCTTTGCCGCACCCTGCTTATTGTTTAAGGCGTCGTAATCGCTTGGTGGACGCAGCCCTTGCATGCTGGCGATCAATGCAAACTCCTGCCTAGGCCTGCCTCTAATGCTTTCGAGACGCTCACGCAGCTCTTCGGCATTGACCAATTCGGCCTTGATGCCAAACCGGTTTAATAACTCTTCACGCCACTTGTTGCGCAGCACCGCAGGACAGATAACTAGTAGCCGCCGCGCATCGAATCGAGCTCTTAGCTCTGTCCAGATCAATCCCGCCTCAATTGTTTTTCCCAGACCAACCTCGTCGGCAATGAGAATGCCGTTGCTGGGTGAGTCCAAGAACTGCAGTACAGGCTTAAACTGATGCGGATAGAAGTCCGTATTGGTTGTCTTCAAGCTGTAAATGAGGTTCGCCAGCTTGCCACTCAATCGATGGTGAGTAATGGCTGTACGCAGATTTTTTGCTAGGGAATAACGGCCTGCGTTGAAGCAGGCAGTGGGACTGTTACTCTCATGTAGGATAGGATCCAGAGCACTTGGCGGGAAATGATCCTCCGTGCCATCCAGAAGGAAAACTTGAAGGCGAAGACGCCGCCCACTTCCTTCAGTTCCTGCCCCGATAATGCCCATTCGCGCCGGATTATCCCTCAGCCGCACCTTTGTGCCCGGCTTAAGCTCATTCATAGTAAGCGTCCGCTCTCTACCGTCTTGACCCTCAGACTTTAATCCGCTTCAGACGCTGATTGATGTCGTCGCGGTCAAATGCCGTGGGATCGAAGGTATCGCCGTACCAGTCGAGCATGTCCAAGTATTCGGGATGTTCGGGGTCGGCAAGCGCGTCCAGAAAATCCGCGTAACCCGGTGCACCGCCGACATCCTCCGGCGGGCTGGCATTGGCGCCGTCGATGCAATACAGCACATGCGGGCACG
>NZ_JACXXG010000032.1 GCF_014764705.1 Stutzerimonas kunmingensis
GTGGTGCTGAAACCTGTCAAAAAGGCCTGAAGTCAGGCCTTGTGTGGACTCCGTTAGGCCAAAGCGCTTGAAAAAGCGCCAAACCGGACGGGTTGGGGCAGTTGAAGCCGAGTTTTTCAACGGCCTGCTAGGGCAATTTCCTTCAATACCATGCCCTGTCGGGCCCATAGCCTGCCCACCATCTTCCACTGGTAAGCAGAGTACTCATGGACCCCTATCTCTCGATGGCTGCGTTCGCCCTGGCCTCGTCGATCACTCCTGGCCCGGTCAACCTGGTCGCGCTCAACTGTGGCGCGCGTTTCGGCTTTCGCGCCAGTGCTCGGCACATCACCGGCGCAACTGTCGGTTTCACCCTGTTGCTGCTGCTGATCGGCCTCGGGCTTTACGAGCTGCTCGAGCGGGCGCCGATTCTGATGCGTGGCATCCAGTGGGGCGGGGTCGCCTTCCTGCTCTACATGGCCTGGAGGCTTGCAGTCGATGATGGCCGTCTGGAACCCGCTGCGGCCGGCAATGGCCCGTCGCTGCTCGACGGCGCGCTGATGCAATGGCTCAATCCAAAGGCCTGGCTGGCGTCAGTGGCGGGCATGGGACTGTTCGCGGCGAATGGCGATGTGCTGCGGGTCTGGCTGTTCGCCGGCCTGTATTTCGTCATCTGTTATGGCTCGATTGCCTGCTGGGCCGGAGCTGGCGCCTTTCTCAGCCGCTACCTGCAGGAGCCGGGGCGGGTGCGCTGGCTCAATCGAACGATGGCACTGTTGCTGGCAGGCAGTGCGTTCTATCTAGTGGCGGGCTGAGCCCGGCGCGATGCGATCCCGGTACTGCCCGGGCGTCGCCGCCAGCTGACGTTTGAAGGTGCGCTGGAAGTGCGCCTGGTCCGCAAAACCGGCGGCCAGCGCCACCTCGGCGAGGTCATGACCCTGGCGCAGCCAGTGCTGGCTGCGCTGGATGCGACGGTTGAGCAGATAGGCATGCGGGGTCATGCCGTAGTGCTGCCTGAAGGTGCGGATCAGATAGGACGGCGACAGCGCGGCTGCCTGGCAGATGTCTTCCAGACGCAGCGCCTGGGTACAGTGTTCGGCAATGTAGTCGGCCGCCCGTCGCAGCTGTTCGACGGGCTCTGCGCCCGGGCTGGCGGCTGCCGGGGCAAGGGTCTGCTGCAGCAGCGTGAAGTACTCGACCGCCGCGCTCTGCCGCTGCAGCGTGTCCGCCTGCGGGTCGAGCAGGGTGGCGTACAGCCTGGTCAGCCCGGTGAACAACGCCGGGTCGAGGCTCTGGATCGGCGTGTAGGGAATGAAGCGGCCGTCGGCGCTGACGCCCAGTTCATGTTGCAGCGCGCCCAGCCAGCCCGTGTCGACGTAGAACATCAGGTACGACCAGGGTTGGCCGTCGATGGGGTTGCAGGCATGCACCGTTTGCGGATTGATGATCACCACGGCGCCGCGGGCGATCCGCTGGCGTGCCGTGCCGTTGAAGTAGGTGCTGGCGCCGGCGGTGATCGCGCCGATGGAAAAGGTCTCGTGACAGTGCGGCGCGTAGCAGACCCTGCGCCCATCGGCGACCGCCCGCGCCTCGAGGAAGGGCAGGGCGGCGTCGCGCCAGAAGTGTGGCTGGCTGTCGTCCGGATTGTTCACGTTGTGCCTGCCGTCATCGATACGAAACTGTAGTCAGACTCTAGCAATCATTCGGCGCTCTGGCATGCTCGACGACCAGGTTCGCCATTTCAGTCCCGGCCAAGGAGTTTCCATGCGTCTGACCCTCGCTTTCACTGCACTGCTGTCGCTGGCTGGCTGTTCATCCTGGCAGCCCGATGCCGAGGACATCGAACCGGTGCCGGCCGAGCGGGTGCTGGCCTACCAACAGCCCCTGGAGAACGCCGGTGAGGTGGTGGTGACGCGGGATTTCGGCTTGCGTGGCGGCGGCTGCTACATCGCCGTGCTGATCGATCGTGAGCTGGCGGCGCGCATCCACGTCGGCGAGGTTGTACGTTTTCAGGTGCCGGCCGGTGCGCGGATCGTCAGCATCGGCACCGATCCGCTGGACGACACGCTGTGTGGCAAGCTCAGCCTGCGCCGCGAGAAACTGGCGCAGGTGCAGGCGGGGCAGACGCTGGAATATCGCGTCATCAGCGACAACCGCATCGGCTTCGATATCGTGCCGGTCGAGCCCTGATGCGGCGAATTACTTGATCACCGTCCGCGCAGTCTTCAGATAGTCAGCACCGTAGCTGCTGACTTCGTCGGCGCTCTCGGCTTCCGAGGCGATGTGGATTTCCTCCAGGGTATCGTTCAGCCCGTCCATTTCCTCGACGATTTTCTCCGGCGCCGCTTTCAGCGTGTAGGTCAGTTCGTGGATCTGCGCCATGTTCTCCGGTGTCTACTCCTGCGCCAGGGCCTGGTCGAGGCGGGTGTTGTATTCGGAGAATTGCTTCACCGCCTCGGCCAAGTTGCTAGGTGGCGGTGCCTCGGCGAAGGCATGGTTGGCGACGATGGTGGTCAGCGCCAGAGCGGCGGTCCGGATAAGCGTTTTCACGACAGGTCCCTTGCTGAATTTGGTCGGGCGCGAAGGTATCACCTGCGGGTAGTGACGCTGTGTAGTAGCGCACAGTCTGCGCTGCGCCATTAGTCGCATGCCGCGTCGCACGGCAGGGCTGGTCCGGGAAATTCATCGGCGGTGCAGACCTCATCACTGCGCTCCTGCAAAGTCGCAGCCGCTGCTGAGTTGAACTGCCCGACCGCTCTGGCACGCACTTTGCGATGATTTTTCATTAAAGGGCGACCATGCTTGGCCGATATGATCTCGCGTGCTGGCATTCCGCCTGTGCTCGGCAGGCGTCTGTAGACCCAACAACAAGATCACGCTCCCGCTTCCTCTTCCGCGATTCGCGTCCTGCAACAGGACCACTCGGCACGTCCCACGCCCGACGCGCCGGTTCGACTGTTATGCCTCACTTTTGCCAATTTGCCGCTCCTCACGAACGGCACGCCATGTGGAAAAGAACGAATGATGCAGCAACTGACAATCCGTGCCCGCCTGCTGATTCTGGTCGGGGCCATGCTTGCGGCCTGCCTGGTGATCGGGCTGACCGGGCTCAATGCCCAGCAGCGCAGCGTGGCCGGGCTCAACACCGTGTACCTGGACCGCGTCGTGCCGCTGCGTGACCTCAAGCTGATCTCCGACCTGTACGCGGTGAAGATCGTCGATGCGACGCACAAGGCCCGCAGCGGCATGCTCAGCTATCCGCAGGCGCGTGACGAGGTGCGCAACGCCCGCGCCGAGATCAACCGGCTCTGGCTGGCATACCTGAACACCCACTTGGTCGATGCCGAGCGGCAGCTTGCCTCGCGGATCGAGACGCTGATGAAGGCCACGGAGAAACCCTTCGACGCCCTCGAGCGCACGCTGGACCGGCACAGCGAGAAACGTCTGGCGGCGTTCGTCATCAACGACCTGTATCCGCTGGTCGATCCCATCTCCGAGGGCTTCTCCCAGCTGATCGAGCTGCAACTGGGCGAGGCCAAGGCCGAGTACGAACAGGCGCAGGCGCTCTATCAGCGCAACCGCCTGCTGAACATCGGCCTGTTGCTGGCGCTGCTGGTGGGCGGCGGCCTGTTCGCCATGGTGATGCTGCGCAGCATCAGCCGGCCGCTGGAGGAGTTGAAGCAGGCCGCGGCCGCAGTGGCTGCGGGTGATTTGAGTCGCACCATCGAGTGTCGCGGCAAGGACGAAATCACCGAGGTGCAGCAGTCGATCCGTCAGATGCAGCGCACCCTGCGCGATACGCTGCAGGACATCCAGGGCTCGGCGACCCAGCTGGCGTCGGCTGCCGAGGAGCTGCACGCGGTCACCCAGCACACCGCCCAAGGCATCCATCAGCAGAACGAGGAAGTGCAGATGGCCGCCACCGCGGTCACCGAGATGTCCGCCGCGGTGGACGAAGTGGCCGGCAACGCCAACCGCACCTCCGATGCTTCGCGCGATGCCGAGACGGTCGCCGACGACGGCCGCCGCCAGGTGACTGCCACGCGGCAGACCATCGACCAGCTGAGCGACAAGCTGCAGCAGACCGCGGCCACCGTGACCCACCTGGCCCAAGAGGCTGCGAGCATCGGGCAGGTGGTGGATGTGATTCGCGCGATCGCCGACCAGACCAATCTGCTCGCGCTCAACGCCGCCATCGAGGCCGCGCGGGCCGGCGAGGCTGGACGTGGATTCGCGGTGGTCGCCGACGAGGTGCGTAACCTCGCGCAGCGCACGCAGAGCTCGACCCAGGAGATTGAACGCATGATCGGCGCGATCCAGAGCGCTACCGAGCAATCGGTGCGCGACATGCAGCAGAGCAGTGAATTCGCTACGCGCAGCCAGACCATGGCCGGCGAAGCGGATCAGGCACTGGGGCTGATCGCCGAGCGTGTCGGGCAGATCAACGAGATGAACCTGGTGATTGCCAGCGCCGCCGAGGAGCAGGCACAGGTCGCGCGGGAGGTGGATCGCAACCTGCTGGCCATCCGCGACATCTCAGAGCAGAGCGCCACCGGCGCGCAGCAGACCTCGGTGGCCAGCGACGAGCTGGCGCGCCTGGCGACGCAGCTCAACCAGCTGGTCGGGCGCTTCCGTCTGTAAGCGAAGAGATGGGCTGACGCGGTCGGGACATGCATTGTGGCAATCCGACCGCGAACCCGGCTGCACGAATGCATTCCTATGTACGGAGTTTCCCGATTCGTACCGAACAGGAGTCGCGCGTGAAAACAGCCGTGTCCGCCCTGGCGCTTGCCGCCGGTCTAACCCTGAGCCTGCCGCTGCTGGCCGAAAGCCGAACCGCCTACGGCCCGCAGCTGGAAGGCTTCAGCTATCCGCACCCGCTCAAGCATTACCGTTTCGAGTCCCAGGGCAAGGCGCTGGAAATGGCCTTCATGGACGTCGAGCCGCAGGGCAAGGCGAACGGCCGCACGGCGCTGTTGCTGCATGGCAAGAACTTCTGCGGGGCGACCTGGGAGCGCACCATCGAGGTGCTCAGCCAGGCCGGTTACCGGGTCATCGCTCCCGATCAGGTCGGTTTCTGCAGCTCGAGCAAGCCCGAGGGTTACCAGTTCAGCTTCGCCCAGTTGGCGCACAACACCCAGGCGCTGCTGGAGCAGGAAGACATCGAGCAGGTTACCGTGATCGGCCATTCCATGGGCGGCATGCTGGCCGCGCGACTGGCGCTGAACTACCCACAGCGGGTCGAGCAGCTGGTGCTGGTCAACCCCATCGGTCTGGAAGACTGGCAGGCTGAAGGCGTGCCGTACGCCTCGATCGATCAGCTCTATCAGTCGGAACTCAAAACCAACTTCGACAGCATCAAGGCCTACCAGCAGAAGTTCTACTACAACGGCAGCTGGAAGCCGGAGTACGAGCGTTGGGTCGGCATGCTCGCCGGAATGTATGCCGGGGACGGCAAGGAACAGGTCGCCTGGAACCAGGCACAGACCTCGGAGATGGTTTTTACCCAGCCGGTGATCCATGAGTTTTCGCGGATCAGGACGCCGACCTTGCTGCTGATCGGCGGGCTGGATCGCACCGCGCCGGGCGCCAACCGTGCGCCGGAGGATGTCGCCAAGCGCCTGGGCAACTATCCCGAGCTGGGTCGCCAGGCTGCCGCGATGATTCCGGATGCGACGCTGGTGGCCTTCCCTGATCTTGGGCATTCACCGCAGGTCGAGGCACCAGAAGAATTCCACCGTGCGTTGCTCGAGAGGCTGGAGGCGCAGCGCTAATACGTGTCAGCCGCGCTCCGCTGCTTTGACCGGGGGCGGCTGCGCGGCACCCAGGCGTTGCCCGCCCGATTCCAGCAGCGCCTGCAGCGCACGGCCATAGGCACCGAGCGCCACGCGCAGGCTGTTGTTGTGGGTGGCGCCCTCGACCAGCAGCAATTGCTTGGGTTGGCGCGCAGCCAGATACAGCTGCTCGCTGAAGCGCGGCGGCACATAGCGGTCATCAGTGCCGTGCACCACCAGCAGTGGCATGCCGATCTGGTCGATCTTCTCCAGCGAATCGAACTTCTGCGACAGCAGCCAGCGCACCGGCAGCGTGGTGTCGGACACGGCTGTCGCCACGTCGGCCAGCGAGGTGAAGGTCGACTCGATGATCAGCGCGCGCGCCTCGGCCGGTACGCTGTCGCGCTCGGCCTGCTGCCCGAGTTCGGCTGCCAGGTCGACAGCCACCGCGCCGCCGAGGGAATGCCCGTAGATGAAGCGCTTGCCGGCGTCCGGCTGCAGCGTCTTCAGGCGCTCCCAGCCGATGCGCGCGTCGGCATAGACGCTGCGTTCCGACGGCAGGTCGCCAAGGCTCTGGCCGAAGCCGCGGTAGTCGATGGCCAGCACCGAGAAGCCCAGCGCGCGCAGCTGTTCCAGACGAAAAAGGTGGCCGGTGAGGTTCCAGCGCACGCCGTGCAGGTAGAGCAGGGCGGGCGCATCGGCGTTGGCGGCCGGCCACCACCAGGCATGAATGTTCTGCTCGTCACCGAACGCGGAGTCGGTCAGCTGCAGCTCCTCGACGCCATGCGGCAGGCCGCTGAACCAGGACGCGGTGCCCGGTTCGATACGGAACACCAGCTCGCGCTCTTTCTGTTCGAGCACCGAACAGCCGACCGGAAGACCGACGGCGAACAGGGTAATCAGCAGCAGGCAGAGCCGCCGGGCTTTGCTGCGGAACAGGAAGAAATGCTGCAAGGTCAGGGTCTCGAAATCAGGAATCGTAGATAGGACCCGCTTGCCGAATGATCTGCAAGGCGGGCCATCGCTTCACTGATTACTGCATGTTGCGCGCGATTGTCGTCACGAGCGGACGGCCGGCTATGGCCTCAGGAGCAGCAGGTCGCCTGCTCGGCGTCGGCGTCCTGCACCGCGCGCTCGATCTTCCATGCCCAGGCGAACACCAGCAGACCGCCAACGGCGGTGGCGGCGCCGATATAGCCGGTGGATGTCCAGCCGAAACCGGCGGTGATCGCCAGCCCGCCCAGCCATGGCCCAAGGGCGTTGGCGATGTTGAAGGCGGCATGGTTGGAGGCGGCGGCGAGGGTCTGCGCATCCGCGGCGACATCCATCAGATGGGTCTGCAGCGCGGGCGACAGCGAGACCATGGTGCCCACCGCAAACACCGCCGGAAAGATCGTCCACACCGAGTGCGCTGCCAGCGGGAATACCAGCAGCACCAGCGCGCTCCACAGCAAGAGCCAGGCAACCGCCTTGAAGCGCAGCCGATCGAACAGCCAGCCGCCGACCAGATTGCCGACGATGCCGCCAAGGCCGAACGCGGCGAGGGCAAACGGAATCCAGCCGGCGCTAACGCCGGTGACGTTCAGCAACGTCGGCGCCATGTAGCTGAACACACAGAACATGCCGGCGAAGCCGATCGAGCTGATCGCCAGCGCCAGCCAGACCTGTGGCCGATTGAAGGCGCGGATTTCGTGCAGCGGGCTGTTGCGCGGTTCGTTGCGGTTCGGCGGCAGGAACAGCGCCACCAGCAGCACCGTCAGCAGGGCGATGGCACCGACCAGGGCGAACGCATAGCGCCAGCTCGCCCATTGCCCGAGCCAGGTGGCCAGCGGGTTGCCGATCAGGATCGCCACGGTCAGCCCCATCAGCACGCGGGCGACGGCCTGGGCGCGTTTGTCCGGCGGCACCATGGAAGCTGCCACCAGCATTGCCACGCCGAAATAGGCCCCGTGCGGCAGGCCGGTGATGAAGCGGAAGATCATCAGCGTCGAGTAATCCGGCGCCAGGGCGCTGGCGAAGTTGCCCAAGGCGAAGAAACCCATCAGCAGCAACAGCAGGTGCCGGCGGAACAGCCGTGAGCCGAGGATCGCCAGTAACGGTGCGCCCACCACCACGCCCAGGGCGTAGGTGCTGATCACGTTGCCGACCTGGGGTTCGCTGATACCCAGCCCCTCGGCCACGTTCGGCATCAGGCCCATGATGGCGAACTCACCGGTGCCGATGGCGAAGCCACCCATGGCCAGCGCCAGCTCGAGCAGCAGCACGGCGCGGGCGGAAAGGGGCGGAGTCGCTGCGGTGGCTGGCGCCGTCATGGTTACCTCGTTGCGTCGAAAAGGGGCGGCATTATTCACGCTGGTTCGCGCAGGTAAAGCCCTACCGCCAAAGAAGGAGATGCACTGGGTGTTTGGGAGTGCGTCGGCGCGCCGGAGTTCGCCCGGCGCGGGCGGAAAGGCATGTGTTCATAGCGGCCAGATCCAGAGGATCGCCGGCACGGCGCAGAGCACCACCAGAATCGACAGCGGCAGGCCCAGCCGCCAGTAGTCACCGAAGCGGTAGCCACCCGGCGCCATCACCAGCGTGTTGGACTGATGCCCGATGGGCGTGAGGAAAGCACAGGACGCACCGATCGCGACCGCCATCAGGAACGGATCGACTGACGCATCCATGCCGCGTGCCAGGCTGATCGCCACCGGGGCAGCGAGGACCGCGGCGGCCGCATTGTTGACCACGTTGGAGATCAGCATCACTGCCACCATCAGCAGCGCCAGCGTCGCTGCAGGTGGCAGTGAATGGCCAACCGACAGCAGGGCGTCGGCGATCAGCTGCGAGCCCCCGCTGGTTTCCAGCGCCTGGCCGACCGGCAGCATGGCCGCGACCAGCACGATGACCGACATATCGATGCTGTCGTAGATGCGGCCCATGGGAATCAACCCGACCAGGATCATCACCAGCGCGCCGGTGACCAGCGCGGTAGCGGCCGGCACCAGGCCGATGGCGATAATTGCCAGGGTGATGGCGAAGATGGCGCTGGCCAGCAGCACGTTGCGCGGGGTGGTGATGCTCAGCCCGCGGGACGCCAGCGGAAGGCAGCCCAAGCTGTTCAGGCTCGACTGCAGGGCATCCTCGCGGGCCTGCAGCAGCAGGATGTCGCCCGTGGCGAAGCGGATCTTGCCGAGCCGTTGGCGCAGGCGCTGCCCCTGGCGGGCGACGGCCAGCACGTTGACGCCGTGACGTTCGCGCAGGTCGAGGCCGCTGGCGGTCGTGCCCACCAGTATCGAGCCGGGGGAGATGATGGCTTCGGCCAGGGCCAGCTCGCCGTGCCGGCTCTTGTGATTCTTTTCGGTCCTCTCGTCTTCGAGCGCCTGTTCGGCGGCCTTCTGCTCGTTCTGTGCCTTGTCCTCCTGCTCGTCAACATTGGCCGCCAGCTCGACGCCGGTGACGTCGAGCAGCGCCTTGAGACTGTCCGAATCCGCTTCCACCAGCAGGATGTCGCCCTCGCGCAGCACCTCGTAGGTGGACGGCATGCGCTGGCGCTCGTCACCGCGCACCAGGGCGATCACCTGCACATCGGCTTCGTCCTTCACTGCATTGATCAGCGCGTGCAGGGTGCGCCCTGCGTACTTGCAGCTTTCCGGCACTCGCACTTCGGTGAGGTAGGTGCTGATCTCGAACAGATCGCCGTTGCCTTCCTGCTCCTGCCGCCGCGGCACCAGCCGCCAGCCAAGCAGCGCTATGAACAGCACGCCGGCGACGGTCACCGCAGCGCCCACCGGGAGAAAGGCGAACATGCCGAACGGTGCCTCGCCAGCCTCGGCGCGATAGCCAGCGATGATCAGGTTGGGCGGGGTGCCGATCAGCGTCAGGGTGCCACCAAGCAGCGAACCGAACGCCAGCGGCATCAGCAGGTAGGACGGCGACCGGCCACTCTGGCGCGACATCCAGATCGCCACCGGCATGAACAGCGCCAGCGCGCCGACGTTGTTCATGAAGCCCGAGCTGAGCGCGACGATTCCGGTCAGTGCGGCGACCTGCGCCCATGGGCGTTCGCCGACCTGCATCAGCCGCCGTGCTACGGAATCCACCACGCCGGCGTTGAGCAGGCCGCGGCTGAGGACCAGCACCGCGGCCACCGAGATCACGGCGGGATGGCCGATGCCGGAGAACACCTCGTCCGCCGGCACGACGCCGGTCAGTGCGCAGGCGAGCAGCGCGCCGAGGGCGACCAGGTCGTAGCGCCAGCGATTCCAGACGAACAGCACCAGCGTTGCCGCCAGTACGCCAAAGACGATCAGCTGTTCGCCGGTCATGAACTTTTCTCCAAGCCGCCAGGAACCCGCAGCGCGTCGGCGCCTTGGTTCGGGGCGGTAATGCCAGTGGAAACCAGGATGAGGTATTGCGCTGCAGGCCACCTGGCTGCAGGGGTAATGCGGCTGTCATAAACAGACTGCGGTCGCTGCGCAAAGGTGCCGGCAGGATATGGCAAAAATGTGCGCTGCGGGGCAAGGTGGCGGCACAACAATTCGAAAGGTCCTTGCCATGCCCGAGTCCGTTGCCCTGCACTGCACCGATGGTTTCACCCTCGCCGCGCAGCTGTGGCGGCCGGCAGGCGCCGAGCGCGGCGCGGTGATCATCAGCTGCGCCACCGGGGTGCTGTCGCGCTATTACGCACGCTACGCGAGCTTTCTCACTGAGCACGGTTTTACTGCACTTACCTACGACTTTCGCGGCATCGGTGGCTCACGACCGCAGTGCCTGCGCGACATGCGGATGCGTTGGCGCGACTGGGGTGAATACGACTTCGATGCCGCGGTGCGCTATATGCGTGAGCGTGATCCGCACGGGCTGCTGGTTGCAGTGGGGCATAGCGCCGGTGGCTTTATGCCGGGCTTTGCCGAAGCTGCCAGCGAGGTGGATCGATATCTGAACGTAGCGGGGCAGTTTGCCTACTGGCGCGACTACGCCGCTGATCAGCGCCTGCGTATGTACGCCAAATGGCACCTGTTCATGCCCGCGGTTACCCGGCTGGCTGGCTATTTTCCCGGCCGGCGCTTCGGCTGGCTGGAAGATCTGCCGGCGGGCGTCGCGCTGGAATGGTCCCGGCGCGGCGCGCGCCTGGAAGACAGCTACCCGCCTGACGAACACGAACTGCTGTTTAGCCGCTTCGCCGCGATTCGCGCGCCGATCCTCGCGGTCAGCACCAGCGACGACGAGTTCGCCACGCCGGCCGCCATGCGTCGCGGGCTGGGCTACTTTCGCAATAGCCCGCGCCAGTTGGTTCAGCTCAACCCGCGTGCGCTGGGCTTCGAGCGCATCGGCCATTTCGGCCTGTTCCACGACCGGCACCGCAACGGCTTCTGGCGCGAGTCGCTGGAATGGATCGCCGAGGGCCGCAATCCCTGGCTGGCCGACGAGGTTATCGAGCCCGGCGTGGGGCCGGAGAGTGACGGCGCCATTCCCTTCGGCGCGCCGTCGGGCTATAAGCCTGGCCCATGAATAAGACCGCCCTTCAGCAGCAGATCATCGCTACCCTCGAAGCCGACCGTGAAGTCGCCAAGGCCGTGCTGGCCGCGACCCATGAGGCCGCCACCCATGCCGAGAGCAAGGCCGAGAACAAGTACGACACCCGTGGCCTGGAAGCGGCCTACCTCGCCGACGGGCAAAGACGACGTCTGCACGAGATCGAGACAGCGCTGGCCGCCTACCGCAACCTGCATCCGACCATCGGCTCGGACGAGTACGTGCGGGTCGGAGCGCTGCTTTGCCTGGAGCACGATGGCGTCGAACGCTGGTTCTTCCTGGGCCCGGATGCCGCGGGGCTGAAACTGCAGCATGAAGGCCGGGAGATTCTGGTGATCTCGCCGCGTTCGCCGTTGGGGCACGGGCTGCTGGGGCGCAGGATCGGTGACGAAGTGGAGCTGCGGGTCAACGGCCAGCCGCAGTGCTACGAGGTGCTGGAGATTCACTAGGGCAGCTGCTTGTTTCGGGCTGGTCTGGGGTAGGCGCGATTCGCGGTCAAGAGCGCTCCCACGCTGCGCCTACCGAGTCTGGAAACGTAACCACCCCCGAGCTGTGGCTCAGTCTGCGGTTGCCGGCTTGCGTCGGCGAGCCGGTTTGCGTGGTGCGGCGCTGCGTTTCTTCTTCCATGGTTTTCCGCCGCGGCCGGCGGCCATCGGCGGGCCGCTGATGGTCATGCGCAGACCGGCGCAACGTTCGACCAGCTTGCTCATCCACGCCGACTGTTTGGCGACGAATTCTTCCAGCGGCATCTCGCCGCTCTGCACCATGTCCAGCGCCTGCTCCCAGATCGCCGTGGTCCCGGGATCGGCGATCGGCCGCGGCACGGCGTCGATCAGGCTGAACGCCGCCGGCGTCGCCGCCAGCGCCTTGCCCTGGCGAACCAGATAGCCGCGGTCGAGCAGTCCCTGGATGATGCCCGCGCGGGTCGCTTCGGTGCCGATGCCGGTGGTGTCCTTGAGTTTCTGTTTCAGTCGCGGATCGTCCACCAGCTTGGCGACGTTCTTCATCGCCTTGATCAGGTCGCCTTCGGTAAAGGGCTTCGGCGGCTGGGTCTGCTGGTCCTTGAGCGTGATCTCGCCCACCGCGTAGTCCTGGCCCTGTTGCAATGCCGGAAGGCTCTGCGGCGCGGGAGCTTCGCGATTGCCCCGTGCCGGCGCCAGCGCTTCGGGCATGGCGCGCTTCCAGCCCGGTTCGACGATGCGCTTGCCCACCGCCCGCAGCGCCTGGCCGGCGCAGTCGAAGTCGGCCTGGGTGCGGTCGTACTCGTGGTTGGGCAGGAACTGCGCCAGGTAGCGCGCGCGGATCAACTCATACACCGCGCGCGGGCGCCCGGCCAGGCGTTCCAGACCTCGCGCCGCGGCGGTGGGGATGATGCCGTGGTGGGCGCCGACCTTGGCATCGTTCCAGGCCCGCGAGCGGCGCGACAGGTCCAGATGCGGCTGCAGCGCCGCGAGCGTCGGGTCGGCTTGAGTCAGCGCAGCGACGATGGCCCGCGCCTCGCCGTGCTGGCTCAGCGGCAGGTAGCCGCAATCGCTGCGTGGGTAGGTGATCAGCTTGTGGGTTTCGTACAGCGCCTGGGCGATGTCGAGGGTTTCCTGGGCACCGAGGCTGAGCTTCTTTGAGCAGACTTCCTGCAACGTGCCGAGATCGAACGGCAAGGGCGCGGCCTCGCGCTGACGCTCGGTCTTGAGCTTCAGCAGACGGGCGCTGGCGGCGTTGCGCATGGCGTCCGCAGCCTGCTGCGCACGAGCCTGATCGAGGCAGCGGCCCTGGTCATCGCAATGGTCGTCCGGCGCCTGCCCTTGCGCGGTGAACGCAGTGCCATCGGCGAGCAGCTGCACATCGATGGCCCAGAATGGCACCGGGATGAAGTCGGCGATGCTGCGGTCGCGGTCCACTACCAGGCGCAGCGTTGGCGTCTGCACGCGGCCGACCGGCAGCACGCCCTGGTAGCCGGACTGGCGGCCGAGCAGGGTGAACAGCCGGCTCATGTTCATGCCGATCAGCCAGTCGGCACGCGAGCGGCCGAGGGCGGCATGGTAGAGATTGAAAGTCTCGGCGCCGGGCTTGAGCGCGGCCAGCGCCTTGCGGATCGAGGCGTCGTCCAGCGCCGACAGCCATAACCGGCGGATTGGCCCGCGATAGCGGCAGTGTTCGACCAGCTCGCGGGCGATCATCTCGCCTTCGCGGTCGGCGTCGGTGGCGATCACCAGTTCGCTGCATTCGCCGAGCAGGCGCTTGACCGCCTTGAACTGGCTGGCGGTCTTCGGCTTGACCAGCATCTTCCAGCGTTCCGGCACGATCGGCAGGTCCGCCAGAACCCAGCGCTTGTAGCGCGGGTCGTAGGCGTCCGGCGGGGCGGTTTCCAGCAGATGGCCGATGCACCAGGTCACCGTCACCCCGGCGCCCTGCAGGCAACCGTCGCCACGCCGGTTGGCGCCGAGCACCTTGGCAATGTCCCGGGCCTGGGAAGGTTTTTCGCAGAGATAGAGTTGCATGGAGGCTGTGACGGCAGCGGTCGATGGCGCGAAGCATGTGCACAAACGGCGCTTCAGGCAATCTTTATCTGTATGTGCATACAGTTGTTGTGCGCCGATACCGGTCGTTCTTGAGCATGATCAAGTCTGGCGACGGCGAGGAGGCTTAGCCTGTGGTCACTGCAACAACGCCAGAAAAGGCACGCGCAATGGCCAAGAAATTTCCCCTCGAACCTTCCCACCCCGAACGTGTGTGCTGGGGCTGCGACCGCTATTGCCCGGCCACTTCGATGGCCTGTGGCAACGGCGCGGGCCGCACCCAGCATCCAGCGGAAATGTTCGGTGAGGACTGGTATCTGGATGAATGCTGGGGTATCGACCCGGAGCTGATCGCCAAGACCCGCAAGGAGTCGTCGAGCTGATGTTGCGCGGAGTCCTGCGCTAGGCGCGGTCGGCGAAACGCTGCACCACCACACTGCCAATGATGTCGCCCTCGACGTTGACCGCCGTGCGTACGGTATCCAGCAAGCGGTCGATCGGCAGCAGAATCGCCACCGCCTCGGCCGGCAGGCCGACCGCCTGCAACACCATCACCATGGTCACCATGCCGGCGCTGGGAATCCCCGGCGCGCCTGTGGACGCGATCATCGCCGTGAAGAACACCACCGCCTGCTGCGCCAGGCTCAGCTCGATGCCCATCAGGTTGGCGACGAACAGCGCGGCGGCCGCTTCGTAGAGTGCGGTGCCGTCCATGTTCATGGTCGCGCCCAGCGGCAGCACGAAGCCGGCGATGCCCGGGCGCACCTTGAGGTTGTCCTCCGCGCAGCGCAGGGAGATCGGCAATGTCGCCGCGCTGGAGCTGGTGGCAAACGCCGTGATCAGCGCCTCGCGGGTGCCGCGGAAAAACCACAGCGGCGATTTGCCGGTCGTGAGAAAGAGAATGCCGGGCAACACCACGATGCCGTGGAACAGCGTGGTGGCGAACACCAGCACGATGAAGCCGCCCACCGCACTGAGCAGCGCGACATCCTGCTCGGCCACCAGCTTGATCAGCAGCGCGAGGATGCCCAGCGGCGCCAGGCGCATGATCCAGCCGATGATCCGCATCATCAGCTCGAGAAATTCCTGCAGCACCACGAGTATATTGCGGTAGCGGTCGCCGCCGGCCACCAGGGCGATGCCGATGAACATGGCGAACACCACGACGGCCAGGATGCTGCCGTTAGCCAGTGCGGCGAAGGGGTTCTGGAACAAGTTGGCGAAGAAGTGCAGGAAGAACTCCGGCAGCGTCAGCTGACGCGCCTCGAAGTCGTTCATCGCCTCGGCGAACAGGTCCAGCGACAGCCCCGCGCCCGGCTTGAAGATGTTCGCCGCGACCAGCGCCACCAGCATCGCCGCACTGGTGGTGAGGGTGAAGTAGACCAGCGCGCCGCCCCACACCCGGTGCACCTGATGGTGCGCCTGCAGATTGGCCACGCCGACCACGATGGAGGTGAAGATCAGCGGGATCAGCACCATCTTCAGCAGGCCGATGAAGATGCTCCCGGCCAGGGTGCTTGCATAGAGCACGCCCTCGCGTACGGGCGCGTCGGTCGGCAGTGTGCCGGTCAGCCAGCCGATGGCGACACCCAGGCAGGCCGCGACAAGAATCTGCAGGTTGAGACTGGGCAAAGGGGTGGCTCCTCGGATCGGTAGCGGTGGCGCTAAGCAAAAGAATGAACGCTGCGGCAAAAGTTCGCATCGCGCGGGGCGCAATCATACAGACGCAACGCAACCGACGTGCCAATGACCTGGCGTCGGCCGGCCGCTGACAAAAGCCACGCAGCTGGGTTTTCATGACCGGGCAGGTAGAAGAGGCGCGAGTCATGAGCGATCAGGACATCGAACAACGCATCGCCCGCGACATCGCCAGATGGCAGCGCGGCGTGCAGGAAAAAGGCGAACCGCTGGTGGTGGACGAAGGCTGGCTGCAGACGCCACCGGGCCTGCGCTTGCCGTTCTCGGTACTGAAAAGCGCCGGGGTGCCGCCCCGGGAAGTGGAATTGCTGGCGCAGCGTGCCGCGTTGCGCGAACGGCTGGAGGCCGGCAGCGATACGCAGCAGTGCGCGCGGCTGGAGCGCGAGCTGAGCGAGCTGGAGCAGCACATTGCCTTCCGGCTGGAGGCGTTGCAGCGCCTGGGCCGCGGTTGAGCGCTGGTGACTGGTGTTCGCACGGCGCTGGAGTAGCATGCGCATTCGGTCAATTCCTAAGGGGAGAAGCACGTGGCTACAGCACGAATCGGATTTCTGCCGGCGGCGTTGATCGCCGCGGCAGTGACCTTCGCCGGCTGGTCGGTGGGGCAGGGCGTGGAGCGTTTCCGCATGGCCGACCGCACTGTGACGGTCAAGGGCCTGGCGGAGATGGACGTGAAGAGCGACTTTGCGGTTTGGACGCTGGGCTTTCGCCGTGGTGGCGATCAGTTCGCCGAAGTGCAGAAGGGGCTGAGCGAGGATCGCCAGCTGGTGCTGGATTTCCTCCGCGAGCAGGGCTTCACCGACGCGGAGATCGAAGTGCGACCGTTGCAGGTCCAGGATCTGCTGGCGCGTGAATGGGCTTCGCGCGATGTGCCGCTGCGCTTCAATGGCCAGGGTCAGGTGCTGGTCAAGTCAGAGCGCGTCGACGCGGTGGGCAAGGCGGCCAATGCCATCGATCCGCTGATCTTGGCCGGTGTTCAGCTGGATACCGAGATGAACGGCTTCGCCGGGCCGCGCTATCAGTTGCGTGGCTTCAATGAGCTCAAGCCGCAGTTGCTGGAAGCCGCCACCAGCAATGCCCGTGAGCAGGCGACGCGTTTTGCCGAGGATGCCGGTGCCACGCTGGGGCGCTTGAAGAATGCCAACCAGGGTGTGATTCGGGTTATCGATGACGATGGCAGTGATATGGACAGTGGGCGGACCGTGGGGAAACGGCTGCGGGTGGTGAGTACGTTTGAGTACACGTTGGATTGATATGGGGCTGAGTCTCTGAATGTCGCGCCAACCGCCTGCCAAGGCGGATCAACCGCACTGTCCAAGTGCTTTTAAGCCCGGTAGCCCATGGCTTAAAGGTTAGACAGTGAGCCGATTAGCCGGCATTATCGGCTCACCAAATGAGCCGAATAAGCCCGTTAATCGGCTCACAGAGGAGCCAGCCCTCATGAATGACCCGCTCTGGATCTGGCAGCAGCCCGATTGGCCGCACTTTAGCTGGCAAGCCGACGCACTTGCTCCGCTGCTGCGTACCTGCAGCCAGGCTCTGGGGCGCTTGCTCGGGATGCTCGGTGCCGTGGGCAGTGACACGGAGGTGCAGAGCAGCCTGGATGCCATGCTGCAGAACATCGTCACCTCATCAGCCATCGAGGGTGAGCAGCTGGATGTCGGCTCCGTGCGCTCGTCACTGGCGCGGCGCCTGGGGCTGAACGAAGAAGGCCGCATCACCTCGCGTTCCGAAGGCCTGGCGGAACTGCTGCTTGATGCCACCCGCGCGTATCAGCAGCCGCTCGATCTGCAGAGGCTGTTCACCTGGCATGGCTGGTTGTTCCCCAGCGATGGTGACTTACTGGCCCGCCCGTTACGCATCGGTATGCTGCGCGGCGAGGAGCCCATGCAGGTAGTTTCCGGGAGACTCGACCGCCCTACCGTGCATTTCGAAGCGCCACCCCGCGCCGGGCTGGAAGAACAACTGGACGGCTTCCTTGCCTGGTTCGAGAGCAGCCGCCGCGATGCAGGCCTCGACCCATTTCTACGAGCCGGCATTGCGCACTTCTGGTTCGTCACCCTGCACCCCTTCGATGACGGCAACGGCCGCCTTACGCGCGCCATCACCGACCTGGCACTGGCTCAGGGAGAACAGCAGACCATCCGCTTTTACGCCATGTCGGCTAGCATCCTCGATGACCGCGCCGACTATTACCGCATCCTCGAAGCGAGCCAGAAAGGCACGCTGGATATCACCGCCTGGTTGCAATGGTTCCTTGCCACGCTGCTCAAGAGCTTGGAACAGGCCCTTGCTCGTATCGACCGCGTGCTGGTCAAGGCACGTTTCTGGCAGGCTCATCGTAGCCAAACCCTGTCTGCCGAGCAGATCAAAGTGCTTAACCGCCTGCTCGATGGTGGCGAGAGAGGTTTCGAGAACGGCATCAGTGCCGCTCAATACCAGGCCGTGGCCAAGGTCTCGAAAGCCACCGCCACGCGCCATCTGAGCGACCTTGTCGAGAAGGGTTGCCTGGCCAGGCTACCGGGCGGCGGACGCAGCACGCGCTACCAGATACAGCACTCGGCACACGCTTGAAAAAGTGAGTCGCCGAACAGGGCGAAACCAGGCCTACATCAACTCCTTGAATAGGCCTGGTTACGCGTAGTCAACCGGCCCGACAAATCAATGCCCCGGCTGCCAAGGCTGCCCCAGCGACACCGGCGCGTACAACCGCGTACGGATCGCATCCCGCGACAGCAGAACCAGCACCAGAATGGTCGCCACATATGGCAGCATCGCCAGCAGGTTGCCGGGGATCGCCAGGCCGAGGCCCTGCGCCACCAGGTGCAGGATGCTGGCCAGGCCGAACAGGTACGCGCCGAGGAGGACGCGGCTCACCCGCCAGCTGGCGAACACCACCAGTGCCAGGGCGATCCAGCCGCGGCCAGCGGTCATGTTTTCCGCCCACATCGGCGTGTATGCGAGCGACATGTAGCCGCCGGCAAGCCCTGCCATTCCGCCGCCGAACATCACCGCCAGGGTGCGCACGCGCAGTACCGGCAGGCCCATGGCGCTGGCGGCGTTGGGGTTTTCGCCGACGGCCTGGATGATCAGGCCGATGCGGCTTTTCAGCAGCACCCAGGCCACCAACGCAAACAGACCGAAGGACAGGTACACCAGCAGATCCTGGGCGAACAGCATGCGACCGATCACGGGGATTTCACTGAGCAGCGGAATGGCGATCGGCTCGAAGCCGGCCAGCGGCTTGCCGACCCAGCTGGCACCGACGAAGGACGACAGGCCGACGCCGAAGATGGTCAGCGCCAGGCCGGTGGCGACCTGATTGGCGTTGAAGCCCAGGGCCACCATGGCGAACAGCAGTGAGAGCAGCACACCGGCCAGGCAGGCGAACAGCACGCCCAGCCAGAGGTTGCCGCTGGCGAAGGCGACGATGAAGCCGATCACCGCGCCGAACAGCATCATGCCCTCCTGGCCGAGGTTGAGCACGCCGGTCTTCTCGCACACCAGTTCGCCGAGGGCGACCAGCAGCAGCGGCGTGCCGGTGCGGATCATGGCGTAGAAGATATTGGTCAGCAGATCCATGTCCATCGGTCAGGCCTCGAACTTCAAACGGTAGGCAGCGGGTGAAAAGGGCAGTAGCGCAGTGCGGACGATCATGTGGCCGGCTCCTCTTTGGCGCTGACGAGCGCTGGTTTGCGCGCCCACAGCTTCAGGCGCGGGCGGTAGAGGATCAGTACGTCGCAGGCGAGCAGGAAGAACAGCACCATGCCCTGGAACAGCTGAGTGATGGATTGCGGCAGGTTGGCGGCCATCTGCGCGTTCTCGCCACCGAGGTAGAGCAGCGCCATCAGCAGACTGGCGAAGACGATACCGATGGGGTTCAGGCGACCGAGGAAGGCCACGGTGATCGCCGCGTAGCCATAGCCCGGTGAAACTTGCGGCACCAGTTGGCCGATTGGCCCGGTGACTTCGGCGACGCCGGCCAGCCCGGCCAGGCCGCCGCTGATCAGCAGGGCGATCCATACCAGTTTCTTGTCGCGGAAACCGACGAAGCCGGCGGCGCGCTTGTCCAGGCCGAGCACCTTGATCTGGAAGCCGAGAAAACTCTTTTGCAGCAGCACCCAGACCACCACCAGCGCCAGCAGGGCGAAGTAGAAACCGCCATGCACGCGCAGCCCTTCGATCAGCTCGGGCAGCCGGGTGGCGTCGCCGAACATCGCCGACTCGGGGAAGTTGAAGCCTTCCGGGTCCTTCAGCGGGCCGTGCACGGCGAACAGCAGCAGGTTCAGCGCAATGTAGTTGAGCATGATGCTGGTGAGGATTTCGTTGGCGTTGAACGCCGTCTTCAGCCAGGCGCAGAGCCCGGCCCAGGCGGCGCCGCCAAGGGTGCCGAGCAGCAGTGTCAGCACCAGTGCCCAGCGCGAATCCCAGTCGATGATGTTGACCGCCAGCGCGCTGCCGGCCAGGGCGCCGATGAGGAGCTGGCCTTCGGCGCCGATGTTCCAGATGCGCGCGTTGTAGACCACTGCCAGGCCCAGCGCGCAGAGCAGGATCGGCAGCGCCTTGACCAGCAGTTCGGAGACCCCGTAGAGATCGCCGAGCGGGTCTATCAGCAGCACCTTGAGGGTTTCCAGCGGCGGATGGCCGAGCAGCGCGAACAGCAGCGCGCCGCTCAGCAGCGTCAGCAGTGCCGCCAGCAATGGCGAGAACCAGAGCATGGCCCGTGAGGCCTCGCCGCGGGGTTGCAGGGATAACAGCATGATGGATTCTCGTCAGGCGGCAGGGGTGGAAACAGGGGTGTCGCTGGTATCGAACTGGCCGGCCATCCAGCGGCCGACTTCGACCGGGCAGGTGCTGGCAGTAGCGCGCTGTGGCGACAGCCTGCCGTCGCTCAGGGCGGCGATGCGGTCGCTGATCTGGAACAGCTCCTCGAGGTCTTCGGAGATCACCAGGATCGCCGCGCCGGCATCGCGCAGTTCGATCAGCGCGCGGTGGATCGCTGCTGCCGCGCCGACGTCCACGCCCCAGGTTGGATGCGCGGCGATCAGCAGCTTCGGCTGCTGCAGGATTTCGCGACCAAGGATGAATTTCTGCAGGTTGCCGCCGGACAGGCTCGCCGCCGGGGCCTGTGCGTCCGGCGTCTTCACGGCGAAGCGCTGGATGACCTGTTCGGCGAAGGCGCGCACCTTGCCGCGTCGGATCATGCCCTGCTCGACCATGCCGGTCTGTTGATAGGCGGTGAGCAGGCCGTTGTCGGCCAGGCTCATGCTCGGCACCGCGCCGTGACCGAGACGTTCGGCCGGCACGAAGGCCATACCATGGCGGCGGCGGGCGTCGGGGCGCAGATGGGCGACGTCGTCACCGAGAAAGCGGATGTGCATGGCCTGGGCGGCAGGCAGGCGCTGTTCGCCACTGAGCAGGGCGAGCAGCTCGTCCTGGCCGTTGCCGGCGACTCCCGCGATACCGACGATCTCGCCGGCGCGCACTTCCAAGTCCACCTCTTCGAGGGACACGCCGAACCGATCGGCGTTGTGCCAGGACAGCCGCTCGACCCGCAGGAACGGCGCGCGGCCCTCGCTCTTCGGGTATTCGGCTTCCAGCCCCTCGGCATCGCCGACCATCAGCCGCGCCAGTTCCAGGTCCGAGCAATCGGCCGGCACGCACTCGCCGGACACGCGGCCGGCGCGCAGCACCGTGGCGCTCTGGCACAGCGCGCGCACCTCGTTGAGCTTGTGGCTGATGAACAGGATGCTGCAGCCCTCGGCCGCCAACCGGCGCAAGGTCACGAACAGCTCGTCGGCCTCCTGCGGGGTGAGCACCGAGGTCGGCTCGTCGAGGATCAGCAGGCGGATGTCCTGCATCAGGCAACGGATGATCTCCACCCGCTGACGCTCGCCGATGGACAGACTGTGCACCAGCCGTCGCGGCTCCAGCGGCATGCCGTAGCGCTGCGAGACCTCGCGGATCTTCGGTTCCAGCTGCTTCGGCGTACCGGCCTTGGCGCCCAGCGCCAGGGCGATGTTCTCCGCTACCGAGAGCGTCTCGAACAGCGAGAAGTGCTGGAACACCATGCCGATGCCGCGTTCACGGGCCTGGGCCGGGTCGCGCATGGTCACCCGTTCGCCTTGCCAGTGGATTTCGCCGGCATCCGGCTGGGTCACGCCGTAGATGATCTTCATCAGGGTGCTCTTGCCGGCGCCGTTCTCGCCGAGCAGGGCGTGGATCTCGCCCGGCTGGATCGACAGGTCGATACGGTCGTTGGCCAGGCAGCCTGGGTACTGTTTGGTGATGCCGCAGAGCTTGAGGCGTGCGGTCTGGGATTCGGGCATGGAGGCGTCCGCTGGGTTTTTCATGACCAGGGTGTAGCAAAAAGCTGGCCAGGCAGTCAGGAATTGAGATGCGACGCGGCTACGGCAGCTGCGCCACCGGTTGGCCATGCGACGATGTTAGCCGGTGCATCGCTTTGGTGCTTCACTCGATGACGCTGTCGTGCCGATGCACCGCCATGGGGCGGGACGACCGCGGGCCGGATGGGCTGCTAAGCTAACCGTCCTTTCCGCTCCCACCGGTTTGCCTGCAAATGAACCAACTGGACCTTCATTCCGCCGAGGAAACGATTGCCCAGCGTGCCGCCCTGGCGCGGCTGATCGATGGCCTCGTGCGCGACGACGGCATGCATCCCACCGCCATCGACGATCTGTTCCTGATCCGCTGCAGCGCGCCGAGCGACCTGGTGCACGGGCTGCACAAGCCGGCGCTGTGCATCATCGTGCAGGGCAGCAAGGAGGTGCGCCTGGGCGATGAGCTGTACACCTACGATGCGCTGCATTACCTGGTGGTATCGGTCACCGTGCCGGTGGCCGGTCGCGTGCTGGAGGCCTCGTCCGGCGAGCCGTACCTCTGTATCCGCCTGGATATCGACCCGGCGATGGTCGCCACCCTGGTGGCCGAAAGCGCGCCGTTGAGCCAGCCCGTGGAAGGGGCTGCACGCGGGGTCTATCTGGACCGCATCGATGCGCCGTTGCTCGACGCCACGCTGCGCCTGGTGCGGCTCTTGGCCAGCCCGCAGGACATCCCGGTGCTGGCACCGCTGGCCATGCGCGAGATCTTCTACCGCCTGCTCTGCGGTCGCCAGGGGCGGCACCTGCACGAGATCGCGGTGCGCGACAGCCAGGGCCATCGCGTCACCCGCGCGATCGAATGGCTGAACCGCAATTACGTCGAGCCGCTGCGCATCGAGGAACTGGCGCAGCGGGTCAACCTCAGCAGCTCGACGTTGCATCACCGTTTCAAGGCGCTCACCTCGATGAGCCCGCTGCAGTACCAGAAGCAGCTGCGCCTGCAGGAGGCGCGGCGGCTGCTGATCGCCGAGGGACTCGATGTGTCCAGCGCCGGCTACCGGGTCGGCTACGAAAGTCCCTCGCAGTTCAGCCGCGAGTACAGCCGGCTGTTCGGCGCCTCGCCGGTGAGGGATCTGGCCCGGCTGCGCAGCACCGCTTAATTCAGCGCGACGCCGGGTCCGGCACCTCGCGCAATGCCTGGGCGGCATCAATGGCGCGGGGAAAGCCGGCGGTCACGGTGGTCAGGTAGACCACCTCCTTCAGCTCCTCACGGCTCACGCCCAGGCGCAGCGCGTAGCCGGCGTGGATCTTCATGTAGGGCAGATTGCCCTGGGCGGCGAAGGCGGCGACCGCGGCCAGCTGGCGGGTGCGGTCATCCAGCTCGCTGCGTCCCCAGACATCGCCCAGCGCATAGCCGGTGATGCTCTCCGCGAGAAACGGATAGTCCTCGCGCAGCGCCTCGAGCACCGGTTGCCCGGCACCGCCGGACAGGTGCTCGATGACCGCCATGCCACGCTCGTGGCGCTCGTTGCCGGCGGCTTCCAGCGAGGCGAAGGTCAGCGAGCCGAACACGGCTAGGCAGGCCGCGGCCAGGGTGTTGCCTGTACGAAGGGTCATGGCGGCGTCCTCAGTAGGGGCTGGCGGTGGGGCGCACCACCAACTCGCTGACGTCGACATCGGCCGGCTGGTCGATGGCATAGGCGATGGCGCGGGCGATGGCGTCGGCCGGAATGGCGATGCGGCGGAAGTCGTCCATGGCCGAGCGGGCGGTGTCATCGGAAATGCTCTCGGCCAGTTCCGATTCGGTGACGCCGGGCGAAACCAGGGTCACGCGAATATCGCCGCCGACCTCCTGACGCAGGCCTTCTGAGATGGCGCGCACCGCGTACTTGGTGGCGCAGTACACCGCCGCGGTCGGGCTCACCGCGTAGGCGCCGATGGAGGCGATGTTGACGAACTGGCCGGCGCGCTGGCGCTGCATCAGCGGCAGGCCGGCGGCGATGCCGTGCAGCACGCCACGGATGTTCACGTCGATCATGCGGTTCCACTCGTAGACCTTCAGCGCATCCAGCGGCGAAAGCGGCATCACCCCGGCGTTGTTGATGATCACATCGACGCGGCCGAAGCGCTGTTCGGCGAAGTCGACGAAGGCCTGGGTGTCCTCGCGGCTGGTTACGTCCAGCGCGCGGCAGGCGGCAACGCCACCGCGTTCGCCGATCTCGGCGACCAGCTTTTCCAGCCGGTCCAGACGCCGCGCCCCCAGCACGACAGTTGCGCCCTGGGCCGCCAGCAGGCGGGCCGTGGCTTCACCGATGCCGCTGCTGGCGCCGGTGATGAGTACGACTTTGCCGGTGATGTTCGACATGGGGTTGTCCTCCGCAAATGGATTCGGGCGACGTCGGTGACGCCGTGGTTCGAATACTGCGAGGGAGGACGCTGCCGGCGTTATGGCGATCCTGCCGGGCGCTTGCCTGATTCTGGCGCTGCCTACCAGATGCCTTCGTGCAGGGCGGCAGCCTCGTCCTCCAGCAGCGGGCCGAGCACCTCGACCTTGCGCTGGCCGGCGTCGAAGACGATGCGGCAAGGCAGGTCCAGCGTCGGGTTTTCCGGATGGTTGCCGGTGAGGTCCTTCAGGCTGCGCTCGGAAAGGCCGTAGACCACGCGCCCAAGACCGACCCAGTAGGCGGCGCCAGCGCACATGGCGCAGGGTTCGGCGGAGGTGTACATGCTGCAGCGCGAGAGGAATTCGGGTGTGTAGCGGGTCGAGGCGCGGGTCATCAGCACCCGCTCGGCATGGCCGGTCATGTCGTGGTCGGGCATGTAGGCGTTGCCCTGTTCCAGCAGCACCTCACCGTCCGGCCCGACCAGGATGGCGCCGAACGGATGGGTGCCGTTTTCCAGCGCGCGGCGGGCGACGTCGAAGCTTCTGCGCAACAGGGCGATATCGTCGAGAGGCATGGTGTTATCCAGGTTGAGATGGATGAGCGGGTGGGCTCAATGCCCGCCCTTGGGCAGGCTCCAGGGAAAGCAGATCTTCTGCAGCAACCCGATCAGGTGGAACAGCACCAGGCTGATCACCACCAGCATCATCAACGCGGCGAAGGCTTGTGGCACCTGGAACATCGACGTGGAGAAGTTGATGAAGTAGCCCAGGCCTTTTTCGGCAGCGACAAACTCGGCCACCACCGCGCCGATCACTGCCAGGGTGATGGAGATGCGCAGCGCCGAGAACAGGTGTGGAATCGCATAGGGCAGGCGGATATTGCGGTACTCGCGGGCCTTCGACGCGCCCAGCGAGCGCGACAGTTCCACCAGCTCTTCCGGCGTCGCCAGGAGGCCGGTGACGCAGGACACCACAATGGGGAAGAAGGCGATGAGGAAGGTGATGAACACCCGCGGCAGGTCGCCGGCGCCCATCACTACCACGATGATCGGTGCTACCGCGACGATGGGCGTGGACTGCACGATCACCAACAGTGGATAGAGCGTGCGCGACATCACCCGCGAGGACGCCAGGGCGATGGCCAGCGGGATGCCGATCAGAATCGACAGGCCGTAGCCCATCAGCGTCACCCGCAGGGTGGCAAAGATATGCTCGGCCCAGGCGCCGAGGCCGACCTTCTGCGTCGCCGCGAGAATGGCGCTGGGCGAGGGCAGCACGAAGCTTGGCAGCCTGAGCAGGCGGCACGCCGCTTCCCACACCAGCAGCAGGACGAGCAGGGCGAGCCAGGGTGCGAAGCGGTCGGCCTGCGCCTTCAGGTGCAGTGCCTTGGGCTTAATGGTCGGCATGGCGCGAGAAGACCTTGCGGCGGATATGGTTGGCGAGCTCATTGAAACGGGGCTCCGTGAGGGTCTGCATGGACCGCGGGCGCGGCAGGTCGACGTCGATGATTTCCTGAACGCGGCCGGGGCGTGCCGACATCACCAGGATGCGGTCGGCCAGCAGCAGCGCTTCGGGAATCGAGTGGGTGATGAACAGCACCGTCTTCGGGCGCTGGGTCCAGATATTCAGCAGCTCCAGGCTCAGCTCGTCGCGGGTCAGGGCGTCGAGTGCCGAGAACGGCTCGTCCATCAGCAGGATTTCCGGGTCGTGCAGCAACGCCCGAGCGATCGCCGCGCGTTGCTGCATGCCGCCGGAGAGTTCGTCCGGGCGCTTGTTGCCGAATTCCTTGAGCCCCACCAGTTCCAGCAGCTCCTCGCCGCGGAGGATCTCTTGGGCGGTGACGCGGCCGTACTTGTGGCGCATGGGGAAGGTCAGGTTGTCGCGGATGTTCAGCCAGGGCAGCAGCGTCGGCTTCTGGAAGACGATGCCGATCTCGTCGCGCGGGCCGTCCACCGGGCTGCCGTAGATGCTGACCTGGCCGTGGGTCGGTCGCACCAGCCCGGCGAGGATGCGCAGTAGCGTGGACTTGCCGCAGCCCGAGGGGCCGAGCACCGCGATGAACTCGTGGCGACCGATGTCGAAGCTGGCGTTGTCCAGCGCCACCACCTCGCTGCCATCGGAGGAGGTGAAGACCTGGCTGACCCGATCAAAGCTGATGTTGGGGCGCGGCGTGGCGGGCAGGACGGCAGCGTTCATGGCTTCACTCGCTCAGGCTGGTGTCGATGGCGCTGGCCGGGTCGAGGGCATCGATCCGCATGCCCTGCGCCTTGGCGACCCATTCCCAGGTAGTGGCCAGGCGCTTGGCGTCGAAACCGGTGCCCTCGGCGGCGCTGATCTCGTTCTGCATCAGCGGTACCGAGGCGGCGAACTGCTCCTCGGCCTGCTGCTGGTCGACTTCGGCGACCATCTTCTTCAACGCCGCGGCCGCTGCAGCCGGGTCGGCGATGGCGTTCTTCTGTGCCTGCTGGTAGGCCTTGACGAACTTCTTGGCGACCTCGGGATGGCTCTGCACGAAGCGCTGCGACGCCACCAGCGACAGGCCGTAGCCCTCGAAGCCGTATTCCGACCAGGGAATGGTCTTCAGCGTCTTGTCCGCCTCGCCGAGGGCACGGACGAAGCCGGGCGCAACGGTCAGCCAGTTGATGGTGGCGTCCACCTTGCCGGTGGCGAGCATCGGCGCCAGCGCGCCGGGGTCTAGCTTGAGCAGCTTGACGCTGTTCGGGTCGATGCCATTGCGCTCCAGCAGCAGCGGCCAGACCACGTTGGAGGCAGAGAAGGTCGGGGTGGCCACCGTCTTGTCGACGATGTCCTTGAAGCTCTCGATGCCCGAGCCTTCGGTGGTGAAGAAGGCGTCCGGCTGCTTGTTGTAGATCGGGGCGACGGCAACTACCGGCACCTCGCCCTGGGCCTTGGCCTGCAGCAGCGAGGCCAGGCCGGCAGAGCCGAAGTCCGCGCTGTTGGTGGCCAGCTTGGTCACCACGTCGCTACCACCGCGGGCACTGGCGATTTCCACTTCGATGCCTTCTGCGGCGAACAGGCCCTGTTCGACACCTAGGTAGATCGCCGCCTTGTCGCCGGCTGGCAACCAGTCGTTGAGCCAGCGCACCTTGTCGGCGGCCAGGGCGGTTTGGCTGAACAGCGCGAGCAGGGCGCTGGCGACCAGGGTTTTCTTGAACATGGTGAAGCTCCTTGAAGGTTCGGCGTGATAAGCGCGATGCAATAAACGGGTCAGTGCACCGGATGTGGATGGCGATCGAAGAAATCCACCAGGGCGGCGAGCAGCGCGCCGGGCATGGCCAGTTGCGGCGCATGCCCGCAATCGAGCACTACCCGCTCGGCCCCAGGCACCAGCTGCTGCATGCGCTGTTGCACCCGTGGCAGCACGGAGCGGTCCTGCGTGGCTTCGATATACAACCGCGGCAGACGACCGAAACGCTCGGCACTCCAGTGCGCGGCGATGTCGCGGCCACCATCGGGCTGCACCGTCAGGCGGCGCGCGGCAGCGATCGCGGCCTGTGCCGGTGCATCGTGAAAGAACACCGCGCAGGCGGCATCGCCCGGTACGCGGCTGCCGCCGGGCGCGGCTTCGAGATAAGGGCCGATGCCGCTGACCTCCGGAAAGTCGCGGGCGAGTTCGGCGCAGAGTTCGCCGAAGCCCATGCCGCTGGGCAGCATCATGCCGGCGACATAGGCGACCCCGGCGATGCGCTCGGCATAAGCCTCGGCCACGGCAGTGGCGGTGATGCCGCCGCCGGAATGCGCCACCAGCTGAATCGGACCAGGCAGCGTTTCGATCAATGCGCCGACGTGTTCGACATAGCGCTGCAGCGAGACCTCGGCGAGCGGCGTGTCGTCGTGGCCATTGCCCGGCAGATCGACCGCGTGCGGCCTATGTCCGGCATCGCGCAGGCCATCCTGCAGCGAATCCCAGACCCAGCTACCGGCCCAGGCCCCATGGATGAGGACGATGTCAGCCATAGGTCCTCCGGTACATCTCGCGGTGGTGTTCTTCCACCGTTACGGCGGGGTAGCGTGGCGACTCGCCCGGTGCGAGGCAGGTCGGCAGGCACTCGACCACATGGTCCGGGTTGCCGCTGAAGAAGAACGGCACGCTGTAGCGCTCTCGCCCGGAGATATTGACCACCCGGTGCAACGTCGAGCGGTACTGATCGTTGGTCCAGCGGGCGATCATGTCGCCCAGATTGACCACATAGGTGCCGGGCACGGGCGCTGCGTGTATCCAGCTCTCGCTGTGGCGATCCCAGACCTGCAGGCCGGGGTTCTCGTCCTGCAGAAGCAGCGTCAGCCCGCCGAAATCGGTATGCGCGCCACAGCCCTTTTCGCCGGGCGCGGCATTGGCCGGCTGCGGCGGGTAGTGCAGCAGGCGCAGGGTGCTCATGGAGTCGCGGCAGAAGCCGGCGAAATGTTCCTCCGGCAGTTGCAGCGAGAGCGCGATGGCGCCCATCAGCCGTGCCGCGAGGGCGTTCATCGCATCGCGATAGCGCTCCATGGTCGGGCGGAAGTCCGCAAGCTCGCTCGGCCACTGATTGGCACCGTGATTGAAGCGCCCGGCCAATACCCGTGGGTCGTCCTCGGCCAGCTCCTCGCCGATATAGAAGCCTTCCTTGAGATCGGCCGGCGCACCGGCTTCCAGCACCTGACCTCGCAACGGCTCATAGCCGCGATTGGCGTTCGAGAACACCTTGTCCAGCGCACGCTTGCCTGCTTCCGGCTGGGAAAAGAAGGCCCGCGCCTGCTCGAACACCGCCTGTTGTAGCGCCGGGTCGACGCCGTGGTTGGCGACGCAGAAGAAGCCGACCTCGCGACAGGCCGCGCCGATGCGTTCGGCCACGGCAGTGCGCTCGGCAAGGTCGGGAGAAAACAGCCCGGCGATATCGATCAGCGGCAGCGCGGCGGCTTCGAGATGGCGGGCACAAAGGGATTCATTCATGGCTCGATCCTGCTCTGCCGACGCGGAATGGCGGTCGGCGAGCGCAGTATCAAACCGAGCCGACTGTGCGCAGAAGCAGAGAATATCGAGCAAGCTGATGCCGTTTCGGCAGCACCTTCCGCCGCTTCAAAAAGAGGCGGAAGGTGGTCCTGAAAGGTGCACTGCAAGGGGCCGGCGTTGTGTCGTTTTCAAATCTGACGCAGAAATATGCGACGTTCGCGCACCATATAGGTGCGGTTATCCCGCCGCAGAAAAGGCAATTATTTTTTCGGGCAAACAGGAAGGCGTCAGTCATGAGCGCCTTCCGCCTCGCTCTAGGGTGTGTTGACCGCGTCGATAAGGGCCTCGGCTAGGGTCTGGCTGGTGAAGGGTTTGGCTAGCACACGCAGCCCGTGCTCGGCAGCGAGACGCTCGGTGTAGCCTGTCGCGAGGATGATAGGCAGTTCGGGATACAGGCCTTGCGCTTCCGCCGCAAGACCAACCCCGTCCAGCCGTCCGGGCATGACGATATCCGAAAGAAGCACATCGATAGGCGGGCGTGTGTCATCGGCGAGCCTGGCCAGGGCTGAATCCGCGTCCTGCGCCTCGTCGACCAAATAGCCCAGTTCCTCAAGCATCGACATCACCACCTCGCGCACCTCGGCGTCGTCGTCGACCAGGAGCACCCGTGTAGTTCGGTTGGCACGTTCCGGTGCCTTCTCTACCGGGCCAGCCGGTTCGCTGCGGTGTTCGACGCGTGGCAGCAGGAGACGGACGCGGGTGCCCCTGCCGACTTCGCTGTCGATCGCTACCGCGCCGCCTGATTGGTGGGCGAAGCCATAGACCTGCGCCAGACCGAGGCCCGTTCCCTCGCCGATGGCCTTGGTTGTGAAGAAAGGCTCGAATGCCCGCGCCTGGACCTCCTTGCTCATTCCACAGCCTGTGTCGAGGACGTCGACGGCGAGATAGTTCCTTGTCCCCAGGCTTGGCAGGGCGATGTCTCCATGCGCCACGTCGTGCAGGCTGATGCTCAACGGACCGCCGTCTGGCATGGCGTCCCGTGCATTGATCGCCAGGTTGAGGATGGCCAGCTCGCATTGCACCGGGTCCAGCGCCGCCGGCCAGGGGCGGTCCGGCAAGTCGAGCTGTAGAACGACGTTATTGGGCAACGCGCCGGTCAGCAGTTCGTGCATGCCGAGAATCAATGCGCGCAAGTCGAGCTGCTCGACATCTCCAGTGCGGTTTCGACTGAAGGTCATCAGGTGCCGCGTAAGGCGGGTCGCCCGTTGAGCCGAACGCTGGCATGCCTCGATGGCGCGCTTGGCTCGGGGGTTTGGACTCAGCATGTCGGCCAGCTGCAAGCCGACGGTCATGCTTTGCAGAAGGTTATTGAACTCGTGCGATATACCCGCGGTGAGGTTGCCCAGCGCTTCAAGTTTCTGGCCCTGCAGCAGCGCCCGATGCGAGCGTTCGGCCTGGGCGACGGCTTCCTCGACCCGCTCTGCCATTTCCTGGCTCGAGCGGTGAATGGTCTTGCTGGCCTGGGCAAGTACCTGCGCGGTCCGGTCGGTCTCGTCCATGCCGGTCCGAGGTGCCTCGAAGACTTCCCCTCGGGCTAAGGCACCGGCTGCCTGGTCGAGTTGAGTCAAGGGGCGGGTGATGGTGCGGCCGAGCGCAATGGCCAGTCCGATCGCCGCCGCGAGCACCAGCAGGATGCCGATGGCCGCGGTTCCGATGGGCTTCAATACGCTTGCGAGCAGGTCCTCACGGGGAATGCCGATCAGTACCGTCCAGCCTGAACTTTCACCACGGCTGATAAAAGAAACCACGCGTTGATTGTCGCGGGTGACGGAAATCAGCTTGCCTTGGCGAGTCGCTAGCCCGCGCAAATCGGCGACGAAGTTGTCGTCCGCGGCTTCACCTACATGTCTGCTGGGGTCCCGGGTGCGCGCAACGATAGTGTGTGTCTGGTCCAGAACGGCACCAAGCCAGCGCTCGGGAAGCTCCTGAGCTTGCAGCAGGGCTTCGATGCGGCTGACCGGAAACTTCATGGTCAGGTAGTAGACGACTCGGCCGTCACGCATCACCGGGCGGTGAATGGCGACGCTGTGCACGCGCGTCAACGGGTCGCGAAACATCGGACTGACGTCTAGCAGCGGGGTGTTCTCGAAGCCTGGCAGGCTCGGTGGCATCGGCAACGGCGCGCCAAAAGGGTAGTCCGTATCAGCCAGGGGCACGCCGTTCGGGTCGAATATGGTTACGCCGGTGGCTATCGGTTGAACGGTCTGCTGTAGACGTTCATGAAACGCACGCAGATCGCCACTCACCAGTGTTGGCGAGGCGGCCAGCGTCGTGACCACTGCGCCGAAGCGATCAAGTTCGCGCTCAACGGCAAGACTTACGCCGCGCGTGGTCTCGTACATACTTTGGTCGATCTGCTGTGATTGCGCTCGGTAAACCGAATAGGTTGCAAACAGCGCGAAGGCCAGCGCCGGTGCGATGACGGCGATGACCAGCCAGATAAGACGGGCGCGTATCGACACGAAGCAAGTTCCTGATCGGAGCAAGAGTCAATGCGGGTTCGGCATCATGTATGAGCCCGTTGCTTTCGTAGGGCCTAGTCAGAAGACCGCAGGCGCGCCGGCTTGTTACGACGTTACAGACCAATGACGGCATCGAACCAACCGAACTTCAGCGGGAACACCTGCGCGTCGCCTCGGCTGAAGGTGGGCTGACGGATTGACCGACCCGCCTGGAACGCCCCGTAAGGAAGGGGTGGATCAGTGAACTTCCACACCATCGATAGCGGTGCGCAACGAGATTGCCAGTTCTTCCAGCCGGTAGGGCTTGGCCAATACGTGCACGCCTTCTGCGGCGGCAGATTGCTGTGCGGCTTCGGCGTAGCCGCTGGTAAGTAGCACGGGGACGCCGAGGTCGCGGGTGCGGATTTCGCGGGCCAGTTCAACACCGTTCATGCCGCCCGGCATCATCACGTCGGAGAACACGATGTCCACCTGACAGCCGTTCTGCAGCGCGCCCAGCGCGTCTGTGGCACTGGCGGCATGGGTGACGCGATAGCCGAGATGTTCGAGCATCTCGCCGACCAGTGCCGCGACTTCTTCATCATCGTCCACCAGCAGTACGGTACCGGCCGAGGCGTCGGGGCTGTCGTCTTCGACAGGCCGTTCGCCGTCGGGCTGATCGGGCACACGCGCCGAACGTGGCAGCAGCATGATCACGCTGGTTCCGCGATCGCATTCGCTTTCGATCCACACGGTGCCGCCGGACTGCCGCGCGAAGCCGTAGACCTGTGCCAGCCCGAGCCCTGAGCCTTTGCCGATCTCCTTGGTGGTGAAGAAGGGGTCGAATACGCGGGTGCGAACCTCCTCGGGAATGCCGGTGCCCGAGTCGGTCACCGTGAGGCGGACAAAATCGCCGGTGATGCCCAGCACCGTTTCGCCAGGTGCATTGCTGGCTTCGATCAGGATCGAGCCGCCGTCGGGCATGGCGTCGCGGGCATTCACGGCCAGGTTGAGGACGACCAGCTCCAGCTCGCCAGGGTCCACTTCGACCGGCCAGAGATCCGGCTCGAACTGCACTTCCACGTGCACGTCGCCGCTCAGGCTGCGGTCGAGCAGCTCGCGCATGCGGCCGATGCGCAGCACCAGGTCGACCGACTCGGGTTCCAGTGACTGGCGGCGGGAGAAGGCGAGCAGTTGCCGGGTAAGGGCGGTTCCGCGTTGCGCGGCCTGGCGCATGCCGTCCATCAACCGCTCGCGGCGTGCAGGATCGGCGCGGCGGTCGAGCATGTCGAGGCCGCCGGAGATCACCATCAGCAGGTTGTTGAAGTCGTGGGCGATGCCGCCGGTGAGCTGGCCGATGGCTTCGATCTTCTGCGCCTGGCGCAGGGTTTCTTCGATCTGCGCGCGCTCGGCCATCTGTGTGCGCAATTCCTGGTTGGCCTTTTCCAGTTCGCTGGTGCGCTCGACGACCAGCGCTTCGAGTTGATTCGAGGCGCGCTCACGGGCTTCGAGCAAGGCCCTGACCTCGTACTGGCGATGCCGCCCGCGCAGGGCGGCTTTCACCGCGCTGGTCAGGGTGATGCTCTGTACCGGGCGTTCCAGCAGGGAAACGTTGCGCAGCGCCGCCACCATGCGCTGACGCCATGCGGCGACCGCCGGCTGTCGATGCTTGCTGGTGAGGACCACGAATGGAAAGTCGGACCACGCCGGTTGCTGATCGACCCAGGTGGCCAGTGCTTGGAGGTCCTGACCGAAGAGGCCTTCTTCGGCGATGAAAACGGCGTCGGCATCGGTTTCGGCGCGACGTAGCACCTCATTGACACTGTGGCAGACAACGGCGTCCATGCCGCTGCGGCTGAGCAGTTCGGCCGAGGCGGGACCGTCCCGGCCGATGGGGGCATAGACGACTACGATGGGGCCTTCTCGTTTAGTGGGCGTCGTCATGCTCGTCTGTCAGTAGCTGAGTCGCATCACCGGTGTATTCCGGTGTGCCCGATAGGATGCCGCTGAAGTGGCTGAGCGGCGGCCCGACCTCGAGGCCGGCGCTACTGAGGCGGTACTCACGGACGGTGGTTTCATGCCGTCCGCTGCGCTTTTTCACCACTGACAACGCCCGGCGAACGACGCCGGCATGCTCGAAGTAGCGCTGCATGATAACCGCATCGCTGAGATAGCTGATATCCACAGGCGTATCCATTGGGCCGACCAGGCCATGCTGGGCGAGCACCATGATGCTGATCACGCCTTTCTGGCCCAGATAACTCAACAGCTCGTGCATCTGCAGAATCAGGAATCGGCCATCAGGCATCGCGTGCAGATAGCCGTTGAGGCTGTCCAGAATCACCAGGCGGGCCCCCCGCACCTCTACGCTCTGGCGGACCGCGGCGGTGAACTCGCCGGGCGACAGCTCGGCCGGGTCGACCTGTTGCAGATGCAGCAGCCCCTGTTCGATCCACGGTTCCATGGGCAGCCCCAGCGCCCGGCCGCGCGCCAGCAGCGTGGCGATGTTTTCGTCAAAGACGAAGAAGGCGACCTGCTCGCCGCGTTTGCACGCCGCGACCGCATAGCTCAAGGCCAGCGAGGATTTGCCCACACCGGCAGCGCCGACCAGCAGCGCGTTGGTGCCGCGTTCCAGGCCGCCACCCAGCATCTTGTCCAGTGCCGGATTACCGGACGAGGCCAGCTCGCCGGAGAAGGACGAGTGGTGCTCGGCGGCGATGAGCCGGGGATAGATCTGCAGGCCGCCCTTGCGGATGGCGAAGTCGTGGTAACCGCCGCGAAACTGGATGCCTCGCATCTTGATCACCCGCAGACGCCTGCGCTCGGCACCGTAGTCGATTGCCAGCTGCTCCAGCATGACCACGCCGTGGGAGATGGAATGCAGTTGCAGGTCGCCCACTTCCGAAGTCTGGTCGTCGAGCAGGATCACCGTGCAGTTGCGGGTGGTGAAGAAATGCTTGAGCGCCAAAACCTGCCGGCGGTAGCGCAGAGGGCTTTGCGCCAGCAGGCGCATTTCCGAGAGGCTGTCGAAGATCACGCGACTCGGATTGGTTTCGGTGACCCGATCGAACACCTGCTGCGTGGTTTCACTCAGCTCCATCTCCACGGGGTGCAGCACCGTCAGTTCCAGGTCCGGGTCCAGGCTGGTTTCCGGCGTGACCAGCTCGAACACATCGATACCGTCGAGGGACCAGCCGTGCCGCTTGGCGACCAGCTCCAGTTCGTCCTTGGTTTCCGAGAGGGTTACATAGAGAACGCGCTCGCCCTGGCGGACCCCTTCGAGCAGGAACTGCAGCGCAATGGTGGTCTTGCCCGAGCCCGGGCTACCTTCGTACAGGTACATGCGGTTGGGATCGAGGCCGCCGCCGAGAATGTCATCCAGCCCCTCGCTGCCAGTGGAAATGCGAGGGGGTTCATCGTCTGGTTGGAAGGAAAGATTAGTGAAATCGGTCATTCCGTTCTCCTTAACGCAGGCGCCGCTGCGTGCTTCGTTCCCACTCCTGCATGTCCATATCAGGACGAAGGCGGAGGGGAACAGGCCCGTTTCTCGCCTGGTGGGCAGGTCGGGCTGAATGCCGCTCGAATCGTCGCCTGATGCGCTTCTGATGTGCCGAAAATTGCGCGTTTGGCGGTCGACGTTCGAGGGGCGCAGTCATTTAATCCGACTCGCCAGCCGCCTGCCCGTTCCGCATGAGTGTGCTCGGCACCTCCGCTGCAGCGCGCTCTGCAGGCGGCGCGACCATCTGCTGCGCGGTCCCCCCGGGCGCTTCGCTCGTTGCCCTTGAGCTACTTCGAACCCCTCCGCTGCGCAACAGACTGCAACCATTGAACCTTGGATCATGGGCCGGGCTGCCCCATGATCAGCCTTTGCCTTTGCGGGTCGCCTGCATGTCTCGATTCTCTCGTCCATCGGCTTCGGCACTGGGCCGCTTTCTGCAACTGGGCGGCACTGGCGCGCGCATTGCCGGCAACCTGCTGGTGCAGCGCATCACGCCGGGCAAGGCGCGTATCGACTGGGTGCCGGTCGGTGAACTGCTCGGTGATGCGCTTGGGCAGATGAAGGGCCCGGTGCTGAAGCTCGGTCAGCAGGCCTCGCAATGGCAGGACCTGCTGCCCGAACCGATCAGCGCTGCCCTTGCCCGTTTGCAGAATCAGGTGCCGTCGCTGCCGTTCGCGGAGCTGGAAGCCAACCTGCAGCGGCTGTACGACGGCAGGCTGTACGAGCTGTTCGATACCATCGAACCTGCGCCCGCCGCGGCCGCCTCGCTGGGCCAGGTCCATCGCGCCCGCGATCGCCAGGGCCGGGCGCTGATCATGAAGATCCAGTACCCCGGCATCCGCGCCATCTGCGATGCCGATCTCCGCCAGTTGCGTCGCCTGATGCCTATGGGCCGACTGTTCGGCACGCCGCCCGCGCGTCTCGATGCGGTGTATATCGAGCTGCAACGGGCCATTGCCGAGGAACTCGACTACGAGGCCGAGCGCGCCAACCTCGAAGCCTTCCGCGAGCACTTCAGCAACTGGCCGGGCATCCGCATTCCCTTTGCCGCGGGCGAACTCTGCCGGCCCGGTGTGCTGGTGCTGGAAGACCTGCCGGGCCGCTCCATGGCCGAGGTCGAACAGGCCCCGGCGGAGGTGCGCCAGCGCCTGGCCGAAACCCTCTGCGAATGGCTGGCCGAGCAGGCATTCGGTCTGCAACGGCCGCATACCGATCCGCATCCCGGCAACCTCGCCTGGACCGAGTCCGGCGAGCTGGTGGTCTATGATTTCGGCAGTGTGCTGCGCCTGGAACCGCGTTTGCTGGCGGGCTACGTACAGATATTCGAAGCACTGCGTGGTACCTCCAGCGAGGCGCTGGAGCCCGGTTTTCAGGCCCTGGGCGGACGCCAGCCGGGAAGCACGCCGCCGCACGGGCTGTACCGAAGCATTCACCTGATGCTGCACCCGCTGCTGCAACCCGGCGCGCAGTGGGACTTCCGCGAGGCGGCGCTGCATCAACGGCTGTCCGAGCTGTTCCCCCTGATGATGTCCGCACTCGGCAGCCTGCAACCGGCTTCCGGCACCTTGCTGATCAACCGCACCCTGGAAGGCCATTACTGGAACCTCTACCGGCTCGGCGCTTGCCTGCCCATCGCCGACCTGCTCGCCGAACATATCGAACGCTGGCGCAGCGAAGCCGGCGCCCGTCGACCGTAAATCTGGAGATCGTCATGCCGTTGGAATCATTCCCCGAAGGATTTCGTGCGCTCGTCATCGGCGCATCCGGTGGCATCGGCGCCACATTGGTCGATGCCTTGCGCAGCGATCCGCGCTGCGCCTCGGTCATTGCGCTGAGTCGCTCGTCCGCGCCGGCGCTCGACCTGACCGATCCCGCCAGCATCGAACAGGCCGCGGCCAGCGTGGCGGGGCAGGGGCCGTTTCACCTGATCATCAACGCCGCCGGCGTGCTGCACGGTGGCGACTTCATGCCGGAGAAGCGCCTGGCCGATCTCAACCAGGCGCAGCTGCTCGCCACCTTCCAGATCAACACCTTCGGCCCGGCCATGCTGCTGCGCCACTTCAGCGGCCTGCTCGACCGCCAGCGTGGCGTGTTCGCCATGCTCTCGGCCAAGGTCGGCAGCATTGGCGACAATCGGCTCGGCGGCTGGTACAGCTACCGCGCCTCCAAGGCCGCGCTGAACATGCTGATCAAGACCGCTTCCATCGAAGTGCGCCGCAACCAGCCGAATGCCGTGCTGCTGGCGCTGCACCCGGGCACGGTGAACTCACGGCTGTCGCAGCCCTTTCGGGGCGAAGAGATCGGTCGTCCCGCCAGCGATGCAGCGCGGGATCTGTTGAGTGTGATCGATGGTCTGGGGCCGGAGGCCAGCGGTGGATTTTATGCCTACAGCGGGGCGGAGCTGCCGTGGTAACGGCTTTCAGCCAACCGGTGCGGCAAGCGCGTGGGTGACGGTTTCGGCCAGCAGTTCGAGGGTGAAGGGTTTGGTCATCAGGTGCATGCCGGGAGCAAGGCAATCGAGGCGGGTCGCGGCCTGTTCGGCATAGCCGGTGATCAGCACCACCGGTAGGCCGGGGCGCCGCTGCTGAAGCATTTCGGCAAGCTGGCGGCCGTTGAGCCCCGGCAGGCCCACATCGGTCAGCAGCAGGTCGAGCGAGTCGAGATCTGCCGCGAGCTCCAGGGCGCGCTGACTGTCGGCCGCCACATGCACGTGATAGCCGAAGTCCTCGAGTGCGATCTGCAGCAACGGGCGCACCGCGTTGTCATCCTCGACCAGCAGAACCTTGCGCCCGCCACCAGCGCCGGGCATGCGGATCGGAGCCGCAGTCGGCTCCTCCTGCGCGTCGGCCGATGCCGCCGGCATGTGCAGCGCGATGCGAGTCCCTTCGCCATGACAGGTATCGATGGAGATGAAACCGCCGCTCTGGCGGACGAAGCCGTAGACCATCGACAGGCCGAGCCCGGTGCCTTCGCCGAGGGGTTTGGTGGTGAAGAACGGTTCGAACACCTTGTCCACCAATGCCGCCGGGATGCCGACGCCGCTGTCGATCACCCGCACGCAAAGATACTCGCCAGTCGGCACGCCGTGGCGGGTGGCGTGCTCCGCTTGCAACGCCAGGCGCTGCGTCTCGATGCGCAAGGTGCCCCTCCTGATCGGCCGAGCGAAGCAACGCGGCTGCCCGCAAGCGGACAGAGCGCTATCGCTTCTGTCTTTGAGCGGACTGCAAGCAAGCGAGAGCGTTCCAACGAGCCGTCGGGTCGTCACGCCCGCGGCATGGTATCGGTCATTGGCCGTCAGCGATAGCAAGCTGCGTCCAGGCGCTCCCCGCGACAGTCAGCGTTCGAACCGCTGCAGGCTGCGAAAGACCTGCGCGGGGCTGGCGCCGATATAGCGCTTGTAGCAATTGCTGAAATGGCTGGCATCGGCGAAACCCGCATCCACGGCCGCCCGCGTCAGGCAGTCCGTACGCTGCATATACTCGGCCGCGAGCAGCAGGCGCTTCCAGATGCGGAAGCCGCGGTAGCTCATGCCGGTTTCGGCGCGGAACAGGTGCGCCATGCGCGAGGGAGAGAGATGAACCAGCGAGGCGGCCTGCGCCAGCGCGTGGTTGACGTCGCCCTCCTGGCGCAACAGCTCGAATACCGGCGTCAGGCGGCCCGCGGCGGTTGCATCGTCCACGGCGGGCATCAGCGCCAGCAGGGTCTGCCGCGTCTGCTCCTTGCTCGGTGCCTCTTCGTAGAGTGCGGTCAACGTATCGATCAGCACGGGATCGTGCAGCGGTAGCGCACACTGCCCGGGGCGCCAGGCAAAGCGTTGCACGAAGCGCATGTACAACTCGCTGTCGCGCTCGACGAACAGCTTGGCCAGCACGCCGCCCTGTGCATCTACCGCATGCGCCACACCGGCGGGTACCACCACGGCCTGGCAGGGCAGGGCGGTGCCCGCCAGTTGCAGTTGCAGCGGGCGATAGAGGCCTACCATGAGCACCGCGGCGCCGTTGACGCGTCTGTCCAGATGCCGCAGCGGGCCGAAGTACAGCAGCATGTCCGGCCACATCAGCAGGTGCGAAGGCAGCATGCCCGGGGCTCCTCAAGTCAGCTCGTTTTTACAAGCCTCACGCTAGCAGCCGGCCCTAGCATCCGGACATCTTACTTTGGCGCCGAAAGCCCGGCTCAGGCGTCCGCACCCGCACGGAGGAAAAACAATGACAAACACCATCCCGCTCGAACCCCTCGCCAGTACCGGCTCTGTGTCGACGCCGGCGCAATTCGAGGCCCAGCTCACCGACATCGCGGCGCCGCTGGCGGGCGAGGCGGTGCTCGGGCTGCGCGCGCTGTACCTGCCCTGGTGCGTCGGGACCTGGCTGGACACCGGCCTGCTGGTGAAGGCCGGCGATCGGCTGACGTTCGTGCTCGAGGGCGGCGTTGAGGTCTCCCGGGCGCTGGGCATCCGTTATTCGGCGGAGTTGGCGACCTGGGCGCGCATCGGCGAGCGTGGGCCGATCTTCCGCGCGTTGCACGACACTCAGAGCTTCACGGCGGAGCAGGACGGCCCCCTGCAGCTCAAGCTCTACCCGCGCGACCGCTGGCTCGATGCCAGCGGCCGCTACCGTGGCGAGCCGCCCGCGTTCAACCCCGACGAGGGCGGCGGCGTCAATGTTGGCATCATCCACTGGCGGCCCGGCACCGATATCGCCGAGGTGCTGGGCCAGGCCGTGGCCGGTCGCGACGCCGCGCACTGGGCCAGCCGTGAGCTGGTGCGCCTGCGTACACCGCATGCGCCCTTGCCCAGTGGCTGGCAGGAACTCTGGGAGCTCGGGCCGTCCACGGTGTTCTCCGCCGTCACGCCGGCCCAGGCGGGTCGGGCGCCGGCACAGGCTATCCGCCTGCATACCCGTGATGATGTCTCCATGCTGCAGAAAGAGGCCGACCTGCCGCTGAGCGCACACACCACGCTGAGCTGGAAGTGGAAGGTCGACCGGTTGCCCTCGTCGGTCGCCGAAGACCAGATCCACACCCACGACTACCTGAGCATCGCGGTGGAGTTCGACAACGGCCGCGACCTCACCTTTTACTGGAGCCGGGATCTCCCCGAAGGCACGCACTTCCACTGCCCGCTGCCCGGCTGGCACGACCGCGAGACGCATGTCGTGGTGCGTTCGGGGACCGCCGATCTCGGCCAGTGGCTGTGCGAGGAGCAGAACATACTGGACCACTACCGCACCGCCATCGGCGGCGAGCCGCCTGCACGCATCCGGCGAATCTGGCTGATCGGCGTCAGCCTGTTTCAGCACGGTGAGGGAGAGGCGACGTTCGGCGATATCCTGCTCCGGGATGTCGGTATCGAAAAACGTCTCTACTGAGAACCTCTCGGGCTGCGACGAGGCTGAGCGAGTCCGCCCGCTCAGCGCGATCCGACGCAGCGCAGTAGCTCGTTGGGTTCCGCGCCCGGTGGTGTGCTGGTCGCCTTCGGAGTGAGGTTGGCGACTTCCACCGCCCCGTAGCGCGGCCTGAAACCGCTCGCACCCCCACGCCGAACGCATCTGTCCAGCCGTTCGGCAGCGCACGATCCGCTGCGCACCTACGCCTCGCTCCCATTGTCTATGTTGGTGATAACCGCCTCAGCCATCGCGGGGCGGCGGTGACCACAACAATAAGGATGAGCACGATGCGTTTGCTTCAGATCAGCAGATTGACCCTAGCCGTGGCGATCACCGCCACGGGCCACATCGCCCACGGCGCGCTTCTGGAAGGCGGTGCGGTCGCCGCACCCGACGAGTACAGCGCCAAGGTGGCCGCCCAGGTGCTCAAGGCCGGCGGCAACGCGGTGGATGCCGCAGTGGCGACCGCCTTCACTTTGGCCGTCACCTACCCTGAGGCGGGCAATATCGGCGGTGGTGGCTTCATGACGCTGTATATCGAGGGCAAGCCGTACTTTCTCGATTACCGGGAAGTCGCGCCCAAGGCCGCCAGCAAGACCATGTACCTCGACGACAAGGGCGAGGTAATCGAGAACCTGAGCCTGGTCGGCGCCAAGGCCTCCGGCGTGCCCGGCACCGTGCTGGGCATGTGGGAGGCACACCAGCGCTTCGGCAAGTTGCCCTGGAGCGAACTCATCACCCCGGCGGTCGGTTATGCCCGTGAAGGCTTCACGGTGGCCGACCAGCAGTTCCAGTACCGCGAAGACGCCATCGGGCTGTTCAACGGTACGACCAACTTCAAGGATTACTTCGGCGCCATGAAGGCCGGTTCCACCTTCCGCCAGGCGGAGCTGGCCGAGACGCTGGAGCGCATCGCCGACAAGGGGCCGGATGATTTCTACAAAGGCAAGACCGCCGACTTGCTGGTTGCGCAGATGCAGCGTGACGACGGGCTGATCACCAAGGCGGACCTGGCCGACTACCGCGTCAAATGGCGCGAGCCGATGCGTGTCGACTGGCAGGGCAACAGCCTCTACACAGCGCCACTGCCCAGCTCCGGCGGCATAGCCCTGGCACAGCTGATCGGCATGAAGCAGCAGCGCGCCGCCGACTTCAAGGGCGTCGAGCTGAACTCGGCACGCTACATCCACCTGCTGGTCGAGATCGAGAAACGCGTCTTTGCCGACCGCGCCGACTACCTCGGCGACCCGGACTATTCCGACGTGCCGGTCGCGAAGCTGACATCGCCCGAGTACCTGAAGCAGCGTGCGGCCGAGATCAATCCCACGGCCATCTCCGAAACCGAAAAGGTGCGGCCGGGCCTCGAACCGAGGCAAACGACCCACTTCTCGATCGTCGATGCCGACGGCAATGCGGTCAGCAACACCTACACCCTCAACCTCGATTACGGCAGTGGCGTCGTCGTGAAGGGAGCCGGTTTCCTGCTCAACAACGAGATGGACGACTTCAGCGCCAAGCCAGGCGTTGCCAATGCCTTCGGTGTGGTGGGCAGCGACGCCAACGCCATCGAACCGGGCAAGCGCATGCTGTCGTCCATGAGCCCGAGCATCGTCACGCGCGACGGCAAGGTCAGCCTGGTGCTCGGTACGCCGGGCGGCTCGCGCATCTTCACTTCGATCTTCCAGGTGCTGAACAACGTCTACGACTTCAACATGCCGCTGGAAAAAGCCGTGGCCGCGCAACGCGTGCACCATCAGCTCCTGCCGAAGGACACCATCTACTACGACGCCCACGCGCCGTTGACCGGCAAGGTTGCCGACGAGCTGAAAGCCATGGGTTACACGCTGGAGGATCAGGGCTGGCTGATGGGTGATATCCAGGCGATACGCGTTGACGGCACGCGCTTGCAGACCGGGTCGGACCCGCGCGGGCGTGGAGTGGGAATTGTCGTTAAACCCTGATGGGCGAGGGGGGGAGAGCAAGCGGAGGGAATCGCTGCGGTCTTGTGAAGCGTCATGCGCCGCGGCGGGCTGCGGCGCATGAGGTTCAGCTTTCAACACCGCACATGGACGTGCGGCGTTGAGAGAGGAGGAGGTTACTGCGGGCGGTAGATGGCGCACAGCTTGTTGCCGTCAGGGTCGCGCACATAGCTGAGGTGCAACGCGCCGAGGCTGGTTTCGCGCAGCCCCGGCGGCTCCTCACAGGTGGTGCCTCCATGGGCGACGCCGACATCGTGAAACGCCTTGACCTGCTCCGCCGAGCTGCACTTGAAACCAATGGTGCCGCCGTTACCGACGGTTGCTTCCTCACCGTTGATGGGCTCGGTGACACCGAACAGACTGCCATCGTGACGGTAGAACAGGCGGGTGTGCCCGGACGGCGCCACATTGCGCAGCGGCTCGCCGGCGCCGAGTACGCCGAGCACGGCATCGTAGAACTGCTTCGACCGTTCAATATCATTTGAACCGACCATTACATGGTTGAGCATGGGGGCCTCGCTAGGTGGTTGGGAGTTGTGCGGCTATGGAGCGAGCACTCTAGCATCGGGATGAATAGAGGGGGGCAAGCGGTGGGTTGGGCGGTGAGCCCTAGATGTTCGAGTTGAAGATCAGAGGCTACTTTCGGCCATTAGCGGACATCAACGATCAGGCTCCGCGGTGCAGTTATAAGCTCAATCTTGCTCGCCGAGGGATCAGCTAGCCTGTTGGCTTAGGTTGTCGGTTGTTGGTGTCTGGGCAGGCCGATGGATATCAGTGCAGCCAGCACGACAAATCCGCTGGAGACCCACAGGCAGGTTTCCAGACCGTATTGCTGGAAGACCCAGCCAGACAGCAGTGTCCCGACCAGCCGGCCAAGCGCGTTGGACATGTAGTAGAAACCGACATCCAGCGACACGCCGTCTTCCTTGGCGTAGCTGACGATCAGGTAGCTGTGCAGCGACGAGTTGATGGCAAACACGCCGCCGAAGATCAGCAGTCCGCCCACGAGCACCACTTGCTTAGGCCAGTCGCTATCTAGGCCGAGGGCAATGACAACCGGAATGCCGGCCAGCAGCGCCGCCCAGAGAAACGCAGCGCGACCATCGGGCACATGCCCGCTGCGCTTGCCGGTGAGGGCTGGCGCGAAGGACTGCACGATGCCGTAGCCAATGATCCAGGTCGCCAGAAAACCGCCGACCATCCAGAAGTCCCAGCCGAAAACCGTGCTCAGGTACACCGGCAGGGCGACTACGAACCAGACGTCGCGGGCGCCAAATAGGAACAGGCGGGCGGCAGAGAGGATGTTGATCGCCCGGCTCTTGGAAAGGATGTCCCTGAACTTGGGTTTGGCTTTGGCCTTGCCTAGTGTCCTGAGCGGTTAGTTCAATAATCTATTTTTCATCGCGCCCAGTTTAGCTTTGTGCACTGAGCTGATGATCGATTCGGCCGTTTTATTCCATTTGAATGGCTTGGCGGAAAGCTCGTTGTG
>NZ_JACXXG010000033.1 GCF_014764705.1 Stutzerimonas kunmingensis
GGTGCTCTGACCCACTTGCGAATCGTGTTGCGCGCCAACCCGGTGCGCTTGGCTATCTCATGCAGCGACAGCTTGTCGCGGAAATACATCCGGCGGATTTTGCCCATCATTTCCATACTGATCACCCCGTGTTCTCCTGCTCAAAAATTGAGCAGAAGCAGTTGAACACCTGGGTCAGTTTTCAGTCGGCAGAACAGCCTCTACTGGGTCAGTTTTCGGTCAGCGGCAACAGTCCTGCGGGCTGCAATGACTTCAGCGGCTTGCGAAGCTATTCAGCCAAGAATCTAGCTCTTCGGTGCGCTTGTAAAGAACGCCCGCAATGGCGGCCTCGAAACAGGATTCAGTGAGGCTTGCCAATGGCCGACGAGCAGGAACCCCCGACATCTTCGACCACCGTTTTATTGAGATATGGCTACTGAGCAGTCGACTGATCTCGCCACCCTGGAAACAAAGTTCACGTTTCCAGCCCAGTGGCTTGATCAGCCCGAGGGAGCAAGCCGTAGTGATTTCTTGCTTGTTCATCCCTGTGATGGCGATGGTTTCAAGTAGCGTGCAGTGAGCAGCCTCCAGCGAAGCGAGATGCTTCGCCATCCAGGCCAACAGACTGTCAACACCCACAAAGGCACCATCAAGCAAAGCTTTCCGATCTGAATTGGGTCGGAATGGAATTTCTTTTAACAGGATGCCGGCCAGTACATGCCCCATATGGCCGCCATGCGCTGATGCGATTCGCGCAGCATGCACCATATCGATGACCTGGCCAGAAACGACTGTCTCCAGCTGCTCAACCTGTTTGGCCAATGTAACTAGATCAAAACGGGTATCCCGTATAGACCTGTGGCCGCTGAGTCCCCGGAGTGCAGATGACTCAATTAAAGGCAGTATCTCGGTTGGCTGGCACCCCAGGACTTGTGACAGCAACCGATGATCAACTAGCGCCAATGATGTTGCGTTCTCCGCAGCTGACTCCTTGACCGACTGCCTCCCCGAAAGCCAATTCAAATCCCGAAAAGGCCAGGGCAGCGCCAGTTTTTCTACCAGCGCATAAATCGGCAGGTAAACGGCGAATGCGCCAATTACAGCTGTGGGAGATCTATGTACTCGACAAGTTTCGGCCCATGACTGCATCGCCGTTGACTCATTGAGCAGGGTGTATGCCTGATCCAGAAGCTGAGGCCAAGGCGCGATTTCAGTGGGTGGCCTCTCACGAGCAGACAGATCAGTGCTCAACGGTACAAGGATGCATTGAAGGGCTAGTAGCAGATCCCGAATGAAATGGTTGAGCACATTCGAGTCGGATAAACGTGAACGAAGGTCTGAAGCATACGCCGGCAGCTGTACTGGCCTAGTAGAGGCTTTGAGGTCAGCCTTGCACGAAGGGCAACGGCATTCGAAAAGCTCTTCCGACCACTCAAACTGGTCATTGCAGTGCGGGCAAGCATGAATCAATTCATGACGATGCTCATAGCAATGCGTGAATGGCAACTGACCAAAATATGCTGGCATCCGTTTTTTCTTCCGAAGGCATGCCGTACAGATTCGGGGAACTCGCAGCTCAAGGTTTCGGTAAATTCGCGAGGAGTCATGTGCTGTAACTTTGGCGAGAATCTCATCTCGAACGACATAGCAACTCAGCTCTGCCGGACTCAGACCTAACCATCCTGCCAACGCAGCCTGGGTATCAGGCGATTGATGGTTTTGTGCTTTGCTGCCACCAATTCTCAGGGTAGAAAACAGCTCCTTTACAGAACTGCGCCCATTAGCCACAGCCAAGCGCAGTAGATAAGCGGAAAAATGCTCACCGGGTTCGGGGCGAAGGCGTACCGGCAGAAGTCGCAGCTTAGACATTTGCCCGCAACGCCAGGGCCCGTTCGACTTGAGGCAGGGACATCTTGAAAGGATTTTCTATCAAATCTGCGTAACTGCTGACGTCGAATGCCTCCGACAAATGAGTCATGCAGATCTGCTGATTCCCGTCAGTGCTTTCAAGCGCATGCTCAAGCACGTTCGCAATGAATCCATGGAGCCCGTTACTGGCGAGATAGAACCGTTTCAGCATCTCGTCACTGCTCAGGTTGATGCATGGAACGCCAATGGTTTTCTGATATACAGCCATGAGATTCTTCCATGCATTTGATCCTAGAGCAGGAGGCTTAAGCTGGACAGAAGCGTTAAACCTACGAATCAGCTGATCTTCACTGTGCTTACCTTTGACTGTGTCAGTCAAAATTCGATTCCCATGGGGAAGTCCGGCAAGGACAAAAGGAATTAGGCTTCGATCCATGATGCTTTTGATCATGTCAGCAGCTTCTTGCGTCCGCCGGTGGGTGTGCTCGGGGAGCACATGTTGAATTTCATCGATGATGATTAGCTGAACACCCAGTGATTTTGTCAGGCCGTAAAGGCGACTCAATAGTGACCTGGCCGTACCTTTCTGAGGCTCGGGATCGCCGCAAGCCTCAAGCAATCCGCTGAGAATGTCGTTTACAGTAACTCGGGACGGCAGTGATATGTAGAGGATTGGACGCAGGGTTCTGTCTTCCAACTCAGCATCTGGAAAGGCCTTGCGATATAAGTGAAGCAAAGTCGATTTGCCAGCTCCGCTGGCTCCAAGCAGCATCATGCTTTTTGGCTTCAGGCCGGCAGTTTTATGGCACCGACTAATCGCTTGATACGCTAGGTCGAACTGCTGATTTCGAATTGTTAGCTGCAAGAATGCTTCCGTGTGCGGCTTTCGGCGTGGAGCATTACTCGATGGTGATTGCATAGTCGTCATCCTCATCAATAATCGGTGAAACAGCACAAATGCTGTCTGCTGAGTATTCTTCGACGGGTGACTTCAGCAGTGTTTCAAGGTCGATAGGTGTCCCCGCTGAGTTAAGCGGTATGTCTGGCCCTTTACGGCGTGGCTTTTCAGGATCGCTATAACCCTCACGGATACCATCATCCCATGTGGGCGATTCATCCTTCGTCGTGCGATAAACTCGCCCCACGCGAAGTTCTGAAAATGAAAGCCCCGAGGTCTTGCCCCCTAGAATATTTGGAACCTCTAGAATCCGATTTGTAAAAGGGTCTACAACGCTAATGGCACTGGCATCGAGCGGGTCGCGGTATGCAATCACCTTGACTTCATCTTTTTTATGCGGTTTTTGGTTTCGTTGTGATCGATGATAAATTGCTTGAAGCTCGTCACTATTGAAAACCTGATAGTCACAGGTAATTCCCTTCACATGAGCAAGGTTATGCTCTTCGCGTAGCCCGCGCAGCAAGTTGTCATGCCCAATCTCATCAACCATTACCGGCGGATATTTTGTGGCGCTTTCACGCCAAACTTCGGCAGGGGTTCGGCCATTCAATCCAGAGTGCGGCTGATTGTGGTACTTGATAATGAACTCACTGAACAACTTCCTGAATTCAGAAAATGTGTGCTTCGCAGAGGACTTTATGCTGGAGTCAGACTTATATCTGTTATCCGGCTTCCCCAGATAGCCTTTTAGCCCCTGAAATAGGCCTGTACGGGTCGTGCCAATGAATCGTTCCACGATGGGTTTGCCCCAACCCATTTTGGTGCCAGTGCAATCAACTTCGACTTTCAAGTTGTCAAAAAATCGCATGGTGTCAGCAGAGATATATGCAGCTCCTTGGTCTACGACCACCCGCGCGGGTATTCCGCAATATGGATATAGCGGGTCATTCTTTCGTGAAATAGCATATCGAAGCGTATGGATTACACAGGCAGATGTCTCTCGCGGCTTGCCAACGTGAATGGCGTAACCCAGCACGACGCGCGAGTAGGCATCAACGACAAAGTAGATGCTAGGCTTTCCTATAAATTTGCCGAATTTGTTTTTTAGCCCTACATTAAAATGTGCCGTATCAAGCTCTGCACGTTGCAGAATTCTTTCGATTTCAATTTTAGAGTTGGTAGATCTAGCCTCATGCCTGGCTGCACTTTTCCCGTACCGGCACGCAATCACGCTGATGCGATCAAGCGCGCGAATACGGCGTTCAAGGGTTGAGAGAGATGGGCAAGGTGCAATGTATCCTCTGGCAGCGTATTTTGCGGAAAAAATCAAATATACGCGATGCATCGAAGGTTTCTCTTCGGTGAGATATTCCTTTTTTATGACCATGTCCATTAGGTCAAATACTTCATTAGCGATAGACGGGTTCCGGACTCTCTTACCACCAAAAAGGACTTCAGCCATGTTCTCGCTGGCAGCAATCCATTTCTTGTAAATTCTATGCAGATTGGAAATACTCGGTGGAGTGCTATCCGAGATAAGATATGAGATGCGAGCTATGACGAGTTCCCGGACGCCTTTTGCACAGGGCTTTGCCTCAAGTTTCAGCGCACTGCAATAAGCAGTCATGCGTGCAATTTCTTCATCCTGCTCTGTGCTGGTCTTTATGTAGCACGGATTGTAAGAAGGAGTCCTGAACAAATGAAGCTTCCCATCTGATCGTGCACGCTCCAGTTCCTCTGGAGTGAAGCTCTCCACCTTTCCATCTTTAAATTTTATTACGGCAAGATCGCCATCAAAGAGGCGAAGATTGCCGGTTCGCCCCTCATAGGAAAGCAAACAATCCACATATAGATTTTGCATGGCTACACCTTGATAAGGGCTGTTTGCTCGGTCAGGCGTATAGAAAAATCGAACCGAAATTCGCCATGAGCCAAAAGTGCGAATGGTGTCGTATCAGGAAATCCCAGACGCCTTAGATATTCTTTTAGCTCCGAGAAACAAATGTCTTGTGGCATTCCTTTCTTTATTTTTGCCACTTCAGGCCGATTGATAAAGACTCTCTTGTAAGGATAAAGCATATTCATGTTGAAAATTGAATCGCCCAACCGGATGTCTTCATCTGTGACAATCTCTAGGCCTGCACCACAAGCATCATTTATGTGTCGACGAATCCACGCCATTTTTTCTTGCAAGGCATCGTCGACGCGTTTAGCCATTTTAATCTCGCGGAACTGATAGCCACGGTCATCACTAAACTTGGCGAGTTGGTCTGGAGTGTATCTCGCAGGTTTTCCGTTAATTGCGGTATAGGCAAATGAAACGGGTTGCGCCTTGTAGGACTCAACCGCCTCATCAAACTCTAGGGTCAGTAGGGCATCCCTCTCCAGCAAGCTTTCACACCAGAACCTGGCCTGGTTCTTCACCGAGTAGAAATGCCGGATCGGCTTAGACCAGACACCCTTAGGTTTTTGCTTTGGTTTCAACTGCGCCACCACATGAATCAACGCGATGATGCTAATGCTATGGAATCTCGGATGCCTGTCAAGAGGAAAAATAGCATCATCGTGTTGATGTTGTTATGCCTGGCAGCTAGGATGAGTGATACGCACAAGAAGGAAGCGAGATGGTGACCCTCTCAGAAATCGCTGAAATCCGCGCAGGGCATGCGTTCCGCGGCGCTATCACGCCTGACTTTGAAGCGCACAGCCGGGTGATCCAGATCCGCGATGCTGATCAACAGAGTGGGGTGGATTGGGCAGGTTTGGAGCGCTGTACCATCACCGCTCGCAAAGAGCCGGACTGGTTACAAGCTGGAGACATCCTTTTCCAAGCACGTGGGCGCAAGAATTTCGCTGTGTGTCTGACTGAGGTGCCTTTCAGCAAGGTTGTCTGCACGCAACACTTCTTCGTTATCCGTGTACGTGACGAGCGGTTCAGTCCTGCTTTCATCGCATGGCAACTGAACCAGGTATGTGCTCAGCGTCACTTCGACCTGAACACACCAAACGTCAACACCCGGCACATCACGTTGCCGACCCTGAGTGCAACCCCTGTCGTGTTCGCTGAACGAGCAGTGCAGCAAGAGCTTCATCACCTGGTCACGCTCGCTAGAAGAGAGCAGCTTCTGTTCGAGTCTCTAATGAAAACCAGGCAGCAACAAATGGCGGCGGTCGCCAGTCAAGTCCTCGGGAAGGGAACGGTATGAGCAGGGTAGATCTCCTGGAGTCAATCACGGCCAGTCCGGACTACAGGACGCTTACAACGCACCTATTCCTTCTGATCTTGTGGAGTCCGAATGACCACGACTCGTCTGATGAGGAAGTGCCGGAATCCTTTGAAGAAGAATTCTTTTACCGTGCTGCTTGGCTAGTCGGCGAGACCTCGCCTTTGCTTGCCAATGCACTCCGCAAAAAGCTTGATATCTACAAGCTGGAGGCAGGCTCGCTAGCCGCTCACCATGAGTATTTCCGTGCGATTGCACACGGATTAGCTAAGGATGACTCGGTAAGACCAATGCTGCTGGAGATGCTCCTTCAATCGCTTGAAGCTGATGGCTCTTATGAAGGGACAAGGCCTTGCCCTGAGGAGCTAATCCAAGTGATCGCTGGCATAAGCCAGCAGTCTGGTGGGCGCTCTTACTACGACCCCCTCAGCGCGAATGGACGACTGCTTGCCGAACTCGTTTCCAACTCAAGCTCATCAGCTTGGGGGCTGGGCCAATCCTCTGCTGACGAAGATATCCTGCATGGGCTGCTACGCGCTTTCTTCCAGCACGATTCTCTGACATTCGAAAAGGCAGATGCCCTGAAGTCACCACCCAATGACGGAGTGGGGCTTCAATCTTTTGATGTGGTGGTTTCAGACCTGTCAGAAAGTGCTGACGTCTGGGCTACAGAGCTCGGTGCCGGAGATCCATTCGGGCGATTCAAATACGGTATTGCCCCGAAAGGGAAAGGGGAGTGGCCGCTCATACAGCACATGCTTGCGTGCATGCGGAAAGACCAAGGGGTGGCAATCGCTGTAGTGGATCTAGCGGCCCTGCTAAGGGCGGGCAAGGAAGCTGAAATCAGACGAGCGATCATGCAGAACAATTTGCTCGACGCTGTAGTCTATCTTCCGGCAAAGCTTTATCGCAGTGATGCGCGCTCGCTTGCGATTTTGGTCTTCAAGTCTTCGCGTCAAAGCAGTTCGGTGCTGCTCATAGATGCGAGCAAGCAGTACACATCTGAAAAGAGCCTCAACACGCTCACGGCTGAGGGTATTCAGCAGATTCAGAAACATTATTCCCGTCGTGAACCTGTTGAAGGTAATGCTGTTCTTCTGTCCATAGCTGATCTTGAAGCCACTGGCTTCGCGCTGAACCCAGGGCGATATTTCTCCGCCCGTGCTGATGAAGGACTGCATGATCTCGACGCCCTTAGCCGTGAGCATGAGTACCTCAAGCTTGAGCTTTGGCAGGTGGGGGGACAGATTGACGAATTGCTCAGTAGGCTAGCTGAGAAGGTCGCCCCATGAAAAACCAGCGCAAGATGGCCTTGCTGGCCGCTGCGATGATTGAAGACTATCCGGACGTGGTCTCTGGTTACGTCGTTGACGCACGGATCGAGTCCCTCCATCTGATGGGCAATGTGTTCAAGGCATTCGGCTATCGGAATGGCGAATCTCTGGTCAGCACAGAAATTATGCAGATCATGCTCTTTTCGCCAGATCGTTGGATGCTCAAAACTCGTGATGATGAGTTCTTCGTCATCGCATCCTTTGCACGCGGTGGTCGTCAGTCTATAGAAAACCTTGCTGAAAAATTTGAGGCAGCTCGGCTATCCCATTCGTTATGGCATGTTCATTAAGTGAAACGACTATGAGCGAGCTCGATTCATTGTCGAACCTGTTCAACGGGGACGGAGAGGTCATGACAGGTTCCCCAATGACCGACGAGCAGGCGCTCAATTTCATGCGCGACCTACGCCTGAACACCGAGTACTGCTTGGTCAGAGATTGGGTCTGGATTGACCTCATTGTCACGCCACTTCAGTTGGCAGAGCTTGAGAAAACAAGTCGAAAACCTGTGATCATCTTTGCGCATAAGGTCATCTACGACTCACAAAGGCGCTGGGACGTAGGCGACCTTGTGCGAACATCGCCGCTGCAAGAGTTCCGTGACGGCTGCCTGTTCCAGACGCTCAACTCAGTTTATGTGCTGCTCGGGGACGGTCAGAAAAAGCAGGCCGCACTGGAGACGGTTGGGCGAATAGTGTTCTGAATACCAGCCAACAGTCTCCAATCCAGGTAACGCCTGATAGCCTCAGGATACGTCGTGATTTTATTAACAAATTTGTTAATGCTTTCCTTACCAGTAACCTGCTTCGATTGATGCCTGGTCGGCTTTTTCAAGCCACGGTGGCCGCAGCTCGACGCTTGTAGCGAACCAGTGGATGGTTGTTGATCCGCTTCATCTCGAACAAGTCGATGGCAGCGAACAGATCTACCAGCCGTGGATATCCATAGTTGCGTGAGTCAAAGACAGATAACTCTCAGCTAGTGGGCCTCACAGGCTGTAGCCGCGACCCGGTGAGTCACGGCTACAGCCTTGAGCAATCAGTTCCCGCCGCTGGACGAGCGGCGGGTTGCCGGAGACTGCGTGGCAGTCGGCTTCTTCTTCGCGGCGTCGCACTGCTCTTTCAGCTTCTTCACTTCGGGATAAGCCACATCGCTGATGTACCGCTTGGTATCAGCCAATTGCTCGCATGTCTTCGGCATCGCTTTCTCGTCGTCATCATGCCCACCGGGATGGGCCATCACGAACGGCGAAGCGAGCAACGTGCGAGCCAGGGCGGCAATCAAAAATGGACGAATCTTCATTTCACTATCTCCTGGGGTGAGGCCCTGCATACAAGGCAGGGCGGGAAACTTCGGCCGCCCGTTACGCGCACGGCGCAGCAAGACGGCGGGAGTGCATAGGACGGCAAGCGCGACCCGGAGATGCACCAGACCAAGAAGGGCAACCAGTACTACTTCGGCAGTGCGACCTGAAAGTCGCATGGGTTTCTGTTCCGCAGGTTAACGCCCGACGGAACCGACTGTTCCACCACTCGTTCCCTACCCAGACAGGCGTGGCCGGCAACAGCCGGGTCTGAAGCTCTGGGGACAATGTAACCGCCGATATTTCGGTAGGTCGAACCGCGAGGCCAGACTGAATCTGCCAGCATCAAGGCGGAGAGGTGCTAGGGATGAACGGGTACGGCTAACACAAGTGAATCTCATATAAACGTCGTCATAGTAGCCAAGCCAAAGATGCTGACAGGCTTGAACCAAAAGGTGCGCGGCCAGGCAGGGGTTCTTACCGATAGCCCCTCGTGGATGTGGTGCCGCCGGCGAAATCGAGGAGCCCGACCCGTTCGGAAATCCATGCGGAACAGGGTAAGCCCGTAGCGTTGCCGATTTCGGCAGGTGAGCTGTAAAGCAAGCTGTTGATGCTGCGGGTAAAGGAATGTGGAAAAAGCGAAGGTCACCCTGTAATGGGGTGAATACAGATTGAAACATCATCTGGCGCGAAAGCGAGCAGACTTCCACACGGTCTTCCATGGCGAGAAAACCTGATCAATCGTTGTACGGAGGAAAGCAGATGGCAGTGTTCGCACCCAATGCGCAAGCAACGGCGAGCATTGGTGCGCCTTCGAACTTCATATCGGCCTGGCCCCAACACTGGAACCAGATCGAGTCGCAAGTGAAACGACTCCAGGTACGTATCGCCAAGGCAACACGAGAAGGCAGGTGGGGCAAGGTGCAAGCCTTGCAACGACTGCTGACTCGCTCGTTCAGCGGCAAACTGTTGGCCGTGAAACGAGTGACGGAAAACAGAGGCAAGAGAACACCGGGCGTTGATGGCAAGATCTGGTCGACTCCGGTGGCTAAATCGACGGGAGCACAAGCGTTACAGCATCGGGGCTATCGGCCTCAACCGCTGAGACGCATCTACATACCCAAAAGCAATGGCAAGAAGCGTCCGCTGGGAATTCCAACGATGCGGGATCGTGCGATGCAGGCGCTGTGGAAACTGGCACTTGAGCCGGTTGCCGAAACGCGTGCAGACCCCAACTCCTATGGATTTCGGCCGCAGCGATCCACTGCCGATGCAATCGCACATTGCTTCAATGCACTGGCGAAACGTGGTTCGGCGCATTGGGTACTGGAAGCTGACATTCGAGGCTGTTTCGACAATATCAGTCACGATTGGCTGCTCACCAACGTGCCCATGGATAAGGTGGTTCTGCGCAAATGGCTTCGAGCGGGGTATGTCGATCAGGGAGCCTTGTTCGCAACGGAGGCAGGAACCCCGCAAGGGGGAATCATCTCTCCGGTACTTGCGAATTGGACGCTGGATGGCCTGGAAGATGTCGTCCATGCAAGCGTGGCTTCGACAGCGCGCAAGCGTAAGCCATTCAAGATACACGTCGTACGATATGCCGATGACTTCATCATCACAGGGGCCACGCAAGCTGTTCTGCAACATCAGGTTCGTCCTGCAATTGAGGCGTTCCTGAAACAGCGTGGACTGGAACTCTCTGATGAAAAGACTCAGATAACGCATATCTCACAAGGCTTCGATTTTCTCGGCCAAAACGTACGCAAGTACGCCGGCAAGCTGCTCATTACACCGGCTCGCAAGAGTGTGAAGGCATTGCTGGATAAGGTGAGGGAAATCGCAAACGCAAACAAGACGGCGACTCAAGCTAACTTGATCTTGACCCTGAACCCGGTGATCCGAGGATGGGCCATGTATCATCGCCATGTTGTCGCCGCCAAGCGTTTCGCTTGGATCGACCATCAGATTTGGCAAGTGTTATGGCGCTGGGCAGTTCGTCGGCACGCCATGAAAAATGCCCATTGGGTAAAACAACGCTACTTTCGTGTCGTAGGTCAACGGCACTGGGCTTTCGCCACCCAGGAGAAAGCGCGCGGCTTGAGTCAACCTGCTTGGCTGTATGCCGCCGCCAGTGTTTCGATTGTGCGGCATATCAAAATATGCAGTGCAGCGAACCCGTTCGATCCAGCATGGACGTTTTACCTTGAGCGCCGAAGAGCGCATCGTCAGGTTACCCAGTCTTACTCAGGCTGCTGGAAGGCTTGAGCCGTATGAGGGGTGACTCTCACGTACGGTTCTTAGGGGAGACAGGGGTGGTAACACCCCTGTTTTACCCGACTGAAGGCGCACATCGGCGTGGATGATGAGTCGGGGCTGGTACACAGCGTGGTAGGCACGGCAGCCAACGTGGCGGATATCACCCAGGTCGACAAACTGCTGCACGGTGACGAGAACGTCGTCTGCGCGGATGCCGGCTACACCGGCGTCGAAAAGCGCCCCGAACATGCTGGCCACGAAGTGATCTGGCAGGTCGCAGCACGCCGCAGCACCTACAAGAAGCTCGATAAGCGCAGTGCCCTGTACAAAGCCAAGCGCAAGATCGAGAAGGCCAAGGCACAAGTGCGAGCGAAGGTCGAGCATCCGTTTCGAGTGATCAAGCGCCAGTTCGGTTACGTGAAGGTGCGCTTCCGTGGCCTGGCCAAGAACACCGCTCAGCTGGTGACGCTGTTCGCGCTGTCGAACCTATGGATGGCGCGCCGACATTTGCTGACTACCGCAGGAGAGGTGCGCCTGTAATGCGGAAAATGGCTGCTGCGAGGTGCTCGCGGCGGCCAAAAACGGAGAACTGAGCGGGTTACCTGGTCGATTTTGATCGACGGCCCGCTTTCAAAAGCAGCGAGGGCTGAAGTCGACCGGAAATACAGGGCTACTTCAGACCTTCCTTAGGACTCGGCAATACTCCAGACAGTCTTTCGTGCATGAATCTCATACCTTGAATAAACTCCGCAAATCGTTTGATCGAGAGCGGCAATTGATTTTCAATCGCCGCAATCCTGCGATCAGGTGGTAAGAATCAGCGTTCTCACGCTGGCGTGGTGTCCTGGCGGTCGGCACGCCGATGAATCAGGCGATACAAGGCCGGCAGTACCAGTAGCGTCAGCAGCGTCGAGGAAACAATGCCGCCGATGACGACAGTTGCGAGCGGTCGCTGCACTTCCGCGCCGGTGCCGACATTGATTGCCATCGGTACAAAGCCAAGGCTTGCAACCAGCGCGGTCATCAGCACCGGGCGTAGCCGCGTCATCGCGCCATTCACAATGGCATCCTGAATCGGCGCTCCGTCGTGGTGCAGCTTGCGGATGAAGCTCACCATCACCAGGCCGTTGAGCACCGCCACACCGGATAGGGCAATGAAGCCGACCCCTGCTGAGATCGAAAGCGGAATGTCGCGCAGCCACAATGCAGCCACGCCGCCGGTCAGCGCCAAAGGCACACCACTAAAGACGATGGCGGCGTCCCGGCCTGAACCAAAGGCCATAAACAGAAGGCCGAAGATCAGAACCAACACGGCGGGCACGACGACGGACAGGCGCTGGCTTGCCGAAATGAGCTGCTCGAACGTCCCCCCGTAGCTGACCCAATAGCCCTCTGGCAGCGTGATTTCGCGGCTTACCCGCTCTCGTAGTTCTTCCACGAACGACCCCAAATCGCGCCCGCGGACGTTGCTGGTGATGACGATCCGGCGCTTGCCGTTCTCACGGCTGATCTGATTGGGGCCGGGCGCCACTTCGATGGATGCAAGCTGGCTGAGCGGCACGTAAGCAGCTTGGCCCAGCCCGGCAGCCATGCCGGTCGAAACCGGAATGGTCAGTGTCGCCAGTGCCTTCGGATCTTGGCGTTGCGCTTCGGGTAGCCGAACCACGATGTCGAACCGGCGATCTCCCTCAAATACCTGGCCGGCGACAGCGCCGCCAAGGGCGATTGCCACCGTCTGCTGTATGTCGTCGATCGCCAAGCCGTGTCGGGACAGCGCATCCACGTTCGGCGTGATCGTCATCATCGGCAGGCCCGTGATCTGTTCGAGCGCCACGTCAGCAGACCCCTCGATGCTCTCGGCCACAGCTTCAATCTCCGAGCCTAGTCGGGCAAGTTGCTCCATATCATCGCCATACACCTTGATCGCCACCTCGGCACGGACACCTGCGATCAACTCATTCATGCGCATCTGCACGGGTTGAGTGAACTCGTAGTTGTTGCCGGGAATGGCGTTCACCGCCTTCTCCAGTTCCGCAAGCAGGACGCCTCTCGGCTTGCGAGGATCGGGCCATTCGCTGCGATCCTTGAGCATGATGAAAGTGTCGGCCACAGAAGGCGGCATGGGATCGGTCGCAACTTCGGCAGTGCCGATCTTGGCGACGACTTCCTCCACCTCTGGAAACTCCTTGATCCGCGCTTCCAATTGGCGCTGCATACCAATCGCCTGGGTCAGACTCGTTCCGGGAATGCGCATCGCGTGCAAGGCGATGTCACCCTCATCCAGATTGGGGATGAACTCGGTGCCCAAGCGTGTCGCAAGCAAACCGGACAGCACCACCAGCACTGCCGCCGCCGCGGCAACCACGACTCTCAGCTTGATTGCCTTCTGGAGAAGTGGCGCATAGAAGCGGCTGATGCCGCGCATCACCTTGGTTTCTTTTTCGGAAACTTTGCCGGTGACAAACAGTGCGACAGCCGCAGGCACAAAGGTCAACGACAACACCATCGCACCAGTCAATGCGATCACGACGGTGAGGGCCATCGGGTGAAACATCTTTCCTTCCACGCCCGACAACGCGAAGATCGGAAGGTAAACAGCCGTGATGATGAACAACCCGAACAGGGCGGGCTTGATGACCTCTGCGCTGGCGCTGGAAACCAGCGAGAAACGCTCATCACGGGTCAGCAGGCGACCGAGCTGATGCTGTCGCTCACTGAACCTGCGCAAGCAGTTTTCCACGATGATGACCGCGCCATCGACGATCAGGCCGAAATCCAGCGCGCCCAGGCTCATCAGGTTGGCCGAGATGCGGTTCTGCACCATGCCGGTAATCGTCAGCAGCATGGCGATCGGGATCACCGCCGCGGTTATCAGTGCCGCGCGCATGTTGCCCAGCAGGAGGAACAGCACTGCTATCACCAGCAGCGCGCCTTCCAGAAGATTCTTCTGCACCGTTGCAATGGTGCGATCAACGAGCTGAGTGCGGTCGTAAACGGCGTGCGCGCGGACTCCTTCTGGTAGTGTCGCGTCGATTTCAGCGAGCTTTTCTACTGTGCGCTGCGCAACCGCCCGGCTGTTCTCGCCAATCAACATGAAAGCCGTGCCCAACACGACCTCTTTGCCGTCCTTGGTGGCTGCGCCGGTTCGCAGTTCGCTACCCTCCAGCACCTCCGCCACATCGCTTATTCGCAGCGGCAGCCCATCGCGCGTTGCCACGTCGATTTTTCGCAGCCGCTCGATGTCGCCAATCTGGCCGGGGATGCGGATCAGGTACTGCTCGCCATGACGTTCGATGTAGCCGGCGCCGACGTTGGCGTTGTTCCGCGCGACGGCGTTCAGCACGTCATTCATCGTCAACTCGTAGGCCAGCAATTTGACCGGATCGGGCGTGATGTGGAACTGACGCACGTAGCCGCCGATGGTGTTGACCTCGGTGACGCCTTTCAGATTGCGAAGCTGCGGACGTACCGACCAATCCTGCAAGGTGCGCAGCGTGGTGGGTGTCCATATTTCCTCGTAGCCCTTTTCGGGTTCCAAGGTGTACATGAATATCTCGCCCAGGCCGGTTGCCACTGGCCCGAGCGAGGGATTCAGGCCCGCCGGAAGTTGCGAAGATGCCTGCTGCAAGCGTTCGGCGACCTGCTGACGGGCGAAGTAAATGTCAGTGCCGTCCTCGAAGACCGCAGTGACCTGCGACAGACCGTAGCGGGAAATCGAGCGGGTGTAGTCCAGCCGGGCAAGGCCGGCCAGCGCCGTTTCAACCGGGAAAGTGACGCGCTGCTCGGCCTCCATTGGCGAGTAGCCTGGCGCCTCAGTATTGATCTGCACTTGGACATTGGTAATGTCCGGTATCGCGTCGATCGGCAAGCGGCTGTAGTTCCAGATACCCAGCCCGGACAGGGCGAGCACCAATAGAAGCACGAGCCAGCGATGCGCGATGGACGCGCGAATGATGCGTTCGAGCATATCTGCGTCCTCAGTGATCGTGGCTTGCGCCAGACTTTTCGATGTCTTGGCGTATCAGGAAACTTTGCTCGGCCACGTAGTTAGTGCCGGGCTTGAGTCCGCCAGTCACTTCAACGTACTCACCATCACGATCGCCGAGTTCGAGCATTCGGACTTCGTATGTGTCGCCGACCTGCGCGAACACCACGGTGAAATCGCGGAATCGCTGCAACCCCGACTCCCTCACCGCCAGCGGTACGTTGCGCGTACCTACTGTGACCTCTGCCGCCACGGTCATTCCGGGGCGCCAGCGTCCCTCCGGGTTCGGGATGCTGACGCGGGCAATGAGGCTCTGGCCGCTACCAGCTACCGGCAACAGTCGCTGAATCTTGCCGCTGGCTTCGGTCTTTCCCGTCGCTGACCGGATTCGCACTGGCTGTCCTGGCTGTAGGGCTTCGGCATCAGTGCCAATGGCACGCAAGTCGATCCATACGTTGGACGGGTCAGCCAGCTCGAACAGCGCACCTGCCTCGGCCACGTCACCCACGTTCGTATTGCGCGTGAGCACCACGCCATCGAACGGCGCGACAATTGGATAGGTGCGCATACTGTCGTTGCCCTCAACGACGGCCAGCGTCTGGCCACGGCGGACTCGTTCGCCCTGTTGCACGTTCACCGATCGCACGATGCCGGGAAAGCGTGCGCGAACCGCCGCGTGTCTATCGGCATCCAGAACAACGGTTCCCATCAACCGCACAACATCTCGGATGACTGCTGGCCCGGCCGATGCAGTCTTGATACCGGCATCCTTGGCGATGCCGGCCGGAATGGTTACGCGACCCTCATAGGACTCGTAAGACCAAGTGGACTTCTTTCCGGCATGTTCGGCGGACACGGCGACATCGAACGAATGCGGTTCGGTCACTTCGCCGCTGCCGACTAGATAGTTGCCCTCTGGCGTGAACGTGAATTGGTTGACCTCGCCATCCAAACGGGAGAGTTTGATGGTCGCAACGACATCGGTGGCAGCGACTGGCTTTCCATCGCGATAGGCGTAGAGCCTGTAATGCGGAGGTGCGTTGGTTTCGTAGATGGTGACTTCTAGGGCGAAGTCTCCATCACGCAGTAGCCGGCCATTGTTCGGCCCACGCTCATAACTTCCACTGGCTTGGACACTGGCCTCCTCTTTGGATTTGTCGCCGCCGGGGCCGCAAGCGGTGGCAAGCACGCAAAGGAGCAACAGGGAGAGAATGCGAATCATGGTGCGGTGTCCTCGACGGTGGCGGTGAGGCGTTCCACCTCGACCAGCAAAAGGTGATAGCGGGTGGCGGCTTCGACAGTTCGCGCACGCAAATCGAACAGTGTCCGCTGCGCTTGAGCCAGTGACAGATAAGAGAAGCGGCCTTGTTCAAAGCCGCGCCGAGTCGTCGCTAAGGCACTTTCAGCCATAGGCAGCATTCGTGTGCGTAGCGATTCGGCTTCGTGCCGCGCGTGCGTGAGTTCCTGATATTTGTCGAACAGCGTCTGGTGGCGCTCGAAGCGTTCGGCATCACGCCGCGCTTCCAGCGCAGCAAGCTCCGCATTTGCTTGAGACACCGCGTATCCAGAGCGCGTTGGACTACCCAACGGCACCGAGATCGACATCACCACGCCGTGATCCTTGAAGGCTTCCAGGCGTCGCACGCCCAAGCTGACGTCGATGTTTGGTTTGGCCTCAGCCTCGGCGAGCCGGCGCCGGGCGCCAATGGTGTCGGCCCGCAATCGCGAGGCCCACAGTTCTGGCGTCGAAGGCAAGCGTGCAGCCAGCGTCTCGAACGGCGCCACAGTCGGCAAGGCTTGCAGGTCACCGACGACCTCACCGAAGTCGGGTGCCAGCGCGCCCCAACTCGCTGCTAAAGTCATCTTTGCGCTAGCCAGCTCGTGTGCAGCACTTTCGCGATTGAGTTGCGCCTCAGCGAGCGCAATCTCCGCGGCCTGCAAATCCGACTCGGGATTTCGAGCGGCCTGCACCCACGCTGCAACCTCCTGGCGGGTGCGCTCCGCTTGCTGGATACGTTCCTCGGCATACGCCAGCCGCTGCTGTCTGGCGAGCACCTCGATGAAGCGAGTTGTAGTCAGGCTGGCCAAGTCGATCCGCACTTTGGTGGCCTGATGCTCTTGCTCCCTCATCTCGGCCCGGCCCAACGTCTGACGGGCCTCGCGCTTGCCGCCGAGTTCTATGACCCGGCCAATGCGCAATGTCGTTTCCGCCGAGCGAACACCTCGTAGGTTGCCGTTACCGGCCACGTTCTCTACCTCGCCGCCAATGGTGTAAGGCGGTGGCAACGCCTCGCGCTGCGTGCGGGCTTGCACGGCTTGGAGTTGAGCCGTTTCAGCGGCAATGGATGGGTGAGCGGCCAATGCGCGGGTGACTGCATCCTCCAATCGCAAGGTTTCGGCGGCCACGGCTGCGGACGTGCCGCAGGCTCCGACGAACACCAAGGCCACTACGCGGATCAAATTCATGGAAATCCTCATGACGACAAAAGTTGGCGAGCAAATGATTCCGCGTGACGACATCCCGCGCACGCCGGAGCGAAATCACCATAAAACCGAGCATCAATCGGTTTTTCGGACAAAAAAACACAGCACACAGGCATATGGTTACCTCGTCATCACGGCGATGAGAGATTCGGTTACAGAATGCAGCCAGCCTGTAGAGAGGCTGCAAAACACCAGAACAAGACTGCCTAGCACCGGCCCCAAGTATGAGACAGACGAGAGCTTGGGCGACAGCAACGCCTCGACGCGCTCAGGGACAAAATCGGAAAAGAACGCCATCGTCAATGGCACCTGTTCCTTGGCGTGTTGCCGAAATATCTTCTCCACTACAACGATGGTTTCGGCCACGGCGACAGGACATCCCACTTCGGTTGCAGCGGCAAAATCACAACGCTGTTCCAATGCGAGTTCCAGATCACGCAACAACCGGCGGCGAGTACCTGGCAACTGGATGCTCGACAATACGACGGCGATCAAACGATGCAGAACATCGCGATTGGCGATGTGAGCCTGTTCGTGCGCCAACACCACGCGCAACTGCGTCGGATCAAGTCGCCGCATCAACGAGGTCGAAAGCAGGATGTGACCTTGCCCGACGCCACAGGCCAGCGCCATAGGTTGATCGACATCAAGCACGCGAAGTTTGTCTGGATGCCCCGGACGCCAGCTCAGGCGCACCATCGAGGCAAGGGTTCGCCGAGCACGCCAAAGACCCACTGCGGCCCGTGAAGCCAGCCAAGCCGCGTATCCTGCCAACAATGCCAATGCTCCCCATAGCCAAGCACTTTGCCCATTGCCGCTCGGGTGCCAAACGCACAGGTGCAAGAGCGTTTCAGCGTGTGCAGAGCAGGCAGCGGCAAATCGGGCCGAATCATCAAACATCGACGGCATGGCAATGGTCATGGCCGCGTAGGCAATACCCGCCGAGGCAGGTGTTACCAGCGTCCACCACGATACCCTTGCTCGCTGGGAAGGCGTCTTTCCCGACAGCGCACGGCGCAATGGGCGCTCGCAGGCTCCAATCAGCAAGGTCAGCGTTACCGCCAGTACGAAACCGGATAGCAATGCAAATTGAAGCAGTGGCCCATAACTCGTCATCACGTCTGATCCAATTCAGCGCGACGATGGGCAATCAACTCCTCCAGCCTCTTGAGCTGGTCGTCATCCGCCCTTGCAGCAAGATCGACAAAGGCGCTCAGCAACGCATCCGGCTGCGGGCCTGCGACGCGACGCACCGTGGATTCCACCAACTTCTGGATCAATTCGCGGCGGGAAACTCGTGCTGAATATTCATAGGCATGGCTGATCTTTTCTCGCCGGAGCATGGCCTTGCGAAAAAGACGTTCCAGCGTAGATTGCACGGTGTTCGGAGAAATCGAGCGAGCCTGCCCAATGCGGGCATACACCGCCTTGGTGTCGGACGGGCCGAAGCGCCAGATGTCTTCGAGCACGGCGATCTCCAGATCGCCCAGTGTTGGTACGCTGTGATTGGTCAAGGTTGTCAACTCCGAGCTTTGACTCGAACCTAGAAGTATCCCTTACAAAAAACCGACCGTCAATCGGTTTATCATGGCTCGCTGGCGCCACACTCTGCTAGTGTGAACAGTTAACCGACGGCAGGCCCACGCTGCCGCCCGATCTCCCAAGACACCCCGCCACCGCGCACCGTAGCGGCAAGCTGCTGTCCTAGCCGCTGCTCGATCACTGGTTTCCACGGCACCAGGCTGAACCCCTTGCCGCCATCGAGCATGGCGTAGCGCCCACTGGCGAGCATGACGGAGCGCCTGTAGATGCCCGCCACGCGCTGCCCGTCAGTCACGGGCCGATGCTCCAGGCCAGTTTCGGCGGCAATGTCCTTGGCGGCCTGCGCCAGCTCCCGGTTGCGCAGCGTGCCCAGCAGGTTGCGCGCCAGAATCACGCGCTGCCCGCGCCGCTCGGCCAGCCCCTGTTCGGCCAGGAAGTCGGCGCGCTGCTGCATCGCCTGTTTGGCCTCACTACCAAAGCCCAGGTCGCCCAGGCCCGACCCGCCACCGATCAACTGCTGGTCGAGCCAAGTGGCGCCGATCACGCGGGCCTGCCGCTCGATGGGCAGGTGCGATTTCAGTTCCACCGCCACGCCGCCCAGGCGCTGCGCGTCATAGCGGCGGCCCTGTTCGGCCAGGTCGTCCGGCACCTTCCATAGTCCCTCGGCCACGCGCTCCACGATGCCGGCGCGGCGCAGGGCTTCCAGCCGGCGGACGTGGGCCGCGACGACTTCCTGCGGATCGCGGCCCGGCACGGCCTGACCCTGCGCGACGGCCAGGTGGTGGTCAGTGCGGTACAGGCCATCGCTCGCCAGCGCGGCGATGTTCTTGTCGGCCGCGCGCACGTCGGCCGACCCCTTCACCTCCACCACGGCGCCAGTCGGGTAGTTCGCCAGCTCGTCGCGGGCATTGAGCGCGACGTAGTGGGCCTTGCCGTCCACGCCGTCGATGACCAGATAGCCCCGGTCGCGCAGCTCGTCGGCCAGTCCCTTCGCGGCCACTCGGCCGAGGATGGTTCGGCCGTCGTCGCCCGGCTCGAACACCGCCAGTTCGCGCGGCTCGCCGCGCATCGCCCGCTGCATGGTGCGGATGATGTCGCCACGTTCGCCCAGGGCGCGCAGGGTCTTTTCCGCGTCGGCATGGACGGCCCAGGTGCCCGGCTGCATCTCGTCGGCCAGGCCCAGGCGCTGCAAGCGTTGCAGCCGGCCGATCAGCAGCAGGCGCTGGCGTTGCAGCCGAGGTTCGTTGAAGCGTTCGATCTGCACCCGGCCATCCTCGCCGGCCTCGCGCTGCAACGTGCGGTCGAGGCTCGTCCACCGCTCTTGCTCCACCTCGCGCTGCAAGGTCTGCTGGATCTCCAGCTCGCTGCGCGGCCCCAGCCATTCGGTCGCCAGTTCTGCGGCGCGATGGCGGAAGCCATCGGCGATGTAGTCGCCCGCGATGATGAGGTCTTTGCCGGTGTCGTCGCGTCCGCGCACGACGATGTGCGTGTGCGGGTTGTCGGTGTTCCAGTGGTTGACGGCTACCCAATCGAGGCCCGTGCCCAGGTCGGCTTCCATGCGGCCCATCAGGTGCCGCGTGTAGGTGCGTAGGTCTTCCAGCTCGGCCCCATCCTCGGGCGAGAGGATGAAGCGGAAATGGTGCCGGTCGTCAGCGCAGCGTTCCTTGAAGGCGTCGAGGTCGGCGGCATCGGTTTGCGGCCCGTAGGCTTGGCCCGGCTCGCCATCGCGGCCCACACCGTCGCGCTCGATGTAGCGTAGATGCTTGGCGAGCGACTGCGGGCTGGCTTGGCGCTGGTTGACCAGCAGCGTCTTGATGGTCACGCGCCGCGACATGGGCGTCAGCTTGGCGCCGGCGAAGCGCGCCGCTGTGTGGCCGCGCCCGAGGCGCGAGCCGGGCCGCTGGCCGGTGCCCCTCCCGGTGCCGGTGCCGGTGGCAGTGCCAGGACGGCGCACAGCGGACTTGCCGCTGCTGGCCTTGCCCGCCTGCTTGAGCACCTTGGAGACGAAGCTCTGGTCGCGGTTCTTTGGGGCGCCGGGGCGGATGCGGAAATCGTCGTCGCGGCGGTCGGTCATGGCTGTGCTCCCTGCAAGCTCTGGCATGTCTGGTCGTGCGAAGCACGCGGACAAGCCTGCATTGGCGCGAGCCTCGCGCCCCACGCGGCACGGCGGCGAAGCCGCTGCGTGCCGCGCCACCCGCACGTGCAGACTGGCTTTGCGGGCCGACAGGTGCCGCACCCTTTTGTCTTGCCTTCCGCCTTTGCCCCTCGCTGTCGCTCGGAGCAGCGGCGGCCCGGCGGCGCTGCTGCGCGAGCAGCCAGCGCGCCGGCGAACGCGGACACGGCCGCAGGCCGGGCGCGTTCGAGGCAAGACGCCTGCACGTTGGACGGCTGCGCCGAAGGCAGCGCGAAGTGCGGTGCCCAATGCGCAGGATTGGCACCCGCACTGCACGCGCGACGACACGGCGACGACCAGCAGGACGACACGCCCGATGGCACGATGAGATGCACGGCAACGTGCAGCGAATCGACGGCCATCATGGGCGGGATTCCAGCCAGACCGGATGCGCGACGCCGATCACGGCGGATGCGCTGACCGGCCCGAAATACCGGCTGTCGAACGACGCCGGATTGGTGACACTGAGCAGGAACAGCTCGCCAGGCCGAAGGCGGCGGCACTGCTGCCAGGATGGCAGCGGGCGGCCCCAGCGGTCGGCAGGCAGCACGGCGGCCGAAGGCACGCCGTTGATGCGGACGCTGCCGTCAGCGATGCACACCTCTTGCGGCGCCACCGCACCTAGCCGTCCTGCGTGCTGGGCTTGTTGCGCTTCTTGGAGTAGTCCTCCATGAACTTCTTGCACAACTCGGCCATCGTGGGCGCCTTGCGCGCCTCGGCCTTGGCGCCGCCGGGGTCGCCGCCCCGGCGAACCTCGGCCAGCCAGTCCTGTGCCTTGACTCGTGCCTGTTCGACGGTCAGCTCCCCGTACAGCCCCAGCGAGGGCTTGCGGGGCTGGCCGGAGTTCGTGCGGTACTGGAGCATGAACACCCGGCGGCCGGTCGGGGTAATCTTGCACAGGAAGCCAGGCACCACGGTATCCCGCAGTTCAACATCCTTGGCTTGGGGCTGGGCCGCCTCCACGGCGGTTTTGGTGAGCTTGATCTTTGCCATGATGACTCCTTGGAACGACCCGGATTCCAAGAGCCAGATAGGAGCGGCGCGAGGGAAAACCGGGTCAAGTTTCAGAAAGCACCGGCATATGATGGACGCGCGTAAGCTATTGATAAACCTGCTGTATCGAGCTACGGCGCAGTCCAGCGAACTACCGGGCTGGAGTCATCGTGAAACAAAAAAGCCGGCGCAATGTCTGGAATACATCCTTGTGCATGAGCTGACACATCTGTTGGAGCACCATCACAACGTGCGATTTACCGGGTTGCTTAACCAGCACTTGCCGCAATGGCGGACGCTGCGTGAGGAACTTAACGGATCGGTGCTGGCTGAGTTCTAGGCTGCTCGCTGCATCGCATGATCCCATTCATAACGTCAATTTCAGCCAATCAGATCGCCATGTCCCACCAGTGAGCAGCAGTGCAGGTTAGGAGAAAAAATGCGCGACTCGCTGATTGGCATACCAGCGCCCAATCGTAGGCATCTGATCCAGAAGGGTTTTTTGAATTCTCATCCTTGACGGAATTCTCCAGTTAGCTGACGTACGACAGGTGGCGATGGCAAAGCACGGCCATTACCACAAACTCAATTTAACATAATATAGATTATGCGAAACGCCGACCTTGCGCCTTAGGCGTTACACCACCAGATCACCTCCAGCTTTTCGCCTCGATATCTCCAAAGCGCTTCAGCTCTCAGGTGAATCCTTTGCCTGCGTATGCTGGCTGTTCGGCTGATTAGTTTCCGCATTCCGAAACGCCGAGCGAAATTCGCTGGGTTTGAGTCCGGTCTGCTTGCGAAAGAAACGGCTGAAGTATGCCGCGTCGTCGAACCCCAGGTCGCGGGCGATCTGCTGGATGTCGAGCGTGGTATACGCCAGCTGACGTTGTGCTTCGCGAACGACTCGCTCGTTGATGATCGCAGTCGGTGATTCACCCAGACCTTCGCGGGTGGCTCGGCCCAGTGTGGCTGGCGTGATTCCCAGCGCTTCGGCGTACAGACCAAGCGGCCAATGCTGTCTGAAATGCGTGTCGACCAACGCGCGAAACTGAATCAGCAGCTGGGACCGCCTGCCATTGGCTGGGCGAGCTATCGGCACTGGCTGTTCCAGCCGGACGACATGTACGAGCAGCGCGAGCAACAATGCGTGCCCCGCGGCGACATTGCCACGTTCCTGACTGTGCGCTTCCGCCTGGATCAGCTGGATCAGCGGCCATATCGGCTCTTCACCGTCTGCATCCCACGGCAGCGGCACCACTGCCGGACGTTGCATCAAGGCCAGCAGGTCGCTGGACAAAATCCGCGCCATCGACTCCTTCGCCCTCGCCACTTCGTACATAGACGATCTGCAACAGTGAGTCATGCTGATGCGGCTTGATTTCGCGCTGATGCATGTCGCCGCGTTCGTTGATCCATTCCAGATGCAACAGGTCCTGCCATACGGGCAATGCAGCCTGGCCGTACAAGGCGTAGTTGGGAATGCGTTTGCTCATGAATTCCTGCCGTGGTGCCGTATCCCGCGCGAAAAAATGCACTAATCGTCCTAGGGTCTGTTGCCGTTTCACATGGGCAACCATAGGAAGGCACAGGCCATGGCCACCACGCTTTCATAATTCCTCTTGAGCTTGTCGAATCGCGATGCCACCGCCCGGTAGTGCTTCAGTCGGGCGAAGGCGTTTTCCACCAGATGCCGATTGCGGTAAAGACCCCTGTCCAAATCCGCGTTGCCTTTCACAGAGTTACGCTTTCTCGGGATCACGGCCTTGGCCCCTTGTAGCTCAATCTGCTCTCGGATTCTCTCGCTGTCATAGCCCTTATCCGCGACGACGGTTTCTGCCCCTGGGAGCTTGGAAATCAACGCTGGGGCCTGCGTGCAGTCATTGATTTGGCCACCTGTGATTTCAAACTCGATGGGCAAGCCGTGGGCGTCCACTGCCAGGTGAATCTTGCTGGTATTGCCAGCTCGACTTTTCCCTATAGCCTCATCATTACTGCTGGCAGCACCTGCACTGTGCTGGTGAGCCTTGGCGTAGCTGCCATCGATGAACACCCACTCCATGTCGGGCTCCGCCACCAGCAGCTTGAAGACCTTGAGCCATTTGCCGGCAGCGGACCAGGCATTGAAGCGTTTATAGACCTTGTTCCAGTTCCCGAACGCCTTGGGCAGGTCTCTCCAGGGGCATCCCGTGCGCATGCGGTACAGCATGCCCTCCACAGTCATTCGTAGATCACGCTTGTTGTAGATGGCCTTGTGCAGCAGAATTTCCCGCAGCTTCGACCAATGCTCATCGCTGAGCAGTAATCGGGGCATTGCAAACTCGTATCGATGTTGGGTCAGAGCTTCAAAGATACGAGTTTGCTCTTATAGATCAATGAGTTACCGCAAAACGGCAACAGACCCTAGTGGTTGTTCAGTCTGTCATACGTCTTTGACGTTAAATGTAACCATCTGTGTTGCAGCGTGACGGCCGCGCCCTCTCCCGCCTCTGGCCCACGCCCCAAAAAACGAACTCTATGAATATGCCAACCTGGCGCGAATGGCTGTTTTCGGCCAAGGCGCTGATTGCCGCCCTGCTTGCGCTGTACATCGCTCTGGCGATACCGCTGGAAAACCCTTACTGGGCCATGGCCTCGGTTTACGTCGTGTCGCATCCGTTGTCCGGGGCGACACGTTCGAAGGCGATCTATCGCGCGCTGGGTACGCTGCTCGGTGCAGCCGCATCGGTCGTGCTTCTGCCAACGTTCGCTCAGCAACCGGTGATGCTGAGCCTGGCGATCTCGTTGTGGATTGGCGCCCTGCTCTTTCTCTCATTGCTGGACCGCTCGCCACGCAGCTACATCTTTCTACTCGCCGCCTATACGGTGCCGCTGATCAGTCTCGCCGAGGTCAATCACCCAGCGACCATCTTCGATGTCGCCCTGGCGCGTTCCGAGGAAATTCTGCTCGGTATCGTCTGCGCCAGCGTGGTGAACGCCGTGCTGTTTCCCAGCCGCATCGCGCCGACTCTCGCGGCGAAGATGCACCTGCTGTTGCGAGATGGGCGCGGTGCCGTCAGTCGGATGCTCAACCCAGCACCTGGGCGAAGTCGACCAGCGTGCGCTGAATGCGCTGCTGGTGGATGTAATGGGGTTGGACGCGATGATCAGCCATCTGAGCCACGACAGCGGCAGTCATCTCTCCACCGTTCATGCTCGCGAATTTCGCGCGCGGATGGCGATGTTGATGCCCCAGCTAATCTCCACCGCGGACTCGCTGCACCGGCTTCAAACCGAGCTACAGCGGGTCATGCCGAGATGAAGGGAAAATTCACTCACTTCGCTCGTAACGTGTTGATGCCAAGAGAATTTACCAAATAGACCGCACAGCCTCTGATCGTGGACTATCTTTTCTGACTCCTCAGAAAAGGAGTTCCTATGGCTTCATTAGAGCGTACGGCGTATCCCACTCTGCCAAAGGCGTATTCAAAAGCTGAGCTGCAGCGAGATTTTTCGTTCTCAGATGATGAGATTAAATGGGTACGAAGCAAGTCCAAGGCCCCTTTTCACCTCAATCTCGCCGTTCTCCTCAAGACCTTTCAGGTGCTCCGGTATTTTCCTGATATCACCGACGTACCTGATCAACTGGTGGATTTCATTCGCGGAGAGTTGGGTCAGCGTAGCAAGGTGAAACTCGCGGAATACAAGTGGTTCCAGCAATATCGCCACATGAACGCGATCCGAGTTCGCCTCGGTGTGACGGCATTCTACGGCTCTGATGCTGTCGAGCTCGCCGAGCGGCATGCCAAAGCAATGTCGCTTGTGCTTGACCAGCGCGCTGACATCATCAATTCCGTGATTGAAGAACTGATCCGCCAGGATTATGAGCTCCCTGCGTATTCGACCCTGAATGATCTCGCTGAGCGGATTCATGCCGAGTCCCAAGAGGCAATATTCAATCTCGTAGTAACCAGAACGCCAGTCGAGGTGATCCACAAGCTAAAGGATTTGCTCGACACTGACTTCGGGCGACGCCAGAGCGACTTCAATGCGCTGAAACAGGCACCCAAGAAGCCATCTCGCAAGCACCTAGAGGTGCTGATCGACCATCTGGCTTGGCTAGAGAGCTTCGGGGATCTGGGTACCATTTTTGAAGGAATAGTCGACACCAAGATCCGCCATTTTGCTGCCCAAGCCGCGGCATCGGACGTCGCGGAGTTGAAGGACTGCTTACTGCCGAAGCGCTACACGCTGATGCTGGCCTTAATCTACCGCATGCGCGTGCGGACCCGGGATCACTTGGCCGAGATGTTCATCCGACGGATTTCGACGATCCATAAACGCGCCAAGGAGGAGTTGGAGCAAATCCAGGCGCGGCAACGCCAGAAGCTGGAGCAATTGGCGGCGACCCTTGATGGCGTGGTGCAGATTCTGGTCCAAGAACCGGATGACCAGGAGGCTGGCAGTCTAATTCGGGAATACCTCTCCCCCGGTGGCAATCTGGATCGGTTGCGTGAGACTTGCGCCGAAGTACAGGCTACCGGCGGTAATAACTACCTGCCGCTGATCTGGAAGCACTTCAAGTCACATCGCTCGTTATTGTTCCGTCTAAGCCACCTTCTTCAACTGGAGCCCACGACTCAGGATCGATCGCTGGTTCAGGCTCTTCAACTGATACAGGACAGCGAGAATCTACACCGCGAATGGATCGACGAGCACGTCGACTTGTCGTTTGCGTCGGAGCGCTGGGTCAAGGTCGTTCGTCGTCCTGCCAGTGAGGGACCACCGACCAACCGGCGCTATTTAGAAGTCTGCGTGTTCTCCTACCTGGCCAGCGAGCTGCGATCGGGTGACATGTGTGTACAGGGGTCGGAATCCTTCGCCGACTACCGCAAGCAGTTGCTGCCCTGGGAAGAATGCCTGCAGCGACTACCGGCCTACTGCGAAAAGGTCGGGCTGCCAGGCACGGCGAAGGAGTTTGTTGCCTCCCTCAAGACCCAGCTGGAGGAAACCGCGCAACAACTGGACGACAAATTCCCATCTTGCCGAGGAGACGTATCGATTAACGAAGCCGGAGAACCGGTGTTGCGCCGAGTAACGGCGCGGGACATCCCACCTTCGGCCATCTCACTACAGACGGCGCTTATGCAGCGCATGCCGGCTAGGCACGTGCTCGACATCATGGCCAACATCGAGCATTGGATTCAGTTCACGCGGCATTTCGGTCCCATGTCCGGTAACGAGTCGAAGCTCAAAGAGCCTGCCGAGCGCTATCTGATGACCATCTTCGCCATGGGCTGCAATCTCGGCCCCAACCAGGCCGCGCGGCATCTGGCCGGTAATGTCACGCCACACATGCTGTCCTATACGAATCGCCGCCACCTATCATTGGAGAAGCTGGACAAGGCTAACCGCGAGCTGGTGGAACTCTATCTGCAGCTTGATCTGCCTAAGATCTGGGGAGATGGCAAAGCGGTGGCAGCGGATGGCACACAGTTCGACTTCTATGATGACAACCTGCTGGCCGGCTATCACTTCCGCTACCGCAAGATGGGTGCCGTGGCCTATCGGCACGTGGCCAACAACTACATCGCTGTGTTCCAGCATTTCATCCCACCTGGCATCTGGGAGGCGATCTACGTAATTGAGGGGCTGCTTAAGGCTGATCTGAGTGTCGAGGCAGACACTGTGTATTCAGATACTCAAGGGCAATCGGCGACAGTCTTTGCCTTCACCCATCTGCTGGGCATCAACCTGATGCCGCGTATACGCAACTGGCGTGACCTGGTGATGTGCCGGCCGGATCGCGGCGCGTCTTACAAGCATATCAACCGCCTGTTCACCGACACTGCAGACTGGCACTTGATCGAAACTCACTGGCAGGATCTGATGCAGGTCGCGCTGTCCATCCAGGCCGGCAAAATCTCCTCGCCTATGCTGCTGCGAAAACTCGGCTCCTACAGCCGCCGCAACAAGCTCTACCACGCCGCCCAGGCACTGGGCAGCGTGATCCGCACGATCTTCCTGCTCAACTGGATCGGCAGCCGTGAGCTGCGCCAGGAAGTGACCGCCAACACCAACAAGATCGAGTCCTACAATGGTTTCTCGAAGTGGCTTTCTTTCGGTGGCGACGTGATTGCCGAAAACGATCCGGACGAACAGCAAAAACGTCTGCGCTACAACGACATGGTGGCCTCATCGGTGATCCTGCAGAACACTGTAGATATGATGCGCATCCTGCAGAAATTGGCCCGAGAGGATTGGCAGTTCACCGACGAGGACGTGTCCTTCCTCAGCCCCTACCTGACCAGCAACGTCAAGCGCTTCGGCGAATTCAACCTCAAGCTAAACCGGCCACCGGAGCCCTGGATCAAGGACTCGGTGTTCCAACAAGCTGCCGGCTCGCTGCGGGTGATCAGACCTAGCCAGCTAGATACCGAGAAAACGCCATGATCAACATTCCTCCCGCATCCTTCCGCCTTACACCGTACGGCGAAGTGGACGCCGTGGCGTTGGAAAACCTGCGCGACAGCTTCGACACCTCTCAACTGCTCCGGCTGGTTGATCGATTGGACGTCTGCTTGGTGGAACTGGGTGGAATCACCTCCATTCGCGACGAGCTGCTGAGATTGCATGCGATGGCTCTGACGATAGTTGAGGGCATCGCTCTTACGGTGCCTGCCGAGAGTGCTTGTATCTGGGCAGAAGCCGAATCTCTACAAATGGATCTTGAGGCGCTGGTTTCCTGGGCTCGTGCTGCTCAGCTCCTCATTGCGCCGCTGATCGACCTTGCACCAAACCACGGTCCATGAGCGCTCTGGCCTATTTCGACCAGGCTCACCTGTTCCTGACCATGGCTGGAATCGCCCGTAAGTAGATCAATTCACCAATCAGTTCTATGAGTGTCTGAGTGATCACAGCCGCCGCGGCCAGCGCGCGAATGGACTCCGGGAGCGCTAGGGCCAGGGGAAGCACTACAAGCGAGTTGCGAGTGCCTGAGCTAAAGGCCACTGCCCGTGCGGCAGAAGCCTCCAAGCCAAATAGCCGGGAGCTGAGTACGCCGAGGGCCGGAGCGAGTAGTAGAAACGCTCCGTATACCGGAAGCAACGGCGCCAGGATGTCGAGTTGGTACACGACAGCCGCGATCTGCGAACCCACCACCACGATTAGAACCAGGGCCATTGCAGGCACTGGCAGCCAGGCCCAACCTGCGCTCCATGCGCGAAGCAGCAGAGATCGGCGTCCGCCAAATTCGGTGAGCACAGCCGCTACCAAGGGTAGGACGATCAGCAACAGGAAGGCTTCTGCGAAGGGCCACAGCTCGATCACTGTGCCGGCTTCGGGGCCAAGGATTAGCCGCAAGTAGAGGGGCAGCAGCAGAAGCTGGAGCAACAGCAGCAATGGCGTCGCCGCGAGCACCAGACGAGAGTCCCCTTTGCCCAGGTGGGTGAAGACCACCACGTAATCGATACAAGGCGTTAGCAGGACAAGCAGCGCGCCGACCAACAAGGCCTTGTTCGATGAGAGCGGCCACGTCACCAGCCACACCATCAATGGCACCAATAGGAAGTTGGCCAGCAACAGGGCACCGACGAAGCGGTGGTTGGCAAAAGCTTCTCGCAGCTCCAAAAAAGGAATCTGCAGAAACATGGCATACATCAGCACGGCAATCGCCGGTGTGATGGCCATGGCCGTCAGTCCGGTGAATTGCGCAGAGCTCAAACCTGCAATGGCAGCGGCCACCACCGCCGCGAAATAAAATGCTATCTGGTGTTCTTCCAGCCAGTCCCGCGACATCTGATATCTTCCCTTGTTGCGCAAGGGCGACATTCTCCCACTGGCATCGGATTTAACCCAGCGTTGAGGCTGGTTGCTTTTCGCTTTGCCGTTGGGCGAAGTCCGCAACGGTCCTAACAAGTCCTGCCGATAAGAGGATGCATGATGTTTCGAAATAACTGGATGGCGGGTCTGAGGCAAGTGCTCGCCATCGCCAGGAGTTAACCGCAATGAATCCTCAACCTCCAAGCATGACCTGGAATCTGCTGCTGCTAACCTGGCTGGTCGCACTGGTATCGACGCTGTCCGCGCTGTTCATTGGTGAGGTGATGGGCCAGGCACCCTGCGTGTTGTGCTGGTTCCAGCGTGCCTTCATGTTTCCGCTGGCGGTGATCCTGGCCATCGCCTGCTACCGCTCGGATTTTACAGTCTGGCGTTATGCCCTACCGCTGACCGTTATCGGTGCGGCGCTGGCATTTGTTCACACGCTGCTCTATGCCGGGCTGATTCCACAGCCGATCCAGCCCTGCACGGCCACCGGTCCATCCTGCTCAGGCGCCGGAATGACCCTCTTCGGCGTGGTGCCCCTGCCGGCACTCGCCTTGTTCGCCTTTATCCTGATCGCCATCCTGCTCATTCTCATCCGTCGGAGAACAACTCCATGAATCGCCGTTCCGTGGTCCTGATCATCAGTGTCGTGATCCTGGCCGTCTTTGCTGCCGCCGCATTCTTCTATTCCCCCTCGCAGTCGCCTCAACAGGCCCAGGCTCCCGGTTCGACCGCCCAAGAGACCGGGACACAACCCAAACAGAACGGCGGCCAATTGGTTCGCTTCCACTCACCAGTGTTCGGTCCGGCGCAGGCTCCAGTGACCATCGTCGAATTCTTCGATCCTTCGTGCGAGGCATGCCGCGCCTTCCACCCCTATGTGAAGCAGATCCTCGCCGAGAACCCGGAAGATGTACGTCTGGTGCTGCGCTATGTACTGTTCCATCAGGGTTCGGAAGAAGTGGCGCGGATGCTTGAGGCGGCGCGTAAGCAAAATCTCCATGAAAAAGTGCTGGAGGCTGTGCTGGAGGCCCAACCCGGTTGGCACGACGACCCCAAGGTAACGCAGGCATGGGCTGCTGCAGAGCGCGTCGGTTTGAACTTGGAACAGGCCCGCCAGGACATGCATACGCCTGGCGTCAACGCCGTGCTGGAAACGGACATGCAGGACGTTAAGGCCGTTGGGGTTCGTGGCACGCCGACTTTTTTTGTCAATGGTCGTGCGCTCAGCGAGTTTGGCCCGGAGCCGCTGCGCCAGTTGGTGAGCAGCGAAGTGGCCAAGGCACGGGAATGACACTATGAGCGCGCTGGAAAACCGCGTGCCACCGCTGCTCGTGGCAGGCCTGATCGCTGTGCTGATGGGTTTGTCGGGAACCAAATTGCCGGGTTTCGAACTGGCATGGACCGCGCGCCTGACCTTCGCTTTGCCGGTACTGCTCCTGGGGCTCGGCGTGTGCCTCGCCGGCGTCCTGTCGTTTCGCCGCGCGCGTACTACGGTTAATCCATTGCAGCCGCAGCAGGCTTCGGCATTAGTGGAGGCTGGCATCTACCGGTACAGCCGCAACCCCATGTACTTAGGCTTTGCCATTATCCTGGCGGCTTGGGCGCTGGTCTTGGCTTCGCCTCTAACCCTGCTTGGCGTGGTTGCTTTCGTGCTGTACATGAACCGTTTCCAGATCACACCCGAAGAGTGGGCGCTGGAAGCACTGTTCGGCGAATCATTCGCCCGCTACCGTGCACGAGTCCGCCGCTGGCTCTGAGCGTCGGCGGCGGTAGCGACTGGCGGGGCTTACTCGTCGCGGCAGCCTGCTGAAGGTGCCACGACCTAGCCTGATCTCCTCGTGGCGAGCTACTTTGGCCACATGCCGTTAGCATTTCTAAGGTCAAGGGCATAGCGCCAACGAGTGACGCACGCGAATTCGCTCCGTTGATATCGAGCTAACTGTCAGGTGACAGCGGTAAAAGCAAAGCAGGCTTATGCTTCGCTGCGATGATTGTCGGCCTGCCTGGTGTCGATACAAACACTGCCGTCTAGCTCCATTTCAAGTGTCGAGTGGCTGACTTTGAATTGCTCATGGAGTACTCGTTTTAAATCGGTCTTCACTCGTTCGATATCAGGCAGACTAGCCTTCTTTATGACAACGTGGGCTTCCAATGCAATTGTATGTTCCGCGATTTCCCAAACATGTACGTGGTGAACACTCTCAACATCGTCTACTTGCTCCATGACGTTGATTATATCGGCGATGGAAACTCCTTCTGGTGCGCCCTCCATCAACAAGTGAATGGTTTTAGGCAGCATGCTAAAGCCCTGCCAGAGCACGTAACCAGCAATCATCAATGTCACTACAGTATCCGTCCAGTACCAGCCGTACAGAAGAATCAATGTCCCGGCGACAACAACGCCGACGGAGGCTAGTGCATCCGATACATTATGCAGGAATGCCGCCTTTATATTCATGCTGTCCTTAGACATTGTGTAGGTGAGCAAGGCCGTGGCGATATCTACAATCAAGGCTATTCCCGCCACCACGACCACTGTCCAACCCTCAATAGGCTGAGGGGAATATAACCGACCTATAGCCTCGTAAATAAGGTAGAGACCGATGATAATCAACGAGACCAAGTTGATTAAGGCCGCTATGGTTTCACTGCGTCGGTAGCCGAAGGTTTTAAAAGCATCCGGCGGCCTGCGACCGATCTTACGCGCGATTAGCGCAATAACCAGTGATGCGGCATCGCTCAAATTATGTAGCGCGTCAGCTATAAGCGATAAGCTGCCAGAAAGTATTCCTCCAACAACTTGTGCCAGAGTTAACGCAGCATTAACGCCAATGGCAGCGATTAAACGCTTATCGCCTATGGCTTCGGTGTTATGGTTATGTTCGTGGGCCATTGGTTTTTACCGCTCCTAAAAAATAAAGTAAGACAAGGGTAGGAAAACCAAACGACCGCCCATAATAGCTAATTAGGCAATACTAGTGCCTATACCATCTGGCCTTCCAAACCACACTGACAGAAATGCGACCACTCTCAAGCGAGTTCGTGCATTATCGTCTGAAACTTGCCGATAACTGGCCGATCCCTCTCAAACGTTAAACGACGTTGCTCGCTAATGATAGATGATACGGCGTCAATCCGAGGATGACAAAATTGTAATCTTCCAATCATTCTTTTCGTAGGATAGGCCCTTGCAGATTGGTGCGCCTCGGTGCTGACATGACGAAGCAAGGCGCTCATGTCACCGCGCAATGGAAGCATTACATTTCAATAATGTAATGCTTGGCTCATGCTGCTGTTAGCTTCAATCACGCAAAATTCATTCGAACCTGCAGGGCTCAGCGAGAAAGCTCAGCAAGCCACCTTTGAATTTAGCGAGGACTGCCCTATGAATCTGTTGAAAGCTATTGTTGTTGGTTTGGTAATTTTCGGCTCCGCATCGTCTTATGCAGGAGATGGATACGACCGTTCAATGAAATTTAATGAAAAATTCCGAGCAGATCAAAAGCGAATTCACGGAACCGAATCCGCCGAAAAAAAAGCAAACGAGTTGAAGGTTAATGATATTCGCCAAGATCAGAACAACACGGAAATTAAGAAAGAAACCAAAGCTGACTAACCGCTTCATATCTGAACGATATTCGCCTCCGGCAGCTTCCAAGCTCCTTTGGAAGCAGTTGCACTCTAAGCGCCTTCGGGGCGCTTTTTTGTTTCCATAACTTGCCCGCAACATCGCTACCAGCGAATCGCCCTTGATTTATAAAAGCCGTTTCGTTTAAGTCAGGCCGCCATCGCCTGATCTGTTGTTATTAGCCTTCGCAAGGAGCATATCGAGTGAGCTGAACAGACGCTGGTGGCCTACCCCGCATCCATGTCGGGGGTCGTCATCTCAGCGGTCTCGCGGTTCGTGCATGATTGAAGGTGTCAGCTCGGTCTTGTACAGCCTGCTGATCATTCCAGCCAGGGCGTTGTCGTAGCTATCGCCCCTTGCTGCCAACCAGGGCAGGTCAGCCGCTGCTCGCATAATCCTTCGTCAGCTCACCTTGGGTGAAAGCCATCAGGTCGAGGAGGCGTATGTAGCGCAGGTCATAGCACTTAGCGCGAGCAAGTTTCTTATTTACCGCTTAGATGCATCAGACCTGCGCCACCAAGGCTGTACTGCCCGCTGCGCCGCTAATGAACTTAGCGCTCCGATAATCAACACGCCCCGTTCTTGCTTGCTAGCAAGAACGGGGCGTTGTGTACCGCCATCCGATATCTAGCTCGTTCTGTCGGCGGCTAGCGCGATTTCTTGCTCCTCCAATTCGTCTTCGCGCCGATGAGCCATCTGGTAGAGCAACGGCAAAACTAATAGCGTTAGCACCGTTGAGGAGAGAATTCCCCCGATTACCACTGTCGCAAGGGGACGTTGTACCTCTGCACCGGTACCCACATTCAAGGCCATCGGAACGAACCCGAGTGAAGCCACCAGGGCCGTCATCAATACCGGTCTTAGCCGGGTAAGAGCGCCTTCGCGGATAGCAGTGTCCAAAGGTAGACCTTGCTCCCGTAAGCTACGGATGAAGGAGATCATTACCAAGCCATTAAGAACGGCGACGCCTGACAGAGCAATAAAGCCAACTCCTGCTGAAATGGACAATGGGATATCTCTCAGCCACAGCGCAACAATGCCTCCGGTGAGCGCAAATGGAATCCCTGTAAAGACCAACAAGCCGTCTTTGACATTGTTGAACATCATGAAAAGCAGAATGAAGACGAGGAGCAGCGCCACGGGGACGACAATCTGCAGCCGCTTCGTTGCTGATTCAAGCTGCTCAAATGTACCGCCCCAGTCGATCCAATAACCTGCCGGAATATCTATCTGGGCCTGGATTTTCTGTTCTGCCTCGGATACGAATGATCCAATGTCCCGATCACGGACATTTGCACTAACGACAATTCGCCGTTTCCCTTCCTCTCTACTGATCTGATTCGGGCCGGGGGCCAAATCTAGCGTGGCCACCTCGCCGAGGGGGATATAACTCATGGCGCTGTTTAATTCCCTTGGAAGGGCAATTGGAAGCCTCTCAATTGCGGCGAGATCGCTGCGTATCTCGTCCGGTAAACGAACCACGATATCGAAACGCCGATCTCCTTGAAACAAGGTGCCGGCCTCTCGGCCACCGATAGCTACTGCAACCGCTTGCTGGACGGTATCTAGACTCAGGCCGTATCGTGCGATCTGATCGCGATCGATATCAATCGTGAGCATAGGAAGGCCAGTCGTTTGCTCGACCGTAACCTCGGAGGCGCCTGGTACTTGTCCTAGCACCTCGGACACTTCCGCCGCCGTGCTGTTAAGAACCTCCATGTCATCACCATAGATTTTCACGGCTACAGCGGCACGAACACCGGAAATCAACTCGTTGAAACGCAGCTGAATAGGCTGGGAAAACTCGTAGTTATTGCCCGGTAACTCAGCGGCGGATGCTTGGACCTCGCTTAAGAGTTCGTCGCGCGGCTTGCCTGAATCCGGCCACTGTTCTTGAGGTTTCAGCATGACGTAGCCGTCGGAAATGTTTGGTGGCATGGCATCGGATGCCACCTCCGCAGTGCCAGTACGCGCAAAAATCCGCTCGATCTCTGGAAACTCTTCCATAAGCTTTCGTTCCAGCTGCTGCTGCATCTCTAAAGACTGACTAAGACTGGTAGCCGGTACACGAAGAGCTTGGATAGCGAAGTCTCCTTCATTGAGGCTAGGCACGAACTCACTACCCATACGTGCCCCTACGAGGCCGGAAAGTACAACTGCAACTACGGCAAAGGTGAGCACTACTGGCTTGTTGGCCATCACCGCATCGAATGCAGGTGCGTAGGCCCGTTTAGCATTGCGGATTAGAAAGTTTTCCTTCTCTGTAACACGCTTGCCGATAAAGAGCGCAACGGCTGCCGGGACGAACGTCACCGAGAGAATCATCGCTCCGAATAGCGCTGTCACTACGGTAAACGCCATGGGCGTGAACATCTTACCTTCTACCCCTGTAAGGGCGAATATCGGCAGATATACGATCATAATGATCAGCTGCCCATAGAGAAGAGGCCGACGCACTTCCTTTGCCGCAGCGAACACTTCATGAAGCCGTTCGGACAGCGTTAATGCCCGCCCGTGATGGGACTGAGCGTGAGCAAGTCGACGCACGCAGTTCTCAACAATCACCACGGCACCATCGATGATGATGCCGAAATCCAATGCGCCTAAGCTCATCAGGTTGGCGCTGACCTCGTTGGCTACCATGCCGGTGAACGTAAAGAGCATCGCCAGCGGTATAACAAGTGCGGTTAGGATCGCCGCCCGAATATTACCCAAGAAGAGAAAAAGTATAACCACAACAAGAATGGCACCCTCAGTGAGGTTCTTCTTAACGGTGGATATAGCTTTGTCTACGAGTACAGTTCTATCGTAGACAGTAATCGCCTTTACGCCCTCTGGAAGCGAAAGGTTTATCTCTTTCATCTTGTCATCGACAGCCCTAGAAACTACCCGGCTATTTTCACCGATAAGCATGAAAGCCGTACCTAGCACCACTTCGCGGCCATTCTCGGTGGCTGCGCCAGTGCGGAGCTCCTTTCCAACCTCGACCGTCGCAACGTCGCGGATACGTACTGGGGTACCGTCAACGTTGCTAATAAGGGTATTGCGGATGTCCTCTACTGACTGCATTTGTCCTGGAGCACGAACAAGATACTGCTCGCCTCGTTTTTCAATATACCCGGCACCTAGATTGTTATTGTTTTGCTCAACCGCCTCGATCAGATCTTGTAGTGTTAGTCCAAACGACCGCAACGTGTCTGGGTTGGGGGCGATCTGATATTCCTTTGCATATCCTCCGATCGTATTGATCTCAGTAACACCTGGCACATTACGGACTTGCGGTTTGATGATCCAATCTTGAATCTCACGCAAGTCAGTAGGGGTATAAGGCGTACCGTCCGATTTGGCGGCACCTTCCTCAGCTTCAACCGTCCAAAAATAGATTTCGCCAAGCCCTGTGGAAATAGGGCCAAGTGTTGGAGTGGCGCCTTCAGGAAGCTGATCTTTGGCTCCACCCAGGCGCTCATTTACAAGCTGGCGGGCAAAATAGATGTTAGTGCCTTCCTCAAAAATAACTGTGATTTGAGACAGGCCATATCGAGACAAGGAACGGGTCTGCTCGAGCTTGGGCAACCCGGCCATTACCGTCTCGAGCGGGTAGGTAATACGCTGTTCCACTTCCAACGGCGAATAACCTGGCGCCGCAGTGTTGATTTGCACCTGTACGTTGGTGATATCAGGGACAGCATCGATAGGCAGCTTTTGGTAGCTGTAAGCTCCTAACGCTGCCATGCCAAGTACGGCTAGCAAAACCAGCCAACGATGCTCTATAGAAAAACGAATGATACGTTCGAACACGATTCTATAACTCCGTATCAGTGAGCATGCGAGGCGCTGGCTTTGCCAAGCTCGGACTTGATGATGAAGCTGTTATCCAAGGCATAGCGCGCTCCGGGCTGGAGGCCTTCCTTGATTTCAACCGCTTCACTATCGCTGCGACCAGTCACGATTGGCTGAGCGGCGAAGCCATGATCGGTCCGTACAAACACCACCGGACTATCTTCCAATGTGTGGATCGCATCGGGCTTAACTGCAACCGGCACGGACGCTCCGCCAGAGCCTACCCGCACTTTGACGAACAGGCCGGGGCGCCAAACACCTTCCGGGTTGGGAAGCGTGACCCGGGCGGTAGCGGCGCGGCTTTGCTGACCAACAAGTGAGCCGACATAAGAAACGGTGCCATTGGCACTGGACTCGAATGCTGTGGCTTCGATAACCGCGTTGCTGCCGACTCGTACCGCGCTGAGTGCATTGGCAGGAACGCTGATATCTGCCCAAACGGTAGAAAGATCGGAAATGATGAATATCTGGTCATCGGTATTGACTGACTCACCGAGAGTGATGTCCTTCTCAACGATCATCCCATCGAACGGCGCCCTGAGTTCGTAGCGGCTCAATGCGTCTGGCTTGCCAGCATCACTGCCAAGCGCTTGTAGCTGTGCTTTTGCATTCGCAACAGTCAGCTCTGCTTCCCGTAGAGCCTGTTGTGCCTGTAAATAATCCTGTTCTGCGGAAATACGCTCTTCCCACAGCTCCTTTTCGCGTCGATAGGTTTTCTGAGCCAATGCAAGACGTTTTTGTGCCGCGTAGAGCTCGCTTCTACGTTCCGACAGGTCAGTACTCGCGATCACAGCGAGTACTTGCCCCTGTTTCACCTGTTCGCCCAAATCGACTTTGACCGCTTCAACGACGCCTGAGAGACGAGGCACAACTTGCGCTGTGCGATCCTGGTTAAACGTAATTTCACCTGGCAGCTCGATTGCGCTTTGTATCTGTGCAGGCTGAGCGGTTGCCAGCGAGATGCCCGCGGCTAGGATTTGTGTCTCTGAGAGTTCTACCTCTGCTGCTTCGGCGTGCGCTGCTCCCTCAGGACCATCGTCATGCTCATCTTTCTCTGCCGCACCGACCTCGTGATCGCTATCGGCGCCTCCTTCATCATGGCCATGATCTCCTTCTCCTTCTGCTTCTGCTTCTGCTTCTGCTTCTGCATCCTCATCCGAATGCCCTTCATCCTCATGCTCCGATTCGTCACCATGCTCGCTATGTGCGTCGCCCGCATCGGGCACAGTTGGACTACTGCGAAGAAGCAATCCGCCAAGCATAAGTGCCACGCTTAATATGACGACGATCCAAAAAATCTGCTTCTTGTGACCAGCCAAGGAAGATGTATTCGATTTACTTTTCATATGGATTCCTTATGGCTGAGTGGCCGAGGTGATAACGGCCGACCCATCGCCGACGATTCGGGCGATTTCCGCCGCCGCCTGGTTAGCTTGCGAGAGCGCAGACAGATACTGAGAGCGGGCTTGGAAAAGCGTGCGTTGAGCATCCAGTACGTCAAGGAAGGTGAACTTTCCTAGTTCAAACCCCTTGCTGGCAGCTTCATAAGCGCTTTGGGCACTGGGGAGCATGTCGTTGCGCAACAGTTCGAACTGCTGGCGAGCAGTGCGCAGCCGCATGTGCGCTTGGGAAAGTTCGCTTTTCAGGCGTATATGGACGGCGTTAAGCTCGTCCTGCGCCTGGTAGGCCCGTTCCTGTGCTGCTCCGATGTTGCCTTGGTTTCGATCAAACAACGGCAGGGGCATCGAGATACTCACCAGTCCCAGCGTGCCGTTATATTCATCTGAGCGTTGGGCACCTACGCTAACCGTCACGTTAGAAAAGCGATTCGTCCTTTCCAGCTCCAACGCAGCCCGACGTCTTTCAGCCTCCCGACGCGCGCGGGTTAGTTGGGCGGAATCGTTCAAACGGCTATAAAGCTCAGCTAGCTCGGGAAGAGGAGGCACTGCCTCTACCGGCTCTTTTACTCGCTCAAAGCGTGGCTGTGGATTTCCCCAGTTGGCCGCCAGCCGAGTGCGCGCAGCTTCGAGTTCAGCTGTGGCCTGGGCAAGCTCTACTTGCACTCCAGTAGCCGCAACCCGCGCCCGGGTTTCCTCTACGGGAGAGACCATGCCGGCCCTCACACGTCGATTGGCAACGTTCACAGCTTGCTTCGCAAGCTTTGAAGCAGCCTGAGCGAGGTCCAGCCGTTCTTGAGCAGTAAGCACATCGTAGTATGCACCCATCACTGCCCCCCTCAGTCGAGCTTGGGCGTCCTGTAGGTCGGCGGCCGCTACGTCCATGGCGCGTTGCGCTGCCTCAATACGAGCCGAACGTTTACCACCCAGCTCTATTTCTTGGCTCAGCTCAAGCGTCGTCTCGGGGGCATCACCTCGGATTCCCTCCTGGCTAGCGGACAATATTGGATTCGGACGTGCTCCGGCTTGGCTAATCAATGCGCGAGAAGCAGCCAGCTCACGTCTTGCAGCAGCCAGTTCAGGGCTTGCAGAGCTAGCGAGCTCCAAGGCGCGTAGAAAGCTTATGGAGTCGACAGACTCAACGGGGAAGGTATTTGACACACTGACAGGTAAGGTCTGTGTGAAGGTCGGCAACTCTAAAGGCTGCGCATAGGCGAGGTTGCACGACAACATCGACAACCCCAGCGGTAAAAGAACTTTTCGCACCGAAATCTCCTAGAAAAGGGAAGGTTCGGTGAGACGTCAGATACAGATAAATGGCGTCCTACTGGTTAATCTGGCGTCTCACCGGCTTTGCACCGATGCGCCAATTAGGTTTCTCAGGACGCCCCGCTTCAGCCGATGCGTAGCTAGCAGAAGAAAACGGTTTCAAGCTTATTGATAATACCGAACCGGGAGAAATCCCTTTCCTTATAAGCGGCTTGATATGGTCGCCATGAAAGACACAGTCTCCATCCAGACTGATTTTTTTTGCGGCTTTTGACGATCCTTCCTCGTCAGCACCCAGAGACTCGTGCGAATGTTCGTGATGTCCAAGATGATTTGCTGCCGAACCATCCTCATGTCTGCAGTTCGTGCTAACAACTGCCCATGATGATTGCAATGGGAACAGGGCTAGCAACAACAGCAGAACTATTTTTCTCATCCAAGGCAAAACGATGACTTCCTGGTTTAGATGTCGAATCCAATCATAGAGCTACCCCCGCCAAGACGCGGAACACAGCGCCGCTACTGCGACAGTGATTCGTCCTGAGTTTAGGACACAATACACGAAAGCGTTGGCGGCGGCAAAAACTGAGTGCAACACCTGACCTTTCCGGTACGGTGCTGCCCCCATGTCTTATACCGAACTCAGCGTTGAAGAGCGCGCCACCATTCAAATCGGTCATGCCCAAGGTTTCAGCCTGCGTGGGATTGCCTGCTTGATCAACCGATCCCCTTCGACCATCAGCCGGGAGCTGCGCCGCAATCGAGATGCCTGTGGTGGCTACTCGGCCCGTGTAGCCCAACAGCAGATGCAAGCCCGCCGCCAGGTGTGTCGACCGATGCGAAAGCTGTTGCCGGGTAGCGAGCGCTTTGAGCTGGTGGTTCATATGCTGCGTGAGCGTTTGTCTCCCGAGCAGATTGCCGGCAAGCTGCGCAGCATGAACATTCCCAGCCTCAGAGAGGCCTACGTCTGTCGTGAGACGATCTATAACGCGATCTATGCCCTGCCGGTCGGTGAACTGCGCAAGGAGCTGATCATCTGCCTGCGCCAAAGCAAGACGACGCGCAGGCCGCGCTCTGGCGGTGTGGATCGGCGCGGTCAGATCCCTGAGATGGTCAGTATTCATGTACGTCCGCCGGAGATCGAAGACCGGCTGATGCCAGGGCATTGGGAAGGCGACCTGATCAAGGGCAAGGCCAACGCCTCGTCTGTAGGTACGCTGGTGGAGCGCACCAGTGGCTACCTGATGCTGGTGAAGATGAACGACGCGACGGCGACCTCGGCGATGGAAGGCTTCAGTGCAGCGCTCAATGGCATGCCGCTGGCGATGCGCAAGAGCATGACCTACGACCAGGGCCGAGAAATGGCGCGGCATGCTGAAATCACTCAGCAGACCGGGGTGGCCATTTACTTCTGCGACCCGCACAGCCCTTGGCAGCGCGGCAGCAACGAAAACATCAATGGCTTGATCCGCCAGTACCTGCCCAAAGGCACAGACCTGTCGGTACACAGCCAGGAAGAACTGGATGCCATCGCACTGCAACTGAACATGCGCCCACGTAAGCGCTTCGACTTCAAATGCCCAATTGAAGTTATGGGCAAAGTGATGCAGGAAGCCATGGCTATGCGGCATGATGCGCCTGCTTCAATTCAATAACCGTGTTGCACTCAGCTCCTGCAACCGCCGTTTTTATCTGCCTCGCCAAGCCGGGGAGATAACTGATGGCCATGGGGCTGACTTTAAAGAAGAGTGGATAACGACCGCGTGACCGCAACATTACAAATCTGTAATCGAGGATATGCGCGATTGCTTGCCTCTCAGATAACAAAATAGTAATTTGCCGCTAATCCTGCGGTCATCTGCAGGGAAGAACTTGCCTAAGCGCTAAAAAAAAGCGAAAGGCGTCATTTGAGCACTGACCTGCCGTACACCAGGAGCATCATCATGAGCAAAATGGCCGTTTTTTCACTAACAGCCCTTTCACTGGCATTGGGCAGCGCCCCGGTCTTTGCCCAATCGGAAACAGCGGAGGGCTTCATCGAAGGCAGCACGCTATCGCTGATAAATCGCAACTATTATTTCAATCGAGATTTTCGCGACGGTGAGAGTGCGACCGGCAATGGCTACTCTGAGGAGTGGGCGCACGGATTAATGGCCTTCTTCGAGTCCGGATATACTCAAGGCTCGGTGGGGGTCGGTGTCGACGCCTTCGCCATGCTCGGTCTCAAGCTCGATTCTGGATCAGGACGTTCCGGTGCTGGCGGAAGCGTCGATCTTCTCCCCTACAATAGCGCCGGCGATGCCGAGGATGACTTTTCTCGAGTGGGAGGGGCCGTGAAAGCACGGTTCTTGGACACCGAGATTAAAGCTGGTGATGTGTTCCCCACTACTCCCGTCGTGCACTTTGGTGACGCACGGCTGCTGCCGGAGTCTTTCAAGGGGTTCACCGTTGTGAACAACTCGCTGGACAGTCTTACGCTTGCGGCCGGGCGCCTACACGCGATGAGCCAGCCCAATACCAGCAACACGAACGATGACTTCGTCACGTTTTATGGCGGTGCCGTCGACGCCCCTTGGCTCGGCTACGCAGGCGGCGACTATAGCGTCAACGAAAATCTCAGTCTTAGCCTGTATACCAGCCGCCTTAAAGATGCATGGAATCAGCATTACTTTGGTGTATCGGCCACTTACCCGCTTTCTGATGTCGTCGCGCTGCTGGGCACCTTCAACTACTACAAGGCAACCGATGAAGGCCGCGAGCTGTTGGGCGAACTCAACAACAACATATGGAGCTCCAGCCTGGGTGTCGCCTTCGGCGCGCACACCGTCACGGCGTCGTATCAGCGAAACAACGGTAACAACGACTTTGACTACCTGCGCCAGGCGGACTCGATCTACCTGAACAACTCCATCCAGTACAGTGATTTCAACTCACCTAAAGAACAGTCCTGGATGCTGCGCTACGACCTGAACATGGCGGGGTACGGCATACCTGGGCTTACTTTCATGACCCGCTACGCCCGCGGTTGGGGCGCCGATTACAGCAACGCGAACGAGGTGTACATGCGCCAAGACGATAACGGTGCGCCGCTGACCGGACAGAACCGCTGGGAACGCGACGTCGAAGCCCGCTACGTTGTACAGACTGGCTCTCTCAAGGATTTGTCTCTGCGGGTGCGCCAGGCTACCACGCGGGCGACTGCTTTCGAGTCCGACCTCGATGAGGTCCGATTCATCGCCGAGTACCCTCTCTCGATCTTGTGAAACACCATGAGCAACACCACATCTTCTTTAGTTTGCTCCCTTGGTTTGAAGATGTGTTTCAGGCGCCCATCAGGGCGCCTTTTTTCGTTTGGTGCACCCGCTCGCGCTGCGGGTCAACCAAATGACCGGTAGATTACAAATTCGCAAGATAGCCCTCACAGGGCTTTTACCGCGTTAAAGTGCTTCCCGCTTCCCTGGGCAGATCTTTTCGCCTCTGCCTTTCACGCTAGAGCCAAGCCGCTTTCGTCTTGACCTAGTTACTACATGGATTATTTTTGGTTCATCGCGCTTTCCCGGGGAAGGCAGCCTTGATTTTCAGGAAAAAGTATTCCGAGTCCCGAAAACCATAGGCCATACGCTTGATCACCTTGATGCGGTTGTTGACGCCCTCAAGGACGC
>NZ_JACXXG010000034.1 GCF_014764705.1 Stutzerimonas kunmingensis
CTGACCGAGATCAGCCAGGAAGCCGACATGCGCAACTGCTTCATCGAGGCGGATGCCTGGGAAGAAGGCACCGAGCGCAGGTGGTAGGGCTTACGTTGGTTTTTGGTTCCATTGCTCCCCAAACCCCGGCATCGTTGGCCATGCGCACCACATGGAACTTATCGACCACGATACGGGCCTGGGGCAGCACAGCCTTGACCGCTGCCCGGTAGGGGTTCCACATGTCCATGCTGACGATCTCGACCTTCTGCCGGTCTTTCAGCTTCATCAGGTAGTTGGTCACCACGTCCTGGCGGCGGGTGGCCAGCAGGTCGAGCAGGGTTCGCTCCTCAATGTTGGTCAGAATGCAGCGGTAGCGCTTGTTCAGGTATAGCTCGTCAATGCCCAGGATGCGGGGCGTCTCGAAGCGGTGCCAGCGCCCCAGGAACTCGGCGCGGGCGTTGAAGATGTCGCGCACCGTCTTCTCGTCCAGGCCGGTCTGTGCCGCCACAAAGGTGTAGGGGTGGTTGAAGGATTCCTTCTCCACGTACTCATGCAGCCGCAGTGTCATACGGAATCCGTCCACCATCTCCGGTAGCTGGGGCCTGAATGTTGTCTTGCAGGCCCGGCAGGTGTATCGGCGGCGGACCACCCAGAGAGTGACCCGCTTGCCGTGGATGGGCAGATCACGATAGGGAACGTCACGCTTGCCGAACCGCACGAACTCACCCTGCACGCCGCACCCCTCGCAGGCTACTGGTGTAGGTGCTTCAAGCCGAAAATGTATGTCTTCATTCTGCTCATCAGAATCCACCAACTGGTACCCAGGAAGGCTTAACGAATTAATCATCTCCCGCCTTGATCAGAAAAACAGGTAGGTGGCGTAACCGGCAATCATCGCCATAGCAAAAATGACTGCTAAAAACGCCGCTAAAAGCTTCAGCGTGAACAAAGAGCGCAACAGAATGAGCTCAGTCAGGCTGGCTCCGGCACTGCCGATGATCAACGCTAGCACCGTCCCGGCACCCACGCCTTTGGCCATCAGAGCCGCTGCCAGAGGTATGACGGCTTCAGCGCGAATATACAACGGCACGCCGATGACAGCGGCAACTGGAATGGCAAAGGGATTATCTGGGCCTGCATACTGCTCCAATAAGTCAGTGGGCATGAAACCATAGATCACGCTGCCAATCGCAATACCGATGAGCAGGTAAGGCAACACATCGATAAAGTCCGACCAAGCTTCCCGCCACACACCACTGTACTTCCCTTCTTTCTTAACCGTGACAGTGGGTTGACTGTCACAGCATTCGCTAGACGTAGAGACTGTTGTCTTCCTATCAGCCCCGCAAGAAGCCGTCTTCGGAGTGGTGTCGCAGCTGTTGGTGCCGCAACTCGATGCGGTCGATGTAGCACTGCACGGGCTTGCTGATGAACTACATCCACTGCTCTCTTGTGTCGCCGTCCGGCGCACATAACGCTCGAAGCCAAGCGTGTGAAGCAGCCATCCGGCACCTACCGCGACCACCAAAGCGGCGAGCACATAGATAGCAGTAAGTGTCCATCCAAACGTGGCAACCAGCAGGCCGACGACGATAGGATTCAGCAACGGAGATGAGAAAAGAAACACCATCATCGGCCCAAAACCGGCCCGTGCCCGAATCAACCCTTTCAACATGGGGATAGTCGAGCAACTACAGAAGGGCGTTATAGCTCCTAAACCAGCAGCAAGAAAATAGCCTCGCTTCCCACTGGAAGTCAGTAACGCTTCCACCTTGGATGGTGGGATGTGACGTTGAAGAACTCCGACCAGCAAGCTAATGCCAATGAATAAAACCGATAGCTCGATAGCGAGAAAGGCGAACATGCCTAGAGCGTCTTGGAGTTGAGATGACATTCAATATTACTCCTATATTTCTAGTATTGTCGAAATGATGTACGCAGCCTACTTGCGTTTATCCGACCTGTCAACTATAATTCTAGAAACATCGAATTATTGGGGCGTGCTATGGATCACGAAAAGGTTGCAGCCAGCTTAGCTGAGCTAGGGAATAGTCACCGACTGTCCGTGTTCCGCTTTCTGGTCAAAGCTGGCCATGATGGGGCTTCGGTCGGAGATATCCAGAAGGGGCTGGGTATTCCTGCTTCGACGCTATCACATCACCTTGCGCGCATGGCCAAGGTAGGGCTGATCCGGCAGGAGAAACATAGCCGCACGATTGTCTGTATACCCGAGTATGGGCACCTAGAGAATTTGATCGGTTTCTTACAAGAGGAATGTTGTGCAGGTGTCCGGATTGCGCATGAACCAGAACCGCTTTGACGCTTGCCCAGCTCTCGCTGTCCTCCCTAGTCAGCATCGCTATGAAGACTCAGGCGAAGGTGGAAACAGAAAATTGGCAGTAGAGTAGGCTGAAGAGGATCAATCAGATAATCCGCTGAGAAAGATTTTCTTCTTTACATCTTTGGCATTTTATCAACCAGAAATTCCGGATACCCTTTTATTGTTGTGCATAGCTCTACCTTTACGCGGAGTTATTGCTGCTTAACGTTCGCCGCTGCGGCGCAGTTCGTTGGAGTTGAACAGTTTGTCGCTGACCCGGCCTTCAAGGCCCGCGGTCAGGTCGAGCACCTCGCCCTCCTGGGTGAAACCATCAGCGATGTAGCGCCGTGCGACGAGGTCGTAGCTCACGTACTCGAAGCCGGTGCAGGACTGGGTCTGCGGGTTGGCCCAGAGGCTCCCTTCCTGCACGCGCCAGAGATTGCCCTTGGCGTCGTACATGTCCACGTGCAACAGCGCCCAGCTGTCTTCGTCGACGAAGAACACGCGCTTCGCAAATGAGTGACGCTTATCGGCCTTCACTGTGGCTTCCACCACCCAGACCCGGTGCTGCTCATAACGTTGAGCATCGCGATTGAGGTAGTCCTGGCCCATCAGGTTCTCGTACTTGTTGCTCTTGTCGATCAACTTGTAGGAGTTGTAAGGCACCATCATTTCCTTCTTGCCGATCAGCTTGAAGTCATAACGGTCCATCGCCCCGGTAAACATGTTGATCTGGTCGACGAAGTACAGGCTGTCGGTGCCGGCAATCGGGTTGTCGTAAGCGAAGGACGGGGCACGGCGTACGCGGCGTTGGCCGGGGAAGTAGATCCAGGAGTCCTGCGGCTTGTCGAGGTAGCCGTGGACCAGATACATCTCGCCTGCCCGCGATGGCGGTGTCAGCACGTCGTAAAGCATCTTGGCTTCGTAGTCGCCGGCATCGACCGGGCTTTTCACCGCCGCATCGTTGTAGGGGTAATACTCGCTGGCCCACTGCTTGAGCTCGGACAGTTCACCGCTCTTCTCGCGAAGCAGCATTGACACCTGGGCGCGACGTCCCTTGGCCATGTAGCGCAGCTTGTAGTTCCACATCACCTCGATGCCACTCTGCGGCACTGGGAACGGAATCGCAGCGCCGGCCGCTTGCTCCAGGTTCCAGCCGTCGCTGCCGATCTTGCTCTGCGCAGCGAACGCTTTGGTGCGTTGGGCAATCTCCGTCGGGAAGGAACAGCTACGGTGCGTCGGGTAGACGTCCAGGCGGTAGCCCGGATAGGCCTTGATCAGCTCCACCTGACCGGGGGGCAACTGTGCCTGATACTGCGCGAGGTTCTTGCCATTGATGGAGTACAGCGGCTTGTCGGCGCCGTAAGGGTCGCCGTGGCCAGGTTTCCAGCCCGCCGGCGCCTGGGTGAGTCCGCCGTTCCAGGCCGGAATGCTGCCGCTGGCATTACCGGCTTTTTCTGCTCCGAACGGTGTCAGATCGTTGCCTAACCTGGCCAGATCCGCCGAGGTTGCCGCCTGGGCGCCGCCAGTACTGAACAGTGCCAACAAGGCGCTGCACAGCAGGGATTTCTTGAATTTCATACTCATGATCACTCTCCCATTGTAATTATTGTGCAGGAGCGCCCGGCGCCTGACGCCGGGGCGAAACGTGGATCAGACGCAGACTGGCTTTGCGGTAACCTGGCTGGCGCACCAGCCGAAGCCCAGGGCTGAACCCAGGTAGACCGCTGCCAGCCCCCAGCCAAGAGGATTCATCGAGCCCGCCATCACCGCGTGAACGATGATGCCGGCGCACACGAGATCGGAGCCGATCAGCAACAGCGCGTCGCGCCGTGGCAGGTCTTCGAGACTGCGGATAAACCAGAAGCCCAGACCGACAGCCAGATACGTAGCGCCGAGGAGTCGGCCAAGGAGCATGCCGTCAGCCCCCAGTGGCAGGCCCACCCAGCGGAAAATCAGGCTTGGGTCGACCAGCAGCAGCGTAGCGACAGCTACGGTCAGCAGGCACTTGGGTTTGGTGTAGATCGTGATGCTCATGAGTGGGGTCCTTGTTGACTGAGGAAACAAGTAAGGGCCTGACGATCCTCTGCCTGGCGCAGGCCACCGAAGGCCATGACGGTGCCGGGCAGGAACGTCATGGGGCCACTGAGGAAGGCGTCGAGTTTTTCCGTATTCCAAATGAAGCCGGCCTGCTCCAGCGTCGGCGTATAGGTGAAACCCGGGGCTGAACCTGCCCTGCGACCGAACACATCACCGAGACTTGGCCCGACCTTGTGTTCGGCGAGTGAATGGCAGGTTGTGCAACGGGTTTCGAAGAGCTTCTGGCCGGCAGCCGGATCGCACGCTTCAGCGGCCTGCGCGGGCAGATTGATCAACCCCTGCAGCCCGAGTGCGGCGAACAGCTGAAAGGCATAGCGGCCATTCATCCCAGCAACTCCTTGGTTCTCTGGGCCGCCTTGCCGCCGGCAGCGATGGCTCCGTCGATGCAGCCTCGCCAGCCCTCGCCGTGGTCTCCCTGGCCGAAGAAGATGCGGCCACTGTCCTTCTGGAAGTGCGCGTAATACTTCTCGAACCACTCCGGTTTGTAGCTGGCGTAGGTGCCGAGGCTGTAAGGGTCGAGGGTCCATTCGTAGCCATGGGTACTCTCGACCTGGATGCCTGGGAAGAGCGGTTCCAGAATCGACTGGACGGCTTTGATGTCAAAGATATCGATTTTGCCTGGATCGTTGCCGAAGGCGACGAAGAGTGTGTAGTCGTCGCTCACGTAGTGCGCCATCACCAGGTTGACCGGGTAGTTGGAGTCGGCCATGGCGGTGACCTTCGCCAGCTTGGTAAATCCGCCCCTGGCCTTGATGTAGAACTTGATCCCTTTGCCGCTGTGCTTCTGCTTTCCTGCCTCGATCAACACCGGGTCCAGCGCAGGGGAGAACTCCAGGTTGGGCAGTACGTTCATAGGCAGCGCGATGATGACACTGGCAGCGACGATCTTTTCGCCTTTTTGGGTGGTCACCACCGTGTGGTCACCCTTGTCTTCGATTTTTTTGACCGGAGTCGACAGGCGCACTTGCGGCTTGCCGTCTTCGATCATCTTGTTGATCAGGCCGACGGTGCCGTCCTTTAGCTTGTAACGCACGACAGCGTCGTTGAAACCCTGCAGGTTCCAGCCAGAAAGCGCCCAGTAACGCAGCATGTCGACGTAGGACGTCTGGTCCAGTGGGGCATGCGCTGTCGCGCCGACGAAGCTGTCGATCGCCACCCGCTGCACCGGGTTGAGCTTGAGCTCATCCAGTCGTTGCTGGCCAGTTCGCTTGTCACGGCGAATGATTTCGTTCCAAGTGTATTGAGCGTCGTAGGGACGATCCCAGACCTGACGCGCCTCGACGTAGAAGGCATCCAGTGCTTCGTACAGCGGCAGCAATTGCTCGCCGCTCAACGTGTGGGTCGTGTCGCCGACCTTGACCACATACTCTTCTTTGTCCAGCGCGACGCCACTGACCGGAGTTTCCAGCACCTCCAGGCCGTAACGCTCTTTCTCGGCCCAGACGAAGGGCTGCGCCTGGTGAATCCAGGTGCCACCCATTTCGACTTTGTGACCGTCAAACTCGGAGGTAAAGGTGCGCCCGCCCAGGCGGTTACGCGCTTCCAGCAACAGTGTCTTGTAGCCGTTCTTGCGACTGTCGCGAGCCGCCGTGACACCGGCGAAACCGCCGCCGATCACCACCACGTCATAGTCACAACCCGCTGTCTTGCAGTTATCGCCGGATGCCGCCGTGGCACGGGTCATAACACCTGCCCCCGCGACAGCCACCGCGCCCACTCCGGCGCCGTGCAAAAACTTGCGACGGCTGACGCCCTGGGCGCCGTTCTCATGCTCTGCCATGCCCTCACCTCTTTTTTTGTTATGAGTGGCGGGCATGCTGTGCAGCTAAAAAGCCCCCGGCCGAACCAGACGACGCTAGCCGGGACAGGTCCTGCCCACCTCAGGGACAGAAGCTAACAGTGGAGATGCGCAGGGGCTTGCCAGCGTGCGTCAGAGCCGTTGACATCTGACGTCAACTGCAAAAAAAATTACGCGAGGTTGGCCTTGGCTTGCAGGCGATATTGCTGAGGAGAGACTTGAGTCCAGCGACGAAAAGCTCGGCTGAATGAACTGCATTCGGCGTAACCAAGCAGCAAGGCGACTTCAGTCAGGCTGTAATGGTTCTGCGCCACATAGGCTTCGGCCAGTGACCGGCGCACGTCTTCGACCAGCAGCCTGAATTCCACCTGGTGCTCAGCCAGACGCCGTTGCAGTGTGCGCGGTCCCAGGCCCATGCTCTGCGCCACCATTTCCAGGCTGGCCCCGCCGCTGCTCAGGCTGCTGGCGATATGACGCCCCAGTTCGGCGAGCAGATCGCCAACGGGTGCCCTGATCTGCCGCTGCTGTTCGAGGAAGGGTTCCAGTGCCTGGAACAGGCGTGGATCGGCGGTGCGTACCGGCATCTCCAACAATTCAATCGGGAAATAAAGGCGGTTGTCCGACTGCTTGAAATGCAGCGGGCACGCAAGCACGTCTCGATGTAACGACCAATCGGTCGGCCTTTCATGCTCGAAATCGGCCCGCTGCGGCGTCAATCGCGGATTCTCGGTGATCTCCCGCAGAAGGCTGAGGAAGAAGCCAATGGTGAATTCGGAGTCCTGGCGGCGCCGCGTGATGGTCGGATCGGTGCACTGGTAAGACAGGATGACCTGCCCCCCGTCGATTTCGAAATCCACCCGAATAGCATGAGCAAACACCACGGCGAAATGACTCATGCACCGCAGCGCCAGGAGCATGGTCGGCGCACTGCGTATCGTTTGACCATAGGCGCCAAGGGCGGTGCTGACAGTCTGGATGCCGATGCGCAGGCCGATCGACGCATCCACTCTGCGCCCGAGGATCTCCCAGAGCTCGACATAATTCGCGGCGGGAATCTCCACATCGGGGGTATGCAAAATGCGCTCGTCCAGGCCGGCCTCGGCCAGGAACGGGGCGAACAGTTGTGCATTCACGCGAAAGAAGCTCTCGGCGAAGATGGTCTGGGCACTGGGTCTGGACATGCTGGACAACGCCGAATGAAGCCCTGTTCCGGGCAGGTAGTTCTTATAGGACTCACGGTCCCTGTCTCGATGACATGGCCGAACCTGAAGTCATCCTAAAGGCCATGAAACATTTTGCAAAGACTCTTCGGCCGGGCAATTACCACGGATTCTTAGTCTCATCATCCCCCCCGCCGAAGGGGGGGACGTGCTTTTCAGCTCCGATAAATTCAAGACACAACAGTACGTCCCATCACTCAACGCTTTCGAGCGGGTGAACCGATGAAAACAATAATAATGCTGTGTGTCATTGCCTCACTGATAGCGATGGTGGCTGTCGTCACCACACGATTTGACGACGTCTCGCTGGAGTCGCTGCACCAGGCCCGGAATGAATGCCAGACGGTGAATCCCTACGCCTGCCTCAGACCATCGGTGAATTTTGCCTCGCTGCATTGATCGTGCTCCGAGCGCCGAATTCCAGGTTGTCGCCCCCGATAAATGAGGTACTCCGTGAATCACCGATCCTTTTGGCTGGGAACCAGTCTCGCACTCTGTGTCGCTGCTGCGCATGCCGATGCACCTGCCCAACCGGCTGCCGTCCCTGAGTTTCGTCCCGGTCTGTTGACCGGTTATCTGTCGCCTAAATCCTTACCCGACAGTCGCGCATTGCTTCCTGCCCCTCCTGAACAGAATTCTGCAGACATGGCGCGTGATGAGGCGATTTCTCACGCTACCCTCGCCTTACGGGATACGCCGCGATGGGCTCTGGCAACCGCCGATAATGATTTGCGATTTCCGCGGGCCGCCGAGACGTTTAGCTGTGCATTGAATGCCCCGGTCAGCAGCGAAGACACGCCCTACTTGTATCAACTCTTGCGTCGCTCGCTGACGGATGCCGGACTGGCGACCTATGCAGCCAAGAATTTTTACGTCCGCACACGGCCTTTGGTGGTGAATCAGGCACCCATCTGTGCCCCGGACGCGGAACCCTTGAAAAAAGACGGCTCCTATCCCTCCGGACACAGCGCCGTCGGCTGGGCATGGGCACTGATCCTGTCCGAGATGGCACCTGAGCGTACCGATGCCCTTCTGGCACGGGGTATTGCCTATGGACAAAGCCGGGTGATTTGCAATGTGCACTGGCAGAGCGATGTCGACGCCGGACGACTTATCGGCGCCGCCGCAGTCGCTCGTCTGCACGCAGACCCTCTATTCCTCGCCGACCTGGATATCGCCAAGCGGGAACTCGCTGCGGTACGTGCGAAAGGTCTGAAACCGTTACGTGACTGCCAGACAGAGACACAGACACTCGCCACTCACCCTTAGTGGCGCCCCTCCACACAACAGGAAACTTTCCTATGAGCAACGCAACAATGGCCATCGTCGGTGACGAAGCAAACGTTACACCCGCCGAACTGGGCTGGACATTCATCCGCTGGGGCCTTGGCCTGTTCATCACCGGATTTGCAGTCGGTTTCATTCCGATCCTGCACTACATGGTCGGCGCTCAACAGGGAGATGTCGGCCCGGTGTTCCTCAAGAACGTCACGCTGTGGTGGGGCTGCCCCGCCGTCCTGGCCGAGATGACGCTCAAAACCGGTAGCCTCGGCATGATCGCTATCGGGTTGTGCTATCTGGCGGCGATCCGCCAAGGCGCGGTGCACAGCGTTTGCGGCCTTGAACGCATTGCGGCCAAACTTTGCGCCTACGGACTGATCGCCGAACTGGTGACTGCCGGCGTGGGTTTTTACGTCGGCAACAAGATCTGGCCAAACTTCTATTTCGAACCCGTGCAGGTCGGAAAGAACCTGTGGCTCGCTGCGCAGGGACTCAGCATCCTCGTCTTTTTCGTCGGCATTTGTTATGCGATCGCTGGCGTGCGCAGAGCGGCGGCGCAACGGTGATGACACATTATCTGCGCAAGTGGTTCTGGCAAAACGGACGTTGGCAGGTCATTGCTTGGGTCTGCGGCATCACAGCCACGGCATACTGGGTCTATTCAGGCATGCCGATGATTTGCCACTGAGTGCGAGTCAACCAAGCCAGAACCAAAAAGCCCGGCAGCGTATCGCATGCCGGGCTTCTTTTTTGCTGCATGTAGAGTTACGCGATAAAGCAGGAAATACGTCAGCTCATCAAAGCATCCATGTGCACCTAAATATCCGTAGTGGCAGAAAAAAAGCTCTTGCGCGCTTTTTCTGATTTCACATCCCAGATCACCGTTGCTCCCTTGCGAATAAACCAGCTACGTCCATCGCCACCCTCATAGGTGACGCTATTGCCTGATTCATCGGTTATCTCGATTTCACCCTCAATTAACGTTGCCAGCTCGCTAAAGGGATACGTGAAACGGAAACGGCCCTTCGTGACTTCAAACAGACCTGTAGTGAGTGGAGCCTCTCCCCCGCCAAGATCCAAGCGGGCATACAGTTTTATTTCCGTTTCAGACAATGTCGTTGCGCCCAGGCTCTCAGGTGAGCCGATGTAAACGAGTTCATCATCTTTGTTTGCGGATGAATAGGTGATCATGGTTGCTCCTTCTCTGGCTAAACTTCAATTGTCGGCAAGGGGTAGCGCAACTCTCCGATCATGTCATCCAGAGAGCCGCGCGGATGGCACGTGCTTTCCATGGTCAGCCATTTGAGGATGGCTGACTCGTGACGAACCATTGACTGGGCGATGTCGCGATCCTCTTCCGGGCAAATGCGCGCGATCTCTTCAAAGCGCGACAGGAAGTTCTCAACAACAGGTTTAATGCCGCCGGCAAATTCCTGGAGGTTAGCGGCTGACTGATAGGCGCTGACAATGGCTCCAGCATCACTCAGGTCGATGTTCTCGCTCAGAGGTACGCCGTACTTGAACAAGAAGGGCCGCAAGCGCGCTTTTGTTTCGGTTTCAAGTTGCAGCAAAGTGCCAAAGTGGTATTGATCGCGTTCGCTTTTCGCCACCTCGATCAGCGCGAGTGCAAGGGCTTCACCAAATATCTCGCTCTCATGCAGTTCGCGAATCCACGCAGGATATTCCACAGCCGTCATACAGTTACTCCACTGTTTGTCTTGTTTTAATGTGCGCGTCGGAGCAGGAAATGTGACAAGGCAGGAATCAACACCAACGCCCCGATCATGTTCCAGATGAACATGAACGTGAGCAGGATGCCCATGTCGGCCTGGAACTTGATCGGCGACCAGGCCCAGGTAATCACACCCGCGGCCAGCGTGATGCCCACCAGCGCCACCACTTTGCCGGTGAACGCGACGGAGTTTTTGTAGGCTTCGGTCAAGGACAGGCCGGCACGTTGTTGAGCCAGTTGAACGCTGAGCAGGTACAGCGCGTAGTCAACACCGATCCCGACACCCAAGGCGATGACCGGCAAGGTCGCGACCTTGACGCCCATACCCAGCCACACCATCAGCGCCTCGCAGAGAATCGACGTCAGCATCAACGGCACCACAGCCACCACCACCGCGCGCCAGCTGCGGAAGGTGATGAAGCACAGCACGATCACCGCGCCGTACACGTAAAACAGCATGGTGTGGTTGGCCTCGCGCACGACGATGTTGGTCGCGGCTTCGATCCCGGCGCTGCCTGCGGCGAGCATGAACTGGCGATCGTCGTTGCTGTGTTCGCGGGCGAACTGGTCAGCGACTTTCACCACGTGATCGAGGGTTTCCGCCTTGTGGTCCGAGAGGTAGGCAATCACCGGCATCATCGAGCAGTCGCTGTTGAACAGTTCCGGGTTGTTCACCGAGGCTTGCTGCGCGCCGTAGTTCAGCACGTTCTGATTACGGGCGACGGTCAGCATTTTCGGGTTGCCTTCATAGGAACCCGCCGTGATCTGCCGCACCGCGTTGACCAGCGATACGGTGGTCTGCACGCCCGGTTGTTGTTGCAACAGCCAGCCGAGGCGATCGGCTTCCACCAGGGTTTCGTACTTCAGGCAGCCTTCGCTGGCGGTTTTGACCATGACTGCAAACTGGTCGCTGGACAGCGAGTAGTTGGCGGTGATGTAGGCGTTGTCGCGGTTGTAGCGCGAATCGGCGCGCAGCTCCGGTGCGCCCGGATCGAGGTCACCGATCTTCAGGTGCGTGCTGACCATGAAGCCAGCGACCGCTAACAGCCCGCCCACCACCACCGCCACCGTCGCCCATTTGCGCTCGGTAAAGCGGTCAAGCAGTCTCCACAGACTGCCCAGCCCCTTGCCTTTGAGCTCCTTGTTTTCCTGACGCAAACTGCGCGCCGCCGCCTTCGGGCTCACGCCCCAGTACGACAGCAGCACCGGCAACAACACCAGGTTGGTGAAGATCAATACCGCCACACCAATGCTCGCGGTGACGGCCAGGTCCTGAATCACCGGGATGTCGATCAGCATCAGCACTGCAAAGCCCACGGCGTCGGCCAGCAACGCGGTCAGGCCGGCGAGGAACAGGCGACGGAAGGTGTAGCGCGCGGCGACCAGTTGATGGGTGCCGCGTCCGACGTCCTGCATGATCCCGTTCATCTTCTGCGCGCCGTGGGACACGCCGATGGCAAACACCAGGAACGGCACCAGAATCGAAAACGGGTCGAGCGCGTAGCCGAACAAGGTGATCAACCCGAGTTGCCAAACCACGGCCACCACCGAGCACAGAATCACCAGCGCGGTGCTGCGTACGCAACGGGTGAAGGCAAAGATGATCGCGGTGGCGATCAGCGCGGCGGCGCCGAAATACAGCATGATCAGCAGCAGGCCATCGATCAGGTCGCCCACCAGTTTGGCGAAGCCAATGACACGGATTTTGATCGGGCCTTTGCCCTCCTCGCCCGCCTTGTGTTTCGCGCTGGAGCCTTCAAATTCAAATTTGTCGCGCAGCTGCTCTTCGAGCATCCGCGAAAACTGGTGATAGTCGATGTCAGCGCCGGTGACCGGATCCTTATCCAGTAACGGCACGACAATCATGCTCGACTTGAAGTTATTGCCAACCAGGCTGCCGATGATTCCGGAACGGGCAATGTTCAAGCGCAGTTGCTCAACGCCGTTCTCTGAACCGTCGTAGGAGTCCGGCATCACCGGGCCGCCACGGAAGCCCTCCTCCGTGACTTCGGTCCAGCGCACGGCCGGTGTCCACAACGATTTCATCCACGCCCGGTCCACACCTGGTGTCAGGAACAAGGCGTCGTTGACCTGCTTCAGCACCTCCAGGTATTTCGGGTCGTAGATGTTGCCTTCAGTGTTTTCCACCACCACCCGAACGGTGTTACCGAGGCCGCGTAAGGACTGACGATTTTCTAGGTAGTTTTTGATGTATGGCTGACTCTGCGGAATCATCTTTTCGAAGCTGGCATTGAGCGTCAGCCGCGTGACGGCGAAGTAGCTCAGCAGCACCGTCACGATCAGGCAGGTCAGTACCACCAGCAGACGGTTGTTGAAAATCAGGCGTTCAAGGAAGTTGCCCGAGCGTGCATCGAAGCCCTTGAGCTCGCGGATCACCGGCATCGTATCGAGGTTGTAGTTATTACCCATGACGTGGCTCGTCTCTTTTTATTCTGTGAAGTGCGCTCATTCGAAAGGCAACTGGCGCAAGCCCTGCGCGCCCGCGACGACCACGGAGCCTGACCCGGTGGCTTGCGCTGCCGCAGCTGGGCCCAAGCGTTCTTGTGGCTTTTGCGTAAAGGTCACGCCGTCGTCAGAGCTGATCAGCACGTGGCCGGCCTGGCTGACCAGGATGATTCGACCGTCTGCCGTGACCGTGCTCGCGGTGATGCTCGAGGACAATCCGAGTTCCACTTTTTCCCAGTTCGATCCGTGATCGACACTGCGGTAAACATTGCCGCGCAGGCCATAAACCAGCACTGCACCCGGCGTGCCGGTGACCCCGAAGTAACTGCCGCTATAGGGGGTGGGAACGCCGACGAATCGTTGGCTCGTCGGGTCCAGTTTCAGCACCAGGCCTTGCTCACCGACGATGAACAGGTCGCTGCCGATGGCGCGCATCCCATAGAAGTTAAGTGCGCCCGGGTTGTCGGTGCGGTCCATCAACGGAACCCAGGTCCGCCCGCCATCGTCGGTGCGGAAAATCAGGTTGAACGCGCCGACGACGTAGCCGGTTTTCTCATTGGCGAACCACACATCCAGAAAGGGTTTATCCGCCCCTTCATCGATCATGCGTTGAGCATCAGCCAATAACGCGTCATCCGGTGCCGCTTGCTGCTGATAGTGTTCAAGCATGATCTGCCCGACCTGACGGCCATCGAGCTGGCGCGTCCAGGTTTCCCCCTTGTTATCGCTGTGCAACACAACACCGTCGTGCCCGACCGCCCAGCCCTGTGTCGGGCTCGGGAACTGCACGGCCACTAAGTCTGAGCTCACTGGAACTTCTCCCTGCTTCCAACGGGTGCCGTTGTCATCGGAGTAAAAAATATGACCGCGCTGGCCTACGGCAACCAGACGCTGACCCGCACTGGCCAACCCGGTGAACATTCCGTTAACAGCTTTTTCACTCTGAATCGCCGGACTTGACAGCGGATCGACAAACTCCGCGGCGACCACCGCTCGGGTAAAGGGCACGGCCACTGCCACGCCCAGCGCAGCCAGCGTTATCCATCTAAATGCATTCATGAGGTTTACTCGGCAAAAAAAGCCGCCGAACAGTGAAAGGCACACTGTCGGCGACCAAAAAAACACCTGCGTTTATGGCTTAGCGAATACCCGTGCCAGCCAATGACTCAGGTGCCCACAGCGCTTTCGAAAGCGGGTCGATGTACTTGACGCCGCCATACGGGCCGTAGATGCCGGTGATGTTGTAGCTCCCGGAAACGAAGTCATAAATCATGTGGTTGTCGGAGTTCGGCGCCTGCACGTCGTAGCTGTAAGCCAGGTGCGCAAAGGAGCCGCGGTACAACTTGCCGCTGGCGTCGTATTCATCCGAGGCCACGGCGATCCAGCTGTCTTCGTCGAGGTAGAAGGTGCGTTTGCTGTAGATGTGGCGTTTGCCCGGTTTCAGCGTGGCTTCGACCACCCACACGCGGTGCAGCTCCCAGCGCGTCAGGTCCGGATTGACGAAGTGCGGCGTGGTGATGTCCGCCGCTTCCTTGTGATAGTTCAACTTGTAGGTGTTGTAAGGAATGATCATTTCCTTCTTGCCCACCAGCTTGAAGTCGTAACGGTCCATCGCACCGTTGAACACCCAGGCGTCGTCATAGGTCGAGGCGCCGGCCGAACCAGGGTTCGGCGTGTCGTAGGCGATGTCCGGCGCGAGTTTTACCCGACGTTGGCCCGGCAGGTATTGCCATCCACGACGCTCCATTTTCAGCGGGTTGACCGCGTCCTGAACCAGGATGGCTTCGCCTGCGCGGCGGGCCGGGGCCTGGTAATAGAGCTTGGTCTTGAAGAACAGGTCGGTCTCTTTCGCCGGCTCCGTGCGCTTCGGATCGTAGAGCGGGTATTCGAGGTAAGCGTTACCGGACGTCGCCAGAATCGCCGTCCCGGAACCGTCGACGTTCCAGGAGTCGTATTTGAAATTGGTGGCGTAACCCTGATAACGCAACAGGTGGTTCCACATGGCCTCATAGCCATCTTTCGGAATCGGGAACGGCACGCCCGGCAGCGCGTTTTCCAGGGCGACACCGCCCTCGAGGGTTTTGGTGCCGACGGCGTTTTTCGCGGTGTTATCCAGCAGGCGCTGCGGCAATGCCACGCTGCGATGGGTCGGTAACACGTCGACCCGGAACGTTGGGTAACGCTTAAGCAACTCTTGCGTGGTCGCGGTCAGTTTGCCGGCGAATTGACCGACGTTTTTGCCGTCGATCACCGCACGGGGTTTGTCAGCCTCGTAAGGGTCCGGACGGAAGGAGCTGCCCGGCTGGAAACTGGCCGGCGGCGTGGTGATACCACCGGTGTAGGCCGGAATGGTGTTGTCGGCGTTGCCGGCCTTTTCCGCGCCGACCGCAGTCAGGCTGGTGCCCAGTTTTGCCGCTTCATCGGGGGAAACGGCTGCGTGTACCGCGCCTGCGATGGCCACGGTCAAGGCAGTAAACAAAAGCGTGTTGACGAACTTCATGGGGTGTCTCCTGTTGCTGGGCAACGGTTCGATCAGATAGTCGTTTTGAAGGTCAAAGTGACCATGCCGCGATCCTTGAGCTGGGACGGGGTTCCGCCGAAGGCGGTGGTTTGACCGGGTACGCAGTTGTACTGGCCATTGGCACCCGGTGCCGCACCGTCTCCCTGACGGCCAGCGTTGCCTGGCGAACTGCAGGTGTCGAATGGACCGAAGTTGTCCACGTATTTCAGGTCGAAGCGGTACTGGTTGTGGACGTCCATGCCGACACCCACCGAATAACTGCCGGCGTCTTCGTTACCGCCCAACTGGACGGCAGAGTTGCCATTGAGGCCGACGTTGTAAGTCATCGGCATGAACATATCGATGCCGGGGAATACCTGATACCAGGTCGGGGTAAAGTTGACGCCGACGATGTAGTTGTCCTTCGTGACCTTGTCGGTGCCGTGGTACCAGTCCTCGCCCTTGAACAGTTGTTTGTTCTCGGTCACGTCCAGCCAACGGCTGTAAGCGAGCTCGACCAGCAGCGAAGAACTGTCCCAGACCGGCGTGTCGCCAAAGGTGGTCAGACCGTTGAGCACCGCGTGCACGGTGTTGCCGCGGGCGACGCCGTTTTCGCCATTGAAACTGCCAATGAAGCCGGGGACGTTGGCGGCGGCCGCAGCCGGGCTGACACTGCCCGGCACACTGGCCAGGGGCATGTTCTCGCGGTAGTTCAAGTCGAAACCGACACTCACCCCGGCGATGCTTTTCGACAGGCTCAGACCATAGATATCGATGTCATCGACGTAGAACTGGTTGTAGCTGCCGACGTTGCCGGAGATCAGTTGCGCAGGGCCGACAGCCGTGGGCTGCAAGGCCAGGTTTGGCAGGATGTCGGAGGTTTTGCGGTAGTAGACACCCAGCGTGCCTTGCAGCCACTCCGGGCTCCACTTGGCCATCAGGCCAAAGTCACCATGGTTGTCCGGGGTGAAGGTGTGGCCGTTGTTAAGCCGCAAAAACTGATTGGTACCCAGCGGGCCAGGCGTACCAAAGCGAGGGTTTTGTGCAGCAATCAACGACAGGTTGTGCCCACCATTTTGAATGCCATCGTTGAACCCCAGGTAAGTGCCCGATTCCGGCAGTCGCGCGGCATCCCAATCCAGGAAGTATTGCGCCGCGAGGGTCAGTTCCGGGTTGACCGTAAAGCTGGCGGACAACTGGTTGCGCGGAATGAACAGCTCTTTGGCTTCGGTTCCGGGTACTGCCAACGCCTTGGATATGTCGAGGCCGGACTGGCCGTAACTGTTGCCGTGAGCAAAGGCCAGCAGACTCTCGCCCCAGTAAAGGGTGTGCTTGCCGGCCTTACCGCTGAGCAGCGATTCCTCGCCGACTTCCGTACTGCCGAACACAAAGGCGTCGAGAATTTCCGAAGACGGCCCGTTGTAATAGCGATCGGCGTAACCACTCTGGTGACGGGAATCCGGCCGGCCGTTGTTGAGCTGGTTGGTCGAGGCGTTATCGCTGCCGATATCGTCGTAAGCGTGGTCATACCAGGAGTTGGCGCTGACACGGAAACCGACTTTCTTAAGTTCAGGCCGCTGACGGTCAGCACTTTTTACCCTAAAAACTCGTAACCGTTAAGGATTCCGAGTGGCCGATGGTCGGCTACTACCTACGGCCATGCCCTTAATATTCAATGAGTTACGACGCGCCTGATGACCGACAGTCGGCTTAAAAAACTCGTAACCGTTAAGGATTTTCTGCAATTTAAAACCGCTGACGGTCAGCGGTGAAGACGGTCTTCAGTTGTGCTGCGCCGCAGGACTGGAAAACTCGTGACCGTCACGGTTTTTTTAGGATGCTCCTAGCCCTGCAAGTCTTGATTTTACTGGGCTGTAGCTTCTTGGCCTATTCCCGCTTTTCCGTAACCGTCACGAGTTTTCCTGCACCAACGGCTGAAGACAGTCTTCATTTTTCCGGTCACAGTGACCAGTTCGCCACTCCGCACGGGTGCGGAGTTTCCGACCCAGTGAAGACGTTCATCTCACGAACGGCTCGCGGTTTTTCTGGTGACCGTCACCAGTTAAAAAACTCGTGCAGCCCAGTAAACTCAGCGCTTCCAGCTAATTTGACTGGTGACGGTCACCAGTTTTCCGCGAGCCGTTCGCGGGTTTCCCGCCATCGCAACCGCCCCGCACGGTGCGGAATTTTCTAGTCACCGTGACCGGAACCCCAAACGGTTTGGCCCCAAACCACCTCGCAAGCCGAGCAAAATCAGGCCCCAGAAAGCAGAAAACCCCAAGCGACTTGGGGTTTTCTGTGAGTGCAGCATGCGGTGCTGGTATAGCTCAGTACGCTCGACGCTTTCGGTCGCGATCCACTCGATCAAGCAGGCGAACAAACTCGTCGTAGCTGATTTGCCCCATCTGCCTGGCTTGGCCTTCAAGGTTGCCCGCAGCGCCGTTGATGGTGAAGTTCTGGGTCAGGTGGACGGTTACCGTGCCTGCGCTGCCTGCATGGCCTCCAGCGGCGAGCGCAGGGCCTTGGGTTGCAGCCGCAAGCTGAGGTGTCGCCATGGTCACAGCCGTGGCGGCGGCCATGCCCAGGGCGGCCTTGCGTACCAGCCCCGTATGACCGGCGATGCCGATGGCGGCGCCCTCTGATACGTTGGCGCCGTAGCCCATAAATACGCGGCTTGGGCTGTTGATGCCCAACGTGGACTTGAACCATCCAGATACATTGGAGCCCAGGCCCACCACGGAATCCTTGGCGGCGCTGGCCATGCTTTGTATGCCGTTAACGAGGCCGGTAACCAGCATGCTGCCGAAGTCGGTGAACTTGGCTGGTAGCTCAACGCCAAAGTAGTTCATCACCCCGGAGAAGGCTCTGTAGAACAGACCCAGCGGGGAAAAGTTGACGATCAGTGCCGCCACGCTTCCAAGCCCGCCACTGAAGGCCTTGGGTATCTCGCCGATGCCTTCCAGCACCCAGCGCAAGGGTGTCAGCAGCGCAGACAGTGCCGCCCCCACCTTTTCTCCGAACGAAACCCCGGCCACCATAGTGCCGAAGAATGCGCCTCCTCCCATTTCCACGGGGGTAAGCAGCTCGCCGAACCATTGGATGATCGGACGCACAAGCGCGCCGATGCTTGCCAGCAGCGGCGCGACGGGGGCAAAGGCTGCGGTGAAGGCTTTCTTGATGGGGCTCAAGCCCGTCGTCAATCCTAAGAAAAAACCTTTCGCAAACGCTCGGATCGGCTCCCAGTATTTATAAATCAGGAGGCCAGCGACTGCGACTCCAGCGACTCCCGCAATAAGCCAGCCAATGGGGGTGGCGGCGATCACCCCGCCCAGCGTACCCATCACGCCGGTAAGGCCCGGCAGCATGGCAGTGAGATTGCCGACACCTGTAATCAGCGGGGCGAGGCGTGTACCGATCAGCGCCTGGTTGAGAAGGGTTGTCTTGCCGGACACGATGGACATGGCCATGCCCGCAGCATTGAGGCCGGAAGCCCCCAGACTGACGCCGTAAGCGAGCCCGATAAAGCTGAGCTTGAGCGCGGCGGCACCAGCGATCAGCTTTACGGCGCCACTGACCAGGCTGGCGTTCTCCTTGGCCCAGCCGGCGAACTGGGTAAGCAATGGCCGGATTGTGCCGATCAGGCTATTAAGGCCCGGCAGCACGGCGGAGCCTATGTTGATGCCGATCTCCGATAGGCCGTTTTTGAGCAGTTGGAGGCTTGCGGCTGTGGTGGCTGCGCGGGCTTGGAATTCTTTCTCCATGGAGCCGCTGTAGCTGCTGGCATCCTTCACCAGCTTGAGCGATTCAGCATAGGTTTTGGTTGAGCCGGCCAGCACCGCTACATCGTCCGCATACTCCAGGCCGAACAGGTCTACCAGCATGCCCATGCGGTCGGCTTCAGGCACTTTGGCGACTGCGTCAAGAAAGCCAGTTAGCGCACCTTGGGCGTCCCGGCCAATGGCTTCCTTAAGGCTGGATGCATTCATGCCCATTGCGGCTAGCGCTTCCTGGAAGGCGCCGCCTTGCTTGTCAGCGGTTTGCAGCTTGATCAGCATTCCATTGATGGCTGTGCCTGCGACCTCGGGCGATTTGCCCAGGCTGATGAACGTGTTGCTGAGCGCTGCTGCTTGGGTTTCGGTAAGCCCGAAGGACTTGGCTACACCGCCAATGCGCCCCAGTGCATTTACGATGTCACTGGCTTTTGCTGGCGAGCTGTTGGATAGCTCATTGATGGCGTCGCCCAGGCGACCGATTTGACTGATGGGGATGCGGTATACGTTGGCCAGTTTGGCCATCGAGTCACCGGCATCCGCAGCAGACATATCGAACGCAGTGGCCATTTTTGCCACGGTGGTGGTGAACTGCTTGAGGTCGGTCTCGGCCACCCCCAGTTGCCCACCGCTGGCAGTGATTGCGGCCAGTTCGTTACCGGTCAGGGGAAGAGTACGGGTCAGTTCTAGGATGTCGCGGCTGAGGTTGTTGAAGCCATCCGGGGTCTTGAAGTCTACGACTTTCTTGACGTCCGCCATGGCGGATTCAAAGTCGATAGCCAGCTTGACCGGAAGCACTGCGGAGGCGCCAATGGCGACCGTTTCGAGCACGCCGGAGCGCAGATCGGCGCGCTGGCTGCGCAACTGGTCGCGGCGGGCCAGCCCTCTCTGAAGCCGCTCTTGTTTTAGCCGCACCTGGTCAATGCTTTGGCCTAGGCGAATATATTCATTGTTCAGCGCGGCCATGGCTTCTGGCGCGAGTGTTCCCATGCTGCGCTTGATAGAAGCGCCCAGTGCATCTTGCTTGATTCGCAGCTTTTGGGACGCACTCTCAAGTCCCAAGATGGTTTTACGGGTACTCCCAAAGACGCCCATGCCTGTGGCTGAGGCGGCAATGCGAAGGCCGGCGATGATTGTGCTTGCCATGATGATTCCCTGTACGAAGCCTGCTGGTTGTCGCTGGCTTTAGGTCAGGGAGATACATGCGGGGGGACTGCCGTCGAGCGACGGCAGTTACGGGGCTCGTTGGGGGCGCCTATTCTTCGGTTCGCGCTTTCTGAACCCGATAGGCGAATTCCGTCCAACGCATGTATTCCTCTTCCTCCAGCTGTTCTATCTCGGACGGCTGCATGCGCAGCCAGTAAAGCAGGGCTTCATCAAAGACCGGCAGACTCGCCCTTTCCGTCCACCATGTCCCGAAAGGATTCGACCAGGAATTTCGCGTCAGCGATGTCGAACTGATCCAGGTCTTCAACTACCAGCCCCGTCATGCTGGCCAGCATGAAGTTCTCCTGGTCGAACTCGTCTTTACTGAATTGAGATGCTTTGCGAACGTCACCTCGGGTAAGGCGGCGAATTTCGATATGCTCCAGGCGAGCACCTGCGGCGGTAGTAAACGGGTATTTCAGCGTGTATTTGTTCATGGCTCTCTCCGTGGTTGATGTGTGCTTCAAGCACGGAGCTAGTGTCGGGCGCGGCGTCGTTTTCCTTTATTAAACAGGTTTAAAGAAGTATTTAGCCTGCTTTGCAGATGATGGGTCGACTAGCCTAGGAGACAGCCATGAAACCCGAGCAGACTTGCCGAGCCAGAGGCGCCAGCCTCGCAGCGGATGCGCTTCCGCCAGAACTGAAAGCGCAGCTACACAGCCGCCTGATGACCTCCGGGTTTGCTGGGTACGTTGAGCATTCAGAATGGTTGGCAGGTCAGGGCTGGAAAATATCGAAGTCAGCTCTACACAGGTACGGTAAGAGGAACCGGGCTGCAATCACCGAGGAGATAAAGCAGGAGGCAGACGCTCAAGTTATTCACCAGGAGATCCGTCTGCGTTGCTTGGAGCTGGCTAGTAAATATTCTTCCCGAAGCGAGCTGTTGCCCAACGCGGAAGAGCTACTAGAATGGGTTCGCGACTGCGTTTGATCTAGTTGCAGATGTTGCAACGGGATTCCAAACGATATCCCAGTTCGTGCCGGTCGATTCCGGTAAATCCCACATTTATCGCACGTTTCCCTGTGTACTTATCTGGTTCTAGCTCATCAAACGACATGCATATAGGTGTTCCCCTCGAAACCCGGCCCGGCGAGACGCGCGTCGCGGCCACGCCGGAGACGGTCAAGAAGCTGGTCGGCCAGGGCCATCAGGTCACGATGCAGCGCGGCGCCGGGCTTGCGGCCAGCATCCCCGATGCCGCCTACGAGGCTGCCGGCGCGAAACTGGGCGAAGCAGCTGATGCACTGGGCGCCGACATTGTGCTGAAGGTCGACGCGGCGGATGCGGGCGAGCTGGCGCAGCTACGGCCCGGCGCTGTGCTGATCGGCATGCTCAACCCCTTCGATGCCGACAACAATGCGCGCATGGCCGAGCGCGGGATCACCGCCTTCGCCCTCGAAGCGGCGCCGCGTACCTCGCGCGCGCAGAGCCTGGATGTGCTCTCGTCGCAGGCCAACATCGCCGGCTACAAGGCGGTGTTGCTGGCCGCGCACTTCTACCCGCGCTTCATGCCGATGCTGATGACCGCCGCCGGCACGGTAAAGGCTGCCCGCGTGCTGGTGCTCGGCGCAGGCGTGGCCGGGCTGCAGGCGATCGCCACCGCCAGGCGCCTGGGAGCCGTAATCGAAGCCTCGGATGTGCGCCCCGCAGTAAAGGAGCAGATCGAGTCGCTCGGCGCCAAGTTCGTTGACGTACCGCTGGAGACCGATGAGGAGCGTGAATGCGCCGAGGGCGTCGGCGGCTATGCGCGGCCGATGCCGGCCTCCTGGATGGCGCGCCAGGCGCAGGCGGTGCATGAACGCGCCAAGCAGGCCGACATCATCATCACCACTGCGCTGATTCCCGGGCGCAAGGCGCCGGTGCTGTTGCGCGAGGAAACCGTGCAGCAGATGAAGCCGGGCTCGGTGGTGATCGATCTGGCGGCGGCCCAGGGCGGCAACTGTCCGTTGACGGTGGCCGATCAGGTGGTGGTGCGCCATGGCGTGACCCTGGTCGGCTACAGCAACCTGGCCGCGCAGGTTCCGGCGGATGCCTCGGCGCTGTATGCGCGCAACCTGCTGGATTTCCTCAAGCTGGTCATCGACAAGGACGGCCAGTTTCATCTCAACCTCGAAGACGACATCGTCGCCGCCTGCCTGATGTGTGCAGACGGCCGCGTTGTGCGCAACAACGGCTAAGGGAGCCCGGTAATGGACCTGATTTCAGATGGCATCTACAACCTGATCATCTTCGTGCTGGCGATCTATGTCGGCTACCACGTGGTCTGGAACGTCACCCCTGCACTGCACACCCCGCTGATGGCGGTCACCAATGCGATTTCGGCGATCGTCACCGTCGGCGCCATGCTCGCCGCCGCGCTGACCGTGACGCCGATGGGCAAGCTGATGGGCACCCTCGCCGTGGCGCTGGCGGCGGTCAACGTGTTCGGCGGTTTCCTGGTCACCCGGCGCATGCTGGAAATGTTCAAGAAGAAGGAAAAGGCGCGCGCACCCGCTCCCGTCGGCGCCCGCGCGGAGGTCACGCCATGAGCATGAACGCCATCACCCTGCTCTATCTCATCGCCTCGGTGAGCTTCATCCAGGCGCTCAAGGGCCTGTCGCACCCCACCACCTCGCGCCGCGGCAACCTGTTCGGCATGCTCGGCATGGGCATCGCCGTGGTCACCACGGTGTTTCTGGTGTTCAAGCTCGGCGCGCAGATGGCCGAAGGCTCCAACGCGGCCGGCGGTATCGGGTTCATCCTGCTCGGCCTGCTGGTCGGTGGCAGCATCGGCACGCTGATGGCCAAGCGCGTGGAGATGACCAAGATGCCGGAGCTGGTCGCCTTCATGCACAGCATGATCGGCCTGGCGGCGGTGTTCATCGCCATCGCCGCGGTGCTCGAGCCGCAGTCGCTGGGAATCGTCCAGGCCATGGGCCAGCCGATTCCGACCGGCAACCGCCTGGAGCTGTTCCTTGGCGCGGCCATCGGCGCGATCACCTTCTCCGGTTCGGTGATCGCCTTCGGCAAGCTTTCGGGCAAGTACAAATTCCGCCTGTTTCAGGGTGCGCCGGTGAGCTTCCCCAACCAGCACAAGATCAATCTGGCCGTGGGTCTGGCGATCCTGTTGCTCGGGCTCGTCTACACCTTCACCGGCAGTTTCGCGGCCTTCATGCTGCTGCTGGTGCTGGCGTTCGTGATCGGTGTGCTGATCATCATCCCCATCGGTGGCGCCGACATGCCGGTGGTGGTGTCGATGCTCAACAGCTACTCGGGCTGGGCGGCGGCCGGTATCGGCTTTTCCCTGAACAACTCGATGCTGATCATCGCCGGTTCGCTAGTCGGCTCCTCCGGCGCAATCCTCTCCTACATCATGTGCAAGGCGATGAACCGCTCGTTCTTCAATGTCATCCTCGGCGGCTTCGGCGGCGCGAGCGATACGTCCGCACCGACCGGCAGCCAGGAGGCGCGGTCGGTGAAGTCCGGTTCGTCGGATGATGCGGCGTTCCTGCTTTCCAACGCCGACACCGTGATCATCGTCCCCGGCTACGGCCTCGCCGTGGCCCGCGCGCAGCATGCACTGATGGAGCTGGCCGAGAAGCTGACGCACATGGGCGTGACGGTGAAGTACGCGATCCACCCCGTCGCCGGCCGCATGCCCGGGCACATGAACGTGCTGCTGGCCGAAGCCGAGGTGCCTTACGAGCAGGTGTTCGAAATGGACGACATCAACTCCGAGTTCGCCCAGGCCGACGTGGTGCTGATTCTCGGCGCCAACGACGTGGTCAACCCGGCGGCGAAGAACGACCCGAAGTCGCCGATTGCCGGCATGCCGATCCTCGAGGCCTACAAGGCGAAAACCGTGATCGTCAACAAGCGCTCAATGGCCAGCGGCTATGCCGGCCTCGACAACGAGCTGTTCTACATGGACAAGACCATGATGGTCTTTGGTGATGCCAAGAAGGTCGTCGAGGATATGGCCAAGGCAATCGAGCATTGACCAGCTGTGCACCGAAAGCCCGTGAGCAGGCGGTTCGAATGGTGCTGGAGTAGCAAAGGAGCGCGGCCCGGAGCAGCAGTTCGCTCTGCTGGCCGGGCCACCTCCTGCCCTTCCGGACACGCCCAAGGCCCCTCACACAAGAGCAGAGCTCTGAACCCTGTGTGAGGCGCCTTAGCGGCGACAACGGTGTGGGATAACAGCCTGGCGAAACACCGAGCCGCATATTCGCCAGGCACTGCATGGCCTGAGGCGAATACGCACTACTCATCGAAACAGCAACCGGTCGCGCACCGCGCAATGCGCGGGGCTTTGATCAGCGTGTGAATATCTGCGTGGTGGCAATCGCCATGTCGCCGCCCGGCAGCTTGATCGTGCCGACCTGTTCCAGGCTGTCCGCGTCGAATACGGCCACATCGTTATAGGTGCCGCCCAGGTAGATCTTGCTGCCTGCCTTGTTGAAGGCAATGCAGTAGTAGGAGTGCTCCAGGGTGGCCGCCTTGAGCAACTTCTTCTCGCGGATATCGTACTTGGCCAGGCGATTGAGCACGCCGAACATCAGGTTGGGGTCCGTGGGCGAGCGCATGCCGGTGAAATAGATTTCGGTCAGCTCGCCGAAATCCATCGTTTCGCTTTTGCCGGTGACCAGATCCACGCTGAAGTAGCCATAGACATACTCGGCGCTGGCCATGTCCTGGCTTTCATCCTTGAACTTCGCAGCGGTGTAGAGCAGCGAGAAGTCGCGGCGATAAGTCTGCTGATTCCAGGCGTAGAGCACATCCGGCGGGCTGTAGAGCGGCCGCTGCCAGTTGCGGCTCGCCACCGCCACTTCATATTCGCCGGTGTTCACGTCCAACTTGTATATGTCAGCGCCCGCCATGTAGAGGCTGCCATCGTCGCCGGCCTGCATGATGGAAATCTGCCGCGGCACCTCGAAGGTGCGCAGCGGCTTGGCGTCCAGCCCGGCGTCGGTAGCGTAGACCTGCAAGCGCGGAGGCTGCACCACGTAGTGGTCGTTCATCAGCAGGGTCGGGTTGGCGACGCTGTAGATTTCCTTGCCGTCCGGACTGAGCGCGATGGAAAACAGCGCGCGCGCCTTCTCCCCCGAATGTTGCGCCAGACGGGCGTGGAACACCGTGCGGCAGCTGTCCAGATCGATACCGTAGAGGTCGCCATAACGGTTGCTGAGCACATAGGCAGTCTTGCGATCCGGGCCGATCTGGGTCGTACCGGGACCGTAGGCGTCCGGTATTACGCAGGTCTTGTAGACGCTGTCGCTCGCCAGATCGAGCACATGCAGGTTGTTCGGATAGTTGGTGGCGATCATGTACTCGTGGCCGGGCTTGAGCGCAGGCCCGATATCGCCAGTGGCCACTGCCGGGTTGGCCAGCAGCGCGCCGGCCAGAGCGGCAGTGCCGCCAAGGATGGATAGTTTCATCAGGATTCCCCTTTCTTGTTCTAGGCGCTCATTTGTCTTTCGGGAACACGGTGCCGAGGTTGCGCCAGTCTTCCTGCGAGTTCTGCGCCTGGCTGTTCCAGTCCGGGTAGGTGCTCATCATGTCGGGCACCTGGGCCGGCCACCAGCAGGGGTCGGCGCAGCCATAGAGGTCCGATTCCATGGGCTGGCACAGCGAGGCGACCCCGCCGAAGGCATCGATTTCCCAGCCCGGGTCCGTGGTGGCGGTGCATCCTGCGATAGCGCTCATCGCGACGACTTCCTCGACGCGATCCTCGGCAGCAGCCTGGTCGAGCAGTTGGGCTTTGTTGTTCAACGGCTTGAGATGCTTCATATCAGTGCGCCTTCCGCGGAGAGATGTAGCTGCTGATGAAAGCCGGATTGACGGCCATGATGCGGCTGTAGACTTCGATGCCGAAGTCCACCCAGTCGCGCATCAGCTCGCAGTAGTGGTAGGTCGGGTGAGCCGGATCGCCATAGCGGGCGTAGCTTTCGTGGTAGCAGCCGCCCGAGCACAGGTTGCGGATATGGCAGCTGTCGCAGCCGGTGTCGGTACGATCGAGGCGTTGCGAGAGAAAGTCGTTCAGCTCGGCCTGCTTCACGCCGCTCTGCACGTTGCCGAAGGTGGGCAGGCTCGAGCCGGTGAAACGGTGGCAGAGGTTCAGCTCACCCTTGTGGTCCACCGCCAGCATCTTCAGGCCGGCGCCGCAGGGCAGCGCTTTCTTGTGCCCTTCATGGATGTCGGTGATCAGCTGGTGCAGGTTGGAGAAACCGATGTTGCGATGCGCGAGCGCCGCCTCCAGGTAGCGCCGGCCGAGCGCCTTCATGTTGGCGAAAACCTCGATCAGCTCCTCGCTACTGAGGTTGAAACCACTGATGTCTCCCGAGGTGACGGGCGCGAAGCCCACTTCGGCGAAGCCGAGCTCGTTGAACAGGTGGTTCCAGATGGTCTCGACATCGGTCACGCCGCGGGTCAGGGTGACGCGCGCGCCGACCGGCCGGCTGCGATAGCGCGACAGCAGCATGTCCGCCTTACGGCGGACGACGTCGTAGGTGCCCTGCCCGCCCACGGTGATGCGGTTGCGGTCATGCACCGTCTTCGGCCCGTCGATGCTGACCGAGAGGCCGAAACGGTGAGCGTCGAGATAATCGACGATCTCCTCGGTAAGCAGCGTGGCATTGGTGGTCATGACGAACTCCACCTGCTTGCCCGCCGCACTGAAACGCCGCTCGCAGTAATCCACCATGTGTTCGATCAGCGGCCGGTTGGACAGCGGCTCGCCACCGAAGAACACCACGGTGAAGCGCGTCTCGTCGGGTGACTCGCGCAGCAGCATCTCGACGGACGCCTCGGCGGTGTCGGTGGACATCTTCTTGCCCGCCGAAGGCTTGTCCAGGTCTTCCTTGTAGCAATAGGTGCAGCTGAGGTTGCAGCCGGTATTGACGTTGAGTACCACGGTGTTGATCGCGGTGCGCTCGACCCGCCGGACGCCGATCTCCGGCGTCAGCGCGGAACCGTCACTGACGACTTCGAGGGCCATCAGCTCGCGCAGGGTCTCGTTGATTTCCTCGCCGCTGAAGCGACCCTGCAAGCGCTGTGGCAGTTCGTCGGAAGTACAGCCTCGCTCGCGCAGCGTATCGATGATGCCGCCGGTCAACTCGTCGGTGGCGAACAGCGAGCTGCTGGGTATGTGGAACAGCAGTCGCTCGGCGTCGACACGCACCTCATGCAGGTTGCGTTCGACCAGATTCAAGATGGCGCCCATGGTGATCTCCCGGAATTCTTCCCAATCACGTTTCGAAACCGCACGGCCACTGGCCGTCCGGGCCGCCTCACATCAAGGCAGCGGTGGGTTGTTCCAGCGTTGTACCGTGACGATCAGTTGCCCCTCGCCCTTGAGCGTCTGGTCGCCCTGCTCCATTTCAGCGATCACCTTGAGATTGCCGGCGTTGTTGGTGGACATCCGGCGGGCAGGGTTGGGGCCGGCGTCGCCGGGCACGAACACGCCATCGTCCTGCATCACGCCTGCGTACTTGACGTCTTCGTCCTCGGCGGCACGCTCGTCGAAGGGCGCCACCGACCATTTCGCGGGCAGAAAGCCGATGCGATAGGGCTTGCCATCGGCGCCCAGGCCCCAGGCCTCGGCCTCGAAGCGGCCTTGCACCTTGGGCGTCGAAGCACCGTTGTCGCCCACCCGGGCCACGGAGAACGCCGGCACCACCTTGATCTCGCTGATGCTGTCGTAGACGGCCAGTTGCGCGCCGTTCAGCTTGCCGAGCCGCACGTCGCGTAGCCCTGCCACGGCATCCGGCGCCGCCCTGACTCTGAGACGGGTCTGTTGCGGGTCCTGCGCCAGCACTTCGAGCACCTCGATGCCGGCCCCCAGATCCGGCGCACCGCTCAGGCCGCTGCCGACCAGGGTCAGTTCGGCCTCGCTGCCGGCCTTGATGTGCCCCGGTTGCACCGAGAGCAGCTGGGCGTTGCCCTGTTGCGCCGCAACGAAATCGAGCCCGCGCTCGTCGTGCTCGGCTTCGAACATGCGGCCACTCATCTGGCCATCACGCGCGCTCAATACCTGGCGCATCGGGGTATCGCCGACCTGCACCTGTGCGCGCCATTCATAGCCGTTGTAGAGGACCGCCGAGCCGCTGCCCTTGAACGGGCTGCCATCGGCATACTGGCCATCGATGCTCAGCTGGAAAGTATCGCCAGGCTCGACACTGACGCTCATCACACCGCGCACATCGCCCTTGGCCAGCATGTTGCCGCTGAAGCTCCACTGCCCCGCCAGTGTCTCGGCAGCGGGCCGTTGCTTCTGCCAGGCGCTCCAGTCGGCACTGGCCAACGGGAAGCGCTCGCTCAGCTGCGGCACCACCTCTTCTAGGGCGATGTTCAACCAGTCGCGGTCGCGCGACAGGGCCTGGTATTCCAGCGACGGCCACTGGCCGAGGTGGAAATGCACTAGGTGCTCCCACTCCTTGGCCGGGCGCCGCTGCAGCGCGACCCGAGCGCCGGAGTGACACCGTGCGCACATCTGGTTCAACGGTTCGTCGAACTGCTCCATGGTGTTCAGGCGGCGTTCCATGGCGTAGCGCACCCCTTCGGTCTCGCTCGGCGCGAGGCCCTGCTTGTCGGCCAGGTACTTGACCAGGGTGCGACGCTCGTCATCGCTGATCTCGAGCCCATGCATGATCTGCATGCGCGCAATGCTCATCAGCCAGCCTTCGGGCGTCTTGCGCTGCTGGCTGATGCGGCTCAGCGCACCCTCTCCCTGTGGCGTGTGGCATTGCGCGCACTTGGCGGCAAGGATCGTTTCAGCCTCCTCCGCGGCCTGAGCTTGCGCAAACAGCGTGGTGGCGGCGACCAGCGTCAAGGTCCCTGCGTGGTGCCGGAGTCGAGTCGTCTTCAAGATCAAACCTCCTGGATATTGTTCTTCTGGCGTGCACCTTGGTGCGACTGTCACGGCAAATACACAATGCGTGCCAGCAGTGACAAAGGCTGTTCAGACAAGGACTTAGAGCAAGTAATCGACCGTTTCGCTGTTTCGGAGGCGAGCCTCGGCGTTTTATTTCGCGACAAACTGTTCCAGCTTGAGACAGTTTGTCGCATGCCGCCTCGTGTCTGTCATCAGGGCGTCTCAGCCCGTCTCAAAGTGCAACAGGCCGAACCGCCAAGACCGTTTCCCCCAAAAATAAAATGCTTTTGAATCAATGACCTGTATCAGGTCTATGGATTGGCATGGCAGTTGCGAAAAGGGTCAACACCCTTCAAGAACAAGAGGTTTCACCCATGCATGCCGACCTGCCGATCCTCCCGCAAACCCGCAGCTTCCTGACCCGCCAGCAGAAGATGCTGATCGGCGGCCAGTGGCTGGACGCTGCCAGCGGCCAAACCATGAGCTTCCGAAACCCCGCTACCGGTGAGGTACTGGGCGAGGTGCCCTCCGCTTCGGCCGAGGATGTCGACCGTGCCGTGCGTGCTGCCCGCCAGGCCTTCGACGACTCGACCTGGAGCCGGATGCGTCCGCGCGAGCGGCAGAACCTGTTGTGGCGCCTCGCCGATCTGATGGAGCGCGATGCGCAGCAGCTGGCGGAACTGGAATGCCTGAACAACGGCAAGAGCGCCGCCGTCGCGCAGGTCATGGATGTGCAGTTGGCCATCGATTCGCTGCGCTACATGGCCGGCTGGGCCACCAAGATCGAGGGAGCCAGCGTCGACGTCTCGCTGCCGCTGATGCCTAACGACCAGTTCCACGGCTACATCCGCCGCGAGCCGATCGGCGTGGTCGGTGCCATCGTCGCCTGGAATTTCCCGCTGCTGCTGGCCTGCTGGAAGCTCGGCCCCGCCCTTGCCACCGGTTGCGCACTGGTTCTCAAGCCGGCCGACGAGACGCCGCTGACGGCACTCAAGCTCGCCGAACTGGTCATGGAAGCCGGCTACCCCGACGGCGTGTTCAACGTAGTCACCGGCACCGGACTGAACGCAGGTGCGGCGCTGACTCGCCACCCCGGCGTGAACAAGCTGACCTTCACCGGCTCCACCGAGGTCGGCAAGCAGATCGGCAAGGCGGCCATGGACAACATGACCCGGGTGACGCTGGAGCTTGGCGGCAAGTCGCCGACCATCGTCATGGGCGACGCGGATCTGCAGCAGGCCGCCGCCGGTGCCGCCAGCGCGATCTTCTTCAACCAGGGCCAGGTCTGCTGCGCCGGCTCGCGCCTGTATGTGCAGCGCAAGCACTTCGACAATGTGATCGCCGACATTGCCGGTATCGCCAATGGCATGAAGCTGGGCAACGGGCTGGACCCGAGCGTGGCGATGGGCCCGCTGATTTCCGCCCGCCAGCAGGAGCGCGTGTCCAGCTACATCGAGATGGGTCGCGAGCTGGGCGCCACCATCGCCTGTGGCGGCGAGTCGTTCGGGCCAGGCTACTTCGTCAAGCCGACCGTGATCGTCGATGTCGACCAGCAGCATCGCCTGGTGCAGGAGGAAATCTTCGGCCCGGTGCTGGTAGCCATTCCCTTCGACGACATCGACGAGGCCGTGAGCCTGGCCAACGATAATCCCTACGGCCTCGGGGCGAGCATCTGGTCCAACGACCTCGGCGCCGTGCACCGCATGATCCCGCGCATCCGCTCAGGCTCGGTGTGGGTCAACTGCCACAGCGCGCTCGATCCGGCCCTGCCGTTCGGTGGCTACAAGCTCTCCGGCGTCGGCCGCGAGATGGGCGCGGCAGCGATCGACCATTACACCGAACTCAAGTCGGTCCTGATCAAGCTCTGATCGCACGGGCGAGTGCGGCCGCCGCCGCCTCGCCCACCGCTTACAAGAAAAACAAGGAAAGGCTATGAAACCGACCATTCGTGAACGACTGCGCCTGCCCGTAACCCTGGCGCTGGTCATCGGCTGCGCCCTGGAAGGCGCGCCATTGCAGGCATATGAACTGTACAACCAGGACGGCAGCGTCCTGAATGCGGACGTCGAAGCGCTGTTCGCAGCGATGCGCAGCAGCGAGAGCTACGACCTGGTGGGCAACCGGGACAAGGGAGATTCCAGTTGGCGCGAGGGCTACGTCAAGTACGGCCTGAGCGGCAGCCAGGCCCTGCCAGCCGGCACCTTTTATGGCGCCTTCAACCTGCTCAGCTCGGCCAGTTGGGGTGACGGCGATGCCGCCGGCCTGAGCGATGGCAGCGAACGGCGCACTGCAGTCGAAGATTCCTACCTTGGCTGGCGCTCGGGCAGCTCGCTGGCGTGGCTTGGCGAAGACGGCCTGGATATCTCCGCCGGGCGCCAGGTGGTCACCCTGGGTGACGGCTTTCTGATCCAGGGCGACCCGGTGAACTTCGGCAACGTGGATCTGGGCGCTGACTTCAATCGCGGCGGCGCCTACTACCTTGCCGCACGCAAGGCCTACGACAAGACCGCGGTGCTGCGCCTGGGCGGCGTGCAGGGCTGGCGTGGCGATCTGATGTGGCTGAAATCGGACAACCCCGCCCAAGCGGAAGCCGAACTGGCGGTGCTCAACCTGGAGCATGTCGCCGAAGCCGGCACGCTGGGCGTCAGCTGGATTCGCGGCCTGGATGTCGAGCAGCGTTACGCCGAGATCCTCGGCCTTGAGCAGCGCGACGGCATGGATACGCTGAGCCTGCGTGGCCGTGGCAACCTCGGTGTGGAGAACCTGCAGCTGGCTGCCGAATACGTCACCCAGGACAAGTCCGAAGGCCGCGAAAACGCCTGGTATCTGGAAGGCAGCTGGTCCTTCGCCGAGGTTCCCTGGACACCTACCGCGACCTACCGCTACAGCCGCTTCTCGGAGGCCTTCGATCCCCTGTTCTATGGCATGAGCCGTGGCTACGGCACCTGGTTCCAGGGCGAGGTCGCGGCGAACTACGCAGGCCCCTTCAACAGCAACAGCCGGGTCCACCACGTCGGGCTGAAAGTCGCGCCGCGCGAAAACCTCACGCTCGGCGCGCTGTACTTCGATTTTGACCCGTTGGACAAGGCTCGCGGCAATCTGGGCGGGCGCGAGCTGGACCTGTACGCAGAGTGGATGCTCAACGACAACCTCTTCGTCAGCCCCTTGCTCGGCTTCTACAAGCCGGACCGCAGCAGCGAGCGAGGCGGCTTGCAGGTCGGCACCGACAACACCAGCACCTACCTGCAGCTGGTGGTCGGCAGTTTCTTCTGAAACGTGCGTAACGGCGCGTAGCGGTGGCGACCGCCCTACGCTGCCGGTCTGAAATGAGCGGCGAGCCAGGCATGCAGCATGGCTCGCCGCTCCACCGGAATGCGGCTCAGCACCCCGGCCATACCCTCTCCCGCCTGCAGCGCGCGCACCAGCGGTGCCAGCTCGACGCCCTGTAGATGCCAGATGCCCAGCGGCTGGTCGTCGGTGATCACCACATCGACTTCCTCGATCCGGTCGCCGTTCAGCACCGGCGACCGCTCGACCTGCACGCTACCCCTGCCGGTCGGGACGTGTACCGGCTCGGCATCCGGCCAGCCGCTGCGCGCCTGCCAGAAGGGTTCAGCCGCCCAGCGTCGCTCCATCGCATAGAAATCACGGCCAATGCGGGCGAAACGCAGGAACAGCTGCCGCACCCGCTGCCGATGGAAGCGGCGCGCCAGTTCTGCCTGAGCGGGATATCTCAGCAGCGTATTGATCACTGCCGGCGCCTGCAGCGCGGACGACAGTGACTGGAAGATGCCGTTGCCGGACAGCGGGTCTACCGCCATCGCCGCATCCCCCACCCGCAGCCAATTGGCGCCACAGACCTCGTCGGCCAGGATCGCCGTGCTGCTACGTGCATGGAGGGCAGCTGGCTGCACGGCCGTCTCGCTGAACAGCTTGTGCACCAGTATCGATTCGCTGCGGCGCTGCGCGCACCAGCCCGGCAACTTAGGCTTGCCCGGCAAGCATGCGGCCGAGGCATCGATAGTGATCTGCCAGTAACAGCGTCCGTCAGCCAGGCGCGCCATCCAGGCCCAGCCGTCGGCCAGGCTTTCCACGGCCGAAGCGGGCCGCCCCGGCGCCTCCTGCCATTGATTGAGCAGACTGAGCGTTTCCGGACCACGCTGTCGCTTGCCAGCCAGCGGCGCCTGTCGGCCGCGTGCCTCGACCAGAAAATCCGCGCACAGCGTCTCGCCCGATTCCAGCCGCACCGTCGCGCCGTCGACGGTTTCGACATCGTGCACGCGCGCCGCGATCAGCTCGATGCCCGCGGCGTGCAGATCCTCGCGAAGAGCGGCATCGAAGGTGGCGCGGTCGAGCAGGAATTCCTGATTGACGCGCTGCTCGTCGCCATTCCAGTGAACCCTGCGTGGTGAAGCCAGATTGGCGCAGGCCAGCGCACGTGTGAGGCCGGCCTGGCGCAGGCCATTGAGTACCCGCTGCGACACGCCTTCCAGCGCTTCGAAGCGGCGCCACTCGCTGATGACGCAGACCGGATAGCCCAGCCGCCGCAAGCCCAGGGCCGCAGCAGCGCCGGCAGGCCCCGCGCCGAGAACCAGAATGCGCGGCGCGCTCATGCCTTGCGCCCAAGCCGTTCAGGGCCGATGAAGGACGCATTGCGGCGAAGATGCTCCAGCACCGCCTCACGCCCCGCGCCGGGATGCTCATGCAGGAAGGCCGTGACCTGCCCGCTGAGCGCCGCACAGGCCAGGCTGGCGCCAGCCGTGCCGTTCAGCGCATGCGGCGCTGCGCCGAAATCGGCCTGGGCGCTGTCCAGCCAGGACCATTGCCCAAGCGAACAGCGTGCATCTCCGGTGACGCGCACCACCTGCGGATAGCTGGCCGGGAACACCGGCTCACCCCTGGCCGGGCTCGAGGCGCACAGCAAGATGCCGGCTTCGGCCGCGGCAGCACAGGCAAGGCGCAATGAGGATCGGTCCTGGCGTAACCCCAGACTGAGGTTGATCAGCGACACCTGCTGCTCGACAAGCCAGTAGATGGCGGCGGCCACCTGCAGCGCACTGGTCTGTCCACGGGCGCCGAACACTTGAGCGAGGCAAAGCGTTACCGGCACTGCGGGTTGCAACAGGCGATCCACAACGGCCGCTCCGTGACCGAGGCTGTCGGGCGCAAGTGGTCCCTCGCATAGCAGCTCATCTTCCAGCCAGAAGCGTCGCGCCGCGTGAACGAACGAGGCCTGGGCGGGAGCGTGACCGCTGTCCACCACGCCGATGCGTAACGTGCCATTCATGGATTCACCGCCTCACCGGCCAGCGGACGCAGCAGCCCGTCTGCGAGGTGCACATGTATATCGGCCTGCGCCAATGTCGAGGCGCGGTGGCTGATCAGGATGCGGGTACGACCGGCGAACAGCTCGTCGATGGCGGCGATCACTTCTCGCTCAGTAGCCTCGTCCACCGCCGAGGTGGCTTCGTCGAGCACCAGGATCAGCGGGTCCTGCAGCAGCGCGCGGGCGATGGCGATGCGCTGCTTCTGCCCACCGGAGAGCTGCTGCCCACGCTCGCCGAGCTGGCTGTCCAGTCCATGCGGCAGGCTGGCAACCAGGTCGTCCAGGCGAGCCAGGCGCACCACCTGCTCGATGGCCTCGCGATCGGCCTGCGGCGCTGCGTACGCCAGGTTGTAGGCGAGGCTGCCGCGAAACAGGATGATGTCCTGGCTCACCACGGCGATACGCCGACGCAGTTCGGCCAACGCCAACGCCTTGAGGTCACAGCCGTCCAGCAGAATACGGCCTTGGTCTGGATCGTAGAAACGTTGCAGCAGATCGATCAGCGTTGACTTGCCAACCCCGGAGGCACCGCTGATAGCGACCTTCAGCCCGCCCGGGATGCGCATGTCGATGCCCCGCAGCACCGCCTCGGCGCGCTGCTCATGGCTGAACCAGACATTGTCGAAGCGGAGCTCACCGCATCCCTCCGGCACCGCCTGTGGCTGCGCCGCCTCGACAACCTGCGCCGGCTCGCGCTTGAGCTCCATCACTCGCCCCAGGCTGACGGTCATCCGCTGCATGGCGACGTACAGGCCCAGCAGGCTCTGCACCGGACCGACCGCCATGCCGAGGTAAGTCGAGAAGGCGATCAGCGCGCCCAGCTGCCAGGTGCCCTGCACTACCCAATAGCCACCGATGATGAAGGCGCATGCGCGAGACAGCGAGGTCAGGGTGCCCGGCACCGCGTGAGTGAAGAACTCGGTCACCTGCAGCCTGAGCAGTTGCTGCATGTAGCCCTGCCCCAGGCCCTGCAACCGCTGCGCCTCCCGCTGCTGCTGACCTGCCGCCTGGATGAACTTCATCGACGGCAGTGTTTCCACCAGGAACGACGACAGATCCGCCGAGCGCTCGCGCAGCCCGCGTGCGTCGCGCTCGACCTTCTTGCGCATCCATCGCAGCCAGAGCACTTCGATGGGAATCAGCAGCGTCATGATCAACGACAGCTGCCAGGACAGCGCCAGCATCAGCGCAATGGCACCGATGAGGCCGATGACTGCGGATACCGCAGCAAACAGCGAATCCACCGCGAAACGCTGGATCTCGGCGACATCGCCGTCCAGCCGCGAAAGCAGATCGCCGATCCGTCTGCGCCCGTAGAAGCCTGGCGAGAGTCTCTGCAGGTGGCCGTAAAGATCGTCGCGTAGCGCAAAGAGAATCCGCCCGGACAGCTGCGTATGCAGGTAGCGGTTGATGCCGCCGAGCAGCGTACTGAAGATCCCGGCGGCAATCATGGCCAGCGCCACCTGCACCAGCACGGGGAAGTCTTTCGCCAGCAGGCCGTCATCGATCAGCATCTTGGTCAGCCAGGGCTGCGCTAGGACGAGTATCGACGCACAGAGCGAAAGCCCGAGCAGCAACGCCACGGCACGCAGGTGTGGCCGCACGAAGCTGAACAGCCACTCCAGCGCCTGGTGCAGTAAAGGACGGTCGACAGTGTCGACCAGGCGGGCGAGCAGACCGATCATTGCGTGCGCGTCAGCTACGCAGCTGCTTGAGCTTGCGATAGAGCGTGGCGCGGCTGATGCCGAGCGCATCGGCGGCGGCCGACACATTGCCCTGATGCCGTTCCAGCGCACCGCGGATCAGCTCCAGCTCGCTTTCACGGATGCTGCCGGGCTGGCGGCAACTGGCAGTAAGCTCGTCCAGCAGGCTGTCGGTCAGATGGTCAAGACCGAGCACCGTCTCGCCCGGTTCACGCATCGCCAGCGCCGAGCGCAGCACCATTTCCAACTGGCGGATGTTGCCGGGCCAGTCATAACCGGCAAGCAGCTCGGCAAGGTCCGTGTCCAGCGTCACCTGACCGGCGCCGAGTTTCTCCAGAACCTGGGTGATCATTCCGGCCAGTTCGCCTCGTTCGCGCAAGGCGGGCAAGCGCAAGCTGACGCCATTGACGCGATAGTAGAGGTCCTCGCGGAACACCTTCTCCTGCACCAGCCGCTTGAGGTCGCGGTGCGTGGCACAGATGACCGCGATATCGATGTCCTGCTCCTCGCCCGCCCCCAATGGCGCGACCTTGCGCTCTTGCAGAACCCGCAGCAGGCGAGCCTGGAGGGTGAGTGGCATGTCGCCGATTTCGTCGAGAAACAGCGTGCCGCCGTGCGCCTGCATCAGGCGCCCGATCATCCCGCCCTTGCGTGACCCGGTAAATGCGCCCTCGCGGTAGCCGAACAGCTCCGATTCGATCAGCCCCTCGGGAATGGCGGCACAGTTGACCGCCACGAAGGGTTTCTCGGCACGCGCACTGGCCTGGTGCAGCGCACGCGCAACCACCTCCTTGCCGGTGCCGGTCTCGCCCAGCAACAGCACCGGTAGATCTCCGGCCAGCCCCCTGCTCGCCATGCGCAAGGCACGGGCAAAGCGACTGTCACCGGCGGCCAGATCTTCGAGCAGCAGCGCGGGCTTGGCTTGCCCGCTTCGTGCTGGCTGTACCGGCAGCCTTGCCAGGCTGGAACAGCGCGGGACCTGCAACGCACGGAAGAAGAACTCACCCTTGGCAGTCTGCACACTGCCGACGCCGCCCTGGATCAGGCGCGCGATGAGCTGCGGCGCGCGGCTGCCGAGCAGATCCGCGCTCTGCCTGCCGACCAGCGCCTCGCGGCTGAGCTGAAGCAGTTCACACGCTTGCCGGTTGGCTGCCAGGACCTCGCCGTCCAGGCTCAAGGCCAGCAGGCCGTGCCAGGCGGAACCCAGGTACTGGGGACGAGCATGGAAGGCCAGCACCAGATGCTCTGGGTAGTAGCTACCGAATAGCCGGCTCTCGATGTTGCCGGCGGCCAGGATCAGGGTCGACATGTTGTCCTGCGGCTGGCTCATCGCGCCGTCGCGGGTAAGATCCAGCACACCGATCACGCGCCCCTCCGGGTCCGTGATCGGCACCGATGTGCAGGAGAAGCGACTCAGCCGGTCGAGGTAGTGTTCGCCACAATTGATGACCGTAGGGCGAGCTTCAAGCACCGCGACGCCCAACGCGTTGGTGCCACGCTGTGATTCGCTCCAGCAGCTTCCCAGCCGAAGGTCCTGCAGACCGAAATCCTTGAGCAGGTGCGTCTGCCCCTCTAGCGCAATGATGTTGGCTTGCGCGTCCCCGAGGATCACCAGACCGGCCTTGCCCTGTTGGCTGGCCAGGTATTCAAGTTCAGGGGTAGCGGCATCCAGCAACGGGCGGTTGCTATCCAGAAGGAGCTGAAGATCGCTCTGCTGTTGCAAACACGGAGCCTCGCGCGCGAAGCAATCGAGGCCGTGCTCTAGGCTGCGTCGCCAGGAGGCATGGATCTCATCACGCAACACGCCTTTGGGCAGATCGCCTTGGTGTAGCAATGTGAGACGCGCCTGTCTCGCTTCTGATAACGGATCGGCAGCTGTTGTTATTTGAAATTGCTGGGCCATTTTCGCTCCGTTTGAATCCCGTGCTTAACCGCCAGACCCTGGCGGTGACACCAATGACCATGCCCCTGGCCTTCTTGCTTGTCCAGCCTCGCAAGCAAGGCAAACGACCGGTCTCGATTCATCAAAGCAAGATGCGCGCCGGGCTGCCAGAGTGCGCGGATTGTTGTAATCGGGCCGTATGCAGCACTCAGGTGTAGCTGTCATGCCGCGCCGAAGGCGGTGGATTGCGAACTCTCTCGCTTTTGCACATCCACGATACTGACAGGCCCGCCGCAAGCTGGAGACCCGGTGGCAGCCGACGCGGTGATCACCAGCGCTTGCGTGCATCCCGATGCGGATCCTCTTCAATCCCCGTGACGCTGATGAAGATCATCGAGGTTGTGCCCCGGCTTCATCGCCCAGCGAATGCTGGCAGTATTGGTCAATCTGTATTGCGAAAAGCCCAGCGCCGCATTGCCCAACAGCGGTAGTGGATCGCTATCGCCGGCCACATCGAGCCCCAAACACCTCGGAGCACTCCCTATGAGCAAAGCAAGTTTCAACTGGATCGACCCGCTGCTGCTGGACCAGCAACTCACCGAAGAGGAGCGCATGGTCCGCGATACCGCCGCGCAGTACTGCGAAGCCAAGCTGGCGACGCGGGTACTGGAAGCCTTCCGCCACGAGCAGACCGACCCTGCGATCTTTCGCGAGATGGGCGAGCTGGGCCTGCTCGGCGCGACCATTCCCGAAGCTTACGGCGGCAGCGGCCTCAACTACGTCTGCTACGGCCTGATCGCCCGTGAAGTGGAGCGCGTCGACTCCGGCTACCGCTCGATGATGAGCGTGCAGTCATCCCTCGTGATGGTGCCGATCAACGAATTCGGCCACGAAGCGACCAAACAGAAATATCTGCCCAAGCTGGCCAGTGGCGAGTGGATCGGCTGCTTCGGCCTGACCGAGCCGAACTCGGGCTCCGATCCGGCCTCAATGGCGACGCGGGCGAAGAAGGTCGACGGCGGCTACCGCCTGACCGGCAGCAAGATGTGGATCACCAATAGCCCGATCGCCGATGTCTTCGTGGTCTGGGCCAAGGACGACGAGGGCCAGATTCGCGGCTTCGTGCTGGAAAAGGGCTGGCAGGGCCTGTCCGCCCCGGCGATCCACGGCAAGGTCGGTCTGCGCGCGTCGATCACCGGCGAAATCGTCATGGACAACGTGTTCTGCCCGGAAGAAAACGCCTTCCCGGACGTGCGCGGCCTGAAAGGCCCGTTCACCTGCCTGAACTCCGCCCGCTACGGCATCGCCTGGGGCGCGCTGGGCGCCGCCGAGTTCTGCTGGCACACCGCGCGCCAGTACACCCTGGACCGCCAGCAGTTCGGTCGCCCGCTGGCCGCCAACCAGCTGATCCAGAAGAAGCTCGCCGACATGCAGACCGAGATCACCCTGGCGCTGCAAGGCTGCCTGCGCCTCGGCCGGATGAAGGACGAAGGCACCGCGGCAGTGGAGATCACCTCCATGATGAAGCGCAACAGCTGCGGCAAGGCGCTGGATGTGGCCCGTCTGGCACGCGACATGCTCGGCGGCAACGGCATCAGCGACGAGTTCGGCGTGGCGCGTCACCTGGTCAACCTGGAAGTGGTGAATACCTATGAAGGCACCCACGACATCCATGCGCTGATCCTCGGCCGCGCCCAGACCGGCCTGCAGGCGTTCTGCTGATCGGCAGGCGGGACGCTCCAAGCTTCCCGCCATCGACCTGCCTGCCGGAGCATCAGTCCAGGCGACCTTCCGGCCTGGGCTGATCGACCCAGCAGCACTTCTCTTTTCCACGACATGGCAGGGGCGCGTTCGCCGCCCCGGGCCTCGTCACGCCTGCTTACCGACTTGCAGTAGAGGTTCGCCATGCATTCCCTGATCGATTACTCCACCACCGACCCACTGGCGCTGATCGGCCTGGGCCGTGCGCTGGCCACGCACTGCGCCGGGGGCACCCAGCGTCTGCCCCGCCTGCTCAGTGCCGAAACAGCGCTGGAGATGATCATCAGGGGCCAGCCGATCGGCGGCGAGCGCGCCCTTGAACTGGGGCTGGTGGACCGCCTGGCGGCCTCGACGTTTCACTGAACCCAAGCTTTCCGCGGCGGGCCTTGTTACGCCGAATGCCCGGCTCTCGATGTAAACTTGCCCGCCATGTCACTGGATGCATGTCCGTGCGGAAGCTCGCCGCTCCGTCAGCACCTTTGTGCAGCCCGAACGCAGCCATAGCGGTACATCCTGTCAGTTGCTGGCACATGCGTTACGAGAGTGGGGTGAGAGTGGGGTAGATCGTTCCCACCTGACTTCCGAAAACCCCGGCAGCCCTGAAAAAAGGTTCATCGCGCTTTCCCGGGGAAGGCGGCCTTGATTTTCAGAAAGAAGTATTCCGAGTCCCGAAATCCATAGGCCATGCGCTTGATCACCTTGATGCGGTTGTTAACACCCTCAAGGACGCTGGTATGCATGTGGAAGTGAGCACTGGCAAGGATGCCTCGGGCGTATTTGCGCAGGTTGCGAGCGAAGCGTTGCAGCGGCGCGAGGCCGCTCTCGCGAGCATGCCGCAGCCAGGTTCGCCAGCGCCGCCAGCCCTCTCGTACGCTGGGGGCGTACCAGACGTCCTTCAGCGCATCCTTGAGTACATAGACCGTAGCCAGCGGCTGGTTCGCCGCGAGCAGTTCCTGTAACGTAAGCGTTCATTCCAAGACATCCTGCCATCCCGCTGACTTCCGCCCTAGAGTGACCTCGCATTCAACAACGCGAGGTTATTTCCATGAGAAAACACCGCACCGCAGAACAGTGGCAAGTCCTAATC
>NZ_JACXXG010000035.1 GCF_014764705.1 Stutzerimonas kunmingensis
GTGGTGCTGAAACCTGTCAAAAAGGCCTGAAGTCAGGCCTTGTGTGGACTCCGTTAGGCCAAAGCGCTTGAAAAAGCGCCAAACCGGACGGGTTGGGGCAGTTGAAGCCGAGTTTTTCAACGGCCTGTTAGTCCTTGGACAGGTCAACCAACGGCTCGTCACGAATTTCAGTGTCGCGACCGGCCTGTACCGCTTCGATCCGTTTGCGCACGGCGTCGACTGCGGCGCTATTGACCAGCAGCTCGTAACTCACGCGAAAATGCTTCTGCTCACCCGGCTCGATCTTCGGCACCAATCCCAACGGCCGTTGATAGCGGCGGTTGTAGGAAAAGCTGGTACCCGGTTCGAGGCCGGTCACGTAGCCCTGCTTCTCGGTATCGGTGTTCTTCCACAGCGAGAACACCGGTAGCTCGGCGGTATTGAAGCCGACACTGACGCCGAGATTGCCGGCGCGGTTGTGCAGCATGGTCAGGGTCTGGCCCTGTTCGTCCGCATAGGGCACCACGTTGAACACCGTCTCGTCGTAGTCCCTGGTCGGGCCGCGGTAGCGCTGCCAGTCGCTCAGCTCCTTCGCCGCGCGGGGGTTGAACGGTGAGACCTGCTTGACCGGCGCCACGAAGCGCGCGCCCTCCTCCAGCAGCGGCGTGCCGAAATTGGTGTGGTACAGAACCTGGTATTCCTTGGCGTAGTCGCCCTGATTGGTCAGCGTGTCGTGCAACGAGAATCCGGCACGACCCGGCTCGGTGCTGAGCTCGGTGACAATCGCGAAGTCGAGTTTCTTGAAGGCCTTCTCCTGCAGCTCGCCTCGCAAGCGAATGGCATAGGGCGGCTTCTCGTCGATCTGCAGCACTACCCGCGAGGCCGGAATGTTCGCCGCACGGCCATGCAGTGTGAGCAGTTCGCCATTGTCTTCGCCGGGGTGGCCGACCCACTCGAAGCCGCAACGGGTGACCAGTTCATTGAAGCCCTCGAGCCAGCCCAGCCCGCCGCGCCCGTTGAGCTCGATAAAGGCCGGGTTGACCACTTCATCCACCGGCGAATCCCAGCCCAGGCGTACCTCGCCGGCCACCGCTTCCAGCACGTTCATGCCGCGCGTGGGCACAACGGTCATGCGCATGCTGCCGTTGTCGATCTCAATCAGGCTGACGCCTTCCTGCCGGCCGCCATGCAAGGTACGCATGCTGACCGAGAATGGCGTCGGCGCGTCGATGCCCAGCTCTTCACTGGTGACGCGCCAGTTCTTCGCCGGCTTGTCGTGGTCGATCAGCACCTGTTCCCAGGCCATGGCAGGAGTGGCCAGGCAGATGCCCAGGCCGAGGAGAAGCTGCAAACGGGTCATGGGGGTTCCCTTTGTTGTTATGACTCCTGATCAAGGTAGCTGAAACGTTTCATCTGGCAAGCCAAAGCGGTTGCCGAATGACCGAAGGGAGGCGGAACGCAGCTGGACGGAGTGCTCTAGCTTGGCTTTCAGCCCTTGCTGTAGCGACTCGGCTGCCAGTAGCCGGTGAGTAGCGGCAGTGCGGGACCACGCCAGCCGCGCCGACGAAGTTGCCGGGCGATCAGCGCATTCATAATCTTGTGCCCCATCAGCAACACGCTTTCATTGGCCTCGGCCAGCTCGATCAACCGATCAGCCGCTGCGCTGGCACGCCTGGTGGATTCGCGGATGTGCTCGGTATGGCTGGCGAAGCCGAGAAACCAGGCGGTGCGAAACGCCAGGCGCCAGAAGTGCGACGGCAACAGCGGCAGTCCCCACTCGGGATACGGCAGGTGCGGCTCAGCGAACAGCGGATCAGGTAGTTCACAGCAGTCGCATTCAAGATGCGAGCGCGATTCGATGCAGCGCTGCAGGGAGCTGCAGACCACGATGCCAACCGGCGTGCTCCAGCGCGCTGCGCCGTGGTCGGGTCTGCCGTGCCGCACGAGGATGATCTGCATCTGGCTACCGGATACACGGCCCAGCCGCCAAGGCGCATGCCTGGCAGCAGGGGGATAGAAAGAGAATGAAGCGGGTGGAAACGCCCCGGCACGCAGCCGGGGCGACGGGGTCACTTGTCGAGCTCGTCCTGCTTTTCCAGGAATTCCTCTTCGAGCATCGCATCCTTGACGGCCTGAGGCTGCTCGTCGAGCAGCGGATCATTCAACTCGCCGCTGGACAGTACGCGGGTGTCCAGCTTGCCCATCAGATGCTCCAGCGCGTGCTGCATCTTGTCCGCCGCACCATCGACCGCCAGCTGCAGCGACTCGGCCTTGTGCGTCACCGACACCGCCTGATGCCCCTTGGGCCGCGCCTCGATCTGGCAACGCTTGTCATCGGCACCGGCCTTCTGCGCGTTTTCATCGCTGACATGGACTTCCACTCGGGTGAGGAAGTCGTCGAAACGCTCGAGCCGATCCTCAACGGTCGTACCGACCCACTCGTGCAGCTCGACGCTGCCAGGGATGTGGTTGCTATTGACCTGCACTTGCATACGACTACTCCTGATAGATGACGTACCTACTAGGGTTCGAGGCGTGCGCGTCGGCGAGGTTCAGGTGCTTCGTCCGGTTGCCAGACTTCGCGAGTCGACTGGCTAGCCGCCAGGAATGCATTTAAGTCGTTCATTCCTGCATCAGCGCGCGATAGCGCTGCTGGTATTGATCGTATGGAAGGTTCTCGCTCATCAGCTGCTTGAGTTGATGCTGCAGATAGGCATCTTTGCTCAGCGGCGCATTGACAGTCTTCTGTGCAACGACACCGAGGCTCTGGGCTCCGCTGGGAAACAGTTGATGGGTCAGTTCCGCGATCTTGTCCTCGGCGCTGATGAATTTGTCTGGTCGGCCGCTGCCCCAGCGAGCGTCATACTCGGCCTGACCGACCTGGCGGCCATTTTCATAGACACGAATGTCGGCATAGCTCATATACAACAGCAGGTCCCAACGCCACGTACCGGTATAGGTCGTACTTAACGGGCAACGAGCCGGGCTGCTGCCCGCGGCAAGCTGACGGGTCTTGAAGCCCTTGTCCCGAAGAAGTTGTTGATAGGTGGTATTGAAGCCAGCACGGAGCCCGACAGCCGGTATCGTGCAGATCTCGGGCGCGAGCTCAGCCGATAGATTGGCGGGTGTGACGGTCTGCTTGATACTGCAGCCGGTCATGAAAAGCATGGCGAAAAGTACGGGCAGCGGCGCGGCGCGCATGTTGACGTCCTGTCTAGAAACCAAAGAGACGGCATTGTGCCATCAAGCGGCCTGACGAGTCGTCTCGGTTCGCTTGCTGGCCAGGTCCGCTCGCCCGCCGAGGAACCAGCCCACCGCCCCCCACACTGCTGCGCATATGGCGCCGACTAGGGCAATCAGCCAGACTCCCTGACCGAGACTGTCGAGCAGGCTCTTGGCCCAGCCGCTCAGGGCATCGCCGCCGCGATAGACCACGGTGTCGATGAAGTTCTTCGCCTTGTACTTGCTCTCGGCATCCAGTGGCGCGAAGAGCATCTCGCGGCCCGGGCGGACGAAGGCGTATTCGCCGACGCGACGCACGATCATCACGGCGGCCAGCACGGCAAAGGTCGGCGCCAGAGCCAGGCCGACGAACCCGAGGCAGACCAGCGCCGGCACGGCGGCCAGCAGAATCCGCACGCCGAGCCGCTGTGCGATGCGCCCGGTGATGAACAGCTGCGACAGCAAGGCACCCGCCTGCACCACGAAATCGATCGCACCGAACACCCGCACCTGCTCGGCACGATCCGGAAACAGCTCGGCGACCAGCCTTGCCTGTTCGAAGTAGAGAAAGGTGCTGGCGGTAGTCAGCAGCAGCACGAACGCCGCGATGCCGAGCAGATAGCCCGAGCCCAGCACCCGCGTCAGGCCACTGAATGGATTGCCCGCTACCGGTCGCCGTGGACTCTCGGCATGTTCGGCGCCGGGACGGCCGGCACCCCGTTCCTCGCGCCAGACCATCAGGTAGTGCTTGAGCGCGACCGCGGCGATCAGCAAAAGCGCCGCCAGCAGCATCAGCCCGAACTGACCGAGCACACCGACCAACAGCGCGCTCGTCGCCGGTCCGACCAGCCCGCCCACGCTGGCACCAGCAGCGATGAAGGCGAACAGCCGGCGCGCCTGTGGCGCGTCGAATACATCGGCCATCAGGCTCCAGGCGACCGAGACCACGAACAGGTTGTAGACCGAGATCCACACGTAGAACACCCGCGCCAGCCAGACGCTGTCTCCGAGCAGGAAGAACAGCCCCGCGAACACGAGCAGGTTGACGCAGAAAAAGCCGTACACCCAGTCGATGTAATGGATGCGCGCGACCCGCGAGTTGAGCCAGGCGAACAGTGGCACCGCCACCAGCATGGCGATGAAGGTCGCTGTGAACAGCCACTGCAGGTTCTCGACGCCACCCTGAATGCCCATCGACTCGCGAATCGGCCGCAGCATGAAGTACCCAGAGAACAGGCAGAAGAACAGGCTGAACCCGGCCAGCGCAGCACGCAGTTCGCCCGGGCGGGCATTGATCAGCGCGGCTCCTCGAGCGGCTAGCGAAGTCGGCATTCGGCGCTCAGCGGAAGGCGTCGACGATCATCTGCCGCTGCCGCGCATCCGGCAGCCGCCCCTGTCCGGCGAGCAAGTTGTCGGCGATGTAGCGCGGGTTGGAAGTCGCCGGTATGACCGCAGTTACAGCCGGCTCGGCAAGGATGAACTTGAGTAGCAGCTGCGCCCAGGAGCTGGCATCGATCTCCACCGCCCAGGCCGGCAGCGGCTTGCCCTTAACCCTGGACAGCAGGTTGCCACGGGTAAACGGCCGGTTGATCAGCGTGGCGATGCCGTGGTCGGCGCAGTACGGCAGCAGCTGCTTCTCGGCGTTGCGCTCGCCCACCGAATAGTTGAACTGCACGAAGTAGACCTTCTTCCGCTTCAGCGTCTCCAGCAGGCGATCGTGGGCCGACTCCAGATAGTGGGTCACGCCGATGTAGCGCACCCGCCCCTCCTGCTTGAGTTCGCGTAGCAGGCCGAGCTGGGTGCGGGTGTCCTGCAGGTTGTGCACCTGGATCAGGTCGATGGTGTCGGTCTGCAGCGCCTTGAAGCTCGCTTCAATCTGCGCCATGCCGCGTTCGCGACCGCTGGAGGATACCTTGCTGGCGAGGAAGACCTTGTCGCGCTGGCCGTGGCGCTCGACCAGCTCACCGACGACGCGCTCGGCATTGCCGTAGCTCGGTGCGGTATCGATCAGCGATGCGCCGCCATCGACCAGCACGCGCAGCACCTCGAGCAGCCGCGTCATCTCGGGATCGTCCAGGGCCACGTCATGGGTGCGTGACGTGCCGAGGCCGATGACGGGTAGCATCTCGCCGGTGGAAGGAATCTCGCGTCGACGCAGCGCCTCGGCTGCCCGCACCAGCGACGGCAACAGCGGACCGAGCGCCAGCATCGCTGCGGCCACGGCTGTACGTTGAATGATCTGGCGGCGCGTCGGCATGGGTGGGGTCTCCGGTCGTTTGCGGTATCGACCTCTGAGTATGGTCGGGCCATCCCGCGATACCGGCCCGGCGACGTACGGAGCTTTTCCTGATGTTTCAGAGCGACGCAAGGCGTAAGGAAGCGACGCCACGGTGGTGGCAATATGCCTTTATTTGCGCTTTACTGCGCCGATTCCGATGCCTGCTGCGTTGACGGCGGGTAGATAACTGTCGAGCCGAGCATGTCCTGCAACCTACCCCAGTCGCGCCAGCCGAGCCCCGGCGGCAAAGCACCTGCCGCGTCGCGCCCGCCCCGTGCACGCTCCAGGCTGAGCAGCCTCTGCTATGCCGCCGGACTGCTGCTGGTGTTCATTCTCAGCCTGCTTCTGCTGCCGAACGACAGCGGTCTGGGTCGGCTGCTGTGGGGCTCGCTGTAGCGGCAGCGCGCCCGGCCTCAGGTGCGGAAACGGCCAACCAGTTCCGCCAGCGTCTTCGACAGCCCGGACAGCTGTTGACTGGCGAGCATGCTCTGCGAGGAATAAGTGGCCGCCTCGTTGGACAGGTCACGGATATCGGTGATGTTGCGTGCGATTTCCTCGGTAACGCTGCTCTGCTCCTCGCACGCGGTGGCGATCTGGGCGGCCATATCATTGATGCGCTGCACCGACACGGAGGTTTCCGCCAGCACCTGATCGACGCCGGATGCCCGCTCGACACTGTCTCGCGCTTTGTCACTGCCGGTCTGCATGGCCTGTACGGCCTTGTCGACGCCGCTCTGCAGGCGCTCGATGCGCGCCTGGATATCCTTGGTCGAATCCTGCGTGCGCGCGGCCAGTGCCCTTACCTCGTCGGCCACCACGGCGAAACCGCGGCCCTGCTCACCGGCGCGCGCGGCCTCGATGGCGGCGTTGAGCGCGAGCAGATTGGTCTGCTCAGCGATGCCGCGAATCACTTCGAGCACCGCGCCGATGCTGGCGGTTTCCTCGGCAAGCGCACCGATGGTCTGCGATGCGCCTTCGACCTCCCCGGCCAGCTGGCGGATCGACTGGATGGTACTGCTGACCACCGACGCGCCCTGGCGTGACTGGGTTTCCGCCGCACGCGCGGCGTCCGATGCGTTCTGCGCATTGAGCGCGACTTCGTGCACCGCTGCGCTCATCTCGGTCGCCGCGGTGGTCACCTGATCGACCGCGGCGTGTTCGCTGCTGATCAGCTGATCGTTGGTTTCAGCCATCGCCGCCATGCCACGCGCGGCGGTCTCGACCTCAGCGGTAACCCGTCCTACCTCGGCGATCAGCGGCTGCAGTTTGTCGAGAAAGCGGTTGAAGGCATTGCCGAGCTGGCCCAGCTCGTCAGCCGAATGCACCTCCAGGCGGGCGCGCAAGTCGCCATCGCCATCGGCGATCTGCTTCAGCCGATCAAGCAAACGGCGCATCGGGCGCAGCACCACCAGCGGCAGGCCGAGGATGAGCAGTGCACAACCGAGCAGGCCGATAACCAGTACCGCAGCTTGCTGGCTCGATGTCGCCGCGCCCTCGGCGATCGCCGCCGCGCCCTCGGCCTCGGCGGCTGCGCCTTCGAGTTCGCCGAGCTTGTCGATGGCATCGCGCATGGCATCGAAGCGCACCTCGCTGTCACCAAAGCTCAACGCGCTGGCGGCCTGAGGATCGAGATCGACCTGCTCGATGACCCGCTGCGATACCGCGGACCATTGCTGAAAGCCGCCATTGAACTGCTCGACCAGCGCCAATGCCTCAGCGCCCGGTTGCATGGCTGCGTACTTCTGCACACGATCGTAGGCCTGCTTGAGGTTTTCCGCATGGCTGGCCTTGAGTGCCTGCACATGCTCGCCAGCATCGCTGTCGAGCAGGCTGCGCTCGGCGACGAAGGCCTGATACAGGTCGCGATCGGCATTGAGCAGCAAGCCGATGGCCGGCAGATGGCGCGTGGCCAAGACCTCGCTGGAATCGGTGACGCGCTCGATGCCACGCATCCCGAAAACGCCCATCAGCACCAGCAATAGGGCCAGCGCCGCAATGGGCAAGGTGATCTTCCAGCGGAATCCGAGATCGGTGAACAGGCGGGGCATGGCGTCGCTCCTCGAGAGGCTTTCCTTGCTATCGGCTACAACAACTGCGGCAACAGGCCACCGGTCGACAATTGCACAGCCACGCGCGTCTTCCGTTGCGCCACATCAAGAGGAGTCACCGCCTCACCCAGTACTTCCGGATGAAGACCATGGTTGCATGGCGATCTTCGATCCGGCGGCCGATAACGTGGCTGACGGTGACGGCGCCGAACGGGCATGCAGCTCGCGGCCGGGGTGCCGATAACAAAAAATGTAGCCTCTGATCGACGGCTGATCAGTGCGGGAGCGGCCAAGTTTCCCGCTTCCCTTCCTCAAGCGAGTAACGCCCATGATTTCGCTCTCCCGATTCAAGCCAGGCCACACGCAATCCAGCGGCACGGCGAGCCTGCTCTGCTCGGCTCACCAGCTTGCCCAGCAGCTCGCCACCCTGCGCTTCAACCCGACCTACATTGCCGGTTTCGTCTCGCCGCACGTGGATCTGGATGAGGTCGCCAGGCAGGTAGCGCAGCGCTTTCCGCAGGCGACGATCAGCCTGTGTACCACCGCGGGCGAGCTGTCCAGCGAGGGCCAGCGGCTTTACTGTGCCACCGGCGCGCAGTGGGATCGGGTGGTGTTGCAGCTGTTCGACGCCAGCGTCATCGCCGCCGCCGAGATCGTCCGCGTGCCGCTGGAGTGCGAGGACATCCGCGGCGGGGGTCAGCGGCTGTCGATGGGCGAGCGCATCGCGCGCCTCACGGCGTCCATTAAGCGGGTGCAGGTGTCGATGAAGATCGACTACCGCGACACGCTGGCGAACATCTTCTTCGACGGCCTCTCCGCTTCGGAATCCTTCTTCATGGAGGCCCTGTACGAGTCCGGTCGTTTCCCCTGCCTGTTCGTCGGCGGCTCGGCCGGCGGCAAGCTGGATTTCCAGAAGACCCAGCTGCATGACGGCAAGCGCAGCTACCAGAACCATGCACTGATCGTCTTCCTCAAGTGCGCGCGGGACGTACGCTTCGGCGTCTTCAAGAGCCAGAACTTCGAGCCCACGCCACTCAGCCTGAACGTACTCAGCGCCTCCCTGGAGGACCGTTACATCAGCCAGGTGGTCGACTCACGCGGCAACATCCGCACGATGGTCCAGGCGCTGTGCGAGGCGCTCAAATGCGCGCCGCAGGAGCTGGAGCAGCGGCTCTCGGACTACTCCTTCGCCATTCGCGTCGGCGAGGAAGTGTTCGTCCGCTCGATCTCGCAGATCGACTTCGCCAACGAGCGCGTGCACCTGTTCTGCGACGTCGCCCCCGGCGAAGAGCTGATCATGGTCAAGCGCACCCCGTTGGCCGAGACCACCCGCCGCGACTATCAACAGTTCATGCGCAACAAGCCCGGCAAGCCGCTGGTGGGCATCCTCAACGACTGCATCCTGCGCCGGCTGAACAACGAGCAGGCACTGGGCGGCATGGACCCGGTGTTCGATGACGTGCCGGTGGCCGGTTACTCGACCTTCGGCGAGATCCTCGGCCTCAACCTCAACCAGACCCTCACCGCGGTGTTCTTCTTCCGCACCAACGGCAAGGAAGAGTTCCACGACGAGTACACCGACAACTTCATCGCCTACCACGGCGAGTTCAAGGCGTTTTTCCTGCGCCGGCAGATCAAGAAGCTGACCGGCCTGAGCCAGGTGGTGGTCAAGCAGATCGAGCAGTTCAAGCGCCAGGACTACAGCAGCGCGGTGGACATCAATGGCCTCGACGAACACATCCGTCCGGTGTTCCGCGGCCTGGCCGACCTTGGCCAGGTCCTGTCTCAGGCCGACCATGAGCGGCAGTCCATGTCCGAGCAGCTGAGCCAGTGCGCCAACGAGCTGCACGGCTCGATGGACGACCTGACGCTGAACATCAACCAGCAGGGTACCGTCATCGAACAGGCCGGCAGCTCGGTCAAGCAGATGGTCCACCAGGCCGACGAGGTGGTCAGCAGCGCCCGCGACCTGGCGCAGTCCAGTCAGCGCATCCAGTCGGTGGTGCAGACTATCCAGCAGATCGCCGGGCAGACCAACCTGCTGGCGCTCAATGCGGCGATTGAGGCGGCGCGCGCCGGCGACATGGGCCGCGGCTTTGCGGTAGTGGCGGATGAGGTGCGCAAGCTGGCCGAGATCACCGGCAAGAACGCCGAGGAAATCGGCACCGACATCGACCGCCTGGCCAGCGAGATTCGCGCGGTGGCGCAACACATCGAGACGCAATCGGCCGGTGTCGGCTCGCTGACCGGGCTGCTCGATGCACTGGAGAACTCAAGCAACCTCACCGCTGGCACCTCACGCCAGACCAAGGGCGTCGCCGACCGGCTGATCGGCCTGACCGCGCGCTAAGGCTGTTCGCCGATGGCCAGCGTCAGGCGCGCGCGAACCTCGGCGTAGGGATAAGCCTCCAGCGAGGCGAAGCCTGGGATCTGGCGCGCCTTGAGCTTGGTGAACACCGGCACGCTGATGCCGCAGAGAAAGCGCGTCAGGCACTCGGCGCTGGGCGCACCGCCCTTCAGCTGCGCGAAGCGCTGAATGAATTCGGCGCAGCGGGCGGCCAGGTCAATCTGTTCCAGTGGCGCCATTGCCGGCGGTTCCGGCAGTTTCGCGACCTGTCCGTTGCAGACAGAGCAATGCCCGCAGTGCTGCGGCGCCTGCAAGTCACCGAAATACCCGGCCAACCGCTGGCTCAGGCATTCACTGGATTCGAACAGCGCCAGCATGTTGTCGATACGGGTGATCTCGCTCGCTTCGTGCTGCTTGAAGTATTCATGCAGTTCAATGCTCAAACCCTCTGCGTCGAAGTTTGGATCGAGCAGCGCATAGACATCGGTCATCTGCTTGCTCTCCAGCTCGATCCAGCCCTTTTCCTGGAAGTACTCCAGGGCCTTTACCACCCGCCCACGGTCCGCACCGTGCTGCTGGTAGAGTGCATCGAAATCCAGCGTGCACCAGGTCCTTGCCCGCGCCGAGCTGTGCACGATGGCCTCGACGAACTGCCGCCGCTCACCTTCGAATTTCGCGACCAGCACCTCGGGTTCGAGCAGGTACTTGAAGCGGTATTCGGCGAAATAGGCGAAGCGTGGCGCGATGATGCCGCGCAGCTCCAGCTGCACCAGCAGGGTTTTCAACGGCAGCTGGCGGATGTTGCTCTGGTCCGATAGCTGGTTGAGCATCAGCTCCCATTGTCCGCTGCCCTTTTGATCAGGAGCAGCCGCCTGCAGCAGCTCGTCGAGCACGCAGCGGATGCCCTCGCGCTCCGGTGTGTCGCCATAGACAAAATTCTGCAGCACGCTGAGGCTGTCCCGGTTGGCCAGCACCAGACAATCCGAAGCATTGCCGTCGCGCCCTGCCCGACCGATTTCCTGACTGTAATTTTCCACCGACTTGGGCAGGTCGTAGTGCACCACGTTGCGGATGTCCGCCTTGTCGATGCCCATGCCGAAGGCGATGGTAGCGACGATGCAGTTCAGCTCGCCCGCCATGAAGCGGCGCTGGATCGATTCGCGCAGCTCGTGCGCCATACCCGCGTGATAGGCGCTGGCCGGGAAGCCGCGCTGCGCCAGATGCTCGGCAACCTGCTCGGCCGTCTTCTGCTGGGTGACGTAGACGATGGTCGGCTGACCACTCTTGTCGGCCAGCCATTCCACAAGCCGGCGCTGCTTGTTAAAGCCGCTGACCGGTTCCACCAGCAGATTGAGATTGGGCCGGTAGAAGCCGGTAGTCACGACGTCGTCCGGCGCAATCGAGAATTTGGCCTGCATATCGGCGATCACCGGCGGTGTCGCCGTGGCGGTCAGCAGCAGCACCTGCGGGATATTGAATTGACGCTGGTAGTCGGGAAGCTTGAGGTAATCCGGGCGGAAGTTGTGCCCCCACTCGGAAATGCAATGCGCCTCATCGACGACCAGCAACGAGATCGGCACCTGGCTGATGAAGTTACGGAAGCGTTCGTTCTTCAGCCGCTCCACTGAAATCATCAGGATCTTCAGTTCACCGGACTTGGCGCGCGCCATGGTTTCGCTCGCCTGCTCGCGGCTCTGCGCTGAATCGATGCTTGCCGCCGCGATGCCGTGCCGATGCAGGAACGCCAGCTGGTCCTGCATTAGCGCCAGCAAGGGCGAAACCACCAGGGTCAGATGCGGCAACAACAATGCCGGCAGTTGATAGCACAGGGATTTGCCCGAGCCGGTGGGAAAGATCGCCGCCGCCGAGCGGCCGGCCACCACGGCACGGATGGCCCGCTCCTGGCCGGGGCGGAAGCCGTCGTAGCCGAATGTGGCGGCGAGGGTCTGTTCGATCATGCTGAGTCACTCCTTTGACTGGAGGCCGGAGGGTAGCAAACGGAGGGAGACGGTACTGCAAAGCGGCTGACATGTGCGGCCGGTCGTCGGAGCGCGTGGCCATCAGCTCAGCGATGGCCCTGGGCGGGCCGGATGGGACTTTGAGGTGGGCAAAGTTGGCGGCCAGCTGGCCCAGGCGGAAGGACGCATTGCGCGCCCTTCGCCAGAAGACTCAGAAGCGGTCGCGAATCACCACCTCATCGAACGGCAACTTGCCGATCCGCGGCTTCGGCTCAGCAGCGCGCTTGCCGACCGCGACCATCAGCGCAATGACATGGTTGTCCGGCAGGTTGATCAGCTTGCCGACCGCGTCGAAATCGAAGCCATCCATCGGGCAGGAATCCAGGCCCTTGGCCCGTGCCGCGAGCATCAGCGTCTGCGCCATCAGGCCGCAACTGCGCATGGCTTCGTCACGCTGGACCTGCGGCTTGTCGCGGTAGTAGGCATCGATGGCGCCGGCCATAAAGTTCTGCACCTCGCCTGGCGCACCATCCCAGACCCGGCGGACATTCTTTTCCCAGCTGTCGACCTGCGCGCAGATCACCACCAGCATCGAGGCATCGGTCATCTGCGCCTGGTTCCAGCCCACCTCGCGGATCTGCGCCCGCAGCGCAGGGTCGCTCACCTCGACGAAGCGCACGTGCTGCAGGTTGAAGGCAGAGGGTGCCAGCAGTGCCAGTTGCAGCAGCTCGTCCTTCTCCTCCCGGCTGAGCTGGAAGCTCGGGTCGTAGACTTTGACGGCGCGACGGGTGCGGATGGCTTCTACGGTATTCATGACGCTTCCTCGTGATCCACAGTGGCGCCATGCTAAGGGCGCCGACCAATCGAATCCATGCGCCTTGACCGATAAGAATCATCGACGCCTTTGATCCGAATCACCACCCGGCACAAACGAAAAAGCCGCCCGGAGGCGGCTTTTCGATAACGCAGCAGGCAGCTTAGAGCTGCGGGCCGGCGTTGCGGATGGCGTCGGAGACATCGAACTTCTTGAAGTTCTCGACGAACTTGGCTGCCAGTTCCTTTGCGGCCTGGTCGTAGGCGCTCTTGTCGGCCCAGGTGTTGCGCGGGTTCAGCAGCTGGGTATCGACGCCGGCGACGGCCTTCGGCACGTCCAGATTGATGATCGGCAGGTGCTCGGTCTCGGCACCGATCAGCGCGCCGCTCTGAATCGCCGCGATCACCGCACGGGTGGTCGGGATGTTGAAGCGCTTGCCGACGCCGTAGCCACCACCGGTCCAGCCGGTGTTGACCAGGTAGACCTTGGAGCCAAAGCCGTTGATACGCTTGATCAGCAACTCGGCGTACTCGCCAGCCGGACGCGGGAAGAACGGCGCGCCGAAGCAGGTGGAGAAGGTCGACTTGATGCCGCTGCCCGAACCCATTTCGGTGGAACCGACCAGCGCGGTGTAGCCGGACAGGAAGTGGTAGGCAGCTTGCTCGTTGTTCAGGATCGACACGGGCGGCAGTACGCCGGTCAGGTCGCAGGTCAGGAAGATCACCGCGTTCGGCTCACCGCCGAGGTTCTTCTCGGAGCGCTTCTCGACATGCTGCAGCGGGTACGCGGCGCGGCTGTTCTGGGTCAGGCTGGCGTCGGCGTAGTCGGGCAGACGGGTGCGCTCGTCGAGCACCACGTTCTCCAGCACGGCGCCGAACTTGATAGCCTTCCAGATCACCGGCTCGTTCTTCTCGGACAGGTCGATGCACTTGGCGTAGCAGCCACCCTCGATGTTGAACACGCGGCCAACGCCCCAGCCGTGCTCGTCATCGCCGATCAGGTAGCGGCTCTCGTCGGCCGACAGGGTGGTCTTGCCGGTGCCGGACAGACCGAAGAACAGAGTGGTGTCGCCATCTTCGCCGATGTTGGCGGCACAGTGCATCGGCAGCACGTCGACGTCCGGCAGCAGGAAGTTCTGCACGGAGAACATGGCTTTCTTCATTTCACCGGCGTACTGCATGCCGGCGATCAGCACCTTCTTCTCGGCGAAGTTGATGATCACGCAGCCATCGGAATTGGTGCCGTCACGCTCGGGTACGCACTGGAAGAACGGTGCGTTGAGGATGCGCCACTCGCTCAGGCTGGCCTGGTTGAACTGTTCCGGGGTGATGAACAGGCAACGGCCGAACAGGTTGTGCCAGGCGGTCTCGGTGGTCATCTTGACCGGCAGGTAGTGCTCGGGATCGGCACCGACATGGACGTAGGAGACGAAGCTGTCACGCTCGGCGATGTAGGCTTCGACGCGGTTCCACAGTGCTTCGAAGTTGCCGGCCGGGAACGGACGGTTGATCGGGCCCCAGGCAATCTTGTGCTGGGTGCTCGGCTCTTCGACGATGAAGCGGTCAGCCGGAGAACGACCCGTGCGGTGCCCGGTCTTCACCACCAGAGAGCCATTGGCGGACAGTTCGCCCTCTCCGCGCTTGACGGCTTCTTCAATCAGTTGAGCGGTGCTGATGTCGGTGTACACGGCGTTGGTGGCTTGCGTCATGAGTGTTCCCGTCGGCCTTGGGCCGATTCCTCCATGCTGTTGTAGCCCGCCGAGCGACGAACTACATCGAAAAAAGTGCGCGCGATTATGCCAGATAATGCACCGCGCTGGGTATGAGCGCCGTGATGGCCAAATAGTTCACTGGCTGGCTGCAGGTCCATCCCTGTCTCATTCCTTAGCGTACTGGCGCTCCGCGGATGGCTGCCGAGCGCCAGGCGCCGCTCAATGACGGGTGCCCGAGGGCGCGTCGCTGCCGCCACCGGCGAAAAGCTGGGCCACGTCCGCGGCATCATAGGTGTACTTCTCGTTGCAGAACTGGCAATCGATGCTCACCGCACCGCCCTGCTCGACCACGAGTTGCTGGGCGTCTTCCTCGCCCAGGCTGATCAGCGCACGGGCCGAGCGCTCCCGCGAGCAGCTGCAGCGAAAGCGGATCGGCAGCGCGTCGAACAGGCGCAGCTGCTCCTGATGGTAGAGCCGGTGCAACAGCGTCTCGGCATCCAGCCCGAGCAGTTCCTCGGCCGTCAGGGTGTCGGCCAGGGTGCGCAGGTGCTCCCAGCTGGCGTCACGCTCGTCGGCATCCTTGATTCGATCGGCCGGCAACTGCTGCAGCAGCAGGCCGCAGGCCCGGCGGCTGTCGGCATTGAGCCAGAAGCGCGTCGGCAGCTGCTCGGACGCAACGAAGTAGTTGGTCAGGCATTCCGCCAGGTTGACCCCGTCCAGGCCGACGATGCCCTGGTAGCGCTGGCCGTTGGCCGGATCGACGGTGATCGCCAGCATGCCCTCGGGCATCAACTCGGCCAGCGTTGCGCCCGTCTCGATCTGCTCGGCGTGGTAGCGCGCGATGCCGCGCACCTCCCGGGCACTGGAGCACTCGACCATCAGCAGCGGGACGGCTCCGCTGGAACGCGCCTGGAGAATCAGCAGCCCGTCGAACTTGAGCGTGCCGACCAGCAGCGCGGCAGCGGCGAGCAGCTCGCCAAGCAGCTGGGCGACGGGCTCGGGGTAGGTGTGCTTGGCCAGCACGTGCTGGAAGCTCTCGTCCAGCGTGGCGATTTCGCCGCGAACGTCGGAATCGTCGAAGATAAAGCGCTGAGTTTGGTCGGACATGCCGGGGCTCGCTGGAACGGCGGAGGAAGCCGGCGATTTTAGGCGCAAAGCCGGCCCGGACCAAGGGCGGCTGCCGGACGGCCTCGTGAGTGATGCAGCTCGCCAGCGTTGCGAAGATCAGTCCGGCTTGTAGTCGCGCAGGTACTGGATCTGCCGGCGCTGCTTCTTGCTCGGCCTCCCATCGGTCTGCAGCCCCAGCGCACCGGCCTTGCGCTGCGCCGCCGCTTCCTCGCGCGCGGCCAGGCTTTGCGACGTTTCCTCATAGAGTGTTTGCGCCTCGGGCGCTCCGCGGCGCACCGCCGACAAAGCGCGGACGACCACCGTGCGCTCGTCGAAACCGATGCGGATCAGCAGCTCGTCGCCCACCTTCGGTTCCTTGCTCGGCTTGCAACGCTCGCCACGACAGTGCACCTTGCCACCCTCGATGGCCGCCTTGGCCAGCGCACGGGTCTTGAAGAAGCGCGCAGCCCACAGCCACTTGTCCAGGCGCACCTTGTCGTCGTCTTTTTCGGCCATCGTCCAGCTCTATCCTCTACACGTCGTTCTAGGGTGTTACAGACGGATGCAGTTGTCATGCACCCCGACTAGAATGCCGGCAAATTCTTCGGACGCTCCCATTGAAGAGACTCGACCCCCATACCGTGATCGGTCTGCGTGAATGGATCGCCCTGCCGGATCTCGGCGTGGTGGGCCTGCGCGCGAAGGTCGATACCGGGGCCAGCACATCGGCGCTGCATGCTACCGAGATCAGCGAGTTCGAACGCGACGGTCAGCGCTGGGTCCGATTCACCGCCCACCTGGGCACGCTGGTACAGCGCCGCCACCGCTGCGAGGCACCGCTGGTCACGCGCAAGCTGATCAAGAGTTCCAACGGGCAGGTGCAGACGCGCTACGTGGTGCGAACATTGCTTGCACTCGGCAGTCATGTCTGGCCGGTGGAGTTCACCCTGACCTGCCGCAAGACCATGCGTTATCGCCTGCTGCTCGGTTCAAAGGCACTGGTCGAAGGGCAATGGCTGATCGATCCGTCGCGAACCTATATCCAGGACAAACCCCAGATCCTCACTTCCTCCGGTGCTCCATGAAAATCGCCGTGCTGTCGCGCAATCCGCGCCTGTATTCCACCCGACGCCTGGTCGAAGCCGGCCAGCAGCGGGGCCATGAGGTGGTGGTGATCGATACGCTACGCGCGTACATGAACATTGCCAGCCACAAGCCGCAGATCCATTACCGCGGCAAACCGCTGGAAGGCTTCGATGCGGTGATCCCGCGCATCGGCGCCTCGGTGACCTTCTATGGCTGTGCGGTGCTGCGCCAGTTCGAGATGCAAGGCGTGTTCCCACTCAACGAGTCAGTCGCCATCGCCCGCTCGCGGGACAAGCTGCGTGCGCTGCAACTGCTGTCGCGCCGCGGCGTCGGCCTGCCCGTGACCGGCTTCGCCCACTCGCCGGATGACATTCCCGACCTGATCCAGATGGTCAACGGCGCCCCCCTGGTGATCAAGGTTCTGGAGGGCACCCAGGGCATCGGCGTGGTGCTCTGTGAAACCGAGAAGGCCGCCGAATCGGTGATCGAGGCCTTCATGGGGCTCAAGCAGGACATCATGGTGCAGGAGTACATAAAGGAAGCCGGCGGCGCCGACATCCGCTGCTTCGTGGTCGGCGACAAGGTCATCGCGGCGATGAAGCGCCAGGCCAAGCCCGGCGAGTTCCGCTCCAACCTGCACCGTGGCGGCTCCGCCAGCCTGATCAAGATCACCCCGGAAGAACGCATGACCGCCATCCGTGCGGCGAAGGTGATGGGCCTGAACGTCGCCGGCGTCGACATCCTGCGCTCAAACCATGGCCCGCTGGTGATGGAGGTCAACTCCTCGCCGGGCCTGGCCGGCATCGAAGAGACCACCGGCAAGGACGTCGCCGGGCTGATCATCCAGTACCTGGAGAAGAACGGCGGGCCGCACCTGACCCGTACCAAAGGCAAGGGCTGATTCCGCCTCGTGGCGAACCGGCTACTCGGCCGGTTTGCCCTGCACCGCATCGCGCGGCAGCAGCAATCCCAGCGGCAGGCTGACGCGCGCCTCCAAACCACCGCCCTCACGGTTGCGCAACTCGACGATGCCGCCGTGCTGTGAAGCGATGCGTTTGACGATCGCCAGACCCAGCCCGGCGCCCTGCCCGCCACGAGCGCGATCACCGCGGATGAACGGATTGAAGATGCATTCCAGCTCGGCGGGATCGATCCCCGGGCCGCGGTCGAGCACGCTCAGCACCACGTAGGGCGCGTGCTGGTCGCCCGACACATAAGCCGCCACCTCCACCCCGCCGCCGCCGTAGCGCAAGGCGTTCTCAATGAGGTTGACCAGCAGCCGCTTGACCGATACCCGACGCAGGGCGAACGGCGGCATCGGCTCGACGCACAGCCGCACGATCTCCTGCTGCTGGTTGTAGGGTGCCACCACTTCGCGGATCAGCTCACCGAGGTCGGTGGTTTCCACCGGTTCATCGCTGCCGTCGCGGACGAAGGCGAGGAACTGATCGAGGATCGCATTCATGTCCTCGACATCACGAATCATGTCGTCGGTCAGCTCGTCATCGCTGCTCATCAGCTCCAGCGACAGGCGCAGGCGCGTCAATGGCGTGCGCAGATCGTGGGAAACCCCGGCCAGCATCAGTTCGCGCTCCCGGCCAGCCTGCTCGACGTCCTCGGCCATCTGGTTGAAGGCGCGATAGACCTCGGTCATCTCGCTCGGCGTATCGCTGATCGGCAGGCGCACGCGCCGGCCCTTGCCGATCTGCCGCGCGGCGAAGACCAGCCGCTTGAGCGGCAGATTGAGCTGGCTGACGAAGATCCACGCCGCCCCGGTAGACAGCAGGCCGATACCGAGGAACCAGCCGAGCACGCTCCAGATGCGCTGGCCACGCAGCGGATAGGCGTACAGCGGCACCTGCACCCAGTCCGGCCCCAACGCAGGCGCGCGCACCCAGATCGCCGTGGACGGCTGGATACGCACGCGCACCTCGGTATCGTCGCCCAGCTCGTCGCGCATCTGCCGCTGGAAGATCTCGGTGTAGGGCCAGTGGTATTCGCTGCGCGGCACGTTCTGCTCGGCCACCAGCTGCAGGCCGGCGGCGCGACCGATACGGTCGCGGTCTTCGAGATCGGCGGCCCAGTAGGCACGCAGCGTCAGTGCCGCGCCGTGGCTGTACTGGCGGTCAACCAGCACGTCCTCGTTGGTCATCAGATAGACCAGCGTCAGGACCTTGGAGAACAGCACCACGATCAGCACCATCCACAGGGTGCGGGCGAAGAAGCTTTGCGGGAACCAGAGCGGAGTTTTCATGAAGTCCCGGCGACAGGCCCAGGACGGCAGGCCGCGAGCGTAACGCGCTCGCAGCCTGCAGCAGGCCGCAACCAACTCATTTGTTGCCGTCCGGCACGAATACGTAACCCACACCCCAGACGGTCTGGATATAGCGCGGCTTGGACGGGTCCGGCTCGATCAGCCGGCGCAGGCGGGATATCTGCACGTCGATGGAGCGCTCCAGTGCATCCCACTCGCGCCCGCGGGCGAGGTTCATCAGCTTGTCGCGGGTCAGCGGCTCGCGTGCGTGCTGGACCAGCGCCTTGAGCACGGCAAACTCACCGGTGGTGAGCATGTGCACTTCGTTGCCCTTCTTCAGCTCACGCGTGGCCAGCGACAGCTCGTACTCGCCGAAGGTGACGGTCTCGTCCTCGCTGGCCGGCGCGCCCGGAACCTGCGGCGCCTGCCGACGCAGCACCGCACGAATGCGCGCGAGCAGCTCACGGGGGTTGAAGGGCTTGGCCAGGTAGTCGTCGGCACCCTGCTCCAGGCCCTGAATGCGACTGGCCTCGTCGCCCTTGGCGGTGAGCATGATGATCGGAATCTGATTGTTGCCCTCGCGCAGCCGGCGGCACGCAGACAGACCATCCTCACCCGGCATCATCAGGTCAAGCACCACCAGCTGGAATAGCTCGCGGCTGAGCAAACGATCCATCTGCTCGGTGTTTTCCACGGTACGGACGCGGTAGCCCTGCTCGTCGAGAAAACGCTCGAGCAGACGTCGCAGACGGGCATCGTCATCGACGATGAGGATTTTTTCGCCTTCGCTGGCTGGCGCAGTGCTGCTCATGGAAACTCCCAGATGGTCGACGGCGCATTATTGCGCAGTGTGGATCGGCCCTACTGACAGCCATTGTTAGCAGATTTTTCGTCGAACGGCCGATTCCCGAAGCATTCGCCCCAGAACGGCGACCGCTCACCGGCAATCGGTTGAGGTCGGCCGTCGCAGTTCCCCTATAATCGCCGGCTTTCGCGCAGGCCCGGCCTGCATGGTTTGACTGACCCAGGTAGGTTCATGGACAGCATCAATTCCCGTATCGCCAACGAGCTGGGCGTGCGCCCGCAACAGGTCGCCGCCGCCGTGGCGCTGCTCGACGAAGGCTCCACCGTTCCCTTCATCGCCCGCTACCGCAAGGAAGTCACCGGCAGCCTCGACGATACCCAGCTGCGCAACCTGGAAGAGCGCCTGCGTTACCTGCGCGAGCTGGACGACCGCCGCGTCTCGATCCTCGCCAGCATCGAGGAACAGGGCAAGCTGACCCCCGAGCTCAAGCGCGAGATCGACCTCGCCGACACCAAGACCCGCCTCGAAGACCTCTACCTGCCCTACAAGCAGAAGCGCCGCACCAAGGGCCAGATCGCCCTCGAAGCCGGCCTTGGCGAGCTGGCCGATGCGCTGTTCGGCAACCCGGAGCTCTCTCCGGAGCAGGAAGCCGAGCGATTCATCGACGCCGAGAAGGGTTTTGCCGATGTGAAAGCGGTGCTCGAAGGCGCCAAGTACATCCTCATGGAGCGCTTCGCCGAAGACGCCGACCTGCTGGCCAAGCTGCGTGACTTCCTCAAGCACAACGCGACCCTCAGCGCCCGTGTAGTGCCGGGCAAGGAAAGCGAAGGCGCCAAGTTCAGCGACTACTTCGAGCATGACGAAGTGCTGAAGAACACCCCTTCGCACCGCGCGCTGGCGATTTTCCGCGGCCGCAACGAAGGCATCCTCAGCGTCAGCCTGAAGGTCGGCGATGAAGCGCCGGGCAGCATGCACCCGGGCGAAGGCATGATCGGCGAGCGCTTCGGCATCGCCAACCGCGGCCGCGCCGCCGACAAGTGGCTCGGCGAAGTGGTGCGCTGGACCTGGAAGGTCAAGCTTTACACCAGTCTGGAAACCGACCTGCTCGGCGAGCTGCGCGACAAGGCCGAAGACGAGGCGATCTCGGTATTCGCCCGCAATCTGCATGATCTGCTGCTCGCTGCACCGGCTGGCCCGCGCGCGACCCTGGCGCTGGACCCGGGCCTGCGCACCGGCTGCAAAGTGGCGGTGGTCGACGCCACCGGCAAGTTGCTGGAAACCGCCACCGTCTACCCGCACGCACCGCGTAACGACTGGGACGGCACCCTGGCGATTCTCGCCAAGCTCTGCGCCAAGCATGCGGTCGACCTGATCGCCATCGGCAACGGCACCGCCAGCCGCGAGTCGGACAAGCTGGCCGGCGAGCTGATCAAGAAAGTGCCCGGTCTCAAGCTCACCAAGATCATGGTCAGCGAAGCCGGCGCCTCGGTGTATTCGGCCTCGGAACTGGCGGCCAAGGAATTCCCCGATCTGGACGTTTCCCTGCGCGGCGCCGTGTCCATCGCCCGCCGCCTGCAAGACCCGCTGGCCGAGCTGGTGAAGATCGACCCGAAATCCATTGGCGTCGGTCAGTACCAGCACGACGTCTCCCAGCTCAAGCTGGCGCGTTCGCTGGACGCGGTGGTCGAGGACTGCGTGAACGCCGTCGGCGTCGACGTGAATACCGCTTCCGCCGCCCTGCTGGCGCGCATCTCCGGCCTCAACTCGACGCTGGCGCAGAACATCGTGCAGTTCCGCGATGCCAATGGTGCGTTCAAGTCCCGCAGCGAGCTGAAGAAGGTACCGCGCCTGGGCGACAAGACCTTCGAACAGGCCGCCGGCTTCCTCCGCGTGATGAACGGCGACAACCCGCTGGACGCCTCCGCCGTGCACCCGGAAACCTATCCGCTGGTCAAACGCATCGCCGCCGATACCAACCGCGACATCCGCTCGCTGATCGGCGACTCGGCGTTTCTCAAGCGCCTGGACCCCAAGCAGTTCACCGACGAGAGCTTCGGCTTGCCGACTGTCACCGACATCCTCAGCGAACTGGACAAGCCCGGCCGCGATCCGCGCCCGGAGTTCAAGACCGCCGAGTTCCAGGAAGGCGTCGAGAAGCTCAGCGACCTGGAGCCGGGCATGGTGCTCGAGGGCGTGGTGACCAACGTGACCAACTTCGGCGCCTTCGTCGACATCGGCGTGCATCAGGACGGCCTGGTGCACATCAGCGCGCTGTCGGAGAAGTTCGTCAAGGACCCGTACGAAGTGGTCAAGGCCGGTGACATCGTCAAGGTCAAGGTCATGGAAGTGGACATCCCGCGCCAGCGCGTCGGCCTGTCCATGCGCATGAGCGATACGCCCGGCGCCAAGACCGACGGCCCGCGTGGCGGCGCCGGCAAGCCACGCGGCAACGCGCCGCGCAGCGAGCGCCATGCCAAGGAAGAAAAGCCGGCACCGGCCAATGCCGCCATGGCCGCGCTGTTCGCCAACGCCAAGCAGCTGAGGAAGTAGGCATGAGCATTCAAGTCGAGGCGGTGGGCAGCTCCAGCGCCTTCGGCCGCCTGCTCGGCCTGGAGATTCACCAGGTCGGCAACGGCGAGGCGGTGCTCGGCCTGAGCATGCACGACGGCCTGCGCAACCTGCACGGCAAGCTGCACGGCGGCGCGCTGTTCTCGCTGATCGACACCGCCATGGGCCAGGCCAGCCACAGCCTGGGCGATGGCTCGCCGAACAGCGTCACGCTCGAATGCAAGGTCAACTACATCCGCCCGGTGAGCGACGGCGAGCTGCGTTGCCGCGCCTGGGTGGTGCACGGCGGCCGGCGGACCCAGGTGCTGGAAGCCGAGGTCCATCAGGGCGAGAAACTGATCGCCAAGGCCCAGGCAACCTTCGCCTGCCTCTAACGGCCTGTGCCACCAGCCGCCGGCGGAGTCGGCACGACTGACCTGTGGTCGAAGCAACGCTGCCTCTTGTGAAGCGGCATTTCCACCCCCATATTGGGCCGACTGTCGCGTGAAGGAATCCACAAGTTGAGCGCTCTTCTCACCCACCGCCTGGCATTGCTGGCCGAGCCGTCCCATCTGCCGCTGCTCAGTCAATGCCTGCACGGGATCGAGCGCGAATGCCTGCGCGTCGATGCCCACGGCCATCTGGCCATGACGCCGCACCCCATTGCGCTGGGCTCGGCGCTGACCCACCCGCAGATCACCACCGATTATTCCGAGGCGCTGCTGGAGTTCATCACCTGCACTGACCAGGACCCTCGCAATACCCTGGCCGAGCTGGAGGCGATCCATCGCTTCACCTACGCCAAGCTCGGTGATGAATACCTGTGGAGCCCGTCGATGCCCTGTCCGCTGCCGAGCGAAGCGGACATCCCGATCGCCGAATACGGCAGCTCCAACATCGGCCGGCTCAAGCACGTCTATCGCCAGGGCCTGGCCCTGCGCTACGGCAAGACCATGCAGTGCATCGCCGGCATCCACTACAACTTCTCGCTGCCCGAGGCGCTGTGGCCGGTACTGCAGGCCGATGATGGCGATACCCGCTCGGCCCAGGACTACCGCTCGACGCGCTACATCGGCGTGATCCGCAACTTCCGTCGTTACAGCTGGCTGCTGATGTACCTGTTCGGCGCCTCACCGGCGCTGGACGCTGGCTTCCTGCGCGGGCGCCCGCATCAGCTCGAGGCGCTCGACGCTGACACCCTGTACCTGCCGTACGCCACCAGCCTGCGCATGAGCGATCTGGGCTACCAGAACAATGCCCAGGCCGGATTGACGCCCTGCTACGACGACCTGGCGAGCTACACCGAGAGCCTGTTCCGCGCCGTCTCCACGCCGTATGCCCCCTACGAGGCGATGGGCATCAAGGATGCCGCCGGCAACTGGCAGCAGCTCAACACCAACGTGCTGCAGATCGAAAACGAGTACTACTCGAACATCCGCCCGAAGCGCGTCACCGCCACCGGCGAACGACCGTTGCAAGCGCTGCGCGCGCGCGGCATCCAGTACATCGAAGTGCGCTGCCTGGACATCAACCCCTTCCTGCCGCTGGGGATCGACCTCAACGAAGCGCGCTTCCTCGACGCCTTCCTGCTGTTCTGTGCGCTGGACGAGAGCCCCTGCCTGGCCGACGGCGAATGCAGCGCGGCCACCGATAACTTCCTCAGGGTGGTCAAGGAAGGCCGGCGGCCGGGACTCGAGCTGCAGCGTTGTGGCGAGAACGTCATGCTCAGTGACTGGGCCAACCAGTTGCTTGACGAGATCGGCCAGGTTGCCGGCCTCCTCGACTGCAGCCATGCTGACTCCCGGCACGCCGAGGCGCTCGCCGAGCAGCGCGCCAAGGTCGCCGACAGCAGCCTGACGCCGTCCGCACGCGTACTTGACGAGCTGCGCCGCAGCGGTGAGAGCTTCAGCCAGTTCGCCATGCGCCAGACCCTGGCCCACGCCGACTACTTCCGCAGCCAGGCACCGAGTGCAAGCGAGCTGGATCAGTTCGAATCCGCCGCGCATCAGTCGCTGGAGCGCCAGGCGGAGATGGAAGCGACGGACGAGCTGGATTTCGACAGCTTCGTCGTCGAGTACCAGCGCGGTCTTAGTCTCTAAACAAACGGCGGGCGCAACGCCCGCCGGCACACTTCAGAGCGGTTTCTCGAAGATCTTCGAATTACGCTGAAAGTTGTACAACGAAGCCCGCGCGGCCGGCAGACGGTCGACGCTGATCGGCTCGAAGCCGCGCTCCTGGAACCAGTGCGCGGTGCGTGTGGTGAGCACGATCAACTTCTTCAGCCCCAGCGCCCGGGCACGCTCCTCGATGCGTTCGAGCAGCTCATCGCCGCGACCGCCGTGGCGGTATTCCGGATTGACCGCCAGGCAGGCGAGCTCGCCGGCATCCGAGTCGGCAATCGGATAAAGCGCCGCACAGGCGATGATCAGGCCGTCACGCTCGACGATGCTGAACTGCTCGACCTCGCGCTCCAGCACCTCGCGCGAGCGCCGCACCAGGATGCCCTGCTCCTCCAGCGGCGTGATCAGATCGATCAGCCCGCCAACATCCTCGATGGTCGCCTCGCGCAACTGCTCGAACTGCTCCTGGGTTACCAGCGTGCCGCCGCCATCGCGGGTGAACAGCTCGTTGAGCAGGGCACCGTCGTCGGCGTAGCTGACCACATGACTGCGCCGCACGCCGCCGCGGCAGGCCTGCGCGGCGGCGTCGAGCAGCTCGGCCTGGTATTGGCTGCCGAGGCGTTCGACATAGGCCGGAATCTGCTGCGGACGCAGCTCGCGCACCAGCTTGCCGCTTTCGTCGAGCAAGCCCGGCTCGGCGCCGTAGAGCACCAGCTTGTCGGCCTGCAGATCGATGGCCGCACGCGTGGCGACATCCTCGCAGGCCAGGTTGAAGATCTCGCCAGTCGGCGAATATCCCAGCGGCGACAGCAACACGATGGTGCGCTCGTCCAGCAGCCGGCCGATGCCCTTGCGGTCGATACGGCGTACTTCGCCGGTGTGATGCAGATCGACGCCATCGAGCACGCCGATCGGCCGCGCGGTGACGAAGTTGCCACCGGCCACACGCAGTCGCGCGCCCTGCATCGGCGACGCCGCCATATCCATCGACAGCCGTGCCTCGAGGGCGATGCGCAACTGGCCAACCGCGTCGATCACGCACTCCATGGTCGGCGCGTCGGTGACGCGCAGATCGCGATGGAAGCGCGGTTCGATGCCACGGGCGGCCAGGCGCGCCTCGATCTGCGGACGCGAGCCGAATACCAGCACCAGGCGTACACCAAGGCTGTGCAGCAGCACCAGGTCGTGGACGATGTTGGCGAAGTTGGCGTGCTCCAGGCCGTCGCCCGGCAGCATGACGACGAAGGTGCGGTCACGGTGCGAGTTGATATAGGGCGAGGAGTCGCGAAGCCAGGTGACGTAGTCGTGCATGTAAAAGCCTTCGTGGCGGGTTCTATTCGTCTGTATTGGAGTCAGTTCGCGGCGGTCTGCGGCTGCAGGCAGTAGTGCTCGATCATCCGACGCAGCAGCTGCACGGTCGGTTCGATGCGCTCGAGCTGCAGGTATTCGTCGGGTTGGTGCGCGCAGGCGATGTCGCCGGGCCCCAGCACCAGCGTTTCGCAGCCGAGCTGCTGAAGATAAGGCGCTTCGGTGGCAAACGCCACCGCCTCGGCCTGGTGCCCGGTGAGGCGCTCGGCCAGCCGTACCAGCTCGCTTTCCGCCGCCTGCTCGAAGGCTGGCACCGCGGGGAACAGCGGCGCCAGGTCGATTTTCACCTGGTGCTGCTCGGCCAGCGGCTGCAGGCGCTGGCGGATGATCGTCCGCAGCTGCTGCGGGTCCATGCCCGGTAGCGGGCGCAGATCGAACTCCAGCGAACATTGCCCGCAGATGCGGTTGGGGTTGTCGCCGCCATGGATGCAGCCGAAGTTGAGCGTCGGCTTGGGCACGTCGAACAGCGGGTTGTCGTATTCGCCCTGCCACTGGCGGCGCAGCGTCATCATCTCGCCGATCACGCCGTGCATGGCTTCCAGCGCGCTGTGACCATAGGCCGGGTTCGACGAATGCCCGCTCTGTCCGAGGATGTCGATGCGCTCCATCATGATGCCCTTGTGCAGGCGTACCGGGCGCAGGCCGGTGGGCTCGCCGATCACCGCAGCACGCCCGAGCGGGCGACCGGCTTCGGCCAGGGCACGGGCGCCGGACATCGAACTCTCTTCATCGCAGGTGGCGAGAATCAGCAATGGGCGGCGGAACGGCTGCTCCAGCAGCGGCCGAACCGCCTCGATGATCAGGGCAAAGAAGCCTTTCATGTCGCAGCTGCCGAGGCCGTACCAGCGGTCATCGGCCTCGCGCAGCTTCAGTGGATCGGACTGCCACAGCGCGGCATCGAACGGCACGGTATCGCTGTGCCCGGCCAGCACCAGCCCGCCGGGACCACTGCCATAGCTGGCGAGCAGGTTGAATTTCCCCGGCGCTACTTCCGGCGTTTCGCAGGTGAATCCCAGCTCACCGAGCCAGGCCGCGAGCAACTCGATCACGGGACGATTGCTCTGATCCCAGCCCGGCTGCGTACAGCTGACCGAGGGTGCCGCGAGGAGCGCAGCGAACTGCTCCTTGAATGATGGAATGGGCACCGGCTACCTCCGTGATGCAATCGGAACGAGCCTGCAGTGAAGCATGAAACGCGCCACGAAGGGACCCGCAAACGAAAACGCCCCGCCGAGGCGGGGCGCAAACATCGTTCACTGCCTTAGAGGAAGATGAACTTGAGCACGGTGAAGAAGACGATCGCCAGGAACGCACCGGCCGGCAGGGTGATCAGCCAGGACATGAAGATCGAGCCCACGACACCCAGGTTCAGCGCACCGATACCGCGCGCGATACCGATCCCGAGAACCGCTCCGACCAGCGTGTGAGTCGTGGAGACCGGCAGGCCGATGGCCGATGCGCCGACCACGGTTGTCGCGGTAGCCAGTTCGGCGGCAAAACCGCGGCTTGGCGTCAGCTCGGTGATTTCCTTGCCGATGGTGGCGATCACCTTGTAGCCGTAGGTGGCCAGACCGATGACGATACCTATCGCACCAAGCAGCAACACCCAGCCCGGCACGGCAGACTTGGCCGCGATGTCGGCGGCGCCGCCGGACTCGATCACACCGACGATGGCGGCCAGCGGACCAACCGCGTTGGCGACATCGTTGGCGCCATGGGCGAAGGCCATCGAGCAGGCGGTGAAGATCATCAGGACGGCGAACACCTTTTCCACGCTGGCGAAGTGAAAGGTCTTGTCGGCCTCGACGTCGACCTTGATCCGCGAGAGCAGCGCGATACCCGCGAGCATCACCAGCAGGCCGATGCCGAAGGCCAGCAGGATGCCCTGGCCGCTGCTGAGGGTCAGACCGACATGCTTGAGGCCCTTGGTGACCGTCATCAGCGCGACCATGAAGCCGGTCAGGAACATGTACAGCGGCACGAAGCGCTTGGCGTTCTCGAACGGATGATCGGTATTGATGATCAGCTTCTGCACGCTCATGAATAGGCCGAAGGCGACGATGCCGGACAGCATCGGGGTGAACACCCAGCTGGCGACGATCGGACCGATGGCGTCCCAATGCACCGCATCGGTGGACACACCCACCGCGGCGAAGCCAATCACCGCGCCGATAATCGAATGCGTGGTGGAAACCGGCCAGCCTTTCATCGTCGCGATCATCAGCCAGGTGCCGGCGGCCAATAGCGCCGACATCATCCCCAGCACCATCAGGTCAGGGGAAATCACCTCCGCGTCGACGATGCCGTTCTTGATCGTCTCGGTGACTTCGCCGCCGGCCAGATAGGCGCCGCAGAACTCGAAGATCATGGCCACGATGATGGCCTGCTTGATGGTCAGCGCCCGAGAACCGACCGAAGTACCCATGGCATTGGCCACGTCATTGGCGCCCACGCCCCAGGCCATGAAGAAACCGAATGCGCAGGCAAGGATCAGGAGTACGAAGCCGTAATCCGCAATAAGAGACATAAGGAATTACCTGTTGAACCCAGAAAGGATGCTGGCGCCTCAGCGCGCCAGCAGTTGTTCCAGACGGTTACCGACGCGCTCGGCGCGGTCGGCTACATCACCGATCCATTCGATGATCTTGTAGAGAAAGATCACGTCGACTGCTGGCAAATCCTTTTCCAGGTGGAACAGCGCACGGCGAACCGTGATCTGCATGCGGTCGGTTTCCCGCTCGATTTCCTCGAGCTCTTCGACCATCTTCTCGACGAGAGTGGCTTCGCGGCCGCTGAAGCCGGTTTCCAGCAGCGAATCCAGTTCCTTCAGCGCTTTCAGCGCCTGGGCGCTGGCATCCACGGTGCGTTGCACGTAGGCGAGCATCTGCGGCTGCAGTGCCTGCGGGATGGTCATGCAGCGACCCAGCATCAGGCCGGCGATGTCCTTGGCGCGGTTGGCGATCTTGTCCTGTACACTCAGCAGGTCCAGCAGATCGGAGCGCGGCACCGGCAGGAACAGGCTCTTGGGCAGGTGCTGGCGAACGCTCTTCTTGAGCTTGTCGGCTTCGTTTTCCAGCTGCGACATCTGCTGCTGAATCTGCTCGACCTTCTCCCAGTCTTCGGCCATGACCGCCTGGAATAGCGGCACCAGGTTCGCTGCACATTCGTGCGACTTGGCCATATGCTGTTGCATCGGGCCGATTGGCGAACGTCCGAACAAGCTGACGAAAGGATTGACTGGCATAGGGTATGGCCCCGGCTTGAAAGAGGCGGCAAGTATACGGACAGGCCATCACGCCTGCTACCGTGCGTCATCAGGCTGCAACATCCACACATCATAGGCACCCAGTCGGCACCATGCAGAAAGAAACCGAAATCAAGCTACGCGCCAGCCGCGAAACCCTGCTCGCCCTGCGCGATCATCCGCTGCTGAAGAAGCGCAACAAGAGTGGCTGGTCGCGCCATGAGCTGTTCAACCAGTATTACGACACCGCCGAGCGCGACCTCGCCCAGGCCCGCGTCGCGCTGCGCCTGCGCCGCGACGGCGAGCAGTTTATCCAGACCCTGAAAAGCCGCGGCCAGAGCGTCGCCGGGCTTTCCGAGCGCAACGAGTGGGACTGGTATCTGGACAAGGCCAAGCTCGACACCAAGAAGCTTGGCGACGACTGCTGGCCGGCCAGCCTCGCCGAGCTGGACAAGAAAAGTCTCAAGCCGATCTTCACCACCGACTTCGTGCGCGAGAAAGCCGAAATTGCCTGGGGCCGCGGCAAGACCAAGGTGGTGATCGAGGCGGCGCTGGATCTGGGCCAGGTCAAGGCCGGCAAGCAGTCCGAGGAAATCTGCGAGCTGGAGCTCGAGCTGCGCCAGGGCGATCCGGAAGCGCTGCTGGAATTGGCGGCCGAGCTGGCCGCCGACCTGCCGCTGATGCCCTGCGACATCAGCAAGGCCGAGCGCGGCTATCGCCTGCATGACGCCGATGGCTACAACCTGCAGCTGCCGGCGCCGGCACTCGACGCTACGATGCCGCTGGACGACGCGGTGGTAGCCCTCGGCTGGCAGCTGCTGGGCAACAGCCAGCGTCTGGCTGAGCAGTACCGCTTCAATGGCCGCTGGAAACTGCTGAGTGACTGGCTGCAGCAGCTGATCGAGCTGCGCGCCCTGCTCGGCAGCCTCGGCCAGGCCGCCCCGCGCACCAGCAGTCGTGAGCTGCGTGAACTGCTCGACGCGCTGATCCAGGACTGGCGCCCACGGGTCGAAGCCGGCCAGGACGATGAAGGCGTGCGCAAGGCCGCACCAGTGCAGTTCGCCGAGGAACTGGGCCAGACCCGCTGGGGCCTGCTGTCGCTGAAAGCCTCGCTCTGGCTGCTGCAGCGCAGCTGGACCGAAGGCCGCAATGCGCGCGGCGATCGCCAGGGCGCTGCCGAGCTGGGCAAGTGGCTGCTGCATCTGCTGGCGGAAGAAGCCAAGGCCCTGCAACTGCCGCGCTACCAGCAACAACCCGAAGACCTCGCCGAACAGAGCCCGCGCATGGAGCGCCTGCTGGTCTGGCTGCATCTGGCCCGCAGCGTGCTGGAGTTGCCGGAAGTCGATCGACTGTACGGCGAGCTGGCCAAGCTGCATGAGCTGGCTCGCCAGCCCATCGACGAGCAAGCGCTGGAAATGCGCGTCGAGCAGGCGCACCTGGTCTGGACGCTCAAGGCCTGGAAGCAGCTGGAGAAATAACGCCCCAGACGGCGCAAGCTGCTCAAAGTTGAACCCCGGCGGCAGACAACGCCGGGGCTTTAGCGGCAAGCTTGGCTTTTCCCGCCGCTGCGTCGAAGGAATCCCATGTCCGTGCTGAACTCGCCCTCCCAGGACCGCCCTCTCGATCTCGCCGATCTGTTGCGCGAGTTGGTCGCCCAGGGGCGGGTCGCGCAGGACAGCGCCGAACAATGCCTGACGGTCCGCCGCAGCGCGGTGGCCAACCAGCAGCATCCGCTGGAATTCCTCGCCGCGCAGCAGCTTGATGATCTGCAGCGGCCGGGCAAGAAGCTCGATCTGGAAACACTGACCGTCTGGCTGGCGGAACGCGCCGGTCAGCCGTATCTGCGCATCGACCCGCTGAAGATCGACGTCGCCGCCGTCACCCCACTGATGTCCTATGCCTTCGCCCAGCGCCACAGCATTCTCGCAGTGGCGGTGGACAGCAGCGCCGTCACCATCGCCAGCAGCCAGCCCTTCGTGCACGGCTGGGAAGCCAACCTGACCCACGTGCTCAAGCGCCCGATCAAGCGCGTGGTGGCCAACCCGAGCGACATTCAGCGCTTCACCGTCGAGTTCTACCGCCTGGCCAAGTCGGTCAGCGGCGCCAGTGGTACCGATCAGAAAATCAGCGGCGTCGGCAATTTCGAGCAGCTGCTCAACCTCGGCGCCAGCGATCAGGAACCGGACGCCAACGACTCGCACATCGTCAACATCGTCGACTGGCTGTTCCAGTACGCCTTCCAGCAACGCGCCAGCGATATCCACATCGAGCCGCGTCGCGAGCAGGGCTCGGTACGCTTTCGCATCGACGGCGTGCTGCACAACGTCTATCAGTTTCCGCCACAGGTGACGATGGCGGTGGTCAGCCGACTAAAGTCTCTCGGCCGGATGAACGTCGCCGAGAAGCGCAAACCGCAGGATGGCCGGGTCAAGACCAAGACGCCGGAAGGCGGCGAAGTCGAGCTGCGCCTGTCGACGCTGCCAACGGCATTCGGCGAGAAGATGGTGATGCGTATCTTCGACCCCGAAGTGCTGCTCAAGGGCTTCGACCAGCTGGGCTTTTCCGCTGACGACCTGCGCCGCTGGCAGAGCATGACCGGCCAGCCCAACGGCATCATCCTCGTCACCGGGCCGACCGGCTCGGGCAAGACCACCACGCTCTACACCACGCTCAAGCAGCTGGCGACGCCCGAGGTGAACGTCTGCACCATCGAGGACCCGATCGAGATGATTGAGGGCGCCTTCAACCAGATGCAGGTGCAGCACAACATCGATCTGACCTTCGCCAGCGGCGTGCGCGCGCTGATGCGTCAGGACCCAGACATCATCATGGTCGGCGAGATCCGCGACCTGGAAACCGCCGAGATGGCCATCCAGGCCGCACTGACCGGCCACCTGGTGCTCTCCACCCTGCACACCAACGACGCGCCCAGCGCGATCACCCGCTTGCTGGAACTGGGCGTGCCGCACTACCTGCTCAAGGCCACACTGCTCGGCGTCATGGCCCAGCGTCTGGTGCGCACGCTGTGCCCGCACTGCAAGGCGCCGATGCAGCTGGATGCAGACGACTGGAGCGCATTGACCAAACCCTGGAACGCCCCGCTGCCGACCACCGCGCAACGGGCGGTAGGCTGCCTGGAATGCCGCGACACTGGTTTCCGCGGTCGCGCCGGGGTCTACGAGATCATGCTGCTGAACGACGCGATCAAGCCGCTGATCACCGCCGACACCGACATCGTCGCCCTGCGCCGCCAGGCCTTCAAGGATGGCATGCGCAGCCTGCGCCTCTCAGGCGCCCAGAAGATCGCCGCCGGCCTCACCACCGTGGAAGAAGTGCTGCGGGTGACGCCGCAGAGCGAGCAGAAATAGCCGGAGGCTAGAGGCGTTTGTAGGGTGGATGTCGCTTTTTACATCCACCACAACTCCGCCCGGTGGATCGGTGAAGCGCGATCCACCCTACGCCAGCTCGGACCGCACCTGCGTCAGTGCCCGCAGTCGCGCCGATGACGCCGACCCTTGCGACGATCCGAATGCTGCATCAGCCGCCCGAACGTGCAGCGAGAATGGTCGCCACCTGGTTGGGCTTGCAGTTGAGATACGCCGAGGATTGCAGCCATTGCTGGTCGGGGTACCAGGAGAACATGAACTGGCCGCCCTTGAGGCTATCGACCACCATCCGCGCCACCTCAGGCCGTACCGCCGGGCAGCCCTGGCTGCGGCCGATGCGGCCCTGGGTGGCGATCCAGGAAGGATTCACGTAAGCCGCCGGGTGGATGACGATGGCGCGCTCGCGGGCGCGGTCATTGATACCCGGCTCCAATCCGTCCATGCGCAGCGAGTAGCCATGCTTGCCGCTGTAGCTTTCGGCGGTGCGGAACAGACCGATGCTGGACTGGTGACTGCCAACCGTATTGGAGAACTGCGTGGCGTGGTTGTCGCCGGACTTCTGGCCATGGGCGACCAGGTCCTCGAGCAACAGCTCCTCCTTTTCCAGGTCGAAGATCCACAGCCGTCGCTCGCTGGAAGGCAGCGAAAAATCGATCACCGCCAGACGCTGGGCAGCACTTGCACCGTTGTTGACGGCGCATTGCATGGCCGCGACGGCGTGGGTCAGAACCTGGCGGTCGAGCGTTGGCGCCAATCGGGCCAGGCTGTCGACCATCGGCTGATAGGTTGCACCGGCCGCCCAGACAGGCGAAGCGAGAACGAAAAGTCCCGCCGCCAGGCAGGCACGTCGAAGCATGGACATCATCGAGCAAGCAACCTCGTCGGGCCCGGCCTGACGACTTCCTGTCTGGCCGGCGCCGCATACTCGCTGCCGAACACAGCAGCAGCGCAACGAAGCCGGGCGGGACGAACGTGCGCCCAATGCCCGGCAGGATATGTTTTTATGGGCCCGAAAGAATGCCGGCAGACACCGGAACGGCGGCCCTACAGGCGCGCAGTCTAGCAGTCACGGGAATGGCCTGGAGCGATAAATTGTTCAAAAAATGTGCATTTCGTCTTGCCGTCTGGCTCTGCCTCGCCCCGATCGCGGCCTCGGCAGAGCCGCTCGTCGCGTCGCCGACGCCGCTCGAAACCGCGCTGATGAGCCTGCCAGAGCGCTGCACGGCGATGCCGGACAGGCTGGAACCAGAGGCGCTGCAGCGACTGTCGGCATTCTATGCAGCCGTGCATCACCAGCCGGTGTGGAATTCCTATGCGACACTCGACGGCCTGCTGCAGCAGCTCGCGCAACTGGCCGATGACGGTCTGGACCCGGCGCAATATCAGCCGGCGCGCATACGCGAGCAGCTCTATCAGTCGTCGACCGCGCCGCTGCATCGCGAATGCGCTGACATCCTCACCAGCCACGCCTATCTGGAAGCGCTGCACCATCTGGCCCGTGGTCGCCTGCGCCAGGCCGATGTCGAGCAGATCTGGCGCAGCCCCGACGCCGCGGAGCGCGACGATAGCCAGCAATTGCTGCAGATCGCCGTGCAGGGCCTTACCGATCTGCCGCAGGCCTTCGAGCGCGCCCGCCCGGCCCTTGCGCTGTACCGCGACTTGCGCGCCGCCTATGCGCGGTTGCGCCTGGCGCCGCTGCCCGCCTGGCGGCCATTGCCGGACGGCACGACGCTGCGACCCGGAATGAGCGATGAACGTGTGCCGCTGCTGCGCGAAATACTGCTCGCCGGCGCCGCCAGTACGGCGGCGCTGGAGCCGCGCTACGACGACGAGCTGCTCGAGGCGGTGCGCCGCTTTCAGACGCGACATGGTCTGGAAACCGACGGCGTGATCGGCGCCGGCACTCTGGCTGCATTGAACGTCAGCCCGGCCAGCCGTCTCGATCAGGTGCGTATCAATCTGGAGCGCCTGCGCTGGATCAGCCGTGACCTCGAGCCGCAATCGCTGCTGGTGGATATCGCCGGCGCACGGCTGATCTACTATCGCGACAGCTGCCCGTTCTGGCAGACGCGTACCCAGGTCGGCCGCCAGGCGCGGCAGACGCCGCCGCTGAAATCGCAGATCACCCGACTCACGCTCAACCCCACCTGGACCGTACCTCCGACCATCCTGCAGCAGGACAAGCTGCCGTTGATCCGCAAGGACGCCGGCTACCTCGCGCGTCACGGGATGCGCGTGCTCGATGCCCAGGGCAACGACCTGGACCCGGCCAGCATCGACTGGCATGCACCGCGCAACATCATGCTGCGCCAGGAGGCAGGTCCGGCCAATCCGCTCGGACAGGTGGCAATCCGCTTCGCCAACCCGTTCTCGGTGTACCTGCACGATACGCCGAGCAAGCCGCTGTTCGATCTCAGCGAGCGTGCCCTCAGCTCCGGCTGCGTGCGCGTCGAAGGGGCGCTGCAGCTGGTCGATCTGCTACTCGACGAAGACGAGCGCGAGACTGTTGCCAGACTGCTGCAGACCGGCAAGCCCCACGAGTACCGCCTGACGCGCCGCACGCCGATCCTGATGGCCTACTGGACCGCGGCCGTCGACGACACCGGCCAGCTGCGCTATCGCCCGGACATTTACCAGCGCGATGCCGCGCTCCTCAGGGCGCTGGACGCGGCGCGTTAGCGCAACGCTGACGACCCAGTGCGGGCACCCGCGCGGCGTTCCGTTCGTCGGGAGTTTCGTCGCCTGCTGCCTGAACCAAGCAGGCTCGGCGTAGTCTTTTGCTGACCGCTCGACACACCCGCCGCTGAAGGGTGGTCGACTGACAGACCCGTCTGAATTACTCAGTGCCATGGATAGCCGAGCAGGACACCTTGAACGCCGAACACAGCGCCCTCACAGCGACCTGGAATGAAGCTGAACGGCTGATCGCATTGGCTCGTTATGCCGCGCTCGACGCCTCGTGCGACGCGGAGCTGGATGAGCTTGCCGCCATGGCTGCGGACCTCTGTGCCTGTCCGGCGGCGGCGATCCATTTCATCGATGACCAATACCAGTACTGCAAGGGCGCCTTCGCGCTCCAGCGCGAGCCCGTTCCGCTCGCGCGCTCGCTCTGTGCCCGCGCGATCCTGCAATCCGAGCCGCTAATCACCAGGCAAAGCGGCGAGCTCAGCGCGCCCGTGGAAATGCCACGTCTTGCCGCAGGCGAGCCCGCACACTTCTATGCCGCGGCTATCCTGCGCGACGACGATGGCCTGCCGCTGGGTACGCTGTGCGTCTGCGACCGCCAGCCACGCGAGCTCTCGCCGCGTCAGGGTGCGCAACTGCAGGCAGTGGCACGTCAGGTCATGGCGCTGCTGGAACTGCGGCGTTTGCGCGGCGAAGACGCGCGCAGCCGCCAGATCATCGACAGCGCCCAGGACTACGCCATTCTCGCCAGCGACCCGCGCGGGTGCATCACCAGCTGGAACAGCGGTGCGCAGCGCATGCTCGGCTGGACTGCCAAAGAGATGATTGGCCAGCCACTCGCCCGCATCTTCACCGAAGAGGATTGCGCACAACACGCCCCTGAGCAGGAAATGCGCACGGCAAGCGAGAAAGGCAGCGCCATCGATGAACGCTGGCACCAGCGCAAGGACGGTTCCCGCTTCTGGGCCAGTGGAGTGCTTACCCCGCTTTTGCACGACGGCAAGCCGCAGGGCTTCGTCAAAATTCTCCGCGATTTGACCGAAGCGCGGCTGCAGCAGAGCTTCGCCCGGGAAATGGAGGAGCGCTACCGCACGCTGGTCGACCTCAGTCCACAGGTGGTCTGGCAATGCGATGCCGATGGCAGCCTGAGCTATTGCAACAGCTACTGGTGCGAATTCACCGGCCTGGACGAGCAGCAATCACGTGGCGACGGCTGGCTTGTCGCGGTCTCCGCGAACGATCGCCAGCGTACGGCCGAACAATGGCAGGCCGCGCTGCAACGCCAACTACCGTTCAAGCTCGAACTGCCCCTGCGCGACATCGATGGCCAGCCGCGATGGTTCCAGGTCAGCGCCGCACCGATCTACGATGCCGACGGACAATTGCTGCACTGGGTCTGCGTGGCCCAGGACGTCGACAGCCGCCGGCGCTCGGAGATGCAGCGGCTGGAGAGCGAAGCCTTCACCCGCCTGTTGCTGGATTCGGCCAACGAAGGTTTCTACTCCATCGACCGCGGCGGCATGGTCACCCTGTGCAACGATGCCTTCCTCAACCTGCTGGGCTTCACCAGCCGCGAGGAAGTGCTAGGCCGCCAGCTGCACCATGTGATCCATCACAGCCATCCGGACGGCAGCCCCTACCCGGTGCAGGACTGCCCGATCCAGCACACCGCCACGACCGGCGAACCACGCCACGTCGAGCACGAACTGTTCTTCCGCGTCGACGGCAGCAGCCTGCCGGTGGAATACCGGGTCGCGCCGATCTACCGCGACGGCGAGCTGCAGGGCGCCATCTGCACCTTCAGCGACATCAGTGAGCGCACCCAGCACCAGGCATTGCAGGCCTTTCTTCTCGAACTGAGCGATTGCCTGCAGGCTTGCAGCGAGCGGGTCGATGTCTGCTGCGTACTCGACCAGCGCCTGGCCCGGCTGACGCACTGTGACTGCATCGCCTGGGGGACCGTGAAGGACGGCACGCTGGCCGTGAAACAGGAATGGCTGGCTGTGGATGCTCCGAGCCGGATAGGGCGCCATAGCCTGGAAGCGGAAGCTGCCGGTTTCATCGACCGCCTGCCAGACGAAAACCTGGTCGTGCTCGAGGAAGACACGTCAGGCAGTGACTCGCTGCTGCAACATCTGGCCGCCCGCTCGGTCCTGTTCACCGAGTTGCCAGGTGTCGAGTCCGGCACCCAGCCCGCGCTGCTCATGTTCATCCGCAGCCAGCCGCTGCCGTGGAGCCCGGATGACATAGGCCTGGCGCGCGAGGTGCTGGAGCGCATCCGTGCCGCGGCCGAGCGCATGCGGGCCAGCAAGGCCCTGCGCGAAGCCGAGCAGCGCATCAGCCTCGCCAACGAGATCGCCTCGATCGGCGTCTGGGAATACCGCGACAGCCATCATTCGCTGCACTGGGACGCACAACTCAAGGCCATGGCCGGGCTGGCGCCGGATGAGCCGGGGCTGGGTGTGCACGAGATTCTTGCGCGGATCCATCCGGACGACCGCAGCGTGCTGCTCAAGGCGCTGGGCGATACCCTTGCGGGACGTGGCGACGGCGAGTTCCAGCTCGACTACCGCATCTTCGATACCCGCATCGGCGAGTTCGTCTGGCTCGCCAATCGTGGCCGCCGGCTCGTCGATTCCAGCGGCATGGTGCGCATCCTCGGTACCGCACGCAACATCACCGCCGAACGCAACGCTGCCGAACGCATGCTGCGCATGAACGAGATGCTCGAAGAGCAGATCAAGGATCGCCAGCAGGCCGAACAGCGCCAGACCGCGCTGATCGAACTGGGCGACCTGCTGCGCGAGCAGCACGACAGCCAGACCATCGCGCATGCCGCGGTGAGCGTGATCGGCCGCACCATCGGTGTTTCCCGAGTGCTGTTCGCCAGTGTCGATGCGCCGAGCCAGAGCGCCACCATCGAGCGCTACTGGAGCGACGGCAGTTCGGACAGCAGCAGCGAAGTGGTGCATTTCGCCGATTACGGCGATTTCTTCTATGACCTGCAGGAAAACGAACTGGTCGTGATCGAGGACGTGCTGCACGATGCCCGCACCGCCAGCCATGCGGAGAACTTTGCCGAAAGCCAGATCCGCAGCATCGTCTGCGTCCCGCTGTTCGAGCAGGGCCGCATTTCCGCCGTGATGATGCTGCTCGAAGAACAGCCGCGCGGCTGGCTCGACGACGACATCTCGTTCATCCGCGAAGTCGCCGACCGCGCCTGGACCGCCGATGAGCGCATGCGCGCCGAACGCGCATTGCGGGAGAGCGAAGAGCAGTTCCGCACCCTCGCCGACAACATGAGCCAGTTCGCCTGGATGGCCGACCCCAGCGGCCACATCTACTGGTACAACAAGCGCTGGTACGACTACACCGGCACCACCGACGAAGCCATGCGCGCCCTTGGCTGGCGCACGGTGAACCACCCGGACCATCATGAGCGAGTCAGCGCCTCGATGAAGCGCGCCTTTGCCATCGGCTCGATCTGGGAAGAAACCTTTCCGTTGCGCGGCAAGGACGGCAAGTACCGCTGGTTCCTCTCCCGCGCGCTGCCGATTCGCGACGACTTCGGCCAGGTTACCCACTGGTTCGGCACCAATACTGATGTCACTGCCCAGGTTGCCGCCGAAGAGGCGCTGCGCGAACTCAACGACAGCCTCGAGCGCCGGGTCGCCGAACGTACCCGCGAGCTGGCGGCGATTAACAGCCGGCTGCACATCGAGATGGCCGAGCGCGAGCGCGCCGAGGAAGCGCTGCGCCACGCGCAGAAGATGGAAGCCATCGGGCAGCTCACCGGCGGCCTTGCGCACGACTTCAACAACATGCTGACCGGCGTGCTCGGCGCGCTCGACCTGATCCAGCGGCGTGTCGCCGGCGGCAATACCGGCGATCTCGACCGCTACATCGACGCCGCGACCACCTCGGCCAACCGTGCCGCGGCGCTGACCCATCGCCTGCTGGCCTTTGCCCGTCGCCAGTCGCTGGACCCCAAACCGGTCGACGTGAACCTGTTGGTGGTGTCGATGGAGGACATGCTGCGTCGCACCATGGGCGAGCACATCCGTCTGGAAGTCGAGCTGCAGGCAGATGCCTGGCTTGCTTATACCGACGGCCACCAGCTGGAGAACGCCCTGCTCAACCTGGTGATCAACGCCCGGGATGCCATGCCCAACGGCGGGCGTCTCGGGGTGAACACGCGCAATGTGCGGATTCAACAGCGCCAGCCGGACGCCCCGGAACCGGGCGACTACGTGGTGCTGAGCGTCACCGACAACGGCTCCGGCATGTCGGCGCAGACCATTGCCAAGGCGTTCGACCCCTTCTTCACCACCAAGCCGATCGGCCAGGGCACCGGCCTCGGCCTGTCGATGGTCTACGGCTTCGCCAAGCAGACCGGCGGCCACGTACGCATCGACAGCACGCTGGGCGAAGGCACACAGATCATCCTCTACCTGCCGCGCAACGAAGCCCAGGACGAGCTACCGCCCTCCGCGTCGCAAGCGACCGAAACGCCCAGTGCGACGAACGGCGAGATCGTGCTGGTGGTGGAGGACGAAGCCGCCGTGCGCATGCTCGTCGTGGAGGTGCTGCAGGAGCTGGGCTATCAGGTGCTGGAAGCGGTCGACGCGAACGGCGCTCTACCCTATCTGCACGGCGATCAGCGCCTCGACCTGCTGGTCACCGATTTCGGCCTGCCCGGCCTGAATGGGCGGCAGCTGGTGGAAAGCGCGCGACAGCACCGTCCCGAACTGAAGGTGCTGTTCATCACCGGCTACGTGCCGGACGACGAGATGCGTAACGACTTCCTCGCCCCCGGCATGGATATCCTCGCCAAACCCTTCAGCATCGACATCCTCGCCGCGCGCATCCGGCGCCTGATCGACGGGCGTGACTAGCGGCAACCGGAACTCTCCTTCGCGCCTCGCACTCTCAGAAGAACGATAGCAAGGAGGTTTCCGCTCATGCGCAAGACACTTTTCGCAGCGTTCACCCTGGCCATGGTGCCCGTAGGCAGTGCCATGGCCGACGGCCTGGTCCGCGACATTCTCTCCTCGGGTGCGACCACCGCGTCCACTTACATGACGTTCAAGGACGACAAGCTGGTGATACCCGCTCGCGAGGATGCCGGCAGCTTTGTGGCCAGCAACGGCGAAATCCGCGGCCCGTATCTGGAAGCCATGCTGCAGCAACTGCGCAGCGAGCAGCCGCAGCTGAAGGCCACCGACATGGAGCTGGCCAGCGCGATCCTCGCCGCCGAACAGCTTCAATAGCGGCACGCTGAATCCATTCACGCACTCATTGAGGTCAGTTCATGAAGAAGAGCGCTTCCGCCGTCTGGCAAGGCGGCCTGAAAGACGGCAAGGGCACCATCAGCACTCAGAGCGGTGCACTGAAGGACAATCCCTACGGCTTCAACACTCGCTTCGAAGACACGCCGGGGACCAACCCGGAAGAGCTGATCGGCGCGGCCCATGCCGGCTGCTTCTCGATGGCCCTGTCGATGATGCTGGGCCAGGCTGGGCTGACCGCCGAACGCATCGACACCCGCGCCGAGGTCACGCTCGACAAGGATGGCGAAGGCTTCAGCATCACGGCGATCGATCTCACCCTAAAGGCGCGGATTCCAGGCGCGGATGACGCGCAGTTCCAGCAGATCGCCAATCAGGCGAAGGAAGGCTGCCCGGTGTCCAAGGTACTCAACGCCCGCATCAGCCTGAACGCGACGCTGGAAGGCTGACCGCTGCTCCATTGCGCGAAGCTCGGGCGAAAAAAAAGGTTCTTCGCGGAGTCTGGGGGAAGAGCGAGTTGACAGTCAGGGAAGCAGGTAAATTGGCAGTCGCCAAACACACCCTTCACCTGTCCCTGCTGTCGCCGTGCATCTTATTGATCTTGCCGCTTTCTGGCCAGGCTACGACGCCGTTACCTGTCGCCCATCTACCGATAACACCCTCCTCATTGAGCTTGAACCTCAAGCCGGCTCTCTTCCTAAGTGCGGGCGTTGTGGCCAG
>NZ_JACXXG010000036.1 GCF_014764705.1 Stutzerimonas kunmingensis
CGACAAGGCGCGCCCCAAGGGCAAAGACGGCGTAATCGACAAGATTCACCGGGGCAAGGTCATGGCGTGGGGCGACACGAAGCGCGCCGACGACTTCGACTACCCCTTCTTCACCTTCAACAACAACAACCCGGCCTACGGTCACGCGACCTGGTCGGGCCTCGCCGCGCTGGCCGAGCTCTACAAGCGCGAAGGCGGCAACGTCACCAGCGAGAAGCACCAGCAATGGCTGGCCCGCCAGGAAGAACAGCGCGCCAAGCGCGAAGCCGCGCAGAAAGAAGCCGAGCAGCGCCGGGCCGAAGCCGAGGCGCGGATCCACCGCGAGCGGCTGGCCTATGAGGCCGCCTGGCACTGCGGCGGACGCCACGAGTTCGAGTACGAAGCCGGCGGCAAGATCCGCAAGGGCTTCGTCGAGGTCATCGGCGAGGAGGACGGCAGCGCCCCTTACCTGCAGGCGAAGCAGATCGCGGCGATCGCGTCACGCTTCAAAATGCAGCGTATGCGTGACAGTCACGGCGAGTTTACCGCTGTGCCGCTGTTCAATATCTCCGGCGTTTTCCTCGGCGTGCAGCGCCTCTATGCCGACAAGAAGCTGCAGGGCACCGGCGTCAAGATGGACGGCGCCCACTGCATCCTCGGCGACCTCGAGACCGCCGACCGCCGCTACAGCGTCGAAGGCTTCGCCACCGGCGCCAGCGTCTACCTGGCCGAGCTCGAGGCCGGCAACGAAGTGGCCGTCGTGGTCACCTTCAACGTCGACAACCTCGGCAAGGTGCTGCGCCAGTACGCCAAGCACTACCCGGCCTGGCGCTTCCATAACGCCGCCGATAACGACCAGTGGAAGCCACAGGCCGGCAACGCCGGCGTGCTCGCCGGGCTCGAGATCCATCGCGAGCTGCAGCACCCGGCCATCCTCCCCAACTTCGCCGCCAGCCTCGAGCTGTTCGGCTGCAGCGCCCAGCAGATTGCCGAGCTGCGCGCGCAAAACCGGGCGCCTGTCGTCGGGTTCAGCGGTGAAGAACTGGCCGCGTTCAAGGCCGCCCGCAAGGGTCCGACCGACTGGAACGACTATCACGTCGCCTTTGGTCTGGCCGCCACCGCCAAGGCCCTGCGCGCCCGCGACAGCGTGCTGCGTGCCGAAAAAGACTGGTTTGATTACTGCCTGCAGCGCCTCGGCTATTCCGGCCTGACCGCCGAGAAGGCCGCCAAGTCGGCCGCCGCGGCCGGCATGCTCCTGGTGCCGATCCGCTACACCGGTAGCGAAGTGTTTCGCCTGGTGCTCGGCCGGATCCCTGAAGGGGTCGAAGTCGACCGCTTCAAGATCCGCCGCTTCGTCAAGTGGCTGGCCGACCAGAAGCTGCAGCAGGCCCGCGAGCTGCGCGGTTTCTCTGCTGCCACCCTGGCCAAGCCGCACGTGCAGCACCTGCGCGTCGAAGGCGTGCGCGCTGCGCACGGCGGCATCGAGCTGCCCCCACACTTCGCCGACCTGGTCGATTCCCTCGAGGGCATGATCATCAGCCGCGCGCCGATGGGCTCCGGCAAAACCGAGAAACTGATCGCCCCACTGATGCAGGCCGCGCCGAAAGCCGCCTATATCGCCCACCGCGTCTCGCTGCTCGACGACGCCGCCTCGCGCCTCAATATCCAGCACTACCAGCAGGTCTCGGCCGCGTGGATGCGCGACGTCTCGCACCTGGCCTGCTGCGTCAACTCGCTGACCCATCCGAAGTTCTACAACACCGACGAGCGCTCGTGGTTCACCACCGTCGATACCCTCTGCATCGATGAAGCCAGCCAGGTGATCAGCCACACCGCCACCGGCCCGGTCGACGGCCGCGTGCGCGTGTTCGATGCTCTGCTCGACGCGGTCGCCTCGGCGCGCCGCGTTCTGCTCTGCGACGCCGACGCCAACGACACGGTGGTCGAGTTCTGCGAGCTCGCCCGCCCCGGCCAGCCGATCACCATCCTCGAGGTCGTAGGCCCAACCGATCATATCCGCGTCAACCACACCGACGACGAGACCGCCTGGCAGGTCGCGCTCGATTGGATCTGCGCCGGCAAGCGCGTCCTGGTCGCCAACGACTCGGCCGAGTCGGCCAAGAAAATGGCCGCCCTGATCGAGGAGCGCATCGAGCACGGCGAATGCAAGCCGCTGCGCATGCTCCTGGTGCACGCCGACAGCAAGGCCGACCCGAACGTCGAGGCCTTCCTGCGCAGCCCAAACGCCGAGGCAGTGAATTACGACGTCCTGATCTACTCGCCGGCGATCAGCTCGGGCGTTTCCATGACCACGCCGCACTTCGAGCGCCATGTCGGCCTGTTCAGCGGCAACACCGTCAGCCCCTCCGACGCCATCCAGATGCTGCGCCGTGACCGTACCGCGCGCGAGTACCTGGTCGGCATCGGTCACAGCTCAGCCCAGCGAGCCACGGATCCAGAGGCCATCTATCGCGGCCTGATGCAGCTCGACGAGATCACCTTCGCCTTCGAGGAGGATGCCGGCGAGGCGCGTTTTGTCAGGAAGAAAACCGCTTTTGATCATTTGTACCTGACCAGCGTCACCACCGAAAACAAGGCCCGCAACGACTTCGCCAACAACCTGCTGCTGATGCTGATCGCCGACGGCTACCAGGTCGGCCGGGCGGATCTCGACGACCCCGAGCGCACGAAAGAAAGCCGCAGCAACCGCAAGCACGCCGGCGCGCTCGTCTTCGCCAAGCGTATGGATCTGCTGACCAGCGTCGAGGTGCCCGACGAGGAGACCTTCGGCCGCCTCAACCGTCAGGAGGTCCGCAGCGAGACCGAGAGTGCCCAGGTCGACCGCTACCACCTGGCCCACCAGCTCGGCGTGCTCGAGCCCACCGAAGACGACGTCGCCTTCTACGACGATCGCGGCATCGCCAAGGTCGTGGCCCTCGAGCTGCTGCAGGCCGAGGAAGCCCAGGCCAAGGCCTACGACGAGGCCCAGCGCAAAGCGCGCGTGGTTCTGACCCAGCACCGCTACAAGACGGCCACCCGCGCCTTCCTGGTCGAGCTGTTCGAGATCCTCGGCCTCGATCGCCACACCGGCGCCGGCGAGTTCTCCGCCGAGCAATGCAAGCAAGTGCTCGCCAAGGTCACCGCAAGCCAGCAGGCCCTTGATGCCTACAACGCCCTTCGCGTCGGCCGCCACCTGCACAGCACCAGCGCCAAGGTCTGCGCCACGACGCTGGTCAAGTCGATGCTCGAGCGGTTCGGCCTCGCGGTCGAGAAGCGTTCGAGCAATGGGCGGAACCTGTTCTCGATCAATGCCGACCGATGGTCGTTCGTGATGGCCTACGTCTTGCGTCGCCAGGCGCTCGGCGCCCACTCCTTGACGACGCACGAAGCGGCCAGTGACTACCAGCCCAAGGAAGCCCCCGAAGCCCTGCCAGTCGAGCCACAGGCCCCGGCGCCCGTGGGCTGCAGCGACAGTGACACTTTGCATTGTGAGGGTACAGACACAGATGAAAAGTATCCCTTGGCAGTAACCGAGCATCTACTCGCTTTGGCTTCTCGCTGTTACCGCCCTTCCGGCATACCGCTGTCGCGCCTCGTGGGGGCGCTGGCGCCGGAGGTGGTTCGGGACTTCGTAAGTGGTCGGCTCAGTGATGCGTCAATTAATCGGACACTTGGCTTCGCCGAGAAACTTCTCCAGGCGTCCGCCCGGTGAGATACTGTACGAATGAACAGCAAGGCAGATTGGCATCATCGCCAGAGGAGGGTAGTCGGTTGATGAGTCTCGAAAGGATGGACACCGCCGCAAACAAGATCCGCAGGGCGCAGGCCCTGCTCGTGATGGTCCAGGCCAGCGCGCAGCAGGTCAGCCTCGAGCAGATCCTCGAGGTGGTCGCCTCGGTCCAGGAACTGCAGGAGCAGGCCGCCGAGGCGCTCGAGGAGGCTTACGCCTTACGACAAAAGCCGGGGCAAGCCCCGGCTGTAGATTGCACCGCGAAAGGCACCGTAGCGTGCCTGTTCCCTAACCGCCTGCCTTCTTGAAGGCCTCGGCCATGGCGGTCATGCGGTCGGCGTGTTCGGCCGTTGCGACCACCACCCCGTTGATCGTTGCGGTTGCCCGATAGAGCCCGCTTTCCTGCAGATGCGCCACCATTCGCGGCTTCGCCTTGGCGACCTGGTCGGGCACCTCGAGCGCGACAGCCTCTAGCGAGTGGTTCGGCGTGGCCAGCGCCTCGGCGGCGATCTCGAGATACTCCTTGATGTTCGGCCGGTAGCTGCCCACATTGGTGGCGATCGCCTTCTGCGAGATCCGCGCCTCGGGCGCCGCCTTCACGGTCTCTTTCACCCACTGGTGAATGCGGTACAGCGACGAGCTCGCGCGGATCCGCTCGTGCTCGTCGAGCGCCTGCAGCGCCTCGAGGCGGTTCGCCCACTTGCCCGGCACCGCCCCGGCGGTGGCCACCGGCTCGACATAGTCGATTTTGAAGGCCTTGTAGTGGATCTGCGACTTCATCCCTTCGTGCCCGAGCATTTCCTGCCAGAACACGTCCTCGTTGACCTTCTTCCAGCGTGCATCCTGGCCGAAGTAGCGCTCGAAAACGATCCGCGCCCAGATTGACCGGCTGTCCTTGAAAACCCGCTCCTCGCTGCCGAAAACGCGCTTGGCCAGCGTGTTCAGCGTCTTGGCCACGCGCCGGTTCACCTCGACGTTCGACAGGTGCTGCAGCTCGAGCACCTCGGGCAGCGCGCGCAGCTTGGCGAAGGCCTCGAGCACCTCGTCGGCCCTGACCAGGCTATAGATGCGGAAGGTCTCGCTGTAGTCGACGCCCTCGCGCCGCTTGGCCTGGCCGGAAAACTCGAGCTCGAACTCGCCAACCTTCTTGAAGCGGCCCAGCTTGAGCACCTCGATCTCGCGCCGCCCGGTGGCCAGCGCCAGCCCCAGCGCCAGGTGCGAGAAGTAGGGCGCGGCCGACCCATCGGCGCGCAATTGCTGCTGGCTCAGCAGGCCGTCGATCGTCGCAATCAGCCAGTGGTAATTGATCTCGACCGTATTCGTCGACCGCTCCTCGATGCGCTCGAGCTGCTCGTCGGCCAGGTCGGCCTTGGTCGCGGCTGGCAGCGTCAGGTGGCGCATGATCTCGTGGTCGAGCTTCATCGCGCGGATATCGTCGTAGGCGTCAGAGTCGCCCGCACGGCGCACCTCGGCCAGCAGGTCGCGGTGCGCGAGGCGCACCTCGCTGATCTGCGCATGCGCGCCCATCGCCTCGAGCTGCTCGGCCCAGCGCGGGTGCCGCTTGGCCATCCGGCCGATCGCCTCCTCGAGCGAGTGGTGCCGCCAGTTCTGCGCGGTGACCGCCTTGCGGATGGTGGTCAGGTACCGGCGATAACTCGACGCCGCGAGCTTGTCCTCCTCCTTGCGCCGGCGATCCTCGAACAGCGTGTTTTTCAGCCTGGCCGCGAGCCGGGTCAGACGCTTGGTCTTGTCGCCCCTGCTCAGCTCCGCATTGCCGTCGATCGCCCGCACGTCCTTTAGCAGCTGCTCGATCAGTTCGCCCAGCTCGACCTTCTGTCTTGATTCCCCACCCATGGCTCGCCCTCCTTTAGGCATACACCGTAAACCCTAGCTCAGATTCTACGCATTGCAACTATACACCGCAAGCCCTACTCACTAAACACATACACCTATAGCCATATGGCATGAACTACAGCACAGGTAGATAGGGCTACAGGTGTATGCACTCCTGCCCCATTCTATACGTATAGAATGGGGCATGGGTGCATACACCTGCGGCCCTATCTTGTGCTAGGGGTGAGGGTGTATGCACTTGTTAGGGTATAGGGTGCATGGATGCTGCGCAGGCATACACCCTTTGCCATGCGGCGAAGTAGGCGAGCGCGAAGGGGCGGCGACTGCTCAACCACCAGCAAGGAAAGGATGCGGCAGCGGGCTAGATGGTCAGAAAGGACGCGGCAGAGGGCATGCACCAAAAGGACCAGCGCTTCGCGCTGCTTGTTTATGGCGCGGGAAACCCGCGCCGTTGCTGGGCTGCAGCCACGGGAGAAAGGACGGGGATATTCAGGCGGACAAGGTTGGACGCTGGCGCGTCCGCTTGTTTGTTCTTTTGTTCTTTTGTTCTGTTGCTCTTTTGTTCCTTTGAGGCTAATCTGTGCCCGTTGGATCTGATAACCCACCAGGAGGGCCAGCGATGGCGAAGGTAATTTCGGTGCTCAACCAGAAGGGCGGCACCACAAAGACGACGAGCGCGGTCAACGTGGCCAGCTGCTTGGCCGTCACCCACGGCAAGCGCGTGCTGCTGGTCGACCTCGACCCGCAAGGCTCGGCGACCGATTGGGCGGCCAGCCGGGAGGGCGCCGAGGGCGACCCGGGCGTGATCCCATGCGTGGCCATGGGCAAGCAACTGGCGCGCGACCTGCCCCGCGTGGCGGGCGGCTATGACTTCGTCGTCGTCGACGGCGTGCCGCAGATCAGCGAGCTGGCCGCCGCGGCGATCAAGGCGGCCGACCTGGTGCTGATCCCGGTGCAGCCGAGCCAGTACGACATATGGGCCTGCAGCGACCTGGTGCAGCTGGTGAAAGACCGGCAGGAGATCGCAGACGGCCACCCTCACGCCGTGATGATGGTCGCCCGTGCGGTACCGGGCACGGTGATCGAGCGCACCGCACGCGAAGCGCTAGAGGCCTTCGAGCTGCCCATCCTGTCGAGCCAGACCTGCCAGCGTCAGTCCTACGTGCGCGACATTGGCAGCGGGCAGAGCGTCATGGATCTGCCCGCCGACAACAAGGCGCGCCTCGAGATCGAAGCCGTCACCGCCGAACTGCTGGAGCTGCTGAAATGACCGACGCGAAGTTGAGCACTGCGCGCCCGAGCCGCACCAAAGCCCAAGCGTCTGAGCCGGCACACGTCGAAAAAGCGCGCGTTTCCGTAACCGGGGAAGGCGTGAAAGAGAAGAAAATCCCGCTGCTGGCGCCCGAGCGTTACCACAAAGCGCTACAGGAAATTAAGGGGATGACCAGCGACTCGACGCCGGTCAAGTACCTGCTGCTCGAGGCGATCGACGACCTGATCGAGAAGTACGAGCGCGGCGAAGGCCGCTTCGAGGTGGAGAACATTCCAGAGCTGCGCCGCAGGCTGCAGGCCCTGAAATGAAAAAGAAGGTGCCCGGACAGTGGCGGCAACCGCTGCCGGGCATGGACACGATTAACTATTGAGAGACCAACCATGTCCGAGCGCGACTATACCACGGCGGCCCGCCTGCCACTTCACAGCATCACCGACCCGGCGCACCGCCGGCTAGTGGTTCAATTCATCGCACGCCACGCAACCGGCCGCACCGGCGCGGCGCTGATGGCTCGTCTAGGGAGGGCCGCGTAATGCCTACCCTCAACCAGACGAAAGCCCTCGAGGAGGCCGCGCAGCGGCTCGCCAAGCATGCCGGGCACGACTACTCGAAGATCCGCATGGTCGACCACTACCTGCGCCGCAAGGGCCGCAAGGATCCGGCGATCGGCGCCCTGGTGGCCGAGGCGGATGCCATCGTGCGCCCGCTGTTCGATCGCATAACCGACCTCGAGGCCGAGGGCGACCTGCTGCGCCACCGCCTGCGCGTCTGCCACACCGAAACCCGCGCCCTGGTCGAGCACCTGCAGGGCCTGCCCCGTCGCCTGCCCTCGCACCTCGACCAGGAGCACGCCGGCTTCGAGGTTCGCGCATGGCTGCAGGCCGAGGTCGACCGCGCGCCCGTTCCACCCTATGCCGGCCCGGCCGGGGCGGTGCAGCCATGAGCCGCCACAGCGTAAGCCCGCTCGAGCAGCTGCTCGGGCTTATCGGGGTCGCACTGGTGACGCTCGGCGCCTTCATCTGGCGCGTGTACACCGCGAAACCTGAATACGACGACCAGCCCACACAGGAGAACGAGTAACCATGACCCCAGCACCGGCCGTTCGACTCCTCCTGGCCACCGGCCTGCAGTGCCGGTGCCCTTTCTGCCGCAACCTGGTACCGCTCGAGCTCGACGAGCGGATCCGGGGCCAGCGCATCGAGTGCCGCCATTGCGGCCGCGACTTCACCATTCACCCCGACGCCGAGATCCAGATCCCATGACGCACTACGTAATCGACCTCGAAACCTTGGGCAAGAAAGCGCCCGCGCCGATCGTTGCGATCGGTTGCGTGCGGATCGACGGCCTGACCATCACCGGCGAGCGCTACTGGCAGATCGACCTCGCCTCGGCCATGGCGCACGGCGGCGTGCCCGACGCGAGCACAATCACCTGGTGGCTGCAGCAGAGCGACGAAGCCCGCCGCGAGATCGACGGCCGCACGCCGGGCCTCGACCTGCCCCGCGCCCTCGAGCAGCTCGCCGAGTTCATGCTCGAGCAGGACGGCGATCGCCTGGTATGGGGCAACGGCGCGACCTTCGACAACGTCATCCTGCGCCGGGCATTCGATGACTGCGCGATCGAGGCGCCCTGGCCCTTCTGGCACGACCGGGATCTGCGCACGATCCTCGGCCTGTACCCCGAAGCCAAGGCGCGCGAGTTTGAGGGCGTGAAGCACCACGCGCTGCACGACGCCCGCCACGAGGCCCGCATGCTGATCGACGCGCTGCGCCTGCACGGGCAGCGGAATGCGGCACTCGCCGCCTGAGCCTGTAACCCGCCCCACTGAGCCCGCCGCATGGCGGGCTTTTTGTTACCCTGCCGGCCATCTGCCATAACGGAGAAGCCTGCAGCATGACGCGCACAAACAAAATCATCATCGCCATAGCCGGCCTGCTCGGAGCCGTTACCTATGTACGTTACGACGTATGGGCGCTCGAACTGGCGCACCGCAACGCGAGCCGGGACGCAGAATGCGTAATCAAACGAGCTGACGGCGAACGGTGGGCAGCCTGCAAATTTGGATCAGGCGGCAGTCTATGGGTGCAGCACGAGAAAGGCTGGGCAGCCACCAACGGCAAAGCCAAGCAGCTGGCAGAAACCTTGGCGCAGCGCGGAAACAAAGGCGGGGCCACCCTTTACAGCAAAGGAGGAGAGGGGCGCATACCACCAGCCAAGCTGATCGAACTGCTCTAGGCCCGGAAACGACAAAAGCCCCCACCGCCGCGAGGCAGTGGGGGCTTCGTGCTTTCAGATCAGTGGGTTTTCGACTGGTCACGCCCTGGCATCAGGGCCGGATGGTCCTTCTCGATTGAGCCCTGCGCCAGATAGATCGACTCGTAGGCATCCGCCACCGCGCTGGCCAGCTCGCCACTGGCCGCCGCGATGCGCTGGAACTTGTCAGTATTTTCGTTGGTGCGCGTTACCAGCCGCTGATAGTCCTCGCGCTTGACCTCCATCAGCTTCGGCGGCACGTAGTGCTGCACCGCCGCGAGCGCCAACTGCGGCGCCTCGGGCCGGGTGGAATGGCGAGCCAGCACCGCCCAACCCATCGGCGTGAAAATGGCGCGGCGCTGATCGCGGTCGTCGCGGTACTCGCACACGCTCCCCTCGGGAAACTCGTGCTCGTAGCGATGGAACAGGGCAAGGGCTGAGTTCTTCATCTTGTAGCCGAGCAGCACGTCAAGCTCCAGATCGCCCAGCCACAAGTTGCCCGCCGTATCCCATTCGGCATGCACCGCGCCTCTGCCGAAATTCAGCTCCACCAGCTTGCCGGTGAACATGGCGCCTTCGGCTTCGCTGTACTGCTCGGTATTGCGCTGCTGCAGCTCGGCCTCCATGCGGTTGAAGGCTTGGATATAGGCCTCTTTCCAGCGCGCGGCCTCCTTTCCGGTGAAACCCATGCACAGAAAGGTGAATCCGTCGCGGGTCATGCGGTAGAAGGGCTCCGGCTTACTATTGGCGCCGCTCCTAGAACACTGCGCAAAATTGCGCAGTGCAAATTCTTCCGAGCAATCAAGCCCTCGAATAGCCCGTAGCACGTCCCGGTGATTCTTCCCAAACACTTCAGCCACAATCAGCGAAGTGGTGGTCGGCCGACCATCTTCCAGCGTGACAGCGGACGGATCTAATACGTGTTGGTTAGTCATTGTTCTTGCTCCTTTGCTGCGATCAGCAGCCGATTGATTACCTTGGTCGCGGTCTCTCCGCGCTCTTCGAAAAATGAAAGCGCATCTGCCGCCTCTGGCTTGAGCCTGATTCCACTCAAGCGGCGCCCACCCCTTGCCAGCAGCCGCGCCTCATACTCTTCAACCAATTTGGTTGTCTTTTTCGCTTTCCGCTCCATGTCCTCCCCGCAACTCAATCAGATGGTGCACCAATTTATTTTAATCGGTGCACCAATGCAATAGGCACAAAAAAATCCCCACCGCTGCGAGGCGATGGGGGCAAATGAACACTGCGCAATTTTAAGGAGGCATACAGCCCACAGTTTTGTGGACTGCATGCCTCAGCCCTCCCGCCCGTCGGGGTAGGACGCCTCGAGCGTGCTGCGGTAACTCTGCGCGCGGGATCCGCTCGAGGTCACCTTGTCGATCGACCAGGTGCCGCGCATATAGCTCGGCCAACTATCATCGAGCACTAGCAGCCCCTCGGCACCGAACGCCGGATTGCCGGGGCAGTCGATGCGCAGCTTCGCCGCTTCGCGCTGCACCTTGCTGTGCTCGCCCTTGGCCGCTGCGCGGGCCTCGCTTTCGTTCTGGTAGCGCTGGCGCACCTGCTTGAACGGTTCGGCGCCGGCCTCGACGCGCACCTCCTTGCCGGCGGATCCATCCCACCAGACCGTGCGCGCACCCTTGAAGCGGATCCGGCTGTCGTTGTCGATGCTGGCCGCGATGAAGGACCGCTCGCCGGGGCGGTTGTCCTTCGTGACCGACAACGTCACCGGCGGCAGCGGCTTGCCACTCAGCGACTTGACCTGGCCGCGCCGCGCGAGCACGTACAGATCATTGACCGGCTTCGTCACCGCGTCATAGCGGCGTGCGAGGCGAGTCAGAAAGCCCATATCGGTTTCATTGGACTGGTCGATGTGAACGATCGGGATTGCATCGAGCTCGGGCGCCACACGCGGCGAAAAGCCGTGCTTTGTTGCCAGGCGCCGGAACAACTGGCCGAGCGTTGTCATGGCATACGTCTCAGAGCGGCGCGCCTTGAAGCCGGTCGCGTCAGCCACCTTGAACGGGGCGGCCGTGGCAACGATCAGCAACTGCGCTGGGAACAGCTGCGGCATGGTGCGCGTGACCACAAACTCGCCCTTGTCGACGAGCCCGGTCTCCTCGTAGCCCACCCGCAGGCCGATCTTGCCGTCGACGCTCGGCAGGCCTTCCAGCCCCTCGATGTTGACGGTCAATTTCAGCTGATCCGACTCGACGCCCGCCGCGTCGACGTGCTCCCAATCGATCAGTCGGCCGTTGATCAAGGCCGCGTTTGCGCCGTAGATCTCGACCGCTGGTGTGTATCCGATGGCCATGCCACCCCCTTAATCCCAGGCCGAAACCGGGGCGATCTGCGCGGGCCGCTGGGGCAGCTCCGGCAGATTCACCCACAGCCCGGCAGGCAGGGCCGGGCCATGCTCGGCCAGCCCCTCGTTGACCAGCCAGAAGGCTTCCTCGGCCTCGTCGTCGGCGCGGCCGAGCTCCCGGTAGATCAGGAGGTTGGCCGAGTCGCCGGCAATGGTTCTAACCCGTCGCATTCACGAACTCCCGCAGCTCGAGCGTCCATTCCAGCAGCGTGGCGGTGCCGTCATCGAGCACCCGCTGCTGCTGCTCGCTCACGTTGTCGATTCGCCAGCGGCCCCACACCCGGCCGATACCATCGACCAGGGTGTAGGGCTTGCGGGCGTTGGCCATGGCGCGCAGCTCGTCGACGGCCAGCATGCCGGCCTCGAGCTGCGCCTTGCCGCTTAGGCGCAGCTCCTCGAGGCCCTGGCCGGTCTGGTGCGATAGCGGTTTGCTGCTGATGATGTCGAGGTCGACCCAGCCGCCCGTTGTCTTGCGCTCGAGGCGCTCATAGGGAAACCCGGTGGCGAGCCCAAAAACGAACTCGCCGAGGGCCATCTGCTGTCGCATTAGTCGCTCCCGTCAGTCAGGGCCGCGCCACGCCGCACGGCGAGCGGGTTAGCCATCATCAGCGGCGTGAACTCGCCGCGCATCTTGGCGATGACCTGGTCGGCCAGCGCGGAGCTGGTCGCCTGGTCGGCGCCGGCGATGTGAATCACCGGGGCAAAGCTGATTTGCCGGCTGTCGGTGTTGTTCACGACCTCTTTCGCCACCGCCTCGGGGCTGCTCAGACGGTCGACTAGGGCCCCGAGCTTTTCCCCTAGCCAGCTGCCAGCCTCAGTGCCAGCAAAAGCACCAACTGCACCTCCAACCAGCCCGCCGGCGGCCGTACCGATACCCGGGACAACGGACCCGATGGCGGCGCCCGCAGCAGCACCGCCCCACAGGCCACCTAAGCCGCCCGCAGTTCCGCCCACAGACTCACCGATCGCCGAAGCGTCGGCGCCCTCACTGACAAGACTAAAAGCATCCATCACGCCAGAAAGCAGCATCAGAGGGGCAGCAAAGCGGCCAGCCATGCTGCTGGCGTCGGCCAGGGTGGCACCTAAACTGCCACTCTTGCCGGCACCGCCTGTCCGACCGCCCTTTCCACCCTTTCCGCCCTTGCGGGACTTTCCACCCTTACCAGCGCCAAGACCGCCCGCAGCGCCGCCAGCGCCCAGGCGAGCCATTGCTGCGTTGAGGCGCAGCACGGCGCGATCGGCGGTCAGGGCGGTGCGGGCGGTGTTTGCGTCCAGCTTGGCGCGGGCAAGCCCGGCCCTGTTGAAGGCCTGGCCAGCCATCAGGCCGGCGAACTTGAGGCCAAGCGCGCCGACCTTGAGTGCCGCCAGGCCGCCGCCGAGGACGGCGATCGCGGCCGTGACTGGCGGATACGCATCGGCCGCGTCGCTCACCAGGTCGACCAGCGCGCCCAGGGGCACCAATACGGCATCCAAGGCCGGCAGCATGGCTGTGCCAACGGTCGTTGAGAGCCGGGTCAGCTTGGCAGTAAAGGCGTTCCAACCGGCGCGCGAGGTCTCGGATACCCCGGCCGCTTCCTTCATCATCGAGCCGGCCGCGTCGGCCTTGTTGGCTACCATGCCGAAGGCCTTTTCGACCTCGCCAAGGTTCTGCAGCAGCGGCATGATGGCGCCGATCGATTCGGATCCGAACAGCTGCGTGGCGAGCGCGCTTTGCTCCTCCTCCGGCGCCTGTTTCAGCGCCTGCAGCACGTCCATGATGACCTTCGGCGCATCCTGCTGCATGCCGGCGGCCAGCTCCTCGGGGTCGAAACCGAGCTCCTCCCAGGTCTCGCGCTGCCCCTTCGTCGCCGCCTTGCCCTTGGTCAGCGCGGCGGTGAAGTTTTTGAAGCCGGTACCGGCGATTTCCTTCTCGGTGCCCGGGTTGAGGAACGCTGCCGACAGCGCCGCCGTCTGCTCGGGCGACAGACCCGAGGCGGTACCGACCGCACCATAGCGTTTGACCACCGCCGCGATATCCGCCGGCGTAGCGTTGAAGCTGTTGCCGAGGTAGTTCGTCGCGTCGGCGAGGTCGAGCGTGCCCTGCCGGTCGAGGTTCATCGAGGCACGCCAGCCGGCCATGGTCTCGCCGGCGGTCTGCGCGTCCAGGTCGAACGCGGCGCCCATGATCGCGGCGTCGCGGGTGAACTCGACGATGGCGGCCTGCTTGCCGGCGCTGTCCTTGGCGTCGTTGCCGATGCCCGACTGCCCGGCGGCGTATTGGATCTTTGCCAGATCCACCGCTGTGATGCCGGCCGAGGAGATCAGGCGATCGCTCGCCATCTTGAGGTTGGCCGAGGCCATCGCCTCGCGCTGCCCCTCCTCGAACGTCACCACCTTGGCGACGTCGGCCATCGCCGTTTCCAGATCCATCGCCTGCGAGACCGGCTTCGCCGCCAGGTAGGCGACGGCCGCCGTCTCGACCAGCTGCCCGCGCAGATCCGCGCGGGCGCCGCGATTGGCGTCGACTCGGCCCTGCGCCGTGCGCACCGCATCGAGCCGCGCACGCTGCGCCTGCAGCGCCGCGTTGGCCTGCTCGGTCGCCGCCTCGAGGCGCTTCTGCTCGCTGGCCAGCTTGCTGGTGTCGACGCCGGCGCCGGTCAGCTCGGTTTGCAGGCGCTTGAGCTCGTTGCGCTCCGATCGCTGCGCCGCCTCGAGCGTGCGAACGCTGGCAGTGTTGCGATCCTGCGCACCATCCAACTTTTTGACCTCGGCGGTGGCCGCATTCAGCTCGCGACCGAGGCGCGCATGCTCGGCGCGGGCCGTCTTGACCTGCGCCGTGGTGGCCTCGGTTGACGCCTCCAGCGCCTGCAGGGTCGCCGAGGCCTGCCCATACTCCTGCGACAGGCGCTCGACCTTTGCCGTTGCGGCCTGGTGCTCGCGCCCGATTCGGCTTTGCTCGGCGCGAGCGAGCTGCAGCGAGGCGGTGGTTTTCTCGACCTTCTCGGTCAGCTTGGCGTAGCCGTCCGCGTCGCGGGCGGTGCGGTTGAGCTTGTCCAGCTCGGCCCGCTGCGCCTTGACCTGCTCCTGCAGCTCGTCGGCTTTCTTGCCGAAGTCGCCGAAGGTTTTCGAGTAAGCATCGACAGCGGCGAGCCGCAGGGAATACTTCGACTCAGCCATGCGCTACCCCTTTTTCACACCCAGCCGGGCGATCGCCAGTTCATACCGGCGCAAGCCCTTGCCGGCGTCCCACTCCAGAATTTCCGCCTCGCTCACGTGGTAAACGAGGGGTACCACGTCGCAGATCACGTCGACGTCGCGCTCTGAAAGAAGTCCGCCGGTTTGTTCAAAAAATCGTTCAGGCGCCCCTGCAGCTGCGTCCAGTCGGGCAGGCTCAGCCGAGTGATTTCCACCAGCGACAGGCCGGTGCAATGCGAGCTGATGAAGTCCGCGCGATCGGCCGGGGTTTTCAGCTTGCGCATGACCTTCGTCGCCTTCATCGCCGGCACCTGCAGGGTCAGGCGATCCACTTCGCGGCCGATGGCCTTGATCGGGACCAGCAGCGGAGCGTCGTCGGGATCCTCGGGCTTTTTGCCCAGGAAGTAGGAAGCCGGGAGGTTCACGTACTCGTGAATCCGCGTCGACAGGGTCACGTAGTCGGGGCGCTTGATCTCCTCGAGCACCGCCTGCGGCAGGCCGGTGGCCAGCAGCAGCAGGGCCTCGAACTGGTCGTCTTCGTCGTCGCCGGCGTTGTCCATCGCGACGCGGTATTCGGCGATGGTGAAGGGGCGCAGCGTGATCGTGGTCAGCTTCTCGCCGTTCTCGGCCGCGATCGGCCACTGCAGCGTGTGCGGTTCGGGTTGCCAGGTCATTGCGGGTTTCCTTGCGTGCACGAAAAAGCCGCCCGTAGGCGGCCCTGTTCGAGGGTGGGGAGGGTCAGACCATCAGGGCCAGGCGGCGGGCGCCCTTGAGCAGGTCGCGGCCGTTCACGACGACCTTCTGCGTGCGGGTGTCGATATCGATCACAGGCACGCCCATTTCGAGGCGCGTGTAGGTGCGCAGCGCGATCTCGAGCACCGTCACGGGCTTGTCGCCCATCTTGAGGGTCTTCTCCTCGAGCTTTTTCAGCTTGCCGCCCTGCACGTGGTAGGTGAACCACTCGTTGCCGTCCTGGTCCTCGCCGGCCTCCTGCACGGTCAGCAGCACGTCATCGCCGCCGCTCACGCCCAGGGCCGCCATGATCGGCAGGCCGACGCCCTGCAGCGTCAGCTTGCCGGTCAGGGCCTTCATGCCGGTGGCCATCTCCTCGGGGATGTAGCGGCCCCCGCGCATCTCCTCCATATCGAACTCGATCGCCGGCGGATCGTAGTCTTCGATAGTGGCGTTAAGCGGCAGACCCTGCAGGGTCGCCGTGATGATCTGCCGCACTCGGTTGGTAAACATCAGAGGACGTCCTCCAGAAATTCTTCGATGATCGCGTCAGACGCATTGAGCTGGTAAATCATGTGCTCGTTCGGCGCATAGCGCCCGTAATCGATGCACAGGTACCAGGTGCCGTTTTTGTACTTCTCGACGCTGTTCAGCTCGGGGTGCAGGTACACCTTGCCGCCCGGGATGGTCTCGTCGGCGACCAGCGTCTGCAGCCAGTCGTCAATGCGCTTGACCTCCTGCTCCATGAACGACTTGGTCAGGTTCTTGGCCATGACCTTCTGCGCCGCCTTGACCAGCTTGCGGATGATGGCGTCCTCGAGGCCCACGTAGCTGATGAACTTGCCGGTGATCGTGCGGTTACCGATCAGCGAGAAGCCGCCCATGGTGGTGCGCGCGTAGTAGCTCACGCCGTAGCGGTTGAGCAGGTCGCCCTCGGTCGACTTGTCGAGGATGTTGTACTCGACCACGCGCGAGACGTCGGCCGCGTAGGTCACCTGGTTGCCCGGGCTTTCCCACTGCTTGACCGCTGCCAGCGCGGCGATCGCCAGGCTCGAGGGCGGCAGGAACACGTTGGCCTTGGCCGCCTTGGAATAGACCGCCGGCATCTGGTGCACCATGTAGCCCCGGTCGTAACCCAGCTCGGCGCCGCCGATGCCCTCGGAGTTGGTCACCTGGCCGGAGACCGGCACGTCGAGCCCGTCGAAGACGAAGCGCGCGCGGATCCGCTTGCCCAGGCTGGCCAGCTCGCTGTGCACCGCCTGCGCGTCGGAGAAGCCCGGGGCGCCGATGATGGTCGGCAGCTCCTGGCAGGTGGTCAGCGCCTGCAGGCCGGTTTTCTGGCCCGACTCGAGATCGATGCCGCCGATCACATTGTTCAACGTGTCGGCCTCGAGGGTGCCCTCCTCGACGACCACCACGTAGATCGGCACCTTCACCACCTTGAGGATCTGGTGCACCACCTGGTAGAGCGTGCCCGCCTCGGCGCCGGTCGGATCCAGCAGCGCAGCCAGGGTGTAGCTGTTGATGCGAAACGGCGCATTGCGCGGCACGCTCATATCCGCGTTCGGCGCGGTACCGACCAGGCCGACGACATTATCGCCAAGCCCGCCCATTGCCTCCGGCGACTCGGTCGTCTCGACCGAAACGCCGTTGTGCTCGAAATTGGTTACCTCGGCCATGGTTACTCCTTAGCGGCGGTTTTCTTGGTGGCAGCGGCGGCGGGCGCCTCGGCCTCGGTTTCGGTGGCGGTCAGCTTGATGCGGCCGGCGCGCAGCAGCTGCTGCGCCTCGACGTCCATCAGGTCGAGCTTTTCGCCCTTGTTCGCCCAATGGCCGCCCCCCTTGGGGAATGCGACGAGGACGGTGTAGTTCTTACGATGTGCAGGCATGCGGAGTGCTCCAGGCATAAAAAAACCGCTTGCGCGGCGGTGGGTTGCGGTAGGTGTGCAGCTGGCCCGGCAGGGCCGGCGGCGGGCAGTCAGCGATCGCCCACGGCAGCGGCGGCCGGCGCAGCGCTGGCCACCAGATCAGCAGCAGGATCAGCGGCATACGGCTTTCCCTCGTCGTGCTCGATGCTCTTTTCGCAGTGGTCGGGGTCGATGCGATCCAGCAGGCCGCAGAGCAAACAGCCCCACCGCCTACCGGCCCGGCGGGCCTTGGCCGCGCGCGAGCTGATCGTCTCGTCCTCGTCGCCGTTGGCGGCGGCATTGCCGAGCTGGTCGAAGGCGACCGAGAGCTTCCAGGCGCGCGCAGGGCTGGCGATGATCGACCAGGCCATGCGCAGCGCCGCGAACAGCCCGGCGACCAGGCACAGCAAAAACAGACCGGCCAGAATGGCGCGCTCTTTCATGATGGCTTTCCTTGTGAGGGGTCAGAAACGAAAACACCCCGGGGTGCGGGGCGTTTAGGTGGCCGGCAGTGGCGGCAGACCTTGCAGGATTCGCGCGGCGCGCTCCGGCGCAACCAGTGGAGAATCGCCGAGGGTCAGGTATTGCACCGCCTCGATAACACTCGCGCTGGCCAATTCCACGAACGTCAATCGCGGGTCTTCGACCATCTGCAAAATGTCATCTACCACCGGGTCGGTAGGGCGGGCGCTCCTGATCGCCACCCGCTCGGCCAGCGTGAACAGCAGCATGAATTCAGGCGACGTCGGCGCCATGTTGCCAACCTCGGGCGAGGCAGGCGCCTCGACCACGCCAGGCGCCACCCACTCGCCATCGACCAGGCGCGAGCCGGGCACGACAGTGGCGGGCACCTCGACGAATTCAGCGGCGATGCTGGGGTGGAATTGCTTGGCCGGGGCGCTGGAAACGTCCACGGCCACGCTGTTAATGATGCGTGCGAAATTCGTCATTTGGTTACCACTCCACGATTACGAGGCCATCGCCGCCATTTCCGTTTGGAGAGCCAGTGTATTGACCACGGCCGCCGCTGCCGCCACCTAGCCCCCCGGCGCCCATCTGCCCGCCGCCAGAGCCAGTGCCGCCACCGCCACCGCCAATTCCGCCACGGCCACCGCCACCTGATCCACCTGATCCGCCACCACCACCCCCTCCGCCTGTTCCGGCATCATTTCCCCCAGAAGAAGCTGCGCCACCAACTCCGCCAGACCCGCGGAAAGCGCTATCGGTCTCGAACCGCGCGGTGAATGTGTAGATCGTCGTTGATTCACCTGTTCCGCCTGAAATGTTTGGCCCGGCCTTCGGGGTAGATGATCCGCCATTTCCGCCACGGCCACCGCTGCCGCCTCCGCTGCCGCCGTACTGCGATGTTCCGGTAGCACCAGCGCCACCGTCGCCACCAACGCCGCCACCACCACCGCAGGAATAAACAGTCGTCCCTGCGGCAGTTACTGCATTGCCGCCGCTGCCCCCAGCGAAGCCAGCGCCACCGCCGCCTGCTGCATATCCTGAAGCGTCCGCAGTCCCGCTGCCGCCGTTGCCGCCAGAAAACGAATTTGCCGTGCAAGTCCCGCCCGCGCCGCCAGCACCGGCGATGTTCGCCCCCGTCGCGACAAGACCACCACCGCCGCCAGTAGCAGTGATGAGAGCGCCAAAAGAGCTAGACCCGCCCGCGTTGCCGTTGGTATTTGCCGCCGAAGTGCCTGCACCGCCTACGCCAACAGTGACCGCATACGAGGCACCCTCTGTAACATCGAAAACAGCAACGCCATAACCACCACCGCCGCCGCCGCCTGCGCCACGACCAGCACTTCCGGTTGCCCCGCTGCCACCAGCTCCGAGAACTGAAACGCGAATCTTCGAAACGCCGACCGGGACTTTGAAAGTGCCGTTTTCAATGAATCTCTGCGCCTTGCCGATTCCAAAAACATCTTGCCCGATAGGCTTTGACGTGAGATTCCCGTTCAGGAATCCATCTTTATTGGCCTCACTCAAAACCCGTCCCATTACGCCACCTCCTCAAACCCATGAACCCGCACACTGCAATCCGCCGTCGTGCTGCGCACAACCACCCGCTCGCCGGCCCCGGCCACAATCGCAGTGCGCTCCAGCACGCCCTGGGCGGGGATGGTGACCCCGTACTCGATGTAGTCAGCGAGCGCGGGTGCGTCTGCCGGCGCGATGGCCAGGTTGACCACCGCTGCGGTGCTCCCTCGGTTGACGACGGCAACGTTGACCGTTGCGACGGTACTCACCGGCACGGTGTAGAGCACTGTGTCGGTATCGGCCGCCAGGGTGGCGGCACCTAACCTGCCTGATGGCATGGATCAACCTCCTGAGAAGAAAAAGCGCAGCGCCGGACGCCAGTGGGCATGACGGTCTGCTTGGTGCGCCGACAGGGCCGCGGCGGTCGCGTATTGAGGGTGGGGATTCGGCGCCGCCGCGTGGGCGGCCACTTCGCCCAATACCCAATCGCGCGTGGCGTTGACGATCGAGTTATCGACCGTAAGCGTCACGCTAGCGGCGTTGGATGTTTCAAAAACGGCGCGGATAAACAGCTCTTTTGCGACCCCATCGCCGGGCAGCGGCTTTTCCGAGGCGGGATATTTGCAGATCCCGTAAAGCACGCCCGTATCGGTCCAGATGCCTACCTCTCGAACCGTGAAGCCCCCAATATCCGCCGGCATCAGGCCCTCGACCAAAAACCGACTAGGGTTGGTGGCGTCCGGAGAAAGGTCGGTCAGTGCGGCGCGCCAGACCTCATTACGCAAAGCCGTGGCGGCCTCGGTCGGGTCATAACTCGCGCCCCCACCGTCGCCGGCTGAGATTTGCGCCAGGTTGATGGGCTCGCGGGCGGTGATCCGTTCGGCCTCATATGCCAGGCCGGCCGCTGTCACCAGCGTATAAAACTCAGGCATTAGGTGCTCCCGGGTAAATCGTGATGGTCTCGAGGGTCAGCACACCGGCGCCGATGTACGTCGTGCCTTTCGCGCTGATGCCGATCGCTGTCACCAGCTGGTCACGCTCTGATTGCGCGGCCTGCAGGCGCTGATCAAGACGCTCGTTTATGTCGCGGTCGTAAGCGCGCGATATCCACGCCAGAACGCGCACGGTGTAGGGCTCACCAACTGGCCGCTGCTGATGCCACGGCACCACCTCCGGCTCAAGTTCCAGGCTCTCAACCGCGCGCCGCAAGGCGGCGCCGGTGCCGGCCAGCCGCTTGGTCTGCCAGGCCGCCACGACCGTTGTCCGTTTCTCGCTGTCGGGCGCAGCGGCACGCCACTCGCTGACCCCGCGATCTGCCGCCAGATACGGCAGGAAGGAGGCAGGGGTGACCAGCGGATCCATCAGTTCGGGAAATGGCGGCTGGATTCGATCCAGCAGTTTCGCAAACGCCAGATCCAGGCCGAGCTCAAGCAGCGATGCGTTGGCCGGTAACAGGCTTACGCGCGGGGCCTCGGGTGCGTCACTCATAGCGTGCGAACCTCGATTTCGACGCCTTCACAGAACGGCGCCTGATGGGCCGCGCATTCAATGGCCGCAAGCGGCTCGAGCAGCTGCAGGCGCTCCGCGCCTGCAGCGTGCAGCACGTAATCGATGCGACTAGGGTCAACGTAGCCGCCGAGCAAATGGCGGGCGCTGGCGTAGGCCTGCAGGGCTTCCACGGCCGCCGTGCGTGTTAGCAGGGAGTCAGGGCCGGGGCTGATATAAACAACGGCGCGGATCTGATACGGCACAATCGCCGCAGCCTGTACGGTGACCAGGTCCGTCTCCGGCCGCACGTCATCACGAGCGAAGTGCGAGCGGATGGCCTCGAGCAGCTCAACGGAGGGTGTACCGTCACCGCCGCGAGCCAGCACGGTGACCATCACCTCACCCGGCGCTGTGCGGCGCGCATTGGCGTCTTTCACCTGCGCGGCAAAGCCATCGGCGGCGAATGTGTAGGTGACCACCAGTTGACCGGCGTTCGGGGCGTCAACGGTCACCGCCGCCCGCTCGCCCAGGGTCATGGCCTCGCGGCGGTACTGCAGGCGCGAGCCGGCGGCCGGCGCGTGCGGCGCGAGGTAGTAGCGCACCCGCAGATCCTCGTCGCCCTCGAGCAACGGATCGACCGGCGGGAAGGCGTTCGGGTCGCCCTCGTCGATGACCCGGCGCTCGAGGCCGAGATCGGCCGCGCGGGCGTCGAGGTTCGAGCCCTCGGCCCACCATGCCAGCATCTGCTTGATGCGGGCGTTGTATTTGCGCTCGTGGCCCTGCAGGCGCAGCGTAAAGGCCTGCAGCATCATGGCCAGCAGGTCGCTGTCGTTTTCCAGCGCCACGGCCAGCCGCGCGGCCTTCTCGGGGTCGCGGGCCTGCACATAGGCCAGCACCTCGGCCTTGAACTCGGCGAGCAGCGTCTCGAAGGTTTCGACCTTGACGATCTCGGGCTCGGCCAGCTGGTTGAGCCCCGGAATAAGCATGCTCACGTGACCACCTCAAACGTCATTTTTCGGTTGTGCCAGGTACCGGCCAGGCGCAGCCGCAGGCCGGCGCCCTCGCGGGTGACGACGATCGCCTCCGGCACGAACTCGCCGATGCCGTTCGCCTCGTTGTAAAAGGCCTCGGCCGCGTCGGCCTGCGCGAGGATCAGCAGGCGATCGCCGAGGTTCTTGCCCAGCCGGGTGGGCAGGCGACAGCCGTACAGCGGGCGCTTCTGGCGGGTGCCGAGCGGGGTCGTCAGGGCGCGGGTCGCGCGCTGCACGAAGGCGGGCCAGTCGTCGACGGTGGCGCCGGTGTCGCGGTCGATGCCGATCATGCTGGTACCCCGCCGATGCTCGGGCCGCCCGAGTTCAGGTGCTGGTGATCCTTGCCGATGTTCTTGCCGTCGTGGTCGAGGGTGCCGCCGATATGCGAGAAGCCCGCCGCCGTCAGCTTGAAGCCCACGCCGCCGAGCATTACCTCGACGCCGGATTGGTCGGCCTTGACCGATAGCGGGCCGTTTGACCAGGTCAGCGCGTGGCTTTCGTGGTCATAGGCGGTTTCGGTGCCGTCGGGGTAGGTGCGCCGGTGCAGCTCGCCGCGATCGGAGACCGGCGGGAAGGCGCCCGAAGGGATGCCCGTCAAGGCCACGCTCTGCGCGCTGCCGTCACCGGCGCCGAAGTTGATCAGCAGGCATTGCTCGCCCTCGCTCGGGTGGCGCGTCTCGCTGACCTCGCCGGCGCTGGGGTTGAAGTAGCGGATCCACGGCGACAGCAGCTCGCCATGGCTCACCCGGCAGCGCCCGGCCGCCGGATCCACGGCGGCGACGGTGCCGATGCGATTGTGATTCTCGGCGCGCCGGCGCAGGTCTTCGATTTCCGTCTCGAGTTCGGCCAGACGCTCGATCAGCGGCGCCAGGTGGATCCGCAGAATGGCGTCGAACATCGTTACACCTCGAGCGGCTCGTAGTTCGCCGGATCGTCAGGATCCACCCGCCAGCCAAAGGCCACGAGCGGGGCGGTGTTGAGGGTCGGCTCGGGCTCGACCTCACCGATCGCCAGGCGCTGCCGAAAGGTGACGCCCCAGGCGTCGTATCCGTCGGCGCCGCGCTGGAATATCGAGGGGCCGCTGTGCAGGTCCTCGGGGTAGTTGCACTGGCGCCCGTGGAAGCCCCAACGGTTGCAGTCGGCCAGGCGCTCGAGGGCGGTCGCGAGGTTGATCGCCTCGAGGTTGGCGTACTTGCGCCACCTGGCCACGACCGCGTGCAGGGTGACGGTGACGTCGTGCACGTAGCGCCCGTCGTTGTGCCGGGTGGCCGGGGTGGTGCGCTCGAGCTCGATCAGCACGGTGGCATCGCCGACCTTGCCGTCGAACTCCTCGTAATTGGCCACGCTGACGCCCAGCCCAGCAGCGTGGACGGCGTCACCGATGGCGAAGAACAGGTCGGACAGCTGATTAAGCGGCCTCGAGGACATAACGGGCCTCCTGCTCGAACAGTTCCATGAATCGATTGGTGGCGCGGCGCTCCCAGCGCTCGAGGGCGCCGAGGCCTTCGCCTTCCCAATCCTCGGTCACCTTCTCGATCGGCAGGCGCTCGCGGCCCTTGCGCCGGAAAACCAGGCGCTGCGTCGATCGCATCGGTGATATGAAGGCGGCGTCGTATTGACGATGACCGACCGCGACGCCGGTCGGGGTCTGCTTGGGCGTGCCCAGGTAATGCACGCTGATCGGTTGCAGACCGACCCACAGCTTCACCTCCTTGGCGGTGGATCGGCTATGGATCTGGTAACGGTGGCGAAGTGGGCTCTGCGTGATGCGCAGCTCGCGGGAGATCTCCCGCGAACTGTGCGTGCGCAGCCACAGCGCCGTTTTGCGCAAGGCGCGGGCGGCGGCCAGGTCGAGGCGGCGCGGCATATCGGCGATGGCCTTGTCGACCGACGCCCAGCCGTCCACCTCGAAGTTCAGCTCGAAGCCTGCCATCTGCCCCGCTCCCCTGCAGGTGCTGCTCGGTTGCCATACGGCACGAGGGTTAACAGCGAGCGCAGGCGCCCGAGCGGCTCGACGTTGCCGACGGAGTACTCGACCCCGTCGACGACGATCTTCGCCGTCCGGTCCTGCGGCACCGCCGAGGTGGCCATCTGCAGCAGCACCTGGTCGGGTCTCACCCGCAGGTTCGCCGCGTTCGGATCCACGCCCGAGCGGTACTGCCGACCCGAGCGGGTCGGCGCGCCCAGCATGCCGTTGACCGTGCGCGCTTCCCGCCCCGGCTCGATCACCTGCACGGTGCAGCCAAACTCGTCGGGGTCGTAGAGCGCGTCGAGGTCGTCGGCGCCGATCACTTCGACTTAGCCGGCGTCACCGGCTTTTCGGCTGCAGCCTTGGCCTTTTCCAGCTCGGCCACTTCGGCGGTCAGAGCGTCTCGGCGCTGGCCGAACTCCTCGAGGTCGCTTTCCAGCGCCTTGAGATCACCGGCCAGCTCGTTCTTGCGATCCTGCAGGGCGGCGATTTCGTCCTCGAGGTCACCCTTTTTGCGGGCTAGCTCTTGCACTTGCTCGCTGATGAACTCGGCGACTTCGTCGTCGCCCTGCTCGGCGCGATAGGCGGCAACCTCCTCGTCGGTGGCGTCGCGGGCCAGCTTCGAGCCGATCCAGTCATTGCGCAGCGCGCGGTCGACCTCGAGCGTGGTTTCGGCGGGTACAAACTCGCCGTGCACGCTCAGGCCGAGCAGCGTCACCACGATGTAACTCGTGGGCAGTTGCTTGCTCATGGGTTTGGTTCCTTGTGATACGGTCAAAATCGGGGGCCGTAGCCCCCTACCTGCCCGCTTTCAGGTTCGGATTTAGGCCGCTGCCTTGTTGGCGATGCAGAAGCCCTCTTTGCGGCGGATGCCGGCGTCGACGTCTTGGAACACGCGCAGCATCAGGCCGTCGCTGCCTGCCAGGGCATACGGGTCGGGCTTGAGGTCCAGCACGCCCCACATGCCGAGGATCATCTGCGAGAAGTCGCCATAGACCCACTTGTCGGCCGGCATCTGGTTGGTGGCCTCGGCGCGGTAGCCGTTGACCTCGTTGTCCTTGCCCCACAGGCGCTCGCCGGTACCGGCGAAGACTTCCTTCTTCTTGGCCATGCCGCGCTGCGTCATGCTGGTCAGGTAGGCCAGCGAGCCGCTGTCGACGTTGAAGGTCGCCGTGTTGCTTTCCATGTTGACGACCGTATCCCAATCGATCCCGGTGCTCGGGAAGTTGAGGGTCGGAACGCCGGCCATGTTCAGCAGGCCGAGGATCTGGTTATCGACGCCGGTGCCGGTCAGCAGCGCCAGGTCGATGGCCACGGCGATGCCGTCGACCAGGTCGCTGATGATCAGCGATTCGATCGAGCGGCTGGCCTGCTTGCGCAGCTTGCGGGTGACCGGGATCGCGCCGGCGATGGTCTTCGGCGACAGCGGGATGGTGGTCAGGTCGAAGTCGCTCGGGGTGACGTTCTCGCCCTCGCCCAGCCAGTAGAAGTTGCTCCCGTTGAGCTTCTTCGGAATGTCCAGGTCGCCCACCAGGCCGCCCAGCATGCGCATGCCCAACTTGGCCATCACGGTGCGGTTGCGCAGGATGTCGACGAACTGGTCGAGGCGCAGGTCAGTGGCCACCAGCTCGCCACCCTTGCCGGCCTCGCCCTTGCTCATGCCGCGTTTGTAGCCCTCGAGCAGCAGGTCGTGCGGCACGTAGAAACCGCGCGCTTCCTTCTTGAGGTGGTCGCCCAGGGCGATGCTGACCTCGCGCTCGAGGCCCGCCTTGCTCCAGTCGTTCTCGGCGGCGGCGTTCAAGGCGCGCATCAGCGAGTATTCGCCGACTTCCTTCTCGCTCAGGCCCATGCCGCGAGCCGATACGTCATTCGTGAACTTCGGCAGCTCACGGGCGCCAGGCTTGGCCGGCGGGGTGCTGGTCGCGACAGGCTTGTGACGCTCGAGCAGCTGCGCGCGCAGCTGGTCGACCGAGTGACCGGCGGTGATGGCTTCGGACGCCAGCGCGCGGTGCGCCGGGAACTGCTCGCCGAGGGCCATCAGGTCGGCCACGCGCTGACGCTCGAGGGTGACCGGGTCGGTGCCGTTGGTGTTGGTGGCGGTCGGGTTGTTGCGCTGACCGTCGTTCGGGTCGTTCGGCTGGGGCATTTCGATACCTCGAATGGTGATGGTGTGTATGGGTGTTTCAGGGGCGGAACGCCCTACCCCGACGGTCGGGTCGGCGGGCACGGAAACGCTGGAAACCTCGTAGGGCTCCCAGCGGGTGACGCGGTAGTGATCGAGGCCGTTTTCGCTGCGCTCGAGGACCATTTCGACGGGGATGTAGCCGACCGAGATATTCCGGCGGATGCCGTCGATCACGTCCTGCCAGATCTCCTCGGCGCGCTCGCTGCGCGAGAAACGGATCCGCGCGCGCAGCTTGCGATCGCTGTCGAGCCAGGCCTCGTCGACGACGCCGATCTGCCCGCTCCAGCTGTTGTGCTGCAGCAGGAAGGGGGCGCCGGCGCGCAAGCGGGTCAGGTCGACCGACTCCTCCGAGTGGTCGAGCACTTCCATGCCGAACCACCGGCGCACCGGGTATTCGCTGGAAACGGCGACCTCGACGGTGCGGGCCTCTTTATCGATGGTCGACAGGTCGACGGCGAGCGAGCGCTGCAGCTGCTGGCCCTCGATCTGCCGCAGGACGGGCGGCAGGGCGCCGCTATTCGTCGTCGGTGCCGTCGGGTTTGGCATCGTCGGTTTCCTCGGTTGGTTGGGGTTCAGCGAGCAGACCCAGCTCGCGCAGGCGCTCGGCCTCGTCGGCCAGCTCGGCGAAAATCTCGTCGGGGTCGTCGCCATTGGCGCGGATATACGAACTGCGCGACTTGGTGCGGTTGCCGATCGACTCGGTGGCCGATTTGCTGTCTTTAAGCGGGTCGACCCAATCCCAGCCGCGTGGCTGCCAGGCCTGCTCGCTGCTGCGGGCCAGATCCCGGGGCGGGATCTTCAAGGCACCCTTGAGCAGGGCGCACTCGAACCAGGTTTCGCCGAGGCGCTCGAGCAGCTCGCTGATGACCAGCTCCTGCACGCACTTGTAGAAGTCGCGCTCGTCGAGCGTGCCGTCGCGCAGGCTCGAGAAGCTCACGCCCTCGAGGTCATTGGAAAGCCGGTTGTAGCTCGGCCCCAGGCCACCGGCGGCGCTGCGCAGGGTGTCTTTGACGAAGGGGGCGAAGTCGCTCCCGGGCGTGTTGTGATTGAGCTCGCGGTACTTGTAGCCGTAGGGCAACGCCCGGGCGGTACCGGCCTCGACTTCCTCGTAGATCGCGCCGACGTCGTCTTCGTCTTCGTTGGGCGGGTCGAGCCACTCGGCGTCGGGCTCATAGAAGCCGGTGATCTTGGCCGCATGCTCGGCCTTGATCCGCGTCGCCTGGCGAAACTCCTCGAGGTGGTGCAGATCCAGCGCGGCGGCATGGGTCCAGGTGAAGCCACGCACCTGGTGCGGGCGCCACGGGTCGAAGCTATGGATCAGCTCGTCGGCCGGGATCCGCTCGTACTTCTCCTCGACCGGGCCGTGATAGACGTCGCCGGGGTGGTACTTGAGCAGCCAGTAGGCGACCGCGCGCTCCCAGGCGTCGAGCTCGACGCCCATGCGGATGCGGTTGCCGTTGTCGAGTTCCTGGTTAAGGTTGAGATCCAGCCGATCGGCCTCGAGGATCTGCACCGCGAAGCCCCAACGGTTCGGCCAGTTGCGCAGCAGGCGCACAAGCACCTCGCCGTCGCGGGCCAGGGTCTCGATCCAGAGCCAGCAGAACGTCACGAAGCTATAACGCCCGGTGACGTCGAACTGCCCTTTGCGGCAAAACTTGGTCCATTCCTTCTCGATCAGCCGGCGGGTGATGCGGTCGGGCTTGCCATCGGGCAGCACGGCCTTTGACTGCAGGCTGATGCCGTAGGGGCCGACGACGTTCTGCCGCAGCAGGCGGTAGAAGCGCTTGAGCGGCGAGGCGTTGATCGACTGCTCGCGGGCGCGCTGTCGCAGCGTCTCGTGATCGCCGTAGATCAGCTGGTTGGCATCGGCGCCACTCGAGCGCCGCGACCAGGCCTTCGTCAGCCCGCCACCGCTGGCCATCTTGAAACCTCGACGACCGACGGTCGGCTCCCGCCGTGCGGTGCTGGCATCGGCGGCAGGCGTGCGCCCGCCACCCCAGCCCAAGCGCGCCAGGGCGCGGCGTAGCGGGTTCATAGGCTTACCTCAGAATGAAATGCACCGGGCGGCCGAGTGGCCATCGGCGGTTGCGCTCGCGCGCCGCCTCGCGGCGGTACTGCAGGCGCAGCTCGTTGAGTCGCTCGATCGGGATCCGGTCAAGGCGCTGGCCGTCGATCTCGTAACTCTGCTGATCCTTGGGGATCCGCTTCTCGAGCGCGGCCTCGATCAGGGCGAGCATGCGCTGCGCGTGGCTGCGCACGTCGCTCGGCTCGGCCGTGGCGAGGTTCGGGTCGACCTGCAGCGTGCCCTTGGCCACCGTCAGGCGCTCGTCGCCCTTGGCGGCCAGCGCGACCCAGCGGTAGAGGCCGGGCGCCCACGTTGCCGTAGTACCGGCCGAGAGCTCGACGCGGTACGGGGCCGCGGCGATCGCCGCGACCTCGTGCCGTTCGGGGCCGCTGAAGACGTACAGCAGCACCCAGCCGTCAGCAGCCGGGCAGGCGGGCACGTCACGCGACCAGGCGACCGAGTCGCCGGCGTGTAGGGTGGTCGGTTCCATGGGTCACCGGGGTGATTTGCGGATGATCTTCACGCGGGGCCGGGCCTTGGCCTTTGGCTTCGGTGGCTCTGCGGGGGCGGGCGATCGGGGCGCAGGCGATGGGGTTTCGTCGCCCTCCTCCTGGTCGTCATCCACCGGCGCGGGCTGCGGATCCGCAACGGGCTGCCCACCCTTGACCAGGGCGACGAGCTCGGCACGGGTCAGAGCGCCGACCTTGCGGCGCTGCAGCTTGTCGCGCAGGGCGAGGATGTACTGCATCGCCTCACAGTCGAGGTAATGGTTTTCGCCGACCTGGTGGAAACGGCCCTCGCTTTCGCGCCACTCCTCGCCGACCAGCTGCTTGCAGTAGTCGTCGGTGACTTGCTGATGCAGCAGCCACCAGCCGGGCCGGGTATCCGGTCGGCCGAAACGGCTATGCACCCAGCGCTTCGCGAGGGGTGAATCGAACGCCCAGCGGGCATCGCCGCGCTTGCGGGTTTTGCCCTTCTTGTCCTGCTCGACGAGCTCCTTGCGGAACGGTTTGTCGAGCTTCTCCCGGCCGCGCAGGGCGATGGCTCGCCCCTTGTGCTCGTTGATGAACTTGTAGACCTGGTCATCGCGATAGCCGATATCGATGCCGGTCAGGCTGATGCCGTGACCGTCACCGTATTCGGTGTCGATCAGCTCGGACAGCTGGTCCCATACGGCATCCTGATCGGTCTCGCCCCATAGCTCGCCGTGCTCGAGGAGCATCGAGCCGAGGCCGGCGAACCAGGCGCGCACGACGTACACCAGGCGGTTTTTCTGCACGTCGATCGTGCAGTAGATCCGCAGGGGCTCGTGCAGCAGCTCGGCGGCGGCGTAGCCGAAGCACTGCGCGCGAACCTCCTCCCAGCTGGGGGCGTCGCCCGCCTCGGCGTAGCACTCGCCGAAACCCGTGTTGTAGACGGCCAGCAGCTTGGCCGGGTCGCCATCGATCAGGGCGGCCAGCAGCTTCTTGGCAAGGAATCCGTAGGACTTCTTGACGGCGAAGCTGCACAGGCCCGAGACCCATATCGAGTAATGGGTAAACCCGGCCGTGTCAGCGGTGCCGAGGATCTCGCCCTTCTTGCTGATCGACTCGCCAGGGGCAACCGGAACGCCGCGGGCGTTCATCCAGGGCCGCCACTTGTCCTCGATCATGCAGCCATTGCAGGGGCAGGTCAGCCGCGCATGCTTGAAGGCCTCGTCGGGCGTGCACTCCTCGGCCGAACCTTTGCCGGGCCACCAGAGCAGGCCCGACCAGGGCACGAAGTATTCGCCGCACTCGGGGCACGGTACCGCCCACTCGTGGCGGGTGCCCGACTGCCAGAGTTGCCAGACCTTCGAGCCGACTTTCTTCGCCTCGGCGACGACCCAATGCCACAGGCCGGTGCGCTCGTCGGGTCGTCGCTCGATCTTGCCGTGCGTGGGCGTGGCGGTGTAACCGATTTTCGAGTCGGCGTAGGCATCGCCCCGCGCCTCGATGATCTCGGTCGTGTCACCTTCGCCGGTGTTTACGATGCGATCGACCTCGTCGACCATCACCAGGCCGGCAGAGTCGGCGGCGAGCTCGGTCGGCGAGCCGGCCCAGGCGAAACGGAACTTGGTACCGCCCAGCCACTTGACCGTTTTCGTGCTGCGTCCTTCGTACTTCGCCGCGAGCGACTCGCACTCGCCGAACATGGCCATGAATTTGGGCTCGACCGTGCCATCGATCAGCGGCTTGGTCGGGGCAACGTACAGGCAGGGCGTCGGATCCTCGTCGAGCCGGTGGCCGATGATGTTTTCCATCGTCACCGACTTGCCCATCTGCGTGCCCATGACGAAGGTCACGCGGGAAAAGCAGGGCTGCGCGAACGCCCAGGCGACCGGGCGCATATAGGGGTTGGTGTCAGGGCTGAACGGGCCGGGGATCGGCGCGCTCGGCGGCATGATGCGCTTGTCGGCCGCCCACTGGTCAGCCGTCCTCGGCGGCGGCGCCTGCACCATCTTCGCCGCGTAGCTGATCGAGGTGGTCAACGTCCGCAACGAGCTCGCGTGCGCGACGTTCGAGGCGGTCGGCAGTAGCTGCGCGGATACGCCGCGTTTCTTCAAATACTCGAGCTCGGATGGTGGCAGGGTCATCGATCACCGCCAGATCGGCAGCGCAGCGGCTAGGCAGCGCGTCGAGTTGAGTTGCATAAACGGCCGCCACGCTGACTAGGATCTGCCCGACGGTGTCGGCAGGCAGGAGCCGGCCGCGCGTCTGGTCGATCTCGAGCTGCAGCTTTTCGCGGCGCGCGCGCTTGAGCAGGCGATCCTCGGTCGAGGCAGAGGCGAGCCCCTCCTCGTCTTCGTCGTCGTCGCCGAGCTCCTGGCGAACGGCGCGGGCGATCAGCCACTCGATCGCCGCCTCGCTGTCGATCTGCACCTCGACGCCACGACCACCGCCACCGGAAACCGGCAGACCGTCGTCGATCAGTTTCGAGATCCAGCGCGGCGACTTGCCGATCAGCTCGCCGAGTTCCTTCTTGCTGACGATCTTGCCCATGGGGAGAAAGGACCAAAGGAGCCAAGGAACAAAAGCGCAAAACCGCATAAGTCCTTTTGAACTGATGCGGTTTTGATCCTCTGCGGAATAGGGTCGAGGCCCCGCCGTGACTGGCTGCGGGGTCAGCCGAGCGATGCAGGCCGGCAGGGCCTCGAGAAAGGAAGAACGGACCCGACTCGCGGATCCAAACCCGCGCGAAGCCCGCGAGTTTCATACCCGTGAGGGGTCACCCCCTCGGGGAGGACCCACAGGCCGAGGTGCAGGTCGGGCCGATGCAGCAGGGCGCGTCGACAGCATCAGCAGCCGGCGAAGCCTTGAGCGTTTCGCGCGCTTGCGCGATCGCATTGCGGCCGACGTCTTCGCGGATCTCGTGCATGGTCTGCTTGAGGCGATAGCCCTCGAGCTTCCACAGTTCATCCCGCGCAAGCCGCTCGGCCTTGCTGATCGCCAGCTCGATGCCGAGCTGCAGACGGAAGTTCTCAGGACTCGCGCTGGCCGACTCAGCCGTCACCAGCGTGAAGCCCGACGCCATGATCGCGGTGGCCAGCACCGTGGTTGTTCCTGGCACGTGGTGCGTGCTGTAAGTGACGCCCTTCATCAGCGCGTCAATGTGCTGCGGGGTGATGCGCGGCGCCGATAGCCCCAGGTTGGCGATCTTGGTCTCGACTTGCTTCTCTGCTGGTGTCATGCGGGTGCTGCCTTATGAGCTGGTGAAAGGGAAGTGCTACCCCAAGGGTTATAACGGCCGAGCCGGCAAACCCAACTCAGGGCGCCGGAGCGGCCGAAAAAACCTTCTCGCGCTCCCGCACATACGCCTGCAGCTGCTCGAGCTGCGCCGCGTTCGCATGGCATGCGCCGTAATTGCCGGCGACCGTGGCGGCCACCGTCGAGAGCTGCACCTCGCCGTCAGGGAGGGGCTGCAGCGGCCGGGGGGCTCGCATCAGCAGCGCCGGGGCCTGCTCCGAGATCCTCGGCGCGGGCGGCTGCGTCGTGCAGCCGTACAAAGCCAGCAGGCACAGCACAGCGAGAGTCGTCATCAGGCGTGACATAAACGGGCACCCTTTGAATGATTGTTTTGCCTTGCTTCTCGATCACCTCGACCCGGTCGACGTACTCCGTCACCACCCGGTCGCGCACGGTTCCGAGCGCCTGACCCTGCTCGAAGGCCTGGCGCAGCTGCTTGGTTTCGAGCTGTTTTGCCCGGTCGAGCTCGTGACCGGCGCCACCGACCCAGCCGAGCGCGTACACCAGCCCGGCGATCACGGCGACCGCGAGCAGTCCATAAAATCGAGTCATAAGCCCACCAGGTAGAGAGTGCGCTGCAGTTGCCGCCGCACGACGATGCCGCCGCAGTTGCTTGCAGCGAGCCGGCAATCGCGGCCCGCGACGAACATCCAGCGCAGGAACTGATCAGCGGCGCCGACGTAATCACCGGCGAGCGTCAGCCGCAGCAGCGTCGAGCGCGCGAGCGCTGTGCGCCCCAGGTTGTAAACGAAGTCGGCCATGGCGATCTTCTGCCAGATCGAGGCCTTCGGCGCGGCGCGCATGACGTAATCGACCGACTCGCCGAGGTCGCCCTGCAGGTACGCCGCGCACTGTTCAGGCGTGGCCCGGTCACCAGGGCGGACGCCCTTCGTGTGCCCGGTGCAGATCGTCCAGACGCCGCCGCTGTCGGGGTAGGCCTCGAACTCGGTGCCTTCCATTTCCGGCGTGAGGATCATCAGGCCGGCGATGATCGCGGCGCGCTCGACCGGCGCCGGCAGGCCCGTCTCGTTGACGGTGAAGCCTGCAGCGGCGAGCGACAGCGTCACCGCCGCGACAATGCGCTTAATCAGCGTCATGGCTGCGCGACTCCTTGCGGCGATCCATCCAGAGGCGGAACAGCGGCACGACCCAGCGCCGGGCGACCAGGTCGGCCAGCAGCGCGGCGTAGTACAGCGCGGGCAGGACCAGCAGCCACTTCTCGAGGGTCAAACCATAGAAAGCGAGCGGGATCGCCGGCGGCACGAGCTTGGCGCCCTCGACGGCGACGGCATCCGCCATCGGCTGCAGCTTGTGGGCATCCATCGGCGGCGCTCCGAGAATAAAAAAGCCCGCTCAGTGGCGGGCAAAGGAACACTGATGGCGTCAGTATTCGGAGGGTAAGAGGTGCGCCCGGTGGGCGCGGCGACCTGCAGAAACGACAAAGCCCCGCACGGTGGCGGGGCTTTGATTTGCATGTATCGCATTAGAGCACTTATTAGACATTATCCCTTACTTTTGCGCAATACCCTAAAGCACTTTTTCGCAAAGGTGCAAATGTTCTTTTGCGCTTTAATGGTTTCCTCCTCGAGCTCGAGCAGCGTCGCGTCGTCAGGACGGACGATATTCGTGTAGCCGGCCGGCTCGCGAGACCAGTAGACGTCGGCATCGCGACCCCGATAGTCGACCAGCGTGCCGACGAGATCCCGGTACCACATGAGCGGGTCAGAGCATCGATCGATTCGCAAGACGTGGCGCTTCATCGCATAGACCTCGCCCACCCAGCCCGGGCGCCCTGCAGGCTCCCGAAGCCCTCGACCTCGTGGCCACACCCACGGCAACGAGCACCCCACTTGCCGCCCGTCTCGAAGTAGCGCGGCAGCATGGCCGCCTTGCACGTGTGCCGATCCATATCGGGATCGTTGATCAGCTCCCAGGAGGCCGTCGCCGCGACCTCGCAGGTCGTCACCTCGGCGCGATGGCGACAACCCGGGCAGGCGTACACCATCCGGCCCGCCTGCGGATCGAGACGGCGCTCCGGCGGGCTCCCGCATTGCGAGCAAGGCGTCATCAGAGCCCCCTATCCATAAGAACAAACCGAAAGCCCGCCAGCTCCTTGCAGAGCGCGGTCAGCGCGTCCCGATCCATCGCAAAAACCTCGTTGCGCATCGCCTGCCAGCGCGGGCACCAGTGCTGGTCCCAATTCGGCGTCGAGACGCCCAGCAGCTCGCGCAGGCGGCAGGCCGCGTGCAGCTCCTTGCCAGCATTCACGAAGCGCTTCGCGTCCTGCACCGCGAGGTGCGCCAGGCCCTTGGCCTTCTGCCTGGTCTTCGCCTGCACCTTGCCGAGCTGCGGCTCGTAGCGTGCCCACAGCGCCACCACGGCGCCGGCCTCGTCATCCCAGGCACGCGAGTCGGCGTAGGCGTAGCGGATCCAGTGCTGATGCTCCGGCGCGAGCTGGCCGACCGCGCGGACGATACGGGCATCCTGAAAGGCCAGCGGCCCGAGCGGGATGCTGCTTTTCTTCTTCGGACGGGTCTCGCTGGCGATCACGCGCGTGGTTCCTTTCGCCAGGGCGGCGACGTAAGCGGTGGGCAGGCGCCCCGGCTCCGCACCCTCGACCGGGCACTCGGCCCGCTCCTCGAGGATCCGCGCCGGAACGACGTCACGGGTGTTTTCGATGGTGTAGGCCGCCACGCGCTTGCCGTCGTCTTCGCGGAAGTGCTGCGGCCCCAGGAAGGCGCCGAGCACCAGGTCGCGCATGACGGCGCGGTCGTGCGTCGTCACCGCCGGCACCCGGCGAGGGGCGGCAGCGACCGGCACCGGGTCGACCGGCTCGTCGATCACGTAGTAAGTGACCGGGGCAGGGCGGGGTTTTGCGGGGCGCGGATAGCGCGAGAGGCTTAGCGTTTGCATCGGGCGGCCTCCTGGCGATCGTGTGTGTCCTGGCACTTGGTGCAGCGGTGCGCGGTCGGCACGGCCTGCAGGCGTCCGGGGTGGATCTGGCCACCACAGCCAGAGCACAGCCCCGACGACTCGCTATAGCCCGAGCGGATCCAGCGATTGCCGAGGGCCACGGCATCACAGCGGCGGGCGCGGGCATCCATGAAAGCCGCGCCAATGTCGAGCTGCATGTCGATGACCCGATCGGCTTCGCTAGGCATGGAACAACCCCAACGGAGCAGGACCGCCAGCGCCGTGCAGCAGCCGATCGGCATACCCCTCGAACTCCTCGACCACCCGCGCATTCAGCTCCCGCCACCAGGCCTCGGCGGCCTCCTGGTCGTAGGCGTCGAAGAACTCGGCGGCGGCCGCTGGCGTAGGGAACAGCTTCATCGCTTCGCCCTTGGCGCCGAAAACCCGCCCCTCGAGGCGCACCGCGCAGCTATCCACGCCGCGAGCGGCCTCGTTCACGGCCAGCAGCACTACATGCGGGGCCACTTTGAAAACCTTGATCCAGTCGCTCACTGCTGCGCCTCCTTGCGTGACGGGATGCTGACAAACTGCTCAAAAGCGTGACGGTCACGCCGGGCGAGATCCGCCACGTTGCGCAGAATCAGGGTGATGGCCTCGGCCTGCTCCTCGAAGCCGCCGAGCTCGCAGATCAACGCGAGATCCGCCTGCGTGCCCTTGTAGGCCTCGAAGGTGATCGGCTGCGATGCCGCGCGCAGCGCAGCATGCTCCTGGCGGCGCCGCTGGCGACGCTTGCGGATCCGCGCATGCCGGCGCTTTCGCTCCTCCGGCGTCTCGTTGGCCGGGGCCGGCTCCTCGAGGTCGAGGGCCAGCTCCTCGAAGTCGACCGGCACCTCGACCTGGTCGAGCTGCTCGTCAGTCATTGGCCACCGCCTTGCCCTGGTTGAGCAGCAGCTGCAGCGCGGGAAGGGGGCGGCCGGTACCGGCGGCGACCGACGTCAGCTCGTTGATCATGGCGAAGACAGCGTCGACGCCCTCCTTGAGCATGCGATCGACCTCGGCGGGGTCATCGTTTCGGTCATAGCGGCCGTTGTGCGAGGGCTTGGCGGCGGCGATGAACTGGCCGACCTCCTCCATCACCTCGCCGATACGCGCAGGCACGGCAGCGGCCGGGGCGGGCGAAAGGGTAGGAAGGCGCAGATTCGGCACGCCGATCAGCGCGAGGCACGCCTGCTGCGCGCGTGCAGCTTCGGCAGGCGGCAGGCAGTCGAGCCAGACTTGTTTCCACTCGAGCGGGAAGGGGGCGGTGCCGTTGAAGATCCGGTTTAACCGCTGGCCCCAGGCCTTGCGGCTGCGCAGGTACTCCTCGCCGTCGGCGGGCTCTGCCAGTGGCTCGACCAGATCGGCAGCAGCCAGAGCCGGGGCGAGGCGCTCGTGGGCGAATTTTTCGACCGACCACTCCGAATGCCGAAACCACAGGTTAGTGGTCTCGAGCACGATTTCCCGCTCTGTACGTGCCGCCATAGCACTTTTCCCCTCGTTGTGGATCTAAATGTAGTTATGGCGACATTTTCTCTATACAGAACGAAAGTGGCAACACAATTTCGACTTAGTGAATGGCAATTTTCCCTATTCAAATTGGACAATATGCAAAGGACTGAGAGAGGCCACCATGAAAGAGACCTTTTCCATCGGGCCGGCGATATTGCGTCGCCGACTGGCCCGAGGCTGGTCGATGCAGAAAACCTGCGACGAGGCCGGCAATGCGCTTTACCCGAGCTTTCTGTCAGCGGTGGAGAAGCAGAGCAGCATGCCGAGCGTGGCGATCGCCTACGCGCTGGCGAAAGCCTTCGGCACCACTGTCGATGCCCTGATCGAGGAAGCGATCGCCCCAGGCAGCACACCCGCCCCGGCCGAGTCGGCCAAACGGGTGCCGGTCATCCCTTGGGAATTGGCCGCCGAATGGGCTAAAAGCCCCGTCATAGAACGGTTACCGACCGGCACCCCGTGGGTGCTGCCACCCGACAACCCACCTGGTGCCGTGTTCGGCCTGGTGGTGCGCGACGACACCATGCACGCGCCAAGCGGCCCCGCCTTTCCGGTCGGGTCGGTCATCTTCGTGGATCCACGACAGGAAGCCGAGGCCAACGACCTGGTGGTCGGTTATACCGTCACCCCGGCCGAGCCGACCTTCAAGAAGTTGATACAGGACGGGTCGCAGCGGTACCTTCGACCGTTGAATCCACAGTTCCCACCGATCTCGGTGGATGGCAATTTTCAGGTAATTGGAGTGGTCACCGGTATGCAGATGCGCATCGCCAAGGGGCTTATCCGATAAACAGTATACAGAGGGTTTCTCTATAGAGAATGGATGGCGTAGACTGCGGGCTTAATCCCGCAGCATCACCTTTTCAGCAAGGCGGAAAAGAAAAAGCCCCGGGGCTGGTAACCTCGGGGCTGATCTGAAAACGTCGCTGGTGGGCGAACTGACAAAAACTCTAAGTGCTTTACCCCGTTAGAGATTTTCCCTGTTTTGCGGGCAGGAGAAGATCAGGGCATAAGCGCTTCAACACGGTCAGTCTAAACCCCATCACTGCAGCGTCAACGGATTGTTCTTTTGTGCTTTTGCGTTTTTGTGCAAAGGAACATCATGCAGAACACGAAGGACGACGCGAGCGCACTGGCCCGGTTCTACGCCGAGCGGTTCCGCTCCGACCCTTGGACACTGATCGACTTTTTCGACGCCGATATCGCCGACGTAGCGGCCTCGGTCGGCATCCGCTGGTCAGCGATTCGCAACGAGATCGGCCTGCGCGGCGACAAGGCGCGCCCCAAGGGCAAAGACGGCGTAATCGACAAGATTCACCGGGGCAAGGTCATGGCGTGGGGCGACACGAAGCGCGCCGACGACTTCGACTACCCCTTCTTCACCTTCAACAACAAC
>NZ_JACXXG010000037.1 GCF_014764705.1 Stutzerimonas kunmingensis
GGTACTGCACTCGGACAACGGCAGCGCGATGAAGGGCTCGACCATGCTGGCGGCCATGCAGAACCTGGGTGTGATGCCCTCGTTCAGCCGCCCGCGGGTGAGCAATGACAACGCCTATGCCGAGGCCCTGTTCCGCACGGCGAAGTACTGCCCGCTGTGGCCGGAGCGGCCCTTCGACACGCTGGAGCAGGCCAGGAGCTGGGTGAACCGCTTCGTGGACTGGTACAACCATGAACATCGCCACAGCGCCCTGAAGTTCGTGACCCCGGCGCAGCGACATACCGGCCAAGCGGAAGAGCTGCTGCGCAAGCGTATCGAGCTGTACGAGGCGGCACGCGCACGGTACCCGGAGCGCTGGAGCGGCGACATCAGGAACTGGTCACTGGCACCGATCGTGTGCCTGAACCCGGAGCGGGAAGCGGTACTGCAGCAAACATCAAAGGCAGCGTGACACGCTCACGCGACAACTACCTTGAAAATCGCCGGCTGCTCTCGCGAAAAGCCATCCAGAGAATGTACTGTTTAGCTCTAGTGCAGCGCTAGAGCAAGCTGTGTGACGCTGATTGCGGTGTTTTGAAGCCGCCCCTAGCGTTCGCATAGATCGTCTAGCAAGAATCGTACTCAGAATTCATGATCGAGCTAATCGGGCGTTGCGGAGAAATATTGGAGCCGCATTGCACCGAAAGGCGGCGCGTTTTCTCAGGTCAGGCACCAATCTTGTGCGCGGTTGCCAGGTTGTCGTCTGGGATGTCTGAGGTATCCTTTTTACCTGTTTCCTACGGCGCATTCGCGCGGGGTTTGCTTCGCAAGGGGAGTGTTATGTTTGTACTTGATTCACGTCTGGAGCAGGACACGTTGCTGCTTGGTGACTTCCCGCTCTGCCGGTTGCTGTTGATGAACGACACCCAGTATCCCTGGTTCATTCTGGTGCCGCGTCGCGATGAGATTAGTGAGTTGTTTCAGCTGGATGCGGCTGATCAGCTGGCGCTGTGGAAGGAGGCCACTGCGCTGGCCGAGACCGTCAAGGACACCTTCGGCGCCGACAAGATGAATGTCGCCACGCTTGGTAATGTCGTCGGGCAGCTGCATATGCATGTCATTGCGCGGCGACGCGATGATGCTGCCTGGCCAGCGCCGGTGTGGGGCAGGCATCCGGCGAAGCCTTACAGTGACGAGCAGGTGGCAGCCATCAGGGACAAGCTAAAGTTGGTGCTGACCGATCACTTTCGTTTTGGAGTATGACTGTGGACCTTGAATCGAGAGTGATGGATCTGGAAACGCGTCTGGCGTTTCAGGACGATACGATCCAGACGCTGAACGATGTGCTCGTCGAGCAACAGCGGATCATGGAGCGTCTGCAGCTTCAGCTGCGCGCACTGGCAAAACGTCAGGAGGAAATGCAGGTTCCAATGGACGCTGGTGAGGACGAGGCGCCTCCACCGCATTATTGAATTGTGAAACGGGGCGGCGTGGTGACTTCGCCCCGTGGCAGCTTGCTCGGTCGTCCTACTCGATCGGGACGACGTCTTCGGCCTGCAGTCCCTTGTCCCGCATCATGATGGTGAACTCCACGCGCTGGCCCTCGACCAGGATGCGGTGCCCTTCGCCGCGGATGGCGCGAAAGTGGACGAATACGTCATCTCCGCTGTCCCGGGAAATGAATCCGAACCCCTTGGATGTGTTGAACCATTTTACGGTGCCAGCCTCGCGCCCTGCTGCCGATGGTGCGTGGGTGTGGGTGCGAGCCGGTTTTGCCTGCTTGCTCAGGCCGCGTGGCGTGGCGAGGTGCAGCAGCACGGCCACAAGGGCGAGCAGCAGACTGGCGAGTGTTGCGGGCTGGCCGGCGATCTGCGGCAAAGCTACAAGTACGATGACGGCCTGCAGCGCGATAGACAGGAGTAACAGCGCTGACGCAGCGATTATGACTGGCCGGGTGCGGCTGTCGATCAACTGGGCAGATGGGGCGAATTGAACGTTCAGCAGGCCAAGCATCAGCAGGCACAAGGCGTCGGGTTGCAGCAGTAGTGGCATTGCGCCGCGCAGGCTTGGAACAAAGGACAGCAGCAGGGCAATGACACCCGCCAGGACATGGACGATCTTTAACATTCTTGTATGGCTCACGGTTGATAACACGACAGAGAAGCCGCAGGCCTGGAGTTCGTGGAAAACGTTCGTCGGTCAGGGCTGAACACTGGTCGAGAAACCGCGCGGGTCCGGGCTGCAGCGCGGCGTATTTAACAGGAAAGGAGAAGGGGGCTCAAATGAGCGTGTTCGCCGTCGTGGCTTCGGGTGCGGAGAATGCTCGAAGACGGGCTGTTTCGTAGCGGATGCGTTGCGATCTGGGCAGAGCGCATGTGGCGCTCCGCCCAGTAGCGAAACTTAGGCCGAAAGCAGGCTGCGCAGCATCCATGCAGTTTTTTCGTGGCTCTGCATGCGTTGAGTCAGGAGGTCGGCGGTCGGCTCGTCGTTGACCTTGTCCAGTAGCGGGAAGATACCGCGGGCGGTTCGTACAACGGCTTCCTGGCCTTCGACCAACAGCTTGATCATCTCTTCGGCGGAGGGGACGCCTTCCTCTTCCTTGATCGAGCTCAGGCGGGCGTATGCCGCGTAGGTGCCCGGCGCCGGGAAGCCCAGCGTGCGGATGCGTTCGGCAATATCGTCCACGGCGATGGCGAGTTCGGTGTACTGGGTTTCGAACATGGTGTGCAGCGTGTTGAACATCGGCCCCGTGACGTTCCAATGGAAGTTATGGGTCTTCAGATACAGGGTGTAGGTGTCAGCGAGCAGGCGCGACAGGCCTTCGGCGATGGCTGCGCGGTCCTGTTCGGCGATGCCAATGTTGATTTCCATGTTTTTCTCCTGGTGGATGGTTCAGCCGTTAGTTATGCCAGAAAAATGCGTGGTGTTGTGAAGCGATACGTTTCTGGTCGAAATGCTCACCGTTGGAAGGCTCTGATCGATTCAGGGTTCCATCAACGGCTCGATTTCGAGTTGGCGAGGGCAACGGCTGCGCCGCGGTGATTATGTCGATATAATCCCGCGCTTGTGCCTGGCGGTCCCAGTGCGTGCTGCGGCGCCCGGCGTCAATGCGGTATCGCGTACGGTACATGCCGCTTGCGCAGAGCAGTCACGGTCTTGTCAGTCTGTCGCGGCTCTCGCGCCCCATCGAATTCAAGATACGAGAAGCGAACTTCACCATGATGCGCAGCCACTATTGCGGCCAATTGAACGAAAGCCTGGACGGCCAGGAAATCACTCTTTGCGGCTGGGTACATCGCCGTCGTGACCACGGCGGGGTGATCTTCCTCGATGTGCGTGATCGTGAGGGCCTGGCTCAGGTGGTCTTCGATCCGGATCGCGCCGAAACCTTTGCGACCGCCGACAAGGTGCGTAGCGAGTATGTAGTGAAGATCACCGGCAAGGTCCGCCTGCGCCCAGCTGGTGCGGTGAACCCGAATATGGCTTCCGGTGCCATCGAGGTGCTGGGCTACGAGCTGGAGGTGTTGAACGACGCCGAAACCCCGCCATTCCCTCTCAACGAATACAGCGATGTGGGCGAGGAGACGCGACTGCGCTATCGCTTCATCGACCTTCGTCGCCCAGAAATGGCCGAGAAGCTCAAGCTGCGCTCGCGTATCACCGCGAGCATTCGTCGGTACCTGGATGACAACGGCTTCCTCGATGTGGAAACCCCGATCCTGGGGCGTCCGACACCTGAAGGCGCGCGTGACTATCTGGTGCCGAGCCGCACCCATGCCGGTAATTTCTTTGCCCTGCCGCAGTCGCCGCAGCTGTTCAAGCAGCTGCTGATGGTTGCCGGTTTCGACCGCTACTATCAGATCGCCAAGTGCTTCCGCGACGAAGACCTTCGCGCTGATCGCCAGCCCGAGTTCACCCAGATCGACATCGAGACCAGCTTCCTCGATGAAGCGGACATCATCGGTATCACCGAAGGCATGATCCGCAAGTTGTTCAAGGAAGTGCTGGATCTGGAGTTTGGCGAATTCCCGCACATGCCGTTCGAAGAGGCCATGCGCCGGTACGGCTCGGATAAGCCCGACCTGCGCATCCCGCTGGAACTGGTGGATGTTGCCGATCAGCTCAACGCTGTCGAGTTCAAGGTGTTCTCCGGTCCGGCCAATGACCCGAAAGGCCGCGTTGCCGCGCTGCGCGTCCCGGGTGCGGCGAGCATGCCGCGCAGCCAGATCGACGATTACACCAAGTTCGTTGGCATCTATGGGGCCAAGGGCCTGGCCTATATCAAGGTCAATGAACGCGCCAAGGGCGTTGAAGGCCTGCAGTCGCCGATCGTCAAGTTCATCCCGGAAGACAACCTCAATGTGATTCTCGATCGCGTCGGTGCGGTCGATGGCGACATCGTGTTCTTCGGTGCAGACAAGGCGAAGATCGTTTCCGAGGCCCTGGGTGCGCTGCGCATCAAGATCGGCCACGACCTCAAGCTGTTGACCTGCGACTGGGCGCCGCTATGGGTGGTCGACTTCCCGATGTTCGAAGAGAACGATGACGGCTCGCTGAGCGCGCTGCACCACCCGTTCACCGCGCCGAAGTGCTCGCCTCAGGAGCTCGAGGCCAATCCGGCTGCGGCGCTGTCGCGTGCCTACGACATGGTGCTCAACGGTACCGAGCTGGGGGGCGGTTCGATCCGTATCCATCGCAAGGAAATGCAGCAGACTGTGTTCCGCATTCTCGGCATCGATGAAGCCGAGCAGGAAGAGAAGTTCGGCTTCCTCCTCGATGCGTTGAAATTCGGCGCTCCGCCACATGGTGGTCTGGCCTTCGGTCTGGATCGCCTGGTGATGCTGATGACCGGTGCGCAGTCGATTCGTGAGGTGATTGCCTTCCCGAAAACCCAGAGTGCGGCGGACGTCATGACCCAGGCGCCGGGTGCGGTGGACAGCAAGGCGTTGCGCGACCTGCATATCCGTCTGCGCGAGCAACCGAAGGCGGAGTAAACGCTACCCGAAGCCTGGTTCTGCCAGGCTTCTTCGTCTTGCGGCTCTGAGTGCGAGACATTACGGCGATAGCCGGCCGCTGTCTTTATCGAGTGACAGACGGATCCGGTTATCGAGATTTTCTGATTCAGTCGAAGAATGGAGTGAGTTATGGCTGGTCATTCCAAATGGGCCAATATCAAGCACCGCAAAGAGCGTCAGGACGCCAAGCGGGGCAAGATCTTCACCAAACTGATCCGTGAGCTGACCGTGGCGGCCAAGCATGGCGGCGGCGTGCCGGCGGACAATCCGCGTCTGCGATTGGCCGTGGACAAGGCGCTGACAGCCAACATGTCGCGTGACGTCATCGATCGCGCCATCGCCCGGGGCGCAGGCTCCAGCGAAGCGGACAACATGACCGAGCTGAGCTATGAGGGTTACGCGCCAAGCGGGGTGGCGATCATCATCGAGGCCATGACCGACAACCGCAACCGTACCGCGGCCGAAGTGCGTCACGCCTTCAGCAAGAACGGTGGCAACCTCGGTACTGACGGCTCGGTCGCCTACATGTTCGATCGTAAGGGCCAGATCAGCTATGCGCCCGGCGTCAATGAAGACGCGCTGATGGAAGCGGCGCTGGAGGCGGGCGCCGACGACGTCGTCAGTCAGGAGGATGGGTCGGTCGACGTCTATACCAGCTTCGCCGAGTTCCTCTCGGTCAACGAAGCACTGACAGAAGCCGGATTCCGCGGCGACGAAGCAGAAGTGGCGATGATTCCGTCCATCATGGCGCCCATCACCGACGTCGAGACGGCGCAGAAGGTTCTGCGTCTCATCGATGCGCTGGAAGACCTGGATGACGTGCAGAACGTCTACCACAACGCGGAAATCTCCGACGAGATCATGCAGCAGCTGGGCTGAATGTCGTGGTGTCCGCAGCCGGGAGCCGCATTGCTGGGCTCCCGGCTTTTTTATAGGCACGCATCGCTGGCAACGTAGTGACTATCTGGGCGCATATTGTTGTCGGTGGCGGAGACGGCAGCGCCTCCGTATACTCGCCACTGGATAAATAGACAGCACGGCACGGCATGACGCTGATTTTGGGTATCGATCCCGGCTCTCGAATCACCGGCTACGGCGTCGTACGGGACACCGGCCGCGGTTGTGAATACGTCGCCTCTGGTTGCATTCGTACCGGCACCGGCGAGCTGCCTAATCGCTTGCGTGCCGTTTTCAGTGGTGTGAGCGAGGTCATTCGGACCTATGGCCCGGTAACGATGGGCATCGAGCAAGTATTCATGGCGCGTAATGCCGATTCCGCGCTTAAGCTCGGCCAGGCTCGGGGGGCAGCCATTGTTGCTGGCGCGGAAGCAGGTCTGCAGATCGCAGAGTACACCGCGACGCAGGTCAAACAGGCCATCGCCGGAACGGGCGGGGCTGATAAGCAGCAGGTGCAGATGATGGTCATGCACTTGCTCAAGCTTCTGGAAAAACCCCAGATCGATGCTTCGGACGCGCTGGCCATTGCGTTATGTCATGCGCATCACCGGCAGAGCCTCATTCCGCACGGCCTGGCCGGCGCCAAGCGACGAGGCGGGCGGTTGCGTCTTTAGTCGGCGCAAACTCTCTTGGTTGAACGAATAATCGAGTGGTCGTCAGCGGATGCGATGGCCATGGAGGAAACAGCTTGATCGGACGTTTGCGTGGCACGCTGGTGGAAAAGCAACCGCCACATCTGATTCTCGATGTCAACGGTATCGGCTATGAGGTCGAAGTGCCGATGACGACGCTGTATCGCCTGCCGGCGGTCGGCGAGCCGGTGACGCTGCATACGCACCTCGTCGTGCGTGAAGACGCACAACTTCTTTATGGCTTCGCCGAGAAGCGCGAGCGCGAGCTGTTCCGTGAACTGATCCGTTTGAACGGTGTGGGACCGAAGCTAGCGTTGGCGTTGATGTCCGGACTGGAAGTCGATGAGCTGGTGCGTTGTGTGCAGGCGCAGGATACGTCGGTCCTGGTGCGCATCCCAGGCGTTGGCAAGAAGACCGCCGAGCGGCTTCTGGTCGAGTTGAAGGACCGCTTCAAGGCGTGGGAGAGCATGCCCGCCATCGCGACCTTCGTGGTTGAACCCGGGAGCAAAATGGCAGTCACAAGCGCCGAGAATGATGCGGTCAGCGCGTTGATCTCCCTGGGCTTCAAGCCACAGGAAGCCAGCCGTGCAGTGTCCGCCATACAGGAAGATGATTTGAGCAGTGAAGAAATGATCCGCCGTGCCCTCAAGGGCATGGTGTAAGCCATGATCGAAGCGGATCGTATCGTCACGGCAGGCAGTCGCGATCGCGACGAGCAACTGGATCGTGCCATTCGGCCACTCAAGCTGGCCGAGTACATTGGTCAGCCGGTCGTGCGCGAGCAGATGGATCTGTTCATCCGCGCCGCCAAGGGCCGTCAGGAAGCGCTCGATCACACGCTCATCTTCGGTCCGCCGGGGCTGGGCAAGACTACGTTGGCGAACATCATCGCCGAAGAGATGGGCGTGTCGATCAAGAGCACGTCGGGCCCGGTGCTTGAGCGACCGGGTGACCTGGCCGCATTGCTGACCAATCTGGAGGCGGGCGACGTTCTGTTCGTCGACGAGATCCATCGCCTTTCGCCCATTGTCGAGGAGGTTTTGTACCCGGCGATGGAAGATTTCCAGCTGGATATCATGATCGGCGAGGGGCCTGCGGCTCGCTCGATCAAGCTGGATCTGCCGCCGTTCACCCTTGTGGGCGCCACCACGCGGGCCGGTATGCTGACCAATCCACTGCGAGACCGATTCGGTATCGTCCAGCGTCTGGAGTTCTATTCCACCGAGGACCTGGCGACCATCGTCAGCCGTTCCGCCGGTATCCTCGGTCTGCCGACCGAGCCGGAGGGTGCATTCGAGATCGCCCGTCGAGCGCGAGGGACGCCGCGTATCGCTAACCGCTTGCTACGTCGTGTGCGAGATTTCGCAGAAGTGCGGGGTCGTGGCGAGATCACCCGGCAGATTGCCGACCTTGCCTTGAGCATGCTCGACGTCGATGAGCGAGGCTTCGATCATCAGGATCGCCGGCTGCTATTGACCCTGATCGAGAAGTTCGACGGCGGACCGGTGGGGATCGACAGCCTGGCCGCTGCGATCAGTGAAGAGCGGCACACCATCGAGGATGTGCTCGAGCCGTACCTCATCCAGCAGGGCTACATCATGCGCACGCCGCGCGGTCGGGTCGTGACGCGTCACGCCTATCTCCATTTCGGCCTCAACCTGCCCAAGCGCATGAGCGATGCTCCAACGCCGGATCTGTTCGATGGCGACATAGTTTGAAGAAAATATTGTTCTGTTACCCGATTGGCATTTACAGGGCCGAGCACTAGTATGCGCGCGCAAGCCGGAGCTGAAATCTTTACCCACCGCTGTCGAGTCTATTACGAGGACACCGACGCGGGCGGCATTGTCTACTACGTCAATTACCTCAAATTCATGGAGCGAGCTCGTACCGAGCGGTTGCGCAGTCTGGGATTCGCCCAGTCGCAGCTGGCCGGTGAGGACTTGCTGTTCGTCGTGCATTCGGTCGAAGCCCGCTACCGAGCACCGGCTCGCCTGGACGATGAATTGCTGGTGACGGCCGAGGTGGTTGAGGTGAATCGCGCCAGTCTGCGGTTTCGCCAGCAGGTCCGGCGTGCACTGGATGATGTTCTGCTTTGTGAGGGGCAGGTGCTGGTTGCCTGCGTGCGTGCCGAAAGTTTGAAACCCCGAGCCATTCCCGAAGCGCTGCGTGTCGCCTTCGCTGGCTCGGGTCTATCCCCTGCAGGAGAGTAAGCGTGGAAGCCAACGTCGATCACATGTCCATGTGGAGCCTGATCAGCAACGCCAGCTTCGTGGTGCAGCTGGTCATGCTGATTCTGGTGGCCGCTTCGGTCGCATCATGGATTCTGATTTTTCAGCGCGGCAGTATGCTGCGTGCCGCGAAGCGAGCACTCGATACCTTTGAAGAGCGCTTCTGGTCCGGTATCGACCTGTCCAAGCTGTATCGCCAGGCAGGCAGCAACCCGGATCCGGATTCTGGCGTCGAGCAGATCTTTCGCGCCGGCTTCAAGGAATTTTCCCGTCTGCGTCAGCAGCAGGGTGTCGATCCCGATGCGGTGATGGATGGGGTCAATCGCGCCATGCGCGTGGCGATTTCCCGTGAAGAGGAAAAGCTCGAGCAGAGCTTGCCATTCCTGGCCACCGTTGGTTCCACCAGCCCTTACATCGGCCTGTTCGGTACCGTCTGGGGGATCATGAACTCCTTTCGCGGCCTGGCTCAGGTTCAGCAGGCAACTCTAGCGACTGTGGCGCCAGGCATCGCCGAAGCGCTGATCGCTACGGCGATCGGTTTGTTCGCCGCGATTCCTGCGGTGATCGCCTACAACCGTTTCGCCGCGCGGGGCGAGATGCTCATCGGTCGTTATTACACCTTTGCCGATGAGTTCCAGGCCATCCTCCACCGCAAAGTTCACACCACCGAAGACTGAGGCCCACGGCCATGGCCAGAATCCGCAACAGACGCAAGCCCGTCGCCGAGATGAACGTGGTGCCTTACATCGATGTGATGCTAGTGCTGCTGGTTATCTTCATGGTCACGGCGCCGATGCTCAATCAGGGCGTCAAGGTCGATCTGCCCAAGGTCAGCAGCGAAGCCTTGCCGCAGGATAACGACAAGCAGGTGCTGACCATTTCCATCAAGGCTGACAAAACCTATTACTGGAACGTCGGTAGCGAGGTCGATACCGACAGCAAGGGCAACGAGGCCGTCGCACTGGCAGACATGACGCAGGCTGTCGTTGCCATCATGCGCCAGCGTCCGGATACCCAGGTGTTCATCCGTGGCGATCGCGCGGTTGATTATGGTTCGGTGATGGAGGCCATGGGCGGTCTGCAGGAAGCCGGCGTGGGTAATGTCGGTCTGATCACCGAGGCGCCTTGATGCAGCAGCGTGAGTCATCGCCTTCGCAGAGCTACTTCTGGCCGACCGTGCTGGCGGTCGGTCTGCACGTCATTATTTTCGGCATGCTGTTCGTCAGCTTTTCGATGACGCCCGAGCTACCGCCGTCCAAGCCGATCGTGCAGGCCACCTTGTATCAACTGAAGTCGCAGAGCCAGGCGACTACCCAGACCAACCAGAAGATTGCCGGCGAAGCGAAGAAGACTGCTGCCAAGCAGTTCGAAAGCGAACAGATGGAACAGCGTAAGGTCGAGCAGCAGAAGCAGGCTGCTGCCACCCGCGCTGCGGAACAAAAGAAGGCGGAAGAGGCTCGAAAGGCGGATGCGGCGAAAGCCGCAGCCGATAAAGCGGCTGCGGCGAAAAAGGCCGAGGAGGCCAAGAAGGTCGAACAGCAGAAGCAGGCTGACATCGCCAAGAAAAAGACTGCTGAAGAATTGGCCAAGAAGAAGGCAGCAGAGGAGGCCAAGAAGAAGGCTGCCGAAGAAGCCAAGCGCAAGGCGGTGGAAGAAGCGAAGAAGAAAGCTGCCGCCGAAGCTGCCAAGAAAAAAGCTGCTGAAGATGCCAAGAAGAAGGCAGCGGCAGAGGCCGCGCGCAAAGCGGCAGAAGACAAGAAGGCGCAGGCGCTTGCCGAGCTGCTCTCTGACACTACCGAGCGCCAGCAAGCACTGGCTGATACCCATGGTGATCAGGTTGCCGGCAACTTCGATGATCTGATCCGGCTGCGTGCAGCAGAAGGCTGGACCCGACCGCCGTCGGCGCGCAATAACATGACCGTGCAGCTCCAGGTAAACATGCTTCCGGATGGCACCATCACCAACGTCAGCGTCTCCAGATCGAGCGGAGATGTGCCATTCGACAATTCTGCGGTTGCCGCAGTAAAGAACATCGGTCGGCTGACCGAAATGCAGGGCCTGAGCCCGCAGGACTTCCAGCCTTACCGGTCCTTCAAAATGACATTTACGCCTGAGGATCTTGCGTTGTGATCAACTCCCTTCGAGGTCTACTTGTCCTGCTCTGCTGCCTGGCGGGAATGGCGGTGGCGCAGGAAAAAAACATCGTCGTCACCAGTGGTGCCGACCGTGCGATCCCGATCGCTGTCGTTCCATTCGGTTGGCAGGGCGGCACCGTACTGCCTGAGGACATGGCGGAAATCGTCGGCAACGACCTGCGCAATTCCGGTATTTTCCAGCCCATTCCGCGGCAGAACATGATCAGCATGCCGACCCGCGGCAGCGAGATCATCTATCGCGACTGGAAGGCTCTGGGCGCCCAGTACGTGATGGTCGGCAATATCGAGCCGGCCGGTGGCCGCCTTCAGGTCCGTTACGAAGTGTTCAACGTAACGACCGAACAGCAGGTGATGACTGGAACCGTTGGTGGTTCCTCGGATCAGTTGCGCGACATGGCGCACCATGCGGCGGATCAGTCCTTCGAGAAACTCACCGGCATCAAGGGCGCGTTTTCCACGCGTCTGCTGTATGTGACGGTTGAGCGGCTGGGTGGCGCCAACACGCGCTACACGCTGCAGCGTTCGGATTATGACGGCGCTCGGGCGGTGACTCTGCTGCAATCGCGCGAGCCCATTCTCTCCCCGCGTTATTCACCGGACGGACGCCGTATTGCCTATGTGTCCTTCGAGCAGAAGCGTCCACGTATTTTCATTCAGCACATCGATACGGGTCGCCGCGAACAGGTCACCAACTTCGAAGGTTTGAACGGTGCGCCGGCATTCTCGCCAGATGGCAATCGCCTGGCGTTCGTACTGTCGAAAGATGGCAATCCGGAAATCTATGTGATGGACCTCGGCTCGCGGCAGTTGCAGCGCCTGACCAATCACTACGCGATCGATACCGAACCCTTCTGGGGTGCTGATGGTCAGACCATTTATTACACCTCTGACCGTGCTGGCAAGCCTCAGGTATACAAGCAGCGGTTGGGCAGCAATTCGGCTGAGCGTGTGACGTTCGTTGGCAACTACAACGCCAACCCGAAGCTGTCGGCCGACGAGAAGACGCTGGTCATGATCCATCGCCAGGACGGTTACACAAACTTCAAGGTTGCTGCGCAGGATCTGCAGCGTGGCAATCTGCGAATACTCTCGGATACCAGTCTGGATGAATCGCCCACTGTTGCGCCTAATGGCACCATGCTAATCTACGCCACCCGCCAGCAGGGCCGGGGAGTCTTGATGCTCGTGTCCATCAATGGACGCGTTAGGCTCCCGCTTCCTACAGCTCAAGGCGAAGTCCGAGAGCCGTCCTGGTCCCCTTACCTGAACTGATGCGGTATCAACGCTTTTAACCAAAACACACCTGGGGTTGTTACAAAATGGAAATGCTGAAATTCGGTAAGTTCACCGCTCTGGCTCTGGCCATGGCTGTTGCTGTCGGTTGTTCCTCCAAAGGCGGCGACGATTCGGGCGAAGGTTCGGGTGCGATCGATCCGAATGCTGGTTACGGTGCTGATTCCGGTTCCGTCGATAGCAGCATGAGCGAAGAAGCCGCTCTGCGCGCCATCACTACCTTCTACTTCGAGTACGACAGCTCCGACCTGAAGCCGGAAGCCATGCGCGCTCTGGACGTTCACGCCAAGGACCTGAAAGGCAACGGCGCTCGCGTCGTTCTGGAAGGCCACACTGACGAGCGTGGTACCCGTGAGTACAACATGGCTCTGGGCGAGCGTCGCTCCAAGGCCGTACAGCGTTACCTGGTACTGCAGGGCGTTTCCCCGGCTCAGCTGGAGCTGGTTTCCTACGGCGAAGAGCGTCCAGTTGCCATGGGTAACGACGAGCAGTCCTGGGCCCAGAACCGTCGCGTCGAACTGCGCAAGTAATTCGTCATGCGTAAGTACCGTCATGCTCTGACTCTTACAGTGCTCGCGCTGCCGCTGATGGCGGTGGCTCAAGTGCCGGTGGTGGATTACGAAGAAGGTGCCGCTAGCGGCAACTCGGGTTACTCTACCGCTGCGCCGAGCGGTGACGGTGCCTATGCCGGAGGTGGAGCCACCGCTCCATCTTCGGCACAGGGCATGCTCTTCATGCAGCTACAGCAGATGCAGGAAGAGATCGCGCAACTGCGCGGCATGCTTGAGGAGCAACAGAATCAGATCCAGCGCCTGCAACAAGAGGGGCTGGAACGCTATCAGGACCTGGATCGCCGTCTGTCCAGCGGATCCGCGGCAGGCAATCAGCCTGCTCCGTCCAGTAATACGGCGGCGTCAGCTGGAAGTTCGGCACCCGCCGCTGCCAGCCAGGGCCAGTCGCAAAGCACATCCGGCGATCCTGCAAAGGAAAAGCTCTATTACGACGCTGCTTTCGACCTGATCAAGGCGAAGGATTTCGACAAGGCCAGCCAGGCTTTCGCTGCATTCCTGCGCAAGTACCCTGACAGTCAGTACGCTGGCAACGCCCAGTACTGGCTTGGCGAGGTCAACCTGGCAAAGGGCGACCTGCAAGGGGCCGGTCAGGCGTTCGCTCGAGTGAGCCAGGCGTATCCGCAGCACAACAAGGTGCCGGATTCGCTCTACAAGCTGGCAGATGTTGAGATTCGTCTGGGCAACCGGGACAAGGCGCAGGGCATTCTGCGTGAGGTCATTGCCAAGTATCCGAATACATCGGCTGCACAATTGGCTCAGCGTCAGCTCAATCGCTGAGGCACACTGGCGAGACCGAACGAAACCCGCCCATTGCGCGGGTTTTTTCGTTAGAATCGCCGCCCCTATTTCCCGCAACGGAGGCGGATGGCCTGTTTAGCCGTCACGCCCGTGGCTGATATGACCCTGCGAATTACCGAGATTTTCTACTCGCTGCAGGGGGAGACGCGGACCAGTGGATTGCCTACTGTGTTCGTCCGCCTGACCGGCTGTCCCCTGCGCTGTCAATATTGCGATACCGCCTACGCATTCAGCGGTGGAGAGTTGATGACGCTCGACGCGATCGTCGAGCGGGTTGCCTCCTACAATCCCCGTTACGTCTGCGTGACCGGGGGAGAGCCGCTGGCGCAGCCCAACTGCGTGCCTTTGCTGCAGCGATTGTGCGATGCGGGATATGAGGTTTCACTGGAGACCAGTGGTGCACTCGATATCTCCGTGGTGGATGAGCGTGTCAGTCGTGTAGTGGACCTGAAAACACCGGGTTCCGCCGAGGTCGCGCGTAACCGCTACGAGAACATCGCCTGCATAACGCGCAACGATCAGGTCAAGTTCGTCATCTGTTCTCGCGAGGATTATGACTGGGCTGTCAGCAAGCTGATCGAGTACGGGCTGGATCGACGTGCCGGAGAGGTGTTGTTCTCGCCGAGTCACGGTCAGGTCGATGTTCGTGCCCTTGCGGACTGGATCGTTGCCGACAACCTGCCGGTGCGCTTGCAGCTTCAGTTGCACAAGATTATCTGGAACGACGCGCCCGGCCACTGAGTCGCTGGCATTAGCGGCTCGTCCCTGGCTGGTCGTGCTCATCCGTTTTGAAGGTATCGCGAAATGAACGAGAAGAAAGCAGTCATCCTGCTGTCCGGCGGGCTCGATTCGGCTACGGTGGTCGCCATGGCCCGTGCTCAGGGCTACGCCTGCTACACCATGAGCTTTGACTACGGCCAGCGTCATCGCGCCGAACTGCAGGCGGCCGAACGTGTTGCTCAACAACTGGGAGTGGTCGAACACAAGGTGATCGGCCTGGACCTCAATGGCATCGGCGGCTCGGCATTGACCGACGACAGCATCGATGTGCCTGAGGTGCCTGGTGAGGGTATTCCGGTCACATACGTCCCGGCGCGCAATACGGTGTTTCTCTCGTTGGCCCTTGGCTGGGCTGAGGTGCTGGGTGCCCATGACATCTTTATCGGCGTCAATGCGGTCGATTACTCGGGCTACCCGGATTGTCGACCGGAGTTCGTTGCGGCATTCGAGCGAATGGCCAATCTGGCCACCAAGGCAGGCGTAGAAGGGCTGGGGTTCCGCATCCAGGCACCACTGCAGGAGATGAGCAAGGCGCGGATCGTGCAGGAGGGGGCTCGTTTGGGCGTGGACTATGCGGCGACGGTTTCCTGCTATCAGGCCGACACGGATGGACGTGCCTGTGGCAAGTGCGACAGCTGTCGATTGCGCGCCGCCGGTTTTGCCGAAGCGGGGCTGGCTGACCCCACTCGCTATTTCTGAGCGGCCTGCGCCAGTACTGGAGGGGTGCCGTCAAACGAAGGCGATCGCGAATTTTTTCAAAAAAAAGTTTGTTTTCATCAATCAAATCAGTATCATGCGCCCCGCATTGGGTCGTTAGCTCAGTTGGTAGAGCAGTTGGCTTTTAACCAATTGGTCGTAGGTTCGAATCCTACACGACCCACCATATCGCTCTCGAGGGAGCACAAGAAGCCGGAGACCTGTCAGGGTTATCCGGCTTTTTTAATGGCCGCGTTTTTGCGTTGCTGCAGGCTGCTACGTTCGGTCATAAGAAGCGTTTTTCTCTACGACCTTAGTAGGTGGCTCAAGCGTTTTTAACGTAATAGACTGCGGCCCCTTCCGATTACCGTTGGTTCGAGGCTCAAATGTATTCTGATCGTATCCGCTTGTCCTCTCTGCAGAACAAGGTCATGAGTGCCCACGAGGCAGCTGCCCTTATTCGCGACGGCATGACCGTTGGCATGAGCGGCTTCACCCGTGCGGGCGAAGCCAAGGCCGTGCCCCTCGCGCTGATCGACCGTGCCAAGGACGAGAAGCTGCAGATCAGCCTGGTCACTGGCGCCAGCCTGGGTAACGATCTCGATGGCAAGATGGCTTCCGCGGGTCTACTGGCCCGTCGCATGCCGTTCCAGGCCGATCCGGTACTGCGCAAGGCGATTAACGCCGGTGAGGTCATGTTCATCGACCAGCACCTGTCGCATACCGTCGAGCAGATGCGCAATCATCAGATCAAGCGTCCCGACGTCACCATCGTCGAAGCGTTGTGCATCACTGAGCAGGGCCACATCGTACCGACCACTTCAGTAGGCAACTCGGCCAACCTGGCCATGTTCGCCGACCAGGTGATCATCGAGCTGAACCTGGCACACAACCTGAACCTGGAAGGTCTGCACGACATCTACTTCCCGGGTGAGCGCCCGAACCGCGGTCCGATCCCGCTGACCAAGGTCGATGATCGTCTTGGCGCGACTTCGATCCCGGTCGATCCGGCCAAGATTGCCGCCATCGTCATCACCAATCAGCCGGATTCCTACTCCACGGTCACTCCGCCGGACGAAGAAACCCAGGCCATCGCCAACCATCTGGTCGAGTTCTTCAAGAGCGAAGTCGAAGCCGGCCGTATGGCGAAGAACCTCGGCCCGATGCAGGTAGGTATCGGCAACATCGCCAACGCGGTAATGTGCGGTCTGATCGATTCGCCGTTCGAAGACCTGGTGATGTACTCCGAAGTACTGCAGGACTGCACCTTCGAGCTGATCGATGCGGGCAAGATGACCTTTGCTTCCGGTTGCTCCATCACCCTGTCCGAGCGTTGCAATGATCGCGTGTTCGGCAACCTGGAGAAGTACAAGGACAAGCTGATCCTGCGTCCTCAGGAAATCTCCAACCATCCTGAGCTTGTGCGCCGTCTTGGCATCATCGGTATCAACACCGCGCTCGAGTTCGACATCTATGGCAACGTCAACTCCACTCACGTGGGCGGCACCAAGATGATGAACGGCATTGGCGGTTCGGGCGATTTCGCGCGTAACGCTCACATGGCCATCTTCGTGACCAAGTCGATCGCCAAGGGTGGCAACATCTCCAGCGTCGTGCCGATGGTTGCTCACGTTGACCACACCGAGCATGACGTCGAGATTCTGGTTACCGAGCAAGGCCTGGCTGACCTGCGTGGCCTCGCTCCGCGCGAGCGCGCCCGCGCCATCATCGACAACTGCGTGCACCCTTCCTACCGCGATGCGCTGAACCAGTACTTCGACGACGCCTGCAAGAAGGGCGGCCAGACGCCGCACCTGCTGGGCGAAGCGATGCAGTGGCACATCAACCTGGAGGAACGTGGACACATGCTCAAGGGCGAGTGATCCAGAAGAAAAGAACCGCCGGCTGATGCCGGCGGTTTTCGTTTGACAGGGCGCAATGCCCGGCTTTTCACGCTTTTTTACCGTGCTTTCCCTTTTGTAGAGGCTTCGGCTAGTATTCCTGCCCCGTTGAAAGGCAGGAGGCGTGTCTGAATCCTGCGCGCCTCGTCTCTACCGACAAGCCCGAATTCCCGGCCTGGGCCGTTATACTCGGCGCTTCGTGCAATCCCGTGCTGGCAGGACCCGTCCATGACGCAGATACCCGAACGCATTCTCGTGCAGGCTCACCTGGCAGCCAAGCAGCCGAAGCCGCTTACGCCTGAGCAGGAAGCGCGGCTGCGCAGTGAGATAGCCGCCGAGTTGAAGCGCCAGAATGCGGTGCTGGTGGCGCATTACTACACCGATCCGGTGATCCAGGCATTGGCCGAGGAAACCGGCGGCTGCGTTTCCGACTCCCTGGAAATGGCGCGCTTCGGCAACGAGCACCCGGCCCAGACCGTGCTGGTAGCCGGCGTCAAGTTCATGGGCGAAACGGCGAAGATCCTCAATCCTGAGAAGCGCGTGCTCATGCCCACGCTCGAGGCGACCTGTTCCCTTGATCTGGGCTGCCCTGTCGAAGAGTTTTCAGCGTTCTGCGATCAGCATCCGGAGCGCACCGTGGTCGTCTATGCCAACACTTCGGCGGCGGTAAAGGCACGGGCTGACTGGGTGGTGACATCCAGTTGTGCGCTGGAAATCGTCGAAAGCCTGATGGATAACGGCGAAAAGATCATCTGGGCGCCGGACAAGCATCTGGGCAACTACGTACAGCGCGAGACCGGTGCCGACATCCTGCTCTGGGATGGCGCCTGTATCGTCCACGAAGAGTTCAAGGCCAAGCAATTGGCTGACATGAAGGCTCTTTACCCGGATGCCGCGATTCTGGTGCATCCGGAGTCCCCGCAGGCGGTGGTCGAACTCGCCGATGCGGTAGGTTCGACCAGTCAGCTGATCAAGGCTGCGCAGACCTTGCCGCAGCAGACGCTGATCGTTGCGACGGATCGGGGCATCTTTTACAAGATGCAGCAGTTGTGCCCCGAAAAAACGTTCATCGAGGCGCCGACCGCCGGCCAGGGTGCAGCCTGCCGAAGCTGTGCGCATTGCCCCTGGATGGCGATGAACACGCTGGAGCGGACCCTGGAATGCCTGCGCGCTGGCAGCAATGAAATCTTCGTCGATCCGGCGATCATTCCGCGTGCGGTCAAGCCCCTCAAGCGGATGCTCGATTTCACCCAGGCCGCGCGGCTGAAACAGGCCGGCAACGCCTGAGCCTTTGCATCGGCGCTGAACGTTCAGTGCCGTTTTCAACTCAGCGCAGCATTTCCTCGACCATTCGCTTTTCTTCGATCAGCTGTTTCTGGCGCGCGTCGATCCGTGATGCGATCTGGAAGTTGCTGGCACGGCGCTTGGCGAGGTCGAGCTGCTCGATGCCCTGGTCATAATCGCCTACCAGGGCGAAGTACTCCGCGCGTGCTTGATGCAGGCCAACGATGTTGCCGCTGAGCCCGCGCACTTCGGCGACCTGATACCAGATATCGGGATCCTGGCGGCGCTGCTCCACCAGCTTGTCCAGCTCGCGCTCGGCTTGCTGTGTCTCGCCCTTCTCCATCAGAAGGTCAATGTGCATCTGGCGCACCGGGTAGTTGCCCGGATATAGCTGCAGCAACCGCTGTAAACGGGTTTGCGCCTGTTGCAGGCGGTTGGCGGTGATGTCGAGTTCGATCTGCGCGAGGTTGTAGGTGATGTCGTCCGGTGCCTTGGTTAGCAGCGGAGCAAGGCTGCTGTTCGCTTCGTCGAGTTGCCCAGCTTTGACTTGCGCGAGCGCAAGGCCATAGCGTGCGGCATCCATCTCTGGATTTTCGCTGAGCATCGCGCGGAATCGCTTGGCCTCGACGCCCGGTGTTCTTTCGAACTTCAATTGCGTTCGAGCACGCATCAGCTGGTAGCGCAGGCTGTCCTGTGCTCCACCCTGTGGATACTGTTCCGCTCGGTTTGTGGTATCGGCGATGCGTGATTCGCTGACCGGGTGCGTCAGCAGGAATTCCGGTGGCTTCTGATCGTAACGATACTGGCGCATGAGGCGACCGAACATTGAGGGCATCGCACGCGGGTCGTAACCGGCCCGCTCGAGGTTGACGATGCCGATGCGGTCGGCCTCCTGTTCGTTCTGCCGGGAAAAGCGGCGCTGGGCCTGGATGGCTGCGGCCTGGGTAGACACGATGGCGGCGATGCCGGCATCACCTGCGCCGGCTGCGGCTGCGACGACGCCGGCCAGCATGGCGGCCATCAGAGGCAGTTGCATGCGCTGTTGCGCTTCCAGTCCGCGGGCGAAATGGCGCTGGGAAAGGTGCGCCAGTTCGTGAGCCATCACCGAGGCATATTCGGCTTCGGTCTGGGCATAAATGAACAGGCCCCCGTTGACACCAATGATCCCGCCTGGAGCTGCGAAGGCATTCAGCTGCGGGCTGTCCAGCAGGACGAATTCAAGGCGACGATCCTGCAGCTGACTGGTTTCTGCCAGGCGATAGACACTGCTTTCTACATAGTCCTTGAGCTGTGGGTCCGAGAGCTGGCTAACCTGCCCGCGCAGCAGGCTGAGCCATGCCCGGCCGAGCTGGTGCTCCTGTTCAGGAGAAACGATGGAGGAGCTGGCATCGCCGAGCGAAGGCAGGTCGTTGGCCAATGCTGGCAGTGCAGTCAGGCAGGCGAGCGTGAGCAGGGCGGGGCGCAGCAATTTCATCCAGACAGGCTCGTTGAGTTGAGAGCGGCTACTGTAGCCTTGACCTTGGCCGGCTGGCCAGAGGCCCGCTGTGCTAGGTATGCTGCGAGGCTTTTCTGTGGAGGCGAACCATGACCGAAGCGCGACCGCAATCGCTTGAATGCGATGCCGAACTGGATGCTGTTGGGCTTGACTGCCCGATGCCTCTGCTCAAGGCCAAGCTGGAGCTGAACCGTATGTCCAGCGGTGCAGTGCTCAAGGTCATTGCCAGCGATCCTGGTTCGCAAAGGGACTTCCGCAGCTTCGCCAAACTGGCCGGTCATGCATTGCTGCATGAAGAGGTCGAAGGTGGTCTTTATCGCTACTGGCTGCGCAAGGCCTGACGATTCGCTTCGAGGAATGAAATGCTCAAGGTATTACGCGGCTGGATGCAGCGTTACTTCTCCCATGAGGAGGCAGTGGTTCTTGCAGTCTTACTGTTTCTGGCTTTCGCCGCTGTCCTGATTTTTGGTCGGATGCTGGCGCCGGTACTGGCGGGATTGGTGCTGGCGTTCCTGATGCAGGGGTTGGTGGGCGCGCTGGAACGGCTGCGAGTGCCGCATCTGCTCGCGGTGTGGCTGGTATTTCTGATGTTCATCGGTGTGATGGTGGTCTGCACGCTGTTCATTGTGCCCTTGCTCTGGCAGCAGGTTCTGACCCTGTTCAACGAGCTGCCGCGCATGCTGGTCGAGTGGCAGTCGTTGCTGCTATTGCTGCCGGAGCGCTACCCGCAGCTGGTGACCGAGGAGCAGGTGCTGCGCGGCATCGACTTTATTCGAAGCGAGATCGGCCGTTATGGCCAATTGGTGCTGACATCGTCGCTGTCCAGCCTGCCGCTGCTGATCGGACTGATGATTTATCTGGTCCTGGTGCCGATCCTGGTGTTCTTTTTCCTCAAGGACCGGCAGCAGATCAGCGATTGGATCAAGAGCTATCTGCCGCGCGAGCGCGGGCTGATCACTCAGGTCTCGCAGGAAATGAATCTGCAGATCGCCAACTACATCCGTGGCAAGGTGATCGAGATCCTGATCTGTGCCGTGGTGTCGTATGCAGTCTTCGCCGCGCTGGGGCTTAACTATGCCGCGCTGATGGCGATGCTGGTCGGCGTCTCGGTCGTGGTGCCCTATATCGGCGCGACGGTCGTGACCATTCCGATCGCGCTGATCGGAATATTCCAGTGGGGGCTGGGCGACCAGTTCTTCTACCTGATGGTGGCTTACGCGATCATCCAGACGCTGGATGGCAACGTGCTGGTACCCCTGCTGTTCTCCGAGGCGGTGAATCTGCACCCGGTGGCGATCATCTGCGCGGTACTGCTGTTTGGAGGGTTGTGGGGCTTCTGGGGCGTGTTCTTTGCCATTCCGTTGGCGACCTTGTTCAAGGCCGTTCTCAATGCGTGGCCAGGCGAGCCTAAGGCAGGTTTGGTCGAAGTGGCTGAATGACGCGGGAAGGGCTGGCGCTGTGGCCAGCCTTTTTCATTCGGCGTTCAGTGCTTGCGCGGCTTGAAGGACCGCCTCTACGTGGCCCGGCACCTTGACCGTACGCCACTCCTGTCGCAACACGCCGTTGCGGTCGATGAGAAAGGTGCTGCGATCCACGCCGAGGTATTCCTTGCCGTAGAGCTTTTTCAGTTTGATCACGTCGAACAGCTGGCAGAGCTGCTCTTCTTTGTCACTGATCAGCTCGAACGGGAAGCCCTGCTTGGCGCGAAAGTTCTCATGGGTCTTCAGACTGTCACGGGAAACGCCGAATACCAGGGTGTTCGCCGCCATAAAAGCCTGGTGGTGATCGCGAAAGCCCTGGCCTTCGGTTGTACAGCCGGGTGTGTTGTCCTTCGGGTAGAAGTACAACACAACCTGCTTGCCTGCCAGCGACTCGAGTTCGATCAGCTGACCACTGGTGGCCTGAGCCTGAAAGGGCGGGACGGGGCGGTCGATTTCAACGGCCATTGTGGGCTCCTGGTTACTGATCTCAAGGGTTCTGCGGACGCCAGGGCTCGATCAGTGCGTCGAGGTTCAGTGCGTCGGCGAAATCGAGGAACTGGTCGCGCAGCCAGCTGATCTGCGTACCCGCCGGGAGCGTGACGGTCAGTGTGGCGTTGAGCATGGTTCCGCCGGTCTGTGGGGCCTGGTAGGTGTCGCAGGTCAGGCTTTCCAGTTCGACGCGATGGTCGATGAAGAACTGGCACAGCTCATTAAGGATGTCGGGACGAAAGGCGGCGCTCACATAAGCGACGTAGGGCAGTGCCTGCGGGCGGTTTTCCAGCGCCTCGCTACGCACCACGTTGGCGGTGAAGGCGTGCTTCTTCGCAAGCCCCGGCAGGGTCGTTTCCATCCGGGCCAATGCGTCCCAGCTGCCAGTGACTTCCAGAACCAGTGCACTGCATTCGCCGTGGCGGGTCAGCCGCGTGCTGACAACCGCGCAGCGATTCTCGTTGGCGGCCCGGCAGAGCACGTTGGTCAGCTCCATCGGGTTGGCGCCGAGCGCGCTGATGACGAGAAATTGTTCGCGGGGTAGAGGGGGGGTGGACATGCAGCATTCCTGGCGGTGGTGAATCGGTCGGCCAGCCAAGCCGAAAACGGCTAAGGGTAGCGAAAACCGAGGGCAGAGGGAATGCGCACTGCCAAATGGCCCCCGTGGCGAGGGCTCGGCGCCTGGTCCCCATCGGCTTTGTGCAGCGTGCTTCAGGCTACTCGCAAAGCGCTGGGGAGCCTTGTACCATTACGCCTCTTTTTTATATTCCGGCAGGAGTGGTTGCATGATTGCGGGCAGTATGGTGGCGCTGGTCACGCCCATGGATGCGCAGGGCGGTCTGGACTGGGACAGCCTGAGCAAACTGGTGGACTTCCACTTGCAGGAAGGCACCAATGCAATCGTTGCTGTCGGGACTACCGGTGAGTCGGCCACGCTTAGCGTCGCCGAGCACATCGAAGTGATCCGGCGCGTCGTCGACCAGGTCAATGGCCGGATTCCGGTCATCGCCGGTACGGGCGCCAACTCCACCAGCGAAGCCGTCGAGCTGACCGAGAACGCCAAGTCCGCAGGCGCCGATGCCTGCCTGCTGGTGACCCCGTACTACAACAAGCCGACCCAGGAAGGCCTCTACCTGCACTTCAAACACATCGCCGAGGCCGTGGCGATTCCGCAGATTCTCTACAACGTGCCCGGTCGTACCGTTTGCGACATGCTGCCGGATACCGTCGAGCGGTTGTCCAAGATATCCAACATCATCGGGATCAAGGAGGCCACGGGCGACCTCAAGCGCGGCCAGGAAGTGCTGGATCGCGTCAGCAAGGATTTCCTCGTGTACTCCGGTGATGACCCCACTGCCGTCGAGCTGATGCTGATGGGCGGCAAGGGCAATATCTCCGTGACCGCAAACGTGGCGCCACGCGCCATGAGTGATCTCTGTGCCGCTGCGATGGCCGGTGATGCCACCACTGCTCGGGCAATCAACGAGCGTTTGATGCCGTTGCATCGCGCTCTGTTCTTGGAGGCCAACCCGATCCCAGTCAAGTGGGCACTGCACGAGATGGGCCTGATGGGTAATGGCATCCGTCTGCCGCTAACCTGGCTGAGTCAGAGCTTCCAGGAACCGCTACGCCAGGCACTGCGCCAAACCGGCGTACTGGCTTAATAACAAAGGAATACGCATGAAGCGACTGGCCGGACTTTCGACCCTTGCCCTGATGATCTCTGCAACCAGTGGCTGCGGCTGGCTGTGGGGCGATGATGGATATTTCCGTGACCGCGGTAGTGATTACCTCTCGGCGCGTCAGACCGCACCGATGCAGGTTGCAGTCGATAGCGAGACCCGCCCGCTCGACCCGCTGCTGCCGATTCCGCAGCAGGTTGCTGACAGCACTGGCGTTCCTGGCAAGTACGAAGTGCCGCGCCCTCAGCGTTTGCAGGTGGCGGCAGAGCTCAGTGATTTCAGTGTGCAGTCGTCCGAGGATTCTCGCTGGCTGGTGGCACAGTACACACCGTCACAGGTCTGGACCGCCGCGCGGCAGTTCTTCACCGACAACGGCTTCAGCATTGCTGAAGAGCGCCGCCAGACCGGCGAGTTCACCACGGCCTGGCAAGGCGCCGCGGGGCTGAACGACGCGTTGGTACGCAATCTGGGCATTCAGGATGGCGAAACGCGGGTACGTGTTCGCGTCGAGCCGGGTGTACAGCGCAATACCAGCGAGATCTTCGTGGTCAGCGTCAAGCGTCCAGCCGGCAGCACCGCCGGCGTGGCCTGGCCGGAGATTTCCAGCAACAAGGAACTCGATCGGGTACTGCTCGACGAGTTGCAAGCCAGCCTTACCCAGAGCGCCAAGCAAGGCGGATCGGTATCGTTGCTGGCAGAGCGTGATTTCGATGCGCCGAGTCGGGTGAATCTGACCGAGGACGGTAGCGGCAATCCTCTGTTGCAGCTGGATAGCGATTTCGATCGCGCCTGGTCCAGTATCGGTCGGGCCCTTCAGGCGGCGGACGTACGCGTTGACGATCTGGACCGCAGCCTCGGCGTGTATTACGTGAATCTGAGCGAGCGTGCCGACGATCCGGATGACAAGCCCGGCTTCTTCAGCCGTCTGTTCGGTGGTGCACCGGACAAGGAAGAGATCGAGGCGCGGGCTGAGCGTTATCAGGTACGTCTGACTCGTGTCGGCAATGGCGTTCAGGTCTCGCTCGACAAGAGCGTCGACACCGTCGCACCGGCCGATGTCGCACGCCGGGTGCTCAGTCTGCTCAAGGACAACCTGGGCTAAGCGAGAGCTGCCCTTGCAACACGACACGGATAGGCGAAACCCTCGGTTTCGCCTGTTTCGTTTCTGCCGACCTGCCAACCGCGGAAGTTTCGTATGACCACTCCCACCGCCCTCAGCCTGAAGAAGATCTATTCGGGCAAGGTTCGTGATCTCTACGAGATCGACGACAAACGCATGCTCATGGTCGCCACCGATCGTCTATCGGCGTTCGACGTGATTCTCGCCGAACCGATTCCGGAGAAAGGCAAGATACTCACCGCTATCTCCAACTTCTGGTTCGACAAGCTCAACGGCCTGATCCCCAACCACTTCACCGGTGACAAGGTCGAAGACGTTGTGCCGGCAGCCGAGTTGCCGCTGGTAGAAGGCCGTGCCGTGGTCGCCAAGCGTCTAAAGCCGGTAGCAGTGGAGGCGATTGTGCGTGGCTATATCGTCGGCTCCGGCTGGAAGGAATACCAAAAGAGCGGCACGGTTTGCGGCATCCAGCTCCCGGTTGGTTTGAAAGAAGCTGCCAAGCTGCCGCAGCCGATCTTCACACCTTCGACCAAGGCGGCAGTGGGCGATCACGACGAGAACATCTCGTTCGAGCAGTGCGAGGCTATCATCGGCAAGGAGCTTGCTGCCCAGGTGCGCGACGTATCCATCGCGCTCTATAGCGCGGCAGTCGAGTACGCAGCCACGCGCGGCATCATCATCGCCGACACCAAGTTCGAGTTCGGGCTCGACGATGACGGCACGCTGACCCTGATGGACGAAGTGCTCACTCCTGACTCGAGCCGCTTCTGGCCAGCCGATAGCTACGAGGAAGGCAAGAACCCGCCGAGCTTCGACAAGCAGTTCGTCCGTGACTGGCTCGAATCGACCGGCTGGAACAAGCAGCCGCCGGCTCCAGCTGTTCCGGCCGACGTTGCGCAGCGAACTGCCGACAAGTATCGCGAGGCGCTGACCCGTCTGACGGCCTGACCGAACTGCATGACCAGGCTCGCCCTGCGTCCGCTCATGGTGGGACGCAAGAGACTGAAAACGGTAAAAAATCTATGCAGTTGGGGTTCGACAAACCTGCTCCAGCTGCTATGATGCGCGCCGCTGGAGAGATGCCGGAGTGGCCGAACGGGACGGATTCGAAATCCGTTGTACCCTCGCGGGTACCTAGGGTTCAAATCCCTATCTCTCCGCCACTACTTAATCTGAGAGCCCCGGATTCCGGGGCTTTCTCGTTTCTTGGGTCTGCCTAAGGGTCTTTGACCTACACTGCGGCGTTGGCTTGGCTCTGTTGGTCGTTGCCTCTGCCGCTGCCTTCTTTTTTGAGGTTCCTTAGGATCTGCGACTGGCTGCTTCTTCGCGGCTCCAGTTGAGCGTCTGTCGTGACTGCTTACCACATGGCCACGAACGAGTCTGCCGTGTGACCTGGATGGATCGATTCAATGGATACCGGGTTGGATACCTTCGCGCTGGCGACGGACCGAAGGCGCGCTCGCAAGCCGAGCCGCAAGGAGACCGTCTCGCTAGGAAGACTAGTGAGCGCCACAGGATCATTCTGAGCGGGCTGGGTTCATCGTCCACCCTTTCATCCAAGTCCGGGGGCGCAGATTCGGACGCAACGCCTCGTTCCACGTGTCGCCCCGATAGCGGCGCATCTTCACCGTCTGCCATTTCAGGCCGCGCTCTATCGCCCACTCTAATGCCTGCTTGGTCTGTCCTCCGAGTGTCACGGGCATCTCTGCCGCGCAGATCGCATTTCGCATGTCGCTGCCTCCAAACCGTACTTGGGTGCGGATGATGCTATGTGACCGATCAAGGATCGATAGAAACGCGAAGATAAAAACTCTGCGGTTGTGTTTCACCTATGAAGTAGGCCCGTTTATTACGGGTTTTTGATAATCAATTTCGATGGATACCAGCTTGGATACCTAGCTAGGTACGGCTCGCGGCGAGGCGCTATAGCCTCCGTCGGGCTTGGCGATGTCAGAACAATTAAAAGTATCTACACACTCCAATTCGATGTTAATCGGTTTGTTAACCTGCGCTTGTTAAGCTTTGGCACTGCCCAGCGGTCCGTTACAGAGCGCACTAACTGGCCGATTCCGTGCGTACCAAGCTGCGTACCGCCCACTGCGTACTAATGATGCTACTTATCTGAGCGCTAGTTGCTGGGTGCGTCGAATGCTGGGTTCTCCAAAGCTTGAATGAGTTATGCGTCGAGAAGAGGGCTCGTATATATCGTGGACTGATGCGTCCAGAATACCTCTCCGATAATGGCTATTCCGTGCGCACCATGTTGCGTACTAGCTTTTGCGCACCACCATAGTGTCATCATGGAAGGCCTCTGGATCCTATCCAAAACGTTTACCAAGGACGAATCGCATGTACGACCTGATCGGGGACATTCATGGTTACGCGTCGGCGCTCAAATGCCTCCTACGCAAATTGGGGTATCAGGAGCGGGAAGGCACCTGGCAGCATGTTGAGCGCAAAGTGATTTTCCTCGGCGACTTCGTTGATCGCGGCCCCGAGCAAGTTGAAACCGTCCAGATCGCTCGTCGCATGGTCGAGGCGGGCCACGCGCTGGCTGTCATGGGCAACCATGAATTCAATGCGGTTGCCTGGGCTACGCCTTGTGCTGAACGAACTGGGGAGTTCCTACGCGTTCACTCGGATAAGAATCGCGAGCAGCACGACGCCTTTCTTGTTCAGATCGGCGAGGGCTCCCATCAGCACTTGGACACGATCGAGTGGTTCAAAACGCTGCCCCTTTATCTGGATCTCGGCGGCCTGCGGGTCATTCATGCCTGCTGGCATCCCCGACAGATTGAGGCGCTGGCATCTCACCTGGATGTGCACGCACGGATTCGCTCAGGCTCCTGGTCGGCTGTATGCACCGAGGGCAGTGAAGCCTTTGATGCAGTGGAAACCCTCCTGAAGGGAATGGAGATTCCCTTACCGTCGGGTTTGCATTTCAAGGACAAGTACGGGCACCGGCGCTCCCGTACTCGCACGCGCTGGTGGCATGAGGGCGAGCAGTTGACCTATCGTGACTTGGCGATGGTCCCGCCTTCTATAATCGAGCAGATTCCCCACGAACCCGTGCCGGCCGAACTGCAGCCCGGCTACGACGGCAGCAAGCCGCTGTTCATCGGTCATTACTGGATGAGTGGCACACCCACATTGATGACAGATCAGATCGCATGCCTGGACTACAGCATCGCGGGCCAAGATCCCAGCCGCGCCAAACTCTGTGCGTACCGCTGGAGCGGCGAGGCCAGGCTGTCGGAGAAAAACTTCGCCTGGGTTGGACGCGACGCCTGACAAGTCTTCGTCTTGTTTCACGGCGAGCACTGCCGTAGCAACTCAGTGGTCCGTCGGCTCTTCTCTGGGCTGTCTCGCGTAGATGGTCAGCGTCTTCCTGGTCAATGAAAGGTCCACTCTGGTCAGCTCGAACAGACAGTCGTCAAAGGTCATGGCTGTTAGGAAGTCACCCGTCTCTGGATCGATCAGCGCGGTAATGTCTTGAGGCTGCATTTTTCGTTCGGCGATCCAAGCGGTGCTCTGCTCAAACTTGACCCGAACCTTGATGGTGCCGGTCTCGGAGAAGGTGAGGAAGTATTCCTTGTACCAACGACCCTCGATCTCGTTGTGGTACGAGTCGGCTAGCTCCTTACCGTTGCGGCCGGCAGACAGCTCCACGAACGTTAGAACGTGCGACAGGTCCCGGCCAGCTGTCAGCTCTGGGCCGAACGAGTCTTGCAAGGCTTTGTGCAGTGCCTGGGAGAGCGTGTAGCCGTTCTCCAAGTACGCCACTGCACCTGCAGCGACCCGGTCATACTCGTCGAAGCAGGCATTCTCCACGCAACAGGTGTGCATTGGATCGGCTTCGAACATAGCCCTGGAAATCGTATTGGTTGTAGGCAGGCCGCGCATAGGTGTTCCGTCCGGTGGATGTTTCTGTCATTACAACCGAGGTGCCAGGGGAGGGGAAGGGCCTTTATCGCTCCATCGCTGCTCGTCCGCCAAGTTGCTTTACCTATACAGAAGCATTTCAGCCGGCGCCGCATGTGCGCTCGCCCTTGAGGTATCTCTCGAGCGCCGCATAAGTTTACGTGTGCATCCTGACAGTGTTCATCCACCCGCTGGAGGGGCTTAATGTGCTTCGGCGCTTGCATGCGCATGCGCTCTGTCACACACCGCCGGGTTAAACTCACCGGCTTCGCCGTATCTCCAGGAGCTGTAGCGTGAACACGGAAAACCATTCCCAGACGGCAGCCTTTCTTTGGTCCATTGCCGATCTTTTGCGCGGTGACTTCAAGCAGTCCCAGTACGGCCGCATCATCCTGCCGTTTACCCTGCTGCGCCGGATGGAGTGCGTGCTCGCGCCGACCAAAGATGAGGTGATCAAACAGACCTTCGCACAGGAAGGCCGCCCGGACACCGTGCGCGAGATGATTCTGTTGCGCGCTGCCGGCCAGCAGTTCTTCAACGCCTCGCCGCTGACCCTCGGCACGCTGTCCGACACCCAGACCGCCTTTGATCTGATGAGCTATGTGCAGTCCTTCAGCAAGGACGCCCGCGAGATCTTCGAGCACTTCCACTTTGAAGACTTCGTACAGCAGCTCTCCGCCGCCAACCTGCTGTATCAGGTGGTACAGCGCTTTGCCGCCACCGACCTGAGCCCCGAGCGCATCAGCAACTTCGGCATGGGCATCATCTTCGAAGAGCTGATCCGCAAGTTCGCGGAAAGCTCCAACGAAACCGCCGGGGAGCACTTCACCCCGCGCGATATCGTGCACCTGACCACCTCGTTGGTGATCACCGGGCAGGATGACAAGCTCAAGCCCAACAGCATCATCACCATCTACGACCCGACCGCCGGCACCGGCGGCTTCCTCTCCGAGGGCGACGAGTACATCCAGTCCATCAGCGAAAAGGTCAGCGTGTCGCTGCACGGCCAGGAGCTGAACCCCGAGTCCTACGCTATCTGCAAGGCGGACATGCTGATCAAGGGTCAGGACGTCACCAACATCAAGCTGGGCAACACCCTGTCCAACGACCAACTGGCCGGCCCCGAGTACCGCTTCGACTTCATGCTCAGCAACCCGCCGTTCGGCGTGGAGTGGAAGAAGGTCCAGAAGCAGATCAGCGATGAGCACACTGAAAAGGGCTTCAACGGCCGCTTCGGCCCCGGCCTGCCGCGTGTGTCCGATGGCTCGCTGCTGTTCCTGCTGCACCTGGTCAGCAAGATGCGTGACCCGCGTGAAGGCGGCTCGCGCATCGGCATCATCCTCAACGGCTCGCCGCTGTTTACCGGTGGCGCAGGTTCCGGTGAATCGGAGATTCGCCGCTACCTGCTGCAGAACGATCTGGTCGAAGCCATCATCGCCCTGCCCACCGATATGTTCTACAACACCGGTATCGCCACCTACGTGTGGGTGCTGAGCAACCACAAGGCCGCCGCGCGCCAAGGCAAGGTGCAGTTGATCGACGGCAGCCAGCACTTCGCCAAGATGCGTAAATCGCTGGGCAGCAAGCGCCAGTACCTCACCGAGGAGCAAATTGACGCGCTGGTGCGTCTGTATGGCCGCTTCGAGGAAACTCCGCAGAGCAAGATCTTCCCAGTCGAAGCCTTCGGCTACCGGCGCATCACCGTCGAACGTCCGCTGCGCCTGAACTTCCAGACCAGCGCCGAGCGCATCGAGAAAGTGCTGGAAGAAAAAGCCATCGAGAAGCTGGAAGCCCCGGCACGCCAGCGCCTGACCGAAGCCCTGCAGGCCATGGATGCCAGCGTGCTGCACCGCAACCGCGAGCAGTTCAGCAAGCTGCTGAAAAAGACCCTCAGCGCTCACGACGTATCGCCCAGCACGCCCGAACTGAAGGCCATCCTCAACGCCCTGAGCGAGCGCGACCCCGAGGCGGATATCTGCATGGTCAAAGGCCAGCCGGAAGCCGATGCCGGCCTGCGCGACAACGAGAACGTGCCGCTGGGTGAGTCGGTGTACGACTACTTCGAACGCGAAGTAAAACCCCATGTGCCGGATGCCTGGATCGACGAGAGTAAAACCGATGCGCAGGACGGCGAAGTCGGCGTGGTCGGCTTCGAGATTCCCTTTAACCGCCATTTCTACGTATTCCAGCCGCCGCGCCCGCTGGCCGAGATCGACCGCGACCTGAAAGCCTGCACCGACCGCATCAAACAGATGATAGAAGGACTCTCGGCATGAAAAATTTGTCGGGAGCAAATTTTAACAACGGCGCAGCCGTTGGCCCGCAGGGCGAGGGCAGGGACAGCCCGAGTACGTTTCCGAGTTATCCGGCGTACAAGGATTCCGGGGTTGAGTGGCTGGGGGCTGTTCCGGAGAGCTGGAAAGTATCAGGCATCAAATCTTTTGCTGATCTCATTACAGGCATCACCCCCCCTAGTGATGACTTGGATAATTACGCTGAAGAAGGATGGCCTTGGGTTCGTCCCGAAGACCTTAATGACTCTGGCAAGCCTGTTCGTGCATCTAAATTTTTGACTGACCAAGGTTGGAGGTTCTGTCGCAAGGTACAAGGAGGGTCAACCTTAATCTGCTGCATTGGAACCATTGGGAAGCTTGGCTTTGTTGACTCTGATGTTTGCACCAATCAGCAGATCACAGCGGTTGTTCCGAGAGGAAATGGGAGATTTTTCTTTTATGCAATGCAGGCGTTGAAACCAGCTTTTGATGTTGGCGCCACCGGCAATGTTCTCCGAATCTTAAATTCGGAGCGACTTGGTAATGTGACGATGGTAGTCCCTGATCACAGTGAGGCAGAGTCTATCGCCCGCTTCCTCGACCACGAAATCGCCCGCATCGACGCGCTAATCGAAGAGCAACAGCGCCTGATCGAACTGCTCAAGGAAAAGCGTCAGGCCGTCATCTCCCACGTCGTCACCAAAGGCCTCGACCCGACGGTGCCGATGAAAGACTCCGGTGTGGAGTGGCTGGGCGAGGTGCCGGCGCATTGGGACGTTCTGCGAATAGGTGCCGTTTACTCGGAAACTGCGGATAAGGGGCTCACAGAGCTGCCTGTGTTGCGTGTTTCGATTCATTACGGAGTATCTGATAAAGAGTTATCAGAGGAGGAGGCAGACAGAAAAATCACCCGCATAGATGATCGCGAAAAGTACAAGCGAGTGCGACCTGGGGATCTTGTCTACAACATGATGAGAGCTTGGCAGGGCGGGTTTGGCGCTGTGCTTGTAGATGGTCTTGTTAGCCCAGCATATGTAGTGGCTCGCCCAAAAAATGGAGATATCTCAAGATATGTAGAACAGCTTTTGAGAACGAGTTGTGCTATCGAGGAAATGCGAAAAAACTCTTATGGGATTACAGATTTTCGACTTCGACTTTACTGGGATCAGTTCAAGAATATTTTTATTTCCATCCCGCCAGAGGTTGAAAGGCAGCAGATCATGGAGCGCATTGATTCCTTGATTAACGAGTCAGAGGCTTTGAAAAGTGAAGCAGATCGGCTGATCGTCATTCTCCAAGAACGCCGCTCCGCCCTGATTTCTGCCGCAGTCACGGGCAAAATCGACGTGCGCGGCTGGCAGCCACCGGCCAGTATCCAAGCCCCCGAACCAGCAGTAGCAGAGGCCGTATAAATGGCGGACAGCAAGGAAGCGCAATTCCAGCAGGACATCATCACCGCCATGGTCGCCCAGGGCTGGCTCACCGGCCCGGCCAGTGGTTACGACCGTCGCACGGCGTTGTATACCGAGGACTTTCTCGGTTACTTCAAGGCCGCCTGGCCGGAGCGCTGGGACAAGTTCGCCAAGGCCAACCCGAACGCCCCTGAAACGGTACTGGTGCAGAAGCTGGTGCGCGAGCTGGAACAGGACGGCACCCTGGAGGTGCTACGCCATGGTTTCAAGCTGCCGGGGGTGAAGATCGAGGCGTGCAGCTTCAAGCCCGACCACGGCATGAACCCGGACACCCTCAAGCGCTACCAGTGCAACCGCCTGCGCGTGGTGCCGGAGGTGTCCTATTCGCCGCATTATCGTGAAGGTGAGTACAACCCGCGCCTCGATCTGGTGCTGTTCGTCAACGGAATCCCCGTTGCGACGTTGGAGCTGAAAAGCGAGTTCAAGCAGAGCGTGGAAAACGCCAAGCGCCAGTATCGCTACGACCGTCCGGTGAAAGACCCGCTGACGCGCAAGCCCGAGCCGCTGCTGACCTTCAAGCGCGGCGCGCTGGTGCACTTTGCCGTGAGCCAGGATGAGGTGGCGATGACCACCCAGCTGGCCGGCAAGGACACCTTCTTCCTGCCGTTCAACCTCGGCAGCCTCGACGGCGGCGCCGGCAACCCGCCTGCGCCGGATGACAGCCAGTACGCCACCGGCTACCTGTGGCAGCGCCTGTTCCAGCCGGATGCCTGGCTCAAGGTGCTGGGCCGCTTCCTGCACCTGCAGAAGAGCGTGAAAGAGGATGCCGACGGCAAGCGCGTGACCAAAGAAACCCTGATCTTCCCGCGCTACCACCAGTGGGAAGTGGTGAACAAACTGATTGAAACCACCCGCGCCGAAGGGCCGGGCAAGCGTTACCTGATCCAGCACAGCGCCGGCTCGGGTAAGTCCAACTCGATTGCCTGGACGGCCCATCAGTTGGCCTCGCTCTACGATGCCGAAGGTCAGCGTCTGTTCAACTCGGTGATCGTGATTACCGACCGCACCGTGCTGGACAAACAGCTGCAGGACACCATCTACCAGTTCGAGCATGCCCAGGGCGTGGTCAAGTGCATCACCCGTGATACCGGCAGCCAGAGCAAGTCCGAGCAACTGGCCGAGGCGCTGGCCGAGCAGACGCGCATTATCATCGTCACCATCCAGACCTTTCCGGCGCTGTTCGATGCGCTGGACAAGTACCCCAAGCTGGCCAGCGGCCGTTATGCGGTGATCGCTGACGAGGCGCACTCCTCGCAAACCGGCTCGTCGGCCAGCAAGTTGAAACAGATTCTCGGCAGCGATGCCTTGGATGCAGAGGAAGTCAGCGCCGAAGAGCTGCTCGACGCCGCCGTGCAGGCGCGCCAACCGAATGAGCGCATCAGCTACTACGCCTTTACCGCCACGCCCAAGGCCAAGACCCTGGAGCTGTTTGGCCGCGCACCTGACTCGACCGTGCCGCCGAGCGCCGACAACAAGCCCGAGGCATTCCACCTGTACTCCATGCGCCAGGCCATCGAGGAAGGTTTCATCCTCGATGTGCTGCAGAACTACACCACCTACGGCACTGCCTGGAAGATCGCCCACCCGGACGGCGACGACGAGGAAGTGGACTCGAAGAAGGCGCGCATAAAGCTGGCGCGCTGGGTGCGCCTGCATCCGTACAACATCAGCCAGAAGGTCGAGGTGATCGTCGAGCACTTCCGCGCCAATATCCGTGGCCTGCTGAATGGCCAGGCCAAGGCTATGGTCGTCACCAGCAGCCGTCAGGAGGCGGTGCGTTACCAGTTGGCGGTGAAGGCTTATGTGCAGCAGATGGGTTACAGCGATGTGCACCCGCTGGTGGCGTTCTCCGGCAGCGTGTTACCGGATGAGGTGATCCCCGAAGAGGTGACGGAAAGCAGCAGCCTGCTCAACGCCGGCCTGAATGGCCGCGACCTGGCGCAGGCGTTCGACACCCAGGACTTCAACGTGATGATCGCGGCCAACAAGTACCAGACCGGCTTCGATCAGCCCAAGCTGTGCGCCATGTACGTGGACAAGAAGCTGCAAGGCGTGGACTGCGTGCAGACCCTGTCGCGGCTGAACCGTACCTTCGGTGACAGCAAGCAAACCTTTATCCTCGACTTCTTCAACGAGCCGCAGGACATTCTCGACGCCTTCTTGCCGTACTACACCAAGGCCGAGCTGACCGATGTGACCGACTCGCAGATCATCTATGACCTGCAGAAGAAATTGGATGCCGAGGCTATCTATCACTGGCAGGAGGTCGAGGCGTTCGCCATGGCATTCTTCGACCCCAAGGCGGCGGCCAGCAAGCTGAGTTACTACTGCACACCGGCCAAGGAGCGCTTTGCCAAGCGTTATGCCTTCTCCGTGGAGTCGCGCCAGCAGGCGCTGGATTACAAGCGCACCGCTGAAGCCAATGGCGATAGCGCAGGGCTGAAAAAAGCCGAGCACGCGCTGAAAGAGGCCGGCGAGCAGGTGGACCAGCTCGACCTGTTCCGCAAAAACCTGCAGAGCTTTGTGCGCCTGTACGAGTTTCTCTCGCAAATCGTGCCTTATGAGGACCGCGAGCTGCAGCAGCTCTGCGTGTACGCCAAGCACCTGCACCCGTTGCTGCGCGTGGATCGCCTGCAGCAAGACGACGTGGACGTGGGCGAGCTGCAACTGAGCCACTACCGCCTGAGCAAGCGCGCCGAGCATCAATTGCGCCTCAGCGAGGAAGACGGCGAATACACCCTCAAACCCGGCAGCGATGTGGGCAGTGGTAAGCCGCACGACCCGGAGAAGAAGCGTTTGTCGGAAATCATCGAGGCGTTGAACGATATCTTCGGGGCCGAGGTGAGCGATGACGACCAGCTGCAGTTCCTCACCGGCATCGCCCAGCGCATCAGCCGTCAGGAAGATGTAATGGCTCAGGTGAACAACCACTCGGTGGAGCAAGTGATGCACGGCCTGTTCCCCAAGCGCGTGCTCGACACCGTGCTGGACGCCATGACCGACCACGAGAAGCTATCGCTGGAAGTGCTGGATAACGAGACCAAGAGCCGGGCGTTTGCGCTGGTGATCTACAAAATGCTCGTTGGGAGTTTCAGCGGGCAAGGCAAGGCGGTTTAGGCGCCTGGAAGAGCTTGGCTAGATCACTGTCGATACCCAGGCAGCATTGAGTCGCGACACGATAATGAGCGCCCCCTGCTGACTTGGGGGCGGAAAACAACGAAGAGAACCGCCGGCGATTGCTGGCAAGGAGAGAGTTCATGTCTGCGATCATCAGCCCATGCGGCAAGTTTCGGTATCGCCTCGAGCGGGACGTTCAGCCAGAAGGAAAAGTATTTGCGTTCTTTGGGGTCAATCCATCGACCGCCGATGCGAGTCTGGATGATGCGACTGTCCGCAAATGGATTGGTTTTTCAAAAGTCAATGGTGCTCGCCGTTTCTTGGTGGGTAACGTCTTTGCCTACCGCTCGACCGATGTGAAAGCGCTTCGCACCGTGGTTGATCCGGTAGGGGCGGAGAATGCCTCGCATCTGCTATCGATTGCGGCCGATGCAGACGTGCTCATCCCCTGTTGGGGCGCGCGAGGAAAAATACCCAAAGAACTCCACGCGCACCTAGAAAACACCCTCGCTCTGCTCCACGGATCAGGGAAGCCGGTTCTGACATTCGGGCTGTCCAAGTCCGGCGACCCGCTGCATCCGTTGACGCTCGCGTATGCTACCCCTCTCGTTCCTCTATCTATTTAGACCGAGTCGTTGGCTATTGCCATTTGTGGACTCGTTAACCAACATCGAAACAATCGACTGCACCACCTGCCCCTGCTCACTGCGCTCGAACGGCGCCATCTGTAGGATGGCTTGTTCCAGCGGTACTCCAAAAGAGCGAAATCCAAGTAGGACCTTTTCAGAAATTGGATTTTTTCTAATGTTCAAGGCTCTGGCGTCGAGATTTTCAATCCAGACTGCGGATTCCACGCTGACTCGGACACCCATTCCACGCACATCCGGACAGTGATTCCACGCTGATCCGGACACTCATTCCACGCGCATCCGGACACCGATTCCACGGCCATCCGGACACTTTCCAGGC
>NZ_JACXXG010000038.1 GCF_014764705.1 Stutzerimonas kunmingensis
ACCCTTGCCTTCAGCTAACACTTCCCCTTGCCGGGTGTGTAGAGGACTTTCACCTCCAAGTCGCCAGGCTCACCACCACAGTGAACCCGACAGCGCCAGTCACGGCGCTACGCGCCATGCCTGGCGCACCATAAAAAAACCGAGCCAAAAGGCTCGGTTTTTAATTGCTGCTACCGATCTTACTCGGCGGCTTCCACTTCACCAGTGACCGGACGGTCAACCAGCTCGACGTAAGCCATAGGTGCGTTGTCACCAGCGCGGAAGCCGCACTTGAGGATACGCAGATAGCCGCCCTGACGGGTGGCGTAACGCTTGCCCAGATCGTTGAACAGCTTGCCTACGGCAGCCTTCGAACGAGTACGGTCGAAAGCCAGACGACGGTTGGCGACGCTGTCTTCCTTAGCCAGGGTGATCAGCGGCTCGGCAACGCGACGCAGTTCCTTGGCCTTGGGCAGGGTGGTCTTGATCAGTTCGTGCTCGAACAGCGACACCGCCATGTTTTGAAACATGGCCTTGCGGTGGGCGCTGGTGCGGCTCAGGTGACGGCCACTTTTACGATGACGCATGATTGAAATTCCTTACCAAACTTTCAGTTCGGTTACTGGGGGCGATCAGGCAGTGGCCTTATCGTCCTTCTTGAGACTTGCCGGCGGCCAGTTATCCAGACGCATACCGAGGGACAAACCACGCGAAGCCAGAACGTCCTTGATCTCAGTCAGGGACTTCTTGCCCAGATTCGGCGTCTTCAACAGCTCTACTTCGGTGCGCTGAATCAGATCACCAATGTAGTAGATGTTTTCCGCCTTCAGGCAGTTGGCCGAACGTACGGTCAGCTCCAGGTCATCAACCGGACGCAACAGGATCGGATCGATCTCGTCTTCCTGCTCGATTACAACCGGCTCGCTGTCGCCCTTGAGGTCGACGAACGCAGCCAGCTGTTGCTGCAGGATGGTCGCTGCACGACGGATCGCCTCTTCGGGATCCAGGGTGCCGTTGGTTTCCAGGTCAATGACCAGTTTGTCCAGGTTGGTCCGCTGCTCGACACGAGCATTTTCGACCACGTAAGCCACGCGACGAACCGGGCTGAAAGTGGCGTCGAGCTGCAGACGACCGATGCTACGGCTTTCGTCTTCATCGCTCTGACGCGCATCAGCAGGCTCGTAACCGCGGCCGCGAGCGACCTTGAGCTTCATGTTGAGCGAGCCGTTGGCCGCCAGATTGGCGATCAGGTGATCGCCATTGACGATTTCGACATCGTGATCCAGCTGGATATCGGCAGCGGTAACAGCGCCCGCGCCCTTCTTCACCAGGCTCAAGGTCACTTCATCACGGCCGTGCAGCTTGATGGCGATACCTTTGAGGTTGAGCAGGATTTCGATGACATCTTCCTGCACGCCCTCGATGGCGCTGTACTCGTGGAGCACACCGTCGATCTCCGCCTCGACCACAGCGCAGCCGGGCATGGAGGACAACAGAATACGACGCAGCGCGTTGCCAAGGGTGTGGCCAAAACCACGCTCGAGGGGCTCGAGAGTGATCTTGGCACGGGTCGGACTGACCACCTGCACATCGATATGGCGGGGGGTCAGGAACTCATTTACCGAACTCTGCATGGATACACCTATTTTCTAGCCCTTACTTGGAGTAGAGCTCGACAATCAGGTTTTCGTTGATGTCGGCGGACAGATCGCTGCGAGCCGGAACATTCTTGAAAACACCGGATTTCTTGTCGGCATCTACTTCGACCCATTCAACGCGACCGCGCTGAGCGCACAGTTCGAGGGCCTGGGCGATACGCAGCTGGTTACGGCACTTCTCACGAACAGCCACTACGTCACCGGCCTTGACCTGGTAAGACGGAATGTTCACGGTCTGACCGTTGACGCTGATTGACTTGTGCGAGACCAGCTGACGCGATTCGGCACGAGTAGAGCCGAAGCCCATGCGGTACACGACGTTGTCCAGACGGCACTCGAGCAGCTGCAGCAGATTCTCACCGGTAGCGCCCTTACGGCTGGCTGCTTCCTTGTAATAACCACTGAACTGACGCTCCAGCACACCGTAGATGCGGCGTACCTTTTGCTTTTCACGCAGCTGGGTGCCGTAATCGGACAGACGTCCGCGACGCTGACCGTGAACACCCGGCGGGGTTTCGATATTGCACTTGGATTCGAGCGCGCGCGCACCACTCTTCAGGAAGAGATCGGTGCCTTCACGACGAGACAGTTTGCACTTGGGACCAATATAACGAGCCATTCTTCACTGTCTCCTGATTACACGCGGCGCTTCTTCGGCGGACGGCACCCGTTATGCGGGATAGGCGTCACGTCGGTGATGCTGGCGATTTTATAACCACATGCGTTCAAAGCACGCACGGCGGACTCCCGACCCGGACCTGGGCCCTTGACGTTGACGTCGAGGTTCTTCAGGCCGTACTCCAGCGCAGCTTGACCAGCGCGCTCTGCAGCGATCTGGGCAGCGAACGGAGTGCTCTTACGCGAGCCGCGGAAACCGGAACCACCCGAAGTAGCCCAGGACAACGCATTGCCCTGACGATCGGTGATGGTCACGATGGTGTTGTTGAAAGACGCGTGGATGTGGGCGATGCCATCAACCACTGTCTTTTTGACTTTTTTACGAGGACGAGCAGCAGGTTTTGCCATGACTAAATTCCTGTCGATTCGCTAACGCGATTACTTGCGGATCGGCTTGCGCGGGCCCTTACGGGTACGTGCGTTGGTCTTGGTACGCTGACCGCGAACCGGCAGACCACGACGATGACGCAGGCCGCGATAGCAACCCAGGTCCATCAAGCGCTTGATTTTCATGTTGACTTCGCGACGCAGGTCGCCTTCAACGATGAACTTGCCGACTTCGCCACGCAGCAGTTCGACCTGCTCGTCGGAAAGATCCTTGATCTTCGCTGCCGGATTCACACCGGTAGCAGCACAGATTTCCTGTGCACGGGTGCGACCAACACCGTAGATGTAGGTCAGCGAGATAACAGTGTGCTTGTTATCCGGAATGTTGACGCCTGCAATACGGGCCATTCAGTGAAACTCCAATTGACAGCTACCTACGCCCCGGAAGCCAAGAAAAGGGCGCGAGATATTAACGCTGTAATAACAAATATTCAACCCGGCAGCGCACTAGCTGCCGGGTTATAACGCCTTACACAATCAGCCTTGGCGCTGCTTGTGACGCGGTTCTGCGCTACAGATCACGCGCACGACACCGTCGCGACGGATGATCTTGCAGTTACGGCACAGCTTTTTAACCGATGCACGAACTTTCATCACCAACTCCTAGAACCTTACGAGCCACCTCAGCGGAGCATTCCACTGCCGTAGCCCTTCAGGTTGGCTTTCTTCATCAGGGAATCGTACTGGTGCGACATGAGGTGTGACTGCACTTGGGACATGAAGTCCATTACAACCACGACCACGATCAGCAACGAGGTCCCACCAAGGTAGAACGGCACGTTGGCTGCAACCACAAGAAACTGTGGCAGCAGGCAGACAGCCGTCATGTACAGGGCGCCGAACATGGTCAAACGAGTCAACACGCCATCAATGTAGCGAGCCGACTGCTCACCAGGACGAATCCCGGGAATAAACGCGCCAGACTTCTTCAGGTTCTCTGCTACGTCTTTCGGATTGAACATCAATGCCGTATAGAAGAAGCAGAAGAAGATGATCCCGGCACTGAACAGCAGAATGTTCAACGGCTGCCCGGGCGCGATCGCCTGCGATATGTCAGCCAACCAGCCCATGCTTTCTGACTGACCGAACCACTGCCCCAGCGAAGCCGGGAACAGCAGAATGCTGCTGGCAAAGATAGCCGGTATGACCCCCGCCATATTCACCTTCAACGGCAAGTGACTGGTCTGCGCGGCAAAGACCTTACGGCCCTGCTGACGCTTCGCGTAGTGAACCGCGATACGGCGCTGACCACGCTCGATAAAGACCACGAAACCGATGATCGCTACAGCGAGCAGGCCGACAGCGAGCAGCGCGATGATATTGATATCGCCCTGACGAGCAGACTCGAACGACTGACCGAGCGCACCCGGCAAGCCGGCGACGATACCTGCGAAGATCAACATCGAGATACCGTTGCCAACGCCACGCTCGGTGATCTGCTCACCCAGCCACATCATGAACATAGCACCAGACACGAACGTCGTGATGGCCACGAAGTAGAAGCCGAAATCGTTGCTGAACGCGACACCTTGCCCCGCCAACCCGACCGACATACCGATCGCCTGAACGATGGCCAGCACGAGCGTGCCGTAACGCGTGTACTGACTGATCTTGCGACGACCGGCCTCACCTTCTTTCTTCAACTGCTCCAGCTGTGGACTGACAGCGGTCATGAGCTGCATGATGATCGATGCCGAAATGTACGGCATGATCCCCAAAGCAAAAATACTCATGCGCTCCAGCGCACCACCGGAAAACATGTTGAACAAGCTAAGGATGGTCCCCTCGTTCTGACGGAACAGCTCGGCCAGCCGATCGGGATTTATCCCGGGAACAGGGATGTGTGCGCCAATCCGATAGACGATGATCGCCATGAACAGAAAGCGCAGACGAGCCCAGAGTTCGGACAGACCACCATTACTCAGCGCGGAGAGAGCACCTTGCTTAGCCATTTATTCCTCGAACTTGCCGCCAGCTGCTTCGATAGCCGCACGCGCACCTTTGGTGGCTGCGATACCCTTGAGAGTAACCGCACGACCAACCTCGCCCGACAGCATGATTTTCACGCGCTGTACGTTCTGGTTGATTACGTTGGCGTCTTTCAGGCTTTGCACGGTAACGACATCACCTTCCACCTTGGCCAACTCAGAGGTACGAACCTCAGCGCGATCCATGGCTTTCAGCGAAACGAAACCGAACTTCGGCAGACGACGATGCAGAGGCTGCTGACCACCCTCGAAACCGGGAGCGATCTTGCCGCCGGAACGAGAGGTCTGACCCTTGTGACCACGGCCACAGGTCTTGCCCAGGCCACTACCGATACCACGACCGGGACGCAGCTTTTCGCGACGGGCACCCGGCGCAGAACGCAGATCGTTCAGTTGCATGGCTTAGCCCTCCACACGGAGCATGTAATAAGCCTTGTTGATCATGCCGCGATTTTCAGGAGTATCCTGAACCTCGACGGTGTGACCAATGCGACGCAGGCCAAGACCCTTGACGCACAGCTTGTGATTGGGGATACGACCGCTGACACTCTTGATCAGCGTGACCTTGACGGTGTTAGCCATGATCAGGAAATCTCCTCGACGCTCTTTCCACGCTTGGCAGCAATCGACTCAGGCGACTGCATCGCCTTCAGACCCTTAAAGGTGGCGTGAACCACGTTGACCGGGTTGGTAGAGCCGTAGCACTTGGCCAGCACGTTCTGAACGCCAGCAACTTCCAGAATGGCGCGCATGGCACCACCGGCAATCACGCCGGTACCCTCGGAGGCAGGCTGCATGTAGACCTTGGACGCGCCATGCGCGGCCTTGGTGGCGTACTGCAGAGTAGTGCCATTCAGGTCGACCTGGATCATGTTGCGGCGAGCCGCCTCCATAGCCTTTTGAATAGCAGCCGGTACTTCACGGGACTTGCCACGACCGAAGCCGACACGACCCTTGCCATCACCGACCACAGTCAGCGCGGTGAAGGTGAAGATACGACCACCTTTTACAGTTTTTGCGACGCGGTTAACTTGAACCAGCTTCTCGATGTAGCCTTCGTCGCGCTTTTGCTCGTTATTTGCCATAACTTAGAACTCCAGCCCGCCTTCACGAGCAGCTTCAGCCAGTGCCTTGACACGACCGTGGTACTTGAAGCCAGAACGGTCGAACGCCACCTGAGTGACACCTGCGGCTTTCGCGCGCTCAGCGACCAGCTGACCGACTTTCTTGGCAGCGTCGACGTTGCCGGTGGCGGCGTCACGCAGTTCTTTGTCCAGAGTCGAGGCGCTGGCCAGGACCTTGCCGCCGTCGGCCGAAAGGACCTGGGCGTAGATGTGCTGGGAAGAGCGGTACACGCAGAGGCGTACGGTTTCCAGCTCGCGCATCTTCAGGCGTGCCTTGCGAGCGCGACGCAGACGAGTTTCTTTCTTTACGCTCATTTGCTATGCCCTACTTCTTCTTAGCTTCTTTGCGACGGACTACTTCATCCGAGTACCGCACGCCTTTGCCCTTGTAAGGCTCAGGGCGACGGAAGTCGCGGATTTCAGCAGCCACCTGACCGACCAGTTGCTTGTCGACACCCTTGATCAGGATATCGGTCTGGCTGGGGGTCTCAGCGGTAACGCCTTGCGGCAGTTCGTAATCCACCGGATGCGAGAAACCGAGAGCCAGGGACAGCACTTGACCTTTGGCTTGCGCCTTGTAACCAACACCAACCAGCTGAAGCTTGCGCTCGAAGCCTTGGCTGACGCCGATCACCATGTTGTTGACCAGCGCACGGGTAGTGCCGGCCATGGCGCGAGTTTGCTGATCGCCATTACGGCCAGCAAAACGCAGCTCACCAGACTCCTGGATGACCTCCACGGACGGATGAACATTCAGTTCGAGAGCGCCTTTTGCGCCCTTCACCGAAAGCTGCTGACCAGACATCTTGATTTCGACGCCAGCAGGCAGCTTGACGGGGTTCTTAGCAACGCGAGACATGCTTATCCCCCCTTAGAACACAGTGCAGAGCACTTCGCCGCCAACACCAGCAGCCCGAGCAGCCCGATCAGTCATCACACCCTTGTTGGTGGAGACAATCGACACACCCAAACCGCCACGTACTTTCGGCAACTGGTCAACGGATTTGTACTGGCGCAGGCCAGGACGACTTACGCGCTTGAGCTCCTCGATGACCGGACGGCCTTCGAAATACTTCAGCTCGATGGACAGTTGCGGCTTGGCGTCGCCACTGACCTGGTATCCCGCGATATAGCCTTCACCTTGAAGAACGTTGGCAACAGCCACCTTCAGAGTGGAAGACGGCATGCTTACGACGGACTTTTCGGCCATCTGGGCATTACGGATACGAGTTAGCATGTCCGCTAACGGGTCCTGCATACTCATGGGCTCTTAGCTCCTAATACAAAAAAATAAGCCTTGGACGGCTCGTGTCGCCAACAGGCAAACCCCACAAAAATGCAAGGCTCAGGCGAGCCGGGCATTCTAGAGAGTTGCCAGAAACGAATCAAGCCCCATGAGGGGCTTGAACGAAAACAAACAGGACCCGCAGGGCCCTGGATGCTTCTATTACCAGCTGGCCTTAACCAGACCCGGCACGTCACCACGCATTGCCGCCTGACGCAGCATGTTGCGCGCGAGGCCGAACTTGCGGTAAACGCCGTGCGGACGACCAGTCAGACGGCAGCGGTTGCGCAGGCGCGAAGCGCTTGCGTCACGAGGCTGCTTCTGCAGTGCGACCTGAGCCTCCCAGCGCGCTTCCGGAGAGGACTCCGGACTTGCGATGATTGCTTTCAGTGCAGCACGCTTCTGGGCGAACTTGGCGACCGTTTGCTGACGCTTCAGCTCACGGTTCTTCATGCTTTGCTTAGCCATGTGCCTACTCCAATCAGTTACGGAACGGGAAGTTGAAAGCACGCAGCAGAGCGCGACCTTCTTCATCCGTCCGAGCAGTAGTGGTCAGAGTGATGTCCAGACCACGCAGGGCATCGATCTTGTCGTAATCGATTTCCGGGAAGATGATCTGCTCTTTGACGCCCATACTGTAGTTGCCGCGGCCATCGAAGGACTTGGCATTCAGGCCGCGGAAGTCACGCACGCGCGGCAGGGAGATCGAAAGCAGGCGATCCAGGAATTCATACATACGATCACTGCGCAGCGTGACCTTGACGCCAATCGGCCAGCCTTCGCGGACTTTGAAGCCTGCGATGGACTTGCGAGCGTGAGTCACTACAACCTTCTGGCCGGTGATCTTTTCCAGGTCGGCAACAGCATTGTCGATGATCTTCTTGTCACCGATCGCTTCGCCGATACCCATGTTGAGGGTGATCTTGGTGATACGCGGAACTTCCATCACGTTGCCAAGCTTCAGTTCTTCCTTCAGCTTGGGCGCGATTTCCTTCCGATAAACTTCTTTTAGTCGTGCCATGGTTATCTACCTAGCAGTCTCAAGCGTCAACCGGCTTCTGGGTCGACTTGAAGACACGAATTTTCTTGCCTTCTTCAACCTTGAAGCCAACGCGGTCTGCCTTGTTGGTCTCACCGTTGAAAATGGCGACGTTAGAGACGTGCAAAGGCGCCTCCTTCTCGACGATACCGCCCTGAACGCCGGACATCGGGTTAGGCTTGGTATGGCGCTTCACGAGATTGATCCCACCAACGACCAGACGGTCGTCCGCGAGGACCTTCAGCACCTTACCGCGCTTGCCCTTGTCTTTGCCGGCGATGACGATGATCTCGTCGTTGCGACGAATCTTTTGCATGCGGCTACTCCTTACAGCACTTCAGGGGCGAGCGAGACGATCTTCATGAACTTCTCGGTACGAAGTTCACGCGTCACCGGCCCAAAGATACGGGTGCCGATAGGCTCCTGCTTGTTGTTCAGCAGAACAGCAGCATTGCCATCGAAGCGAATGATGGAGCCATCGGGACGACGAACACCGTGACGAGTGCGAACCACAACAGCGGTCATCACCTGGCCTTTCTTGACCTTGCCACGAGGAATCGCTTCCTTGACGGTTACTTTGATAATGTCGCCGATGCCGGCGTAACGACGGTGAGAACCGCCGAGCACCTTGATACACATGACGCGACGAGCGCCACTGTTATCAGCCACATCGAGCATGGATTGAGTCTGAATCATATAATTTCTCCGACCCCTAGCCCTTAGACTTCGACGGCGCGTTCAACGACATCAACCAGCATCCAGGACTTGGTCTTTGCCAGCGGACGAGTCTCGCGGATGGTGACCTTGTCGCCGATACGGCACTGGTTGGTTTCGTCGTGGGCGTGCAGTTTGGTCGAACGCTTCACGTATTTACCGTAGATCGGGTGCTTGACGCGACGCTCGATCAGAACGGTGATGGTCTTGTCCATCTTGTCGCTGACGACGCGGCCGGTCAGCGTGCGGACGGTTTTCTGAGCTTCAGCCATGATCACTTACCTGCCTGCTGGTTGAGCACAGTCTTGACACGAGCGATGTCGCGCTTGACTTGCGAGAGCAGGTGAGACTGCCCCAACTGGCCAGTCGCTTTCTGCATACGCAGATTGAACTGGTCCCGCAGCAGCTCGAGCAGTTGCTCGTTCAGCTGCTCAACGGATTTTTCACGAAGTTCATTCGCTTTCATCACATCACCGTCCGCTTAACAAAGGAGGTGGCGAGCGGCAGCTTTGCAGCGGCCAGGGCGAAAGCCTCACGCGCCAGCTCTTCGGAAACACCCTCGATCTCGTAGAGCACCTTGCCCGGCTGAATCTGGGCTACCCAGTACTCGACGCTACCCTTACCTTTACCCATCCGGACTTCCAGAGGCTTCTTGGTTACAGGCTTGTCGGGGAACACGCGGATCCAGATCTTTCCGCCACGCTTTACGTGACGGGTGAGCGCACGACGTGCAGCCTCGATCTGACGCGCGGTCAGACGACCACGGGAAACAGACTTCAGCGCGAATTCGCCGAAGCTGACCTTGCTACCGCGCTGAGCCAGACCACGGTTGTGGCCGGTCATCTGCTTGCGGAATTTTGTACGCTTGGGTTGCAACATTTGGCGTACCCCTTACTTAGCAGCTTTTTTACGAGGAGCAGGCGCTTGAGGCTTGAGCTCTTCATGGCGACCACCAATTACTTCGCCCTTGAAGATCCACACCTTCACGCCGATCACACCGTAAGTGGTGTGCGCTTCGTAAGTGTTGTAATCGATATCGGCACGCAGGGTGTGCAGAGGCACACGACCTTCGCGATACCACTCGGTACGGGCAATTTCAGCCCCACCCAGACGACCACTGACCTGGATCTTGATGCCTTTGGCACCAATGCGCATGGCGTTCTGTACGGCGCGCTTCATGGCGCGACGGAACATCACGCGACGCTCCAGCTGCTGAGCTACGCTCTGTGCAACCAGCATTGCGTCGAGCTCCGGCTTGCGGATCTCTTCGATATTGATGTGCACCGGCACACCCATTTGCTTGGTCAGGTCCTGACGCAGCTTCTCAACATCCTCACCCTTCTTACCGATCACAATGCCGGGACGAGCGGTGTGGATGGTGATGCGTGCGGTTTGAGCCGGGCGATGGATATCGATACGGCTTACGGACGCGCTTTTTAATTTGTCTTGGAGGTACTCACGCACGTTCAGATCTGCAAGCAGATAGTCTGCATACGTACGGCCGTCTGCGTACCAGACGGAGGTGTGCTCCTTGACGATTCCCAGGCGAATGCCAGTGGGATGTACTTTCTGACCCATCTGATCGACTCCGTTACTTGTCCGCAACCTTGACAGTGATATGGCAAGACCGCTTGACGATGCGATCAGCGCGGCCTTTGGCACGCGGCATGATGCGCTTAAGCGAACGCCCCTCGTTGACGAAGACCGTGGAGACTTTCAAGTCATCCACATCTGCGCCTTCGTTGTGCTCGGCGTTGGCAACGGCCGACTCCAGCACTTTCTTCATGATCTCGGCGGCTTTCTTGCTACTGAAAGCCAGGAGGTTGAGCGCTTCGCCCACCTTCTTCCCGCGGATCTGGTCGGCGACCAGGCGGGCTTTCTGGGCGGAGATGCGAGCGCCCGACAACTTAGCGGCTACTTCCATCTTTCCTTACCCCTTAGCGCTTGCCTTTCTTGTCCGCCACATGCCCGCGATATGTACGGGTTGCAGCGAACTCGCCGAGTTTGTGGCCGACCATGTCTTCGGACACGAGGACCGGTACATGTTGACGACCGTTATGTACAGCGATGGTCAGACCGACCATTTGCGGCAGGATCATCGAACGACGCGACCAGGTTTTAACTGGCTTACGATCGCTCTTTTCCACCGCCGCTTCGACCTTCTTCAGTAGGTGAAGATCGATAAAAGGACCTTTTTTCAGAGAACGCGGCACTGTCGTATCCCTCTAGTTACTTGCGACGACGGACAATCATGTTATCGGTGCGCTTGTTAGTGCGGGTCTTCGCGCCCTTAGTCGGGAAGCCCCATGGCGACACCGGATGACGACCACCGGAGGTACGACCTTCACCACCACCGTGCGGGTGATCGACCGGGTTCATCGCGACACCACGAACGGTAGGACGAATGCCCTTCCAGCGCTTAGCCCCTGCCTTGCCCAGCGAACGCAGGCTGTGCTCGGAGTTCGAGACCTCGCCCAGGGTCGCACGGCACTCGGCCAGCACCTTGCGCATCTCGCCGGAGCGCAGACGCAGCGTCACATAGGAACCCTCGCGAGCAACCAGCTGAGCCGAAGCGCCAGCGGAGCGAGCGATCTGAGCACCCTTACCCGGCTTGAGCTCGACACCGTGAACGGTAGAACCCAGCGGGATGTTGCGCAGCGGCAGGCTGTTGCCAGCCTTGATCGGAGCATTGATGCCCGAGACCAGCTGATCGCCAGCGCTTACACCCTTCGGCGCGATGATGTAGCGACGCTCACCGTCGGCATATTTCAGCAGCGCAATGTGCGCAGTACGGTTCGGGTCATATTCGATACGCTCAACGATGGCAGGAATGCCATCCTTGTTGCGACGAAAATCAACCAGACGGTAATGCTGCTTGTGACCACCGCCAATGTGGCGAGTGGTGATACGACCGTTGTTGTTACGGCCGCCAGTCTTCGACTTCTTCTCGAGCAGCGGTGCGTAAGGAGCGCCTTTGTGCAGCTCCTGATTGACCACCTTGACCACAAAACGGCGGCCCGCGGAAGTCGGTTTGCATTTAACGATTGCCATGATGCACCCCTTCCTTACTCAGCACTGCCGGAGAAATCGAGATCCTGGCCCGGCTGAAGCGCGATATACGCCTTCTTCCAGTCGTTGCGCTTGCCCAGACCGCGAGCGGTACGCTTGGTCTTGCCCTGAACGTTCAGGGTGTTGACGGCGGCGACCTTCACGTCGAACAGGCTCTCAACAGCCTTCTTGATTTCCAGCTTGGTTGCGTCGGTCGCAACCTTGAAAACGAATTGCTTCTTGCTGTCAGCCAGCACGGTAGCCTTCTCAGAGACGTGCGGACCAAGCAGGACTTTGAATACGCGTTCCTGGTTCATCCCAGCAGCTCCTCGAATTTCTTCACAGCCGACACGGTGATCAACACCTTGTCATAGGCGATCAGGCTGACCGGATCGGAACCCTGGACATCACGCACATCGACATGCGGCAGGTTGCGCGCAGCCAGGTACAGGTTCTGATCGACAGCATCGGAAACGATCAGCACATCGCTCAGGCCCATACCATTGAGCTTGCTAGCAAGCACTTTGGTTTTCGGCGCGTCGACGGCGAAATCTTCTACGACAACCAGACGCTCGGAGCGGACCAGCTCAGCAAGAATGGAACGCAGCGCAGCGCGATACATCTTCTTGTTCAGCTTCTGATCATGATTCTGAGGACGCGCGGCGAATGTTACGCCACCGCCACGCCAGATCGGGCCACGGCTGGTACCAGCACGAGCACGACCTGTGCCCTTCTGGCGCCACGGACGCTTGCCACCACCGGACACATCGGAGCGGGTTTTCTGCTGTTTGCTACCCTGACGACCGCCGGCCATGTAGGCGACGACTGCCTGGTGCACCAGCGTCTCGTTGAACTCACCACCAAAGGTGCGATCGGAGACTTCGATGGCCTGTGCGCCATTTACATTCAATTGCATGTGAACTCCCCCTTAACCGCGAGCCTTGGCGGCCGGACGCACGAGCACGTCACCACCAGTGGCACCGGGCACTGCGCCCTTCACCAAAAGCAGATTCCGCTCAGCATCGACACGCACGATTTCCAGAGACTGCACGGTTACGCGCTCGGCGCCCATGTGCCCGGACATCTTCTTGCCCTTGAATACACGACCTGGGGTCTGGCACTGACCGATAGAGCCCGGGACGCGGTGGGATACGGAGTTACCGTGGGTATTGTCCTGACCACGGAAGTTCCAGCGCTTGATGGTACCGGCAAAGCCTTTACCCTTGGACTGACCGGTGACATCCACCATCTGCCCAGCCTGGAAAATCTCAGCGTTGATCTGGTCACCAGCCTGGAACTCCTCGCCATCGAGGCGGAATTCCCAGACGCCACGACCAGCAGCAACATTCGCTTTAGCGAAGTGACCGGCCTGAGCCTTGGTAACACGGGACGCGCGACGCTCGCCGACAGTGACCTGCACTGCACGATAGCCATCGCTCTCTTCATTCTTGAACTGAGTGACGCGATTCGGCTCGATCTCGATGACCGTAACCGGAATAGAGACACCATCCTCGGTGAAAACGCGGGTCATACCGCATTTGCGACCGACTACACCAATAGTCATTTTGAAACCTCTTGAGTGTACGGGGCTTTCACCCGCTATGGCCGCCCATTTCAGAGCGTTACACGACTAAAACTCTCAGGTTTTAGCCGAGGCTGATCTGCACTTCCACACCAGCCGCAAGATCGAGCTTCATCAGCGCATCGACGGTTTTGTCGGTCGGCTGAACAATGTCCAGCACACGCTTGTGGGTTCGAATTTCATACTGATCGCGCGCGTCTTTATTGACGTGCGGGGAGACCAGCACAGTGAACCGCTCTTTGCGGGTTGGCAGCGGAATCGGACCACGCACCTGAGCACCAGTACGTTTCGCGGTTTCCACGATTTCCTGGGTTGATTGATCGATCAGGCGATGGTCAAAAGCCTTCAACCGAATACGGATTTGTTGGTTTTGCATTTTGACCTCAGACTCCAAGTAGCCACCCTACCAGGCGCAATACCCCCGGTAAAAGGAGGCGCAATTGTACGGATGCGCCCATAGGGTGTCAATAAATGATCAACAATAGAAAAAGGCCCCCGAGGGGGCCTTTTTCATCATCGTCAATTATTACTCGACGATCTTGGCAACCACGCCGGCACCAACGGTACGACCACCTTCGCGAATCGCGAAGCGCAGGCCGTCTTCCATGGCGATCGGCTTGATCAGGGTGACAACCATTTTCACGTTGTCGCCCGGCATTACCATCTCAACGCCTTCCGGCAGCTCGCACGAACCGGTCACGTCGGTGGTACGGAAGTAGAACTGAGGACGATAGCCCTTGAAGAACGGGGTGTGACGACCACCCTCTTCCTTGGACAGAACGTACACTTCGGCTTCGAACTTGGTGTGCGGCTTGATAGTGCCCGGCTTGGCCAGAACCTGGCCACGCTCGACGTCATCACGCTTGGTACCACGCAGCAGAACGCCGCAGTTCTCACCGGCACGACCTTCGTCGAGCAGCTTGCGGAACATTTCGACACCGGTACAGGTGGTCTTGGTGGTATCACGCAGACCAACGATCTCGATTTCTTCCTGAACCTTGACGATGCCGCGCTCAACACGACCAGTCACAACGGTACCGCGACCGGAAATGGAGAACACGTCTTCGATCGGCATCAGGAACGGCTTGTCGATGGCGCGAACCGGCTCAGGGATGTAGGTATCCAGAGTCTCGACCAGCTTCTTGACCGCAGTAGTGCCCAGCTCGTTGTCATCTTCGCCATTCAGCGCCATCAGCGCGGAACCGATGATGATCGGCGTGTCGTCACCAGGGAAATCATAGGTCGACAGCAGATCACGAACTTCCATTTCGACCAGCTCGAGCAGCTCGGCGTCGTCGACCATGTCGGCCTTGTTCAGGAACACGACGATGTACGGAACACCCACCTGACGGGACAGCAGGATGTGCTCGCGAGTCTGCGGCATGGGGCCGTCAGCAGCGGAGCAAACCAGGATCGCACCATCCATCTGGGCTGCACCGGTGATCATGTTCTTCACATAGTCAGCGTGACCCGGGCAGTCAACATGCGCGTAGTGACGGACATTGGAGTCGTACTCTACGTGAGCGGTGTTGATGGTGATACCGCGAGCCTTCTCTTCCGGCGCGCTATCGATCTTGTCGAAGTCGACACGAGCGGAGCCGAAAACTTCGGAGCACACGCGAGTCAGAGCAGCAGTCAGAGTGGTCTTACCATGGTCGACGTGACCAATGGTGCCGACGTTGACGTGCGGTTTGTTACGTTCGAACTTTTCCTTAGCCACGACAGTAAACCTCTTACTTAAAGGGCTGAATCAACCTTGTTTTTTGACGAGCGTCTCGACGATATTCGCCGGCGCCTCAGCGTATTTGGAGAATTCCATGGAGTAGCTCGCGCGACCCTGAGACATGGAACGAACGTCGGTTGCATAACCGAACATTTCCCCAAGCGGAACCTCGGCACGGATAACCTTGCCGGAGACCGAGTCTTCCATACCCTGGATCAGACCACGACGACGGTTCAGGTCACCCATTACATCGCCCATGTAGTCTTCAGGGGTCACTACTTCAACCTTCATGATCGGCTCAAGCACTTTACCGCCGCCCTTACCGGCCAGCTGCTTGGTCGCCATGGAAGCTGCAACCTTGAACGCCATCTCGTTAGAGTCGACGTCATGGTAGGAACCATCGAACACGGTAGCCTTCAGGCCGATCAGCGGATAGCCGGCGACAACGCCGTTCTTCATCTGCTCTTCGATACCCTTCTGGATCGCCGGGATGTATTCCTTCGGAACCACACCACCTACCACTTCGTTGGTAAACACCAAGCCTTCAGTGATATTGCCCTTTTCATCCACGTCTGGAGTGGAGAAACGGATCCAGCAATGACCGAACTGGCCGCGACCACCGGACTGACGAACGAACTTACCTTCGATCTCGACATTGTCCTTGGTGATAGTTTCGCGGTAAGACACCTGCGGCTTGCCGATGTTGGCTTCGACGTTGAACTCGCGACGCATACGATCGACAAGGATGTCGAGGTGAAGCTCACCCATGCCCGAGATGATGGTCTGACCGGTTTCTTCGTCAGTCTGAACACGGAACGATGGATCTTCCTGAGCCAGCTTGCCCAGCGCGATACCCATCTTCTCCTGGTCAGCCTTGGTCTTCGGCTCAACGGCTACCGAAATTACCGGCTCAGGGAAGTCCATGCGCTCGAGAATGATCGGCTTGTCGATCGAGCAGAGCGTGTCACCAGTGGTGACATCCTTCATGCCGATCAGAGCAGCAATATCACCCGCGCGACACTCCTTGATCTCTTCACGCTGGTTGGCGTGCATCTGCACCATCCGACCCACGCGCTCCTTCTTGCCCTTGACCGAGTTCATCACCGAGTCACCGGAAGAGAGAACGCCGGAGTAGACGCGAGCGAAGGTCAAGGTACCGACGAAGGGGTCGGTAGCGATCTTGAACGCCAGAGCGGAGAAAGGCTCTTCATCGTTGGCGTAACGCTCATCGGTCAGCTCTTCGTTATCCGGGTTTACGCCCTGGATTGCGGGAATTTCAGTCGGCGCAGGCAGGAAGTCGATAACGGCGTCGAGAACCAGAGGCACGCCCTTGTTCTTGAACGAGGAGCCACAGACCGCAGGAACGATTTCACATGCAATGGTGCGCTGACGCAGACCAGCCTTGATCTCTTCGACGGTCAACTCACCACCTTCGAGATACTTGTTCATCAGCTCTTCATTGGCCTCGGCCGCAGCCTCGATCATGTTCGAGCGATATTCTTCGGCGAGATCCATCAGCTCTGCCGGAATTTCTTCCTCACGGTAGCTGGTGCCCTTGTCCTCATCGTTCCAGTAGATGGCCTTCATCTTGATCAGATCGATCTGACCTTCGAAGTTCTCTTCGGAACCAATGGCGAGCTGAACCGGCACCGGAGTGTGACCCAGGCGCTGCTTGATCTGGCCGACGACACGCAGGAAGTTGGCGCCCTGACGGTCCATCTTGTTCACGTAAACGATACGCGGCACACCGTACTTGTTGGCCTGACGCCATACGGTTTCGGACTGCGGCTCAACGCCGGAGGTACCACAGAACACAACCACAGCACCATCGAGAACGCGGAGCGAGCGCTCCACCTCGATGGTGAAGTCAACGTGACCAGGTGTATCGATGACGTTGACGCGGTACTTGTCGTACTGACCGCGCGAACCCTGCCAGAAGGTCGTTACAGCAGCAGAGGTAATGGTAATACCACGCTCCTGCTCCTGAACCATCCAGTCGGTAGTCGCTGCGCCGTCGTGCACTTCACCCATCTTATGGCTGAGGCCGGTATAGAACAGAATCCGCTCCGTGGTGGTGGTCTTGCCCGCGTCTACGTGGGCACAGATACCGATGTTACGGTAGCGGTTGATAGGGGTAGTACGGGCCACAATAAGGTCCTCGTAAAAGTTGCGCTTGATTTAGAAGCGGTAGTGCGAGAAGGCCTTGTTGGCTTCAGCCATACGGTGGACATCTTCGCGCTTCTTGACTGCAGCGCCCTTACCTTCAAAAGCATCCATCAACTCGCCAGCAAGGCGCAGCGCCATGGATTTCTCGCCACGCTTACGCGCGGCATCTACCAGCCAGCGCATGGCCAGCGCATTGCGACGGGAAGGACGAACTTCGACCGGAACCTGATAGGTAGCACCGCCAACACGGCGGGACTTGACTTCGACCAGCGGAGCGATGGCATCGAGTGCTTTTTCGAAGATTTCCAGGGGATCGCTGTTCTTGCGTTCCTTCACCTTGTCCAAGGCACCATAAACGATACGCTCGGCAACGGCTTTCTTGCCGCTTTCCATCACGTGGTTCATGAACTTGGCCAGGATCAGACTTCCGTATTTCGGATCGTCAAGGATCTCGCGCTTGGCTGCTACACGACGTCTTGGCATTGATAAGCCCTCAAACGGTCTTCAGGTTAGCTCGGAACGGTAACGCGCGGGCTACGTCCGACCTTACTCTTATCGACTCAAATAAATAGAAATGCTGCTTACTTCGGACGCTTGGCGCCGTACTTGGAACGACCCTGCTTACGGTCTTTCACGCCGGAAGTATCCAGCGAGCCGCGCACGGTGTGGTAACGCACACCCGGAAGGTCTTTTACACGACCGCCACGGATCAGCACTACGCTGTGCTCTTGCAGGTTGTGACCTTCACCGCCGATGTACGAGGCGACTTCATAGCCATTGGTCAGACGAACACGGCACACTTTACGCAGTGCGGAGTTCGGTTTCTTCGGCGTGGTGGTGTACACACGAGTGCACACTCCACGACGTTGCGGGCAGTTTTGCAGCGCAGGGACGTCGCTTTTCTCGACGACCCGCTTACGCGGCTGACGTACCAGCTGGTTGATAGTTGCCATCTACTAGCTCCACTGTTGTCTTTCGACACAAACGAAAAATGGCAGGGCACGAAGCCCCGCCAAATTAGGGGTACGAGAGTCTAAAGAGCTTCTCGCCCACCGTCAAGGCAGGCCCCGGCTTGTAACCGAGGCCAAGCACTTTAGTTACCGCTGGAGTTCAACGCCTCGGTCAGAGCTGCTTCGACCTCATCGGCGCTCACACGAACGGGCTTGTCGGCTTCACGCTTGCGCTTACGCTCGCTGTGATACTGCAGGCCCGTACCAGCTGGAATCAGGCGACCCACGACTACGTTCTCCTTGAGACCGCGCAGATAATCGCGCTTGCCAGTAACGGCAGCCTCGGTCAGAACACGCGTTGTTTCTTGGAACGACGCCGCAGAAATGAACGACTCGGTCGACAACGATGCCTTGGTGATACCCAGAAGAACGCGGACGTACTTGGAGACGAACTTGTCGTCGTCGCTCAAACGCTCGTTTTCTTCCAATACCTGGGTCAGCTCCATCTGGTCACCCTTGATGAAGCTGGAATCGCCCGACTCACTGATCTCAACCTTGCGCAGCATTTGCCGCAGGATGGTCTCGATGTGCTTGTCGTTGATCTTCACACCTTGCAGACGGTACACGTCCTGAATTTCATTGACGATGTACTTGGCCAGCGCACTGACACCCAAGAGACGAAGGATGTCATGCGGGTTGCTCGGGCCATCAGAGATGACCTCGCCCTTGTTCACCTGCTCGCCTTCGAAGACGTTGAGGTGACGCCACTTCGGAATCAGTTCCTCGTACGGATCGCTGCCGTCTGTAGGCGTGATCACCAGGCGGCGCTTGCCCTTGGTTTCCTTACCGAAGGAAATCGTACCGCTGATTTCCGCCAGGATGGACGGCTCCTTCGGACGACGTGCTTCGAACAAGTCAGCAACGCGCGGCAGACCACCGGTGATATCGCGGGTCTTCGAAGTTTCCTGCGGGATACGTGCGATGACGTCACCCACGTTGATCTCGGCACCGTCAGCCACACCCACCAGGGCGTTAGCCGGCAGGAAGTACTGAGCAGGCACGTCGGTACCCGGCAGCAGCAGCTCCTTGCCATTGGCGTCGACCATCTTGATCGCTGGGCGAATGTCTTTGCCCGATGCCGGACGGTCCTTCGGATCCATCACTTCGATGTTGGTCAGACCGGTCAACTCGTCGGTCTGGCGCTTGATGGTGATGTTCTCTTCCATGCCGACGAAGGTCACGACACCCTTCATCTCGGTGACGATCGGGTGAGTGTGCGGGTCCCACTTGGCGACCACAGCACCAGCATCGACCTTGTCGCCTTCCTTGACGGAAATCACCGCGCCGTACGGCAGCTTGTAGCGCTCGCGCTCACGACCGAAGTCGTCGGCCACCGCCAGCTCACCGGAGCGGGATACCGCCACCAGCGCACCATCGGCACGTTCAACGTGTTTCAGGTTATGCAGACGAATGGTGCCGCCGTTCTTCACCATGACGTTGTCGACAGCAGAAGTACGGCTGGCCGCACCACCGATGTGGAACGTACGCATGGTCAGCTGAGTACCCGGCTCACCGATGGACTGCGCAGCGATAACGCCCACTGCCTCACCGATGTTCACCTGATGCCCACGGGCCAGGTCGCGGCCGTAGCACTTGGCGCAGATACCGTAGCGGGTTTCGCAGGAAATCGGCGAACGCACGACCACTTCGTCGATGCTGTTCAGCTCGATGAAGTCGACCCACTGCTCGTCGACCAACGTACCAGCCGGTACCAGTACATCATCGGTGCCCGGCTTGAGCACGTCACGCGCGATCACGCGGCCAAGTACGCGCTCACCCAGCGGTTCGACGACGTCACCGCCTTCAATGTGCGGGGTCATGAACAGGCCCTGCTCGGTACCGCAATCCACTTCGGTAACGACCAGATCCTGCGCGACATCAACCAGACGACGGGTCAGGTAACCAGAGTTCGCGGTTTTCAGGGCGGTATCCGCCAGACCTTTACGCGCACCGTGAGTGGAGATGAAGTACTGGAGTACGTTCAGACCTTCACGGAAATTCGCGGTAATCGGCGTTTCGATGATCGAGCCGTCCGGCTTGGCCATCAGACCACGCATACCGGCGAGCTGACGAATCTGCGCAGCGGAACCCCGCGCGCCCGAGTCGGCCATCATGTACATCGAGTTGAACGAGTCCTGCTCGGCTTCGTTACCATCACGATCAATGACCTTCTCCTTGGAGAGGTTGGCCATCATCGCCTTGGAGACTTCATCGTTGGCCTTGGACCAAAGGTCGATCACCTTGTTGTACTTCTCGCCCTGGGTTACCAGGCCGGAAGCGTACTGGCTTTCGATCTCCTTAACTTCCTCGGTTGCCGCATCGATGATGCGTGCCTTCTCATCCGGAATGACGAAGTCATTCACGCCGATGGAAACACCGGAGATAGTCGAGTAGGCGAAACCGGTGTACATCAGCTGGTCGGCGAAGATCACAGTGTCCTTCAGGCCAACAGTGCGGTAGCACAGGTTGATCAGCTTGGAGATTGCTTTCTTCTTCATCGGCTGGTTGACCACGTCGAACGACAGGCCGGCCGGCACGATCTGGAACAGCAGCGCGCGACCCACAGTGGTGTCGACGATACGGGTGTTCTTGGTGATGCTGCCGTCACGATCCTTGATGGTTTCGTTGATGCGCACCTTCACCCGGGCGTGCAGCGACGCTTCGCCGGCGCGGAAGACACGGTCGACTTCCTGCAGATCCGCGAAGACCCGGCCTTCCCCCTTCGCGTTGATGGCTTCACGGGTCATGTAGTACAGACCCAAAACCACGTCCTGCGACGGAACGATGATCGGCTCGCCGTTCGCTGGCGAAAGGATGTTGTTGGTCGACATCATCAGCGCGCGCGCTTCCAGCTGGGCTTCCAGGGTCAGCGGTACGTGCACGGCCATCTGGTCACCGTCGAAGTCGGCGTTGTACGCGGCGCAGACCAGCGGGTGCAGCTGAATCGCCTTGCCTTCGATCAGCACAGGCTCAAACGCCTGGATACCCAGACGGTGCAGGGTCGGTGCGCGGTTGAGCAGGACGGGGTGTTCGCGAATGACTTCGGCGAGAACGTCCCAGACCTCGGGCAGCTCGCGCTCGACCATTTTCTTGGCCGCCTTGATGGTGGTGGCCATGCCGCGCATTTCGAGCTTGCCGAAAATGAACGGCTTGAATAGCTCGAGAGCCATCTTCTTCGGCAGACCGCACTGATGCAGACGCAGAGTCGGGCCCACGGTGATCACGGAACGACCGGAGTAGTCCACGCGCTTACCGAGCAGGTTCTGACGGAAGCGACCCTGCTTACCCTTGATCATGTCAGCCAGGGACTTCAGCGGGCGCTTGTTCGAGCCGGTGATGGCTCGACCGCGGCGGCCGTTATCCAGCAACGCATCGACGGCTTCCTGCAGCATGCGCTTCTCGTTGCGCACGATGATGTCCGGCGCCGACAGGTCGAGCAGACGCTTCAAACGGTTGTTACGGTTGATCACGCGGCGATACAGATCGTTGAGATCCGAAGTCGCGAAACGACCGCCATCCAGCGGAACCAACGGACGCAGATCCGGCGGCAGTACTGGCAGCACGGTGAGGATCATCCACTCCGGCAGGTTGCCCGAGCCGTGGAACGCTTCCATCAGCTTCAGCCGCTTGGAGAGCTTCTTGATCTTGGTTTCGGAGTTGGTCTGCGGGATTTCCTCGCGCAGGCGACCGATTTCGTGCTCCAGGTCGATCTGGATCAACAGCTCGCGCACAGCCTCGGCACCCATGCGGGCATCGAAGTCGTCACCGAACTCTTCCAGCGCTTCGAAGTACTGCTCGTCATTAAGCAGCTGACCCTTTTCCAGGGTAGTCATGCCCGGATCGATGACGACATAGCTTTCGAAATAGAGCACGCGCTCGATGTCGCGCAGAGTCATGTCCAGCAGCAGACCGATACGGGACGGCAGCGACTTCAGGAACCAGATGTGGGCGACCGGCGAAGCCAGCTCAATGTGCGCCATGCGCTCGCGGCGTACCTTGGCCAGTGCGACTTCCACACCACACTTCTCGCAGATGACACCGCGGTGCTTGAGGCGCTTGTACTTACCGCACAGGCACTCGTAGTCCTTTACCGGACCAAAGATCTTGGCGCAGAACAGACCGTCGCGCTCCGGCTTGAACGTACGGTAGTTGATGGTTTCCGGCTTCTTTACTTCACCGAAGGACCAGGAACGGATCATCTCGGGCGAAGCCAGGGCAATCTTGATGGCATCGAACTCTTCGATTTGACCCTGGTTTTTCAACAGATTCAGCAAGTCTTTCAAGGCCTTTCCTCCTCACGGACCTGCGACACCCGGCCAGTGCCGGGCGCCGCGCAGGCGGTGCGTGGTTATTCGGTTTCCAGATCGATATCGATACCGAGCGAGCGGATCTCTTTGATCAACACGTTGAAGGACTCCGGCATGCCGGCCTCCATACGGTGATCGCCGTCCACGATGTTCTTGTACATCTTGGTCCGCCCGTTCACGTCGTCCGACTTGACCGTGAGCATTTCCTGCAGGGTGTACGCGGCGCCATAGGCTTCCAGCGCCCAGACCTCCATCTCCCCGAAGCGCTGACCACCGAACTGCGCCTTACCACCCAGCGGCTGCTGGGTAACCAGGCTGTAGGAACCGGTGGAACGCGCGTGCATCTTGTCGTCGACCAGGTGGTTCAGCTTGAGCATGTACATGTAGCCGACCGTGGTGGTGCGCTCGAATTTGTTGCCGGTACGACCGTCGAACAGCTGCATCTGACCGCTTTCTGGCAGATCAGCCAGCTTCAGCATGGCCTTGATCTCGCGCTCCTTGGCTCCGTCAAATACCGGAGTAGCCATCGGAACGCCCTTGCGCAGGTTGTTGGCCAGGTCCAGCACTTCCTGATCGCTCAGGTCGTCCAGATTTTCCTGACGGCCGCCGATCTCGTTATAGATCTCGTGCAGGAACTTGCGCAGCTCGGCGACCTTGCGCTGCTCTTCGAGCATCAGATTGATCTTCTCGCCCAGGCCCTTGGCGGCGAGGCCCAGGTGGGTTTCGAGGATCTGACCGACGTTCATACGCGACGGTACGCCAAGCGGGTTGAGCACGATGTCGACCGGCGTGCCGTTGGCGTCATGCGGCATGTCTTCGACCGGCATGATGACCGAGACGACACCCTTGTTACCGTGACGACCAGCCATCTTGTCGCCCGGCTGGATGCGACGCTTGATCGCCAGGTAAACCTTGACGATCTTCAGTACGCCCGGCGCCAGGTCGTCGCCCTGCTGCAGCTTGCGCTTCTTGTCTTCGAACTTGTCGTCGAGCAGCTGACGGCGATCGGAGATGTAGGCCTGAGCCTTTTCCAATTGCTCGTTCAGCGCATCTTCGGCCATGCGCAGCTTGAACCACTGCCCATGCTCCAACCCATCAAGGATCTCGTCAGTGATGACAGCACCTTTCTTGAGGCCGGCACCGCCCTCGGCAGTCGCGCCAACCAGAGCCGAGCGTAGGCGTTCGAAGGTAGCGCCTTCGACGATACGGAACTCCTCGTTGAGGTCCTTGCGGATCTCGTCGAGTTGCATCTTCTCGATAGCCAGCGCACGGGAGTCGCGCTCGACACCGTCGCGGATGAAGACCTGCACGTCGATAACGGTACCTTTGGTGCCAGTCGGCACACGCAGGGAGGTGTCCTTCACATCGGACGCCTTCTCACCGAAGATCGCGCGCAGGAGCTTCTCTTCCGGAGTCAGCTGGGTTTCGCCTTTCGGAGTCACCTTGCCGACCAGGATATCGCCCGGGCCGACTTCGGCACCAACGTAGACAATACCCGCCTCGTCCAGCTTGTTCAGCGCAGCTTCGCCCACGTTCGGGATGTCCGCGGTGATTTCCTCTGGACCGAGCTTGGTGTCACGCGACACACAGGTCAGTTCCTGGATATGGATAGTGGTAAAACGATCTTCCTGAACCACACGCTCCGATAGGAGGATGGAGTCTTCGAAGTTGTAGCCGTTCCAAGGCATGAACGCGACGCGCATGTTCTGCCCGAGCGCCAACTCACCCATATCAGTGGAAGGGCCGTCCGCCATGATGTCGCCACGCTCCACCACGTCACCCTTGCGAACCAGAGGACGCTGGTTGATGCAGGTGTTCTGGTTGGAACGGGTGTACTTGGTCAGGTTGTAGATGTCGACACCCGCTTCGCCGGTCTCGACCTCCCCATCATGAACACGTACGACTACACGGCTCGCGTCGACTGAATCGATCACACCGCCACGACGGGCAACCACGCAAACGCCGGAGTCGCGAGCCACGTTGCGCTCCATACCAGTACCGACCAGCGGCTTGTCCGAACGCAGAGTCGGCACCGCCTGACGCTGCATGTTCGAGCCCATCAGAGCGCGGTTGGCGTCGTCGTGCTCGAGGAACGGAATCAGCGAGGCAGCGACGGAAACGACCTGCTTGGGCGACACGTCCATCAGGGTCACGTCTTCCGGAGCCTTGACGGTAAATTCGTTCAAGTGACGTACAGCAACCAGTTCGTCGACCAGCTTGCGACCTTCCAGCTTGGCGCTGGCCTGAGCGATAACATGGTCGGCTTCTTCGATCGCCGAGAGGAACACGATCTCATCAGTGACCTCGCCTTCCTTGACCACGCGGTACGGGCTTTCCAGGAAGCCGTACTGGTTGGTGCGAGCATAGGCAGCCAGTGAGTTGATCAGGCCGATGTTCGGACCTTCAGGAGTCTCGATCGGGCATACGCGACCGTAGTGGGTCGGGTGTACGTCACGCACTTCGAAGCCGGCGCGCTCACGGGTCAGACCACCCGGGCCAAGTGCGGAGACACGGCGCTTGTGGGTGATTTCCGACAGCGGGTTGTTCTGGTCCATGAACTGCGAAAGCTGGCTGGAACCGAAGAACTCCTTGACCGCCGCCGCAACCGGCTTGGCATTGATCAGGTCCTGCGGCATCAGGCCTTCACTTTCGGCCATCGACAGACGCTCCTTGACGGCGCGCTCGACACGGACCAGACCAACGCGGAACTGGTTCTCGGCCATCTCGCCAACGCAACGAACACGACGGTTACCCAGGTGATCGATGTCGTCAACGATGCCCTTGCCGTTACGAATATCGACCAGGGTCTTGAGGACGGCGACGATGTCTTCGCGGCTCAGAACGCCCGAACCCTCGATCTCGGTACGACCGATACGACGGTTGAACTTCATCCGACCCACAGCGGACAGGTCGTAGCGCTCCGAGGCGAAGAACAGATTGTTGAACAACGTCTCGGCTGCATCCTTGGTTGGCGGCTCGCCAGGACGCATCATGCGATAGATCTCGACCAGCGCTTCAAGCTGGTTGGTGGTCGAGTCGATCTTCAGCGTATCGGAAATGAACGGACCGCAGTCGATATCGTTGGTGTACAGGGTCTCGAAACGAACGACCTGAGCCTTGACGATCTTCGCCATGGCATCAACCGTCAGCTCGGTGTTGCACTCCGCGATGATTTCGCCGGTGGCCGGATGCACGATCGCCTTGGCAACGGTGCGCCCCAAGACGTAGTCCATCGGCATCTCAAGCTCTTTGATACCGGACTTATCGAGCTGATTGATGTGACGCGCCGTGATGCGACGCCCCTGCTCGACGATGACCTTGCCGTTCTCATCCTTGATGTCGAACGTGGCGATCTCGCCACGCAGACGCTGCGGCACCAGCTCCAACGCAAGGGTTTCGCCCTTCACATGGAAGATGTTGGTGTCGTAGAAGGCATCGAGAATTTCTTCGGTGCTGTAATTCAGAGCACGCAGAAGTACCGAAGCGGGCAGCTTGCGGCGACGATCGATACGGACGAATACGGCATCCTTCGGATCGAATTCGAAGTCCAGCCAAGAGCCACGGTAAGGAATGATACGAGCAGAATACAAAAGCTTACCGGAGCTGTGAGTCTTGCCACGGTCGTGATCGAAGAACACGCCCGGCGAGCGGTGCAGCTGGGAGACAATAACGCGCTCGGTACCGTTGATGATAAAGGTACCGTTCTCGGTCATCAGGGGGATTTCCCCCATGTAGACTTCCTGCTCCTTGATGTCCTTGATGGCCTTGTTCGACGACTCTTTGTCGAAAATGATCAGGCGCACCTTGACGCGCAGCGGAACGGCGAAGGTCACGCCGCGCAGGACACATTCCTTGACATCGAAAGCCGGCTCGCCCAGGCGATAGCCGACGTATTCCAGCGCTGCATTGCCAGAATAGCTGATAATCGGGAAAACGGATTTGAAGGCTGCATGCAAGCCAATGTCACGGAACTGATCTTTGGTCGCTCCCGCCTGCAGGAATTCGCGGTACGAATCCAGCTGGATGGCCAAAAGATACGGCACGTCCATCACGTGCGGTAACTTGCTAAAGTCCTTGCGGATACGTTTTTTCTCAGTGTATGAGTAAGCCATCAGCGTTCCCCAGCTTGGTCACCTGCTTGTTGGCTTCTCCCGACGGGAGCAGCCAGAAAATCTTGCGAATCCCTTGATTCGCACCACCCTAAAGTGGCTTTCCGAGGAATAGCCAGCAGGGCTGACTTTCCATAACGGAAAAAGGCCGGTGGCAAAAGCCACCAGCCATCAGCCTTTCGCGAGTCGCTCGGGCTGTAGACGCAAAGTCGTCGCTTACTTGAGCTCGACTTTGGCGCCTGCTTCTTCCAGAGTCTTCTTGGCTGCTTCGGCTTCTTCTTTCGAAACGCCTTCCTTGACCACGCCCGGGGCGCCGTCAACGACAGCCTTGGCTTCTTTCAGGCCCAGACCGGTCAGCTCGCGAACAGCCTTGATCACGTTGACCTTCTTTTCGCCAGCTTCAGCCAGAACGATGGTGAACTCGGTTTGCTCTTCGACAGCAGCAGCCGCCGGGCCAGCAGCAGCAACGGTGGCAGCAGCAGCGGTCACGCCGAACTTCTCTTCCATTGCCTTGATCAGTTCAACAACCTGCATCACGGACATTTCGGAAACGGCGTTGATGATATCTTCGTTGGTCAGAGCCATGACTCTAGTTCCTGTATTAGGTGACGGCCTACGGCCATCTAATTCAAAAAGTGATTGCGAAAGAATCTACGCCATTACGCGGCAGCAGCTTCTTTCTGATCGCGAACGGCCGCCAGTGTACGAGCCAGTTTGCTGGTGGCGCCTTGGATAACGCTCATCAGCTGAGAAATGGCTTCGTCGTAGGTCGGCAGAGTTGCCAATACGTCGATCTGGTTGGCTGCGAGGAACTGCCCCTCGAACGCAGCGGCCTTGATCTCGAACTTGTCCTGACCCTTGGAGAACTCCTTGAAGATACGAGCAGCAGCGCCCGGATGTTCATTGGAGAACGCAATCAGGGTCGGGCCTTTGAACACGTCGTTGAGCACTTCGAACTGCGTGCCATCAACAGCGCGGCGCAGCAGGGTGTTACGTACAACACGCACGTAAACACCAGCTTCGCGGGCCTCTTTACGGAGTCCGGTCATGGCCCCCACGGTCACGCCACGGGCATCAGCCACGACAGCGGACAGGGCGGCTTTGGCAGCCTCGTTGACTTCAGCGACGATGGCCTTCTTGTCTTCGAGTTTGATTGCCACGGGTTACACTCCTGGATGTTACCGTTTCATCCGGTCGAAACCGGACTGGATTTGGTGTCTGATTCGGTACGAATCGGGAGCACCTCTGCGTAGGCTTGCGGTTTAAGGCTTTCGCCGCCTACGGTCTTGGATAGCCCCCGCCAGGCAGGGACCCCAATCTTTGCAGGCGCCCTCGAAGGGGCGCCGTCGCCTTACGCTTCCAGGGAAGCCTGATCGATGACCAGTCCCGGACCCATGGTGGTGCTCAGGGTCACGCGCTTGACGTAAATACCTTTGGAAGTCGACGGCTTCAGACGCTTAAGATCCGAAAGCAGCGCTTCGACGTTCTGCTTCAGCTGGCCAGCCTCGAAACCAACCTTACCCACCGAGGTATGGATGATGCCGTTCTTGTCGGTACGGAAACGTACCTGACCAGCCTTGGCATTCTTGACGGCGGTAGCGACATCTGGAGTTACGGTGCCTACCTTCGGGTTTGGCATCAGACCACGCGGACCAAGAATCTGGCCCAACTGACCAACAACACGCATGGCGTCCGGCGAGGCGATGACTACGTCATAGTTCAGATCGCCACCTTTCATTTCGGCAGCCAGCTCGTCCATACCAACGCGATCTGCGCCAGCGGCCAGTGCGGCTTCAGCACCGGGACCCTGAGTGAACACGGCAACACGAACGCTCTTGCCAGTACCATTCGGCAGAACGGTTGCGCCACGAACGACCTGGTCGGATTTACGCGGATCAACACCCAGATTGATCGCGATATCGAACGACTCGGCGAACTTAACAGCCGAAACCTCAGCCAACAGCTTTGCGGCATCTTCGAAAGCGTACTGCTTGCCGGCTTCGACTTTCTCGGCGATAGCCTTCTGGCGCTTGGTCAACTTAGCCATTACACACCCTCCACGTTCAGGCCCATGCTGCGAGCGGAACCAGCGATGGTCCGAACAGCAGCCTCCATTTCGGCAGCAGTCAGATCAGCCTGCTTGGTTTTGGCGATCTCTTCCAACTGCGCACGAGTGACGGTGCCGACCTTCTGGGTGTTGGGGCGAGCGGAACCGCTGGTGATACCAGCAGCTTTCTTCAGCAGCACCGCAGCCGGAGTACTCTTGGTTTCAAAGGTGAAGCTACGATCGCTGTATACAGTGATGATCACTGGAGTTGGCAGACCGGGCTCCTGGCCCTGGGTCCTGGCATTGAATGCCTTGCAGAACTCCATGATGTTTACGCCGTGCTGACCCAAGGCAGGACCAACGGGCGGCGACGGGTTAGCCTGACCGGCCTTTACCTGAAGCTTGATGTAAGCTTGAATTTTCTTAGCCATAGTTACTCCATTACGGGTTATAGCGCCTTTCGGCTCCCCATTACTGATTTATCCCAGTGACGACAAAACCCCGCAGCCTGAAACTGCGGGGTGAGGGATGCTTCGTTCAGTTAAACCTTCTCGACCTGACTGAACTCCAGCTCTACTGGCGTAGAGCGACCGAAGATCAGAACCGCAACCTGGATCCGACTCTTCTCATAATTAACCTCTTCAACCACACCATTGAAGTCAGCGAAGGGGCCATCCGCCACCCGCACCACCTCACCCGGCTCGAAGAGCGTCTTCGGCTTCGGCTTGTCACTTCCGTCAGCAACGCGACGAAGGATAGCCTCGGCCTCTTTATCGGCAATGGGTGCCGGCTTGTCAGCCGTACCACCAATGAAACCCATTACTCGAGGAGTATCCTTGACGAGGTGCCAAGTACCCTCACTCATTTCCATCTGAACCAAAACGTAACCAGGGAAGAACTTTCGCTCACTCTTGCGCTTCTGCCCGTTACGCATCTCGACCACCTCTTCGGTGGGAACGAGAATCTCGCCGAACTCATCTTCCATGCCGGCAAGCTTGACACGCTCAACAAGAGAGCGCATGACGTGCTTCTCGTAACCCGAGTAAGCATGCACAACATACCAACGCTTAGCCACGAGACACCCTTAACCAACAACCATGGAGACCAACCAACCGAGCAGGGAATCAAGCCCCCACAACAGCAGCGCCATCACCAAAACAACAACAACAACGATCAACGTTGTCTGCGTGGTTTCTTGACGGGTCGGCCAGACGACCTTGCGAATTTCGCCACGCGCTTCTTTCAGCAACACAGCGAACGAACGCCCTTTGGACGTCTGCAAAGCAACAAACGCAGCAACTACGCCAATCGCCAGCACTGCAAGGACACGATAGAGAATCGGCTCAGCGGAGTAGTATTGGTTACCAACCACAGCAACCACCACCAAAGCAGCCACAACAAGCCACTTCACCAGATCGAAGCGCGCGTCATTGGCTTCAGCTTTGATATTCATCTGCTAGAACCTTGTAAAGACTGCCAAATTCGATATTGAAAATGGCAGGCCAGGAGGGAATCGAACCCCCAACCTGCGGTTTTGGAGACCGCCGCTCTGCCAATTGAGCTACTGGCCTAGAAAGAGTCAGGCCGACTATTATGCCGACCCGCTTCAAACAGATCAATCGTTATTCGACGATCTTGGCAACCACGCCGGCACCTACGGTACGACCACCTTCGCGAATTGCGAAGCGCAGGCCGTCTTCCATGGCGATCGGCTTGATCAGGGTGACAACCATTTTCACGTTGTCGCCCGGCATTACCATCTCAACGCCTTCCGGCAGTTCGCACGAACCGGTCACGTCGGTGGTACGAAAGTAGAACTGCGGACGATAGCCCTTGAAGAACGGAGTGTGACGACCACCCTCTTCCTTGGACAGAACGTACACTTCGGCTTCGAACTTGGTGTGCGGCTTGATGGTGCCCGGCTTGGCCAGAACCTGGCCACGCTCGACGTCATCACGCTTGGTACCACGCAGCAGAACGCCGCAGTTCTCACCGGCACGACCTTCGTCGAGCAGCTTGCGGAACATTTCGACACCGGTACAGGTGGTCTTGGTGGTATCACGCAGACCAACGATCTCGATTTCTTCCTGAACCTTGACGATGCCGCGCTCAACACGACCAGTCACAACGGTACCGCGACCGGAAATGGAGAACACGTCTTCGATCGGCATCAGGAACGGCTTGTCGATGGCGCGAACCGGCTCAGGGATGTAGGTATCCAGAGTCTCGACCAGCTTCTTGACCGCAGTAGTGCCCAGCTCGTTGTCATCTTCGCCATTCAGCGCCATCAGCGCGGAACCGATGATGATCGGCGTGTCGTCACCAGGGAAATCATAGGTCGACAGCAGATCACGAACTTCCATTTCGACCAGCTCGAGCAGCTCGGCGTCGTCGACCATGTCGGCCTTGTTCAGGAACACGACGATGTACGGAACACCCACCTGACGGGACAGCAGGATGTGCTCGCGAGTCTGCGGCATGGGGCCGTCAGCAGCGGAGCAAACCAGGATCGCACCATCCATCTGGGCTGCACCGGTGATCATGTTCTTCACATAGTCAGCGTGACCCGGGCAGTCAACATGCGCGTAGTGACGGACATTGGAGTCGTACTCTACGTGAGCGGTGTTGATGGTGATACCGCGAGCCTTCTCTTCCGGCGCGCTATCGATCTTGTCGAAGTCGACACGAGCGGAGCCGAAAACTTCGGAGCACACGCGAGTCAGAGCGGCAGTCAGAGTGGTCTTGCCATGGTCGACGTGACCAATGGTGCCGACGTTGACGTGCGGTTTGTTACGTTCGAACTTTTCTTTAGCCATCGAGACCGTCTCCCATCGTTGAATTGAGCTAGTCACGCCACCATTAAAACAAAGGCAGATATATACATATCTGCCTTTGGAGTTTGGAGCTCATGAGCGGATTCGAACCGCTGACCTCACCCTTACCAAGGGTGTGCTCTACCAACTGAGCTACATGAGCGAATCGCATTGCGCAACCACCGAAGCTGGAGCGGGTAGCGGGAATCGAACCCGCATCATCAGCTTGGAAGGCTGAGGTTCTACCACTAAACTATACCCGCGAACGCCGAAGCCTACGCTTGAATCTGGTGGAGGGGGAAGGATTCGAACCTTCGAAGTCTATGACGTCAGATTTACAGTCTGATCCCTTTGGCCGCTCGGGAACCCCTCCAAAGTGAGGCGGCATTTTCATCACTTGCCACCCTACTGTCAAGCTTTTCCTCATAAAAATCTTGAGGTTAGCTTTACTGACAGCCGCCTTGCCAAGGAATCTTGGATTCCCCACGGCGAAGCGGGCGCCATTCTATTTAAACTATTGAGAAGATGCAATGCCAGTGCAGGGCATATGGCGAAATTGCAGGGCAGGCATGTCTGCTTTCAAGCTTCCCATGACCCCATCACCCAATTGATCACGACTAGCGGCGCTCACCTGCACCCAGTATTTGGAGTGCATCCTCGGCAACTCACGCACCAGCGCCGAATAATCAACCTCGCTTAAGCGCGCCACTACGCCCTCTGCCGAATCCTTTCGGGAGAAGATGCCCAGTGAAATGCCATTAGCCAAGTCACCAACGGTAATGATGTAGCTGTCAATATTACGGCTTTGCAACTCGCGCAATTGCCGCAGGGAAGCCTGCCTGGAAGCGAGCGGCGGCAGATACACCCAATAATCCACGCCGACCTCGCTATCTATCCGTCGTATTTCCGACTGGATATCCAAGCTCAAAAGCCGCTGCTCCAAGGAAAGCGCAGGCGACTCCTCATCGAAGCCACCCAGAAATAGGCAGCCACCGCCGGACGACGCCGGCTGCCCAGCGTCTTTACGGCTCGAAGGAGAGGATTCACTAAGCAGAGTGATGTTGGGCTTCGGCCGGTCATAAGCATCAAGAGGCACCACCTCCTTGATGCGCACGGGTGACTGATACTGATGCTGCACCCAGAAGAATACGTTCAACAGCACCAACAGGAAAAATAACCAACGCATGCAGGCTCGACCTTCTATGTGACGCTAGGGACAAGCAATCGCCAGCCCGCGAAAGACCAGATCCGGAACCCGCCTAACCCCGACCATATCGTCGATCAGCGTTGCGTCGCCACCGGTGGAGTAGATTACAAAGTCAGCCCCCAGATAGTCGCTGGCCGCCAGGACTTGCGAAGCAACAAAACTACGCAGCATCAGAAAGCAACCCCGCTCAACCGCCTGGACGGTGCTTCGCCCAGGCGCAGGCTCACCTTGCATCATTGGAATTTCTTCTGCCGTATAGCTGATGCGTCGGGTATGGGTAGTCAACTGCTGCCTAAGGAGAGAAATCCCTGGGCAAATGTAGCCCCCCAGATGGCCGCCCTCTGCATCAACGAAGTCAACCGTGACCGCCGTCCCCAGGTCGATTACCACCATTGCCCGGCGCTCCAACTGGAACGCGCCAACCATGGCCAACCAACGGTCCATCCCTAAACGGTCGTACTCGAGGTACCCGTTCACTACGCCACCAAGCCGAGGCGCTGGTAGAGCGCGCTGTACGTCAATGAACAATGCACTGGAGATGCACGAACACAGCTCTTCAGTCTCGAGATCGCTACGAACGCTGACTAGCCGCGCACGCTCAATCTTTACGCCAGTCAGGCCAGAGAGCGCACTAAGGAGGTCCACGGCCGATACAGAAGCGCCCTGAGCCGCAACATCACCGCTTACTTGCAACACCCGCCATTTGATCAAGCTATTGCCACAGTCGAGCTCGAGAATCATTGATCAAGCCTCAAACTTAGCTCACCACCACTGAAGGAGCGCACACCCCCATCAATCATCATCCTGAGCCCGCCTTGATCATCGACGCCCAAGACCGTGCCCGAGCAATCTTGAGACCCGGTACTCAGCGTGCATTTCAGGCCTTGCCAGACATGGTTAGCTTCCCACTCACCCTTCATCGCGGCAAACCCGACCTGGGCATGCCGCTCCAAATTTTGTCTAAGGGTGGCGGCCAATATCAGCAGCAACTCGTTTCGATCAACCATACCTGCATGCTCTTTAACGGATGTCCAAAGCTGATCTATTCCCGCCGCCTCAATCATATTGACATTGATGCCGATGCCGATAATTACGTGACATACATCCGCCGGGTCGCCAGTCAGCTCAAGCAGAATCCCTGCGATCTTGCGGCCATCAACGTATACGTCGTTAGGCCACTTGACGCCCGCTTGCGAGATGCCGACTTGATGTAGCACCTGCATTACCGCCAGCCCGACCACCAGACTCATACCAGAAAGCTGACTAGCACCGCCCTGCACCTTTATAGCCAAGCTGCAATAAAGGTTCTGCCCGAAAGGACTCACCCAACTACGACCGCGCCGCCCTCTACCAGCAGACTGAGCCTCTGCAAGAACCAAAAAAGGAGGTGGCACGATCTGCAGGAGCCGCAATGCCTGAGCATTAGTAGAGTCAATCGAGTCGTAAAGATGCAGCGACCACCCAATCTGCTCCAGTTGCGGCGCGAGCGCCTCATGATTGAGCAGCGAAAGAGGTTCCGCCAAGCGGTACCCACGCCCGGGGACTTTATAGAGGTTAAGCGCTGCGTCAGCCTGAATACGTTGCAGGTGCTTCCAGACCGCACTGCGACTTATGCCGAGCGCCTCCCCCAGTTCACGCCCCGAATGAAAGCGCCCATCCTGAAGCAACGTTAACAGCCTATACATGCCACCCCCAAAAGAGGCCGAATGATAGCGACACCAACGACAGGTGCCTATCACAGTCTTTAAATCGCCCAAAAGCAAACCCCCGACCAGCTTACGCGGGTCGGGGGTTTGGGAAAGGAGCTTGACGATGACCTACTCTCACATGGGGAGACCCCACACTACCATCGGCGATGCGTCGTTTCACTACTGAGTTCGGGAAGGGATCAGGTGGTTCCAACGCTCTATGGTCGTCAAG
>NZ_JACXXG010000039.1 GCF_014764705.1 Stutzerimonas kunmingensis
TGATGCGCGGCGTGATCGTCATCGCCCATCGGCGCGCCAGCCGGCGGCGTGGTGCCCATCGGCATACCAGCCATCGAGCCGCTGTCCCGGGCCGATGACGTGCCGGCAGCGTCCGGCTGCGCAGCCGTCGTGCCGCCGGTCTTGTCTGGCGGATGGGCTGCGTGTGGATCAGCAGCCGACTGAGCGCCGGCCGCTCCATGAGCCAGCAGCATCGCCAGCGTGGCCAGGGCGGCGACTCGCTTCCACCCCACGAAGCCTTCCGTCAGCACCGCGGCGGCCTCCACTACATATGGCCCATCTTCTTCTTGGCCATGCCCCCGCCCATGCTCGAATCCATCTTCTGCATGGTGGCGTCGACCTTCTGCATCTGCATCTCGCAGTGCTCCATGTCCTCCTTCATCTGCTGCATGTGCTGCATCGTGGCGGGCATGTCCATGTCCTTATGCGCGGAGGCATCGCCAGCCTTCATCGCCATGGTCTGCTGATGCATCTGCATGCTGCCTTCCTGCATCTGTCGGCCCATGGCCTCCATGGCTTGCCCCCGTTCGCGCATCATGGCTGCCATCTCCTCCATGTGCGTGGCCATGGCATCGGGCGTTGCGGGCGCATTCTGAGAAGCAGGGGACTTCGGATCGGTAGGGTGCGCCGCTGGAGCGTGAGGTGCCGCCGGGGTGCTGGCGGGCTGCTGCCCCATGGCGCCTGGCATGGCATCCTTCTTGTGCATGTCATCATCAGCCAGTGCCGCGCCAGCGAGCGCGACACCCAGGATGCAGACCATGACAAGTGACGGCCGACGATAGTGCTGCTTCATGACAACCTCCGATAAGTAGCCTGCGGTTCCCCTCGGGAACCGATGAGCGCAACGCGCTCACGAAGAAACCGACCCGCGTGCGTGGTCGGTTCGTTCGTCCACTATGCGTGCGGCAAGCTGTCGATGGCAAGACCCCGACATTACGATGCCGCAATCTCCTCGTAATACGACGCCGGCACTGGAGGAAGGTCCTACCGGAAGAAAGTGCCACTTCGGATGCCACTCTATGGCGGACAAGCCGGAGAATCATCTGGCCATCGCCGCGTACTACCGCACGCTGGCCGGCGACGCGCTGGCTGAAGCCGAGAAGCACAAGGCAATGCGCAACACCTATCGGCACGACCACCAGAAGTTCAAGTCTGGAGCTGCCACGGGGCAGTCGATGGCACGGCACTGTGACCGGCTGACCAAGCTCCAGGAAGAGACCGCCGCAGAGTACGAGGCGCCTGCAAAGCTCCATGAAGCTGAGGCGGCAGCGTGATCACAGCCGCTGCAGCCAGCTCGCGAATGGACTCCGGGAGCGCTAGGGCCAGGGGAAGCACTACAAGCGAGTTGCGAGTGCTTGAACTGAAGGCCGATAGCTGGAGGCGACCTCGAATGTGCGCTAGTGCTACGTTCTAGTGACAGTCCCCATGCCCAAAATGTGGTCTGCAAATTCGATCAGGCTAGCGAATCGGTCAGGACCACGGATGGCATCGCGCCGTAGGTGGAAGCCATGCACTCCCAGCCTTTCGGGACCGAGCACATCGGCCTCCAATGTATCGCCGATCATTGCAATGGAAGGCGCTTTGCAACCCAACCGATTTAACAGATGTTCGTAGATCGCTGGCTCCGGTTTGACCGCACCTACCTCGAAGCTCCAGGCATAGGCCTCAAACTCAGGCAGTAGCAACTTGGCAGGAATGGCATAGGGGGTAGCCAAGTTGGAGCAGAGCGCCACTTTCAGCCCCGCTCTCTTAAGCCTTTCCAGTGTCCGCAGAGCGTCGTCATAGGGACTTACGCTGGTCAGTTCCGCGTAGAGATCAAGCTCCAGAGCGGCAAGCTCATCGTTATTTAGCTGTGTACCAAACAGGCTGGCGGCGCCGGCGAGCCCCACGTTTCGTGTCATCAATGTTCTGGCATCATCGGTCCTAGGTTGACGACCTTGGCTACGTGCCTGTTCTAAAAGCTTGCGAAATGGCCGCCGTCGTTCACCGATTTGCAGGAGCGTGCCATAGACATCGAAAATTACGGCTTCTATCAAAACAGAGTACCTGGGCTGCTTATGCTTTGCACGGTTCGGTATTTCATCAATGAATACGGCCGAGCATCGGACTATGGAGGCCTAGGCTAGGCCAGTAAGAAGTATTTGTGCGAGCTACTTTTCCAGCTGTTCGCTTCAACATTCGTACTGACATGCTGAGAAACTGACAGAAATGTAATGGTTAGTTCAGCCTTTGGTCAGGACGCTTTGCGTATGTTGGTTGTCGCACGCTGCAAGCATTGGGAAAAAAACCACGACGCCCTGCAGTAGGCCACGTTCGTTGCTGACCAATCCATAAGGTGCCCGTATGTACTCTCCGCAGTGCCATCACCAGCCCGACCAGACGAAAGGTACTGCAGCAGCACCCACAGACCCCTTCTGCGGGATGGAGGTGAAGGAGGACAGCGGGCAAGCGACCGGAATAACAATGCATCGGCGCTCGCCTGGGCTGTGTTGGCGTAGCGATGGGCAGATCTGGGGGATGCTGCGTACGCGGACGCTATCGGTGGCGACTGTTCGCAATATTCGTCAGAACCGTGTGTTTGCCTTTATGTACAACGGGCTGAGCATCCCAATCGCCGCAAGCCTGCTCTATCCGTTCTCCGGGCAGTTGCTGTCCCCGAAGATTGCTGCCTTGCCCATGAGCCTCAGCTCAGCATCCGTTGTGTTTAACGACCTCCGGCTCCGTCAAGCGCGCGTTGGTGAGCGCCAGTCGGCTCAGATTCTGTTGCGGAGCGGCGGATTGCCTCATTGATTACCCTTGGATTGGCTCGTAGGCTAACTTATGAAGTTCCACATGCGCTCCTTCCTTATCCTGCTGCTAGTGCTTGCGCTTCCGATCAATGGGATAGCGGAAATGCTCATGCCGGTTGGATCGTCCGGGCATCACGTGATGTCCGATATGGAAGGTGTGGGCGCCATGACGACCGACCACGCTTCGATGGTTGGCGCCGATGACGGTGCTGAACACGAGTGCTGTGAAGCGAATGAGCATGGAACGGCGACCGTCTACAAGACGGGCCAAGAATGCAAAACTGCAAGTATCCTTCAGCTTGTCTCAGTAAAAGCCCAGCTGATGCCTGCTGCTAAACCCGTGACCACTCCCTATAACGGCCTGATCCCCTCTAGCCTTTTAGACGCCGTCTGGCATCCACCCCGCGTCTAATTCCGATCAATTATAGGAACCGCCCGAGTGAGCATTCGGGCCGGCTACCGCGCGCCTTTGGCTCGCATGAAAGATCAGGAATCCTTCGCAAATGAAACCCCGTATTTATTGGGCGCCGCCGTACGTGGCCGCCTTGATCATGGGCGCGCTCTCGTTTCCAGGGTTAGTGTCCGCTTTGACCTTAGAACGTAACCGTCCGGCCAAATCATCTACCCAGCCCCGCAAGACCAGGACATGGTGTGCACTTAAATTAAGTGGACACCAGTTCTAGCCTTTTAAGCGGGTATTTCATGCAGCCAACACGCCGTTCCTATTCCAGTTTCTTCAAGGCTCAGGTCATTCAAGAGTGCGCCCAGCCTGGCGCTTCGATTGCCGGCATCGCGCGCAGCCATAGCCTCAATGCAAACCTCGTCCACAAATGGATTCGGATACAAGCGCATAAAACCACGGCGCTGCAACCTGCATTCATCCCATTGCCCATGCGGCTGGCCGGAGCAAATTCGCCTGCTGCATCATCGAGTATCTGCGTTGAAATCCAGCACTCACGCGGCACCGTCAATGTGACCTGGCCGACTGAAGGTGCTGCTGCCTGCGCGACCTTTCTGCGAGACCTGCTGCGATGATTCGCATCGACTCCATCTGGCTCGCCACTGAGCCGATGGACATGCGCGCCGGCACCGAGACAGCATTGGCCAGAGTGGTCGCGGTGTTCGGTGCGGCGAAGCCGCACTGTGCCTATCTGTTCGCCAACCGGCGCGGTACTCGGATGAAAGTGCTGGTGCATGACGGCTTCGGGGTCTGGCTGGCTGCTCGTCGGTTGAACCAAGGCAAGTTCCACTGGCCAGGGATTCGCCAGGGCTCTGAAATGCAGCTGGATACCGAGCAACTGCAGGCCCTGATAGTGGGCCTGCCGTGGCAGCGCACGGGTTGCGGCGCAGCAATCACATTGCTTTAACTCCTGCCATTGGCCTATTGATCCATCGCCGCGAATTGTCTGCTCTGGCAAAATCCGCAGCATGATTTCTCTTCACGCCCTCGACCATCTGCCCCCTGAACAACTGCGCGCGTTAGCGGCGCAGTTGATGCAGCGTGTCGAGACGCTCGACCATCAGGTCGGCACGCTGGGCAAGACGGTTGAAACGATGGGCAAGAAGATCAGTCGCGACCGAACAGTGATCGAGAAGCTGACCCGCGAGATCGCGCAGCTCAAGCGATTCAAGTTTGCCAAGCGCAGCGAACAGTTGAGTCCGCAACAGGCCAGCTTGCTTGATGACCTGATCGATACCGATATAGCGGCGATTGAAGCCGAGCTTCAAGCGCTGCAAACAGCTCCAGCTCAAGCTGAGAAAAAGCAAAAGCCCAAGCGCACTGCATTGCCCGCAGAGTTTCCACGCACGCTGATCCATCACGAACCGGACAACACTCACTGCCCATGCGGCTGCGCCCTAAAACGCATCGGAGAAGACGTCAGCGAAAAGCTGGACTACACGCCAGGCGTGTTTACCGTCGAACGCCATGTCCGTGGCAAGTGGGTCTGTGATGACTGCGAGACACTGATCCAGGCACCGGTTCCGGCGCAAATCATCGATAAGGGTATCCCGACCGCCGGGCTACTTGCCCACGTCATGATCGCGAAGTTTGCCGATCATCTTCCGCTGTACCGCCAAGAGTCGATTTTCGGTCGAGCGGGCCTGGCGATTCCACGTTCCACTTTGGCTCAATGGGTAGGCGTGACCGGTGTGCAGTTGCAGCCCCTGGTCGACGCGCTGCGCGATGTGGTGCTCGGGCAGTCGGTCGTCCACGCCGACGAAACACCGGTGCAGATGCTCGCGCCAGGCTCGAAGAAAACCCACCGTTCGTATGTGTGGGCCTACGCCACCAGCCAGTTCTGCAAAACAGCGGCAGTCGTTTACGATTTCAGCCCCAGCCGCGCCGGTGAACATGCTCGCAACTTCCTGCAAGACTGGAGGGGCAAGCTGGTTTGCGATGATTTTGGCGGTTACAAGGCCAGCTTCGAACTCGGCGTGACCGAGATCGGCTGCATGGCCCATGCGCGGCGCAAGTTCTACGAACTGCACGTCACCAACAAGAGCATGCTCGCCGAGCAAGCCCTGCGCTATATCCAACTGCTGTACGAAATCGAAAGCGAAGCCCGCGACCTGGAGCCGGATCTACGACGCCAAATACGGCAGGAAAAAGCGGTACCGGTGATGGATAGGCTGCATGCCTGGATGATGGCGCAGCGCGATCTCGTGCCCGAAGGCTCAGCCATCAGCAAAGCACTGAATTACAGCCTGAAACGCTGGGCGGCGCTGTCGCGCTACCTCGATGACGGGGCTGTACCCATTGATAATAATTGGGCAGAAAACCAGATCCGGCCCTGGGCTCTTGGACGCAAGAACTGGCTCTTTGCAGGTTCGTTGCGTAGCGGAAAACGGGCTGCGGCGATCATGAGCCTGATCCAGTCTGCACGGCTCAATGGCCATGATCCGTACGCTTACCTGAAGGATGTCCTCACGCGCCTGCCGACGCAGCGGGCGAGTGACATCGATCAATTGCTACCGCATAAGTGGCAGCCACTTTAATCACGCAAGGCGTGATGGCCGGACGCATACCTTAGAACAAGCTCTGAGCGTGGCCGAGCAAGACGCGCCTTCGCTGCATGCGCAAGCCGCCAACCTGGTGGCCGCACGCAGCGCTGCAATCCCTGCCGGCGAGCTTCCTGACCCTAAACTTAAGCTTGGACTGCAAAGCGTGCCCATCGAAGGTGACGCTCGCTGGCAGTTGGAGCAAGAGGCCATGACCATGCAAATGGTTGGGGTCATGCAAGATGTGCCAAACCGAGCGAAAAGGCGCGCTCGTGTCGAGGCCGCGCAGGCTAGTGTTGCGCTCGCAAACGCCCAGCAAACGGTTGAACGTCTCGGTGTGCGCCAAGCAACCGCCGAGGCATGGATCGCTAGCTTCGCGGTCGAGCAGAAGCTAAGCCTTTTCAAGCAGCTTTACAGCGAGAATCAGCTCCTTTCGCGGGCTGTTGAGGCCCGCATTGCTGGCGGCAGCGGACAAACCGCAGACAGCGTACTTCCGAGGCAAGAGGCAGCATTGCTGGCTGAACAAGAGGATGAGCTGCTGCGTAACCAGGCTGTTGCGCGGGCCGGCCTCCGGCGCTGGATAGGCGAGCTAGCAGGCCAGCCGCTTACAGGTGACTGGCCGCAATGGCTTGCCGCCATTGATAACTATCAGCACAACCTGAACCGGCACCCGGCGTTACTCGCCTTCGACCCGATGACTCGTGAAGCGGAGGCAAAGGTTCACCAGGCCATCGCAGAGAAAACACCGGATTGGAGTTGGGGGATCGACTACCTGCGACGTGGCCGTGAGTACGGCGACATGGTGAACCTCAGCGTCAGCTTCGACCTGCCGCTGTTTACCAGCTCTCGGCAGGATCCGAAGATCGCGGCCGAACGAGCTCGCCTTGCCCAGATCGAGGCTAAGCGCCAAGCGACCTTGCGCCTGTACAACCAAAAGCTGAGTACTGACCTCGCTGAGTATCAGCGTCTGGACCGCGCACTCATCCGCCTCGACAAAACCTTACTACCCCTCGCTGAAGAGAAGGTCCGCCTTGCCATGGCCGATTACCGCTCCGGAAACGGTGAGCTGACCGCTGTGATCGAAGCGCGACGACAGCTTGTGGAGACCCGGCTACGGCATATTGACGTCGCCCGCGATCGATCGTTGAGCAATGCCCGCCTGCATTTCGCCTTTGGAGATACCCGACCATGACATTTCAACACAAGCGGCTGGTACTCGCCTTCAGTCTGCCTCTGATGATTAGCGCTGCAGCGCTAATCGGTCTGCCTACCGCAGCCTTCGGACAATCGCCTGCAGAAGAAGACAAGGAAGTGCTCTATTGGTATGACCCTATGGTCCCCCAGCAAAAGTTCGATAAGCCGGGCAAGTCGCCATTCATGGATATGGAATTGATTCCACGCTATGCAGATGAGGGAAGCGACGGGGCATCGATCAGTATCGACCCGAGCGTGACGCAGAATCTCGGCGTGCGCTTGGCAACCGTAACGCGTGAATCGATCAGCCAGTCGCTCGAAGCGACAGGCGCATTGATGTTCGACGAGCGACGCGTAGCGGTCGTGCAGGCGCGCGCCGGGGGCTTTGTTGAGCGCATCTATGACCGAGCGCCGGAAGACGTCATCAAAAAAGGAGCGCCGCTAGCCGATCTGCTGGTTCCCGAATGGGTTGCCGCACAGGAAGAGTACCTGGCGCTCAAAGGGATTGGCGAACCCCAGCTGCTCGCAGCGGCTCGCCAGCGGTTGCGCCTTGCTGGCATGCCGCCAGAAGTCATAGTGCAGCTAGAACGAACTGGTAAAGCGCGCCCTGTTTGGACAGTGAGGAGTCCAATAGGCGGCGTGCTGAACAGCCTCGACGTTCGCGAGGGCATGACCGTATCCACTGGTGCGTCTCTGGCACGTGTTAATGGGCTGGAAAAGGTATGGTTAGAGGTTGCGGTGCCTGAGGCGCAGGTTGCAAATGTGGCGCCTGGGCAGCTGGTCAACGCGCGCCTCCCGGCCTTTGCAGGTGAAGTTCTGGAAGGGACGATCCAGGCCGTACTACCACAAGCCAACTTGGATAGCCGTACTGTGCGCGTCCGGGTTGAACTGCCTAATCCGCAACAACGGCTTCGTCCCGGCATGACGGCCGAGGTGACGTTGAGTCGCAACGTCGAAGATGTCTTGGTCATCCCGTCCGAGGCGGTCATTCGCACCGGTCGGCGCGCATTGGTGATGCTGGCCGAGGATCAAGGCCGTTACCGCCCGATTGAGGTTCGCACAGGCCGGGAATTCGATGACCAGACAGAGGTGCTTGAAGGGCTGGAAGCCGGTCAGAAGGTCGTGGCGTCCGGTCAGTTTCTCCTGGATTCAGAGGCGAGCCTACGCGGGCTGACCGCTCAGGGTTTGGAGGAGCCTGCAACTTCTACAGAACCTGCGCTGCACGAGGCTGAAGGTACGATCGTCAGCCTGGAAGATGGCATGGTTGGCCTGTCGCATGGGCCGTTCAAGACGCTGAACATGCCTGGGATGACAATGTCCTTTCCGGTTGCAGATCAATCGCTCCTAACAAAGTTGCAGACCGGCGATCACGTCCGTGTCGGCGCGCGTGAAAGCGAAGAGGGCCTGGTCATTGAGCACATCGAGAAGCTGGGGGGCCAGCCATGATCGCAGCCATAATTCGCTGGTCAGTGGCCAACCGCTTTCTGATCCTGCTGGCTACTGTGTTCGCGGTGGCTTGGGGTGTCTGGTCGGTCAAAAACACCGCTGTTGATGCATTGCCAGACCTTTCCGACGTTCAGGTCATCATCCGCACGCCATACCCCGGGCAGGCGCCCCAGATCGTTGAGAATCAGGTCACCTACCCACTGACGACGACCATGCTGTCTGTCCCCGGCGCAAATACGGTCCGCGGCTACTCCTTCTTCGGGGATAGCTACGTGTACGTCCTGTTTGAGGACGGCACCGACCTCTATTGGGCCCGTTCTCGGGTGCTGGAGTACCTGAGTCAGGTGCAGAGTCGGCTTCCCGCCGCCGCCAAACCCGCTTTGGGCCCTGACGCCACAGGTGTCGGCTGGATCTACCAATATGCTTTGGTAGACCGAACGGGCAAACATGACCTCTCGCAGCTGCGCTCTTTGCAAGATTGGTTCCTGCGCTATGAGCTCAAGACACTGCCCAACGTGGCGGAAGTCGCGCCCATAGGCGGGATGGTCAAGCAGTATCAGGTCGTACTGGATCCCGTGCGCATGGCAAGCAGGGGCGTGACGCAGCAGCAGATTGCAAAGGCGATCGATGAAGCCAACCGTGAAACCGGCGGGAGTGTTCTGGAACTCGCAGAAACCGAGTTCATGGTCCGTGCGACCGGGTATCTCAAGACACTCAAAGACTTTCGAGCCATTCCTTTGCGTCTCGACGGCGGCGTGCCAGTGACGCTAGGGGACGTTGCGCATATCCAGCTCGGCCCGGAAATGCGCCGGGGCATCAGCGAGCTTGACGGTGAAGGTGAGGTAGTCGGCGGCGTGGTGATCCTGCGGAGCGGCAAGAACGCTCGGGAAACCATCGCTGCCGTTCAGACCAAACTGGATGAGCTGAAAGCGAGCCTACCCCAAGGCGTCGAAATCGTCACGACGTACGACCGTAGCAAGCTGATCGACAGTGCCGTTGAAAACCTCACGCACAAGCTCATCGAGGAGTTCATTGTCGTTGCGTTGGTTTGCGCGATTTTTCTGTGGCATCTGCGCTCGTCGTTGGTCGCCATCGTGTCGTTGCCGATCGGCATCCTGATTGCTTTTGTGATCATGCAGCGGCAAGGCATCAACGCCAACATCATGTCGTTGGGTGGCATCGCGATCGCGATCGGAGCGATGGTCGATGCAGCAATCGTCATGATCGAAAACGCCCACAAGCACATTGAGGCCTGGCACAAGCGGCATCCTGACTCCACCTTGAAGGGCCAGGAGCACTGGAAGGTCATTACTGACGCGGCTGTTGAAGTGGGGCCGGCATTGTTCTTCAGCCTGCTGATCATCACGCTGTCGTTCATTCCAGTGTTCACCCTGGAGGCGCAGGAAGGCCGGCTGTTCGGTCCACTGGCGTTCACCAAAACCTATGCAATGGCAGCCGCCGCGGGCCTGTCTGTCACGCTGGTTCCGGTGCTCATGGGGTATTGGATCAGGGGCAAAATCCCTGACGAACACCGTAATCCACTCAACCGTGGCCTCATCTGGATCTACAAGCCGGCCCTGGACGCGGTACTGCGCTGGCCCAAGATGACTCTGCTGGTGGCTGTTCTGGTCTTCCTGACAGGCTTGTGGCCGGCCTCTCGCCTTGGTGGGGAGTTCTTGCCCCCGCTGGATGAAGGTGACCTCCTTTATATGCCCACTGCGCTTCCAGGCCTCTCCGCTCAGAAGGCTTCTGAGCTACTGCAGCAGACGGACCGGCTCATAAAAACGGTTCCAGAAGTTGCACACGTGTTCGGTAAGGCTGGTCGAGCCGACACCGCTACAGATCCCGCCCCGCTGGAAATGTTCGAGACGACCATTCAGTTCAAGCCGAAGGATCAATGGCGCCCTGGGATGACGCCTGACAAGCTGGTTGAGGAGTTGGATCGCACCGTACAGGTACCTGGATTAGCCAATCTGTGGATCCCGCCGATTCGAAACCGTATCGATATGCTGGCGACGGGTATCAAGAGCCCGATCGGGGTGAAAGTGTATGGCACTGACTTGGCACAGATCGACAAAGCCACCCAGGCAGTGGAAAAAATCGCCAAAACGGTGCCTGGGGTCAGTTCGGCGCTTGCTGAGAGACTGACCGGCGGCAGGTATATCGATGTGGATATCGATCGTGTCGCCGCCGCACGCTACGGCCTGAATATCGCGGACGTGCAATCGATCGTGGCCGGTGCCATCGGTGGTCAAACCATTGGTGAAACCGTGGAAGGGCTCGCCAGGTATCCGATCAACCTCCGCTATGGCCGCGAGTGGCGCGACTCGATATCCGATCTGCGCAACCTACCGATCTACACGCCGCAAGGCAGCCAGATCACGTTGGGGACCGTGGCCAAAGTACAGGTGACAGACGGACCGCCCATGCTTAAAAGCGAAAACGCAAGGCTGTCGGGCTGGGTTTACGTCGATGTTCGTGGCCGCGACATGGCGGCTGTGGTGGGCGATCTGAGGGAAAAGATCAGCAAAGGGGTCCAGCTCGAATCCGGCATGAGCATCAGCTATTCCGGCCAATTCGAATTCATGGAGCGCGCTAACGCGAAGCTGAAGCTCGTCGTTCCGGCTACCTTGCTGATCATTTTTGTATTGCTCTACCTAACGTTTGCCCGCTTTGGCGAGGCGCTGCTCATCATGGCTACGCTGCCATTCGCTCTGACCGGGGGCGTCTGGTTCCTATATCTGCTCGGGTACAACCTATCCGTAGCGACAGGAATCGGATTCATCGCACTGGCAGGCGTTTCTGCTGAGTTCGGCGTCATTATGCTGCTGTATTTGAAGAACGCCTGGACGGATCGGGTTAACGCTGGAGCCCATGGCGAAGGCGTCCTGCTCGACGCCATTCGTGAAGGTGCTGTCCAGCGAGTGCGCCCCAAGGCCATGACCGTCGCCGTGATCATCGCTGGCCTGCTGCCCATCCTTTGGGGCGGCGGGACCGGCAGCGAAATCATGAGCCGTATTGCCGCGCCCATGGTGGGCGGGATGATCACCGCGCCGTTGCTCTCCCTGTTCGTTCTGCCGGCAGCCTACCTGCTGATGCGCCGCCGGCAATTGCAGGCCCAGCACGCAACCAAACCCACTGGTGAACATCCGTGAAAATCAAGCACCTCAGCCTTCCTTAAAAGACGGGGCCTGGTTGAATGTAGAGTTCATCTTGAAAAGGCATGGTTTCGACTATTCGATTCACATAAAAAGCAAAGGAGCAAGCGACCGCCACATACGCGGCGGTCGCAGCAATACAAAAGGTTGCGCTTACAGCTTTGTAATTTGAAGAACAGCTTACTGTAAGTGTTGTGCCATTAAGCTATAGGCATCAAACAATCAGGAGTTTAGTCATGAAAGCCATTAGCAAAACCATCCTTTTTACTATGTTCGCTGCCGCCTCCTCTTTCGCAATGGCAGAACAAAATTCTGATCAAGTTATTCAGCGCCATAAAGAAGCCAAGCCAGTACTTAAGGCGCTACTTGAGGAAGGCAAAGTGCTAAGTGTAGGGCCTGCAGGTGCCACAGGTAAAAGTGGGGTTATGCAAAGGAGCAAGTATGATGGCCGTCCCCAAACGTTTGAGATAAAAATCAGAACGCCTGATGACGTGACCCATATCGTGGAATTCCGAGGACTGCCCTTCGGACTCAATAACGTTTAAGCAACGCAAAAAACCACACTCAAAGGATAGATAGATTTTTTCTCTTGCGCCGCCGGCAATTGCATACCGCAGCAATCTACAGATCTGGAGAGACATTCATGAACATCATGTCCATTACCCTTGCCACACTTTTCTTGGTCCCAGCCGCCTATGCTGCCGACAAGAAGCCCATGGATGGCATGCCTATGGATCATAAAGGCATGAACATGCAAATGGACCATAAATCAGCCGCACAGACCGCTACGGCTACTGGCACGATCAAGAAGGTGAATACCGAAAGCGGGACCGTCACCATTGCCCACGGCCCGGTCAAGGCCTTGGGCTGGCCCGCAATGACGATGGGATTCAAAGCAAAGCCTGACCAGCTCCAAAAGCTAAAAGAAGGCGATAAGGTCCAGTTCGATTTCTCCTCGCAGGGAATGGACTCCACGGTCACCCGCATCGAAAAACAGTAAGTGCAGAAGCGCTCGCCGTATATGCGACGGGCATAGCTCGATTAAAAGAGAGAAATTACAGCTTTGTAACGTTGAGAACAGCTTCTTGCAAGTCTTGCGCTTATAACATATCGGTATCAACTAACCAAAGGGTCAAAACCATGAACCGTATGAACAAAGTGATTTTCCCGCTTATTCTAACTGCTGCTTCATCTTTTGCGTTAGCTGAAGGCGGAAGCGAACGCACGCTGCATCGTTTGAATGATCCGGAAACCAAGTCCACTCTTAAGAAGTTGGTTAAAGAAGGTGAGGTGCTTAACATTGCACCTGCAGGGGCGAACGGCAAGACTGACATGATTCAAAACTATCGTACTAACGCCAAAGTCCAAACCTACGAGATGAGGGTAAAGACACCTGACGGGAAAATTCATACGGTAGAGTTTTTGAGCGCCCCGATTGGCGTAAATAACGGCTAACCTGTCAAAGTTAATATCAAGGGTAGGCGACATGCGAGGAATGATGAAAGGATGTGGTGGATGAAGGAGACCGTCAAAGCCGGAAGCTCGCTAAAATGGTGAAGGTCCAGACCAGGTCTTGAATACGAACGATACTGCAACGACCATATCGAAGCAGGTAAGGCTCCTCCGGACGCCCTGCCTGCTTTTGTGCTTAGCCTAACCAGGACCGTACTGATGGAAAAAGTTTCACTGACGAGCAGAATGGCGGTGGTTTTCATGCTCGTGGTTACGGTTGTGCTGATGGTCGCCGCAATCAGCTTCTATTATTTCTGCCAGCTGCATTTCGAGCGCAAGGATGCGCAAGTGCTGAGTGAAAAAGCCGCTGCCGTAGAGCATATGCTACGTAGCAGTACGGCTTTCGGACAGGAGGCCACCTCAAAGATCGATGCGGTCATTGAGCACTCTTTCGGGTTTGCAACTGCGGTAGTGATAGACGGCAAAACGGTTTACTCACACCACAATTTTTCTGAGCGCTTGCTTCCTCTCGTCACGGATAATCAAGAGGAACGCTGGGCAGTAAATTTCGATGGGCACCAGTACAGTGGCATTACCAGAAAAGTAGATCAGTGGGTCGAAGGGCAAGACGCAGTCATCTATCTGGCTTTGGATGTAACGCATCGAGTCCACTTCTTCGAGATGATTCAGCAATGGTTTGCTTATACGCTCGTGATCAGTGCGCTTCTAAGTGGGGCACTAGGTGTTGTTCTGATCAAAAAGGGCTTGAAGCCCATTGGCGAACTATCCAAGACATCTTCAACCGTAACCGCCAACTGCTTAGATACGCGGATTCCGACCGAGTCAGTACCAGGCGAACTTCATGAACTCGTTGCTAACTTCAATGAAATGCTCTCGCGCTTGGATGATTCTTTCCTCCGGCTGTCAGGTTTCTCAGCGGACATCGCGCATGAGCTAAGAACGCCGCTGAACAGCATGCTTACCCAAATAGAGGTCGCGCTCTTACGCGACCGCGAGAATACCGACTACAAGAACATTTTGTATTCCGCCCTCGAAGAACTTAGGCGCATGTCAAAGATGGTCGATGACATGCTGTTCCTAGCCAAGGCGGACAACGGAAAGATTACGCCCAGTGCCGAAGATGCCAGCATAGCTGAGATTGCCGCTAGCGTTATCGAATATTACGAGCTAGCAGCCGAGGAAAAAAATGTAAAAATCGCTCTTTCAGGCGATGGATCGGTGAATGGGGACAAATCAATGCTAAGACGGGCTATTTCAAACATAGTCTCTAACGCAGTTCGGTATGCGGAGGAACGCAGCACCATAAGCGTTGAAATAAGCGAGAGCGGCGCTTCGGTTTCCACGGCTATTTCCAACCGCGGCATAACTATTCCAGCCGAGCTTCAAACCCGGATATTCGACCGTTTCTACAGGGTCGACACCGCAAGGCGCGAAGGTACTACGTTGAACGCGGGCCTCGGCATGGCTATCACTCGTTCAATAGTAGAAGCGCACAAAGGGCGCATCGCTTGTGAATCAGCTGAGGGACACACGACTTTTACAATGACGCTTCCAAGGCTTATGTCTAGTTAATGGCAGATGCCCACAACGACCCTGACCTACGCTTTAGAGAAATGCCTGGCTGAACCGAAAGAGGTCACGCCTTTCGAACCTGTATGTTTGATCCTGGAGGTTCCCGTGACAGCGTCCTCATCGAGAAAATGCGGTACGACGGCCGCAGCGCTCAACGAAGCGTGCTTCTGCGTGAGCCTGGATCAGGTTGCGCTCACAAATGCATTGTCCGAACAGCTTGGAAATCCCGAGTTGTCAGAGCTATTGAAGTCACGTTGCCCCCATGTATTTGCTGCTCGACCGGTATTTGTTTCGCCGTCGCGACTGCGTCAGGTGCGTGAGGTCATCCAAGCCATCGAGCGAACCGTGAGTTTGCCCGCTTGGCGCGAGCATGCTCTGGATTCCGCCCCCCCTATTGCGCAACACAACCCTCGTCACGCGCGGGGCGTCTTCTTTGGCTACGATTTTCATCTGGATGAGGACAAGCTTGGGCTCATCGAAATAAACACAAATGCGGGCGGAGCGATGCTAAACGTATTGCTCGCCCGCGCGCAGCGCAGTTGTTGCAGCGGCGTAGTCGGACTATCGCCGGGGCAGGAATGGCCCGGAGGCTTCGAACAATCGATTCTGCATATGTTCGCCCAAGAATGGTCTGCGAGCGGCGAGCAACGACCGCTCAGGCGCCTGGTGATCTTAGATGAAAGCCCACAAGCCCAATACCTGTATCCGGAGTTTCTTCTATTTCAGCGGTTATTCGAGTCAGCAGGAATCGGCTGCATAATTGCAGACCCAGCCGATCTGGCCTTTCACAACGATTGCCTCTTGGTCCACGGCAAGCCTGTGGATCTTGTCTACAACCGACTCACCGACTTCTATCTGGAAGGTGACAATTGCAGCGCGCTGCGCAGCGCTTATTTGGCTGATGTCGTGACGGTAACGCCGCACCCTCAGGCCTATGCCCTTTATGCCGACAAACGCCGGTTGGTTGACCTAACCAACGGACGTTTTTTGGAAGAGATTGGCGTTGGTCAGCAAATCCGAGCCGTATTGGCCCAATACGTCCCGCTTACCGTGCCTGTCGGGCATGGTAACGCAGAGCACCTCTGGCAAAACCGCCGTAGCCTCTTCTTCAAGCCCGTCAGCGGGTTTGGTAGTCGCGGTGCATACCGAGGAGACAAGCTCACCAAGCGCGTTTGGGAAGAAATCGTTGGCGGAAACTACGTCGCCCAGTCCCTTGTAGCTCCTGGCGAGCGTAGAACCGTCGCCGACCCTCAGGTACGACCGATGAAGTTTGACCTGCGCGCGTACGCTTATGCTGGCGAGGTGCAGTGGAACGCTGCCAGGGTCTACCAAGGCCAGACGACCAACTTCAGAACAGAGGGAGGCGGTTTTGCCCCCGTGTTTACCTTAGGGGAGGAAGAGAAGCGAGCCGGCTCTACAGAGCAATGGTCGCACGCTTCGTTCACGTTCTTACTCGACGAAACCGGCGCCGTACAGGAGCTGCCGCACCCGCTATATCTCGCGTTGGTTCGAGCCGAAAAGGCTACCTCAACACTTGCCGGTAAACGTTTCCGACTGGCGGACTGGTATGTTGCAATGGAGGGCAACCATCCGTCCAAGGTCATCCGAGAATGGTACGGCTGGGTTGCTTTCAACGCCGATGGCGCTTTTCACCCCGCGGCTGGTTTCGCAAAAGACTCGGAATCGGTAGGTGCTGGGAATGTAGACGCTACTGCCCTACCAACGCCAGAAGAGCATCGTCTCATTAACCATTTGCTGTTTCAGAACCATTAGCGCAGTACCGGACGCAGTGTGGAGCACCGATCTGGCGTCGTGTTGTCGTAATGATGGCTGATACTGGCCCGTGCGTGTAGTCGTGTGTTGCGTTCTTCCAACTGTGCCCATCAGCGGACGCCGGGGAAGCCGGGTTCCAGACTGCCGAGATTGCGGATGCAGACCGGCAGCACCTCGGCCAGGTCGGCCTCTAGGGGTTCCCAGTGACCGCCCATGTAAGCTGCGGCTAAGGTCAGGTGCTAATTACCGGCGGATCGCGAATCCGCACTGCGGCCACCGGTTGCCCGAGCCCAACCGCCAGCGTCGACCGTCCGGTGCTACCAATTCCACGGTGCCTCCGCGACAGTGGCGTCCGATCAGGTCTGACACGGCTTGCATGGATCAATGACTTCCTTGGAGTTATGAACGTAACCGTCCGCCGAACCCATCTCCCCGCTTCTTCCAGATAGCGGCATGGTGTGCACCTATTTTTGGTGGACACCATTTCAAGCCACTTTCTGGAGGGTTTCGTGTCTCGACAGCGCCGTACATTCCCCAAGGCTTTCAAGGCCCAGGTCATCGAAGAGTGCGCCCAGTCCGGTGCTTCCGTCGCCGGCGTGGCGCTCAGCCACGGGCTCAATGCCAACCTGGTGCATAAATGGATTCGTAAGCAGCGCGAGCCGCTACCGGTCGTATCTGCACGCTTTATCCCGGTGCCGCTCGGCATCCTGCCTTCAGAGCAGGCCAGCTCTGAAGAGCTAACGATACGAATCGAAATCCCCTACCACGCCGGCAGTCTGTCGGTGCACTGGCCGGTGCAGGACGGCGAAGGCTGTACACGCTTGCTGCGCGGGCTGCTCGCATGATTCGCATCGATCGCATCTGGCTGGCCACCGAGCCGATGGACATGCGCGCCGGCACCGAAACCGCATTGGCCCGTGTAGTGGCGGTATTCGGTGCGGCCAAGCCACACTGTGCTTATCTGTTCGCCAACCGCCGCGCCAACCGCATGAAAGTGTTGGTGCATGACGGTGTAGGGATCTGGCTGGCCGCGCGGCGTTTAGATCAGGGCAAGTTTCACTGGCCAGGCATCCGTCATGGCTCGGAGGTCGAGCTCGAGAGCGAGCAGCTTCAGGCTTTGGTGCTCGGTTTACCCTGGCAGCGGGTTGGTGCAGCCGGTGCGATCACAGTGCTGTAGCGCCGGCCATTAGCCCATCGCTTTATCTGCGCTGATCGCCTGCTCTGGCACAATCAGCGGCATGACTTCCTTGCCCAATCTCAACCAACTGACACCTGAGCAACTGCGCGCACTCGCTGCGCAGTTGCTGTCGCAAGTCGACACGCTGGGTAAGACGGTTGAAACGATGGGCAAGAAGATCGACCGCGATCAAACCGTCATCGAGCAGCTCACCCATGAAATCGCCTGGTTCAAGCGACACAAGTTCGCCAAGCGTAGCGAGCAACTAAGCCCTGACCAGGGCAGCCTGCTGGATGATTTGCTCGACACGGACATTGCCGCTATCGAGGCGGAGTTGAAAACCCTCAATCCTCCGGCGGCTCCGGCTGAACCCCGCCAACAGCCCAAGCGCGCACCGCTGCCAGCCCAGTTTCCGCGTACTGTGATCCGTCACGAGCCGCCGAACACTCAATGCGCCTGCGGCTGCCCGCTGCAACGCATCGGCGAAGACATCAGCGAAAAGCTGGATTACACGCCTGGCGTGTTCACCGTCGAACAGCATGTGCGTGGCAAGTGGGCCTGTCGCCAGTGCGAAACATTGATCCAGGCGCCGGTACCAGCCCAGGTGATCGACAAGGGCATCCCGACTGCCGGCTTGCTGGCTCATGTCATGGTGGCCAAATACGCCGATCATCTGCCGCTGTACCGGCAAGAGAAGATCTTTGGCCGTGCGGGTCTGGCTATCGCGCGTTCGACATTGGCGCAGTGGGTCGGACAAACCGGCGTACAGCTCCAACCATTGGTCGATGCCCTGCGCGAGGCGGTACTGGCGCAAGGCGTGATCCATGCCGACGAAACCCCCGTGCAAATGCTGGCCCCTGGCGAGAAGAAAACCCACCGGGCTTACGTCTGGGCATACTGCACCACACCCTTCGCCGACCTGAAGGCCGTGGTCTATGACTTCAGCCCAAGCCGTGCAGGTGAGCATGCGCGCAATTTTATGGGTCAGTGGAATGGCAAACTGGTCTGCGACGACTTCGCCGGCTACAAGGCCAGCTTCGAGCAGGGCATCACCGAAATTGGCTGCATGGCCCACGCCCGGCGCAAATTTTTCGATCTGCACTCAGCGAACAAAAGCCAGTTAGCCGAACAGGCGCTGCACTCCATTGCCGGGCTGTATGAAATCGAGCGGCAAGCACGGCACATGAGCGATGAAGAACGCTGGCGAATACGCCAGGAAAAGTCTTCACCGATCCTCGATGCGCTGCATGACTGGATGCTGGCCCAGCGTGATCGGGTGCCCAATGGATCAGCCACGGCAAAAGCCCTGGATTACAGCCTAAAACGCTGGCTAGCGCTGACGCGCTATCTGGAAGATGGAGCCGTGCCCATCGACAACAATCAGGTCGAGAACCAGATTCGGCCTTGGGCATTGGGGCGCTCGAACTGGCTGTTTGCCGGTTCACTACGCAGCGGCAAACGGGCGGCTGCGATCATGAGCCTGATCCAGTCAGCACGCCTCAACGGTCACGATCCGTACGCCTACCTGAAGGGCGTGCTCATGCGGCTACCAACGCAGCGGGCAAGCGAAATCAGTCAACTGCTGCCGCATCAGTGGATACAGCCTGAAGCAGGCATGTAACCACAGCGGTGTATCACCCCAAACAGCCTACCCGTAATAGTCTCGCACTGATTTTTAGGCGTTCACGATGTGATACACGGCGGGCGTTCAGCGTGTGATACAGCTACCCGTGCAGCCTGTGATACAGATACGCAAGGTGAATTAGCTAGACGCTTACTTATGAACAGACTGGGACGGCCGTTTCTCGATGGGGCCGCTAAGATGTTCATCACGCAGGCTCAGCAGCCAGCTGCGACGTCAATGCCTTAAAGTGTGGGCGAGTCGATCGCCTCTATCTGACGCTTACAGAAATGAAATCTTGGCCTAAGCCCTCTGTAAGGAAGAGTTGCCTAAGCTGGAGCCATGAGTGCCTGGTTGAGAGCGGATTTCGCCCGGAGCATAGTCAGCAGCCGCCTCTATTTCGTACTCAAGGTGCCTATTACACAGGGTGGTCGCTTGACCTGTGTGTTACACACAGGTGTACAAGACAATAGAACTAATCCTAGGTTAGGCGCGGCAGGTTGATCTGCATCAAGTGCAGGCTGCTGAGATGGTCCACCGTGTTTGCATCGCAATATTCAGTGAGGAGACGACGATGCGGGTTAACGAGTTGGCTAAAAAGCTCGGAATTAGCGCCGACAGCATTCGCTACTACACCCGTGCCGGGTTTGTAGTGCCCGGAAAAGATCAAACCAATGGTTATAAGATATATCGTGAACGCGATGAGCAACGTCTTCGCTTCATTTTAAGTGCACGGCGACTAGGTTTTTCTGTGGCCGATGTTGCGCAGAATACTAAATGAGGCCGACGGAGGCAAAAGCGCCTGCCCCACGGTGCGCCACCTGTTTGCCCTGCGCCTGCAGCAAACCACGCAACGGTTTGACGATATGCAAAAACTGCGCAAGCGCATGCTCACTGCACTCAACGAGTGGGGCAGTAAGCCAGACCGGCTGCCCAGCGGCAACAGCCTCTGCCATCTGATTGAAGACTTTACCTCGTAAAGCCCAAGCTCAGCTTGCAGGCGCCTCGGCGGTATTAATTCTGACTTCGGTAATAAGGACTCAACCATGAATCATAGTCCCACTGCTTCCCGCAATCACGGCCCTCTGCCACCTACCGGTAACCAAGTGAGCAGCAATACGGCGACCGATCAAACCCTGATTATTGAAGGTACGGGCTGCGCCAGCTGTGTGGGCAAAATAGAAAAAGCGCTCATGGCCGTGCCTGGCGTGCAAACGGCGGAAATGAACTTCGCCAACCGCACGGTGCAGGTACAGGGCAGAGCGGCTACCGAGTTGTTGGTGAAAGCGGTGGAGCAGGCCGGCTACAACGCCAGACCCATGGCCGGTGAGTCGCTAAGCGATGCGCTCGATGAAAAAGAACAAGCCGATTTGGCCTATTACCAAAAACTGATGCGGCAAACCTGGGTCGCGCTGGCACTGGGTGTGCCGCTGATGATCTACAGCTTGGTGGTGGGCGAGATGACGGTGACTACTACTGTCGAGCGTATTGTCTGGCTGGTGGTGGGGCTGCTGACCCTGGCCGTGATGATCGTGTCGGGTCGTCACTTTTACGTGGGTTCCTGGCAGTCCTTTAAAAATCACTCCGCCAACATGGACACCCTGATTGCCTTGGGCACCGGCACGGCATGGCTCTACTCCATGGTGGTGGTTTTCGCACCGGACGCAGTGCCTCTGATGGCGCGGCATGTCTACTTCGAAGCCACTGCCATCATCATCGGTCTGATTGATCTGGGGCTGGCGCTGGAGCTGAAAGCGCGCGGACGCACCAGCGAAGCTGTCAAACGCCTGATCGGCTTGCAAGCGAAAACCGCACGGGTGATTCGCGACGGCGAAGAATTGGATATTGCGATCGAACAGGTGTTGCTCAACGATTTGGTGCGCGTACGCCCCGGTGAAAAGATTCCGGTGGACGGAGAGGTGCGGGAAGGTCACACCGCCGTGGATGAATCCATGCTCACCGGCGAACCTATGCCGGTGGAAAAATCCACTGGCGACAAGTTGGCGGCCGGAACCCTTAACAAAACCGGCACGCTGGTCTTCAAGGCCACCCGCGTGGGCAAAGACACGGCACTGGCGCAGATCATCGACATGGTCAAGCGTGCGCAAAACTCCAAGCCGCCCATCGGGCGCCTGGCTGATGCAATCTCAGCATATTTTGTGCCGGTTGTGATGATCATCGCAGTGCTGAGCGCGCTAACCTGGCTGAATTTCGGGCCAGAACCGGCCATTGCTTTTGCCATCGTCTCGGCCACGACTGTGTTGATTATTGCCTGCCCCTGCGCACTCGGCCTGGCTACGCCAATGTCGGTTATGGTGGGAGTGGGTAAAGCGGCTGAGGCGGGTGTCCTGATCCGCAACGGTGAGGCGTTGCAAACCGCTTCCAAGATTAGCGCCATGATTTTGGATAAAACCGGCACCATCACCTTGGGCTCGCCCAAGGTTACCGACATTGTGACCCAGACCGGCTTCAAACAGGACCAGGTACTGCAACTGGCAGCCAGCCTGGAGTCCGGATCAGAACATCCACTGGCATTGGCCATTGTTGAATCGGCCAAGGAGCGGAATTTAACCCTCGACAAGGTCGAGTCATTCAATGCCATTGCCGGTCAAGGTGTGGAAGCACTGGCCGTCGGCCAGGCGTTGCTGTTCGGCAATGAAAAACTGATGCGTGAGCGCGGTATCGATGTCGGTGAGTTCATCGAAACGGCCCAGCATCTAGCCAGTGAAGCCAAAACGCCTATGTATTTTGCGGTGGACGGGCGGCTTGCCGCCATCATCGCGGTGGCCGACCCCATCAAGGAGGATTCTATTGCGGCCATCAAGCGTCTGCAGAAGAATGGCATTCGCGTGGTCATGCTCACTGGCGACAACCGCGCCACCGCCAAAGCCGTGGCGGAAAAGGTGGGTATTAGCGAGTTCTTTGCCGAAGTTCAGCCTGCAGACAAGGCCAACAAGGTGGCCGAACTGCAGATGCAAAATGAAATTGTCGGCATGACCGGTGACGGTATCAACGATGCACCGGCGTTGGCGCTGGCCAACGTGGGCTTTGCCATCGGCACGGGTACCGATGTGGCGATTGAAAGCGCGGATATCACCCTGATGCGCGGGTCGCTGCACGGTCTGGCTGATGCCATTGCAGTGAGCAAGGCTACCCTGCGCAATATCAAGCAAAACCTGTTTGGCGCCTTTATCTACAATGTTGCTGGCGTGCCGGTAGCTGCCGGTGTCTTGTTCCCGGTGCTAGGCGTGCTGATGAACCCCGTCATTGCTGGCGCTGCTATGGCATTTTCCTCCGTTACCGTAGTAACCAATGCCAATCGCCTGCGCCTGTTCAAGGCGCAGGAACATTAACTGTCATAGCGCGAGGGATATAAACCATGTGGCTGATCAATATTGCGGGACTGGCCCTGATTGCCCTGATCGTCTGGTGGTTCTGGCTGTATAAGCCGCAGGAAGTTGCCCTAAACGAGCAGGGTTTGCTGGTCGTCGTGGAAAACGGCGGCTATACGCCGGCCAATATTCAAGTGCCGGCCAATACTCCGGTCAACCTTACCTTTTTGCGCAAGGATGCATCGCCTTGTTCCGAGGTGGTGTTGTGGCCTGGCTTGGATATCAGCGAAACCCTCCCCCTGAACAAACCCATACAAGTTGCTCTGCCAGCGCTGAAGGCCGGTGACTATGCCTTTCATTGCCAGATGCAAATGTACCGTGGTGCCTTGCACGTGAAATAAAGCAGGCGGCAGGCCGGAATTTTCTTTCAGCGTGGAGACAGGATATGAGTAACGAAAAAAGTTCTTTCTGGTGGTCGCCTAAAGGGCTAGCTGCGTTGGGTCTGATCGGGGCAGTCAGTTATTTTCTGCTGGTGGAGCATCGCCAACATGTATTTGCATTTTTGCCGATTCTAATCATTTTGCTGTGCCCGCTGATGCATATCTTTATGCACGGTGGACATGGCAGGAGGGCGCAGGGCGGTGCAGAAACGTCAGAGACCATGTCCGGTGATGCCAGTGATGTCAGGCGTGCCGCCTATCAACGTGGGCTGGAAGCGGGCAAACATCAGACTGACCACCATCAACACAGAAGGGGCTAGGATATGCACAATGAATCCGCTTATGGTCTCTGGACGTTAGTCATCTTAAATTCAATTATTTTCATTTTTTTTGCGTTCAGTTTTACCAAGCCGAAAAGTAATACCGATTGGCGCAGCCTGGGCGCATTTTCCGCATTTGTGGTTGCGCTGTTCACCGAAATGTATGGCTTTCCACTGAGCATCTATTTTCTGTCGGGCTGGCTGACTGAAAAATATCCGGGGGTGGATTTCCTTTCCCATGAAAACGGTCATCTGTGGCATACCCTTTTAGGTTTCGAGGGTAACGCTCACTGGGACCCGCTGCATATTGCTAGCAACCTTGTCATCGTCCTGGGGTTTTTTATGCTCGCCTCAGCGTGGGCAGTACTGCACAAGGCCCAACAGAGCCGATCACTGGCCGCCACTGGCTGGTATGCCCGCTGCCGTCACCCGCAATATCTCGCTTTTATCATGATCATGTTCGGCTTTTTACTGCAGTGGCCGACTATCCCCACGTTGGTGATGTTCCCGATATTAGTGGTGGTGTATGTGCGACTGGCCAAGCGCGAAGAACAAATGGCGCTCGCAGAATTCGGCGACGAATACCGCACCTATATGCACAACACACCGGCCTGGATTCCAACAATTAAAACTCTTCAACCCGGTACCAGTAGAACCTGATGAGGTTGTCATGAAAGGTTCATTGCAGGCATTGTCATCGCCACCGCACCGGCTACTCTGTAATTGCCAATGAGTATCATCAACATAGCAATAGCACGCAAGGCAAAGACAAGCCTGGTGGCATGATATTGGATCAGGCGCAGATGACGAAAATGACATGAACTGCGGCGGCTGCCAGTACCCCGACTCGTGCCACTTTCGAACCTGCATCCACTTCCAACCAACAAGGGCTTTATGATTCCGGCAGTAACAAGCGCAAAGGTGACTGCTGTTGGTCATGAAAGCTGTAGGCGGCTTATTGCCAGTACGGTTGCACACGGGACAGAGATAGGACGAGGGGTGAGGGATGCTACCAAAGTGCCGCCGGTGCGATCAGTTATAGTGTTCAGAGTCCAATGGGAGATGAGTGATGAGCGAGAGCAAGCATCGTCTGAGTGTTTCTCATTGGACTTATCGCCGCCCCGTTATATCGATTGCGTTCAGGTAGCTACATCCCACGCCTAAGTGCACGTACGCCACCATACACACCGCTGCCGGATGGTATTGGCTCGTAGATTGAAGCTGTCGTCGTTAATGCAGGCGGTGCTTTTTCAGTTTGCCAGCGGTGCGAGATTTCCGCCGCGATTCGCTCAGAGAGAGAAGAGAACAGCGAATGCGATAACAACGGGCCCTGGGCTTTCTTTACTACTGGTAGACGTTTGAGCGGATGACTCGCTCTTGGCTATTGACGGTAGCGTGTGCGTTTTTTCGGTACTAGGCAGTCTGCTTTTGATTCTGACTTTCCGGCTCTGGCACCACCAGCGTGGTTGTGCCAGAGCATTGAGTTATGGGTGTTACGCAACCATACGCTCACATTCCTCAGCGCAGTTCATGCACGCCTTTGCACACTCTTGGCAGTGATCCATCTGATGTTTCGCGCATTCCTCACCACATGCCCGGCAGATCTTTGCACAAAGGGAGCAGAACTCTTTTGCGTACTCACTTTCACGGCTCATCAGGGTGGCGGCCAACGCGCAGATGTCCGCGCAGTCACGGTCAAGCTCGATGCATCGAGCCATCATTTTCACGTCATCCTCGCGTAGGCAAGCAGCGGCGCACATTTCGCACACCAGGGCACAGTTCGAACAAGCTTGGATGCAGGAAGTGAACATTGAATTTGTCATTGCGTTCTCCAGGTTTCGATAGTTGTATTCGACGGTGGCCTACTCGCTGAATTGTCGCATCAGCGTCTTAGCAACCACAGAAAATACGACATGCCCTTGTCGCGCCCGGTTCGACCAACTTAATTACAATGCTGTAAGGTTCGCCTGGTGACGGATATTTATTCGGAAGGTCTGCAAGTGAGAGCCGCCAGAGTGTCAGCTGCTTGTTAGCCCGACTGCCTCGTTAACCTCTCTTTAGGTGGATAACGAGATGAGATCAGCCCCCTGTAATGACGACAGGGAGCCGTCCATAAGGATCCAGAGCCAAGCCGCTCACTGAGTGAAGTGACACGTCTCACGAGGCAACATTTGGAACGGAAGCGTTGGTAAGGGTACCGTTGCGTCGACAGCTGGTATTGCCTGGATCGCCCCTCCTGGTGCCGCGTATCTAGAGCTTCGCTCAGAACAGCGTAGGCCGTGCAGTTAGTGCTTGTGGTGCTTCCCGTCTGCGTGGACATCGCTTGTTGTCGGAGATCTGTCCTCCGCATCGGCACGGTCATGGTCAGTGCTTGGCTGGGCCACCTGGGGCGGCGCTGACGCGTGATGATCGTCGCTTGCGTCATTACCATGATGACCGGTGCTTGATTGGCCGGCAGCACCACCCGAGCTGCTAGGGCCATGGTGATCCGAGCTGCTACTGTCGCCCTGATGGTGGTCGTCCGAGGCCATCTCACCGTGTTGCTCACCGTGCCCAGCTGGGGTTTCCCCACCACCATGTTGATGACCACTACTAGACGCAACGAGTGCTCGATACGCTCCTTCATCTAGCTCAGGAAGCTTCTGCAGAAAAGCCACCATTCCCCAGATGTACGGATCAGCCATGCTTTTACCCCACGCAGGCATCCCAGTGGCCTTGATGCCATGCTTGATGACCCAAAATGTTTTTGCTGGGTCACCGTATAGCCCCGCTTCAGCCAGGCTGGGTGGAGCGGGATAAAGGCCATTGCTTAGCTCGGTCTCAGCCATGCCTGGCGCCAAGTGACAACCCACACACATCGAGTCGTAGTTCCCCGCCCCGGCGCGGATTTGGTCTTCATCGTCGAGAGATGGCACGACTATGTCTTCGGAGCGAACCTCAATCGAGCGATTGCGAGCAGTTTCCAGGAAAGCGTATACGGCTTCCGTATGAGGATCATCCGCGGCAACATTAATCAGTCCTGTAAAAACAACACCGGCCAATATCAACAGGCCTAGTGCGCAGAAGGTAACGAAGCTAATAATTATTCGTTTCATTGAAAGTCCTTAAAACCAAAGCCTGATGCCAGCAACGAACCGCGCCTCATCTGCATCTTCGCCTTCATCTCTCGCCATATCAGCGGTATTGCCGTATGCCCGGTTCCAGGTGACGCCGATGTACGGTGCGAACTCACGAACAATTTCGTATCGGAGGCGTAGCCCCACCTCTGTGTTTGCAAGACCAGCGCCTACTCCGCGCGCTGGGTCGTCCTTGCCATAGAAATTGAACTCGGCAGTCGGTTGGAGGATGAGCCTGTTCGTTAGAAGGATGTCGTATTCGCCTTCTAAGCGTGCTGCTGTCTGCCCACCTTCACCAACAAAGGCGGTGGCTTCCGCTTCGAATCCATACAGAGCCAGCCCCTGAAGGCCTAAAGCCGCCCACGTCTGCGGCGACTCGGGCTTAAAGTCCTGGCGAACACCTGCTACTACATCCCACCAGGGACTGATTGCACGCCCGTAAAGCGCCTCAATTTCCGCGTCTTCAGTAACGCCATTCGTTCGCTCACCATCCGAGCGAAACCAGAACCGATTGATATCGCCACCAACCCAGGCAGTAGCTTCCCAACTGAGGGTGCTACCTTCATTTGCGTCCTGGTACTCAAGTTGATCTAGCAGAAGGAACCAGGCCAGATACTTGTCATCGACCGTATGACCTTGAAGACCAGGGAAAGCCGCTTCTCTATCCGCATCGGTCAATACTGGAATGAACGAGGGATGAACCATGCCGGGCATTTCGAGCGTATCGTCATGCTTCATTTGGCCATGGTTCATCTTGCTATGGTCCATCGCACCATGACCCATTGCAGAATGGTCCATTTGCCCACCGGAGCCATGATTCATTGCCGCGGGCTTGGCAGAAGATGCAGGGGCTTGAGCTGCCGGAATAGGAGGGGTTTGATGCATCGAGTGATCCATCATCTCGGCGGCGTTGGCTATCCGTCCAGCCGCTGCGCTCAACGAAACTCCGAGCGCAATAAGAGCAAAGCGAGAAGATCTAGTGGTCATGGTGCGAATCCACCTCAGTACCAGTAGCCTTCGGGTCATGATCCATCTTGCCATGGTCCATTTCACCATGGTCCATCGAGCCATGACCCATGTCGCCGTGGTCCATTTCTGAGTTAGAGGAGCCTTGTGTCTGAGATGCCGGCTTGTTGCCTGAATTTTGCGACGAAGCCGATGGTTGCTTGTGCTGATCATGCGTTTGCTCTGCAAACGCAGCTGATATATTCATTACGCCCAGCAGACTGAACATTAACGCGCTGCCGATAAGAGTTTTACGCTTCATAAAATTTCCCATATAAAGTTCCTCTTACTCGTCCACTCGGACTTCACGAAACATGCCCATTTCCATGTGAAGCAGTAGGTGACAGTGATAAGCCCAACGCCCGAGTGCATCGGCTGTCACGCGGTAGCTGCGCTTCGAACCTGGAGGCATGTCGATCGTGTGCTTGCGAACCATGAACTTTCCATTCTCATCCTCAAGATCGCTCCACATACCATGCAGATGAATCGGATGGGTCATCATGGTGTCGTTGACCAAAGTGATGCGTACCCGCTCGCCATATTTGAGCCGCAGGGGCTCCGAATCAGAGAACTCTATACCGTCAAATGACCAGGAGAACTTCTCCATGTGGCCGGTGAGATGGAGTTCGATCGTCCGACTGGGCTCACGGCCGTCCGGATCGGGGAAAGTGCTTCTCAAGTCGCTATAGGTCAGGACTCGGCGGCCGTTGTCTCGTAAGCCAATACCGGGATCGTTCAGCCTATGAGTTGGGCTCATGGTCTGCATGTCCACCAGTGGGTTATTGGACTCTGAGGGCGGGTGCGATTGCATACCTGCGCTCATCCCAGCCATTCCAGAGTGGTCCATCCCGGACATCCCACCCATTTTGCTGTGATCCATGCCGGCCATTGCGCCCATGTCGCCCATCCCTTGCATGTCACCGTGGTTCATGCCGGACATGTTGCTATGGTCCATCGCGCCCATGTCGCCGCCATGGTCCATGCCCGCCATACCGCCCATGCTGCCGTGATCCATCCCCATGTCGTCCATGGTGATTAGTGGTCGAGGATCGGTTTCTGGAACAGGAGCGCTCAGCCCTTCGGCAACCGCTAGCGTGCCACGGGCGTATCCTGTGCGATCCATCGATTGGGCGAAGATCGTGTAAGCCTCCTCGGTCGCAGGCTCGACAATCACATCGTAGGTTTCTGCCACGGCAATGCGGAATTCGTCGACGCTAACTGGGTTGACGTATTGGCCATCGGCTGCGACTACAGTCATCTTCAGCCCTGGAATGCGGACATCGAAATAGCTCATGGCCGAGCCATTGATGAACCGCAGGCGAAGCTTCTCGCCGGGCTTAAAGATACCGGTCCAGTTCCCGTCTGGTGCTTGGCCGTTCATTAGATAGGTATAGGTGTAACCGCTTACGTCGGCGAGGTCGGTGGGACTCATCTTCATCTGAGCCCACATTTTCCGATTCGCAATCGTAGCGGCCCAGCCGTCTTCGCTCACGTCGTTAATGAAGTCTCCGACGGTGCGCTTGTGGAAGTTGTAATAATCTGACTGCTTCTTGAGCTTAGAAAGGATTCGAGCGGGATCCTCATCGGTCCAATCGGTCAGCATGACGACATAGTCGCGGTCATAGCTGAACGGTTCGGGATCCTTAGCATCAATGACCAACGGGCCATAGACACCAACCTGCTCTTGTAGGCCTGAATGACTGTGGTACCAATAAGTACCGTTTTGTTTAACCTGAAACTTGTAGACATACATGCCATCGGGAGCGATGCCGTGGAAGCTCAATCCAGGCACGCCATCCATGTTGGCCGGCAGGATCATGCCGTGCCAGTGAATCGATGTATCTTCGCTCAGCTTATTCCTGACGCGCAGCGTGACGGTATCCCCTTCACGCCAACGTAGAAGCGGCCCTGGGATGGTCCCATTGATAGTCATCGCTGTCCGGGCCGCGCCGGTGATATTGACCGGCGTCTCCCCAATCAGCAGATCGAACTCCGTGCCACTTAGTACGCTGGGCTGGCCTGGGCTAGTCACTGCCCAGACCGGAGCTCGCCACAAGCCAAGACCGCCAAGGAGGCCTGCGGCAGTCAAGCCTTTAACAAAGGTTCGCCTAGAGGTTTTACGTTGCATGTGTAGGTTCCAATCAAACTAAGGAGCCAAGCCGAAACCAGCCGTAAGGTTGGTGTTGCCAGCGTTGATCGATCTTAGAAGCTCGCGCATGGTCTGGCTAATCAAGCGACTTGCCATTGTCCTTAACTATGGCATGCAGAAGGGAGACGCATGATTAATTTTTTGTAAGCTTAAAGCGCCCCAGAAAACGCCTGCGATCAGAGTTCCGGTCACTTAAGGTGGCGTTACTTGGTACTTGGCTTGCCTTGGCAGCGGATGGGCTCGGGCGGATCGATCACGGTGCTGTAGCGCCTGCCATTAGCCCATCGCTCAATCGCCTCTGATTAGCTGCTTTTGCGACAATCAGCGGCATGACTTGCGCACCCGATCTCAACGAGTTGACACCTGAACAGCTGCGCGCCTTGGCCGCGCAGTTGCTGTCGCAAGTCGACACGATGGGCAAAAAGATCCACCGCGATCAAGCAGTGATCGAGCAACTCACCCACGAAATCGCACTGCTCAAGCGGTACAAGTTCGCCAAGCGCAGCGAGCAGCTGAGCCCCGACCAGATCAGCCTGCTCGATGAGCTGATCGATACGGACATCGCAGCCATCGAGGCCGAGCTCAAGGCGCTGCATCCGGCGCCCGTCACCGCCCAACCCCGCCAGCAGCCCAAGCGTGCGCCGCTGCCAGCCCAGTTTCCACGAACCCTGATCCATCATGAGCCGGACAACACCCAGTGTGCCTGTGGCTGCCAGCTCAAGCGGATCGGCGAGGACGTCAGCGAAAAGCTCGACTACACCCCGGGCACCTTCACGGTAGAACGTCACATCCGAGGCAAGTGGGTCTGCAACCAGTGCGAGACGCTGATCCAGGCACCCGTACCGGCCCAGGTGATCGACAAAGGCATCCCCACTGCCGGCCTGCTGGCTCATGTCATGGTGGCCAAATACGCCGACCATCTGCCGCTGTACCGGCAAGAGAAGATCTTTGGCCGTGCGGGTCTGGCTATCGCGCGCTCGACATTGGCACAGTGGGTCGGACAAACCGGCGTGCAGCTCCAGCCATTGGTCGACGCCTTGCGCGAAGCGGTACTGGCGCAAGGCGTAATCCACGCCGACGAAACCCCCGTACAAATGCTGGCCCCGGGCGAGAAGAAAACCCATCGGGCTTACGTCTGGGCCTACTGCACCACACCCTTTGCCGACCTAAAGGCGGTGGTTTACGACTTCAGCCCGAGCCGTGCCGGCGAACACGCACGCCACTTCCTCGGTTCCTGGGACGGCAAGCTGGTCTGTGATGATTTCGCCGGCTACAAGGCCAGCTTCGAGCAAGGCATCACCGAAATCGGCTGCATGGCCCACGCCCGGCGCAAGTTCTACGACCTGCATGTGGCGAACAAAAACCAGTTGGCCAGCAGGCGCTGCACTCGACCGCCGGCCTCTATGAAATAGAATGGCAAGCGCGCGACTTGAGTGCTGAGGATCGGTGGCGGATACGACAGGAAGGGTCCTCGCCGCCCCTCAACGCGCTTCAAAAATAAGATGCTGGCCCAGCGCGACCTTGGGCAAACCGGAGACTTTTGACTTCCTGGGGTTCACGCACTGCTGTAGCACCAAAAGAAACGGCGACTTCCAAGTGCTGCGACTGACGGCGAAGAAGCGGATGCGTGCGACGCTGCTGGCTATCCGGGACGAACTCCAACGTCGACGCGTCATGAGCCCGTCCGGGCTCAAGGGCAGTGGCTCAATCGGGTGGTTGGCGGCTATTTCAACTACCACGCGGTGCCGGGCAACCTGCTCCGCCTTGACGGTTTTCGGGCAACTGTCTGCCCCCTATGGCGGCAAGCCCTCAAGCAGTGCAGCCAGACCTGCACATCCCTATCCGGAGGAACGCTTCACGTCACGAACCTGAGGCAGGAGCCGTATGCGATAGTTCCGCACGTACGGATCTGTGCGGGGGGGGGGGTGGCAGGTAACTGCCATCCCTACCGCGACCCTCAGATCAACGGCGGCGGGCCTTTATGTGCTACCTCGCCTGATGAGCTAATTAACTTATCAAGATATGATACTTGTTGCTCTTGTTGCTGGAAAAAACTAGCGCTTGTTGATACTGTCCGGCATACCTCGGAACTCTACCGCATGAAGCTTTCCATCTGGCGTGCGTATCCTAATTTCGTATGACTGAACGTTCCCCGTTAACTTGGGCACCTCCGGACCTTTTGTTTTAGTCCTCATCGGCGTCACGCTCAATACTTTTCCAGTTTTGAGCAGATCCATCATGACTTGATGGCCGTCACCGATAGTGTGATCGTGGCGCATGGGGCTATCCGTAGCCGAGCCAGCCACAGCCACCGTGGATGTAGCTATTAACCTGGCAAATAAATAGGGCATATTAGATAATCTGTCTCCATGAAAATAGATGCCCGTAAACTCAGCCCCCAAGAACAACGTGAAAAGCGCTCCACGGCCCTACGCATGCGTGAGCAGGGTT
>NZ_JACXXG010000003.1 GCF_014764705.1 Stutzerimonas kunmingensis
AGATCAACCGCAAGAGCGTGATCGTCCTGGCCGAGAACGGCACGAAACAGTACAAGGTCTCACCGGAATTGCTAAGGCCCCTTCGGGACGTAAAGTAAGTCCAGTACGTCGTGGAATGAACGCTTACGTTTCGAAAACCTGATCGATGTCTTCAAGCCCAGCCCGGACGTTGCGCCGCCGGCCGGAATGCTGCGTTTCTATGCCCATTACCTGAAGCAGGTCTGGCCGCTGATGACGGCTGTGCTGGTGGTGGGCTTTTTCGCGGCGCTGATCGAGGTGGCGCTGTTCAGCTTTCTCGGCCAGTTGATCGATATGGCTCAGGCGACCGATGACGCGCGGACCTTCTTTGCCGAGCACCGCAACGAGTTGCTGTGGATGGCGGCGGTGGCGCTGGTCATCCGGCCGCTGGTGTTCGGCCTGCACAACCTGCTGACGCATCAGGCGATCAATCCGGGGCTGACCAATCTGATCCGCTGGCAGAACCATCGGTACGTGCTCAAGCAAAGCCTGAACTTCTTCCAGAACGATTTCGCCGGGCGCATCGCTCAGCGCGTGATGCAGACCGGGCCGTCGCTGCGCGATTCGGCCATGCAGGTGATCGATGCGCTCTGGCATGTGGTGGTCTATGCCGGCAGCGCGCTGTATCTGTTCGCCGCTGCTGACCTGCGCCTGATCGTGCCCTTGCTGCTGTGGATCGTCGGCTACAGCGCCGCACTCTGGTACTTCGTGCCGCGTATCCGCGCGCGCTCGGCGGCGGCGTCCGCGGCGCGTTCGAAGGTGATGGGGCGGGTGGTGGACGGCTACAGCAACGTCGCCACGCTGAAGCTGTTCGCCCATTCGCGGGAGGAGGAGAGCTACGCCCGCGAGGCGATGCAGGAGCTGCTTGGCAAGTTCCGCCTGCAGTCGCGGGTGATCACCAGCCTGGATTTCCTCATCACCTGCATGAACGGCCTGTTGATCGTCGGCACCGGCGCGCTGGCGCTGTGGCTGTGGAGCGAGGCGCTGATCACCACAGGCGCCATCGCCCTGGCGCTGGGCCTGGTGATCCGCATCAACAACATGGCCGAGTGGATCATGTGGGTGGTCAACGGCATCTTCGAGAACGTCGGCACTGTGCAGGACGGCATGAAGAGCATCGTCCGGCCGCGCGATGTGCTCGACCCCGAGGACGCCAGGCCGCTGCAGGTGGAGCAGGGCGGCGTGCGCTTCGAGGATGTGCATTTCCATTACGGCAAAAGCGGCGGGGTGATCAGCGGGCTAAGCATCGACATTCGCCCGGGCGAGAAGATCGGCTTGGTCGGGCCGTCCGGCGCGGGCAAGTCGACACTGGTCAACCTGCTGCTGCGCCTCTATGACCTGGAAAGCGGGCGCATCCTGATCGACGGGCAGAACGTCGCCGAGGTCAGCCAGGAAAGCCTGCGCGCCAATATCGGCGTGGTCACCCAGGACACCTCCCTGCTGCACCGTTCGATCCGCGACAACCTGCGTTACGGCAAGCCCGACGCCACAGAGGAAGAACTCTGGGCCGCGGCGCGCAAGGCCCGCGCGGATGCGTTCATCAAGACCCTGGACGATAGCCAGGGCGGCAAGGGCTTCGAGGCGATGGTGGGCGAGCGCGGCGTGAAGCTCTCCGGCGGGCAACGGCAGCGCATCGCCATCGCCCGGGTGCTGCTCAAGGACGCGCCGATCCTGGTGCTCGACGAAGCCACCTCGGCGCTGGATTCGGAGGTCGAGGCGGCGATTCAGGAGAGTCTGGATACCCTGATGGAAGGCAAGACGGTGATCGCCATCGCCCACCGGCGGTCGACCATCGCGCGCATGGATCGGCTGGTGGTGATCGACCAGGGGCAGGTGATCGAGACCGGCACCCACGCCGAGCTGATCGCCCGCGGCGGGCTCTATGCGCGGCTGTGGCAGCACCAGACCGGTGGGTTTGTCGGAATGGATTGATTCGAACGGGCGTGGGATCGGTAGCGGGTGAGTTCGTCCAGGCGGTAGGAACATGGTGCACTCGCGGCACTCCCACGCAGCGCAGCAGGTCTGTATCAGCTGTCCGGCCGTTTTCTCAAGAAGCAAGCCCAAATTCAATCGAGCGCAGAGGTAACCATGAATATTTTCCTGACATCCTCCTTTGCTGAAGTCGTGGACTTGTTTGTCACGTTCACCAAAGGCGAGTGCAGCGGCAAGACGGTTACGTTGATTCCTACGGCAAGCCTTGCCGAGGAGGTCAATTCCTACCTTGTTGCGGCCAAGCACGCGCTTATCAAAGCCGGTCTGGTGATCGATGAGCTCGAGGTTTCAACTGCAACTCAGGGCGAGATCGTCAGCAAGCTCGAACGTGGCGATTACATCTATGTGTCCGGCGGCAACACGTTCTTTCTGCTGCAGGAGCTGAAGCGCACAGGCGCGGACAGGTTGATCGCGGAACAGGTCAGGGCCGGGAAGTGCTATATCGGCGAATCCGCCGGCTCCGCGATACTCGCCCCGAGCATTGACTATATTCGGGCGCTGGACGACGTCACTGCGGCGCCTGAGCTGGAGTCCTACACCGCACTGGGGCTGGTCGATTTCTACCCGCTGCCGCATTACCGGAATGCGCCGTTCGACGAGGCCGTCGAGCAGGTGCTGAAGGAGTATGGGCAGGCATTGGCGCTTCGCCCATTCAGCAATAACCAGGCGATCGTCATGTCGGGTGGTCACGCTGAAATCCAAACGAGCGGCAAACGAGGCTAACGCCAGCTTCAAGGCTTGCTGCTCTGCCAAGCCTCTATCAGTTACCAAATGACCTTGCCGCCGCTACCTCTGGAGCAGTGGCATGGCGCGAGCTTGCAAGGCCCTGAGCAACGCGCACGGCACATTCCGGTTCGTCGTCGCGCCACCTGAACCCTCATACACTGCGCTCACTCGTACCTCTAGCGCAGTCATTAACTGAGAGGGAGCCCACCATGAGCGATCGACAAGCCACCGTCCGCCACGATGCCGCGCAGCAGCGCTATGAGTTGCTGGTCGACGGCCAGCCGCTCGGCTTTGCCGAGTACAACGAGCAGGGCGAGCGGATGGTCTTTACCCATACCGAGGTCGACCCCAGCCTGTCCGGGCAGGGGCTGGGCAGTGTGCTGGCCAAGGCCGCGCTGGCGGATGCACGGCGCCGCGACAAGCGTGTGGTGCCGCAGTGCGAGTTCATCGCCAGCTACATCGAGCGCCACAAGGAATGGCAGGACCTGGTCGATCCGGCCTGAGGGTTCGCAGTCACCCCTGCAACAGCATCACGCTGGCCTTCGGCTTATCGACGGTGACGCCCGTGGATGCGGAGTGAGGGCGTCAGCCACTGTGTTGGGTTGGTGCATCGGAGGAGAAGCGCATGGATGGTCGAGAGTTTGTCTGGGCGCACTTCAAACTCAATGCCGAGCAGCGCCTGCGGGGCTTCAACTTCTTCGTGGTGCTGGCGATATTCGCCGATGGCGGTGTGCTGGCGGCGCTGCAGCGGGGCTTCTCACCGGGGCTGCTGATCCTGCTGGGCGCCTTCACCATGCTGCTGGCGCAGGTGTTCTGGCTGGTGGATGCGCGCAGCCGGCAGCCGGCAGCTGCTGGAGCTGACCATCGCGGCGCTGAAGGAGATGGAAGCCGAGTTTCCCGAGAGTTACCGGCTGTTCGCCACCGATGCCCGGGGGCAGAGCCGGGTGATCAGTTACACCTTCGCCATTCGCGTGCTGCTGCTGGCGCAGATGGGCTTCGGCCTCGGCGTGCTGGTTTATGGGTTCTCCCAGTGGTGACGACGGCGGGGCTGTCATCCGTCGCCGTCTGCGCTGAGCCGCCGAACGCGTGCGGCGGGCGCCCGGTCGGTATTGATAACCACCGGGAGATCTGACGATGTCGACTTCGAGCAATCTGTTATGGGCCGCCCTGGCGATCGGGGCGGTGACGGGCATGCGCAGCATGCTGGCGCCGATGCTGGTCAGCCGGGCGTTGAGCGAGCGCGATGATCTCGCCGGGGCGGGGGAGGCCGCGCAACTGCTGACGTCGGACACCGCGCAGACCTTTCTGCCAACGCTCGCGGCCAGCGAGATGATCGGCGACAAGATGCCCTTTGCGCCGGATCGCACCATCGTGCCGTCGATGATGTTTCGTGCGCTGTCCGGCGGCGTCAGCGCGGCCGCGTTGGCGGGTGTCCGTCGCGAGCCGGTGCTGGTGCCGGCGTTGCTCGGTGCGACGGCGGCGCTGGTCGCATCCAGGGTCGGGCTGAGCCTGCGCAAGCCCTATCAGCCGAGGCCGCTGGTCAATGCGGCCCTGGGTGCGGTGGAGGAATGTCTGGCGTTGGTGATTGGCCGAGCCGGGCTGCGGCGGGCGTTGGGCGAGGGTCGGCGCGGGCGGTAAGAAGCCATGTACTCCGCGCGTTTCGCGGGGCGGTGATGTGGACGCGTGGAAAAGGCGTTGCCGTTTTCCACCCTACGCGGGTTGCCCTCGGGACCCGTCAGTCCTGGCTGATCTCGGTCTTGTGCGGATTGCTCTGCAGCAAGCGCGCGTGGGCTTCGGGGTAGCGGTAGGCGAAGGTGGCGTGTTGCGCGGCCACTTCGGCCCGCAGTGCTTCGCGCTCGTGGGCGGGCAGCTTGGCCAGGTACTTTTGAGTGATGGCGTATTTGGCGGCCATCAGCTCGTCATGGGCTTCGCGCAGCTCCACTTCGTACGCCTTGGCGCGACGCTCGCGCAGGGCCGCCTGGTCGGTGTGCATGTTGCCGCCTTCATGCAGGACGAAGGCGCTCTTCGAGTCGCCTTCCGTCTGCTCCATGGCGGGTTGTGCGGCCCAGGCGCTCGAAGCGGCAAGGCAGAGCATCAGACAGGACGAGATGGTTCCCAGCGTAGGCATGGCGTGGCCCTCTACATGCTTGGCGGCGCTCGGGCCGCCTGAAGCGCCAGAATACGCCAGGTGCATCCAGCACTCAGCAGTCCGGCCCTGCGCCAATCGTCGCAGCAGGCTTAAGCCGTGATGGATTGCGCGTCGTCAGGGTGCGGCTGCCCGGTCGGGACATGACATAAAACGGGCCGCGTGATGCGGCCCGTGGTACTGCGCAGCAGCGGTCAGCTCGGTCGCTGGATCACGCAAATGCGGTCGCGGCAGAGGCCGGCGTCACGGGTGCCGACGCCGGGTGCCACTTCCGGCGTGTCAGGGCTGCTGCCGTGGCCGGTCGCGCCAGCACCGGTGGGTGCCGTGGTGGCGGTGGTTTCCGGGTAGTCGGTGCCGGCGCGCTTGGCCGCGCCGCCGATGTCATAGCGACCGGTGTCGGCCGAGCTGCGGTCGTTGTAATCGGTCGGATCGGCGCCGGGCGCGGTTGTATTGCCGATGTGGGCACCGTCGCCGGTGTGCGCGCCACTCAGAGGGCGGTCGCTGCCAGCGGTTGCCGTGCCGGTTGCGCTGAAGTGCTTGTCGAGGTGGCTGTCGCCGCTGGTCGCGCCAGCATAGGGACTGCTCGGGCCTGGATAGCCTTCGACTGCGCCGCTGCCGCCGCGCTCGTTGATGTCGATGGCACCGTTGTATTCCAGGGCATCGCGCGCCTTGGCCAGCTGATCTTCATCGTCGACATCCACAGCGATCACCAGCGCACCGCGGCGTACGGCATCTGGATAGGCGGTGGCGTAGTGGCGGTGCGTTTCGTGCGGTTCATGGCCGAACAGCGATTTGAAGAAGTGCGTGACCTTGGATTCGTGATGCGTACGATCCACCGGGACGTCGGGAGTGGTGGTGTAGGGCGCATCGTAGGCATGGATATCGGCGCTCTCGGCACCAATGGCGTGAATCTGTTCGCGCGCTATGCCCCGCGACATCAGATCGCCGCGGGTGCGGTTGGCGTCGGTCAGCGTTGCGAACGCTGCTACCAGTGTATGTCTCATGATCCACCTCACGTTGTGTTGAACAACCGGGTTGTGAGCGCTCTGCACCTGTCGCGATGGCGGCGGCCGTGTGCTGATGCTGGCCGCGTCTGTCGCGGATTTAACGGCGCTCATGAATATTGGGTAGGAGCGCACCGGCATAGTTCAGCGTGGAGGATCAGCGGTCGGAGGAGGGCCGTGCAGTCGCTGCGCGGAGGACTGCGCGGCGATTAGGGAGGTGGGCTGGGCAGCCTGCCTGCGCAAGATGGCGGGCGGTGGAAAGGCTTCGCGCCTTCCACCGCCCGATCCGGTTGCGCTTCAGTCGAGGTCGGCAGCGCTGTGGCGCTCGGGGGCCTGTTCGGATTCATCGCCCCAGGTGCGATTGACCTTGCGCCCGCGGATCACGGCCGGGCGCTCGGCGACCTCCGCGGCCCAGCGCTGGACGTGCTTGTAGTCCTGCACGGAAAGGAATTCGCCAGCGTCGTACAGCTCGCCCCGCGCCAGCACGCCGTACCAGGGCCAGATCGCCATGTCGGCGATGCTGTAGTCGTCACCGGCCACGTAGCGGTTCTCCGCCAGCTGGCGGTCGAGCACGTCGAGCTGGCGCTTTACCTCCATGGCGTAGCGGTTGATCGGGTACTCGTACTTCTCGGGCGCGTAGGCGTAGAAGTGGCCGAAGCCGCCGCCGAGGAAGGGCGCCGAACCCATCTGCCAGAACAGCCAGTTCAGCGTCTCGGTACGCGCACGGATTTCCGTGGGCAGGAAGGCGCCGAACTTCTCCGCCAGGTAGACCAGGATCGAACCGGACTCGAACACCCGTAGCGGTTTGCCTGCGACGCTGTGATCGGCCAGCGCGGGGATCTTCGAGTTCGGATTGATCTCGACGAAGCCGCTGCCGAACTGATCGCCCTCACCGATGTTGATCAGCCAGGCATCGTACTCGGCGCCGCTGTGGCCGGCGGCGAGCAGCTCCTCAAGCATGATCGAGACCTTCACGCCATTGGGCGTGGCCAGCGAGTAGAGCTGCAACGGATGCTTGCCCACCGGCAGCACCTTCTCCTCCCGCGCACCGGCGGTGGGGGCATTGATGCTGGCGAACTTGCCGCCCGAGGGCGCGTCGTGGGTCCAGACCTTCGGCGGGACGTAAGGGGTATCAGGCATGAACAATCTCCTCGGTGGCTCTGGGGATGTTCAGGGCATGCTACGCCCTCGGCCAGCGCTGTCGAAATCAAGCGGGTCGATATTGGTCATCAATGGGCGATGGTTTGTTCGGCGAGGGGGTTTTTGAGACGAACTAGAAATTTTTTTCCCGATCGGTAAAAAATCCAGTGCACCGGCCAGCAGTGGAGAGTATTTTCCCTATTGGGAAAAAAGCGGAAGTGAGCTGTTTCCGAAGGACAAATTGTACGGAACGGGAAAATGGCTGAGCCTACCGCATTTGTTTCGATGGCCGAGCTGGGCAAGATGATCCAGCGCACCCGCAAGGGTCAGGGGCTGCGTCTGGTGGACGCTGCCGGCCTATGTGGCGTGAGCGTGCGCTTTCTGAGCGAGTTGGAAAATGGCCGCGAGAGCTGTTCGTTCGGGCGGGTGCTGAACGTGTGTCATACGCTTGGCATCGAGCTGTTGGCGGCTAGACGTGACGGGAGCGACCTGTGAGCGGACTGCTCGGCGTCTACCGGGGTGATTGCCGTATCGGTGAGCTTTGGCTGGGTGACGACGGCCGCAGCATGGGTTTTCGTTATAGCGAAGCAGCGCGGTTTGCAATCTCCAATAGCTTGCCGCTTGCAACCGGTATGTTTGCGCCAAGGCTCGGCACGGCACACAACTGGTTTGCCAATCTGCTTCCCGAAGAAGCTTCGCGGCAGTTGCTGGTGAACCGGCTTGGGATCGCCGATGACGACTTTTCGCTGTTGGCCGCCATCGGTGGTGATTGTGCCGGTGCGTTGCGCATTGTTGACCCGGAGCGGGCCGATGCGTTGATCGAATCTGGCCAGGAACCGGTCGACCCCAATCAGCTGGCGCGGTGGGCGCAGGGTAAGGAGCGCTACGCCTTGTTCCAGCCGGGCAAGGCGACACGGCTTTCGCTTGCCGGCGCCCAGGACAAGATTCCCGTAATCCTCGAAGGCGGCCAGCTCTACCTCCCGCGCGGCACCGCCGCTTCTTCGCATCTGATCAAGTTCTCGCTAAAGCCGGCGTTGGTTTTCAACGAGCTCTATATGAACCGCCTGGCTCGGATCGCTGGGCTTGTGGTTCCCGACTCGCACGCAGGTCAGGCAGGGAAGGCTCACTATCTTGCTGTGACTCGTTACGATCGTGAGCGAGTGGATAACCAGATCGAGCGTGTGCACCAGGAGGACATGTGCCAGGCGCTTGGCTATCCGCGGCGGCTCAAGTACCAGGAAGAGGGCGGCCCGACGCTGGCTGCCTGCGCAGACCTGTTGCGCGCGGTGACGGCCATGCCTGCGCTGCAGGTGCGCCAGCTGCTGCGCTGGCAGATATTCAACGTGCTGGCCGGCAACAGCGATGGCCATGCCAAGAACATTTCGCTGTTACAAGACGCCAAGGGGCGCTGGTCATTGGCGCCGGCCTATGACCTGGTATGTACGATGGTGCTGCCATACAGCCCCAGTCTTGGTTTCGCGGTGGGCGGTAACTTCCATCCGCAGCAGCTGCGCAGAGCCGATTGGGAAGAGCTGGCGCGCCACATGGGCCTTGCGCCGCCGTTCGTACTTCGGGAGCTGCGGCAAATGCTGGATCTGATCGAGCCAGCTGCCAATAGCGCCGAGTTGCAAGCTGAACTGCAGACGGTTGGCATGGATGAGGTGGCTTGGGCGAAGGTGCAGCATGTGCGCAAATACGTCGTTCAGCAGTGCCGCCGCTACCGCAAGCTGTAGCGCCCAGGGTCCTTCCTTCATGACTGCCTACAGCCCACGCTAGCGCCTCGCTGTGTGAGATTGCCGCGAGCGTGGCAACCATAGTCAGTAATCGATCAGTGGTACTGACAACAAGCGGTGCCGACGATCCGGCATGCAGCGGTCGCGCTAGACTCCTTCCTACTGTCCCATCCACTCGGGGCCTAACCCGGATACAGGACGGCACGATGCCCCTCAGCAAACGCGATCAGACCCGTATGGAACGGCAACTTGCCAGTTGCCTGAGCCAGGCCTGCGAGGCGGGCAAGGCGGAGGTCGTCGGCTTCAGCTGGCTCGCCCATGAGGTCGATTACGCGCGCTTCCCCGAGAGCCTGCAGGTCACCTGGGTATTCGTCACCGAGGCACAGCGGGCGCTGGCGATTGGCCAAGGGCAGGGCGCGCGCATGCAGGCACTGACCCAGGCGGCGCTGGCCGAGGCAGGCATCGACATGAGCGCTCTGCGCGCACCGGTGCGCTCCGACAGCGAGGAAGCCTGCCGGCGCGACGATGGCGGTGACTGGCAACGTCGCCTAGCCCGCAACGCCACGACACGGCACTGACCGTGGGCAAGGACGTCGAGAATCCGTGCATTTCCGTCTGCAAGCTCACGGACGAAGTCTGTACCAGCTGCGGCCGCACCAAGGACGAGATCCGCAAATGGAAACGCATGAAGCGCCCGGACAAGAAGGCCGTCGTGGAGCGCGCGGCGCAGCGGTTGAAGGCGCTGAAAAAGAAGAAAAAGAAAGGCTGAGCCGAGCGATGGGGCGCCTCTGCTGTCGATGGCGGTCTGATCGTCCACCGCGCATCTGCATCGCAGGCGCTGATCCCGCGTCGTGCGCCTCAGGTGCAGAGGTGACGCAATCAATCCACCACGAACAGCTTTGCCCCCACTTGGGTAGATGAACGATGCGGCTCGGCGCCGTCGGCGACCTGGTAGCTCATGCCCGGCGTAAGGATGAAGCGGCGCCCATCAGGAAGCTCGGTGTGCAGTTCGCCTTCCAGGCACAGCAGGATATGGCCCTTGCTGCACCAGTGGTCGGCCAGATAACCCGGGGTGTACTCGACCAAGCGCACGCGGATGGGGCCAAACTGGCGGGTGCGCCAGTAAGCGCTGCCGGTTTCGCCTGGATGCAGGGTGGGTTCAATAGTCGCCCAGTCGGTAGTACCGAAGGGGAGGTCGTTGATGTCCATGTCTGACGCCTGTAGGCAATGAGTGAGTGGTCTTGCAGAAAAGCAGTGGTGATAGATACGGCGCCGTGGTGGCTTGAAGCCCACCGGATAGGCCGTTCCTGAGGCAACGAACGCCCGTACACGAACGAAAAAGCCGCTGCCCTCTCACGGGTACAGCGGCTTTTCGGTTACCGCACTAAAGCCTCAACCGCGGGCGCCGCGTACTCCGGCGCTGAGCTGGCGGCACAGGCCGAGCACACCTTCCACCGCGTCTTCCGGGCTCTTGGCCCCGGCGATCTGGTCGATCAGCGCCGAGCCCACCACCACGCCCTCGGTAAGCCGTGCGATGGCGGCGGCTTGTTCCGGCGTGCGGATGCCGAAGCCGACGCACACCGGCAGGTCAGTGTGGCGCTTGAGGCGCGCTACCGCTTCCTCGACGTGTTCCAGAGTGGCGGAACCTGCACCGGTCACGCCGGCCACCGAGACGTAGTAGACGAAGCCCGAGCTGCCGTTGAGCACGACCGGCAGGCGCTGGTCGTCGGTGGTCGGGGTGGTCAGGCGGATGAAGTCGATGCCGGCGCTCTGGGCCGGGTCGCAGAGTTCGTCGTTATGCTCCGGCGGCAGGTCGACGACGATCAGGCCGTCGACACCGGCTTCTTTCGCATCGCTGACGAAGCGCTCGACGCCATAGGCGAAGATCGGGTTGTAGTAGCCCATCAGTACCAGCGGGGTGATGCTGTTGGTTTCGCGGAATTCGCGGACCATCTGCAGCGTCTTCGGTAGATTCTGCTTCGCCGCCAGGGCGCGGATGTTGGCCAGCTGGATCGCCGGGCCGTCGGCCATCGGGTCGGTGAACGGCATGCCCAGCTCGATGACGTCGGCACCGGCATCCGGCAGGCCCTTGAGGATGGCGAGCGAGGTGGCGTAGTCCGGGTCACCGGCGGTCACGAAGGTCACCAGCGCGGCGCGGTTTTCCTGCTTCAGCTGTGCGAAGCGCGACTGCAGACGGGAGTTCACCGAGCTCATATATGTTCTTCCTGTTCGTCGTAGTGGTGCATGACGGTTTGCATGTCCTTGTCGCCGCGGCCGGAGAGGTTGACCACCATCAGGTGATCCCTGGGCAGCTTCGCCGCGCGCTTGAAGGCTTCGGCCAGGGCGTGGGCCGATTCCAGCGCGGGGATGATGCCTTCCAGGCGGCAGCACTGGTGGAAAGCTTTCAACGCTTCGTCGTCGGTGCAAGGCACGTATTCGACGCGCTTGATCTCGTGCAACCAGGCGTGCTCGGGACCTACGCCTGGGTAGTCGAGGCCGGCGGAGATGGAATGCGCGTCGGTGATCTGGCCGTCGGCGTCCTGCAGCAGGAAGGTGCGGTTGCCGTGCAGCACGCCCGGCGCACCGCCGGCCATGCTCGCGGCGTGCTTGCCGGTGTCGATGCCGTGACCGGCCGCCTCGACGCCGACGATCTGCACGGACTCGTCATCGAGGAACGGGTGGAACAGGCCGATGGCGTTGGAGCCGCCGCCGATGCAGGCGACCAGCGAGTCGGGCAGCCGGCCTTCCTTCTGCATGATCTGCTCGCGTACTTCGTTGCCGATCACCGACTGGAAGTCGCGCACCATGGCCGGGTAGGGGTGCGGGCCGGCGGCGGTGCCGATCAGGTAGAAGGTGTTGTGAACGTTGGTCACCCAGTCGCGCAGGGCTTCGTTCATCGCGTCCTTCAGCGTGCCGGTGCCGGCGGTGACCGGGATCACCTCGGCGCCCAGGAGCTTCATGCGGAAGACGTTGGCCTGCTGGCGCTCAATGTCGGTGGTGCCCATGTAGACCACGCACTGCATGCCGAAGCGCGCGGCCACGGTGGCGGTGGCCACGCCGTGCATGCCGGCGCCGGTCTCGGCGATGATGCGCTGCTTGCCCATCCGCTTGGCCAGCAGGATCTGGCCGATGCAGTTGTTGATCTTGTGCGCGCCGGTGTGGTTCAGGTCTTCGCGCTTGAGGTAGATCTTCGCGCCGCCGAACTGCTCGGTCAGGCGCTCGGCGAAGTACAGCGGGCTGGCGCGGCCGATGTAGTCACGCTGGAAATAGGCCAGCTCCTCGAGGAAGGCCGGATCGCTCTTGGCCTTCTCGTATTCGGCGGCCAGCTGGTTGATCAGCGGCATCAGGGTTTCGGCGACGAACTGGCCGCCGAAGCGGCCGAACAGGCCGCGGTCGTCGGGACCGCTGCGGTATGACGTCATGTGAGGCTCCTGTAACGGTTGCCGGGCCTGTGCTTGGGTACTTGTCCTGAACGCGTTTCGGCGCATTCGCGGTCAAGACCGCTGCCACAGGCGACGGATGATACGATCGCCTCAGGGTACGGCTATGGGCGCCGGGTTAAAAGCGATAAGATCGCCACGACCTGTCAGGAAAACTCACGCTTATGGCTCAGGATCTTCCCCCGCTCAACGCGTTGCGCGCCTTCGAGTCGGCCGCCCGCCTGGGTAGTGTCAGCGAAGCGGCGAGCGAGCTGCATGTCACCCACGGGGCCGTCAGCCGGCAGGTCAAGCAGCTTGAGGAGCAGCTGGGCATAGGCCTTTTCATCAAGGAAGGTCGTGGCGTAAAACTCACCGATGCCGGGGTGCGCTTGCGCGATGCCGCCAGCGAGGCCTTCGAGCGCCTGCGCAGCACCTGTGCCGAGCTGCAGCGGCAGACGGCCGAGGCGCCGTTCGTTCTCGGTTGTCCCGGCAGCCTGCTGGCGCGCTGGTTCATCCCGCGGCTGGACCGGCTCAATCGCGACCTGCCCGAGTTGCGTCTGCAGCTGTCTGCCAGCGAGGGCGAGCTGGATCCACGCAAACCGGGGCTGGATGCCACGCTGTGGTACGCCGAGCCGCCGTGGCCAGCGGACATGCAGGTGTTCGAGCTGGCCGTCGAGCGCATCGGCCCGGTACTCAGCCCCTACCATCCGCGCTGTGCCGAACTGCGCAGCGCACCGCCCGCGGCGTTGCTCGACGAAGCGCTGCTGCATACCGCCTCGCGCCCGCAGGCCTGGCCGAGCTGGGCTCGCCGGCAGCAGCTGGACCCCACGCAGCTGCGCCTCGGGCAGAGCTTCGAGCACCTGTACTTCCTTCTGGAGGCGGCACTGGCGGGGCTGGGTGTGGCTATCGCGCCGCAGCAGCTGGTCGCCGACGATCTGAAATCGGGGCGGCTGCTCGCGCCCTGGGGTTTCGTCGAAACCAGCGCCCGGCTGGCGCTCTGGGTGCCGGCACGGCGGCTGGATCGGCGTGCCGAGCGCCTGGCGGCGTGGCTGCGGGACGAGTTGCGCAGTGCGCAGAAGCCCGGATAAAGAGCCAGGCGGAAGCATCGGCGTGGCTATTCATGATCGAGATCGCTCCCACAGAGCGGAGCTCCTTTGGATGCGGTTCGTTCTGTGGCATGAATGCGGCGATTGGAAAGCGCAGATCGCTACGGGCGCGAACAGCGGGTGGTTACTCGCGCGTGCTGCATGACGCAACTCGCCCTGACCGCGCGCCCGCGGCCGCTTGAACTCGGTCGTCGCCATCGAGTCCTACGCCGCACGGCAGCGGAGCGATCAACGATCGCAGCGGTTTTTTCCGATGCCTTCTTCTGCCTCGAAAGGACTTAGCGAATGAATGCTTGCGCTTCTGCTGCGATGCTCGCGGCCGGCCTGCTGTTGGCGGCGGCTGCCCATGCTCAACCGATCGAACTGGATGGTATCGAGCTGTCACGGGATGTGCCCTGCCTTGGCAAGGACGTAAACATCTCCGGTAACGCCAACAAGATCAGCCTCACTGGGGACTGTGGTGTGGTGCAGGTCTACGGGACAGACCATGAGATCAGCCTGGAAAAGGCGTCCGCGTTGGAAGTGTCCGGCATCGGAAACAGCGTAACGGCGAAGTCCGTCGACCGCCTGACCGTGGACACCAACAAGAACCATATCCGCACCACCATCCTCGGGCGTGGCCAGACGGCGATCGTCGAAGTGTCGGGCGCCGAGCATGGGCTGGAGCTGGCGTTCGACGGCCCGGCGCAGGTCACTGTGGCTGGCATCGACAACCGCTTGCAGTGGAGCGGTGATGAGCCGGCGATGTCCTTGTCCGGCGCTGGTCATCAGATCGACCGGCGATAGGCGGACTTCGCCGTCCGGGCGATTGGTCGTGCGGCACGATTCGCCGCACGACCGGGGCTCAGCTGGCCAGGGCGGTCTGCGAAGCGACCTCTGCGGCGGCGACTTTTTCCTCGGCGTAGCCGCGCGGGTTGCGGCTCTGCCAGCGCCAGGCGTCGGCGAGCATGGTGGTCAGGTCCTTTTCGGCGCGCCAGCCGAGTTCCTGTTCGGCCTTGGTCGGGTCCGACCAGCACTGGGCGATGTCGCCGCTGCGGCGTGGCTTGATCACGTGGGGCAGGGGGCGCCCGGTGACTTCCTCGAAGGCGGTGATCATCTCGTGTACCGAGTGGCCCTTGCCGGTGCCGAGGTTCCACGTGGAAACACCATGAATCAGCTGCAGTCGCTCCAGCGCTTTCAGGTGCCCCTTGGCCAGATCGACCACGTGAATGTAGTCACGCACGCCGGTGCCGTCCGGGGTCGGGTAGTCGTTGCCATAGACGTTCAGTTGCTTTCGACGACCGACCGCGACCTGCAGCATGTAGGGCAGCAGGTTGTTCGGTACGCCGTTGGGGTCTTCGCCGATCAGCCCTGACTCGTGGGCGCCGATGGGGTTGAAGTAGCGCAGCAGGCCGATCGACCAGCGCGGATCGGAGTCGGCCAGGCCCTTGAGCACGTTCTCGGCCATCAGCTTGGACTGGCCGTAGGGGTTGGTCGGCACGCCGGTGGGGCGGTCCTCGGTGATCGGCATCACCGGCGATTCACCGTAGACCGTCGCCGATGAGCTGAACACCAGCTTGAACACGCCGGCTTCGGCCATCGCCTGGCACAGCGCGATGCTGCCGCCGACGTTGGTTTCGTAGTAGCGCAGCGGCTCGCGCACGCTTTCGCCAACAGCCTTGAGCCCAGCGAAGTGCATCACCGCGCTGATCGGGTAGGCAGCGAACAGCGCCTTGAGCAGCGAGCGATTGCGCACATCGCCCCTGACGAACTGCAGCGGTCGCCCGGCGAGCTGCTCGACTCGGTCCAGAGCGGCCTGCGAGCTGTTGCACAGATTGTCCAGCACCAGCACTTCATGCCCGGCCTGCAGCAGTTCGAGCACCGCGTGTGAGCCGATGTAGCCGGCCCCTCCTGTTACCAGAATCATCTGTCTACCTCCGCATTCGCTGTCTTTTCGACACGCTCGGGACACTGCGGCTGGCCAGTGAATGGCGCTGCATGAGTCTCCGTAATCTGGAATCGGCGAAACGGAACGGGACGGCGACGACGAGCTGCGCGCGTGGTTCCGGTGCCGGTGTTAAGGCGTCCTGTTGATACGGACGGGGCAAGGTTCTGGCGAGTTCCATCCAGCCGCCGGACGGCCGACGGGCTGCGCTATCGGATGATTGGCGGGAACCCGAACCGCCGATTGCCGTCCACTACCGGCGGGCGACGCGGGTTGCAGGGCATCTGACGGCTCGTAGTCGTGGCGCGATGACACGCCTTACGCAGGGCAGCGCTGGCATCGACGTGGCATGGTGAGTGGGCAGGAACGCCCGGGCACGGCTACCGAAATGAGGTGCTACATGAGTTGGGCCGGCCCGTTCCAGTACGACATCGGTAAATCCCGCAACGCGCAGCAGGCGCCGGCCGAAGTGGTCTTCGACGACCAGATCCCGACGCTGCTGTGCCTCTCGCATCTGCGCTGGAGCTTCGTCTACCAGCGCCCGCAGCACCTGATGTCGCGCTTCGCCCGCGACTACAACGTGCTCTTCCACGAAGAACCCATTCCCACCGAGGACGCCCAGCCCTGGCTGGAAGTACGCCCCGAGGAGAATGGCGTGCAGGTGCTGATCCCGCGGCTGCCCGCCGGTTGCGAGGGGGACGAGGCGATCCGCGTGCAACGCCAGCTGCTCGACGACTACCTGGAAAAGCTCGGCGTGGGCGAGCTGATGCTCTGGTACTACACGCCGATGAGCCTAGCCTTCTCCGATCACCTGGCGCCGAACCTGATCGTCTACGACTGCATGGACGAGCTCTCGGCTTTTCGCGGGGCGCCGCCGCAGCTGATCGAGCGCGAGGTGGAGCTGATGTGCCGCGCCAACCTGGTCTTCACCGGCGGCTACAGCCTCTACGAGGCCAAGCGCCAGCGCCACGACAACGCCCACCCGTTCCCCAGCAGCGTGGATGTCGCGCACTTCGCCGCCGCGCGCCGGCCGCAGCATGACCCGGATGACCAGGCGGAAATTCCCCGTCCGCGTCTGGGCTTCTACGGCGTGATCGACGAGCGCCTGGACCTCGAACTGATCGAGCAGGTCGCGCGGATGAAGCCGGAGTGGCAGATCGTGCTGATCGGCCCGGTGGTCAAGATCGACCCGGCCGAGCTGCCGCAGCGCGACAACATCCACTACCTCGGCGGCAAGACCTACGACGAGCTGCCGCAATACCTGTCGGGCTGGGACGTGGCGATCATGCCGTTCGCACTGAACGAATCGACCCGCTTCATCAGCCCGACCAAGACCCCCGAATACCTCGCCGGTGGCTGCCCGGTGGTGTCCACGCCGATCACCGATGTGGTGCGTACCTACGGTGACACCGGCATCGTGCGCATCGCCGACAGCGCCGAGGCGTTCGTCGCCGCCACCGAAGCCGCCCTGGCCGACGCCGAGGACCGCGATGCGCTGTTGGCCAAGGCCGACGAGATCCTCGGCGACATGTCCTGGGATCACACCTGGAGCCTGATGAAGGAGAAGATGCAATGCGCGATATGAGCCCGCAGGACAGCAACCCGGAACGTCTCGGCGGCGGTGCCGGCGAAGAGCCGCAGGCGCGCAGGCGCGGCTTCGATTACCTGATCGTCGGCGCCGGTTTCGCCGGCAGCGTGCTCGCCGAGCGGCTGGCCAGGGGCTTGAACAAGCGCGTGCTGGTGGTCGACCGGCGCCCGCATATCGCCGGCAACGCCTACGATTACCACGACGAATCCGGCGTGCTGATTCACCGCTACGGCCCGCACATCTTCCACACCAACGCCCAGCGCATCGTCGACTACCTCTCGCAGTTCACCGAGTGGCGCCCCTACGAACACCGCGTGCTGGCGCAAGTGGATGGCCAGCAGGTGCCGATCCCGATCAACATGACCACGCTGAACAGGCTCTACGGTCTGAACATGACCACCGAAGAGGAGGCGGCCGACTTTCTCGCCAGCCGCGCCGAGCCGGTGGAGAACATCCAGACCAGCGAGGATGTGGTGATCAACGGCATCGGCCGCGAGCTGTACCAGAAGTTCTTCCGCGGCTACACCCGCAAACAGTGGGGGCTGGACCCGTCGCAGCTGGACAAGTCGGTGACATCGCGCATCCCCACGCGCACCAACACCGACGACCGCTATTTCACCGACAGCTTCCAGCAGATGCCCAGGCATGGCTACACGAAGATGTTCGAGAAGATGCTGGCGCACCCCAACATCAAGGTCATGCTCAACACCGATTACCGCGAGATCCGCGACGAGGTGCAGCATGATCATTTGATCTTCTGCGGGCCGATCGACGAGTACTTCGATTACCGCTTCGGCAAGCTGCCGTACCGCTCGCTGAAGTTCGAGCACAAGCAGCTCGAGCAGGAGCAGTTCCAGGCGGTGGGCACGGTCAACTACCCGAGCGAAGACGTGCCCTACACGCGCATCAGCGAGTACAAGCACCTCACCGGACAGATCCACCCGAAGACCAGCATCACCTACGAATATCCTGCGGCCGAGGGCGATCCCTACTACCCGATCCCACGGCCAGAGAACGCCGAGTTGTACAAGCGCTACCAGCAGCTGGCGGACGAGACGCCTGGCGTGACCTTCGTCGGCCGGCTCGGCACCTACAAGTACTACAACATGGATCAGGTGGTGGGGCAGGCGCTGGCGCTGTACAAGCGCATCGAGGAAGCCGAGCTGGCAACGCAGCCGCAAGCGGTGCCCGAGCAACTCGGCTGAAGCGCAGCGGTCGTTATGCCTGAGGCTCGCCGGACGACGGCGAGGCCTCGGCCGCCCTGACGGCCATCGAGTCATCCATGAGGTCAGCGATGCATCACCCCAGTCTGTTCAAGAGCTTTTTCCTTGGCGGTTTCGAGTGTTCCAACCACCGGCGCAGCGACGGGCGCCGTCTCGATCTGATCGCCGCGACCGGCCATGACCGCTGGGCCGCGCACGACTACGCCGAGCTGCACCGGCATGGCCTGCACAGCGTGCGCGATGGCCTGCGCTGGCACCTGATCGAGCGCACGCCGGGGCAGTACGACTGGTCGAGCTTCCTGCCGATGCTGCAGGCGGCGCAGCGCCAGGGCACCCAGGTGATCTGGGATTTGTGCCATTACGGCTGGCCGGACGACATCGACATCTGGCGACCGCAGTTCGTCGAGCGCTTCGCGCGCTATGCCGCCGCGGCCGCGCAGCTGATCAAGGACGAGACCGGCGAGGTGCCGTTCTATGCACCGCTCAACGAGATTTCCTTCTGGGCCTGGGCCGGTGGCGACGAGGCCTATTTCAATCCGATGGCCCGCGGCCGTGGTTTCGAACTCAAGCACCAACTGGTGCGCGCCACCATCGCCGCGATGCAGGCGATCCGCGCGGTCGAGCCACGGGCGCGCTTCGTCCAGGTCGATCCGGCCATCCATGTGGTCGCGGGCAACGACCGGCCCGGCCCACAGCGAGACGCCGAGCGTTTCCGCCAGTCGCAATTCGAGGCCTGGGACATGCTATGCGGCGAGCAATGGCCGGGGCTTGGCGGCGCGCCGGAGTACCTCGACGTGCTGGGCATCAACTACTACTCGAACAACCAGTGGTACCACGGTGATGGCCGTACCATCGAGCGCGACAACCCGGATTACCGACCATTCAAGGGCATCCTGCGGGAAATCCATCAGCGTTATGGGAGGCCGTTGCTGATAGCCGAAACCGGCGCCGAAGGCGACGTGCGCGGGGACTGGCTGCGCTATGTCAGCGAGCAGGCCGGGTTGGCCATGCAGGCCGGGGTGCCGGTGGAAGGCATCTGCCTGTATCCGGTGCTGGATTACCCGGGCTGGACCGATGAGCGGCACTGCCCGGTCGGGCTGCTCGGCTTTCCCGACGAAAACGGCAAGCGCTGCGTGCATGAAGGGCTGGCTGATGAACTGCGGCTGCAGCAGATGCGTTTCAGCCACTCCAGCCCGACTCTACAGCTAGCCGAAGCCACGCCATGAACCAGGCGGCCGCCGTGCCTCAGGCCAAGCCGGACGAGCTGCCGCTACCCAGCCGCCCGGTCGCCTTTCTCTGGCATTACATCTGCGCCCGGCCCTGGCATTTCGGTGGCCTGCTGGCGCTGATCATCGGCGCGGCCAGCTGCGCGGTGGCGGTGCAGTACGGCATGAAGCTGCTGGTCGACGCCATGGCCCAGGGCACTGCGGATCGCGCGTCGGCCAACGTCTGGTGGCCGTTGGGGCTGTTCATCGGCCTGATCGTCAGCGAGAACGTGCTGTGGCGCCTGGGTGGCTGGCTGGGCTGCCGCACCGTGGTGGCCAGCGTGGTGGATATCCGCGTCGACCTGTTCAGGCACCTGACCGGCCACCCGATGCGTTATTTCACCGAGCATTTCGCCGGCTCGCTGGGCAATCGCATCTCTGCCGTTGGCCAGGCGGCTGGCGCCATCTACGGCGGGCTGGCCTGGAAGATCGTGCCGCCGATCGTCGACTTTCTCGGCGCCGTGGTGGTGCTGTTCACCGTCGGCTGGCAGATGGCGGTGGCGCTGATCGTCTTCGTCGCCATTGTCGCCGCGCTGATCACCGGCTTCGGTATCCGCGGCCGCGCCAAGCATCAGCGTTTCGCCGCGCAATCGGCGCGGGTCGGCGGCGAGCTGGTGGACGCGGTCTCCAACGTCTGGACGATCAAGGCCTTTTCCGCCCGCGACCGCGAGGCCGAACGCCTGGCCCATGAGATCGGCTACGAGGCCCGTGCCCAGCGACGCAGCTGGATGTACCTGGAAAAGGCCCGTGTGATGCACGACATCTGCCTGTCGGTGATGGCCGGCGGCATGCTGATCTGGGCGATCCAGCTGTGGATCGGCGGTTCGGTCACCGCCGGTGACGTGGTGCTGGTCAGCGCGTTGACCTTTCGTATCCTGCACGGCTCACGTGACCTGGCCCTGGCGCTGGTGGACGCCACCCAGCAGCTCGGCGCCATCGACGACACCCTGCGCATCATCGTCCAGCCCCACGGTCTGGAGGACACCGATACCCAGCTGATGCTAGCCGAAGGCGACATCACCTTCGAGCGCATCCGCTTCGCCTATCCGGGCCGCGGCGTGGTGTTCGAGGATCTCGACCTGCACATTCCGGCAGGGCAGAAGGTCGGCGTGGTGGGCTCGTCCGGGGCCGGCAAGTCGACCCTGATCAACCTGCTGCAGCGCCTCGACGACGTGCAGAGTGGCCGCATCCTGGTCGACGGCCAGGATATTCGCAGCGTCAGCCAGGACAGCCTGCGCGAAAAGATCGCCGTGGTCCCGCAGGAGACCGCGCTGTTCAACCGCAGTATCCGCGAGAACATCCGCTACGGGCGCCCGGACGCCAGCGATGAAGAGGTGGTCGAGGCGGCGCGCAGCGCCTTCTGCGACGGTTTCATCCGTGAACTGCCGCAGGGCTACGACACCCTGGTCGGCGAGCGCGGCGTGATGCTCTCCGGCGGCCAGCGCCAGCGCCTGGGCATCGCCCGGGCATTCCTCAAGGACGCGCCGATCCTGATCCTCGACGAGGCCACCTCGGCGCTCGATACCCAATCCGAGGCGGAGATCCAGGCAGCCCTGAACAACCTGGTCCATAACCGCACCGTGGTAGCCGTCGCGCACCGCTTGTCCACGCTTGCGAGCTTCGACCGCATCATCGTGCTGCGTGACGGCCGCATCGTCGAAGACGGCCCGCCGCAGGAGCTGCGCCGCCACGGCGGTGAGTTCGATGCGCTGTGGCGCATGCAGGCCGACGGCTTCGCCCAGCAAGCCGATCCCAGCGCATGAAACGCGCAGCGGTGACCTCGCGCAGCCTGCGCTCGCTTGGCTACGACTCCGAGCAGCAAGTGCTGGAAGTGGAATTCAGCAGCGGCGCGCTGTACCGCTATGAAGAGGTCCCGCCCGATGCGGTGCAGGCCTTGCTCGAAGCCGACTCGCTGGGCCGGCATTTCAATCAGGTGTTCAAGCCGCAGCATTACCGCTATCGGCGCGTGGAGTGATCGTGCCGGGAACCGCGTGGATAAGCTGCGCGTTATCCACCAGGGTGATTCGCCGCCCGCCATCGGCGGATCGACCGTTCCGCTGAACTTCCGGGGCGCTCTGCGGGCCTCAATCAACAGGACGCGTCATTACCGAGCGGAGGCTCTTCAGACCAGAAGGGGATTGTTCAATGTCGGATCATCACACGTACAAGAAGATTGAAATCGTCGGCTCCTCGCGCAACAGCGTCGACGAAGCGATTCAAAACGGCATCGCCGAAGCCAGCAGCAAGCTGCAGAACGTCGAGTGGTTCGAGGTTGGCGAGATTCGCGGCCACGTCGAGAACGGCAAGGTCGGGCATTTCCAGGTGACCATGAAGGTCGGCTTCCGCCTCGAGAACAGCTGATCGCCACGCGCGGCCGCCGTTCAGTCGGCGGCAGCGCGGCTGCGTTCGTAGCGACGCAGTAGCGGCTGGGTGCTGAGTCCGTGCAGCACGATGCTCAGCGCTACCACCGATAACACCAGGCCGATGATGGTATGCGCTTCGTCCGGCAGCTGGCAGCCAGCGCAGGAAGGCCGAGGCGAGGGCGAGGATCAGCAGCAGGACGCCGAGCACGGCCATCCATTCGAGAAAATTCATGCGTGTTCCGATGGCGGGGCGCGGTGTTGCGCCCAGGTGTGTGTGCCATTGGAACGGTGGCCGGCGGCAGGGTTCGCCGACAGGGCCGAGGTAGGCCGCCGCCGGTCAGGGCAGCGGCCGGTTTTCTACTGGCGCAGCTCGGCGACGATCTCGAAGGCGCGATGGCGGTCGGCGGTTTCGTAGAGGTCGCAGGTGAAGATCAGCTCGTCGGCCTGGGTTTGCTCGAGCAGTACGTCGAGACGCGCGCGAACCTTTTCCGGGCCGCCGATCAGCGCCAGGCCGAGGAAATCGCCCACGGCCTGCTGCTCATGCGGCAGCCACAGGCCCTGCATGCTCTGCACCGGCGGGCGCAGCACCAGGCTCTGGCCGCGGATCAGCGAGAGAATGCGCTGATAGACGCTGGTCACCAGGTACTCGGCGTGCTCGTCGCTGTCGGCGGCGATCAGCGGTACGCCGAGCATCACGTAGGGCTTGTCGAGCACCGCCGAAGGCTTGAAGTTGTCTCGGTAGAGCTTGATCGCCTGGTGCATGTAGCGCGGCGCAAAGTGCGAGGCGAAGGCGTAGGGCAGGCCCTTGGCCGCGGCCAGCTGGGCGCTGAACAGGCTGGAGCCGAGCAGCCAGATCGGTATGTTGCTGTCGACGCCGGGCATGGCGATGACGCGCTGATTGGGCTGTCGCGGACCGAGCAGCAGCTCCAGCTCCTCGACGTCCTGCGGGAAGTCGTCGGCGCTGCCCATGCGGTCGCGGCGCAGCGCATGGGCGGTGAACTGATCGGCGCCGGGCGCGCGACCGAGCCCGAGGTCAATGCGGCCCGGGTAGAGCGCTTCCAGCGTGCCGAACTGCTCGGCGATCACCAGCGGCGCGTGATTCGGCAGCATGACCCCACCGGCGCCGAGGCGGATGCGCTTGGTGTTGGCGGCCAGGTAGCCGAGCAGCACCGCGGTGGCGGCGCTGGCGATGCCGTCCATGTTGTGGTGCTCGGCCACCCAGAAGCGCTGAAAGCCAAGCCCCTCGACGTGGCGCGCCAGGGCCAGGGCATTGTGCAGCGCCTGGGCCGGCGTGCCGTCGTCGCGGATCGGCGCCAGGTCGAGAGCGGAGAAGCGGGTGTTTGCAATGCGGGACATCGTTTACCTCATGACGTAAGGCGGTCGGGTGCGAGCGCGCTCAGTGGCAGTGCTCGGCCTCTGCCTCGACCAGCACGTTGCGCTGTTCGTCGCGCAACCAGCCTTGCGGGGTGAAACCCAGCGAGCGGGCCTGGAACAGGTAGCGCTGGCCGGGCTGGAAGTCGTCGTAGCGGATCACCAGGGTGCAGCGAATGGTGTGGGTTTCGCCGAACAGGCCGAAGTCGCCCCCTGTCACTTCGAATTCGTAGCGCGCTTCGAGTTCATGGGCGCCCGGCGGGACCTGGAAATAGCGGCCGTCGGGGGTGCGTTTGCCGTCCAGCTGGTCGGACATGAAGATATCGCTGGGCTGCGCGGTCATGTCGACCCAGGCCATGTTCGGGTCGGGTTGCGGCAATGGCCCGGCGCAGCCGGCCAGGGCGAGAAGGGCGGGCAGGGCGAGGGGGAGTGCGCGACGCATGGCTGGATCCTCGGCGAATGGCGGGGTGAGACGCGCTGCACCTCACCGATGCTGCCGAGGGTGCGCCAGATGACGGCGTATTTCAACGCGGACTCAGCGGCCGGCGAGGTCGCCGCAGCCCTTTTCCTCGGCGCGGGCCAGCACGTACTGGTGCTGGTCGTAGAGCTTGGCCCAGGGACGGAAGCCATAGCCGCCGGCCACCAGGCGATAGCGCGCGCCGGCGGTGAACTTGTCGTATTCCAGGGTCAGCTTGCAGTCGCGAGGCAGCGGGTTGCTGCCGGGGCCGACGTTGGCGCCATTGACCTCGAAGCGGTAGCGCATCTCCAGCTTGCGGCTGCCGGGCGGTACCTGGAAATAGCGATCGTCCTCCAGCGTCTTGCCGTCCACGGCGACCGCCTGCAGCTGGGTCTCGCCGTTCGGGTTGAGCTCGACCCAGGCCTGCTCAGGATCGGGCTTGGGCATCCACATGGAGCAGCCGGCCAGGCTGGCGAGCAGGGTGACGAGAAGGAAACCGCGCATGTACAAGGCTCCAGCCGGTGATCAGTGGCCGGCAAGGGTTCGATTGAGGACGTCATGGGCTGCCGCAGGTTGCAATCGGCAGCACGGCCTTTGTAGGGTGCGCTACGCGCGCCGGCGCCAGCCCGACAACTGAGCGGTACACCCGATGCCCAAGCCCAACGCCGCCTCCATCGACAGCCGCAGCCTGCGCTGGGTTCCCCTGCTGCTTGCCGTCTGTCTGAATGGTTGCAGTTATTACGGCCAGCTCGCCGCCGGCCAGCTGGAGTTGCTGCGCCAGCGCGAACCCATCGAGGCGCTGATCGTCGATGAATCGCGCGATGCGGCGTTGCGCCAACGACTGGGCGAGGTGTTGCAGGCGCGTCGCTTCGCCAGCCAGGCGCTGGAGTTGCCAGACAACGACAGCTATCGGCTCTACGCCGAACTCGGTCGGCCTTATGTGGTGTGGAACCTGTTCGCCACCGAGGAGTTCTCGGTCAAGCCGCTGGAGCACTGCTTTCCCATCGCCGGCTGCGTGGCCTATCGCGGCTACTTCCGCCAGGGTGCCGCCCGCGGCGAGGCGGCGCGGCTGCGGCTGAGCGGGCTGGATACCCATGTGGCGGGTGTCGAGGCCTATTCCACGCTGGGCTGGTTCGCCGATCCGCTGCTCAGCTCCATGCTACGGCGCAACGACGAGCAGCTGGCGGCGCTGATCTTCCACGAACTGGCTCATCAGCAGCTGTATCTGCCCGGCGACACCGCCTTCAACGAGTCCTACGCCACCTTTGTCGAGCGCGAGGGCCTGCGCCAGTGGCGTGCCCATCGCGACCTGCCGCAGCGGGATGAACAGGCGCGGGTGCGTTATCGGCAACTGGTTGAGCTGCTACTCGATACCCGCCGGCGGCTGGACCAGCTGTATGCCTCGGGTCGCTCGACAACCGAGTTGCGCGCGCTGAAGCAGGCCGAGTTCGCAACGCTGCGTCAGCGCTATCGACATCTGCGCGACAGCCAGTGGAACGGCGATAGGCGCTTCGATCGCTGGTTCGCCCAGCCACTGAACAACGCCACGCTGTTGCCGTTCGGCCTGTATGACCGCTGGGTACCGGCCTTTGCTGCTCTGTTCGAGCGGTGCGAGCGGGACTGGGCGCGCTTTCACCAGGCGGTTGCGGAGCTAACGGAACTGCCTGCCGACGAGCGGGAAGCCAGGCTTTCGAAACTGACTGACTGAACAAGCGAAACGGCGCGGCCTGTTGCCGTGGGCGTTACACGCCGTTATGGCTCTTGCGTCGAAAATCTCCGATCTGCCGTTCATCGGCTGCGATAACTCTGTCCGCTGAACGGTGCGAATCCTTTCTCCAGCTCTCCGGTCCTCTTTACTAGGTCGCCGATTCATACGGCGGCGATCCACCTATGCCTGATATCCACGCATAACAACGGAGGCTCCATGGAGACCATTTCCGGAATTTTCGACAACAAAGGCACGCCACTGGAGAAGCAGAAATTCACATGGAAGGAAATGGCCGGCAAGCCGATCAGCAAGCTCGATGACGATGCCTTTACCCGTGTCCGCATCATCCTCATGAACGGGGTCGAGACCGACGCCCTGCGCCTGAGCCACGGCATCGCCCGCTTCAACAAGGAACTGCGCCTGCCGCTGGCGCAGATCCGGCGTACCGAGCAGCACCAGGCGACCATGATCAACTGGCTGATCGGCGCCGACCACTCGCCACTGGAAACCACCGTCGCCTACGAGCAGGTCGCCATCGAGGTGACCGCCGCCGTGGCACAGAACGAGCCCGACCCCTACCAGGCGCAGACCTATCGCTTCGGCTTGCTGGAGGACTTCGACCACCTGTACCGCTACTCGGCGATGCTTGATCGCCTCGAGGGCAAGGATGCCAACAACATCCTGCAGGGCTACACCGACATCGTTCCCGGCCGCAAGACGTCCGAGCACCACCGGCACCCGGAGAACGACATCCGCGACAACTACGAGAAGGACAGCGCCGCGCTGATCACTAAGATCCACGCGGCGCTGATCACCGGCGCGGAATACCAGACCCATGACTACTACATGAACATCGGCCCGCTGTTCGCCGACCCGCTGGCGCGCCAGCTGTATGCCGAGATCGCCTCGGTGGAAGAACAGCACGTGACCCAATACGGCTCGCTCTCCGACCCCAGCGAAAGCCATATCGAGAAGTGGCTGGTGCACGAGGCAATGGAGGTCTACATGTACGCCAGCTGCGCCGAGCAGGAGACCAACCCGCGGATCAAGGCCATGTGGGAGCGCTTCCTCGACTACGAGCTGGGCCACCTCAATGTCGCCTGCGAATGGTTCAAGAAACTCCAGCGCCGCGACCCGGCCGAGATTCTCGCCGGTCCGCTACCGAAGATGGTCGAGTTCAAGAGCCAGCGCGATTTCGTCCGCCAGGTGCTGGCCGCCGAGGTCAACCTGCGCACTGCCGGCCCGGCCTATGTGGACAAGGCCAAGGAGCCGCAGTCCTCGCTCGATTACCGCAACCACCTCGCCTCGGAAGGGCTCGCCTCGGACATCGTCTCGGCGGGTTACCAGTGGGCACCGGGTGGCGAACTGATGCGCAAGGCTTCCTGAGGAGACGAACATGGCTACTGCAGCGAAAGTAGGTACCAATTACACCGGCGTGCAGATGTCCCCGAAGGACAACAAGCGCCTGCTCGATGCCGTCAACGACATCCACCCGGACGTGCCGGGAGATGAGCGCGGCATGCTCGTCGAGCGTGCCGAACGCAACGAAGAGGCCGACCGCATCGGCTCCGTGCCGGTGCCTGGCTCGGCCAAGGGCATGCTCAAGACCAGCTTCGACATGATGAAGGGCAAGAGCCCCGAGGTGTTCATCGACAAGCTCGGCGAGCGCCTGGCCTTCGAACGCAACGGCGTGCGCCTGTACGAGGCGATGATCGCCAAGGCGCGCAATCTGGACTCGGGCAACGACCTGGTGGGCGTGCTGCAGCACATCCGCGACGAAGAGTTCGAGCACATGATGCTGGTGCATGCGGCGATGGAAAAACTCGGCGCCGACCCCACCGCGCAGACGCCCAGCGCGGATGTCGCCGGGGTCATGGCGATGGGCATCATGCAGGTGCTGACCGATCCGCGGACCAACGTCGCGCAGTGCATGAACGCACTGCTGACGGCCGAGCTGGCTGACAACGCCGCCTGGGAACTGCTGATCGAACTGGCGCAGGCGGCCGGTCATCCGAACATCGCCGATAGCTTCGTTCATGCGAAGACTCAGGAAGACGACCATCTGGTGAAGATCAAGACGCTGATGCGGCGGGATCTGATCATGCAGACCAAGTAATAGCGTGCGAGTGGGACGCTTTGGCGCACATCACCGAAAGGGGTGTGCGTCTTTTTTTCTGGGCTCTGGAAAAAGCTGATGCGGCGTTTGGGGAGCGGGCTGGGCTGTGGGTGTTGTGTTTTTTGGACTATTTGCGAGGTGCTTGGGAGGTTGGTTTCGCCCTGCTGGGCGAGTTCCTTTTGGCAGTCGCCCCAAAAGGAACCAAAAAGTCTTGCCCCTGCATCCGGGTCTCGCTGCGCTCGACTTCCCTCGTTCCATCGTCGCTCCGGGGCCGGCGTACAAGGGCCATCCATGGCCCTTTACGCCTCTCGCGGCATCCATGCCGCTCGCTCCCCTGCGCAACGATTCCACTCGGCCTCCTGAAAGGGGCGAATGGCATCGCCTGATAGCGTGTGCACAGGAAACCAAGTAAAGCGGACGATGGTGGCCACGCTCCTGCCTGAGCATGCCGTACAGATGTTCGCGCTCTTGATGCAAGTACGAGGGATGAGCCCGCGCATATGAACGTGGAGCTTTGGAGCCATAAAGTGAACATCTGAACGCCGGGTAAATCGGACCATCTGTTCATCTTGCACAGCCTTCCAGGCGACTCCAAACGCCCCTTCAGGAGGGTGAACGGAGCCGTCGCGCAGAGGGGCGAGCCGCAGGGATGCGGCGAGAGCCGTAAAGGGCCATGGATGGCCCTTGTACGGCGACCCTCGGAGCGGCGGCGTAGTGAACGAACCCGGAGCGAAGCGCAGGGCCGGATGCAGGGGCAAAGCGTTTTTGGTTACTTTTTCGGCGTTTGGAAAAAGTGACTCGCCCAGCAGGGCGAAACCAGGCTTTCAGGCGACTCGCCAATGAGCATGAAGCAAAAATTTCATTCAACGCAGCATGTCGCTGATGAAATGGTGAAAAACCAAAGAAAAAGGGGTGCCGCTTGCGCGAACACCCCTCTCTAACGATCACCGGCCAGCCGGTCAATCGTTCCCGACACTCGCCGCTTGCACAGTACAGCCCCAGACTTCCAGCGCCGGCTGGTCCGCTTGTGGCGGGCCTAGCCATTCGCTCATCGCGTGGCAACGCTGGTCGAAACACAGTTGGTAATCCCCTGCCTCGGGGGTTCGCCCCAGTCGCAGGAGTGGCAACGCAGGCATCTGGCGCTGGTAGTGCCAGGCCCCGTCGCGCAGTTCGGCGTCATCCGGGATTTCCATCCCGGCACCAGAACCCTTGACCCGCGCTTCGCCGAGCAGCAGCCCGTCCGGCGTCACGCGGTAATCCTCTTCCCAGCGGATCTTCTCGATGGTGTGGTTCCACGCCAGGGTGAAGGCGGGGGCGGGCACTTCGGCCCACACCACGCCTGCCAACCCCAGGCACAGACCGATCATGCGGCCGCCAGACGCTCGGCGCGGCGGGCGCGCCAGATGTGCTGAGCGAGGAAGATCGCGCCGAGGGCGAAGCCGATCTCGTCACTCATCGGTGTGGCGAGGATCATTGCCGCACCGGCGACGAAGCCCAGCAGCTTCTCCCACAGTGCCATGGGCCGCTGCAGGTAGCCGGTGAACACCGCGCCCCACAGGCCGATGGCGAAGGCGGCCTTGAACAGCATGTACAGCGTGGCGCCCCAGTCGCCGCCCTGCATCATCAGCGCCGGGTTGTACACCGCCATGAACGGCACGATGAAACCGGCGATGGCGATGCGGATGGCCCACATGCTGATCTTCAGGCCCTTCTCCTTGGCGATCGGCGCGGCGGCGAAGCAGGCCAGCGCCACCGGCGGGGTGAGGTCGGCCATGATGCCGAAGTAGAAGACGAACATGTGCGAGACGATCAGCGGCACGCCAAGGTCGAGCAGCGCGGGTGCGGCGATCGAGCTGGTGATGATGTAGTTGGGAATGGTCGGGATGCCCATGCCCAGCACCAGGCAGGTCAGCATGGTCAGGATCAGCGAAAGGAACAGGTTGTTCTCGCCGACCGCGAGGATGTACCCCGCGAAGGTCGAGGCCACGCCGGTCAGCGAAACGATGCCGATGATCACCCCGACCAGGGCGCAGGCGATACCCACCGGCACTGCATGGCGCGCGCCTTCGACCAGCGCGTGCAGGCAGATGACCAGGGTGTCGCGACCGCCCTTGATGAACCAGCATACGGCCACCAGAGCCGCGATGACGCCGAAGATCACCCCGATGCCGAGCTGGAAGAAACCGGCGCAGAGCAGGCCGAGGGCTATCCAGAAGGCGATGCGCAGGCCGAACGACGACACCTTGAGGATGATTGCCGAACCGAGGATGACGATCGCCGTCAGCGCCAGGCCGATGGTGCCGGCGAACATCGGTGTGCGTCCGGAGAACAGCAGCCAGACCAGCACCAGCAGCGGAATCAGCAGGTACCAGCGTTCCTTCACTGCGGCCCAGGCACTCGGGCACTCGTCCTTCGGCAGGCCTTTGAGGCCGGCGCGCTTGGCTTCCAGATGGACCATCCAGAACACCGAGCCGAAGTACAGCAGGGCCGGAATCAGCGCGGCCTTGGCGATCTCGACGAAGGGTACGTTGATGGTTTCGGCCATGATGAACGCCACTGCGCCCATCACCGGCGGCATGATCTGGCTGCCCATCGACGAGGTGGCTTCTACGCCACCGGCGAACGCCGGGCGATAGCCGAAGCGCTTCATCAGCGGAATGGTGAACTGGCCGGTGGTGACCACGTTGGCCACGCCGGAGCCGGTGATGGTGCCCATCAATGCCGAGGACACCACCGACACCTTGGCCGGGCCGCCGAGCTTGTGGCCGAACAGGCCCATGGCGAAGTCGGTGAACAGCTTGATCATCCCCGCCTGCTCGAGGAACGAGCCGAACAGGATGAACAGGAAGATGTAGGTCGCCGAAACGTAGGTCGGCGTGCCGTACAGGCCTTCGGTGCCGAACGACAGCTGGTTGACGATCTGGTCCAGGTAATAGCCACGGTGGGCGAGATCACCGGGCAGGTATTCGCCGAGCAGGCCGTAGGCGAGGAACAGCCCGCAGATGATCGGCAGGGCGATGCCCATCACCCGGCGAGCGGCCTCGAAGACCAGCACGATCAGCGTCAGGCCGACCACCATGTCGGTGGTGGTCATGTCGCCGGAGCGCTGGATCAGGTCCGCCTCGAAATACCACTGGTAGAAAAAGGTCGCGAAACCGGCCAGGCCAAGCAGCCAGGCCACTGGCTGGAACGGCTTGCCGTTGCCGCGGGCCGGATAGCAGAGGAACACCAGCAGCAACAGGAAACCGACGTGACCGGCACGCAGCACCTGGCTGGACACCGGGTGAAAGGCGGCGGTGACGATCTGATAGATGGAGAACAGCAGGGCGACGTAGAACAGCGCCCTCGGCCATTCGCTGGGGCTGGCGTGCAGCCCTTGGCTTTCGCTCATGGGTATCACTCTCTCACTGCAAGGTGGGGGCCTGTAGAAGCAGGCTTGCCAACGAGGCAACGCGGGCAAGCCTGCTGCTACAAGGATGCGGGCTGGAGCAGGCCGCAGGGCCCGCTCCGCCCGTCTGTCAGCGCTGGGTTACTTGAGAACCCCGGCTTCCTTGTAGAAGCGCTCGGCACCCGGGTGCAGCGGAATCGGCAGGTTCTTGGTGGCGTTTTCCAGCTTGATGTCCTTGGCGGCGGAGTGGGCGTTGCCCAGGGACGACAGGTTGTCGAACATCAGTTTGGTCATCTGGTAGGCCACTTCATCGGAGACCTTCTCGTGGCTGACCAGGATGTTGGTGATGGCCACGGTCGGCACGTCGGCATCCTGACCGTCGTAGGTGCCGGCCGGAATCACGCCGGCCTGGTAGGCGTCGCTCTCGATCTTCTCGACCACGGCGGCCGGAATCTCGACGAAGGTTACCGGCATGGTGCTGGCCAGGTCGCGGATGGCGGCCATGCCCAGGCCCGAGGACTGCAGGGTGGCGTCCAGCTGGCGGTTCTTGATCAGCTCGACCGACTCGGCGTAGGGCAGGAATTCGACGCGGCCCATGTCCTTGTAGTCCAGACCGGCGGCCTTGAAGATCGCGCGGGCGTTCAGCTCGGTGCCGGACTTCGGCGCGCCGACGGAGATGCGCTTGCCCTTGAGGTCTTCCAGGGTCTTGATGCCGGACTCTTCGCTGGCAACGATCTGGATGTAGTTGTTGTAGGTACCGGCGATGGCGCGCAGGCGCTTGAGCGGAGCCTTGAAGCCGGCGTCCTCGACACCGTTCCAGGCGTCGGCAACCGAGTCACCCAGGGAGAAGGCCAGTTCGCCACGGCCGGCCTGCAGCAGGTTGAGGTTTTCCACCGAAGCCTTGGTGGCCTGCACGGAAGTCTTGGCGCCATCGATCTTGTTGTACTGCTGCGACAGGGCCACGCCGATCGGGTAGTACACACCGCTGGTGCCGCCGGTGAGGATGTTGATGAAGGTCGGTGCAGCGACGGCCGCGGTGCTGGCAGTGAAGGCCGCAGCGGCAGCGAGCAGGCCCAGGCGTTTGGTCAGTCTCATGGTGGATCTCCGTTTCGTTTTTATTGGTTGACGCAGCATGTTGACGATAGACGATGCCGCGTTCGGGAACGCGCCAGACGAACAAGCAGAGGGGCGATGACACCGGAGAGGTCCGGAGGATGGATATCGCTGGTAGCTCTTCTTGTCGTTGGAATCGCATCGAGCACATTGCCATTAGCAGAAGCCGTGCCAGGCACGCATAGCCCCTGCTACAAGGGCTGCTGCCTGCATGGACAGGGGCGATAGGCAAAAATCCGCCTATGCAATGGGAGGTCTCGGCAAGAAACCGCTTATCGGGGCGGAAGTGAGCGCGAAACTTGCCCGGCGCGTGGGCTTCGAATGCAGACGAATCGTTCGATGGAGGGCTCGTCATGAGCGCGGAAATCAGCGCCAAGGATCTGGGCATCGACATGAGTGACGGTGAGCACGCGCTGTTCAAGTGGTTTCTCGCCAGCTTTCTGTTCGGCAAGCGCATCCAGCAGGACATCGCCGCCGAGGCGTATCGCGTGATCGTCGACAAGCACAAGCGCGATACGCCGCGAAAACTGGGCAACTGCAGCTGGCAGCAACTGGTGGACATGCTCGGCGAAGGGCACTACGTACGCTACGACGAGTCCACCGCCGAGCGGCTGCTCAAGCTCTGCGAGAAGCTCAACCAGGAATATGGCGGCAAGCTCGGGCGCATCCATGAACTCAGCGAGAACCGCAAGGACCTGGAACGGCGGCTGGCGGAATTCGAGGGGATCGGGCCGAAGACCGTGGAAATCTTCATGCGCGAGGCCGCCAGGGTCTGGTACTGAGCGCGCCGGACGGCGCTTGCGTAGCGCGGCCGAAGGGTTAGAGTGGCGCCATCGCAACGCCGAAGTCCGCCATGCGCATCGTTCTGCTCGTCCTCAGTCTGTTCCTGCCCATCGCCGCCAGCGCCGCACCGGCGCCCTATTACCAATGGCAGAGCAAAGTCGACGGCACCATCATCTGCCGCCAGACCTCACCGGGCGAGGGTTGGCAGAAACTCGACGGTCGCCCGTTCCGTGACCTCAACTGCAGCATGCCGGCCGCGCGGATCGAGCGCCCGAGCAGCGTGCCGGGTTTCCGCCCGCAGCCGGGGCGCTAGCCGCCGTCAGCCCGGAATCCGCTTCATGCTCATGGCCGTAGGGTGGAAAACCGCGCAGCGTTTTCCACGCGTCGGAGGCCTGCCCGACGTTTCGCCAGACCCATGGTGGATAAGCTTCGCGTTATCCACTCTACGCTCCCATCGCCATCGCCATCGCCATCGCCATCGCCATCGGTAGGGTGGAAAACCGCGAAGCGTTTTCCACGCGTTGCGAGCAGGCGGCTCGGTGTTCTCCCGCCTCTGGTCCATGGAAACGCCTATCTGCGAAGCGCTAGAGCGCCATCCCGTCGTATGCCAGGCACACGTTGCCCGGCAGTTCCCGTGACGCCTGCATGAACCAGGCATCCAGCTCGTGGCCGATGTGGGTCAGCACGGCTTGCGCCGGCTGCAGGTCGTCGATGCTCTGCAGCGCGCGGGTCAGGTCGTTGTGGTTGCGCGGTGGCGCGTCGCGCGGCGGTGTCGAACAGTCCAGCACCAGCACATCCAGCACGGTGTCCTGCAGCCGTTCGCGCGTGCTGTCCGGCAGGCCGACGGTGTCGGTGAGGTAGGCGATACGGCGCCCATTGCCTTCCAGCAGATAGCCGAAGGTGGGTTTCGAATGCACCAGCGGCAGCGCGGTGACCCGCAGCGTGCCGAGCATGCGTTCTTCGAAGGCGGCGAACGGCTCGCTGAAATCGAGGATGCCGGGATGCTTGTAGAGGTCGGCGAGGCCGTCGGGATCGTCCGGGCCGTGCACCGGGATGCGCAGTCCCACGCCCCAGCGCAGCTGCAGCAGGCCCTGGGCGTGGTCGGCGTGGTAATGGGTCTGCAGGATGCCGTTGAAGCTGCCGGGGGCGAAGCGCTCGCAGAGATCAGGCAGACCGCTGTCGAGCAGCCAGCGTTGATCGCCACATTCCACCAGCGCTGAGCAGGCACGGCGGCGGCGACGCGGGTCGAGCTGCGCGGCGCGGCAGGCCGGACAGGCGCAGTTGTACACCGGCACCTGTGCGGCGCCACCGGTGCCGAGCAGGGTCAGCCGCATTGGCGGTGCTCGTCGAGCAGCTGCAGCAGGCGTTCGACGCTGCTCTGCAGCGAAGCGGAATTGTCCACGCGGACGTAGTCGTCCAGTTCACCGCTGAACAGTGCATTGCGCGCCAGGCGCGCCTCGATCTGCTCGGGCGTCTCCCGGCCGCGGGTCAGCAGGCGCTCGCGCAGCACGTCCTGCTCGACGGTCAGCAATACCGCCAGCAGGTCCGGGTAGCGCTGCCGCGCCTCGGGCAGATAGCCGCGCGAGCCGTTGACCAGCACATCCTCGCCAGCCGCCAGCCAGGCGTCGATTTCGGCGGGAATGCCGTAGGCCAGCCCGTTCGCGCGCCAGGCGAGGGCGAACGCCCGCTCGGCCTCCAGGCGCTCGAACTGTTCGATGCTCACCGAGTGTGCGGCTTCGCCGATGGCTTCGGTCGAGCGGGTGATGACCCGCCGAGCGATGCGCACGCCACGCTCGGCTAGCGGCGCGCGGGCAGCGTCGAGCAGGCTGTCCTTGCCAGCGCCGGACGGGCCGATCAGGTAGATCAGGCGGCCTTGCATCAGATCACCTCCAGAGACGGGAGAACGCGGGGCGTGGACCGGCATGGTAGCGGCAAGCCGCCCCGCAGGGGACATCATGGTGCGGGCGCGAATGCATCAGAACACGCGCCGGCCCTGGCGCCAGACCTGGCCGATCACCGGCTGGCCCTTGTGCACCTGCGCCTGGACCAGGTCGGCGCGCAGCCCGACGGCGATCTCGCCGCGATCATCCAGTCCGGCCGCGCGTGCCGGCGCCAGGCTGATGGTGGCAATGGCGCGCGGCAGGTCGTAGCCGTTGTCCTGTTCGGCCAGGCCCAGCGCCGCCTGCAGCAGACTGGCCGGGTAGTAGTCGCTGGAGAGGATGTCCAGCACGCCGCGCCGGGCCAGGTCGGCAGCGGCGATATTGCCCGAGTGCGAGCCGCCACGGACGATGTTCGGCGCGCCCATCAGCACCTTCAGCCCACGTGCGTGGCTGGCCTCGGCGGCCTCGAAGGTGGTCGGGAATTCGGCGATGGCCATGCCGTAATCCGCCGACTCGCTAACGTGCTCCAGGGTCGCATCGTCGTGGCTGGCCAGCGCCAGGTCGCGGCTGCGGCAGATGTCGACGATGGCGGCGCGCTGCTGGTCGCTGTGCCGCGCCGAGTTGGCCAGCTGCTCGCTGACGAAATGATCCATCTCCGCGGGGCTCAGGTGGTACTTGCCCATGTAGTACTCGCGGTACTTCTCCATGCGCGCGAACTGGCGCTGGCCCGGCGCGTGGTCCATCACCGAGACCAGCTGCACCAGCGGCTGCTCGACCAGCTCGCGGAACAGCTCCAGGCATTGCGGATGGCTGACCTCGCAGCGCAGGTGCAGGCGGTGTTCGGCACGGGTCTGTCCGGCCGCCTCGGCCTCGGCGATGGCCTCGAGCATCACCCCGAGCTGCTGCATACGCTTGCCCTTGGGATTGATGTCGCCGATCGACAGCGCATCGAACACCGTGGTGATGCCGGCGGCGACGATCTGCGCGTCATGGGTCAGCACCGCCGAGGCGGACGGCCAGTCGACGCCGGGGCGCGGGCTCATGTGCTTTTCCAGATTGTCGGTGTGCAGTTCCACCAGCCCCGGCAGCAGCAGGTCGCCGCCCAGGTCCTGGGCCTGCGGCAGGCTGCTGGCGCCTGCGCTGATGCCGGCAATCAGGCCGTCGCGGATCAGCAGGCTGCCGTGGATCACCTGATCGGCCAGCACCAGGCGGGCGTTGCTGAGTATCTGTTCAGCTGGCATGGGCCAGGTCCTCCTGCGTCATGTCCAGGTAACGGTCGGCGACTGCCTCGCGGATCGCGCGGTCGTGGAAGATGCCGATCAGCGCGCTGCCGGCGGCCTTGGCCTCATCGATCAGTTCCAGCACCACGCGGGCGTTGGCTTCGTCCAGCGAGGCGGTGGGTTCGTCGAGCAGCATCACCGGCCAGCTCACCATGAAGCCGCGGGCCAGGTTGACGCGCTGCTGCTCGCCGCCGGAAAAGGTGCCGGGGGCCAGCTGCCAGAGGCGCTCGGGAATGTTCAGCCGGGTCAGCAGCGCCTCCGCCCGCGCCTCGGCATCGACACGCGTCCAGCCGCGCGCCAGCGCCGGTTCCATCACCACCTCCAGCGCCGGCACCCGCGGGATCACCCGCAGGAACTGGCTGACATAGCCCAGCGTCTGCCGGCGCACGGCGAGTACCTGGAGTGGCTCGGCACCAACCAGCTCCAGCCAGTCGCCGGCGTGGCGGATACGGATGCTGCCGCCGGCCGGCAGGTAGTTGCCGTACAGCGTGCGCAGCAGGGTCGACTTGCCGGCGCCGGACTGGCCGTGCAGCACCAGGCACTCGCCGGCGGCGACGGTGAAGTTCAGCCCGCGCAGCACCTGCAGGCTCACGCCGTGCTGCTGGTGCAGGGTGAAGGTCTTGGCGAGGTCGCGGACCTCGATCAGGTTCGTCATGACGGATTCCTTCATGGCTGCAGCACCGAGGACACCAGCAGCTGCGTATAGGGGTGCTGCGGGTCGTCGAGAATCTGGTCGGTCAGGCCGGACTCCACCACCCGCGAACGGCGCATCACCATCAGCCGGTCAGCCAGGAGGCGTGCCACCGCGAGATCGTGGGTGACGATCACCACCGCCAGGTCCAGCTCGCGCACCAGCCCGCGCAAGAGGTCGAGCAGGCGTGCCTGCACCGACACGTCGAGGCCGCCGGTGGGTTCGTCCATGAACACCAGCTTCGGGCTGGAAACCAGGTTGCGGGCGATCTGCAGGCGCTGCTGCATGCCGCCGGAGAAGGTCCGTGGCAGGTCATCGATGCGCGCCGGGTCGATCTCCACCTGTTGCAGCCAGTCCAGCCCGGCGGCGCGCAGCTGGCCGTAATGGCGCACGCCCTGGGCCATCAGCCGCTCGCCGATGTTGGCGCCGGCGGAAACCCCCATGCGCAGGCCGTCGCGCGGGTTCTGCTCGACGAAGCCCCACTCGGTGCGCAGCAGCGTGCGCCGCTCGGCCTCGCTGGCGGCGTAGAGATCGAGCCAGTCGCCGGCGCCGTCGCGGTACTGCACGCTGCCGCGATCCGGCGGGCAGCGGCCGCAGAGCAGTGAGAGCAGGGTGGACTTGCCCGAGCCCGACTCGCCGACGATGCCCAGCACTTCGCCGGGGTAGAGCTCGAAGGACACACCCTGGCAGCCCTTGTCCGGGCCGTACAGGCGGGTCAGGTCGCGCACCGCGAACAGTGGCTCGGTGCCGACGCCCGCGGCGGGCAGCAGTTGTTCGGCGGCGCTCATGGGCGGCTCTCCTGTTGCTGGGCGCGCTGCGCGCAATAGTCGGTATCCGAGCAGACGAACTGCTTGCTGCCGGCGTCGTCGACGATCAGCTCGTCGAGGTAGGAATCGCCGCTGCCACAGATGGCGCAGCACTGCTCCCACTGCTGGATCTGGAAGGGGTGATCCTCGAAATCCAGGCTGACCACGCGGGTATACGGCGGCACGGCGTAGAGGCGCTTCTCGCGGCCGGCGCCGAACAGCATCAGCGCCGGGCTCAGGTCCAGCTTGGGGTTGTCGAATTTGGGAATGGGCGAGGGGTCCATCACGTAGCGCCCGTCCACCGTCACCGGGTAGGCGTAGCTGGTGGCGATGTGGCCGAAGGTGGCGATGTCCTCGTAGAGCTTCACGTGCATCACGCCGTAGTCGCCCAGCGCGTGCATGGTGCGCGTCTCGGTTTCCGACGGCTCGATGAAGCGCAGCGGCTCGGGGATCGGCACCTGGTAGACCATGATCTGCCCGGCGGCGAGCGGGGTTTCCGGGATGCGGTGGCGGGTCTGGATCACCGTCGCCGCGGGGGTGCGTTCGGTGGTGGCGACCCCGGCGGTGCGGGCGAAGAAGCGGCGGATCGACACCGCGTTGGTGGTGTCGTCGGCGCCCTGGTCGATCACCTTGAGCACGTCGTCGGCGCCGAGAATGGCCGCGGTCAGCTGCATGCCGCCGGTGCCCCAGCCGTAGGGCAGCGGCATCTCGCGGCCGCCGAAGGGCACCTGATAGCCGGGAATGGCGACCGCCTTGAGCAGTGCGCGGCGAATCATGCGCTTGGTCTGCTCGTCGAGGTAGGCGAAGTTGTAGCCCGCCTCGCGGGCGGGAATGGCCTGTGCATTCATGCGCGTTTCTCCTTTGCCGGCGTCTCGGCGGCTACCTCGGCCGGTTCGGTCTGCGGCTGGCGCAGCTTGCGGATCAGCTCCAGCTCGGATTGGAAGTCGACGTAGTGCGGCAGCTTCAGGTGCGAGACGAAACCGGCGGCCTCGACGTTGTCGCAGTGCATCAGGACGAATTCCTCCTGCTGCGCCGGGCCCTGCACTTCCTCGCCGTACTCGCCGGCACGCAGCGCGCGGTCGACCAGCGCCATGCCCATCGCCTTGCGCTCGGCATAGCCGAAGGCCAGGCCGTAGCCGCGGGTGAACTGCGCCTGCTCGGCGCTCTCGCCGACGAACTGGTTGACCATCTCGCACTCGGTCAGCTCGATCTCGCCGAGGCAGACCGGGAAGCCCAGCTCCTGCGGCTCGATCCACACCTCGGCGGTGCCGATGCGAATCTCGCCGGCGAACGGGTGGTTGCGGCCGTAGCCGCGCTGGGTCGAATAGCCCAGCGCCAGCAGGAAGCCCTCGTCGCCGCGGGCCAGCGCCTGCAGGCGTTCGGCGCGGCTCGTCGGCAGCTCCAGCGGCTCGCGGGTGAGGTCCGGCACCGGCTCACCGCGGTCGATTTCCGGGGTCATCAGGCCTTCCTCGCCAAGCAGGCCGAGTACCCGCGGGCAGTTGCTCAGCGTGGTGTTTTCATCCACCTGCGGGCCGGGGCGTTCGCCTTCGGCGAGCAGGGCGAAATCCAGCAGGCGGTGGGTGTAGTCGAAGGTCGGGCCGAGCAGCTGGCCGCCGGGCACGTCCTTGAAGGTCGCCGAGATGCGCCGGCTGAGCTGCATGGCAGCGGTGTCCAGCGGCAGGCTTTCGGCGAAGCGCGGCAGCGTGGTGCGGTAGGCGCGCAGGAGGAAGATCGCCTCGACCAGATCGCCGGCGGCCTGCTTGATCGCCAGCGCGGCGAGTTCCTCGTCATACAGCGAGCCTTCGCTCATCACTCGCGCCACGGCGAGCGGCAGCTGCTGGCGAATCTGTTCGACGCCGAGTTCGGCGATGCCGGTATCGCCACGGCGCTTCTTCGCCAGCAGCGCGTGGGCGTTGTCGATGGCCTGTTCGCCACCCTTGACCGCGACGTACATCAGGCCACCTCCTGCAGCGAATCGCCGATGCGCGTGCTACGCGGCAGGCCGAGCACTTCGCCTTCAGCGCAGAACAGGGCATCGAGCCCACGCGGGAAGTCATTGCGTGCGGCGCGCTGCTGCCAGAACGCCGGTTTCAGCGGCAGGCCGACCAGGCGGCTGCCGTCGATGCCTGGGCCCTGCCAGCTCAGCGCCGGGCCGCGGTCGAGCCGGTCGAGCTGGATCAGCAGCGTGCAGGACTGGTCCGGGTAGCGCTCGCTGCCGTTGTAGAAGCCGGAGAGGTCGTCCAGCGCGGCGGCGTCGAGCAGGGCGAACATGGCCTCCTCACGCGCCTCGACGATCGGGCAGCCGCAGTGGAAGGCCAGGTTGGCGCGAATCGCCGGGGTGTCGAAGGCCGGCGCCAGCCACAGTGGTGTGTCGTTATCCAGCAGGCTCAGGCACAGCGCGTAGCTGGCGGCCTGCAGATGGTCGATGGCGGCGACGTTGACCAGCGGCTGGCACGTGCCCGGCTCGGCCAAGGACTTGAGCGCGGCGCGAAAGCTCTTCTGTGCATCCAGCACCGGGTCGGAGAAGGCGGCCTGCAACAGGTCGGATGGGGCGCGATTCATCAGTCTTCTCCTCGCAGCAGCGTGAAGAACTCCACGCGGGTAGTAGCGGTTTCGGCAGCCTTTTGCGCGGCGCGTCGGGCCTGCGCGGCGGCCAGCGGTTCGATCAGTTCATTGACCCAGCGGCTCTGTTGCGGGCCTTGCAGATGGGCATCGGCGAGCGCGGCGAGCTCGGCCTGGCGCTTGTCGCGGCCGGCGCGGTAGCTGTAGCCGGTGCTGCCATCGGCCAGGCGCACCACGCAGCGGGTGACGCTCATCTCGCCGAGGTTGAACGGCGCGCCGGTGCCGCCCATGCGGCCGCGCACCAGGGTCATGCCGATTTCCGCGGGGCGGATCAGCTGGTAGGCGCAGTCGCGCAGGTCACTCTCGAAAGGCGCCAGGTCGGCGGCGCTGGCGCGGGCCAGCACGGCCATCCAGCGCTGGCGCGGGGATTGTTCGCGGGTGTGCATGGGGTTCTCCATCAGGTGGCGACCTGGTACTGGAAGCGGTCGGAACGGCTGGCCGAGAGGGCGATCTCCACCGGTCGCCCGCTGGCATCGCAGGACAGGGTGAACACCGACAGCAGCGGCATGCGCAGGGGCATCAGCAGCTGTGCGGCCTCGTCGCGATCGGCCAGGCGTGCGCCGATCAGGCTGAAACGGCGCGTCAGCGGCAGGTCGCGTTCGCCGAGGTAGCGGCGCAGCGAGCCGCCCTGGTAGTCGGCGAGCCGTTCGGCGTGGCTGGCGCAGTAGCGGTGGCGGATCAGGCTGACCGGCTCGCCGTCGAGCAGGCGCAGGGTGCTCAGCTCGATAAGCGCGGCGCCTTCGGCCAGTTGCAGGTGGCGCGCTTCCTCGGCGCTGGCGCTGAGCTGGCGACGTGCGAGCAGGCGCGCCTCGGTACGCAAGCCGAGGGCGGCCAGCGATTCGCTGTAGGCGCTGTCGGCCTGCAGCGGATACACCAGCGGGCGCTGCAGCACCTGGGTGCCCTTGCCCTGGCGGCGCAGCAGGCGGCCTTCCTGTACCAGCTCGTCGACGGCACGGCGCAGGGTGTGGCGGTTGACCGCGAAGCGCCGCGCCAGCTGCATCTCGCCGGGGAGGAAGTCGCCGATGCGGTAGTGGCGCAGCTCGCCGCGCAGCACCTGGGCCAGTTCGAGGTAGAGCGGTTCGCTGGGTTGTCTAGACAACTGCATGGTTTTTTCGAAGGCCGCGCAGGCCCTCACTCCGTCAGATGAAGAGCTTGCGCAGGCGCTGGGAGAGCAGGTCGATCAGGCTCACCACGGCGATGATGATCAGCAGCAGGGCGGCGGTCTGGGCGAACTGGAAACCGCGGATGGCTTCCCAGAGGATCACGCCGATGCCGCCGGCGCCGACCATGCCGACCACCGTGGCCGAGCGCACGTTGGATTCGAAGCGGTACAGCGAGTAGGAAATCCACAGCGGCAGCACCTGCGGAATCACTCCGAAGATGACTTCCTGCAGCGCACTGGCGCCGGTGGCACGCACGCCTTCCACCGGGCCCGGCTCGATGGCTTCCACCGCTTCGGCGAACAGCTTGGCGAGGACGCCGGTGGTGCTGATCCACAGCGCCAGCACGCCGGCGAAGGGGCCGAGGCCGACGGCGACGACGAAGAGCATGGCGAAGACCATCTCGTTGATCGACCGGCAGGCATCCATCAGTCGGCGCACCGGCTGGTAGACCCACCAGGGCACGATGTTCTCGGAGCTGAGAATGCCCAGCGGAATGGCGCAGACGATCGCCAGCAGGGTGCCCCAGAGGGCGATGTGCACCGTGGTGACCATCTCCTTGAGGTACAGCTGCCAGTTGCTGAAGTCCGGCGGGAAGAAGTCGGCGGCAAAGGTCGCCATGTTGGCGCTGTCGCGAATCAGCAGCAGCGGATTCATCTCCGCGCCTTGCCAGGACCAGGCCAGCACGGCTAGGCACAGGCCCCAGCCGAGCAGGCGCAACCAGCTGCGCTTGTCGTTGCCCGCCAGTGGCGGGGTGGTGCTCAGAGTGGTCATGTTCGGTTCTCACAAACGACACGGACGGGGGCGTGGCGCCAGCGCGCCACGCCCGGCGTTGCTCAGCTGGCCTTGGCGGCGGCGTTCTTCTGCTCGCGCTCGGCCATGCGCTGCTCCAGCTTGGCCAGCTCGTCGTCGATGCCCTGCAGCTGCGCCTGGCGGTCGCTGTCGGAGAGCTTGCTGTCGGCGGCGACTTCGCTGCGCTTCTTGAACAGTTCCAGCTGGCGGATCGGCAGCAGCTGGTCGTTGTCGGAGGCGCGGAACGGTGCCCACTGCAGCGCGGCGAGAATTTCCTTCTCGGCCGGCTTGGCGCCGTAGCTCATGAAGAACTCGCGCAGCCTGTTCTTCTGCTCGTCGCTCAGGTTCTTGCGCCAGACCAGCGGGTCGGCCGGGATCAGCGGCGAGGTCCAGACGATCTTCAGTTGCGCGGCCTTGTCCGGCGCGGTGATCTCCAGGCGCTCCATGCCTTCGCTGTTGAAGGTGCCGACATCGACCTGCTTGTTCGCCACTGACAGCGCGTTCACTTCGTGGCTGCCGTTGAGGCTGCGCTTGAAGGCCTGGCTGGCGTCGACCTTGTTCTTGGCGAACACGTAGTAGCCGGGCACCAGGTAGCCGGAGGTGGAGTTCGGGTCGCCGTTGGCGAAGGTCAGGCTCTTGGCGTTCTTCAGCACGTCCTCGACCGAGTTCAGGGCGCTGTCCTTGTGCACGATCAGATGGCTGTAGTAGCCCGGGCTGCCGTTCGCGGCGACGGTCTGGGCGAAGATTTCGCCGCCGGCGCGATCCACCGCCTCCATCGCCGACTTGTTGCCGTACCAGGCCAGATCGACCTTGTCGAAGCGCATGCCCTGGATGACCCCGGCGTAGTCGGGGGCGAAGAAGGCCTTCACCTCGTAGCCGGTCTGCTTGCTCATGTCGGCGAGGAAGGGGTCCCAGACGCTGCGCAGGTTCTGCGAGGACTCGGTGGAAATGATGCCGAAGGTGATGGTCTCGGCGGCCTGCGCGGTGCCGAACATCGCACCGGCGAGCAGCGTGGAGGCGGCGAGGGCGCGGCTGAAGCGTTTCAACATGGAGGTCACTCCTGAGGTGTGGCGTTGGTTGTCGGGTTGACCTGCGGCTCAGCTGTTGACCAGCTGCAGCTGACGCGGCTCGGCGCTGTGGGCGCGATCGGAGAACAGCAGGCTGGCGTCCAGATCGGCGCCGTAGAGATCGTTGAGCAGGTGGTCGCTGAGTGCCGCCGAGGGGCCGTCGTAATGAATGCGCCCGCCCTTGAGCGCCACGGCGCGGGAGCAGTAGCGCAGGGCGTAGTCGACCTGATGCAGGGTTACCACCACGGTCTTGCCGTCCTGGCGGTTGATGTCGGCGAGGATTTCCATGACCTTGCGCGCCGACTCCGGGTCGAGCGAGGCGATGGGTTCGTCGGCGAGAATCACCTCGGCCTGCTGGGTCAGCGCACGGGCGATCGCCACCCGCTGCTGCTGGCCGCCGGAGAGCGTCGAGGCGCGCTGCGCGGCGCGCTCGGCCAGGCCGACGCGCTCCAGTGCGGCCATGGCCTGGCGCTTCTGCTCGTCGCTGAACATGCCCAGCGATCCGCGCCAGCGCGGCATGCGACCGAGAAAGCCGAGCAGGACGTTGTCCAGCACGCTGAGGCGGTTGACCAGGTTGAACTGCTGGAAGATGTAGCCGATGTCGGCGCGCAGGCGGCGCACCTCGCCGTGCAGACGGCCGGTTGCCTGAACCTCGCGGCCAAGCACCTCGATGCGTCCACCGGCGGAGCGGTCGCAGCAGGCCAGGCCGGCCAGATGGCGCAACAGCGTGGACTTGCCGGAACCGGACGCGCCGATCAGCGCCACCATCTCGCCCGGCTGTATCGCCAGGCCCAGGTCGAACAGCGCCTGCTTGCCGGCGAAGGTCTTGTTCAGTCGCTCGACTCGAATAGCCGCATTCATGTCTTGCCCTCTCGTCTGCGCGGCCGGGGAGGTCGGCCAACTTGTCTAGACGAGAAGGTAGTCAGGCTCTGTTGCAGTCCCGCTAAGCGTCCGTGAACCTGCGATGACCATTCGGTGAAGCTTCGACGGTCAGCGTAGCGGCCAGTCGGCGCACGCAAGGCTTTGCCTTCGCGGCGCGCGCCCCTAAGCTGGTCAGCGAGCTGCCGCGTCGCCTACACGACGGTCGGGCCTGTCAGAAAAGAGGAAGAGCATGAAACAGAAGATCGTATTCATCACCGGCGCCACCTCCGGCTTCGGCCGCGCCACTGCCCGCCGCTTCGCCGAGGCCGGCTGGGCGCTGGTCCTCACCGGGCGACGCAGCGAGCGCCTGGAAGCGCTGCAGAGCGAGCTGTCGGCGAAGGTGCCGGTGCACATCGCCACCCTCGACGTGCGCCATGCCGGCGCGGTGAAGGAGGTGGTCGAGCAGCTGCCCAGCGAGTTCAGCCAGATCGATTGCCTGGTCAACAACGCCGGCCTGGCGCTGGCGCCGCAGCCGGCGCAGCAGGTCGACCTCGCTGACTGGCACACCATGATCGACACCAACATCACCGGCCTGGTCAACGTCACCCACGCGCTGCTGCCGACGCTGATCGCCACCGGCAAGGGCGCCAGCATCGTCAACATCGGCTCGGTGGCCGGCCACTGGCCGTATCCGGGCGGCCACGTCTACGGTGCGACCAAGGCCTTCGTCGAGCAGTTCGGCTACAACCTGCGCTGCGACCTGCTCGGCACCGGCGTGCGCGTCACCGACATCGCGCCGGGAATGGCCGAGACCGAGTTCACTCTGGTCCGCACCAAGGGTGATCAGGACGCCAGCGACCGGCTGTACCGCGGTACCACGCCGCTGACCGCCGAGGACATCGCCGAGCAGATCTTCTACGTCGCCACCCTGCCGGATCACATCAACATCAACCGCCTGGAAGTGATGCCGACACGCCAGGCCTGGTCGCCGTTCAATATCGATCGCGACAAGTAATCGGCTCCAGGAGGCGTGGCGTGCAACGCGCCGCGCCTGCTGCATCCCCGGCAAACCGGCCGTCCAGACATATCGTTAACCCAAACGTAACGATTGCGTCCGCTGCTTGATTGATGACCCTTCGGTCACGTCCCTACTGTGCGCTCCACAAGCGGAAAAACTGTGGAGTCGCCATGACAACAACAATCTCCCCACCGCCGCAGTGGTCGCGTCGTCGCGCTGAAAAAGCCCGGCGTCTCGATCAGGTGCGCAGCCTCGCCGATGGCGTGGTGCTGCCCAGCGAGCGGATCGTCGAGGCCCTGGAACTGCTGATCGCCCCCGGTGATCGCGTGGTCCTCGAGGGCAATAACCAGAAGCAGGCGGACTTCCTCTCCCGCTCCCTGGCCAAGGCCGATCCCGGCAAGCTGCATGACCTGCACATGATCATGCCGAGCGTCAGCCGCGCCGAGCACCTGGATCTGTTCGAACGGCAGATCGCGCGCAAGCTCGACTTTTCCTTCGCCGGCCCGCAGAGCCTGCGCATCAGCCAGCTGCTCGAGGACGGCCTGCTGGAAGTCGGCGCCATCCACACCTACATCGAACTCTACTCGCGCCTCTTGGTGGACCTGATCCCCAACGTCGCGCTGGTGGCCGGCTTCCAGGCCGATCGCCACGGCAACATCTACACCGGCCCCAGCACCGAAGACACCCCGGCGCTGGTCGAGCCGACCGCCTTCAGCGACGGCATCGTCATCGTCCAGGTCAACGAGATCGTCGACGAACTGCCGCGCGTGGACATCCCGGCGAGCTGGGTCGATTTCGTCGTGGTGGCGGACAAGCCCTTCTACATCGAGCCGCTGTTCACCCGCGACCCGCGCCATATCAAGCCGGTGCACGTGCTGATGGCGATGATGGCGATCCGCGGCATCTACGAAAAACACAACGTGCAGTCGCTCAACCACGGCATCGGTTTCAACACCGCGGCCATCGAGCTGATCCTGCCGACCTACGGCGAATCCCTCGGCCTGAAAGGCAAGATCTGCCGCAACTGGACGCTCAACCCGCACCCGACGCTGATCCCGGCGATCGAGACTGGCTGGGTCGAGAGCGTGCATTGCTTCGGCACCGAGCTGGGCATGGAGAACTACATCGCCCAGCGCCCGGACGTGTTCTTCACCGGGCGCGACGGCTCCATGCGCTCCAATCGCATGATGTGCCAGCTGGCCGGGCAATACGCCGTGGACCTGTTCATCGGCGCCACCCTGCAGGTTGATGGCGACGGCCATTCCTCCACCGTCACCCGTGGGCGTCTGGCCGGTTTCGGCGGCGCGCCGAACATGGGCCACGACCCACGCGGTCGCCGCCATCCGACCCCGGCCTGGCTGGACATGGCCATGCCCGGCGGCGAGGCCCCGGTGACCATGCTCGAGCGCGGCAAGAAGCTCGTGGTGCAGATGGTCGAGACCTTCCAGGAAGGCGGCAAACCCACCTTCGTCAAGCAGCTCGACGCGGTGGAGGTGGCGAAGAAGAGCGGCATGCCGCTGGCGCCGATCATGATCTACGGCGACGACGTCACCCACCTGCTCACCGAGGAAGGCATCGCCTACCTGTACAAGGCCCGCTCGCTGGAGGAACGCCAGGCGATGATCGCCGCGGTGGCCGGCGTCACCAGCATCGGCCTGCGGCACAACCCGAAGGACACCGAGCGCATGCGCCGCGAAGGGCTGATCGCCCTGCCGGAAGACCTCGGCATCCGCCGCAACGACGCCACCCGCGAACTGCTCGCTGCTAAGAGCATCGCCGAGCTGGTGGAGTGGTCCGGCGGCCTCTACAACCCGCCTGCCAAGTTCAGGAGCTGGTGATGAGCGCACTCATTGCACGACAGGCGCCGACCGCGGCCGAGCGCCTGGCCGATCTGGCGGTGCAGGCGCTGGTCGATGAGGCCGACCTGTCGCCCAAGCCGGGGCTGGTCGACCGACGCGGCAGTGGCGCGCACAGCGATCTGCACCTGGGGCTGATGCACGCCTCGGCGCAGTCGCTGTGGCCGGCGTTCGCCGCCATGGCCGATGCCGCGCGGTGCGAAGGTCGGGTCAGCCAGGCGCTGCGTGAAACCCTCGGCCAGCTGGGCCGCGACGGCGAAGCGGAGATGCTGCGCGTCACCGCCGGGGTCAACACCCATCGCGGCGCGATCTGGGCGCTGGGGCTGCTCAGCGCGGCGGCCATGCTGGAAAGCGGCGCTTCGGCCGGCGGGATCGCCGCCAGCGCGGCCGCCCTGGCGCGGCTGGACGACCCGGCCGCGCCGCACAACCCGGACAGTCACGGCGCGCGGGTCTGCCGTCGCTACGGCGTGCTCGGCGCCCGCGAACAGGCGCAGCACGGCTTTCCCGCGGTCATCGAGCACGGCTTGCCGCAGCTGCTGGCCAGTCGCCGCGCCGGCGCCGGCGAGCAGAACGCCAGGCTCGATGCACTGCTGGCGATCATGAGCAGCCTGACCGACACCTGCGTGCTGCATCGCGCCGGTCTTGAAGGGCTGACCCGCATGCAGGCTGGTGCCCGCGCCGTGCTCGAAGCCGGTGGTGCCGCGACCCTCGCCGGTCGTCGCCAGCTGCGCCTGCTCGATCGCGACATGCTCGCCCTCAACGCCTCGCCGGGGGGCGCCGCCGACCTCCTGGCCTCCACCCTTTTCCTCGACCGTCTGGCGCCGCATGCGCCGGCGCCGACTGGGAGCAACTGAACATGGAAACCCTGTCTTTCGAATTCGCCGCCGGGCAACCCGCCCGCGGCAAGGCCCTGGTCGGCGTGGTCGGCTCGGGCGATCTGGAAGTGCTGCTGGAACCCGGTCAGGCCGGCAAGCTGGCGATCCAAGTGGTCACCTCGGTCAACGGCGCCGAGCAGCGCTGGCAGCAACTGTTCGAGCGGATGTTCCGCGAGCAGAACCTGCCAGCACTGAACATCGATATTCACGATTTTGGGGCCACACCCGGCGTAGTGCGTCTGCGCCTGGAGCAGGGACTGGAGGAGGTCGGCCATGACTGATGTGTCCGCTAACACCGTGGCCCGTTTACTCGCGTCGCGCAGCTTCGTCGAACTCGGTGCCCGCCAGCGTGCCCGCGCACTGCTGGACGAAGGCAGCTTCCGCGAACTGCTCGACCCGTTCGATCGCGTCAGCTCGCCCTGGCTGCCCAAGCAGGGCATCGTCACCCAGGCCGACGACGGCGTGGTGGTGGCCAAAGGCACCATAGACGGCCAGCCGGCGGTGATCGCCGCCATCGAAGGCGCCTTCCAGGGCGGCAGCATGGGCGAGGTCGGCGGCGCGAAGATTGCCGGTGCGCTGGAACTGGCTGCCGAAGACAACCGCAAGGGCATCCCGACCCGCGCCGTGCTCCTGCTGGAAACCGGTGGCGTGCGTCTGCAGGAAGCCAACCTGGGCCTGGCCGCCATCGCCGAGATCCAGGCGGCCATCGTCGAGCTGCGCGACTACCAGCCGGTGATCGGCGTGGTCGCCGGTTCCGTCGGCTGCTTCGGCGGCATGTCCATCGCCGCCGGGCTGTGCAGCTACCTGGTCGTCACCCGTGAGGCCCGCGTCGGTCTCAACGGTCCGCAGGTGATCGAACAGGAAGCCGGGCTCGATGAGTACGACTCGCGTGACCGTCCGTTCATCTGGAGCCTGACCGGCGGCGAGCAGCGCTACGCCTCGGGTCTGGTGGACGCCTATGTCGCCGACGACACCGATGCGATCCGCGCGCAGCTGCACGAGCTGTTCGCACTCGGCAAGCCGGTGCAGCCGCGCAGCCGTCGCCACGCCTGGTTTCTCCAGCGGCTGGCGGACGTCGATACCCGCACGCAGCTCGATGCTGCCGCCGTGCGAGCCCTCTACGAAGGAGATGCCCAATGAGCCGTGGACTGAACTGGTTGCAAGCCCTGGCCGGCGGTCAGGTACTGGCAGGTTATCCGGCCTCGGTAAAGGTGGTCGATGGCACGCTCGGTGAGCGCGCCGCCCGCTATATCGCCGTGGTGCCGGATGCCGAGAATCCCTTCTCGCGCGCGCGCAACGGCGAGGTCGGCCTGCTCGATGGCTGGGCGCTGGGCCAGGCGCTGGACGAGGTGATCGCCGCCGATCGCGACAAGGCGGACAAGCGTGTGGTGGTTGCGGTGGTCGACGTGCCGAGCCAGGCCTATGGCCGCCGCGAGGAGGCGCTGGGCATTCACCAGGCGCTAGCCGGTGCCGTGGACGGCTATGCCCGTGCGCGGCTGGCCGGGCATCCGGTGATCGCGTTGCTGGTGGGCAAGGCCATGTCCGGCGCCTTTCTCGCCCACGGTTATCAGGCCCAGCGGATCATCGCCCTGCGCGATCCGGGCGTGATGGTGCATGCCATGGGCAAGGCCGCCGCGGCGCGCATCACCCTGCGCAGCGTCGAGGAGCTGGAAGCGCTGGCCGAATCGGTGCCGCCGATGGCCTACGACATCGACAACTACGCGACCCTCGGCCTGCTCTGGGAAACCCTCTCGGTGGACAGCATCGAGCAGCCCTCGGCGGACGACCTGCAGCGGGTGCGCGACTGCCTGGACAAGGCCGTGGCGGACATCGGCAGCAGCAGCGACCTGCGCGGCCGACTCGGTGCGCCGAACCGCGAGGCGTCGTCGCGGGTGCGCGAGCTGTTGCGCGCGCAGTGGTAGCGAACACCTGAGCGACAGTATCCGCCGAACCCATCAGCGACTCGACAACAACAATCACGAGGAGGCTGTAGATGCACGACACTCCCCGCCCCCACGACCTGCTCTGGGGCATGCGTCCCGAGCAACTGCCGGCCGATGCGCCCGCCTGGGCGGTCGCTGTGCTCGCGGCTGGCCAGCCGGTGGTGGTGCGGCGTGCCGTCATCGCGCCTGGGCAGGTGGCGGTCGGGTTGCGCGGGGCGACGCGTGATCAACGCCTGGCCGCGCTGATGCCGGTTGAGGAGATTGGTCATCGGCTGGCGCCGGAAGATCTGCTCGCTCGTCAGGCCAGTGAGGATCTGCCGGTGTTCCGCGTGCTGGCCGAGCTACGCCCGTTGCTCGATGCGCTGGGGTATGTATGGGGCGTCACCGGCTCGGCGGGCTTTCAGCTCGCCACCGGACTGCCGACGGCGCATCCAGACAGCGATCTCGATCTGCTGCTCAGAACCGAGCATCCGCTGCCACGCAGCGAGGCGCGCCCGTTGCTGCAGCTGCTGGAACGCCGCGCCTGCCGCGTCGACCTGCAGCTGGAGACCCCGCTGGGCGGTGTGGCGCTCAGGGAATGGGCCGGTGACGGCGCGCGGGTGCTGGTCAAGACCGCGGATGGCCCCCGGCTGGTCGGCGATCCCTGGCAAGCGGGGCGTGCGGCATGAGCAGCCTGTTCGCCTTTCCCGGCCAGGGCGCGCAGAAACCCGGCATGCTCCAGCGCCTGCCGCAGGAGCCCGAAGTGCACGAATGCCTGACGCAGGCCAGTGCGGTGCTGGGTGAGGATGCGCTGCTGCTTGATTCGGCCGACGCGTTGCAATCGACCCGTGCCGTGCAGCTTTGCCTGCTGATCGCCGGTGTCGCCGGAGCGCGGCTGCTGATGCGCGATGGCCAGCGGCCGGACTATGTCGCCGGGCTGTCCATCGGCGCCTATGCCGCGGCGGTGGTCGCCGGGGCGCTGGACTATCGCGATGCGGTGCGACTGGTTGCGCTGCGTGGCGAGCTGATGCAGCGGGCGTACCCGCACGGCTACGGCATGACCGCCATCCTCGGCCTGTCGCTGGGCACTGTCGAGGGCCTGCTGACGGAGGCCGCGGAGCCCGCCTACCTGGCCAATATCAACGCCGACAACCAGCTCGTCATCGCCGGCAGCGACGCCGCCATGGCCGCGGTCGCCGCCCGCGCCAAGGCCCTCGGCGCCTCCTGTGCGCGGCGCCTGGCGATGAGCGTGCCGTCGCATTGCGTGCTGCTCGAGCAGCCGGCGCGGCAGCTGGCCGAAGCCTTCGCCGACGTCAGCCTGCGCGCTCCGCAAGTTCGCTATCTGAGCAGCTCGTCCGCACGCCCGATATTCGATATCGAGCGTCTGCGCGACGACCTGGCCTTCAACATGTGCCGCGTCGTCGACTGGCACGGCACCCTGCGCACCGCCTACGAACGCGGCGTGCGTCTGCATATCGAACTGCCCCCGGGCTCGGTACTGACCGGCCTGGCACGACGGGTTTTCGAACAGGGTACGCTGGCCGCATTCGACGGCGCCCGGCTCGACACACTGGACGCCTTGCTGCGTCAGGAGGGCAGCCAGAGCCGATAGACCGCGTGCACATTCAGCGCGAGCAAGCCTTACTCGCGGCTGATCGATGGATAAAAACAACTACCTCGACAACACGCGCCAAGCCCTCTGCAGGCGGCGCAACCAAAAAGGACAAGAACAATGATCATCTTTGGTGTGGCCTTCCTGGCCTTGTGTACCCTCACCGGCATTTTCGCCGGCGAGCTGCTGGGCAAGCTGCTGGGCGTACCGGCAAACGTCGGCGGCGTGGGTATCGCCATGGTCCTGCTGATCCTGCTCGGCAGCTACCTGAAGAAGCGCGGCCTGTTCAACATGGAGACCGAACAGGGGGTGAAATTCTGGAGTGCCGTGTACATCCCGATCGTGGTCGCGATGGCGGCACAACAGAACGTCTATGGCGCCCTCAGCGGCGGCCCGATGGCCATTCTCGCCGGTGTGGCGGCTGTCGCAGTGGCCTTCGCGCTGGTGCCGGTGCTCGACCGGATCGGCCGAAAAAAGCTTGAAGCCGATGAAGCCAAGCCACTGACCACGGGGGGTTGATCCATGTACGAATCTCTGATGAAAGTGATCTCCGGCTACGGCCTGATCAGCGGCTTCGCCATCATCGGCGCGACCATGTGGATCTCCTACTGGCTGTCGGACAAGCTCACCAACGGCCGCCTGCACGGCTCGGCGGTCGCCATCCTCATCGGCCTGTTGCTGTCGTACATCGGCGGCGTGGTGACCGGCGGGCAGAAGGGCCTGGTGGATATCGCGCTGTTCTCCGGCATCGGCCTGCTCGGCGGCGCCATGCTGCGTGATTTCGCCATCGTCGCCACCGGTTTCGGCGTCAGCGTCGAGGAGCTCAAGCGCGCCGGTCTGGTGGGTGTGCTGGCGCTGTTCGTCGGCGTGTTCTCCTCCTTCATCGCCGGTGTCGCGGTGGCCATGGCGTTCGGCTACACCGACGCGGTCAGCCTGACCACCATCGGCACGGGCGCTGTGACCTACATCGTCGGCCCGGTCACCGGCGCGGCGATTGGCGCCAGCTCCGAAGTCATGGCGCTGTCGATCGCCGCAGCTCTGGTCAAGGCGATTCTGGTGATGATCGCGACGCCGTTCGTGGCGCCGATGATCGGCCTGAACAACCCCCGTGCGGCGGTGATCTTCGGCGGCCTGATCGGTACCTCCAGCGGTGTGGCCGGCGGCCTGGCGGCCACCGATGCCCGCCTGGTGCCCTACGGCTGCCTGACTGCGGCGTTCTACACCGCGCTGGGCTGCCTGCTCGGGCCATCGCTGCTGTTCTTCGTCATGCGCGGATTGTTGGGCTAACCGCTGCGCCGGTGAGCGGCCGGGCTCGGTCCTGTCGCTCCAGGCGAGCGCGGTTCCGCAGCGCGTTCCATGGATGCCTCGAGTCTCCCGTCCGCGTCATCCGAACGTGGGGGTTACAGCGCTCGCATTTTCTGGCAGGGTAGGCTTCGAATCGCGACAGAATGCCGCAAGCGGCGCTGACGCGAATCGATGTGATTGCGGGAGAGACTGCCGCATGGCAGCGCCGAAGGAGCAACCGCCCCGGAAACTCTCAGGCAAAAGGACCGCTATCACTGCTGACACTCTGAAGAGCCGCCCGGTTTTCGTCGCCGGGCGCACCGAAGGAGCAAGCGAGCCGTCACGCGCTCGTGAATCTCTCAGGTCCAGAACAGAGGGGGCGCCCGCCGCGCGTTGGGCGCACGGGCTATGACCCCCTGACGTTCTGGAGCGACAACAATGAAAACAATCGCAGTCATCGGTGGCGGTATCACCGGCGTCACCACCGCCTATGCCCTGGCCAAGCGCGGCTTCTCGGTCACCCTGCTGGAAAAGCACCGCTACGCTGCGATGGAAACCTCGTTCGCCAACGGCGGCCAGCTGTCGGCCTCCAATGCCGAGGTCTGGAACCACTGGTCGACCATCGTCAAGGGCCTCAAGTGGATGCTCAAGAGCGATGCGCCGCTGCTGGTCAATCCCAAGCCCAGCTGGCACAAGCTCTCCTGGTTCGCCGAGTTCATCGGCTCGATCCCCAATTACCGGCAGAACACCGTCGAAACCGCGCGTCTGGCCATCGCCGCGCGCGAGCATCTGTTCGCCTGGGCGGAAGCCGAAGGCATCGACTTCGACCTGAAGAAGAAGGGCATCCTGCACATCTACCGCGACAAGGCCGGTTTCGAGCATGCCGGGCTGGTCTCGCGCCTGCTTGCCGAAGGCGGTCTGCCGCGGCGCAGCGTGACGCCGGAAGAGATGCGCGCCATCGAACCGACCCTGGCCGGCACCTATTACGGTGGCTACTTCACCGAGTGCGATTCCACCGGCGACATCCACAAGTTCACTCATGGTCTGGCCACGGCGATCGAGCGCCTCGGCGTGCGCTGCCTGTATGGCGAGGACGTGCAGGCGGTGGCCACTGACGGCAAGCGCGCGACCGTGACGCTGGGCGGCGTTGCCGGTGGCGAGCGGCTGGAGTTCGACGGCCTGGTGATCTGCGCCGGCACCGCCAGCCGCGATCTCGCCGCGCAGCTCGGCGACCGGGTGAACATCTATCCGGTCAAGGGCTACTCGATCACGGTCAACCTGGCCGACGAAGTCAGCCGTGCCTCGGCACCCATCGTCAGCCTGCTCGACGATGAAACCAAGCTGGTCAGCAGCCGCCTCGGCGACGACCGCTTCCGCGTCGCCGGCACCGCCGAGTTCAACGGCTACAACCGCGACATCCGTGCCGATCGCATCCGCCCGCTGGTGGACTGGGTCAACCAGTGCTTCCCCGGCGTCAACACCCGCAGCGTAGTGCCCTGGGCCGGCCTGCGGCCGATGATGCCGAACATGATGCCCAAGGTCGGCCGTGGCAGTTCGCCCTGCGTGTTCTACAACACCGGCCACGGGCACCTTGGCTGGACGCTGAGCGCGATCACCGCGGACATGGTCGGTGACGTGGTGGCGCAAAGCCTGGGCCGGCCGGCTCCGGTCGCATCCGGGCAGACAGCCGTCGCCTAATGCGGCGGTCGTAGGGTGGAAGACGGCGAAGCCTCTTCCACCGCTGCGGCGCCCATCTAATCATCTTCCCGTCCCGCTCGGCCGCATGCGGACGCTGCTTCAGCTCGGGTGTTTCAGGCTGTACATCCGGCATTCGGCGAGCAGCGCCAGCAGGTTGGGGTCGCGCTCCTTGGCCTTTAGAAACACCACGCCGATGTGCTGCTGCAGGTGATAGCGCGCCTGCAGCGGTATCAATCGCACCCGCGATTCGTAGACCATGCCCACCCGCCCCGGCAGCAGCGCGTAACCGACCCCGGAATTGACCATGCTGAGCAGCGTGAAGATGTCGTTCACCTGCATCGCCACCTTCGGCTCGAAACCCGCTAGCTGGAACACCCGGTTGCCGTCCTGATGGGTGGCGAAGCCTTGGGACAGGGTGATGAAAGTGGCGTCACGCAGATCGCTGAGATCCACTTCGCTCTGGTTGGCGAACGGCGAGTCGGCTGGCGCGGCGAGGAAAATGTCGTCGGAAAACAGCTGCACCTGGGCACAGTCCGGGTCGGCGACGCTCTCGTTGAGCGACACCAGAATGGCGTCCAGCTCCATGTTCTTCAGCTTGTAGAGCAGGTCGACGTTGGAGCCCAGGATCAGGTCGATGTTGAGCTCGCTGCGGCGCAGCTTCAGGCCCATGATCAGCTGCGGCACGGTCTTCACCGTCAGCGAGTAGAGCGCACCGAGCTTGAAGCGCTCGGCCGAGAAACCGGCCGCTTCGCGGGTACGCCGCACCGTCTCGAGCACATCCTTGACCAGCTGCTGGGCACGCTCTTCGAGTACATAGGCACTTTCCAGCGGAATCAGGTTGCGCCCCTCGTGCTTGAACAGCGGGCATCGCAACGCGCTTTCAAGCGAGTGGATGGCGCGATGCACGCTGACGTTGCTGGTGTTCAGCTCGACCGCGGCCTTGCCCAGATTGCCGCTGCGCATGAAGGCCAGAAACACTTCCAGCTTCTTCAGGGTCAGTTCTTCGTCGATCTGCATGGCCGTTGCTCCGCGGTCGGGCAGACGATTATGCCGAACTCGTACTCAGGCGGGGCGCGAAAGCGGAGCAGTGCAGGCGATCAGGGCAGGGCGAGTTCTTCGTCTTCCGGAATCTCGTCCGTGACGTACACGCGTGCGTGTTCGCTCTGGGCGTCCTCGATACGCAAGCCGAAATAGGTTTCGTCATTGGCATCCCAGAACGCCTCGACCTGCTCAAGCGAGGCCTGCTCCAGCAGGACCTGCCCGGAGTGTTCGAGGATGATGGAATAGCGGCGATTGGCGGGCATGTGAGTGACTCTGATCATCGAAAGGCTGCAGGCGCAGCTGTGATGTCATTTTGTCACTTCAGCGGGCTTAATCCTCGCCCGTTCATCGGCCGCCAGCGTTTGGCTGCCGAACGGTTACCCCGCACATCCGTTCGCGGAGTCAGCTCCTAGACAGTTGGTACTGCATGACTAAGCGACTATTCAGCGCGCGGGGATTGCGGTGACGGATACGCCCAACAGGTGCTGCTGGCCCGGTTGCAAGACCACGGCGTCGTCCAGCACGTTGGCTGTCTCGATGCAGGCCATGCGCTGCCAGGCGTCGTCGGCGAAGCTGGACAGGCGCTTGGCCTTGTCGATCCAGGGGTTCCACAGCACCGCTGATCGCGAGCCTCGGGTGGTCAGCTGGATGCTGCGTTTCCATGCCGGGTCGATGAGCTTCAGGGTCGTCGGGAGCTGCAAGTAGATGCGGTCGGTTTCGCCGTTGAACGCCAGGTCTCCGTTCTGCTGCTGGCGCTGCTGCCAATCCAGCAGCGTATCGATGTAGGGGCAGCCGGCCAGGCCTTCGACGCGAACCTGATGGATGTCGCTGACGGCGAAGTAGCTGTGCAGGGCCTGGCTGATCGTGACTGCCTCCGTGCCGACGTTGCGGCTGCTGAGGCTGAGCTCCAGTTCGTCGGCCAGGCGGATCTGCAGTGTCAGTTCGACCCGGTGCGGCCAGCCCGGCAGTGCGTCGAGCGCCTGCGGGCAGTGGAACTCGAGAGTCGCCGTATCGCCTTCGCCGTGCTGCTTCCGCAATTGCCAGGGCAGGGCGCGCACCAAGCCGTGGAAGGGCGCGGGTTGCTCGCCGTGGTAGCTCGCCTGGACCTCTTGTGGGTTGCGCGCCAGATCGCCGAACCACGGCCAACACACGGGTACGCCTCCGCGTACCGATTGGCCCTGTTCGAAGGCGGCCTCCTCGCTAAGCCAGATGATCGGCGGCGCATCGCCCTGGCGATAGCTGAGGATCTGCGCGCCCTGTTCGGCGATCAGCAGTTCGTCCTCACCGCGGCGTACTCGCCAGCAGGCGAGCTGGTTCATTTCGATGCGTTGGATATCGACAGGCATGGGGAATCTCGTAAGGGTTCGGGATCTGCGTCTGACCGCAGAGTGAAGGCGGGATTCAGAAAGGGTCACTGCCTCCTTGCGCAAGGAGGCAGTGCGGGAATCAGCGTCCCTGGCAGGCGTCGACCCGCAGCCAGCGCTCCAGCAGTTTGAAGCCCTGCATCAGCACGAAGGCGATCAGCAGATAGATCAGGCCGGCGGTGAGGAACATTTCCTCGTGCAGGTAGGTGCGGGCGGCGATCTTGCGCGCCATGCCGGTCAGTTCCAGCAGCGTGATGGTGCTGGCCAGGGCGCTGGCCTTGAGCATCAGGATCACTTCGTTGCTGTAGGCCGGCAGGCCGATGCGCGTCGCGCGCGGCAGGATGATGTGCAGCAGAGCCTGCGCCCGTGACATGCCCAGCGCCCGTGCGGCTTCGACTTCACCCGGCGGCACGTTCTGGATCGCTCCGCGGATGATCTCGGCGATATAGGCGGCGGTGTGCAGGGTCATGGTGATGATCGCGCACCAGTACGGGTCACGCAGGTACGGCCAGAGCGCGCTTTGGCGCACGATTTCGAACTGCGCCATGCCGTAGTAGACCAGGAACAGTTGCACCAGCAGCGGGGTGCCGCGGAAGAAGAAGATGTAGCCATAGGGCAGCGCGCGTATGGCCAGCAGGCGGGAGGAGCGGGCAATGCCCAGCGGCACGGCGAGGATCAGCCCGGCGACGACCGAAACACCGACCAGTTGCAGCGTCAGCCAGGCGCCTTCGATGAAGCTCGGCAGCCACTTGATGAAGATTTCCCAGGTCATGCTGCGCTCCGCACGAAGCCACGGCCGGCACGTTTTTCGAGGAAGTGCATGCCGATCATGGCGACGATGGTCAGGCACAGGTAGATGAAGGCCGCGACCAGGAAGAAGGTGAAAGGCTCCTTGCTGGCGGTCACGGCGATCTGCGAGCGGCGCATGATCTCTTCCAGGCCGATGACGGATACCAGTGCCGTGTCCTTCATCAGGATCATGAACAGATTGCCCAGACCCGGCAGCGCCAGGCGCCACATCTGCGGCAGGATCAGCCGCGTGAAGATCTGCCGTTTGCCCAGCCCCAGGGCCAGGCCAGCCTCACGGTGTCCCTTAGGAATGGCCAGCAGCGCCCCGCGGAAGACTTCGGTGGCGTAGGCGCCGAAGCACAAACCAAGGGCGATGGTGCCGGCGGCGAACGGGCTGAGGGCCAGGTTCTCGATGCCGAACAGCTCGCCGATACCGCGAATCAGGCTGATGGTGCCGAAATAGATCAGCAGTACCCAGAGCAATTCGGGTACGCCGCGCACGATGGTCGAATAGGTGCCCCCGAGCCAGCGCAGCGCACTGTAGGGTGAGGTCTTGGCGAGAGCGCCGAGCAGACCGAGCACCAGCCCCAGCGCCAGGGAGGCGAGGGCCAGTTGAATGGTCATCCAGGTGCCGGCGATAAGCGCCGGACCGAATCCGTGAAGGTCAGGAATCATAGAAGCTCAAACACCGAAGCCCGGTCGGCCAGTTTCAGGCGACCGGGCTTCGGCTCGGTTGGATCAGTAAATGCTGAACGGGAAGTACTTGTCGTTGATCTGCTTGTAGGTGCCGTCAGCGATGATCTCGGCCAGCGCCTTGTTCAGCTTCTCACGCAGCTCGTCGTTGCCCTTGCGCACGGCGATGGCGATCTTGTCGTCATCGAATACCGGCTCGCCCTTGAACTCGAAGCCCTTGCCAGCATCGCTCTTGAGCCATTCCCACTGCACGAAGGTGTCGGCCAGGATGCCGTCGACGCGGCCGGAGGCCAGGTCCAGATAGGCGTTTTCTTGAGTGTCGTAGAGCTTGATGTCGACCACGCCGTCCAGGTTGTCTTCCAGCCAGGTACCGGCGATGGTCGCGCGCTGGGCGCCGATGACCTTGCCGTCCAGGTAGTCCTTGTCGGTCTTGAAGTCGGTGGACTTGGGCGCCACGAACTGCAGCTTGTTGGTGTAGTAGTGGTCGGTGAAATCGACGGCGTTCTTGCGCTCTTCGGTCACCGACATCGAGGCGGCGAGGAAGTCGAACTTGCCGGCGTTCAGCGCCGGGATGATGCCGTCCCAGTCCGAGGTGACCACTTCGCACTCGGTCTGCATCTTGGCGCAGAGGGCGTGGGCGATGTCGAGGTCGAAACCGACCACCTTGCCGCTGGCATCGATCAGGTTGAAGGGCGGGTAGGCGCCTTCGGTACCAATCCGTAGTTTTTCCGCGGCGAATGCCTGGGTGCCGATGATCAACGATGCAGCAGCGGTCAGCAGGATCTTCTTATAGCTCTTCATGCGGTGTTGCTCCATTAGCGATGGCTGGACATGAATTGTTTACAGCGCGCCGATTGAGGATTGTCAAATACCTGCTCGGGCGTTCCTTGCTCCTCGACCAGGCCCTGGTGGAGGAATACCACTTCGCTGGATACCTGCTTGGCGAAATTCATCTCATGGGTGACGAGCAGCATGGTGCGGCCTTCTTCGGCGAGCGACCGAATCACTGCAAGCACTTCTTGTACCATTTCCGGATCGAGCGCCGAGGTGGGCTCGTCGAAGAGGATCACTTTTGGCTGCATCGCCAGCGTGCGGGCGATCGCCGCGCGCTGCTGTTGACCGCCGGACAGCTGATTGGGATAGACGTGGCGTTTGTCGGCGATTCCGACCTTGGCCAACAGCGCCTCGGCCACCTCGGTGGCTTCGGCCTTGCTCTGGCCGAGCACGCGGCGCGGTGCCTCGATAATGTTGTCGAGGATGGTCATGTGCGGCCAGAGGTTGAAGTTCTGGAACACAAAACCCAGTTCGCTGCGAATCCGATTGAGCTGCTTACCGTCGGCGGCGACCAGGTCGCCCTGCTTGTCGCGCTTGAGCTTGAGCTGCTCGCCGGCCACCAGAATCTCGCCCTCGTGGGGGTTTTCCAGCAGGTTGATGCAGCGCAGAAAGGTGGATTTTCCGGAGCCTGAAGAGCCGAGGATGGAAATCACATCGCCATCGCGGGCGGTCAGCGAAATGCCTTTGAGAACTTCCAGATCGCCGTAGCGCTTGTGCAGATTGCGGATTTCCAGTGCAGGGATGGCCTCGGCCATGAGGGGTCCTCTTACAGACCGGCGAAGGCCGCCATGGTCTAGATATCTGATGGTGCGCTCCGCGCGAACTGCTCGCCGTCCTGGCGAGGCGCAAACCTAGCATGCGATGCGGCATGCGCCAAGCGCGATGCGGCGTTGAGCGGTGTGACCAATCGGTCACGTTTCGCTGTCCGCCGATGCGCCCCTATCTATATAGATGAAATCGGCGCTGTACGCGCAGGCACACTCCGGTGCCTTGCGTAAACGGCAGGCTCGGTCCGCTTCCGTGCGGCCCGAAGCGGCCAGGTTCTCAGCTCGCTTCCGGCTTGGGCGTGTTTTGGTCGTCGGAGAGCATTTCGTCGTGCTCGGCCATCTTCCACGGCAAGCTGCCCGGCGAGATGTGCAGGAAGTGCAGGTACTTTTCGAATTGGTCGAGTATGTCGCTGATGATGTCCGCCTGGTCGTATCCGTAGACGTCGTAATGCTGGCCGCCGCGGCGCAGGAACACCTCGGCACGGTAGTACTGCTCGTCGGCCTCCGGCCCTTCGGTCAGCGCGAACGCCGGCATGGCGTAACCGACCGCACGGATCTCGTAGATGAAGTCCACCTGGTCGTCCTTGATGACCTCCAGGTAGAGCCGCGAGTGGGCTTCATCGGTATGCACTTCAGCAGCCCATTCCTGCCCACTGAGTTCGCGCTGCACGCGGCGCATCGCCTTGAGCACCGTGGTGTTCATGAAGTCGTCGACCTCTTCCCTGCTGGGAAAGCTGACCATCCCCGCCAGGCGCTTCTTCCACAGGCCGGGACCGGCGTTGCTCGCCAGCCGGCTGCCCTGCATGTGGCTTTGCAGGCTGGTTTCGTGGTGGCCTTCGATCACCAGAGCTCGCCACATGCCCAGCGCGGCGATCATCATGATGATTGCGAAGGGCAGCGCGCTGGCGATGGTCATCGTCTGCAGCGCGCTGAGGCCGCCGGCGAGGAGCAGGGCGGACGCAACTACGCCCTCGATGCTGGCCCAGAACACACGCTGCCAGACCGGCGTGTGCAGCGCGCCGCCGGCGGCCAGCGAGTCGATGACCAGCGAGCCGGAGTCCGACGAGGTAACGAAGAAGGTGATGATCAGAACCACCGCCAGGAACGAGGCGATGGACGTCATCGGTAGCAGTTCGAACAGTTTGAACAGCGCGATGGCGTTGTCCGCCTGCACATCCGAGATCAGCGAGGTGTAGCCTTCGACCATGATCATGTGCAGCGCGGTGTCGCCGAATACCGAAAACCAGAGGAAGGTGAAGATGGTCGGTACGAACATCACGCCGAAGACGAACTGGCGAATGGTCCTGCCGCGGCTGATCTTGGCGATAAACAGGCCGACGAAGGGCGACCAGGCGATGGTCCAGCCGAAGATGAACAGCGTCCAGTTGCCGATCCAGTCGCTGCGGCTGTAGGCCTGCAGGTTGAAGGTGCGCTCGATGATGTTGTTCAGATAGCTGCCGGTGTTCTGCAGAAACGTTTCGAGGATGAAAATGGTAGGCCCGACCAGAAACACGAAGAGCATCAGGCCGATCGCCAGGATCATGTTCAACAGCGACAGGTTCTTCACACCCTTGTCCAGACCGGCGACCACCGAGCAGATCGCCAGGCCGGTGATGATCGCAATGGCGATGATCTGCACGTTGATGCTGATCGGTATCGACGGCCAGAGGTAGTTGATGCCCGCGTTGATCTGCGTGACGGACAGACCCAGCGTGGTGGCGATGCCGAACAGCGTGCCGAGAATCGCGAAGACATCCACCACATGGCCGATCGGCCCGTAGATGCGTTCGCCGATGATCGGGTACAGCGCCGAGCGCATCGACAGCGGCAGGCCGTGGCGGAACGAGAAGTACGCCAGCACCAGACCGGTCAGTCCGTAGATGGCCCAGATATGAAAGCCCCAGTGGAAGAAGGCAATCTGCATCGCCTGCTTGGCCGCGTCGACGGTTTCTCCGGCTCCGGCGGGTGGCGAGGCGTAGTGCAGCACGGGTTCGGCCACGCCGAAGAACAGCAGGGCGATGCCGTAGCCGGCGGAAAAGAGCATGGCGAACCAGGCTGGAAAGCTATATTGCGGCTCGGCGTGATCCGGGCCCAGCTTGATGCTGCCCCAGGGCGTCATGGCGATGCCGACGATGAACACCAAGAAAAAGGCCACCGAGAGCATGTAGAACCAGCCGAAGTTGGTCGTGATGAACGCTAGCGTCGAGCTGAACACTTCACCGGCCAGTTCCGGATTGCTGATGGTTCCGATCACCAGCAGCAGTGTGACGATCACTGCTGGAATGAACACGGGGAACAGAATGATGGCCTTGGGTATTTTCTTGGCGGCGTCCATGGACGGTCAGCCTCCGTTTGCGCGGGTGATGAGCGGGATGTACGCGGCGAAACCTCCGGATTGCCCGAACGCTGCCTTTGGGGTAGACGGTCCGAAGCGCAGAATGATTCAGCGAAAAGATGGGTTGGGTGTCGATTGACCGATAGCGCCAGTGCTAAAACGCGGGCTCCAGGCCGTGGTGCCGCAGGATGGCCGCAACGCTGCCGTCGGCGATCAGCGCCTCGAGTGCGTCGTTGAAACGTTCGAATTCGGCTTCGCTGACCGCGGCGCGGGAAAGGCCGATCGCGTAGGACACCGGTTGCAGCTCACCCGCCTCGTGAATGTCGGAATGCCCCTCCTGATCGATCAGGTGCCAGGCGACGTCCTGATTTACCACGGCGACGCCCTGTTCGCCGAACCTGCCGGCCTCCAGCATGCGCAGCAGCCGCCGGTTATCCGCCTCCAGGATCAGCGTCACGTCGCCGACCTCAGCCAGATGCTGACCGAGCACGAAGGAGGTTCCGGAGGGCCCGTACACGGCGACGCTGCGTCCGGCCAGGTCCTCGGGGCGATGGAAGACGAAGCGGCTCGCCGACCGCGCATAGACCCCATAGCGGGAGGTGACCAGCATGCGGGTGAGGTGGAACGCGCGCTCGCGATCCGGTGAGCGGATCACGGTGAAGATCCCCTGCGCTTCACCGTCCTCGGCCAGCGCCAGTGCGCGTCGCCAGGGCAGCAGCTGCACCGGACAGTCGATTCGTAGCCGCGCGCAGACGGCTGCAACGATCTCGACGAAAGGCCCGGCTGCACGGTCCTCGGTCGCTGTGGCTGATGCATAGGTGAACGGCGGAAAATCCTCGGTAACGAAGCGCAGCTCATCGGCCTGGCAATTGCCCATGAGTGCCAGGCCGGCGGTTATCGCAATCCATCGAGTGGGCATGCTGCAAGCTCCAGGCGATCGGCAGAGCGGCAATACGCTCCACGCCCTTGCAGGCTAGCGTGTCGCCGTCCTCGGCGCGACCCTGAATCAGGGCAGCCAGCGCAGCAACCCCGGTCGCCAGGTGAGGGTAAGGGTGACCGCCATAGCGGCGGCCGCCATCAGCAAGAACCAGAGCAGTACAGCGAAGCCTGGCCCCTCCACCGTCATCAGGGCCGTGGGCGCGCCGGCGAAGGAAATCGCGGCGACACTGCGGCGTAGCCATCGCTCGCGTGCGGGCGCCGGTGCCGCTGATCGCCAGACCTTCTGGCGATGAGATTGCTGCAGCAGCGCGAGCTGGGCGAACGCCAGGTAGCACAGGACAAAGACGCCCAGCTGCATGACTTCAGCCATTGGCAATGCCCCGGTTCAGGCGTCGTGCCGTAGCCAGCGCCAGCAGCGCCAGCAACATGAGCAACAGGTCCATCCCGGCAACCGCATCGCGCCCTTGCTGCAGGCTGTGCAGCAGATGATCGCCGGTGGTCAGCCAGTTCAGCAGCACTGCCGTCGGTGCGGCGACGCCGATGGCCAGCAATTGTCCGTGCCAGGCACCCGCGCCACGAATCAGCGCATGGACCAGGGTCGACGCCCAGATCAGAAAGAACGCCCAGCCCTCGAGGGCGGCGCGGTCTATCTCGAAGCGGCCGAGGTCGGCCGGCAACGCGCGATTGGCGATGAAGAAGCCAAGCGTGGCGAGGATCAGACCGCTGCAGCTGCAAACACAGATCGCGTCCAGCAGGTGCGCGCCGGTATGCCCGTTCCGCTGGTGTCGGGCGCGGCGGGCGCCGGTCCAGAACAGCAGCCCGGTGGCGATCATTACCCAGCCGGACAACCCGCCCAGAAAATACAGCCAGCGCAGCGTCCAGTGTTCGAACTGAACGAAATGCAGGCCGCTGAAGAATCGCTGGATGGCGGCTACCGGCCCGGTCCGGTGATCAAGCAGGAGGGCTCCGCTGCTGCCGTCGAAGGTCATGCGATCGACGTTCATGGTCACCTGGCGGGCAAAGCTGCGGCGAACCTCCACGTATGCCTGGGTGTCTCCGGGATGCCATACCCGCAGCATGTAGGGCTCATCACTCCAGGCTTCGCGGGCACGGTCGCGCATGGCGTCCAGCGAAGCCAGCGTCGCGGGCTCGGCGGATGGCTGCCGTGTGTAGTTGCCGAATGCCTCGGTGCTGAAGGCAGCCGAATTACCGGGGTAGATTCGTTCGATGACCGTCGGAAAGTAGATGGCAAAGAAGATGATCAGACCGGATAGGCTGATCAGAAAGTGAAACGGCAATGCGACGACGCCAGTCAGGTTGTGCAGATCCAGCGTCGCGCGTTGCGTGCTCTTGTGCGGCCTGAAGGTGAAGAACTCGCGAATAATCTTGCGATGGATCACCACGCCGGACACCAGCAACAGCAGCATGCCCATGCCGGCGATGCCCAGCAGCCAGTAGCCGACATTGCGCCAGCGCAGATGCAGGCTGTAGTGGAACGGAAAGAGGAACCCGGTGGCAGCCCAGCTGCCATGGTCCGGTAGTAGCTCGCCGTTGGCAGGATCGATGAAGCGACGCGTCGATACGCCCTCGGCATTCGGGAACTCCAGCTGGATGACCGGTGTGCGCTCGCTGGGCAGGGTGATGCTCCAGCGCCCAGCCGTGCCGGCCAGCCGCTGGGCGTGCGGCACGACCAGGCGATCCAGGGAAAGGTCGACAGGTGGTGAGCCGAGCCGCGTCGAAGGCAGCATCCAGCGGTCGATCTCGCGATCGAAGACCACCAGGCTGCCGGACCAGAAAACCGCCAGCAGCAGGCCGCCGAGCAGCACGCCGGCCCAGGTGTGCAGCCAGCTCAGCGAAGCACGAAATCCGTTCCCGGGCATCGTCAACCTGCACCAGTGATAAGCGGCAGCGATGCCGGCGGGCCGAGCTGCAGCGCCAGGTCGCTGGCGATGCCAAGCAGCAAGAGCAGGCACAATCGCCACAGCCGTGGTTCGACGAACGCCCAGAGCAGCAGGCCGAGGTAGATGACGAAACCCAGCATGCAGGCGATCAACACCGCCTCGTGGCTGGCCAGCTCGATTAGCTGCACCAACAACCGAGCGCTGACCGAAACCAGCGCTACGGTACAGGCGAAGCCGCCGCCGATGCCGGCAAGAACCCGCAGCGCGAGACTGGCGTGGTGGCGCCAGTCCATCTGGTGCTGTTGCCGCCCCTGCTTGGCCGCTGAGTGCATGTCTTAGAAGCTGACCTGATAGCCAAGGGTGAACGTCCGTCCACGACCATTGAAGACGCGCCCATTGCGGGTTGCGGGTGCGCCGGTGTTGGCGGCCTGCGAGTAGTAGGTCAGGTAGTCCTCGTTGAACAGGTTCTCGATCCCCAGGCGGGCTTCGCCGACCGGCAGGCGATAACCGAGCGAGGCATCGACCAGGGTGTAGCCGTCGAAATCCAGGTCCGGCTGGTCAAAGCCCCGGCTGGCATAGTGGTTGGCCTGCAGCAGGCTGTGCAGCTTGTCGTTCCAGTTGGCCTGCCAGCTGATGCCGTAACGATCCGGAGAGATGTTCGCGCCATCGAGGTCGGTATCGACCTTGCCGTCGTCGTCGGTGTCGGACTGGCCGTTGACCTGCGCATACATCAGCTTCAGCCGGTGCGCCTCGTTGATCTGCCAGCCGCCGGTGAACTCGATGCCATCGATCTCGGTGCGCTCGCGGCGTACCTGGTAGACCCCGCCCACGCTGTCCAGGCGCGAGCCGAGGTCGGCATCCGACTCGTAGTAACTGATCTCCGCGTCGAACGGTCCGTGATTCAGGCGAAGGCCGATCTCGCGGTTTTCGGTAACCACCGGTTGCAGGTCGAGGAAGTTGTCGACACTGGTCCCCGGCGTGCCGATGCCCCGCAGCACGCGACCGACATCCGGCATGCCGAATCCTTCCGAGTAGTTGGCGAACAGTTGCGCCCAGTCATTCATCTGCCAGACCAGGCCGGCGTTATAGAGCGTTTCCTCGAAGGTCGGGTTGCCACCCTCCACATCGACACTGCCCACCGGTTTGGTCGAGGCAATGGTGCGGAAGCTGTCGACGTCGAGGTCGGCGAACTCATGCCGCACACCGGCATGCAAGGTCAGCTGGTCGAGCGCGCGGATCTCGGCCTGGAGGAACGGCGCATAGTTGCGGAACACCGTTTCCGGCACCCATTCCCGATCAGTGAGAATCAGCTGCTGGCTGGTGGTGTCCTGCAGCACATCGAGTCCGCCGGTGAGCATCAGGCGGTTGTCGAGCATGCCATCGCGGCTGATCGTCAGCTTGCCGCCGAACTTGTCCGACTCGTTCTGCGACTGATCGAACAGCGTTCCCGCCGGCGCGATGCTGGGGTCCTGGAAGGTGGCGTTGGTGCCGCCACCGAAGCGGCCGCGGAATCGCTGGGTATAGAGCTGCAGGCCCAGTTCGTTGCCATACAGATCGGCATGTTTGTAGGACAGGCTGGTCGCGAGTACCTCGTTCTGCGGTGCCTTGCCCTGCGGGTTGCCCTTGCGTGAGGTCGCGGGTATCTCCGCATCGGCGTCACCCGGTACGTTGACGTACTCGTGATCGCCTTCGACTTCGTAGCGATTGACCATCAAACCGATGTTCTGATTGTCGTCCAGCCAGTAACCGAGCTTGAGCAGCAGATCGGTGCCGGTCGAATCCATCACGTCGCCCTGGGTATCATCGACGCCTATCAGATCGCCGTTGGCATCGTAGAACATGCCCTGGGTCTGCCAGCTGGCGGCGGCGAGGTAATCGAGATCGCCCTGGGTGCCTTCCACCCGGTAATCGAGCTTGTAGCCCAGGCCTTCGGACTCGTAGTCGGTGGGTGCGGTGAAGCTGACGCCCGCGTGCTGACGCAGCGCGCCGCTTTCCGGACGCCGGGTGACATAGTTGATGATGCCGCCGGTGGCGCCCAGGCCGTGCTCAGCGCTGGCGCCGTGGATCACCTCGATGCGCTCGACCATCGACAGGTCGATCACATAACCGTCGCGCTGGCTGTCGCGAAGCGGCGTGGACTGTGGCACGCCGTCGATGAGGATCAGTGCCGAGCGGCCGCGAAAGGTCTCGCCGGCGCTGCTCATCTTCTGCCGGCTTGGCGAGTAGGAGGGGATCAGGTTGCTCAGGATCGCGCCATGGTCCGAGGTGATCGCCAGTTGCTGCTCGATTTGCTCGCGGCTGATCACCGTGATTTTCTGTGGCGTCTTGCCCGCTTCGCTTCTGGCCCGTGTCGCACTGATCGTGACTGCTTCGAGCTCCGTCGCTTCATCCGCCGCGGTGGCAGGCAGGGGCGAGAGGGCAAGGGCTGCAAGAGAGATAGACAAGCACAGGCTGGTTCTGCGAAACACGTGAAGCTCCCGGTGTTGGATTTGTTCAGGGAGCGCGAATGTAAACTAAATGTAAATTACTTTCATTAAGCTTTGTCTGTTTTTCGCCTGTTTTGGTCGTTCCACCCGTTACCCGCTGAGCTGAGCGTGCGGGTTGGGTCAGCGACTTTTGCGCATCTGCTCGCGCCATTCCCATGGTGGTTGCTGTTCGGTCTTGTGCAATGACCACAGGCCGCGCCGGAACTCCCGGGCGACCGCCTCCAGATCGAGCAGCGAGCGGTCGTCAAGGTGACCGCGATACGCCCAGGCTGCGCCAGACCTGACCATCTCCGAATTGACGTCGATGTTGCCAACGCCGACTCGCGCCAAGGTCCGCCCCAGGTCATCGCGGCCCTTGACTACGAGCGTCACGTTCTTGCCGAAGATGTGGTCGGAGAGCGCTTGCCGGGCCTGGCTGCCATAGGGTTGCTTGAGCTCCGGGGTGTCGATTTCCGCCAGCCGGACCCTGAACCGTTCACCCGCGTTGGTCCGGCAGCTGAAGGTGTTGCCATCGGCGATGCCGATCACCCGGCAGTCGAACGATTCGGCAGAGGCAGGCATGGCAGCGATGAGCAGGGCGGCAAGCAGGTAGCGCAGCATGAGGGCATCCATGCGGTTCGGGGCGGGCGAGGGTAACAGGCTGGTCGCTGCCCTGATCGGCGCCAGGTCTCAGATGGTCCGTCTGCGTTGGCGAAATGGCGGCCGGTCACGCATGCCGAGAAATACGCCGAACCGCCGCCTTGCCATGGCGCGCGCAACGCTCAGAAGGCGGCTTCGAGTTGGTGCCGGCGCAGGATCTTCGGCACCGTGCCATCGGCTATTGCCGCGTCCAGCGCCTGCTCGAACGCTTCGAACTGTGCCGCGCTCACCGTCTTGCGCGAAAGACCGATGCCATAGCTGATCGGGCCCATTTCGCCAGCCTCGCGCACATCGGAAAGTTGCTCTTCCTCGATCAGGTGCCAGGCAACATCCTGATTGAGCACCGCCAGGCCGTCCACACCGAAGCGCCCGGACTGCAGCATGCGCAGCAGTCGGCGATTGTCGGTAGTCAGGTGCAGGCTTACGTCGGGCACCGACTTGAGGCGCTCGGACAGCACGTAAGAGGTGCCGGATGGGCCATAGACGCCAACCAGTCGCCCCGCCACATCACCTGGCTGGTTGAAGACGAAGCTGCTCTCGGTCTGGGCGAAAACACTGTAGCGAGAAGTGACCAGCATCCGGCTGATGTGGAACATCTGCTCGCGTTGCGGTGAAGGTGTGAGAGTGAATATTCCGTCCACCTGTCCCTGCTCGGCCAGGCGGAATGCGCGCTGCCAGGGATACAGGGTGATCGTGCATTGGTGCTGCAAGCGTGCGCAGATCGCATGTACCACCTCTACAAACGGGCCGGCCGCACCAACGCCTGCGGTTTCGCTGGCCGGGGCGTCAGCCGGATAGGTGAACGGCGGGAAGTCTTCGGTCACGAAACGCCACTGCGCCGCGCCGGCCGGGGCGGCGTTCGACAACAGCCATATCAGCAGAATCGAGAGAATCCTGTGCACCGTTCGGCTCCTTGCGCTGTGCAGCATTCCTTGGCGGTTCGACGCGGCCGGGCAACATCTCGCTCAAGCCCGCTCCGTTAGCATCAGCCTAGCGCAGAATGAAGTCGGAGCGATTAAGTGATAAGGCCTGGCCGGGCATGCGTGGCACGTGCGGCGATTCGCCGAGGGACACTTCTGCAGTGGCCCCGTTGAGGCTTGCCAGCTCGCCGAGAGCGCAGAGGAATATCACGTTGATGCGTCGCTAAGTTTGGGCACTGCTCCCTTGCGCACCATCATAAAGATGCTTCTGGAAGCCGAAAAACAGACTCTTGATCAGTTCCGGCCTACCCAGATCTGCAACTGCATCGTTAATCGCATTCTTGTAGCGAAGCTTCAGCAAAGGGGAGAGCTTTTCCGGCCCCAATTCCTCCACACCCTCCTTCACGTATTGCGACAGCACGAAGTCAAGAAAGGCTTCTTGCTTGTCAGTGAATTGCCCATGCAGCGTGCTGCGAGCTCTGCTGGCGCGCTCTTCTCGAGTCTGCGGTTCGATGGAGAAGGCGACGTACGTCAGCACATCGAACAGGTCACTATGCTCGGCGTCGATGATGCGCTGCATTTCGTGCAGTACCTCGTTGCTAAAGCCACGTTCAGCCAGGCCCTGTAGGAGCGAAGTGCGAGTATCCGGGGCGCTCCAAAGCCCGCGTAGCTGGTCCTCATCTTTAAAAAATTCCGGCAGATTACCGAACAGGCTTTCCAGGAACTGCGCAGCAGACATCGGTTTGCCATCGGCGCCGAGGTACAGCGTCGCCATCATGCTCTTGATGCGGCGCACCGAGCCGTTGCTGAGTCTGACCTCGATCACGTCCGGGCGTGGATCGCGCGGTGGCTTGGGCGGCCTGGGTTCGTTTTCATAGCCGCCTCTGTCCTCTCCGGTGGCGGCGCCTCCGGTCACGGTAGGCTCTATCGGTTCGCCATCCCATTCGGGATCGCTGAATAGGTGATGAGCTTTCACGAAGTCATAGATCGTGAAGTAATCCTTGCCGTCGAATAAGCGCGTACCACGACCGATGATCTGCTTGAACTCGATCATGTTGGTCACCGGCCGCATCAGCACAATATTGCGGACGTTACGCGCATCCACGCCGGTGGAGAGCTTCTGCGAGGTAGTGAGAACGGTCGGTATGGTCTTCTCGTTGTCCTGGAAATGCCGCAGGTGTTCTTCCCCCCGCGCACCATCATCGGCGGTCACCCGCACACAGTAGTCCGGCTCGCTGCTGCGCTTCATCTGGTTGATCAGGTCACGTACTTCCAGCGCATGCTGTTGGGTGGCGCAGAACACCAGCGTCTTCTCGTTTGGCGCGATCTGCTCCATGAACAGTTTGACCCGATAGGCCTCCCGCTCCGGGATCTTGATGACTCGATTGAAGTCCGCCTCGAGATAGCGCCGTCCCGCCTCAACCTATCCCTTCGGCATCATGCCCGGAGCATAACCCTCGGCGGCGTGGGTTTAGAAGGCGGAATCAACCCGCGAGCATGTTCATGATCAGGCGAATCAGCGTGTCTTTCTGCGCCGGGTCTGACTCCGCTACGAGCAAAGCGAGGGCGGCAAGGCCGATATCGTTGATCACTGGCTGGTTGGTAGCGTCCAGCAAGCGCCCATTGCGGTTGAGAAAGTCCACGAACAGAAACGCACCGCTGCGCTTGTTGCCGTCGGCGAACGGGTGATTCTTGATCACGAAGTACAGCAGATGCGCAGCCTTGGCCTCCACGCTGGGGTAGGCCGGCTCGCCGAACACCGTCTGATCCAGATTGCCCAGTAGGCCCGCCAGCCCGTCGCCGCGTTCCAGAGCGAATAGCTCGGTGGCTTCGCCGCGAGCCATCAACTCGGCTTTCAGGCGAGCCAGCGCCTGGCGGGCTTCGTCCAGCGTAGGCAGCGCGCCGCCGGCGATAGTGGGCGGGTCGGTCAGCAGGCCTTCGTCATACCGCTGAAGCAAGAGGAAGGTCTGCGCATAACGGGTAACGATATCCACCAGCCCTCGGCCGGTGTCGCTGAGTAACTCAGGGCTTTGCGCCGCCTTTCTCACCAGCTGTAGTGCAGCTTCCAGCTCCAGAGCATTGGCTTCGAAGCGTTGGCGATTAAGGGTGTAGCCCTGGGTGAGGTGTTCGCGCAGCAAGCGTGTAGCCCATTGGCGGAACGACACGGCGCGCTTGGAGCTGACCCGATAGCCCACCGAGATAATGGCGTCGAGGTTGTAGTGTTTCACCACGCGGCTGACCTGCCGCTTGCCTTCTTGGCGAACTACCGAGGAATCCTCGGTAGTTGCCGCCTCGGCCAATTCGCCATCGGCAAAGATATTCTTCAGGTGCAGGCTGATGTTGTCGTTCGAGGTCTCGAACAACCCAGCCATCTGTCGCTGAGTCATCCATACCGTATCGCGCCCTGCATCCAGCCGAACCTCGACCGGCTGGCCGGCTTCCTGAAAGATCACCAGTTCCCACTTGTCCAGCTGTAGCCCCGTACATGGCAACCAAGACTGTGTTGGCCGGAAATAATTTGGCCGAGGATTTTTTTAATCCGAGTTCTGTAATAAAGGTTTTTGCCGCTGAAATTTCGCCCTGACTTACTTCGCCACTCTGAAGCCAAGGGATTTTTCCTCCTTCGTAAAACTCCTTATTAGACTTCAGCGGAGTACCGCCGGCCGCTGTCTTACAGACTTCGGCCAATCGGGTAACTTGCCAAACTGCTTTCACAGCAGCCCCCTGATAGTCGCCAGCACTTGCGCGCTCGCTTTATCCAGCACCGCAATGTCGTCCAGGATTTCCTGCGGACTGCGGAAGGCTGCGTCTTGAGCGCCATTGGGGTTTTTCACCGACAGGTCGTAGCTCGCCTGATCAATGTCGGTCGCATTGACACTCCAGCTCTTCGGCGAATCGGCAAAGGTTTTTTGCAGTTCGATAAATTCAGTCAGGTCAGTGTCAGCCAGCGGGTTGGTCTTGCCCAGATTGCGGCCGGGGTCGAGCTGGTAGTACCAGACCTTGCGCGTCGGCGCGCCCTTGGTGAAGAACAGCACCACGGTCTTGACGCCCGCGCCCTGGAAGGTGCCGCTCGGGCAGTCGAGTACGGTGTGCAGGTTGCAGCTTTCCAGCAGCAGTTTGCGCAAGCTGACCGAGGCGTTGTCGCTGTTGCTGAGGAAGGTGTTCTTGATGACCACCGCGCCGTGCCCGCCGGCCTTGAGAGTCTTGATGAAGTGCTGGAGAAACAGGAAAGCGGTTTCGCCGGTCTTGATCGGGAAGTTCTGCTGGACTTCCTTGCGTTCCTTGCCGCCGAACGGCGGGTTGGCCAGCACGATGTCGAAGCGATCCTTGTCCTGAATATCGCTAAGGTTTTCCGTCAGGGTATTGGTGTGGATGATGTTCGGCGCTTCGATGCCATGCAGGATCATGTTCATGATGGCGATGACGTAGGCGAGGCTCTTTTTCTCCTTGCCGTAGAAGGTGTGCTTTTGCAGGGTTTCCTGCTGGCGAGTGGTCAGGTTCGGCTGGCTGCTCAGGTAATCGAAGGCTTCGCAGAGAAAGCCTGCCGAGCCGACCGCGCCGTCGTAGATGCGCTGACCGATGTGCGGATTGACCACCTTGATCATGGCGCGGATCAGCGGGCGCGGGGTGTAGTACTCGCCGCCGTTGCGCCCGGCGTTTCCCATGTTTCTGATCTTGACTTCGTAAAGGTGCGAGAGCTCGTGTTTCTCTGTCTGCGACCCGAAGCGCAGGCCGTCGACGATTTCCAGCACTTCGCGCAGGTTGTAGCCGCTCTGGATGCGGTTCTTCAGCTCGCCGAATATCTCGCCGATCTTGTACTGGATGGTGTCCGGTCCTTCGGCCTTCTGCTTGAAGCCATGCAGATACGGAAACAGCTTTGTATTGACGAAATCCTTGAGGTCATCGCCGGTCAGGGCGCTGTTATGGTCGATCTGGCCATTCGCTGTCTTGGGCGCAGCCCAGCGCTCCCAACGGTATTCAGGGTCGAGGATGTAGAGGTAGTACTTGCCCTCAAGCTCGGCTTCCAGGGCTTTTTCCTGCTCCAGCGCATCGAGATATTTGAGAAAAAGCAACCAGGAGGTTTGCTCGGTGTAGTCGAGCTCGCTGGTGCAGCCAGCATCCTTGTGCAGGATGTCATCGATGTTCTTGAAAGCCTGTTCAAACATGGCGGGCAGCTATTCCGTGAAGTGCCGGCTGGATCATAGCGGGCCGCTGGCACAAATCGCAGGCAATAAAAAACCCCAAGGAGGTTAATTTCGCTTGGGGTTTTTCGGTATTAGTGGTGCCCAGGGACGGAATCGAACCGCCGACACGGGGATTTTCAATCCCCTGCTCTACCGACTGAGCTACCTGGGCAACGGGGCGCTATTAGACGGATTTGGCTTTTGCCTGTCAAGCGTGGTCCGGAAAAATATTTAATCCGGACGGGCGCTTAGCGCAGTCGACGGTCATTCGCTCGGCGGCACGTAGCCTTCGGCCTTGGCGTAATCTTCGCCGGAGAAGAACTTGTCCATCTCGCCCTGAAGGAACTTGCGGTCTTCGGCGTTCATCATGTTCAGCCGGCGTTCGTTGATCAGCATGGTCTGGTGCTTCTGCCAGTCGTCCCAGGCCTGTTTGGAAATGTTGTTGTAGATGTCCTCGCCTTTCTGGCCTGGAAACGGCGGGCGCTCGAGGCCGGGGAGTTCTTCGTTGTACTTGCGGCAGTTCACGGTGCGGGTCATGGGTTTTCTCCTGCATTCAATTCAGCGGCGGCGCGCTTGAGCAGTGTCTTTACTGGCGCGGCAAGGCCGAGGCGCGGCGGGGTGGCGAGGTTATACCAGAGCCAGTCGGCCTCGGCCACGGCGTCGGGCGCGGACTTGACCCTGATCAGCCAGGGCTCGATGGCCAGCTGGAAATGGCTGAACGTGTGCGTCAGCCCCTGCAGCTCGCGGCGCTCCTCGAGCTGCAGGGCATGCCGCGCGGCCAATGGGTCGAGGGCCGCGAGGTCGTCCAGTTCCGGCAGGCTCCAGAGCCCGCCCCACAGGCCCGTCGACGGGCGCCGATAGAGCAGGATGGCGCCGTCGCGATTGGCCAGCAACGGCATCAGTGTGCGTTTCTGCGGCAGCGCCTTGCGTGGCTTGGGCACCGGGAAGTCGGTTTCGCGCCCGAGCAGATGGGCGCGGCAGTCGTCCTTGAGTGGACAGAGCAAGCAGCTCGGGCGGCTGCGGGTGCACAGCGTGGCGCCGAGATCCATCATCGCCTGGGTGTAATGGTTGACGCGCTGCTGCGGGGTGAAACGCTCGGCCACCTCCCACAGCTGGCGGGCCACCTTCGGCTCGCCGGGATAGCCGTCCTGCGCAACGTAGCGGGCCAGCACGCGCTTGACGTTGCCGTCGAGAATCGGCGCGCGCAGGCCCAGGCTGATGCTGGCGATGGCGCCGGCGGTGGAGCGGCCAATGCCCGGTAATTCGGCGAGCTGGTCGACATCCGCCGGAAACACGCCGCCGTATTCGGCCACGATGAGTTTCGCGGTCTTGTGCAGATTGCGTGCGCGACTGTAGTAGCCGAGCCCGGTCCACAGGTGCAGCACCTCATCTTCCTCGGCGGCGGCGAGCGCTTCGACGCTGGGCAGCGCCTCCATGAAGCGGTCGAAGTAACCGAGCACGGTGCTGACCTGGGTCTGCTGCAGCATGATCTCCGACACCCACACCCGGTACGGCGTGATGTTCTGCTGCCAGGGCAGATCCTTGCGGCCGTGGCGGTCGAACCAGTCGAGGACCGCCGCGCCGAACTGCTCGGGACTCATCGGTTGAACAGGCCTTTGAGCGCGTCCTTGAGCTCGGGGCTGACCTTGTCGCCGAGCTTCTCTTCGATCTTTTCGTTGAGCTTCTCGCCGGCCAGCCGCGCTGCGACCTTGCCCAGGGCGTCGTTGTCGAAGCGGCAGGCCTTGGCGCCCAGCTCCAGCGGGCCGCGGCAGCGCAGCGGCCATTCGATGCCGACGTAGCGCTCGTTGACCTGGCAGGCCGGGTCCGGCATGGCGCCCTTGTCGCCTTCGATGACGATGCCGACGCGGTAGTCCATGCCCAGCACGCGCAGATCGACATCGCCGTTACCGTTGACGGTCAGGCCCGGAATGCTGGCCTTGAGGTCGGGGTTGCTGGCCACGCCGTTGCGCAGCGTCAGGTTGCCTTTGAGTTCGCGGAACGGCGTGTCCTTGCTGCGTGGGTCGCTGGCGAGCGGCTTGCGATTGAGCGTGGCGATGGCGCGGCACAGCTGCTGCTCGAGGTTGGCATCGACCAGCACGCCGTTGTCGATGATGAAGCCGACCTTGCCGTTGAGGTTGTCGATCCAGGCCTTCTCGCTGTTGCCCTGTGTGCGCAGGTCGGCATCCAGGTTGAGCAGCCCCTTGACCACCACGTCCTCACCCTGGCTTTCCAGCAAGCGCTCGACCGGCACGCCATTGAAGCGGTTCTGCACGGTCAGTAATGGCAATGCCGGGCGCACGTCGAGGCTGGCCGAGCCGTCCAGGCGGCCGCCATACAGTCCGCCGCGCACTTCCTGCAGGGTCAGCAGGCCGTTGCGGGTACGAGCCTTGAGGTTGAAGCCGTCCAGCGGGATCTTCATTGCGGTCAGGCTGCCGATGGCCAGGCTGATCTCGGTGTCGAGCTTGCGCAGCTGATCCACCGGCAACACTGAGGCCTCGCTCCAGGCCTGTTGGGTCGGCGCGTTGGGCAATGGTGTGGTGCCGCTGCCGATCGGGCTGGCCTGGGTGCTCTTGACCTCGCTCTTGCGCGCTGCCTCGGCCGCCTGCTCCTTGCTCGGCGGCGGTAGGTAGCGGTCCAGATCGAAGCGGTCGCCCTTGAGGTCGACGCGTAGCGCCTGGCGGGCGAAGTCGCTGACGGCGAGGCGGCCGGTGAAGGTGCTGTCGTCGAGCTTCAGGGTCAGCTCTTCCAGCGCCAGGCTGTTCGGCGTACCGCTCAGACGACTGACCAGTTCGGCCTTGCTCAGTGCGGCAGCGTCAGCCATGGCCGGCAGCTGCTGGCCGGTGCCCTGAAGGAATTCACGCAGGTTGAATTGCGCGACGGTCATCGCGCCGCTGATCTTTGGTTCCTTGTCCAGATCGCGCGCCTTCAGCTCGCCCAGCCCGCGCAACTGGTTGGCGGTGAACTTGAGGCTGTTCCATTCGGCGATCTGCGCGGCGAGATCGACCAGCAGCTGGCCCTGGGCGCTGAAGGTCAGTGTCTGCCCTTGCAGCGGCTCGCCGGAAGCCTCGCCGGACAGGCGCATGTCTTCGAACTGGTAGCGCTTGAGCTGGTTGTCGAAACGCAGCGCGCCCTGCAGTTCGGTGCGCGCGCGCATCACCGGCTTGTTGCTGCCGAAGAAGGCGTTGAGCTTGAGCGGGATCGGGCTGCCTTCGCGGATCGCGCCGGTCGTGAGCTCGATGCTTTCGGCGCTGTACTGCTGGCCGGTCTTGGCGTCGCTGTAGGTTACGCGGGCATCGCTGACGGTCAGGCTGTCGATGTCCAGGGTCAGTGGCTTGCTGCGCGAAGCGGGGGTTGCATCCGGTTCGGCCGGTGGTTCGCTGGCCTCGGCGGCTGGCGCGGGTTGTTCGGCCTGCCTGGCCGGCTGGCCAACCCCCTCCCAGTTGCCGCGGCCCTGTTCGTCACGGCTCAGGGTCAGGTTGAGGCCGTTGACGGTGATGTCGCTCATCTGCACTTCGCGGCTCAGCAGCGGCATTACCCGCACCGACAGGCCGAGCATGCGCAGGTCGGCGAACGGCTGCTCGGGTGTCTGTGCGCTGGCCAGGGTGGTCTCGTGCAGCTCCAGGCCGAGCCAGGGGAACAGGCTCCAGCCGATGTCACCTTTGATGTCCAGTTCGAGGCCGGCCTTGCTGCGTGCCAGGTCGCGGATCTCGTCCTTGTAGTCGTTGGGATCGAATAGGTGGGTCAGGGCGAAGCCCGCCGCCACGACGATCAGCAACAGCCCGAGAAAGACCAGACCCAGGATTTTGCCGAGCGATTTCATGGACGAGTCCTTGTAGATGAACGATCTGAAAAGTGCCGAGTATAGCCCCGTGCCTGCACTTGTCGGGAACGCGGTCGGCGTTGGAGTGCCGTTGCGGGTGCGGGTTCCGCAGCTGGCCGCGGCGGGCGGCAAGCGCGCCCCGTCGGCGGATCAGGCAGGGCGCAGCGGATATCGCGTGGGCGACTTAGAGCGAATCCAGCGGCAGATGCGTTCGCGCGGCCAGGGCGCTGGCTTCCAGATGACCGGCGGGTGCGGCAAGGCGCAACGGCTTGCCGGCTTCACTGGCCAGGCGCTGGGTTTCTTCCAGCAGCCGGCGGCCGACGCCGCGCTTGCGGGTGACCTTGCGTACGCACAGGTGCGACAGGCGCCAGGCTTCGTCGCCGCGCCGCAGCAGGGCGGCGCCGAGCAGACGGTCATTGAAGCGGCCTGCGATCAGGCTGCCATCGGCCAGCGCCGCATCGATCAGCGCTTCGGCGCTGGCATAGGGCGTCAGCAGCCATTCGGGGGCGTCGGCGTAGATTTTCGCCAGATCGGTTAAATCCTGCGGGCTGGGCTGGGTGACGGATTCGACGTAGACGGGCATGGCGACCTTGCGACGGCTGAGCAGAAGTGCCGGCAAGGATACGCCGAACCGCCGCCAGCGCACGAGACGGCGGCGGTTGGCGCGTTCGCTCAGTGCAGGCGATGGCGCTCGTGAAGAAAGCTCAGCACCGCACGGCGATAGTGGTTGTACTCCGGGTCGTCGGCCAGGGCGATGCGGTCGCGTGGGCGCGGCAGTTTCACCTCGAGGATTTCGCCGATGGTCGCCGAGGGGCCGTTGGTCATCATCACGATGCGGTCGGAGAGCAGCACGGCTTCGTCGACATCATGGGTGATCATCATCATGGTGTTGCCCAGGTCCTTCTGGATCTTCATCACCTCGTCCTGCAGGTGCGCGCGGGTCAGCGCATCCAGCGCGCCGAACGGTTCGTCGAGCAACAGCACCTTGGGCTTCATTGCGAGCGCGCGGGCGATGCCGACGCGCTGCTTCATGCCGCCGGAGATTTCCTGCGGATACTTGTTCAGTGCGTGGCTCATGTTCACCAGCGCCAGGTTGTGCTCGATCCACTCGCGCCGTTCGCGCTTGTTCATGCTGCGCTTGAACAGCTTGTTCACTGCCACTTCGACGTTCTCGTAGACGGTCAGCCAGGGCAGCAGCGAGTGGTTCTGGAACACCATGCTGCGGTCTGGGCCGGGGCCGCGGACTTCCTTGCCGTCGAGGATCACGCCGCCGAGGCTGGGGTCGAGCAGCCCGGCGACGATGTTCAGCACCGTTGACTTGCCGCAGCCGGAGTGGCCGATGATGGAGATGAACTCGCCCTTGGCGATGTTCAGGTTGATGTCCTTGAGCACCTGCGAGGCAAGGTTGCCGCGCACGAAACTCTTGTCCAGGTGTTCGATGGAGAGATAGCTCATGGCGTTGCTCCTCAGTTGGCCGGAATGCCGCGGGTGATGCGCTGGCCGACGAAGGCCACCAGGCGATCGAGCACGAAGCCGACCACGCCGATGTAGACGAGCGCGAGGATGATGTCGCTGATGCGCGAGGCGTTCCACGCATCCCAGATGAAGAAGCCGATGCCGACGCCGCCGATGAGCATCTCCGCGGCGATGATCGCCAGCCACGACAGGCCGACGCCGATGCGCAGGCCGGTGAAGATGTAGGGCGCTGCGGCCGGCAGCATGATGGTCTTGAAGTACTCGAAGCCGTTGAGCTGAAGCACCTGGGCGACGTTGCGGTAGTCCTGCGGGATGTTGCGGATGCCCACCGCGGTATTGATGATGATCGGCCAGATCGCGGTGATGAAGATGACGAACAGCGCCGAGGGATGGCTGTCCTGGAAGCCCGCCAGCGATAGCGGCAGCCAGGCCAGTGGCGGCACGGTGCGCAGCACCTGGAAGATCGGGTCGAGGCCGCGCATGGCCCAGTCCGACTGGCCGATCAGCACGCCGAGGCCGACGCCGGCGACCACCGCCAGCATATAACCCACCGCAACCCGCTGCAGGCTGGCCAGCAGTTGCCAGGCCAGGCCCACGTCATTACCGCCGTTGTCGTAGAACGGATCGATGATCAGTTCCCAGGTTTCTGCGACCACCTGCGAGGGCGGCGGCAGCGCGGCGTCTGCGCCGGAGCAGAGCATCTCCCAGATCAAGCCGAGCAGCAGCAGGATCACCAGCGGCGGCACCAGCTGCTGCACCGCGTAGCGGCCGCTGCGCCGAGCCAGTGTGGCGAGCCGGGGAGGGCGGACGATGGATACCGGCTCGGCGGTGGCGGGCTGCAGTTTGACGTTGGCATTCATGGGCTTTTCCTCGCGGGTTGCGGTTATCAGGCCATGGCCTTGATGGTCAGGCTGTCCAGATAGGCTTGCGGGTTCTCGGGGTCGAACACCTTGCCGTCGAAGAATTTCTCGACCCCACGAGAAGTGGAGGCCGGGATCAGCTCGGCGGGCAGGTTCAGCTCGCCGGCGGCGGCGCGCCAGATGTCCTCGCGGTTGACCTTGGCGATCAGCGCCTGGCTGTCGAAGTCGGTTGGCAGGTAGCCCCAGCGCTTGTTCTCGGTGAGGAACCAGAGGTCATGGCTTTGGAACGGGTAGGAGGCGTGGTCGTCCCAGTAGCGCATCTGCTCGGGATGGTTCTCGATGACCTTGCCGGTGCCGTAGGCGAAGTTGCCCTTCATGCGGTCGACGATGTCCTTGTAGGGCGCGCCGATCCACTTGCGCTGCGAGCAGATCTTCGCCACTTCTTCCTTGTTCTCCGGTTTCTCGCAGAACTGCTGGGCTTCCATGATCGCCATGGTCAGCGCCTTGGCCGCGTTGGGGTTGGCGGCCACGTAGTCGCTGCGCAGGGCGAAGGCCTTCTCCGGGTGGTTGTGCCACAGCTCGCCGGTGGTGTTGGCGGTGTAGCCGATCTTCTGGTTGATCAGCTGGGCGTTCCACGGCTCGCATACGCAGAAGGTGTCCATGCTGCCGACCTTCATGTTGGCGACCATCTGCGCCGGCGGCACGACGATGGTGTTGATGTCGGCGTTCGGGTCGATGCCGCCGGCCGCCAGCCAGTAGCGCATCCACAGGTCATGGGTGCCGCCGGGGAAGGTCATCGCTGCGCTGACTTTCTTGCCGCTGGCCTTCTTCGCTTCAAGTGCGGCTTTGAATGGTGTGCTGTCGAGGCCGATCTTCAGGTCGCGATATTCCTCGCCGACCGAAATGCACTGACCGGACAGGTTCAGCCGCGCGAGGATCGACATGGGTACCGGCTGGTTGTTCGGCGTGACGATGCCGGCGCTGATCAGGTAGGGCATCGGCGTGAGGATGTGCGCGCCATCGATGCCGTTCTTCGCCGAGCCGAGCACCAGGTTGTCGCGGGTGGTGCCCCAGGACGACTGCTTGAGTACCTCGACTTCGGTCATACCGTATTTGGCGAAGAAGCCCTTCTCGGCGGCGACGAACAGCGGCGCGGCGTCGGTCAGGGCGATAAAGCCGAGCTTGGCCTTGCTGGTCTCCACATCCCCGACCGCCGCCCAGGCGGCCGAACGCATGCCCAGGGACATGCCGCCGAACAGGGCGACGCCGCTGGCGGCAATGATCGAGTGCTTGAGAAAGCTGCGGCGCGAGGCCAGCGTTACGCTGCTGGGCTGGTCGTTGTTCGGCTTGTCGGTCATGGTCGGGTTTTCCTTTGGGCGAAAAAAAACGGCGCCACACCGCCCGGCTGGAGCCGGAGAGCGTGGACACCGTTGTCCTGATGAGGAGTTGTGAAAGCCGAAGGATCCGGCCTTGCCTGAGCTTTGCGAAAGCTGTGCCAGAACTGCTCAGGCGGCGCGGAACAGGTGCTGCCGCGGCATCGATCGCCGGGAGGTTTCCATCGAATCAAGCACTTGCGGCGGGGCGCGAACAGAGCGCGACCAGTTCCGTGATTGGCTAGATCAAGATGAATTGCGCTTTGGCGATCCTGCGGGACTGGCGGCGCATGCACATCCGCGGGGCAGGCATGCTGTGCTGATGGTGCGGCGTGCCTGTTTTCAGTGCCTGGAGCGCTGGCCCAGGGTGCGGGCCGGGGCGCGCTCGGCGGGCTGTGCCAGTGCCAGCAGGCGCTGGGCGACCTCCTCCAGGCGCAGGCCCTGATTCATTGCCGCCTGACGCAGCCAGCCGTAGGCCTCGCCTTCGGAGAAGCCCTGCTGGCGCATCAGCTGCTGCTTGGCCCGCTCGACCTGCTTGCGCTCGTCCAGCGCCTGACGCGCCTCGCGCAACTCTTCATTGAGGCCCTGCAGGCGTACGCTCTGGGTCAGCAACAGCTCCAGGGTCGAGCGTGCGACCATCGCGGTCATGCCGTCCGGCGGCGGCGCGTCGAGATCGCTGGCCTGCACACTGAACAGCTTGGCCTGCTCGGCGGCGGCGTGCATGTCGGCGATGCCGTCGAGCAGCTTGCGATGGCTCTGCAGGTCCTTGCGGATACGCTCGATGCTGTACCGGCACTGTTGCAACAGATCCTGCTCCAGACGCGTCTCGACCTGCTTCATCGCGTCGATGCGGTGCGTGTGCAGCTCGAACCAGAGCTCGCACAGCTGCGGTTCGACCGCCGCGCCGGGGCTGGTAAGGCGGGCGATGTCACGCAGGCGGCAGGCGTTGATGTTCGTCTCGCTGGCGCACAGCGCTTGCCATAGCGCCTGCGCTGCCGGGCTGGCGAAGCGGCTGAAGGTGGCGAAGCAGCGCTCCTGGCCTTCGAGCAGATGCTCCAGGCGCTCCAGCATGTCCGCGCGGAAATAGCCGCTGGCGAAGCCGACCACACCGAGCGCGCGCTCCTGCCCGGCCAGTTCCTTGCCCTGCATGAAATTGAATAGCGCCACCAGGCAGCGGGTGATGTCCGGGTCGGCGGCGGTGTCGGCCGCTTCGAACACCACTGCCAGCAGCCCGCCGATCAGCCGCACCAGTGTTGCCGTGGCGTCCTGCATGCTGATGGCGTGCTCGCGGATGCGCCGGCGCAGCGCCGGCAGCTCGTCGAGGCTGTGCAGGGCATAGGCGATGCGGGTGAACAGACGGGTCTTGTCCGCAGTGCTGACGGCATCCAGATCGATGCGATCCAGATCCAGGCGCACCTCGCGCTCCAGCGCCTCGGCTTCCAGGCTGAGCACGTCCAGCTGCTGGCGCTGATGGGGGGCGTTGCCGCTGAGGTAGATGTTCGAGTAGCCGCGCTCTTTCTGCAGCGCGTGCACCAGCTGGCTGATGCGGGTGACCAGTTCGCAGGTGCGCGCCAGATCTTCCAGACCGAGCAGCTCGCTGCGCCGGGACGCCAGCATGAAGCGCAGGGTCGCAGGCATTTTCCGTCCGTGCATGGGCGGCACCTCCGCGGGTTGACGCGCAGGTTCCTGCAAGATGCAGTCCAGTAAACCCGGCGCGTATCCGTGCTGCGGCGTTTGCGCCTATAATGTGCCCCTTTTCGCCCACGATCAGCGGAGCTGTTGATGTCCGAACGTACGGCTTACGTAGAGCGCAACACCCTGGAAACCCAGGTCAAGGTCACCATCAATCTGGATGGCACCGGCAAGGCGCGCTTCGCCATCGGCGTGCCCTTCCTGGAGCACATGCTCGACCAGATCGCCCGTCACGGGCTGATCGACCTGGATATCGAGTGCAACGGCGACCTGCACATCGATGACCACCACACCGTCGAGGACGTCGGCATCACCCTCGGCCAGGCCTTCACCAAAGCCATCGGCGACAAGAAGGGCATGACCCGCTACGGGCATTCCTACGTACCGCTGGACGAGGCGCTGTCGCGCGTGGTGATCGACTTCTCCGGGCGCCCGGGGCTGACCATGAACGTGCCCTACACCCGCGCGGTGGTCGGCAAGTTCGACGTCGACCTGTTCCAGGAATTCTTCCAGGGCTTCGTCAATCACGCCCTGGTCACCCTGCACATCGACAACCTGCGCGGCATCAATACCCACCACCAGATCGAGACCGTGTTCAAGGCCTTCGGCCGCGCGCTGCGCATGGCCGTCGAACTCGATCCGCGCATGGCCGGGCAGATGCCGTCGACCAAAGGGTGCCTGTAATGCAGACCGTCGCCGTCATCGACTACGGCATGGGCAATCTGCACTCGGTGGCCAAGGCGCTGGAACACGTCGGCGCTGGCCGCGTGCTGATCACCAGCGATGCGCAGGTCATCCGTGAGGCCGACCGCGTGGTGTTTCCCGGCGTCGGCGCGATTCGCGACTGCATGGCCGAGATCCGCCGGCTGGGCTTCGACGAACTGGTTCGCGAAGTCAGCCAGGATCGCCCCTTTCTCGGCATCTGCGTCGGCATGCAGGCGCTGATGGAGCGCAGCGAAGAAAACGACGGCGTCGATTGCATCGGCCTGTTCCCCGGTCAGGTGCGCTTCTTCGGCAAGGACCTGCACGAGGACGGCGAGCACCTGAAGGTGCCGCACATGGGCTGGAACGAGGTCAAGCAGGTGGTCGACCACCCGCTCTGGCACGCGATTCCGGACAATGGGCGCTTCTATTTCGTGCACAGCTACTACATTGAGGCCGGCAATCCGCGCCAGGTGGTCGGTCGCGGCCATTACGGCAACGACTTCGCCGCCGCGCTGGCCGATGGCTCGCGCTTCGCCGTGCAGTTTCACCCGGAGAAGAGCCACACCCACGGCCTGCAGCTGCTGCAGAACTTCGCCGCCTGGGATGGTCGCTGGTAAATGAGCCGGGCCAAGCTCAAGCCGCCGGTCCTGACGCTGGATGCCGCTCAGGAGCAGGCGGCGCAACAGGTCATCAAGCGCTTTCTGGAAGAGCGGTTCGAACTCGAGCTGGGCTCGTTCGAGGCGCAGGAAGTGCTCGATCTGTTCGCCCGGGAAATCGCGCCGCTGTATTACAACAAGGCGATCTTCGACGTGCAGAGCCACCTGAAGGAACGGTTCGAGAGCATCGAAAGCGACTTGTGGGCGCTCGAGAAGAGCTGACCCTTAACCGACACTTGATTTGAACAGGTTCAAGCCATGCTGATTATCCCCGCTATCGATCTCAAGGACGGCGCCTGCGTGCGTCTGCGCCAGGGCCTGATGGACGATGCCACGGTGTTTTCCGACGACCCGGTGGCCATGGCCGCCAAGTGGGTTGAGGCCGGCTGCCGTCGCCTGCACCTGGTCGACCTCAACGGTGCCTTCGAAGGCCAGCCGGTCAACGGCGAGGTGGTCACCGCCATCGCCAAGCGTTATCCGAACCTGCCGATCCAGATCGGTGGCGGCATTCGCACCCTGGCAACCATCGAGCACTACGTGCGCGCCGGCGTCAGCTACGTGATCATCGGCACCAAGGCGGTCAAAGAGCCGGGGTTCGTCACCGAGGCCTGCCGCGCCTTCCCGGGCAAGGTCATCGTTGGCCTTGATGCGAAGGACGGCTTCGTCGCCACCGATGGCTGGGCCGAAGTCTCCAGCGTGCAGGCAGTCGACCTGGCGCGCCGCTTCGAGGCCGATGGCGTCGCGGCGATCGTCTATACCGACATCGCCAAGGACGGCATGATGCAGGGCTGCAACGTCGAGGCGACCGTGGCGCTGGCGAACGCCAGCCGCATCCCGGTGATCGCCTCCGGCGGCATCCATAACATCGGCGACATCCAGAAGCTGCTCGATACCAACACGCCGGGTATCGTCGGCGCCATCACCGGCCGGGCGATCTACGAAGGCACGCTTGACGTCGCCGAGGCGCAGGCGCTCTGCGACCTGAAGTACAAGGACGAGTGATTCGCTGAACTGCGGTGGATCGGTGAAGCGCGATCCACCTACACGCTACCTGCAGCTTGAAGCCTGCGGCTTGAATAAGCCGCTTTCGGAGAAAGCCATGGCCCTGGCCAAACGCATCATTCCCTGCCTCGACGTGGACAACGGCCGCGTGGTCAAGGGCGTCCAGTTCGAGAACATTCGCGACGCCGGCGACCCGGTGGAAATCGCCCGCCGCTACGACGAGCAGGGCGCCGACGAGATCACCTTCCTCGACATCACCGCCAGCGTCGACAACCGTGACACCACTCTGCACACCGTCGAGCGCATGGCCAGCCAGGTGTTCATCCCGCTGACCGTGGGCGGCGGCGTGCGCAGCGTGCAGGACATCCGCAACCTGCTCAACGCAGGCGCGGACAAGGTCTCGATCAACACCGCTGCGGTGTTCAACCCGGACTTCGTCGGCGAGGCCGCGGACCGCTTCGGCTCGCAATGCATCGTCGTCGCCATCGATGCGAAGAAGGTCTCCGCGCCGGGCGAGCCGCGTCGCTGGGAAATCTTCACCCATGGCGGGCGCAAGCCCACCGGCCTGGATGCGGTGGCCTGGGCGAAGAAGATGGAAGACCTCGGCGCTGGCGAAATCCTGCTGACCAGCATGGATCAGGACGGCGTGAAGAGCGGCTACGACCTGGGCGTCACCCGGGCCATCAGCGAAGCGCTGTGCATCCCGGTGATCGCCTCCGGTGGCGTCGGCAATCTGCAGCACCTGGCCGATGGCATCCTCGAAGGCAAGGCCGATGCGGTGCTCGCCGCCAGCATCTTCCACTTCGGCGAATACACGATTCCGGAAGCCAAGGCCTATCTGGCCGCCCGCGGCATCGTGATGCGTTGATCTCAACGTGCAGCTGAACAAGGCTTAATGCCGAAATAAGGACATGTTCGCGGCTGTTGCGGACAAGCAATCAGGAGATTTCACGCATGCTCAAGACCATCGCTTCCCTCGCCGCTGCGGCACTGCTGTTCGGAGCCTCGCTGGGTCATGCGCAGACACCGGTGAAGATCGATCTGCTGACGGAGAACTTCCCGCCTTACAACATGGCGGCTGACGGCAAGAACTTCGCCCGCGATGAAAACATCAGCGGGATCGCCGCGGACATCGTGCGCGAGATGTTCAAGCGTGCCGGCATCGACTACACCTTGACGCTGCGCTTCCCCTGGGAGCGTATCTACGGCATGGCGCTGGAGCAGCCGAACTACGGGGTTTTCGTCACGGCGCGCCTGCCCGAGCGCGAAGAGCTATTCAAGTGGGTTGGTCCCATCGGCCCGGACGACTGGGTATTGCTGGCTCGTGGCGACAGTCCGATCAACCTGACCAGTCTGGATCAGGCGCGCCAGTACAACATCGGCGCCTACAAGGGTGATGCCATTGCCGAGCACCTGGACGGTCAGGGGCTGCAGCCGCAGCTCGCCCTGCGCGATCAGGAAAACGTGAAGAAGCTGATCGACGGCAAGATCGACCTGTGGGCCACTGGTGATCCCGCTGGCCGCTACCTCGCCCGCCAGGACGGCGTGACCGGACTCAAGCGCGTGCTGCGTTTCGACAGTGCCGAGCTGTACCTGGCGCTGAACAAGCAGGTCGCCGATGAGACGGTGCAGAAGCTGCAGAAAGCGCTCGACCAGATGCGCAGCGAAGGTGTAATCGACGAGATCAACGCGCGCTACCTCTGAGCCTTCCCGTAGTCGGCGCATCTCCTGCGCCGACTTTCTCGGTGATGGCGGTGCGCCAGTAGCGTGCGCCGATCCTCCTGCTCGCGCCGTCCTGGCGCATGCACGCTTCCCTGATTCAGCGGGCGCTCAGCCGCCTGGCGCCGTGGCGCTTCGCTGGTTCGCATCTTGCTTTGGACAGCCCCCGGCTCTGGCTCGCGGAGGGGTGGGCCAGGGAATCGAGAAAAAGGGAGCGATCCATGTTCAAGCGAATCATTGCCGTCGTCTTGCTGCTGCTCTGTGCTCACGCGCACGCCGCGCTGCCTGACGATTACCGAGTCGTGCTGCTGACCGAGAACTTTCCACCATTCAACATGGCCGAGGACGGCAAGAACTACGCGGCCGACGCGCGCATCCACGGCATCAACGCCGACATCGTGCGCGAGATGTTCCGCCGCGCGAATATCCGCTACGAGCTGACCCTGCGCTTTCCTTGGGATCGCATCTACAAGCAGGTACTCGAACAGCCGGATCAGGGTCTGTTCTCCACCACCTTCACGGCCGAGCGCGAGCAGCAGTTCAAATGGGTCGGCCCGTTGGCGAGCATCAGCTGGGTGCTGCTGGCGCCCGCCGACAGTCCTCTGCGCCTGACCGGGCTGGAGCAGGCACGCGACCTGCGCATCGGTGCCTACAAGAACGACGCGGTCAGCCAGCACCTGGAGGGCAAGGGCCTGGCGCCGATCAACTCGCTGCGTGATCAGGAGAACATCGGCAAGCTGCTCAAGGGTCAGATCGACGTCTGGGCCACCGCCGATCCGGTCGGGCCCTACCTGGCCAAGCAGGAAGGTGTGACCGGCCTGAAACCGGTGCTGCGTTTCAATGAAGCGCGGCTGTTCCTCGCGCTCAACCGGGCGACACCGGACGAGGTAGTTGAGCGTCTGCAGCGGGCGCTGGATGCGATGCGTGCCGACGGCACGGTGGATGCGATGCTGCGCCGCTATCTCTGAAGCTCAGCGGTAGACGCCGCCACGACCATGGGCGGCCATCGCGCGGTTGCTGCGGGTGGCGATCATCTGCCCGACATCGACCCATTCGATGCCCTGCGCCGAGAGGCGCGGCAGTTCGCGTTCGAGCACGGCCAGCGTGCTCTCGTGGGGGTGACCGATGATGACGACCGAGCCTTGCTTGCGCGCCAGCGCGACTGCCGCGTGAAAGCGTTCGACTACCGCGGACGGCGCGGGATCGTCATCGAGAAAGATGTCCCGCGACAGGCTGGCCAGTGCCGTGCGTTGGGCGCTGGCGGCGGCCACGGTGCGCGGGCTGGTGCGGCTGTCGAGAAAGAACAGGTGGCGGCGCTGCAGTTCGCCCATCAGCCAGGTCATGGCCTGTATCTGATCGGTCATGGCGCTGCCCATGTGGTTGTTCAGCCCGCTGGCATGCGGTACCGCCGCAAGCGCTGCGTCGAGACGGCGTGCCAGTTCGTCATGAGGTAGTTGGGGATGCCAGGCGAAACGGCCTTGGGCAGGCGCCATCGGCATGTGCAGCATGACCGTTTTGCCGGCGCCATGGGCCTGCTCGGCCAGGTCGGCTGCATGGCGGGTGTCGGGAAGGATCGCCAGCGCGACCGGCCCCGGCAGTTGCAGCACGCGGCGGTCGCGTGCCGGGTTCTGCCCGAGGTCGTCGATTATCAGGGTCAACCGTGGACGCGGGACATGGTCCGGCGTGGCTGCGGGCTCGCTGGCATACAGCGCCTGGCTGGCGAGCAACACCAGCAGCGCCAGCCCTGCTATCCAGCCTGACATCTTCACTGGCCGCGGGTGAGGTTCAATCCCTTGAGCAGATTCAGGGCCTGGCCGAGCTGGTAGTCATCGTCCTGCGGGCGCGGCGAGTCGCTGGCGATCTGGGTGGCGGTGGGACGGTCCGGACCGCCGTTGCCGTTGCCCAGGTGGCCAGCAAGATCGGCCTCGCGGAAGCCATCGGCGGCCTGCTCGCGGGTCAGCTTGGCACGCTCGACCTTGATGTCCGGCTCGATGCCCTGGGCCTGGATCGAGCGGCCGTTGGGGGTGTAGTACAGCGCGGTAGTCAGCTTCAGTGCACGATCGTTGTTCAGCGGCAGCACGGTCTGTACCGAGCCCTTGCCGAAGCTGTCGGTGCCCATCACCACCCCGCGCTTGTGATCCTGCAGCGCGCCAGCGACGATCTCCGAGGCCGAGGCGCTGCCGCCGTTGATCAGCACCACCAGCGGTACGCCTTCGCTGGCATCGGCCGGGTCGGCGTTGAAGCGCAGCTCGGAATTGGCGATGCGACCCTCGGTGTAGACGATCAGGCCCTTGGTCAGGAAGTGGTCGGAAATCTCGACAGCCGCCTGCAGCACGCCACCGGGGTTGTTGCGCAGGTCGAGGACCAGGCCGTTTAGCTTCTTGCCGTCGTTGTCCTTCTTCAGCTTCGCCAGCGCCTTGCCCACTTCCTCGCCGGAGTTGACCTGGAACTGAGTGACGCGCAGGTAGCCGTAGCCCGGCTCCAGGATCTGACTGCGGACGCTGCGCACCTTGATGACCGCGCGGGTCAGCTTCACGTCGAACGGCTGGCCGCCTTCGCGCACCAGCGTCAGGCTGATGCTGCTGCCCGGCTTGCCGCGCATCTTGCCGATGGCGTCCATCATCGACAGCCCCTTGGTCGGCTGGCCGTCGATCTTGACGATCAGGTCGCCGGCTTCGATGCCGGCCTTGGACGCCGGGGTATCGTCGATCGGCGAAACGACCTTGATGAAGCCGTCTTCCATGCCGACTTCGATGCCGAGACCACCGAATTCGCCGCTGGTGCTTTCCTGCAGCTCGGCGAACGCTTCGGGCTCGAGATAGGCGGAATGAGGATCGAGATTGCTGAGCATGCCTTTGATGGCATTTTCCAGCAGGGTTTTGTCATCGACTGGTTCGACATAGGCAGCCTTGATGCGGTCCAGTACCTCGGCAAAGGTGCGCAGTTCCTCCAGTGGCAGCGGGGCTTTGGCACTGGCACTTGGCGCCGCGGCCTCCTCCATGGGCTGCTGGGCCCATGCGCCGCCCTGCATCCCCAGCAATACGGCCAGGGCGAGCGTGGATGGGCGGGCGAAACGGCGCAGGTGCAACATGTCGAACTCCAATTATGAGAGGGCGCGCTTGGTGGTGCGGGCGGCTCGGCAGGACCGAACGCCGCTGATCGCTAACCTTGCGCGCGGCACCATTGGGCAGGATCGCTGGGGCGCCCCTGCTGGCGAATGGCGAAATACAGTGCGGCAGTTTCCTGGCCGCCGCTGGTGCCTACCGTGGCAATTGCGTCGCCGGCCTTGACGATATCGCCGGCGTCGCGCAGCAGGCTCTGGTTGTGGCCATACAGGCTCAGATAACCATTGCCATGGTCGAGGATTACCAGCAGTCCAGCGCCGCGCAGCCAGTCGGCGAACACTACGCGTCCGCCATGGACGGCGCGGACCTGAGTACCGACGCTGGCGCCGATCAGTACGCCGTCCCACTTGGTTCGAGCGTCGCCGCCGCGCGGAGTGCCATAGCGGGCGACGAGACGTCCATCCACCGGCCATGGCAGTTTGCCCTTGGCCTTGGCGAACGGGCCGCCGAAGTTGCCGCCGGCACTGGAAACCAACGGGCCGCTCCGCGCAGTGCTGGCGCCGGACCGGGATTGTTGTTGCTCCTGACGCTGGCGCTCGGCAAGCAGTTCGCGTTGCCGGGCTTCCTCGGCTTCGCGAGCCTGGCGGGCCAGGGTTTCCTCGATGGTCTTGAGTACCCGTTCGAACTGGGCCTGCTCCTGACGGCGGGCCTGCAGCTTCTGTTCGCGGCTGGACAGGTCGCTGTTGAGCTTGGCCAGCGTTTGCTGGCGCTCCTTGCGCACCTCGGCGAGTTGCTCGCGCCGCTCCAGCAGGCCGTCCTTCTTTTCTGCCAGAAGGTTCTGCTGCGCTTCGATGTCAGTCTCGATTCCGGCCAGTTGGCGCAGGGTCTCGTTGAAGCTGTCGAGCTGTTCGAGGCGTGCCTTGTTCAGGTAGTCGTAATAGGTGATGGTGCGGCTGAATTTTTCCGGATTCTGCTGGTTGAGCAGCAGCTTGAGGTACTCCTGCCTCCCATTCTGATAGGCGGCGCGGGCCTGCAGCCCGATCAGGCGCTGCTGCTCCAGGCGTGCGCCTTCCAGGGTGGTTTTCTCCTCGTTCAGGCGTTCCAGCTCCGCCTCGCTGCGGTCGATCTCCTGCTGCAGGGTGTCGACCTGCTTTTCCAGCTGACCCATCTCGCTTTCGGTGGTCTTCAGCTGCTTCTGAACGCCGGATTTCTCCTGCTCGATCTGCTTGAGCAGTTTTTGCAGTTCGGCAATGTCCTGGCGAGCGGCTTCGATCTGCTGCCGCGCTGCGGCACGTTCGTCCGCCACGGCGGGGCCGAGCAGGCAGAGGAAGGCGAGGGCGAGAAAGGTACGAGGCATTGGAGGGCGTCAACCGAGCGTTATGACCGACGTAGTATGCCTAAAAAGCAAGCTGGAAGCTTGAAGCCTGTAGCGGGAAACGGCGGCTGGCGCCAGCCGCTTCCCGCCCGGCTCGATCAGCTCAGCTCGACGATCGAGCGACCGGTCATCTCTGGCGGTACCGGCATGCCGAGCAGGGTCAGCATGGTTGGCGCGACATCGGCCAGCACGCCGCCTTCGCGGATCGAGACGTTGCGCTTGCCTATATAGATGAAAGGCACTGGCTCACAGGTATGCGCGGTGTGCGCCTGGCCGGTCATGACGTCTTCCATCTGTTCGACGTTGCCGTGGTCGGCGGTCAGCAGCGCTTCGCCACCGACCTTGTCCAGCGCCTCGACGATCCGCCCGACGCAGCTGTCCAGGCATTCCACCGCCTTGACCGCGGCATCGAACACGCCGGTATGACCGACCATGTCGCCGTTGGCGTAATTGACCACGATAACGTCGTAGCGCTGGTTTTCGATGGCATCGACGATACGATCGGTGACCTCGGGCGCGCTCATCTCGGGTTTCAGGTCGTAGGTGGCGACCTGAGGCGAGGGGATCAGAATGCGCTCTTCGCCGGGGAAGGGCTCTTCGCGGCCGCCGGAGAAGAAGAAGGTGACGTGGGCGTATTTCTCGGTTTCGGCGATGCGTAGCTGGGTCTTGCCGTTGTTGGCCAGGTACTCGCCGAGCACGTTAGTCAGTGCTTCTGGGGCGAAGGCTGCCGGCGCGGGAATGCTCGCGGCGTACTGGGTGAGCATGACGAACTCGGCCAGTTGCGGCACCCGGGCGCGTTCGAATTCATTGAAGCCGGGTTCGACGAAGCAACGGGTCAGCTCGCGGGCGCGGTCGGCACGGAAGTTCATGAACACCACGGCGTCGCCATCCTCGACGCGCACCGGTTCGCCGATGGTGGTCGCCTTGACGAATTCGTCGCTTTCGCCACGCTCGTAGGCGGCGATCAGGCCATCCATGGCGTAGTCGGAGCGGTACTCCGCCTTGCCGTCGACGATCAGCTCGTAGGCCTGCTGCACGCGGTCCCAGCGGTTGTCGCGGTCCATGGCGAAGTAGCGGCCGATCAGGCTGGCGATACGACCCTTGCCCAGGCGGGTGAAGGTGGCCTGAAGCAGTTCGATGGAGTGCTGTGCGCTCTTCGGTGGGGTGTCGCGGCCGTCGAGGAAGGCATGCAGGTAGATCTTCTCGGCGCCGCGCTGGGCCGCCAGCTCGGCCATGGCGACCAGATGATCCTGGTGGCTGTGCACGCCACCGTCGGAAAGCAGGCCGAGGATGTGCACCGCCTTGCCGGCACCGACCGCCTTGTCGACCGCACCGCAGATGGTCGGGTTGGCGAAGAACTCGCCGTCGCGGATCGCCTTGGTCACCCGGGTGAAGTCCTGATACACCACACGCCCGGCACCCAGGTTCATGTGGCCGACCTCTGAGTTGCCCATCTGCCCGTCCGGCAGACCGACATCCATGCCGCTGCCAGAGATCAATCCGTGCGGCTGGCTGGCCAGCAGGCGATCGTAGACCGGCTTGCGGGCGGCGTGGATGGCGTTGAAGTCCGGGCTGTCGCTGTGCCCGAAGCCATCGAGAATGATCAGTACCAGGGGTTTGGGCGTGGCGGTGGGGGCGACGGACATGCTTTCGGGCTCCTTGCACGGGGGCGGAAAAGGGCAGCCAGTCTACTGGCTGGCCGGGGCGAGGTCACGAATCATCAGGGTTCAGCCGGTAGGAGGGGCTGTGTATACTGGCCCGCATTTTATCGTCCGGGTACCCGTTGATGCTCGCTAACCTGATTGAATTTGTCTCTAACCACTATGTACTCAGCAGCCTGTTCGTGGTGCTGTTGATCCTTCTGTTCATCACCGAGACCCGCAAGGGTGGCAAGAGCCTGAGCAATCGCGAACTGACGGCACTGGTCAACAGTGGCGAGGGCGTGGTGTTGGACGTGCGCGTCAAGAAGGAGTTCGACGCCGGTCATATCGTCGATGCATTGAACATTCCCTACGAGAAGCTGGTCAGCCGCACAGGCGAGCTGGAAAAGCACAAGGCCAAGACCATCATCGTGGTCGACGCCATGGGGCAGCACGCCGGAACGGCCTGCCGTGAGCTGCAGAAGGCAGGCTTCACCGCCGCCAAGTTGTCGGGAGGGATTTCCAGCTGGCGCGGCGACAATCTGCCAGTGGTCAAGTAATCATGCCCAACGTCGTCATCTATACCACCGCCTGGTGCCCGTTCTGTATCCGCGCCAAGGCGCTGCTCGATCGCAAGGGTGTCGCCTACGAGGAAATTCCCGTGGATGGCAACCCGTCCCTGCGCGCCGAGATGGCCAGCAAGGCCGGACGCACCTCGGTGCCGCAGATATGGATCGGCGACAAGCACGTCGGCGGCTGCGACGAGCTGCACGCTCTGGAGCGCGCCGGACGTCTCGACCCGTTGCTGCAGGCTTGAGGCCGGCAACGCGGGTCTGCGAATAATTCAAACGACACGCACAACTGGATAGAAGGTTGCAGAAATGACCGAACAAGCTAACAACGGCGGCGCAGCGTCGCAGAACGAACAGGGCGCGCAGTTCTCCCTGCAGCGCATCTACGTCCGCGACCTGTCCTTCGAAGCGCCGAAGAGCCCGGAAATTTTCCGTCAGGAATGGAATCCGAGTGTCGCGCTGGACCTGAACACCAAGCAGAAGGCGCTTGAGGGCGACTTCCATGAAGTCGTGCTGACCCTTTCGGTCACAGTGAAGACCGGCGAAGAAGTTGCGTTCATTGCCGAAGTGCAGCAGGCCGGGATCTTCCTGATCAAGGGTCTGGAAGCGGCTGCGATGAGCCACACCCTTGGCGCGTTCTGCCCGAACATCCTCTTCCCTTACGCCCGTGAGGCGCTGGACAGCCTGGTGACCCGCGGTTCGTTCCCGGCGCTGATGCTGGCTCCGGTGAACTTCGACGCACTCTACGCCCAGGAAATGGCGCGCATGCAGAGCGCCGGCGAAGCCCCCAGCACCGCCCACTGATCCATGCGGATCATGCAGGAAGCGTCTGACGCTTCCTGCATTTCCCTTCTGCGCATTAGCGCACCTGCACCACCAGCTTGCCGACCGCCTTGCGCTGCCCCAGCGTGGCGATAGCCTGGCCAGCCTCTTCCAGCGCAAAACGTTGCGATACTAGCGGCTTGAGCTTGCCTTCTGCATGCCAGGCGAACAGCTGGCGGAAATTCGCGGCGTTGTCCTGCGGTTGACGCTGGGCGAAGGCGCCCCAGAACACGCCGATCAGTGCGGCACCCTTGAGCAGCGGCAGGTTGGCCGGCAACGCCGGAATGTCGCCACCGGCGGCGAAACCCACCACCAGCATGCGGCCGTTCCAGGCGATGCTGCGGAACGCTTCCTCGAACAGCTTACCGCCTACCGGATCGTAGATGACATCCACACCCTGGCCGCCGGTGAGTTCCTTCAGGCGCTCCTTCAGGCTGACTTCGCTGTAGTTGATCAGTTCGTCGGCGCCGGCATTCTTCGCCACCTCCAGCTTTTCGGCGCTGGAGGCGGCGGCGATGACTCGCGCGCCCATGGCCTTGCCGATCTCCACGGCAGCCAGGCCGACGCCTCCGGAGGCACCGAGCACCAGCAAGGTCTCGCTGGGTTGCAGATTGGCGCGCTGCTTGAGCGCATGCATCGAGGTGCCGTAGGTCATGCTGAAGGCGGCGGCGGTGTCGAAGTCCATGCTCGGCGGAATCGGCAGCGCGTTGCTGCCGGCCACGGCAACCTGCTCGGCGAAGCTGCCCCAGCCAGTGAGCGCCATGACCCGGTCGCCGACCTTGAGGTGGCTGACCTTCTCTCCGACTGCGGCAATCACGCCCGCCGCCTCGCCGCCAGGCGAGAACGGGAACGGCGGCTTGAACTGATACTTGCCCTCGATCATCAGCGTGTCAGGGAAATTCACCCCGGCGGCATGCACGTCGAGCAGGATCTCGCTCGGCTTGATCTGAGGGGAGGGGGCATCTTCGACAACCAGGCTTTCGGGCGGGCCGAAGCTTTTGCACAGGACGGCTTTCATCGCTTTTCCTTGTTCGACTGGTCGGACGCTTGCCGCCCGACATGGGATGGCTCGACTGCTCAGGACTTTCCAGTCTAGGAGCGCTGCGTGGCGAGGCAATCAGCATCGTTCACTGTAATGGCGGCGTATAAGTGGCAGGCGGTTGCGCGATAGGCTTGGGTGGGCCGCGGCGACTGGTTATGCTGGCGCAGGAATCCCTTGGAGCAGTACCGCGTGAAATACCTCATCTCGATGTTTTTCTGCCTCGCCCTGGCTGGGCCCGCGCTGGCTGAGGAGTCGGCCGAAGACGCCGCCGCCACGCAGACACTCTATTACGCGCTGACGCCTGCGATGGTTGGCAACTACGGCTCCGGCGAGCGACTGAAGTACTACAAGGCCGATGTTGCGCTGCGTATCTCCAGCAAGGAGGTGGAGGATCGGGTCAAGCATCACGAGCCGCTGATTCGCCATCAGCTGGTGATGCTGTTTTCCCAGCAGACCGACGAGACGCTGAGCGGCCCCGAAGCCAAGGAACAGCTGCGTCAAGAAGCCTTGCGCCAGGTGCGCGAGGTGCTGGAGCAGGAAGAAGGCAAACCGCTGGTGGATGATCTGCTGTTCAACAATCTGATCATCCAGTAGCTCAGCGCATCGCCAGGATCGCCTGCCATTCGTCTTCGCTGACCGGCATCACCGACAGGCGGCTTCCTTTCTTCACCAGTGCCAGTTCGTGCAATGCTGGCTCGGTTTTCAGACGCGCCAATTTCAACGGTGTCGCAAAGGCATCGACGAACTCGACATCGACCGCGCTCCACGGATTTGCATCATCGCGAGCCTTGGCATCGTGATAGGGGCTGGCAGGGTCGAGGGCAGTGGGATCGGGATAGGCGCTACGACTGATCCTGCCGATGCCGGCGATTCCTGGCTCGGAGCAACTGGAGTGATAGAAGAAGAACTGATCGCCTTCCTGCATCTGGCGCATGAAGTTTCTCGCCTGGTAGTTGCGTACACCATCCCAGCGTCCGTGCCCCATTTTTTTCAGGTCCCGGATGGAAAATTCGTCGGGTTCGGACTTCATTAGCCAGTAAGGCATGAACCTTGCTCTCCTATCAGGCGGTTCGATCAGACCATGATGGCAAAATCTCCGACAATCGGCTGCAATACCTGTTTGCGCGGTGCCGACGCTTAACGGAAAATGCCGCAGCTGTAAGGTGGCCTATCGAGTCCTAGAACGAAAACATATCGACTCGACGCAAGCATTTCGCCTGGTAGGGGGAGGCGAACACAAATGAAACGTAAGCCCGATATTCTGTGGATTTTGGTCTTTATCTTTGGTCTCGGCGTAGTCACCACGGGCTATACGCAGAGTCTGTGGGATCAGCACGATGGCGCGGCCGGCATGGCCCCGGTCATTCAGGTGCAGCAGGCTCAGCAGCGATGACCTCGTGCCGCATGGACGCGGCGTTCCATCACCCGGCGTACCAGCCCTGGTCCGTCACCGTAGCCTGAAGCGCTACATCCCAGCTCTCCAGCGGCAGTCGATCGACGCGCTGACATTCATGAGCCAGTCCCAACAATGTCGGTTTGTGACTTTTTTTGCGCATGGCGCGATACGCCAGGCTGCGATCATAGAAGCCGCCGCCCATGCCAAGCCGTCCGCCCTTTCCGTCGAAGCCCACCAGTGGCATGAGCAGCAGGTCCAGCGCCCAGACGCGGCGTTGCCGAGCGGTCCGGATCACGGGTTCCAGAATGCCGAAGCGGTTGCGGCGCAGCTGTTCGCCGGGCTCGATGCGCTGGAACACCATGCGCGTACGTGGCCAGGGGTTGAGTACCGGAAGATAGGTTGCCTTGCCGCGGCGCTGAGCCGCTTGCAGCAATAGGCGCGGATCGATTTCGCCATCATTGGGTAGGTACAGGGCGATATGCCGGGCGCGCCGAAACCGGGGATGCTGAGCCAGCTGCCGATAGAGACGGCGAGCGGCCAGGCGCTGCTGGGCGGGTGTCAGTTGGCGTCGAGCGTGGCGCAGCTTGCGGCGTAGCGCCGGGCGCGAAAGGCCTTCGGCTACGATCATCAGAAGTGGCTCCCCAGCATGCCGCTGCCAGCGTAGGCCCTTGAACCCGAGAGTTCAAGGTGGCGACTACAGAGTACCTTAAGGCTTTCCGTCAGGCGGACATGCACACCGGCACCACGTGTAGCCTCCATGGTGTTGCTTATCGGGAGAGGGTCATCGCCGACTGGCGAACATGCCAGGGAGTTGGGCGGAGTATAACGCAAACCGGCTGCCGTTGATCAGTTGCCGGAAGGGTTCGGGTCGGTGGCCAGTGCGCTGTCGACGCGCTCCAGCAGCATGCGTACGTGCTCGCGCGCGCTGTTGGCTTCGGCATCCAGGCGATCATGCTTGTGCAACAATTCGTGGGTGATGTTCAGCGCGGCCATCACCGCGACGCGGTCGGCGCCGATGACTTTGCCGCTGCTGCGGATCTCGCGCATCTTGCGATCCAGATAGCGGGCCGCGCCTTCCAGATTGCTGCGTTCCTCTGGCGGACAGGCAATGCAATATTCCTTGTCCATGATGTGCACGGTGACGGTGTTCGGCTGGGTCATGAGTCCTGCTCCAGGGCTTTCAGGCGCGAAATCATTGATTCGACCTTCAAGCGGGCCATTTCGTTCTTTTCGATCAGATGAGCGCGCTCTTCACGCCAGTTCCGCTCGTTGGCCAGTAGCAGGTGGTTCTGCGCCTTGAGCTGTTCGATGCGCTGAATCAGCTGCTCCAGCTTGGTGGTCAGCGCTTTCAGATCGGCGTCTTCCATGGGATTCCTGTTGGGGCACTGAGTGAAGACGGAGGCGATGCCCGGGGGCTTCGATGGTCTTGCCGCGGCCGCCGGTGCTAGGATACGAAGCCTTCATTCTAGTCATTGCGCCATCGTGCGCCTAGCCGCCATGTCCATTCAGAATTCCCCATATGCCGCTTTCGCCACACTTCTGGCTGGCGCACCGCAAACTGTTTCTCCTGCCGAATTGCATGGCCTGTTGCTCGGGCGCAGCTGCGCCGGTGCCGGCTTCGATGTCGAACCCTGGCTGACCGATGCCTCTGACCTGCTTGGCGAAGCGCCGCAGGACAATATCCGTCAGGCCTTGATCGGCCTGCAGGAGATGGTCAAGGGTGAGCTCGCCGGCGACGACATTGCCGTCGTTCTGCTGCTGCCCAGCGATGACGCGCCGCTGGCCGAGCGCGCTGTCGCGCTGGGCCAGTGGTGCCAGGGCTTTCTCGCCGGCTTCGGTCTGACCGCTGGCGACCGCGCGCTGAGCGCCGAGGCCATGGAAGTACTGCAGGATCTCTCGGCCATCGCGCAGATTCAGGACTCGCTGGAAGAGTCCGAAGACGGCGAGACCGATTACATGGAAGTGATGGAGTACTTGCGCGTGGCGCCGTTGCTGCTGTTCACCGAGTGCGCCAAGCCGGTACCTGCTGCTCCGAAACCTTCCCTGCATTGAGGAAATCGTTCCGCTCATGACTCGCATCCCGAAATCGGAATACGCCCGTCGGCGCAAGGCGCTGATGGAGCAGATGGAACCCAACAGCATCGCCATCCTGCCGGCGGCGCCGATGTATATCCGCAACCGCGATGTCGAGCATGTCTACCGCCAGGACAGCGACTTTCAGTATCTGTCCGGCTTCCCCGAACCGGAGGCGGTGATCGCGCTGATTCCCGGGCGTGAGCATGGCGAATACGTGCTGTTCTGCCGCGAACGCGACCCCGAACGCGAGCTGTGGGATGGCCTGCGTGCCGGGCAGGACGGCGCGATAAGTGAATACGGTGCCGACGATGCCTTTCCCATCGGCGACATCGACGACATCCTCCCCGGGCTGATCGAAGGCCGCGACCGTGTCTACTACGCCATCGGCACCAACGAAGCCTTCGATCATCGGCTGATGGAGTGGATCAAGACCATTCGCGCCAAGGCGCGCCAGGGCGCGCAGCCGCCCAGCGAGTTCGTCGCGCTCGATCACTTGCTGCACGACATGCGTCTGTACAAGTCGAGTAACGAAGTGAAGGTGATGAAGCATGCCGCGGAGATTTCCGCCCGTGCACATATCCGTGCCATGCAGGCCAGCCGCGCGGGCCTGTTCGAGTACCACCTGGAAGCCGAGCTGGACTACGAGTTCCGCAAGGGCGGGGCGAAGATGCCCGCTTACGGCAGCATCGTCGCCGCGGGTCGCAATGCCTGCATCCTGCATTACCGCGAGAACGATGCGCCGCTGAAGGATGGCGACCTGGTGCTGATCGATGCCGGTTGCGAAATCGACTGCTATGCCAGCGACATTACCCGCACCTTTCCGGTCAACGGCCGCTTCTCGCCCGAGCAGAAGGCCATTTACGAACTGGTGCTCAAGGCCAACGAAGAGGCTTTCAAGCACATCGCACCCGGCAAGCACTGGAACGAGGCCCACGAGGCCACCGTACGGGTGATCACCGCCGGGCTGGTCGAGCTGGGCCTGCTGCAGGGCCAGCTCGACGAACTGATCCTAAGCGAGGCCTACAAACCCTTCTACATGCACCGCGCCGGGCACTGGCTGGGCATGGACGTGCATGACGTCGGCGACTACAAGATCGGCGGCGAGTGGCGCGTGCTCGAGCCGGGCATGTCGATGACCGTCGAGCCGGGCATCTATATCGCCGTGGGCAATCAGAACGTCGCCAAGAAGTGGCGCGGCATCGGCGTGCGCATCGAGGATGACGTGGTGGTGACACGGACCGGCTGCGAAATCCTCACCGGTGGCGTGCCGAAGAGCGTCGCCGAGATCGAGGCGCTGATGGCCGCCGCTCGTGAGCAGGTCGCCTGACATGCAGAGCCTGGCGATCATCGGTGGCGGACTGGTCGGCGCCAGTCTCGCGCTGGCCTTGCAGGATGGTGCCCGGGCGCGCGGCTGGCGCATCCATCTGATCGAGCCGTTCGAGCCCGGCCACGAGTACCAGCCGAGCTATGACGCGCGCTCCACGGCGCTGTCCTACGGCACTCGGCTGATCTATCAGCGCCTGGGCCTATGGGAATACATCGCCGAGCGCGCCGAGCCGATTCTGCGCATTCATGTATCCGAGCGTGGCAGTTTCGGGGCGGCACGCCTCGATTGCACACGCGAAGGCGTCGAGGCGCTGGGTTACGTGGTCGAGAACGCCTGGATCGGGCATTGCCTGTGGCAGGCGCTGGATGATCAGGTGGTGATCCGTCACTGTCCGGCCGAGGTCGAGCGACTGGAGCCCGGCGCCACCGGTTACCGGTTGAGTTTTACCGATGGTCAGCAGCTGGAGTGCGACCTCACCGTGCTCGCAGATGGTGGCCGCTCCGGGCTGCGCGAGCAGCTTGGCATCCAGGTGTCGCGCCGGCCGTACGGCCAGACCGCGCTCATCGCCAACATCACGCCAGGCAAACCGCACGGCGGTCTGGCGTTCGAGCGCTTCACCGAAGACGGCCCGATGGCGCTGCTGCCGCTGCAGGATGATCGTTGTGCGCTGGTATGGACGCGCTCCCAGGCCGATGCCGCGCGCCTGGCGCAGGCGCACGAGGCGGTTTTCCTCGGCGAACTGCAGGAGGCCTTCGGTTATCGCCTGGGCGCGTTGCAGCAGGTCGGTGCCCGGCATCTGTATCCGCTGACGCTGATCGAGGCCGAAGAGCAGGTACGTTCGGGTCTGGTGGTGCTCGGCAACGCGGCGCACAGCCTGCACCCGATCGCCGGGCAGGGCTACAACCTGTCGCTGCGTGATGTGGAGGCGCTGAGCGTCGCTTTGCTGCGCAGCGACGCCGCGTTGGGCGACCTGGCGGTGCTGCAGGAGTATGCCCGCAGGCAGCGCTTCGATCAGCGCGTGACGGTCGGTTTCTCCGATCAGGTCACCCGGCTGTTCGGTGATTCCGGTCGGCTGGTCGCGGCCGGACGCAATCTCGGTCTGCTCGGGCTGGACCTCATGCCCGCCGCCAAGCGTTGGTTTGCGCGCCAGGCGATGGGCCTGGGCACTCGCGCTGGCTGAAAAGCGGCAACCAAAAGGACTCGGCATGAGCGGCTCCCGTTTGGCGCGCAAGGCGCGGTTTCTGCGCTGGGCCATGAATTTCTACCCGCCATACATCGGAGCCGGTGTTCGGGTGCGGCACATCAGCGCGGATATGCGCCTGGTTCAGGTCAAGATGGTGCTGCGCTGGTACAACCGCAATTATGTCGGTACGCAGTTCGGCGGCTCGCTGTATTCGATGGTCGACCCGTTCTTCGTGCTGATGCTGATGGAGAATCTCGGGCGCGACTACATCGTCTGGGACAAGGCGGCCAACATAGAATTCGTCAGCCCCGGGCGCGGCGCGGTCTACGCCGAATTCGCCATCAGCGACAGGCTGCTGGATGAGATCCGCGCGCACACGGCCGACGGCAGCAAGTACCTGCCCAGAATGCATGTCGAAGTGCGCGACGGCGAGGGCACGCTGGTGGCACGGGTGCAGAAGACCCTCTACATACGACTCAAGCCGCGGGCGCGGCAGCCAGGAGAGAAGTGATGCAAGCGGATCTGATCATCGTGGGTGCCGGCATGGTCGGCAGTACCCTGGCACTCGCCCTCGAAGGTTGCGGGCTGAAGATCGTCGTGCTCGATGCGAGCCCGCTCGAGGTCGTCGACTTCGACCCGCAGGGCGGCTTCGAACCGCGGGTCAGTGCGCTGTCCGCAGCCAGCCAGCGCATCCTGCAGCGGGTCGGTGCCTGGCCGGGCATCGCCGCGCGCCGCGCGAGCCCCTACACCGACATGCACGTATGGGACGGCTCGGGCACCGGGCAGATTCATTTTTCCGCCGAGACCGTACATGCCGAAGTGCTCGGACATATCGTCGAAAACCGTGTGGTGCAGGATGCGCTGCTGGAGGCGATGCAGCGCCGCGGCGGACTGCAGCTGATCGGCGACGCGCGCGTCGAGCAGCTGGCGCGCACCCCTGACGGTTGGCAGCTGACGCTGGTCGACGGCCGCGAGTTGCGTACGCCCCTGCTGATTGCGGCGGATGGCGCCAACTCGGCGATACGTCGCCTGGCTGGTTGCGAAACCCGCGAATGGGATTATCTGCATCAGGCCATCGTCACCAGCGTGCGTTGCAGCGAGCCGCACCAGCGTACGGCCTGGCAACGCTTCACCGATGACGGCCCCCTGGCATTTCTGCCGCTCGAGCGCGATGGCGACCGGCGCTGGTGCTCGATTGTCTGGTCGGTTACTGAAGCCGAAGCCAGGCGGCTCATGGCGCTGGATGACGCGGCATTCCGAACGGCGCTTGGTCGAGCCTTCGAGGAGCGCCTGGGCGAAATGCTCGAGGTCGATCCGCGGCTGTGCATCCCGCTGCGCCAACGCCATGCCAAACGCTATGTGCAGCCGGGCCTGGCGTTGATCGGCGATGCCGCACACACCATTCATCCGTTGGCGGGGCAGGGCGTGAATCTTGGCCTGCTGGATGCTGCCGTGCTTGCGGAAGTGCTCAAGGCGGCGATTGCCCGCGGTGAGCGGGTGGCCGATGTGCAGGTGCTGAGCCGCTTCGAGCGTCGGCGCATGCCGCACAACTTGGCGATGATGGCAGCCATGGAAGGCTTCGAACGGCTGTTCCAGGCTGATCCACTGCCGCTGCGCTGGCTGCGCAATACCGGTCTCAAGGCCGTACAGGCGCTACCGGAGGCGAAGGCGCTGTTCGTACGTCAGGCGCTCGGATTGAGCGGCGATCTGCCGGAACTCGCCAAGCCCTGATGTGAGATTGATATTTACAAAGCATTACCTGCACGATTTGTCGCATTGAGAAGGTAAATAACATTCACTACTATTCAGCCTCTGTTCCAACTCACCAAGAGGCTGTTCCATGCAGGCAAGCAAAGGTTTACTCGCCGCCCTGGCGCTGACGGCGCTGTCGGGTGCCGTCCAGGCTGCCGACGAAGTAGTGGTCTACTCCTCGCGTATCGATGAGCTGATCAAGCCGGTGTTCGACGCCTACACCGAGAAGACCGGTGTAGCGATCAAGTTCATCACCGATAAGGAAGCCCCGCTGATGGCCCGCATCAAGGCCGAAGGCGCGAACACCCCGGCGGACCTTCTGCTCACCGTCGATGGCGGCAACCTCTGGCAAGCCGAGGAAATGGGCATCCTGCAGCCGCTGAACTCTCAGGTGGTCAAGGACAACATCCCGGCCCAGTATCGTTCCTCCAACGACGCCTGGACCGGGCTGTCGCTGCGCGCACGGACCATCGTCTACTCGCCGGAGCGGGTCAAGGACGGCGAGCTGAGCACTTACGAGGCGCTGGCCGACGAGCGTTGGGACGGCCGCCTGTGCCTGCGCACCAGCAAGAAGGTGTACAACCAGTCGCTGACCGCGACCATGATCGAGACTCACGGCGCCGAGAAGACCGAAGAGATCATCAAGGGCTGGGTCGGCAATCTCGCCACCGACGTCTTCGCCGACGACACGGCGCTGGTGCAGGCCGTCGACGCCGGGCAGTGCGATGCCGGCATCGTCAATACCTACTACTTCGGCCGCCTGCACGCGCAGAATCCGCAGCTCAAGGCCAAGCTGTTCTGGCCGAACCAGGAAGATCGCGGCGTGCACGTCAATCTGTCGGGCATCGGCCTGACCAAGCACGCACCGAACGCGGACGCCGCGCGCAAGCTGGTGGAGTGGATGACCAGTGAGGAAGCGCAGAGCATCTTCGCCGACATCAACATGGAGTACCCGGCCAACCCGAGTGTGAAGCCGTCTGCCGAAGTGGCGGCATGGGGCGAGTTCAAGGCCGACACCATTCCGGTGGAAGTGGCCGGCAAGCGCCAGGCCGAAGCCATCAAGCTGATGGACCGCGCCGGCTGGAACTGATCAGCCTCCGCGCTTGCAGCGGTGACGTGCAGCTCCGGCCGCCACGTTCACCGCTGCGGTTATACTCGGTGCCCCGGCCTGGTCCGGGGCGTCGTCTTTTTTGCTGTCGAGGCTTGAGTGTCCCATCCCGTCGAGCGCCGCTGGTATCCCATCACGTTTGCTGTCGCAGCCCTGGTGTTGCTGCCACTGAGCATCCTACTGTTCAGCTGGAGCAGTATCGATACCGAGATCTGGTCGCACCTGTGGGACACGCAGATGCCGCGTCTGCTGGGCAATACCCTGACGCTGGTTCTCGGCGTGGGCATCGGCGTGGTGGTGCTCGGCGTCAGCCTCGCCTGGCTGACGGCATTGTGCGAATTTCCCGGTCGCCGCTGGCTGGATTGGGCGCTGATGCTGCCGTTCGCGATTCCTGCCTATGTGTTGGCGTTCGTCTTCATCGGGCTGCTCGATTTCGCCGGTCCGGTGCAAACCCTGGCGCGCGAGTGGTTCGGTAGCGGCATCCGCTTTCCGCGGGTGCGCTCCACGGGCGGTGTGATCACGGTGCTGGTGCTGGTGTTCTACCCCTATGTCTATCTGCTGGCGCGCTCGGCCTTTCTCGCTCAGGGCAAGGGACTGATGGAAGCGGCGCGGGTGCTCGGCCAGTCGCCCTGGCAGGCCTTCTGGCGCGTGGCGCTGCCGATGGCGCGACCGGCGATCGGTGCCGGTCTGGCCCTGGCAATGATGGAAACCCTGGCTGACTTCGGTGCGGTGTCGGTGTTCAACTTCGATACCTTCACCACTGCGATCTACAAGACCTGGTACGGCTTCTTCAGTCTGACCAGCGCCACCCAGCTGGCCAGCCTGTTGTTGCTGGCGGTGATGCTGGTGCTCTACGGCGAGCGCTTGGCGCGCGGTGCTGCGCGACCGGCCAATGAGCGAGCGCGCTCCGCGGCGCTGTATCGGCTGACCGGTGTGAAGGCGTTCGCGGCCAGCGCCTGGTGCGGCCTGGTATTTCTCTGCGCGTTCATCATCCCGCTGTTGCAGCTGCTGGCCTGGCTCTGGCAGCGCGGTCGCTTTGATCTCGACGAGCGCTACGCCGGGATGATCCTGCACACGCTCTATCTCGGCGCTATCGCCGCACTGATCACTGTGAGCGTAGCGCTGCTGCTGGCCTTCGCCCGACGTCAGGCGCCGGTGCGCTCGATCCGCAGCGCGGTGAGCCTGGCCAATCTCGGCTATGCCTTGCCGGGTTCGGTACTGGCGGTTTCGATCATGCTGGCGTTCAGTTACCTCGACCGGCACCTGGTCATTCCGCTGTCGAGCTGGTTGGGCGCTGGCGGCAAGCCGATCCTGCTCGGCAGCCTCGGCGCGTTGCTGCTGGCCTATCTGATCCGCTTCATGGCGGTTGCCTTCGGCCCGCTGGAAAACGCCCTGGCGCGGATTCGCCCCTCGCTGCCGCAGGCATCACGCAGCCTGGGTGTCGGTGGCCCGGCGCTGTTCTTCCGGGTCTACCTGCCGTTGCTGCTGCCAGGCACGCTGAGCGCGGCACTGCTGGTATTCGTCGACGTGCTCAAGGAAATGCCGGCGACCTTGCTGATGCGGCCATTCGGCTGGGACACCCTGGCCGTGCGCATCTTCGAAATGACCAGTGAAGGCGAATGGGCCCGCGCGTCGCTCCCGGCACTGACCTTGGTGCTGGTCGGACTGCTGCCGGTGGTGCTGCTGATTCGCCGTTCGGCGCGGCGCCCTGGCTAGTCACGCAGCTCTGGCGGCAGGGTGCTGAGCGACGCAGCCGCGCTACTGCGGGCCGCCATTCGACCTCCAGTCTCCTGCCGCCTGATCTGCCGTGACCTGCTGCGACCTTGGGGCTACAATGCGCGCCATTCGAAAGTCGCCGACCCCCGCAGGGCCCGGCTTTACTGACTTTTCCAATGCCGATTCGGCGACCTGCCCGGAAGGAGAAACCCATGGGTCAGCGTACTCCCCTCTACGATCAGCACCTTGCGCTCGGTGCCAAGATGGTCGACTTCGGTGGCTGGGACATGCCACTGCATTACGGCTCCCAAGTAGAAGAACATCATCAGGTTCGTCGTGACTGCGGGGTGTTCGACGTCTCGCACATGACCGTGGTCGATGTCTCCGGCGAGCAGGCCCGCGACTATCTGCAGCGCTTGCTGGCCAACGACGTGGCACGCCTGAAAAGCACCGGTCGGGCGCTTTACACCGCGATGCTCAACGAGCGCGGCGGGGTGATCGATGACCTCATCGTCTACCTGACCGACTGGGGTTATCGCCTGGTGGTCAATGCCAGCACCCGCGACAAGGATCTGGCCTGGATGCAGGCCCAGGCGGCCGGCTTCGCTGTCGAGGTCAGGGAGCGCCCCGAGCTGGCCATGCTGGCCATCCAGGGGCCGCATGCCCGCGCGCGTACGTCCGAGCTGGTGAGCCAGGCCCGGGCCGGGCTGATTCACGATCTCAAGCCGTTCCAGGGCATGGCCGATGGCGACTGGTTCATCGGGCGTACCGGCTATACCGGCGAAGATGGCCTGGAAATCATCCTGCCCGCGGAGCAGGCGCCGGACTTCCTCAGCGAGCTGGTCGGCGCCGGCATCCCGCCGATCGGCCTCGGTGCGCGCGACACCCTGCGTCTGGAGGCCGGCCTCAACCTGTACGGCCAGGACATGACTGAAGACGTATCGCCGCTGGCGGCCAACATGGGCTGGACCGTGGCCTGGGAGCCGACCGAGCGCGACTTCGTCGGCCGTGCCGCCCTGGAGCAGCAGCGGGCGCGTGACGACCTGCCCAAGCTGGTCGGCCTGGTGCTGGAGGAGCGCGGCGTACTGCGTGCTCATCAGGTGGTGCGGGTGAATGGCGTCGGCGACGGCGAGATCACCAGCGGCAGTTTTTCTCCTACGCTTGGCAAGTCCATCGCCCTGGCCCGCGTGCCGGCCGGGACCGCCGAGCGCGCGGAAGTGGAGATTCGTGGCAAGTGGTATCCGGTGCGGGTCGTGCAGCCGACATTCGTGCGCCACGGCAAGGTACTGGTGTAAATTCGACCGACTGTTTTGCGCGACTGCTGTCAACAGCCTTGAGGACCCAACAATGAGCAATATCCCCAGCGATCTGCGTTACGCCGCCAGCCACGAGTGGGCCCGTCTCGAAGCGGACGGCAGCATCACCGTCGGTATCTCCGATCACGCCCAGGAAGCGCTGGGGGATGTGGTCTACGTCGAGCTGCCCGAGGTCAGGCGCCAGCTCAATGCCGGCCAGGAAGCCGGTGTGGTCGAATCGGTGAAAGCCGCGTCCGACATCTATGCGCCGGTGGCTGGAGAGGTGATCGCGGTCAACGAGGCGCTTGCCGATTCGCCGGAGCTGGTCAACAGCGACCCTTACGGCAGCTGGTTCTTCCGCCTGCAGCCGAGCGATACGTCGGAGCTGGACAAGCTGCTCGACGCGGCCGGTTACCAAGCTGCCTGCGACGCCGACGCCTAAGCATCATCCGCAAAAGCCCCGCTCTGTCGGGGCTTTTGTTTTTCCGAGAGTAGCGACCATGCCGTATATGCCGAGCCTTTCCCAACTCCAGCAACCCGATGCCTTCCTGCGCCGTCACCTCGGCCCGGATCAGGGCGAGCAGCAGGCCATGCTCGACGCCCTGGGCCTGAGCAGCCGCGAACAGCTGATCGAGCAGACCGTGCCGCCGGCGATCCGCCTGCAGGCCGAGCTGAACCTGCCGCCGGCGCTGGACGAGCAGGCCGCGCTGGCCAAGCTGCGTGGTTATGCGGAGCAGAATCAGCTCTGGACCAGCCTGATCGGCATGGGCTATCACGGCACCATCACCCCGCCGGTGATCCTGCGCAACGTGCTGGAGAACCCAGGCTGGTATACCGCCTACACTCCCTATCAGCCGGAAATCGCCCAGGGCCGCCTGGAAGCGCTGCTGAACTATCAGCAGATGATCATCGACCTCACCGGTCTCGATCTGGCCAACGCTTCGCTGCTGGATGAAGGCACCGCAGCGGCGGAGGCCATGACCCTGGCCCGGCGCATGGCCAAGAGCAAGAGCAACCGCTTCTTCGTCGAGGAGAACTGCCATCCGCAGACGCTCTCCGTGGTGCAGACCCGCGCCGAGGCGTTCGGTTTCGAGCTGGTGGTCGGCACGCTGGACGAGCTGGCCGGACAGGAAGTGTTCGGCGCGCTGTTGCAGTACCCGGATACCCATGGCGAGATTCGCGACCTGCGTCCGGCCATTGAGCAGCTGCATGCGCAGCAGGCGCTGGCCTGCGTCGCCGCCGATCTGCTCAGCCTTCTGCTGCTGACCCCGCCGGGCGAACTGGGCGCCGACGTGGTGCTCGGCTCGACCCAGCGCTTCGGTGTGCCGATGGGCTACGGTGGCCCGCACGCGGCCTATTTCGCCAGCCGTGACGAGTTCAAGCGCGGCATGCCGGGCCGCATCATCGGCGTGTCCAAGGACGCCCGCGGCAACACCGCGCTACGCATGGCGCTGCAGACCCGCGAGCAGCACATCCGTCGTGAGAAAGCCAACTCCAACATCTGCACCGCCCAGGTGCTGCTGGCCAATATCGCCGGCTTCTATGCCGTCTATCACGGCCCGCAGGGCCTCAAGCGCATCGCCCAGCGCGTCCACCGGCTGACCGCCATTCTCGCCGCGGGCCTGGAGCAGAAGGGCATCGTGCGGGTCAACCAGCATTTCTTCGACACCCTGACCCTTGAGGTCGGTGGCGCGCAGACCGCGGTCATCGAAAGCGCCGAAGCGGCGCAGATCAACCTGCGCATCCTCGGCCGCGGCCGGCTGGGCGTCAGCCTCGACGAGACCTGCGACGAGCGCACCGTTGAACAGCTCCTGGCGATCTTCCTCGGTGCCGATCACGGCCTAGACATCGCTACGCTGGATGCCAGCGAGCTGCCGGGCGGAATCCCCGAGGCGTTGCTGCGCGAGAGCAACTACCTCAGCCACCCGGTATTCAACACGCACCACAGCGAAACCGAGATGCTGCGCTACCTCAAGCAGCTGGAAAACAAGGACCTGGCGCTGAACCAGGCGATGATCCCGCTCGGCTCCTGCACCATGAAGCTCAACGCCACCAGCGAGATGATTCCGATCACCTGGGCCGAATTCGCCAACCTGCATCCGTTCGTTCCGCGCGGTCAGGCCCAGGGTTACAAGCTGATGATCGAAGAGCTGGAAGCCTGGCTCTGTGCGATCACCGGCTTCGACGCGATCAGCATGCAGCCGAACTCCGGTGCCCAGGGCGAATACGCCGGCCTGGTAGCGATCCGCAAGTACCACGAGAGCCGTGGCGAAGGGCAGCGCGACATCTGCCTGATCCCGTCCTCGGCCCATGGCACCAACCCCGCCTCGGCGCAGATGGTCAGCATGCGCGTGGTCATCGTCGAGTGCGACAAGGGCGGCAACGTCGATCTGGAAGACCTCAAGCGCAAGACCGCCGAGGCCGGTGATCGTCTGTCCTGCCTGATGATCACCTATCCGTCGACCCACGGCGTTTACGAAGAAAACGTGCGCGAGATCTGCGCCGCGATCCACGCTCACGGCGGCCAGGTGTATATGGACGGTGCCAACCTCAACGCTCAGGTCGGTTTGGCGCGGCCGGCGGACATCGGCGCCGACGTCTCGCACATGAACCTGCACAAGACCTTCTGCATCCCGCATGGCGGTGGCGGCCCAGGCATGGGGCCGATCGGCGTCAAGGCGCACTTGGCACCGTTCGTGGCCAATCACCCAGTGGTCGAACTGGAAGGCCCGCAGCCAGGCAACGGCGCGGTTAGCGCAGCGCCCTGGGGCAGCGCGAGCATCCTGCCGATCAGCTGGATGTACATTGTCATGATGGGCCCGCAGCTGCGCGACGCCACGGAAGTCGCGATTCTCGGCGCCAACTACCTGGCCAATCGCCTGGGCGACGCCTTCCCAGTGCTCTACGCCGGGCGCAACGGCCGCGTCGCCCACGAGTGCATCCTCGACCTGCGCCCGCTCAAGGCCGAGACCGGAATCAGCGAGGAAGACGTCGCCAAGCGCCTGATGGACTACGGCTTCCACGCGCCGACCATGTCCTTCCCGGTGCCCGGCACGTTGATGATCGAGCCCACCGAGAGCGAGTCGAAAGCCGAGCTGGATCGCTTCGTCGAAGCGATGCTGAGCATCCGCGCGGAGATCGCCAAGGTCCAGGGTGGTGAGTGGCCGGCGGACAACAATCCGCTGGTGCGCGCGCCGCATACGCTGGCTGACGTGATCGGTGAGTGGGGCCGGCCGTACAGCATCGCCGAAGCGGTAACGCCGAGCGCCCACTCCTGTGCCCACAAGTACTGGCCGGCGGTGAACCGCGTGGACAACGTCTACGGCGATCGCAACCTGTTCTGCGCTTGCGTGCCGGTGGATGCCTATCGCGACTGAGTTGCGCTGAGGGCCGGGTGGGCGTCGATTCCTGGCGCCTTTCCGGCTTCTGCGAGGCGATTGGTGCGTTGAAATTCGGGTGGTTTTAGCGATTGGCGCTGGACTTCGTAGGGTGGATGTCGCTTTTTACATCCACCGGAGCTCCGGCTCAGGGCTGCAGGAATCGGCGACGCCTGCCCCACTCTATGCCTCAGGCTCGTGCTCGTCTTCGGCTGCCTCGTCCAGCATTCCCAACCAGTTCGCCAGCACCAGCTGCGCTTCCTCGACCCCCTGCCGCTTCGGTGCCGAGAACAGCTGGACGCTGACATCGGCGCCCCAGCCTTTGTGGATATCGCGCTGGATGGCCAGCAACGCGTTTTTCGCGGCGCCGAAGGCCAGCTTGTCGGACTTGGTCAACAGGATGTGCAAGGGCATCTGGCTGGCGCTCGCCCAGTCCAGCATCATGCGGTCGAACTCGGTCAGCGGATGGCGGATATCCATCATCAGGAACACGCCGGCCAGGCTCTCGCGGCTGCCCAGGTAGGCTTCCAGGTGGCGCTGCCAGTGCTGCTTGAGCGGGATCGGCACCTTGGCGTAGCCGTAGCCGGGCAGGTCGACCAGTCGGCGTTCGTCATCGAGGCGGAAGAAGTTGAGCAGCTGGGTGCGGCCCGGGGTCTTCGAAGTGCGCGCCAGGTTGGCATGAGTCAGGGTGTTCAGCGCGCTCGACTTGCCTGCGTTGGAACGGCCGGCAAAGGCTACTTCCAGACCCTCGTCGGCCGGGCACTGATCGACCTTGGCGGCGCTGATCATGAAGGTGGCCTGTTGGCAAAGGCCGAGAATCGGGTTTTTCGGTAGCATGGTCGTTCCGGTGAGTGCACGCGGGTGCGGCAATGGTTCGTTTCCGTTTCAGAAACGGGAGTATATAATGCCGCAGTTTTTATGTGCGCTTTGGCCTGATATCGGGCCACGTGTGGTGTTCAGCCTGATCCGGACGCCGGTGCGGCGGTAGTTACCACCGCAATGCGGATGCCCAGCGTGCCACTATAACGAGCGTCGCCCCGGTTCGATGGCCGTGCGCGACCCGATGAATTCCTTTCAAACCCTTAGCCGTAGTTGGATTAGCTGATGAACAAAGTACTCGTGAGTCTGCTGTTGACCCTTGGCATCACCGGTATGGCCCACGCGGCTGGAGACGCCGAAGCTGGTCAGGGCAAAGTTGCAGTGTGTGGTGCGTGCCACGGTGTCGATGGCAACAGCCCGGCGCCGAATTTCCCGAAACTGGCTGGCCAGGGTGAGCGTTACCTGCTCAAGCAACTGCAGGACATCAAGGCTGGCAGCACACCGGGTGCCCCGGAAGGCGTAGGTCGCAAGGTGTTGGAAATGACCGGCATGCTGGACCCGCTGAGTGATCAGGATCTGGAAGACATCGCCGCCTACTTCTCAAGCCAGAAGGGCAGTGTTGGTTACGCCGATCCGGCTCTGGCAAAGCAGGGCGAGAAACTGTTCCGTGGTGGCAAGCTCGATCAGGGCATGCCGGCGTGCACCGGTTGCCACGCACCCAACGGCGTCGGTAACGACCTGGCTGGCTTCCCCAAGCTGGGTGGGCAGCACGCGGCGTACACCGCCAAGCAGCTGACCGACTTCCGCGAAGGCAATCGCACCAACGACGGCGACACCATGATCATGCGTGGCGTCGCCGCCAAGCTGAGCAACAAGGACATCGAAGCGCTGTCCAGCTACATCCAGGGCCTGCACTGATAACAGCGGCAGGTTGAACAGAAGGGCGTCGGGGCCGTTGGCTCCGGCGCCCTTTTGCGTTTTCACGCCGGGCTACACAATCTTCGTCACGGCTTTAAACGCGCGGATGAAAAACGCTGGCGAGTCCTGACGTTTTGCTGCAGCCTGTTGCGCCATCGGTCCGTCGTAAACAGGAGTATTTCATGCGCAATTTCCTACTCACTGCCGTTTTTGCCGCTGCGAGCCTGTTCGGTGTCGCAGCCCAGGCAGCGGAGTTTCAGGCCGGCAAGGAATATGTCGAGCTGAGCAGCCCGGTCCCCGTTGCCGACCCGAGCAAGATCGAGGTGGTCGAGCTGTTCTGGTATGGCTGTCCGCACTGCTATCAGTTCGAACCGGTGATCAAGCCCTGGGCCGAACAGCTGCCGGATGACGTCCAGTTCAAGCGTATTCCGGCCATGTTCGGTGGCATCTGGAATGCGCATGGGCAGCTGTTCATCGCCCTGGAATCCATGGGTGTCGAGCCGAAGGTGCATGACGCGGTGTTTGCCGCCTATCACCAGGAACGCAAGAAGCTCGCCACTCCCGAGGAAATGGCTGACTTCCTCGCCGGTCAGGGCATCGACAAGCAGGCGTTTCTCAAGGCCTACAACTCCTTTGGTGTACGTGGCCGGGTTGAGCAGGCGAAGAAGCTCGGCATGGCTTATCAGATCACCGGCGTACCGGTGATGATCGTCAACGGCAAGTACCGCTTCGACCTCGGCTCGTCTGGCGGCCCGGAGCGTACGCTGCAGGTGGCGGACTTCCTCATCGAAAAAGAACGCGCAGCGCGGTAACCCGCGATGCTGCGCCGTTGGAGCGCTCCGCGCCTTGCCGGCCCAGGCAAGGCGCGCGTCAATTCGCAGTGCCTGGCCAGTAGCGGGCTGCCCGCCGATGGGCGGCTAAGGCTGCTTAGCTTCAACATCCAGGTTGGCATCAGCACCGAACGCTACCATCACTACCTGACGCGCAGCTGGCAGCATTTGCTGCCGCATCCCGGGCGCGCCAGCAACCTGCAGCGTATCGGCGAAGTACTGGGTAACTATGACCTGGTCGCCCTGCAGGAAGCCGACGGTGGCAGCCTGCGCTCCGGTTACGTCAATCAGGTCGAGCACCTCGCCCATCTGGGCGCCTTTCCCTACTGGTATCAGCAGCTCAATCGCAATCTCGGGCGTTTCGCCCAGCACAGCAACGGCGTCCTCAGCCGGCTCGAACCACAAGGCCTGGAAGATCACCCGCTGCCTGGCCCTTCGGGGCGCGGGGCGATTCTGTTGCGTTTCGGCGAGGGACCGGAGGCGCTGGTGGTGGTGATGATGCACCTGGCCCTGGGAGGCGGGGCGCGGACGCGCCAGCTGGCCTATATCCGCGAGCTGATTGGCGGCTATCGGCATCAGGTGTTGATGGGCGACATGAATACCCACGCCAATGATCTGCTGGAAAATTCGCCGCTGCGCGATCTCGGCCTGCTCGCGCCGCAGATCGAAGCGACATTCCCGAGCTGGCGACCGCAACGCTGTCTGGACCATATTCTGCTAAGCCCGAGCCTGACGCTGGAGCGTGTCGATGTGCTGGCGCTGCCGATCTCCGACCATCTGCCGGTGGCAGTGGAGATCCGTTTGCCGGACTCGCTTCAGGCCGATTCCCTGCCGGTACAGGTACAAGAAACGAAATGAGCGAAGAAGTCGAACGCTGGAAGGAAAAGTATCTTCAGCTCGCCGAGCGGCAGGAGCAGCTCGAGGCGCGCTGGGAGCAGCGCGTCGATCTGCTGCGGCGCAGCCTGGTGCGTAGCAGCCTGGCGGTGGAGGGTGCCGATCCCGCGGTCGAGCGCTGCCTGCACGAAATGCGAGAGATCCTCCGGGACGGTGATCTGGATGAGGGGCTCAGCCAGCTGGTGCCGCGCCTGGAAAAGGCTGTGCTGGAATCCGAACGCCACCGCCAGGAACGGGCCGTTCGCCTGACCGAAGCTTTGCATCGGCTGGTCTCCCAGCTACTGGGCATGTCGGTGCCCGCGGAGCTGCGCAAGCCGCTCAAGCGATTTGCCAAGGAGCTGGACCAGCGTGCCGCCAGGCTGCGTGAGCTGCCGGTGCTGCTCGGCGAGCTGAGTGATCTGCAGGGCCAGGTGCTGGATCTGCAGGGGCTGGCGGCGCCGCAGCAGAGCGGTTTTCTGAAGCGCCTGTTTGGCGGGCGGGACATGCCGCTGGCGCCGCCTGCAGCCGAGCGGGATGAGGAAACCCCGCCGCCCGCCGCAGTCAATGAGGTCGACGCTGGCCCGGTAGTAGTGGAAGCGCTAGGGCTGCCCAAGCCTGCCGTTCAGGCTGCCCCGCTGCTCGAGGACATGCCGCTTGCCGAGACGCCGGCCGAGGCACCGGCCGCCGAAGAAGCGATCGCGGAAACCGAGGCGGAGCAGAACGCGGCTGCGTATGCCCTGCCGGATTCGCCGGAGCCCGCGTTCAGCGTCGTCGCGGAACGCGTGGAGGCGACCCTCGGCAGCCTGCTGGACAGCCTTCATCTGCCGGAACAGCACCAGCCGCAACTGCAGACGCTGCGGGCGCGCATCCAGCACGGCTTGAACTGGTATGAGCTGGTGCCGGTGCTGGACGATCTCGCGATGCTGATGATCGCCTTCAGCGACCAGGGCCAGCGGGATTTCGAAAACTACCTGCAAACGCTCAACGAGCGCCTGACTGCGATGCAGGAAAATCTCCTCGCCGCGCACCAGGGGCATAACGAAGGACGCGACGCCGCTCAGGCGCTGGATGCGGAGTTGCGAGAACAGGTCGGCGGGTTGCAGGACAGCATGCGCCAGGCCAAGGATCTGACCAGCCTGAAGCAGGTGGTCGAGGCGCGCCTGGATGGCCTGCTGACCACGGTGGACACCTACCGGCAACAGCGTAGCGAGCAGGAACAGAAGCTCGGTGAGCGCTTGCAGCAGTTGGTCAGCCGGGTCGGCAGCCTCGAACAGGCAGCACGCGGCCTGCGCGGGCACCTGGAGGAGCAGCGTCAGAAAGCGCTGCAGGATCCGCTGACCGGCCTGCCCAACCGGGCGGCATGGAACGAGCGCCTGGAGCTCGAGTTCGCCCGCTGGCAACGTTACGGCGGCGACCTGCTGCTGGCCGTGCTGGACGTCGATCACTTCAAGCGGGTCAACGATGGCTACGGTCACCTGGCTGGTGATCGGGTGCTGAAGATCATTGGCACCGAGCTGCACAAGCGTCTGCGCAAGACCGATTTCATCGCCCGCTTCGGTGGCGAGGAATTCGTCGTGCTGCTGCCCAACACGCCCTACGAGGCAGGCCTGCAGCTGATGGAGTCGCTGCGTGAGTCGATCGGCAGCTGTCCGTTCCACTTCAAGGGCGAGCGCGTTGCCATTACGCTCTCGGCCGGCCTGACCGCGTTCAGCGAAGGTGACAGCACCGAGCGCGCTTTCGAGCGTGCCGACAGCGCGCTCTACCGGGCCAAGGATTCGGGGCGCAATCGCGTCGAGGCGGCCTGACCGGCTGCCCTGGCCCGGTCCCGATCGGCCGGTATAATCACGCCCCTCACCGCACCGACATGAGCGGAGCCCCGCGCAACGGGCTGCTGCTCATCTGCGTCATTTCGCCGTCGACACAGAGGTCGTCCCGATGAAAACCATCCCCGCCGTCCTGATGCTCCTGCTGCTGGCCGGTTGCGCCAGTGGTCCGCGCATCGATACCAGCTACAGCTCGACCGGCCACGACAGCCGCGCCCAGTTCATCATCCTGCATTACACCTCGACCGACCTGCCCCGTTCGCTGCAGCTGCTCAGCGGCCGCGACGTCAGCAGCCACTACCTGATCGGCGAATCGCCGGCGACCATCTACCGCCTGGTGGATGAAAACCGCCGCGCCTGGCATGCCGGCGAGAGTGAGTGGAACGGGCGCACCTGGCTCAACGCCACATCGATCGGCATCGAGCTGGTCAACCGCGGCTACGTGGAAAGCGCCGACGGGCGCCGGCTCTGGTATCCGTACTCTGAGGAGCAGATTGACGCGCTGGTGGTGTTGCTCAAGGACATCATGGCGCGGCACGATCTCAAGCCGGGCGCCATCATCGGCCACAGCGACATCGCTCCGCAGCGCAAGGTCGATCCGGGGCCGCTGTTCCCCTGGAAACGCCTGGCCGAGGAGGGGCTGCTGCCCTGGCCCGATGCCGATGCGGTGGCGGCCGAGCGGATGCGTTATGCATCGGCCGGGCTGCCGACGATCACTTGGTTCCAGGATGCATTGGCGGCGCAGGGTTACCGGGTGCCGCGCCACGGCCATCTGGACGACGAGACGCGCAACGTGATCGCTGCGTTCCAGATGAAATACCGCCCGGCTCGCTTCGACGGCGAACCCGATGCCGAGACCGCCGCGATGCTGCAGGTGCTCGGTAACCAGGCGGGGCGCTGACTCAGTAGCGGGTGGTGCCGATCAGTCTCGAGTCGGCCAGCGCGGCGCTACGGTGCTCGGCTGCAGCCTGATAGTCGCTGTCGCCGATCATCGCCAGGAAGGCTTCCTTGGATGGATAGCTGACCAGCATTATGTCGTCCCACTGCTCGTCCGGCGGGGCGATCAGCGCGGCATGGGCCTTGGTCCTGACTTCCACCGCGCCACCGCTGGCCTGCACCTTGGGCAGTGCCACGCGGCTGTAGCGGGCGTAGGCCTCGCGACCACTGCACGGACTGTGCTGACTACCTGGCGGATAGGTCGCCTGGTCGTTATAGCGCAGCAGGTTGAGCATCAGGATCGGCACGCCCGAAGGCATCGACGCCGCTAAGTCGGCGAGCTGTTCGGGGCTGGGGTTCAGGCTCGGCATGTGGCCTCCTCGATGGCGCTGTCAGATCGGCAGCGCAACGTAGAAGATGGTGCCGTGGCCGATCCGTGAATGCACGCCGATACGCCCACCATGCAGCTGAGCGATTTCCTTGCATAAGGCAAGGCCCAGTCCGGCACCGCCACGGCGGCGACCGATCTGCACGAACGGCTCGAAGATGCGCGCCTGCTGGCTGTAGGGAATGCCTTCGCCGTTGTCCTCGACGCTGAGGATCATCCGCTCGCCGTGGTGCCGCGCCAGCAGCCGAACCTCGCCGCCCTTGGGCGTGTGGCGCAGGGCATTGCTCAGCAGGTTGTCCATCACCCGCTCGATCTGCTGGCGGTCGAGCATCAGCGTCGGCAGCGGCTGCTGCAACTCCAGCTTGAGCTGAACCTCCTGTTCGGCGGCGTTGACCTCGAAGCGTTGACGCGCGGCCTCGAGCAGTTCGGGGATGTGGCACTGCTCCAGCTCCAGCTTCTGCTGGCCACTCTGATAGCGCGAGAAGTTGAGCAGGTCATTGATCAGCCGGACCAGTCGCTGCATTTCCTCGTGTACGGTGTCGAACAGGTCTGACTCGCGGCTGCCGGCCGGGTAGCGCAGGCGTTCGCGCAGCAGGCTGAAGGCCATCTGCATGCCGGTGACTGGCGTGCGCAGCTCATGGGAGGCCCGCAGCACGAACTCGTTGCGCACCCGCTCGAAGGTGCGCTGATCGGTGACATCGTGCAGCACCATGACCGCACCGCTGATGCTGCCGTCGTGGTGGCTCACCGGGCTGATGCGCCAGGCCAGCAGGCGGCGTTCGCCGTCCGCCTCAATGATCAGGTCTTCGGGTGGGTCGGACAGTGGTTTGTCGTCCAGCACCTGCCGCGCGGCATTGTCCAGGTCCGGGTAGCCGAGCGCTTCGCCGAGGGTCGAGCCGAGGTGCTCGTTCTCCCAGGCCAGCTGCCGCTGGGCGACCGGGTTGGCGTGCTCCAGTCGACCGTCGCGGTCGACGATCAGCAGGCCGTCGTCGATGCTATCGAGCAGTGCCTGCAGACGCTGCTGGCCGTTGACCAGCGCCTCCACGTTGGTCTGCTTGAACTCGTGCAGCGCCTGAGCCATCAGGCCGAAGCGGCGGCTCAGCGAGGACAGCTCCGCGATGTGCGGCGTCGGCAGGGAAATGTTGAAGTCGCCGCGGCCGATCTGGTCGGCGGCGGCGGACAGCCGTTCGATCGGTTCGCCGAAGCGGCGGGCGAAGCTGTGCGCGGTGATGAAGCCGATCAGCAGTACCGCGATCGCCGTCAGGCCCAGCAGGCCGGCGAGCAGCGACGCCCGGTCACGGCTGCGCAGCTCGGTGTCGCGGATCTTGTCGTACGCCGTGCGCTGCATGTCGGTCATCAGGCTGCGCACCTGATTGAAGGCCTGGCTGAGCGGATTGTCTTCCAGCAGCGTCAGGTTCTGGTTGCGGGCGGCATCGACCTGCTGCAGGAAGCTGGCGTAGGCGCTGGCGACGGCCTGGAATGCCTGCCGATCGGTCTCGTCGCTGGCTTCGGCGATGCCGCGTTCGAGCGTCTGCTGAAACGATTGGCTCAGCGGTTCCAGCGCTTCACTGCGACCGCTGTCGGTGAGCATCACGATCAGGTGGTTGCCCAGCGTCTGCCGCAGCTGCTGGTTGATCTCGATGATGGCGAAGTTGTTGCGGATCAGCTGTTCCTGGCTCTTGGCCATCTGCATGACGCTGACCAGCGCCAGCAGCAGGCCCAGCAGCGCAACCGTCATCAGCGCGGAGAAGCCGAGAAACAGGCGGGTCCGCAGCTTCATCTGGAGTTTCATAGGCCGTACTGCTTGCGTTTTCGGTAGAGGGTCGAGGCGTCGATACCCAGGATGCGCGCGGCCTGATCGAGAGTATCGCTGGTGCTCAACACGCCGGCGATATGCGCTTTCTCCAGCGCCTCCAGGCTGAGCGGCTCACCGATGCGTGGCGCGTTGCTGCCTACCTGTTCGCCCAGCCCGAGGTGGCTGACCTCGATCATCTGCTGCGGGCAAATGATGCTCGCCCGTTCCACCACGTTGCGCAGTTCACGCACGTTGCCCGGCCAGCGGTAGGTCTTCAGTGCGGCAACCGCTGCATCGCTGAAACCGCGCGCAGGGCGGCCATAGTTCTTCACGAACGAGGCAAGGAAGCGTTCGGCCAGGGTCAGCACGTCCTCGGGACGCTCGCGCATGGGCGGCAGGTTGAGGGTGATGACATTGAGGCGATACAGCAGGTCCTCGCGGAACTTGCCCTCGCGCACCATTTCTTCGAGGTTCAGGTTGGTCGCCGCGAGGATGCGCACATCGGCGCGGCGGGTGACCGGGTCGCCGACCCGCTCGTACTCCTTGTCCTGGATGAAGCGCAGCAGCTTGGGTTGCAGCGCCAGCGGGAAGTCACCGATCTCGTCGAGGAACAGCGTGCCGCCGTCGGCCTGGTTGACCCGGCCCAGCGTGCTCTCCGTCGCGCCGGTGAAGGCGCCGCGGTTGTGCCCGAACAGCTCGCTTTCCATCAGGTCGGCGGACAGCGACGGGCAGTTGATGGTGACGAAGGCCTTCTTCGAGCGCCGGCTCCAGGTGTGGATGGCACGCGCCAGTTCGCCCTTGCCGGTACCCGATTCGCCAAGGATGAGAATGTTGGCGTCGGTGTCTGCCACCTGCCGCGCGGTTTCCAGCACGGCCATCATCGCCGGGCTGTGCGAGCCGAGGGCGTCGCTGCGTTGCTTCATCTCGCCTTCCAGCGCTTCCAGTCGGGCCGCCATCTGGCGGACTTCCAGCTGCTTGGCGGCGGACAGGCGAAGCTGTTCCGGGCTGCATGGCTTGAGCAGGTAATCCGCGGCGCCGGCCTGCATGGCGTCCACGGCGGTGTCCACGGCCGAATGGGCGGTGACGATCACCACGCGCATCCAGGGCGCGAGCAGGCGCATCTGCTGCAGCACGTCCAGGCCATTGTCTTCGCCAAGTCTCAGGTCGAGGAAGCACAGGTCGAACACCTGACGCTGCAGAATGGCCTCGGCCTGTGCCGCACTGGCCGCTGTCATGACCGTGTAGCCGCGGTCCTCCAGGCAGTAACGGAAGGTGCGCAGGATCGCCGCTTCGTCATCCACCAGGAGGATGCGTCCGCCGTTGTCCGTCGTTTGGTCCATGGATGCTCCCCATCAAAAGGCGAATCGGTCGCTGAAAAATGCTTCGGATTATGGTGTGTCGGGCACCTGGCGGCGCCGTTGCGTTGCTGGCGAGACCTTAGTCTATGAAAAGTCTTGCAAGTTGCACGGTATTGGCAAGGCTTTCCTGCATGCTGCACTCCGACGCCTTCAGTGGCGTCGCCCAAGTGGCTGATTTGGTTACCGCTGGCGCTTGCGCCAGCCTGGCATGCGGCTTGCGACCCTGATGAAAGGGGCGTCACTTCCCGCCGAGCGGGCGTGTGGCGTATCTGTCGCAATCCATGCAGGAGGTGTCATGAATCAGTCCATGAATCAGCTCAATGAGCTTATCGAGATCACCCGCGACGGGCAGCGTTTCTACCAGCATGCTGCCGACGAAGTAAAGGACGTCGAGCTGCAGCACCTGTTTCGCGACCTGGCCCAAGCCAAGACGCAGATCATCCAGGCGCTTAGCGTAAAGGTTGCGACCAGCCATGAGCACCCGTCGCAGGGTGGGACGCTGACCGGCCGGATGCGCGAACTCTATGCCAACACGCGATCACGCATCGGCGACCACGACAGGGCCTATGTCGACCAGCTGGAGCAGACCGAAGCCAACATACTGCATGCCTTCGAGAATGCCGTCGGCGATGCCGAGCCGGATGTCAGGGCATTGCTCGCCATCGAGCTGCCCAAGCTGCGTACCTGCCATGAGCGCATGCGGCAGCTCAAGGAGGCCAGGCATTGAGCGTTCGTGCAAAACGCCCGGCATTGCCGGGGTGCTCATGCAAATTGAGTTGCCAAGGCGCCGAACATAATCTATAACGTATTGATTTATAAGGTTTTTAAATTGTAATGCGGGCTGGCACGGCGCCTGCAATATCCCCTTCAACGAAACGACGTCGCCACGCTTAGAAGGAGTTGAGGATGAATCGCCAAGCCCGCTTTTCATTGGCCAGCAAGGGGTTCCTCTCTGCTGCGGTAGTCATGCTGATCATGGGTGCCGAGCGCCCGCTGTCGCAACCGCTCAGCCAGGCGCAACAGAATTCAGCGGAACGAATCGGCATGTATGACGCTCAACCTATTGAGCTCATGCGGACCGGCCAAGAGCCGCAGACCATCGACTATCGCCAGGCGCCGTCTGAACAGCGCTGGGTATTCTGAGCAACGAAGGGGACGTGCAAGCGAATCAGCAAGGATGCTTTACACACTCGATGCCGATCGGACTGACCGATCCGCTGAGAACCGTTCCTGAAACAAGAGGAGTCTCACCATGCTGAGTTGGGCCATTACCTTCCTGATCATCGCCATCATCGCTGCGGTACTGGGCTTCGGTGGCATCGCAGGCACTGCAACGGGTATCGCCAAGATCCTGTTCGTGGTCTTCCTGGTTCTGTTCGTAGCGTCGCTGATATTCGGCCGCGGCCGCGGTCCACGCGTGTGATGCAATCGATGGCCGCCCGCAAGGGCGGCTGATTGAGGAGTTTCAGCGGCATAGGAAGCCAATTTCGCCGGGTCATGTTCGGCTTTCGAAGGTGATCCAGAGCGCGCGGGCCTAACCGTTCCGCGCGCTTCACCCCTCAGCGGGGGGAACCAGGGGGTCGGGTTGTTCTGCATCGCGGAGCGACCTAGGGGTACAGGGAGTACCTCCTAATCGGACCGGGTTCTGTGAAGCTGCGGCCGGGGGCGCTATCGCTCCCGGCATGCAGCAACAAATGTCCGATCTGCTTCATCGTCCTTCGCAGTCTCTCCACTCATCTCGCAGTCCCTCTACCTCATCGTTTTCCTCTTGCCGTCTACTGATCTGCGGATGACCCGTGCGCGCGCGCACCGCTATCATCGCGTCCAGCTTTCGACGGGAGAACGACATGCTCAACGGCCTCTGGCTGGGCTTTTTTCTGATCGCCGCGGTTGCCGCCCTCGGGCGCTGGCTGATCGGTGGCGACCCTGCAGTGTTCGCCGCGCTGGTGGAAAGCCTGTTCGCCATGGCCAAGCTGGCCGTAGAAGTGATGATCGTGCTGTTCGGCACCTTGACGTTGTGGCTGGGCTTTTTGCGCATCGCGGAAAAGGCCGGGCTTATCGAACTCCTCGCGCGTCTGCTCGGGCCATTGTTCCGCCGCTTGATGCCCGAAGTGCCGGCAGGCCATCCGGCGCTGGGACTGATCACCCTGAACTTCGCCGCCAACGGCCTCGGACTGGACAACGCCGCGACGCCAATCGGCCTCAAGGCGATGCGCGCGCTGCAGGAGCTCAATCCGCTGCCGACCGTGGCCAGCAATGCGCAGATCCTGTTTCTGGTGCTCAACACCTCATCGCTGACGCTGTTGCCGGTGTCGATCTTCATGTACCGCGTACAGCAGGGCGCGGAAGACCCGACCTTGGTCTTTCTGCCGATCCTCCTGGCGACCAGTGCGTCTTCGCTGGCCGGCCTGCTGGCGGTGGCACTGGTGCAGCGGCTGCGCCTTTGGGACCCACTGGTGCTGGCCTACTTCGTCCCCGGTGCGCTGCTGCTCGGTGGCTTCATGGCGCTGCTGGCCGGGCTGTCGGCGACCGCACTGGCGTCGCTGTCTTCGTTGCTGGGCAACCTGACCCTGTTCGGTCTGATCATCGCCTTTCTGGTCGTCGGCGCGCTGCGCAAGGTGCCGGTGTACGAGGCATTCGTCGAGGGCGCGCAGGAGGGCTTCGATGTCGCCAAGAGCCTGTTGCCCTACCTGATCGCCATGCTCTGTGCGATCGGCGCCCTGCGTGCATCCGGCGCGCTGGATTTCGGTCTGGAAGGCATTCGCTGGCTGGTGGAGTCGCTGGGCTGGGACACGCGCTTCGTCGATGCCCTGCCGACTGCGCTGGTCAAACCGTTTTCCGGCAGTGCGGCGCGAGCGATGCTGATCGAGACCATGCAGAGTCAGGGCGTGGACAGCTTCCCGGCACTGGTGGCGGCGACGGTACAGGGCAGTACCGAGACGACCTTCTATGTGCTGGCGGTGTACTTTGGCGCGGTAGGCATCCAGCGCGCGCGCCATGCGGTGGGCTGCGCGATAGTGGCGGATCTGGCCGGCATCATCGCCGCGATTGCCGTGTGCTACTGGTTCTTCGGCTGAGCCGAAGCCGCGCACTGCCCGGCTCCGAATCTGACGGGCGTTTATAGCGCTTAAAAAAAGAAACCCCGACCACATTTACTGTGGCCGGGGTTTCTCTTGCAGCGACTGCAGTCAGCGCTGGCGGCGGCGCCGCTGCATCCAGACGATCAACCCGAACAGCAGGAAGCCCGGAATCCACATGAATTCCTTCGGCCAGCGATCGGTCGGTGCGCGAACGCGCAGGATCTGCTGGTCGAACTCCAGGCCCGCCTCGGCGGCCGGGCTGCCGAAGGTCACGCTATCGATCAGGACCTTGCCGTCGTCCTCGTACGTCATCAGGCCGATCTTCTCGAGCTTCTCTTCGCCGCTTCCGCCTTCCGGAATGGCCAGCAGCACGACGAACTCGCGCGGGTCGCCCACGTCATCCTCACCCAGCACGCGCAGGCGCAGCTGACTGTCTTCTTCCACCCGTTCCAGCGTCTCGACCAGCGCGGCTGGCTCGATGTCGCGATAGGGGTCGTGGATGATGTCCATCCAGAATCCCGGGCGGAACAGGGTGAAGGCCACCAGCAGCAGCAACAGGCTTTCATACCAGCGGCTGCGCACCAGGAAGTAACCCTGGGTGCCGGCGGCGAAGATCAGCATGGCGATGGTCGCCACGACAAAGATCAGCACGCCGTGCCAGAAGTCCACGTCGATCAGCAGCAGGTCGGTGTTGAAGATGAATAGGAACGGTAGCGCCGCCGTGCGCAGGCTGTAGTAGAAAGCGGTGATACCGGTCTTGATCGGGTCGCCCTTGGACACCGCCGCGGCAGCGAACGATGCCAGGCCCACCGGTGGCGTGACGTCGGCCATGATGCCGAAGTAGAAGACGAACAGGTGCACCGCGATCAGCGGCACGATCAGACCATTCTGCTGCCCCAGCGCCACGATCACCGGCGCCAGCAGGCTGGACACCACGATGTAGTTGGCGGTGGTCGGCAGGCCCATGCCGAGGATCAGGCTGAGGAAGGCCGTGAGCAACAGCATCAGCAGCAGGTTGCCCATCGACAGCAGCTCGACCAGGTCGGCCAGCACCAGGCCGACGCCGGTCTGCGATACCGCGCCGACGATGATGCCCGCCGCCGCTGTGGCGATACCGATGCCGATCATGTTGCGCGCACCGGCGATCAGGCCCTCGCGCAGATCGACGACGCCATCCATGAAGGTGCCGTGCTCGTGGGTGCCGTCCTTGCGCAGCATCGACAGCAGCGGCCGCTGCGTGAGCAGGATGATCACCAGCATCACCGAGCCCCAGAATGCCGACAGGCCGGGCGACAGCCGCTCGATCATCAGGCACCAGACCAGCACCACCACCGGCAGCAGGAAGTGCAGGCCGGAAAGCAGCACCGGACGCGTCTCCGGCAGATGCTCGAGCGGGGCATCAGGGTCTTCATGGGGCAGTGGCGGATTGCTTGCGGCAATCTTCAGCAGGCCCAGATAGACCAATGCCAGTAACGCGCCGATGGCCCAAAGCGCGGAATCGCCAAGTGCCGGTTTCAGCCAGCCAAGACCGTAATAGACGCCCAGGGACAGGCCGGAAATCAGCGCCGCGCCGAAGGCGAAACCAATCAGGCGCTGCATCCACGGCTTAGCGACGTTGGCCCGCGGCAATGCGGTGAGGCCGAGTTTGAGCGACTCGAGATGGACGATGTAGACCAGCGCGATATAGGAGATCAACGCGGGAAGGAACGCGTGTTTGATCACCTCGACATAGGGGATGCCGACGTATTCGACCATCAGGAATGCCGCAGCGCCCATCACCGGCGGCATGATCTGGCCGTTCACCGATGAGGCGACTTCCACCGCACCGGCCTTCTCGGCCGAGAAGCCGGTGCGCTTCATCATCGGGATGGTGAAGGTACCGGTGGTCACCACATTGGCGATCGACGAGCCGGAAATCAGGCCGGTCATGCCCGAGGCCACGACCGCGGCCTTGGCCGGGCCACCGCGGAAATGCCCGAGCATGCTGAAGGCCAGCTGGATGAAATAGTGGCCAGCACCAGCACGTTCGAGCAGTGCACCGAACAGCACGAAAAGAAAGACGAAACTGGTGGAAACGCCCAAGGCGATACCGAACACGCCTTCGGTGGTGATCCATTGGTGGTTGGCCAGCGCGGTGAAACTCACTCCGCGATGGGCCAGCAGGCCGGGCATCCAGGGGCCGGCGACGCTATAGACGAGGAACACCAGAGCAATGATCGCCAGTGGCGGGCCAAGCGCGCGACGCGTGGCTTCCAGCAGTAGCGGAATGCCGAGGCAGGCCGTGATCAGGTCCATGGTGGTCAGGTTGCCGGGGCGCTGCGCCAGTTGTTCGTAAACGATGAACAGGTAGGCGGCGGTGGAGGCAGCGATCAGCCCCAGGGCGATGTCGAACAGCGGTACGCGGTCCCTGGGCGATCTCTTGAAGGCCGGGTAGGCCAGAAATGCCAGCAGCAGCGCGAACGCCAGGTGGATCGAGCGGGTCTCGGTGTCGTTCAGCACGCCGAACCCGAGTACGAAGGGCAGCGGCGAGGCGATCCACAGCTGGAACAGCGACCAGAGCAGCGCCAGCCCGGCGATGACCGCGGCCATCGGGCCTTCGGGCAAGCGCGCACCGACATCCTGGGCGATCAGTTCCTCGGTGGACAGTTGTTTGTCTTGCATGAATTGAGGCCTGTTTTTTCAGGTAACGGAACCGCGAAAACCCGTGGCCATACGGCGCACGGGTTTTCGGCTAAGGCATCGACGTTCAGGGCCGCATCCGCGACGCGGCCCCGCTGAGCCTTACAGCCAGCCGCGTTCCTTGTAGTAACGCTCGGCGCCTTCATGCAGCGGCGCGCTCAGGCCGACTTCGATCATCTCTTCCGGCTTGAGATCCTTGAATGCCGGGTGCAGACGCTGGAAGCGCTCGATGTTCTCGAACACCGACTTCACCAGCTGGTAGACCACTTCGGCATCGACCTTGGCAGTAGTGGACAGCACGGCTTTGCCACCGATGGACTGCGTCGGCTGGTCGTTGCCCTTGTACAGGCCGCCAGGGATCTCAGCCTTGGTGTAGTAGCTCTTGGCAGCCAGCAGCTTGTCGATTTCCGGGCCGGTGATCGGCACCAGAACTGCATCGACGGTGGTGGTGGCTTCCTGGATGGCGCCATTCGGATGACCGACGAAGTAGGTCATGGCGTCGATGTTGTTGTCGCCCAGAGCGCTGGCCTGTTCGGCCGGCTTCAGTTCGGCGGCGAGGGAGAAGGCCGACTTGTCCCAGCCCTTTTCCTTCATGATTTCTTCGAGGGTGTCGCGCTGGCCAGAACCGGGGTTGCCGATGTTGACGCGCTTGCCCTTCAGATCATCGAGACCCTTGATGTTGGCGTCGCGACGCGCCAGCACGGTGAAGACTTCGCTCTGCAGCGAGAAGACGGCACGGATGTCGTCCATCTTGCCTTCTTTCTCGAACGGCGCCACGCCTTCCATCGCCTTGTACTGATGGTCCGACTGCATGATGCCGAAGTTGAACTCGCCACTGCGCAGGCCGTTGACGTTGGCCACGCCGCCGCCGCTCGCCGGCGCGTTGCACTTGATGTTTTCCGCGTTGCGGTTGACGAAGCGGCAGATCGATTGCCCGGCAACGTAATAAACGCCGGTCTGACCGCCCGTGCCGATGGTGACGAACTTCTCTTGCGCCTGTGCCACTGCGCTCAGGCCGGTTCCCGCCAGAGCAGCGGTAAAGATCCATGCCAAGGATTTGCCTTTCATGGATGCACTCCTTTTTGGTTGTTTTCGGATTCCCGGCATCCCTTGTGAGTCTGCGCGGAACTTGAGCCTAGCAGGCGACCGCGTTGGTAACAGCCTGCGGACCTGCCATGTCGATCCGGGCAAGCGTTGCGCCCCAATGCTAGGACCGGATGACGACAGAAGGGTTGCGCGAGCGGCGCCATATTTTTATGTACACATGCTGTACCGCATGTATTATCTGTACAGCCTTGGTGGCCTACTGCCATGCCTGTTGTAAAAGCCGACCGGCGGAGTAGGACTTCAGTCGCATTGCCAGTCGAGACCGATGATATCAATCTGATATCAGTCTCCAGGCGAGGAGACTTGCTGATCGGACAGGACCACGGGCCTGCCGACTGAAGCGCCATCAGGGGCCATCCAGAGGGGTGGATCAATGCTGGCGCTTTTTTCGTGCCCGTCTTCGGCGCTACAAAACCGATACAAACGACCCGCTGGGCCGTCCGCAGCAAGGAGCGATCACCGCAGGGTGGCGATATTGGCAAGGAGTGCACGAGGTACCGAAAAGGTGCATCGACCGAGACGTCCGTGGCGGAGAAGAACAACACGCTTTGCCTTGTTCACGAGACCACCATGCGCATGAACCTGCCGGTCACTGGCTGCGACGTTTCCATCAGCGACACCGCCAATATTCTCTCCACCACGGATCTCAACGGTGACATCACCTATGTGAATCCGGACTTCATCAAGATCAGCGGCTTCGAGGAAAGCGAGCTGCTTGGTCAGCACCACAACATCGTCCGCCATCCGGACATGCCCACCGAGGCCTTCGCCGACCTGTGGTCGAGCGTACGGGGCGGCAGCTCATGGATGGGTATGGTGAAGAACCGCTGCAAGAACGGCGATCACTACTGGGTCAGCGCGTTCGTCACGCCGATCAGCCGCAACGGTTGGGTCGTCGAATACCAATCGGTACGCACCAAGCCCGCGCCGGCTCAGATCGCAGCCGCCGAGCAGCTGTACGCGCAGTTGCGCAACAAGCGTCCGCCGCCTGCGTTGCGTCGTGCACCGCTGAGCGCCCGCAGTCGCGTCGCGCTTCTGGCGGCGCTGGGTGCCGCGCCGTGCGTGGTCGCCGGCGCCCTGCTCGGTGGAGCGGGTCTGATCGCTGCGCTGGCCACCGCCGCTGCCGCCTTGCTGGGTGCAGGTGCAATGGCCTATGTCGCGCTGGCACCGCTGCAGCGCCTCGCCGAGCAGGCACGCAGGGTCGGTGACAACCCGGTGGGGCAGCTGGTCTATGCCGGTCGGCGTGATGAATTCGGCCAGATCGCCTTTGCCATGAAGATGCTGGAAACCGAGGCCGGCGCCATGGTCGGCCGGATTGGTGATGCCTCGCGTCAACTCAGCCAGCATGCCCACGAACTGCTCGGTGCGATGGACAGCAGCACGCAGAGCGCTGCACGCCAGCAAAGCGAAACTGATCAGGTCGCCACGGCGATCAACCAGATGGCGGTCAGCGTGCAGGAAGTGGCAAGCAACGCCCAGCGCACCGCCGAGGCAGCCAGCCGCGCGGACAGCGAAGCGGCGACCGGCACCGAGGTGGTTAACCGTACCGGCGCGGCCATCGGCCGACTGGCGCAGGACATCCAGCAGGCCGGTGACGTGATTCATGAGCTGGAGGCGCACAGCAATGACATCACCAAGGTGCTTGACGTCATTCGCGGCATCGCCGAGCAGACCAACCTGCTGGCGCTGAACGCCGCCATCGAGGCGGCGCGGGCCGGCGAGCAGGGCCGTGGCTTTGCCGTGGTCGCCGATGAAGTACGCAGCCTGGCATCGCGGACCCAGCAGTCGACCCAGGAGATCAACAGCATGATCGGCGCGCTGCAGGGCGGGGCACGGCAGGCGGTGGAGGTCATGCAGCGCAGCCGCGAGCAGGCCATGCAGAGCGTCGAACATGCGGCCCAGGCGGCGCGCTCGCTGCAGGGCATCAACAGCCGGGTCAACGAGATCAGCGCGATGAGTATGCAGATCGCTGCGGCCGTCGAGCAGCAGAGCAGCGTCAGCGAGAACATCAACCAGAACATCGTCAGCATTCGCGGCGGCTCCGATCAGCATGTGGAGAGCGGCCTGCGCAGCCGGCAGAGCGCGTCGGGCGTCGCCGAGCTGGCGAGCAGCATGGAGATGTTGGTGCAGCAATTCTGGACGCGGCGGCGCGGCTGAAGGCCTGCCGATGCCCCGAAATGGTGCGTGCTGGAGAGGGCGCGGCATGTTGCCTGCGCCGTCTGCGCCGGGCTTGTTACGCCGCGCGCGTAAAGGCAAAATGCCACTAGTTTCGCATGCTGCGAAAGCTGCTTTACCGCTCAGGACAACCGGACCTGATAGCTAAGGCGCCAGCCGTGACATTCCCTTGGGGGTGCACCACGGCTGGCGCCTTTTTTTGGGCTCGTTTCGCTGCAAGCCGCGCCCTGACAGAGATCGGCACTCAACCTGCATGTGCTTGCACGAAAAGATGAATCAATGCTGACCGAAGAGACGCTGCGCACTGCGCTGGAAGAAACCATTCAGGTACTGGAACGCACGCGACGCTCGTTCAAATCGCGCGAGCTCGGCCAGCTGCGCCGGCGCCTGATTGAACTGCTCGAGCAACTGGAAACCGACACGGGAGAGAAGGACGAGCGCTGATCGTCAAACCGTAACCGGCCCCCTGTACAAGGATGTCCGCCGCATCCATGCGAGCGCTGCCAACAGAAGCGGCGCCGAACCTGCCTCGCGTACTCAGAACCCATTTCCAAGGAAGATCTGTTTATGCGCACCAACCTTCCCGTCAGCGGCCGCGAAATCACGGTCGGCGAGACGGCGAACATCCTGTCCACCACCGACCTGAACGGCACCATCACTTACGCCAATCCGGATTTCGTGGCGATTTCCGGCTTCAGCGAAGACGAGCTGCTCGGTGAGCCGCACAACCTCGTGCGCCACCCCGACATGCCCGAGGCCGCCTTTGCCGACCTCTGGCAAACGCTGCAGGCGAACAGGTCGTGGATGGGCATCGTCAAGAACCGCTGCAAGAACGGCGATCACTACTGGGTCAGCGCGTTCGCCACGCCCGTCGGCCGTGACGGCAAGGTCGTCGAATACCAGTCGGTGCGGACCCGCGCGCAGCCCGAACAGATTCGCGCCGCCGAGGCGCTTTACGCACGCCTGCGCGAGGGCCGTGCCGCAGGCGCATTGCGCGCTTCGCGGCTCGGGTTGCGTGGCCGCGTGGCGCTGCTGGCTGGCCTCGGCAGTGCCGCAGGCGCGGCGCTCGGCGCGTTGCTGCTCGGTGCGCCGCTGGCCGCCGGTGCCGCCGCGGTCGTGCTAGGCGGTGCGGTGGCCACTGGGTTGGCGGCGCTGGCGCTCGCACCGCTGACGCAGCTGGCGCGCCAGGCGCGACGCATCGGCCACAACCCGGTCAGCCAGTTGATCTACACCGGACGCCGCGACGAGATCGGCGAGATCGCCTTCGCCATGAAGATGCTGGAAACCGAAGCCGGCGCCATGGTCGGGCGCATCGCCGACTGCAGCCGCCAGCTCAGCAGCCACGCCCGCGACCTGCTCGGTGCCATGCATGGCAGTACCGAAAGCGCCTCGCGCCAGCAGCAGGAAACCGATCTGATCGCCACGGCGATTCGGCAGATGACCGCCAGCGTGCAGGAAGTCGCCCTCAACGCGCAGCGCACGGCCGAGGTGGCGGCCCGCGCGGACAGCGAAGCGGCCAGCGGCCGGGAGATCGTCGGCCTCACCGGCAGCAGCATCACGCGGCTGGCCGGTGACATCCAGCAGGCCGCCGAAGTCATTCACCAGCTGGAAAGCCACAGCCAGGAAATCAGCCGCGTGCTCGAGGTGATTCACAGCATTGCCGAGCAGACCAACCTGCTCGCGCTCAATGCTGCCATCGAAGCGGCGCGTGCCGGCGATCAGGGCCGCGGTTTCGCTGTGGTGGCTGACGAGGTGCGTCAGCTGGCATCGCGCACATCCAGCGCGACCACCGATATCCAGAGCATGATCGGCTCGCTGCAGGCCGGTGCGCGCCAGGCCGTGGACGTCATGCAGCGTAGCCGCGAGCAGGCGCAGCACAGCGTCAGCCATGCCGACCAGGCCGAGCATTCGCTCGGCGGCATCAACAGCCGGGTCAACGAGATCAGTGCCATGAGCAGCCAGATTGCCGCAGCGGTGGATCAACAAAGCTCGGCCAGCGAGGAGATCACCCAGAGCATCGTCAGCATCCGCTGCAGCTCGGACAATCACGTTGCCACCGGTCTGCACAGCCAGCGCAGCGCCTGCGGCGTCGCCCAGTTGGCCGATGGCATGCTCGAGCTGGTGCAACAGTTCTGGGCGCGGCGGCGGGCGTGATTGCAGCAGTCTGTCGCTTGCACGGGACAGACTGATATCAGGGTGGCATCATGCACTCGTCGGCGCTTATTAAATGACGCCGGTTGGCTGGCACTTCGCTGGCCATTGCCGCGCCGACGAGGCATTTCCACATGATGCGCGCCTTACTGCTGATGGTCGCCTGCCTGACGTTGCTGCCCTGGACCGGCAACGCGATGGCGGCTGAGCCATCGCCGGTGCTGCAGACAAGGGGGGCGGCGACGCTGCAGGTCGGCGCAGTGGAATACCTGCTGGGCAGGCCGGACGCGGATTTCACCCAGATCGCCGCAGCCGATCTGCCCTGGCAGCGGCTGAACAAACCCAACCTTGGCAAACAGCGCGACGGTGCCTGGCTGCGCCTCCGGCTGCATAACACGGGCGACGCCGCGAAGCGCTGGTACCTGCTGCTGAAATGGCCGGTGCTCGACCGCGTCGCGGTGCGCCTGTATTACCCGGACAGCGACCGCTGGGGTCAATCCATGCTGGCCGGGGATGCCGTGGCACTGAGCAGCCGACCGCTGGCCGACCACCACTTCGTCTACCCACTCGAGCTGCCGGCGGGCGAGCGAGCGGTGGTCTATCTGCAGCTGCAGGCCAGGGAAACCCTCGCCCTGCCGCTGGAGCTGATCGACGAAAAGCAGCTGATCGAAGGCAAGCTCCGCGACGTCACGCTGGTCAGCCTGTTCTTCGGCGGCATTCTGGTGATCGTGCTGTACAACTGCAGCCTGCTGATCTTCACCCGCGACGGCAGCTACTTCCTCTACGTGCTTTACCTGCTCAGCGCGGTGTTCTACGTGCTGACCATTACCGGCTTCGGCCAGCTCTACCTCTGGCCGGAAATCCCCGAGCTGTCGGCACGCTTCTACGGCCTTTCCGCGGCGCTGTGCTTCTTCACGCCGATGCTGTTCGCCCTGCGCTTTCTCGGCATACGCCGCTATGGCGGCTGGGTCTGGGCGGTGTCCATCAGCCTGACCGGCTACTGGGGTGTGGCGGTGCTCATGCTGCTGCTGGCACCGACCCTGGCGCGCTATCTGTTCATGGACAGCGTCGCGCTGCTGCACTGCGTCGTGACCATGGCCGTTACGCTCAACCTGTGGATGCGCGGCAATCCGTCCGCGCGGCTGTTCAGCATCGCCTGGAGCACCTTGCTCGGCTTTACCGTGGTCAACCTTCTGGCGCTCAACGGCACCTTGCCACTCAATGCCTGGACGCTGAATGGCCAGCTGATCGGCATGTTCGCCGAGTTCGTGCTGCTATCCATGGCGCTGGCCGAGCGCATCAACGTCGAGCGCAACCGGCGCATCGCCGCGCAGCAACTGGCATTGCACGCCTCGGAATCGCTGGCCGAGGAGCGCGCACTGCGCTTGCAGGCCAAGCAGGAGGCGCTGGATCTGCAACTGCGCGCCAACGAGGTGCTCGAAGCGCGGGTGTACGAACGCACCCGTGCGCTGGAAGAAGTCCGCCACGGCCTGGAAGCCGCCAATGCCGAACTGATGCGCTTGAGCACCACCGATTCGCTGACCCAGCTGGCCAACCGCCGGCGTTTCGATCGTCTGCTGGACGAGGAAATCCGCCGCGCGCGGCGCGCCGGCAGCCCACTATCGGTGTTGCTCGCCGATATCGATCACTTCAAGCGGGTCAACGACAGCTACGGCCACCCCTTCGGTGACGAGTGCCTGCGCCAGGTCGCGGCAGTGCTCGCCGCCCACTGCCAGCGCGCCGGCGACGTCGCGGCGCGCTATGGCGGTGAGGAGTTCGTCGTCCTGCTGCCGGGGCTCGACGCCGAACAGGCCGTCGCCCTGGCAGAATCGATCCGCTGCACGATCGCGCACCTGCAGCTGCAGCATGGCGAACAGCCGGTGGCGCTGACCATCAGCCTTGGCGTCGCCACGCTGACCCCCTCGCTCGTCGCGCCGGCCGATCTGCTGGCGGCGGCGGATGCGGCGCTCTATCAGGCCAAGAACGCTGGTCGCGACCAAGTGGCTCTGGCCGCTGAGGTCAATGCTGGCGAGCAGACTCCGGCCCTCAACGCTTGAGCGGTATGAAACGGTCCTGCGCGAGGTCCGCGCGGCTCGCTGGCATGCCCTGAAAAAGGGACCGCCCGCTGCGCGCCTAAATACAAAAAGTTACATACAATGAGCCGCTTCAGGCTCCGGTCGCCCGGCGGGGCCGCGCCGATACCACACGTCCTTCCGAAGCGCTTCCGGCTCGATTCCGGCGGCGCTACCGGCCATGAGAAATCGATGCCGTTCAATGCACTGCTGGTCCTGTGCTTCATGCTTCTGCTTGGTGCTGCGCCGGGCCGGGCGATGGCCGAAGACAGCCTGATGATCGAAAGCCGGCACGCTCCCGGGCTGCAGGTTGGCCAACCGGAGTACGCGCTTGGCCGGCTGGAGGCTGGCTTCGACCAGGCACACAGCGACGACCGGGGTTGGCAGCCGCTGCAGGTACCCAATCTGCTCCGCCAGCCAGCAGGCGCATGGCTACGATTCCCGGTGCACAACCTCCAGGCAAATGCCAGCAGCTGGTATCTGTTGCTCAAGTGGCCCGTGCTCGACCGCGTTACGCTGCGCGTCTACTACCCGCGGCAGGACCGATGGGGTGAGCCCATGGTCGCTGGCGATACGCTGGCGGTCAGTCAGCGGCCGGTGGTCGATCACAACCTGGTCTTCCCGCTGAGCCTGCAGCCCGGCGAGCAGGCGGTGGTCTATCTGCAAGCTGGAGGCCAGCGAGCTGATGGTGCTGCCGCTGGAGCTGGTCGACGAGACGAGCTTCATCGAGGGCAAGGTGCTCGATACGGCGCTGTTCAGCCTGTTCTTCGGCGGCATGATCGTCATCGTGCTGTACAACCTGAGCCTGCTGATTTTCACCCGCGACCTCAGCTATCTGCTGTACGTGCTGTATCTGCTCAGCGCAATGTTCTACGTCGGCACCATGAGCGGCTTCGGCCAGCTGGTGTTGTGGCCCGGCGCACCGCCGTTCTCGGCGCGCTTCTACACGCTCTCGGCAACCCTGTGTTTCCTTACTCCGCTACTTTTCGTCGTACGCTTTCTGCAGGTTCGCCAGTACGGCGGCTGGGTCTGGCACATCACCTGGGTGCTGGGCTGCTACTGGATCACGGTGCTGATGGCGGTGCTGCTGATTCCGGAGCATGCACACTGGCTGTTCATGGAATACGTGGCGCTGCCCTACTGCCTGATCAGCCTGGCGGTGACGCTCACGTTGTGGGCCCGCGGCAACGTATCGGCGCGGCTGTTCAGCATCGCCTGGATAACGCTGCTGGGTTTCACCGTCATTCACCTCCTGGCGCTGTGGGGCTACATGCCACTCAATCGGCTGACGCTGCATGGTCAGCTGATAGGCATGTTCATCGAGTTCGTGCTGCTATCGATGGCGCTTGCCGAACGGATCAACCTGGAGCGCGATCAACGCATCGCCGCCCAGCAGCTGGCGCTGGAGACCTCGCGCAGCCTGGCCGACGAACGCGAGCAGCACCTGCAGGCCAAGCAACAGGCACTGCTGATCCAGCAGCGTGCCAATGAAGAGCTGGAAACGCGCGTAGTGGCGCGCACCAAGGCGCTCGAGGAAGTCCGTCACGGTCTCGAGCTGGCGAATGCCGAGCTGCTCAGACTGAGCTCCACCGATCCGTTGACGCACCTCGCCAATCGCCGCCAGTTCGATCAGCTACTCGAAGACGAGGTCCGTCGCGGACGCCGCAACGGCACGCCGTTGACCGTCCTGCTGGGCGACATCGATCACTTCAAGCGAGTCAACGACAGCTACGGCCATCCGTTCGGCGACGAGTGCCTGCGCCGGGTAGCGGCGGTACTCCAGCAGCATTGCCAGCGAGCCGGTGATCTCGCGGCGCGTTACGGTGGTGAGGAGTTCGTCATCACGCTGCCGGCAACCGGCGGGCCGCAGGCGGTGCTGCTGGCCGAGCGGATGCGGCAGGATGTCGAGCGGCTTGAGCTCGACTGCGACGGCGAGCGCGTCAGTCTGACCATCAGCTTTGGCGTGGCTACGCTCGATCCGCAAGCCGCGGCGGCGCCGCTGGAGTTGCTCAGTGCAGCAGACCGTGCGCTCTATGAGGCCAAGCGCAGCGGCCGCAATTGCGTGGTCGAGGCCGCCGACCTCGGGCCGGATGGCGCGACCGTATTTGCCTGAGGCGCGGCCGCCCCTCAGCTCTCGGCCGGTACGAAACGCACCCGCACCAGCAGGCCGCCGAGAGCGCCCTGATCCAGGCTGATCTCGGCGCGATGGGCGCGGACGATTTCGCCGACGATGGCCAGCCCGAGGCCGGCACCATGGCCGCCGGTGTCGCGGCGGTAGAAGCGCGCGAAGACGCGATCGCGCTCGGCGGCCGGAATACCCGGGCCGTCGTCCTCCACCTCCAGCACGGCGCCGTCGAGCACCCGCAGCACCACGTTGCCGCCGTCGCCGGTATGCGCCAGCGCGTTGTCCAGCAGGTTGCTCAGCAGTTCGCTGATCAGCGTCGGCTCGCCGTCGATCCATACCGGTGCCTCCGCCTCCAGCGCCAGGGCGACGCCGCGCTTGTGCGCCAGCGCGGCCATCGCCAGGCCCAGCTCGCGGGCCAGCTGCGACAGGTCCAGGCGCTGCGCGCCGCCTTCGGCGATGGATTGCGCGCCGCTTTCGATGCGCGCCAGCGAGAGCAGCTGGTTGGCCAGGTGGATGACCTTGTCGGTGCTCTGCCCGGCGTCTTCCAGGGTGCTGCGCCAGACCGCCGGCTCGGCTTCGCGCAGGCCCAGCTCGATCCGCGCCTTGAGCGCCGCCAGCGGCGTGCGCAACTCGTGGGAGGCGTCGGCGATGAAGCGCGCCTGGCGTTCGAACTGGCCGCGCAGGCGTTCGGTGAAGCCGTTGAGCGCGACCACCAGCGGGCGCAGCTCGCGCTGCACGCTGACCAGCGGCAGCGGCCGCAGATCGTCCGGTGCGCGTTCCTGCACCGCCTCGCTGAGCCGGCCCAGCGGCCGCAGCGCGGCACTTACCGCCAGCCATACCAGCAGCAGCGCGGCGACGGCCATCAGCCCGACCCGCCACAGGGTATCGGTGAGCAGGCTGCGCGCCATGCGCTCCCGGGCGCCGAGGGTCTCGGCCACGCGGATCTCGGCGATGCCGCTGAGCTCCGGCTCGCTGACCGGCTGCAGCAGGCTCACCAGGCGCACGCCCTGGCCCTGGAATTCGCCATCGTAGAAACGCGCCAGGGCCGGGTAGTCGTCGGTGCGCGGGGTGTCGGCGGCAGGGGCGGGCAGGTTCTCGTAGCCGCTGACCAGGCGCCCCTGGATGTCCAGCACCCCGTAGTAGATGCGTCCGGCGCTGTCATAGGCGAAGGTGTCGAGCGCCACGTAGGGCACGTTGGCGCGCAGCACACCCTCGTGAGTGACCAGGCCGTCGGCGATGGCTCGGGCCGAGGCGAGCAGGGTACGGTCGTAGGCGGTATCGGCAGCGGCACGGCCGTTCCAGTAGGCACTCCAGCCGCTGAACAGCAGCAGCAGCGCGAGCAGGATCGCCAGCCGGCGCAGCAGCCGGGCACGCAGGCTGCCGGCGACCTCCGGCTCAGCCATCGAGCGCCTCGAGCATGTAGCCCAGGCCGCGGAAGGTGACGATGCGCACCGGTTGGCCTTCGAGCTTCTTGCGCAGCCGGTAGACATAGATCTCGATGGCGTCGGCGCTGGCGTCCTCGTCGAGGCCGAATACCTGGGCGGCCAGTTGGTCCTTGCTCATCACCCGACCGGGGCGGGCGATCAGCGCTTCGAGCACGCCCTGCTCGCGCGAGGTCAGCGTCAGGGGCTCGTCGGCCAGGCTGAAGCGCCGCGCATCCAGGTCGTAGACCAGCACACCGCAGCGCTGCTGGCGCTCGCCGCCGCCGACGCTGCGTCGCAGCAGCGCCTTGACCCGCGCTTCCAGCTCGGACAGCTCGAACGGCTTGGCCAGGTAGTCGTCGGCACCTAGGTTGAGGCCGTGCACGCGATCGCTGACCTCACCGCGCGCGGTGAGCATCAGCACCGGCAGCGTCTTGCCGCGCTCGCGCAGGCGCGCCAGCACCTGAAAGCCATCCAGCCGCGGCAGCCCGACGTCGAGAATCGCCAGCGCATAGTCCTCGCTGGCCAGCGCCAGATCGGCGGCGATGCCGTCGTGCAGCAGGTCCACGGTCCAGCCGGCGCCGCGCAGCGCCTGCGCCACGCTCTCGGCCAGCTGGGGGTGATCCTCGACCAGAAGAATCCGCATTGCCTGTCCTCTGCCATTGCGACGGGGCGCCAGTGTAGCGGCAGACGGCAAGAGTCGCCGCAGGCTTTCGACGCTGAAAGGCTGGCGAAAGCTTGACCCCATAGGATCGCTTACAGGTGGCTCGATCCACCTCGCGCGGCGCATGCGCCGTCACAACAAAAACAATAGTGGAGATACCCCGATGCTGACTGCCGTCAGACGCTCACCCGCTCCTGCTCGTCTCGCTCTCGCCGTTGCCGCCGCCTCGCTGGCGCCGCTCGCCCAGGCCGCGTTCATCGAAGACAGCAGTGCAACCCTGCAGACCCACAACATCTACCTGAACCGTGATTTCCGCGAAGGCACCGCCCAGTCCAAGCGCGAAGAGTGGACCCAGGGTTTCATCCTCGACGTGCAGTCCGGCTTCACCGAAGGCACCGTCGGCGTCGGCCTGGATGCGCTGGGCATGCTCGGCGTCAAGCTGGACTCCGGCGGTGGTCGCGCCGGCACCGACCTCTTGCCGGTGCAGGACGATGGCGGCACCCCGGACGAGTTCAGCCGCCTGGGCCTGACCGCCAAGGCGAAGATCGCCGAGACCGAGCTGCGCTATGGCTCGCACATCCCGGAGATGCCGGTGGTCAAGGCCAGCGACAGCCGCACGCTGCCGCAGGTGTTCGAAGGCGGCACCGCCACTTCCAAGGATATCGAAGGGCTGACGCTGATCGGCGGGCGCCTGGACAAGGTCATCGACCGCGCTTCGACCAACTCCCAGGACCTGCAGCTGAACAACAAGAACAGCCGTTTCGCCAGTGCCGCCGAGGCCGATCACCTGACCTTCGCCGGGGCCGAATACGCCTTCAACAAGAACCTCACCGGCCGCTACTACTACGGCGAGCTGGATGACGTGTACCGCCAGCATTTCTTCGGCCTGCTGGCGGTCAAGCCGCTGACCGACAACTCCGCGCTGAGCGCCGATCTGCGCGTGATGTTCAGCGACGACACCGGCGCGGCCAACGCCGGCAAGATCGACAACCAGGCCTGGAACGGCATGCTGGGTTACAGCCTCGGCGGGCACAAGGTCAGCCTCGGCTACCAGCAGATGCGCGGCGATACCGGCTATGCCTATATCGATGGCAGCGATCCGTTCCTGGTCAACTTCGTGCAGATCAACGACTTCGCCAACGCTGACGAGCGCTCCTGGCAGGCCCGTTACGACTACAACTTCGCCGCCATGGGCATCCCCGGGCTGACCTTCCTGACCCGTTACATCTCCGGCGACAACGCCGAATACGCGGGCGGCAGCAACGGCAGCGAGTGGGAACGCGACATCGAGCTGAAGTACGTGGTGCAGAGCGGCCCGCTGAAGAACGTCGCGGTGCGCTGGCGCAACGCGATGTTCCGCTCGGATTTCGCCCGTGACGCCGACGAGAACCGTCTGATCGTCAGCTACAGCCTGCCGATCTGGTAAAGAGAACAAGAACGCGAGGAACACCCGATGAAAACCAGATTCAGCCGTATCGCCCTGCTGTCGTCCTGCCTGCTGCTCTCCAGCCAGCTGCTGGCCGAGCCCAAGCGCCCCGAGTGCATCGCCCCGGCCAAGCCCGGCGGCGGTTTCGACCTGACCTGCAAGCTGGCCCAGAGCGGCCTGAAGGACGCCGGCCTGCTCAAGGCGCCGATGCGCGTCACCTACATGCCCGGCGGCGTCGGTGCGGTGGCCTACAACGCCGTGGTCGCCCAGCGCGCCTCGGAGGCGGGAACCATCACCGCCTTCTCCAGCGGTTCGCTGCTCAACCTCGCGCAGGGCAAGTTCGGTCGTTACGACGAAACCGCGGTGCGCTGGCTGGCCGCGGTCGGCACCGACTACGGCGCGATCTCGGTGCGTGCCGATGCGCCCTACCAGGACCTCGACGACCTCATCGCCGCGGTGAAGAAGGACCCGGGCAGCGTGGTGTTCGGCGCCGGCGCCACCATCGGCGGCCAGGACTGGATGCAGACCGCGCTGATCGCCCGCGCTGCCGGTGTCGATCCGAAGAAGCTGCGCTACGTCGCCTTCGAGGGCGGCGGCGAAACCCTCACCGCCATGCTCGGCGGCCATGTGCAGGTCACTTCCAGCGGCCTCGGCGAAGTCACCCCGCAGCTCGACGCCGGCAAGATCCGTATCCTCGCCGTGCTCTCCGACGAGCGCCTGCCGGGCAAGCTGGCCGACATCCCCACCGCCAAGGAGCAGGGCTACGACATCAGCTGGCCGGTGATCCGCGGCTTCTACATGGGGCCGGAAGTCTCCGACGAGGACTTCAACTGGTGGAAGAGCCAGTTCGGCAGCCTGCTGGCCGACGAGGACTTCGCCAAGCTGCGCGAGCAGCGCGACCTGTTCCCGCTGTCGATGACCGGCGACGAGCTCAAGGCCTTCGTCGAGAAGCAGGTGCAGGACTACAAGGCGCTGGCCGGCGAGTTCGGCCTGGTCAAGTAACGCGAACCGGCCCGCGCCCGCGGGCCGCACGGCGGGCCCGGCAACTGCCGGGTCGCCGAACCCCTGAGGTATCCCGTCATGTACGTACGTGTCTTCGCCGCGGCGTGGCTGCTCGCCTGCGCCGGCCTCGCCCTGCTCGCCTGGGGCTTCGAGGCGCCCTTCGCCTACGACCCGGTCGGGCCGCGCGCCTATCCGCTGCTGCTGCTGTTCCTGATGGCCTGCGGCGCGGCGTGGCTGCTGTTCAAGCCGCACGGCGAGCCGACGCCAGCGTTCGATCGTGCCAAGGCGCAGCGGGCCGTGCTCTGCGTGCTGGCGCTGCTGGCCTATGCCCTGCTGTTCGAAATCCTCGGCTTCGTCATCAGCACTGCCCTGGCCGGTTTCGCCCTCGGCCTGCTGTTCAACGGTCGCCTGTGGCCCAGCGTGATCAGCGGCGTGCTGCTCGGCGTGCTGCTCTACGGGCTGTTCGATTACCTGCTGGACGTACCGCTGCCGCTCGGCCTGCTACGTCTGCTGGAGAGCTGATATGGAAACTTTGAATTTCTTGATGCAGGGCTTCGATGTCGCCACCCGGCCGACCAACCTGCTGGTGGCGCTGTTCGGCGCCTTCGTCGGCACCGTCGTCGGCCTGCTGCCCGGCCTCGGCCCGATCAACGGCGTGGCGCTGCTGCTGCCGTTGGCCTTTGCCCTCGGCCTGCCGCCGGAGACCGCACTGATCCTGCTCGCCGCCGTGTACCTGGGCTGCGAGTACGGCGGCCGCATCTCGGCGATCCTGCTCAACGTACCAGGTGATGCGGCCGCGGTGATGACCACCCTCGACGGCTACCCGCTGGCGCGCCAGGGCAAGGCTGGAATCGCGCTGTCGCTGTCCGCGGTCAGCTCGTTCATCGGCAGCATCATCGCCACCTGCGGGGTGGTGCTGTTCGCCCCGCTGCTGGCCAAGTGGGCGGTGGCCTTCGGTCCGGCGGAATACTTCGTGCTGATGATTTTCGCCATCGCCTGCCTTGGCGGCATGGTCGGCGACAAGCCGGTGAAGACGCTGATGGCCGCGCTGATGGGCCTGGCCCTGGCCACCGTCGGTGTCGATTCCACTACCGGCGTCTACCGCTTCACCTTCGGCAGCGTCAGCCTGTCCGACGGCATCCAGTTCGTCATCGTGGTGATCGGCTTCTTCAGTGTCAGCGAGATCCTGCTGATGCTGGAGAAAACCCACAGCGGGCAGCAGGCGGTGAAGGCCAGCGGCCGGTTGCTGTTCAACTTCAAGGAGTTCTGTCTGACCTTCTGGACCATGGTGCGCAGCGCCGTGGCCGGCTTCGTCATCGGCACGCTGCCAGGCGCCGGGGCGACCATCGCCAGCGCCATGACCTACATGAGCGAGAAGCGCATGGCCGGCGACAAGGGCCGCTTCGGTGATGGCGACCTGCGCGGCCTGGCGGCGCCGGAAGCGGCCAACAACGCCTCGGCCTGCGGCTCGCTGATCCCCATGCTGACCCTCGGCGTGCCGGGTTCGGGCACCACCGCGGTGATGATCGGCGCGCTGACGCTGTACAACATCACCCCCGGCCCGCTGCTGTTCGAACAGCAGCCGGACGTGGTCTGGGGCCTGATCGCTTCGCTGTTCATCGGCAACGTGATCCTGCTGGTGATGAACATCCCGCTGGTCGGCCTGTTCTCGCGCATGCTCGCCGTGCCGAACTGGGTGCTGGTGCCGGCGATCACCGTGATCAGCATGGTCGGCGTGTATTCGGTGCACAGCACCACCTTCGACCTGGTGCTGATGGTCGGCCTCGGCGTGTTCGGCTACTTGCTGCGCAAGCTGGACTTCCCGCTGTCGGCGCTGATTCTCGGCTTTGTGCTCGGCGAGATGATGGAAGACAACCTGCGCCGTGCGCTGTCGATCTCCAACGGTGAGCTGGGCATCCTCTGGGGCAGCCCGATCACCCTGGCGCTGTGGGCGCTGACCGTGGCGATGCTCGGCATGCCGGCGCTGCGCTGGTACCTCAAGCGCCGTCGCGCCAACGTGGTCGAGGCGCAGGCCTGACATGCATCGGCGGCTGCCGGCCTGGTGGGCGACCCCGCTGATCGGTGCGGTCGGCGGCTGGCTGGCAACTCTGGCCAACTGGCCGCTGCCGTGGATGATCGGCTCGCTACTGGCGGTGATCGCCGTGCGCTGCAGCGGCTGGCTGGTGAGCGAGGTGCCGCGCGGCCGTCAGGTCGGGCAATGGATCGTCGCCAGCGCCATCGGCCTGCACTTCACCAGTGAGGTCATGCAGCAGGTGCTGGCGCATCTCGGCGTGATCCTCGCCGGTGCGGTCGGCACGCTGCTGCTGGGCCTGATCGGCCTCTTCATCCTGCTGCGCAGCGGCACCGACCGCGCCACTGCGTTCTTCGCCAGCATGCCGGGTGGCGCCAGCGAAATGGTGGTGCTGGCCAACCGGCACCAGGCTGAACCTGCGCGCGTGGCGGCGGCGCACAGCCTGCGCCTGCTGCTGGTGGTGCTGATCGTGCCGGCGCTGTTCACCTGGGGCCTGCCGACGGTCGCGGCACCGCCTGCGGCCCCGGTGAGCTGGCCCTGGCTAGCCGTGCTGCTGCCGGCCGGCGGTCTGCTGGCGCTGCTCTGGAAGCGTCTCGGCCAGCCCAACCCCTGGATGCTCGGCCCGCTGACCGCCTGCGCCGTGGCCAGCGTAGCATTCGATCTGCACATCGGCCTGCCCGGCTGGGCCGGCGCGCTCGGCCAGTGGCTGATCGGCTGCTCGCTGGCCTGTCATTTCGACCGGCCGTTCTTTCGCAGTGCGCCGGCGTTCCTCGTGCGCATCCTGCTGTTCACGCTGTTCGCCATGCTGGTCGCCGCCGCGCTGGGCGGCGCGCTGGGTTGGATGACCGCGTTGGATGAGGTGTCGCTGATGCTCGGCATGATGCCCGGCGGCATTACCGAGCTATGCCTGACTGCCGAAGCCTTGCAGCTTTCGGTGGCGCTGGTCACCGCGGTGCAGGTGCTCAGGCTGTTCCTGGTGATGTTTCTCGCCGAGCCGCTGTTCCGCCTCTGGCAACGCCGTGCTAGCTGAACGACCTGAATCTGGATCAGGCGGGGCGTCCCGGCAGGTGAGGTTCTCCGGAGATCACTTCCCGCGGCGCGTCGCCGGCTGCTGTGCGCGCTTTGCTGCCGCCGGGACCTTCCAGCGCCGGATAGGCGGCGCTGCAGAACAGTGAATTGAGGCGTTTCATGTCGGCAATCAGCTCCAGGTGCGCGGCGCTGGTCTCGATGCTCTCCACCACCTGCTGGTGCAAGCGCTGCACGTGGGAGTGCGCCAGTTCGCGCTCGAGCTTGCGGAACTGGCGTTTCTGCTGCAGCAGCTGGCGGGCGCTATGGGAATCGCCGGAGATGAAGACCGACAACCCCAGCCGCAGGTTGGTACTCAGCTGGGCGTGCAACTGGCCAAGTTCCTCCAGCCCGCTGTCGGAGAAGGAGCGGCGCTTGGACGTCTTCAGGTTCTGCACCTTGCTGACCATATGCTCGATGATGTCACCGGCCTGTTCCAGGTTGATTGCCAGCTCGATAATCTCTGCCCAGCGCCGGCCCTCCTGCTCGGCGAGGTCTTCGCGCGGCATCTGCGCCAGGTAGAGCTTAACGCCGCTGTAGAGCGCGTCGACGTCATCGTCCAGGCGGCGAATCTCGTCGCCGGGCTCCGGTCGGTCTTCGCGCAGCACCTCCAGCAGCCGCGCCAGCATCAGCTCCACCATGTCGCCGATGCGCAGGGTTTCGCGGACCGCATTGGCCAGCGCCAGGCTCGGCGTATCCAGCGCGGCGGGGTCGAGATGCCGAGGCTGCGCCACGCCGTTGTCCAGCGCACGCTCCGGCAGCAGGTATTCACACAACTGCGCCATCGGCTTCACGGTGGGCAGCAGGATCACGCAGCGCAGGCTGTTGTAGATCAGGTGAAAACCGATCACCTGGGTCTGTGCGCTGACACCCAGGGTGTCCATCCAGGCCACCAGCATGCCGAGAAACGGCAGCACGATCAGCCCGGCCAGCTTGTACAGCAGGTTGCCCAGCGCCACGCGGCGCGCCGAAGCCGGCTGCAGGCTGGCGTTGAACCAGGCGAGCAGGCCGCTGCCGATGTTGGCGCCGATCACCAGACCCAGCGCCACCGGCAGGCTGATCAGGCCGGCACCGGCCAGCGTCGAGGTCAGCAGCACCGCGGCGAGGCTGGAATACGACAGCACGGCGAACAGCGCGCCGACCAGCACCGCGAGCAGGGTGTCGCCGGCCAGCGAGGAGAACAGCACCTGCATGCCGCGCGCCTCGGTGATCGGCTCGGCGGCGTGCACGATCAATTGCAGGGCGAGAATGATCAGGCCGAGGCCGATCAGCACGCGGCCGATCTGGCCGACGCGGGTCTGCTTGCGCGAGAGGAACAGGCAGACGCCGAGCAGCGTCAGCAGCGGCGACAGCCAGGAAAGATCGAGAGTCAGCACGCGGGCCATCAGCGCGGTGCCGACATCCGCGCCGAGCATGATTGCCAGCGCCGTGGGCAGCGCCATCAGCCCCTGGGCAACGAAGGAGATGGCCAGCAGCGCGGTGGCGTTGCTGCTCTGCACCAGCGCCGTAACACCGATGCCGGCGCCGAAGGCCAGCGGCGCATTGCGCATGCTCTGGCCGAGCGCCCGTCGCAGGTGCGAGCCATACACCCGCATGATCCCGGTACGCACGATATGCGTACCCCAGACCAGCAGGGCGATGGACGACAACAGGTGCAACAGGGTCAGCATCGGTCGGGCTCCTGCCCCGGCGAGCAGCAACGACGAAAGCCTGCGTCACAAGGACGCAGATCTTCACCGGGGATACTCGATTGACCCTGGCCTGCCGGCCCCGTTCACCGAAACGTCACAAAGCTTTGCTGGCCGCCCTCTCAGGGGCGGGTGTAGTAGCCCACGCCCAGCAGTACATCGTCGACCCGCTGGATCAGCGTGTGCTTCTGCTCGACCGCGTTGGTCGCCGGGTTGCGCCAGACATAGTCGACGCTGCCGGAGCCCTGCTTGCGGGCCAGTTCGATCATCTCCTTGAACAGTGGCTTGCCGGCGGCATCATTGACGTTGCGCACATCGACACCCACCAGGTTTGGCGAGCTGCCGCTGGCGCGGTAGCGCCCATCGTCGAGGCCGATGACGAAGACGTACTCGTCGTTGAAGACAAAGCCGCCACGCGGATCATTGAAGCTACGGAAGGCGGCGTCGGCGCCCTTGTCCTTGACCTGCTGCACGGCGCGTTCGAGCAGCGCCTTGGCGTGCTCGGCGGTGGCACGCGGGATGTAATAGCCGACGCAGAGCACGTGGTCGCCGACCTTGCGGAACTGGCTGATCTTGTTCTCGACCTTGTTGTCGGCCGGGTTGAGCCACTTGTACTCGACTTCGCCGCTGTCCTGCTTGGCCGACTTGTCGAGAATTTCACGCATAAAGGACTTGCCGGCGGCATCCTTGAGCTCAGCGACGTTCAGTCCGACCAGGCTGGCCGAAGGGCCGCTGCTGGCCTGCATGGTGCCGTCCTCGCCGAGCACGAAGATGTAGTACTGGCCGTGAACGAATTCGCCGTTGCGGTCGTTGAAGGCGGCCAATGCCTGCTCCGGGCCCTTGGCCTGGAAGGTCAACACGGCGCTGTCGAGCAGGGCGCGTGCCTGGCTGGCGTGGCTGCGCTCCACCGAGCCGAGCGTCCGCTGCTGGGCTGGCTCCTGTGCGTGCAGCAGCAGCGGCACGGCGCCCAGCGTGGCAGATAGAGAGAGGGCGAGCAGCTTCTTGCGGTTCCGGTTCATGAACGACTCCTGACCTGATGGCGGGCGACTAAGCGGCCGCCCCGTTGCCCCATGCTAGGCAGCCGCGGCGTAATTGATATTGGTCGAGAGAAGCAAAAGGGCAGGGCGAAAGGAGGAGATGCGCTGCGACACGAGTTGTCGCAACCGGGATACAGACTCAAGTGCACGGCTCGCTCCCTTGCGGAGCGGCCTGTAACCTAGCGACTTCTGTTCACGCGGTGCGCCCATGCTCAGCCTCTACCACGCTCCCGATCTGGAAACCCTCGGCGAACTGGCCACGCGCCTGCTCGCCCAGCCACTCGCCGATCCCTTCGCTCCGGCGCTGGTGGTGGTGCCGAGCCAGGGCATGGGCCGCTGGCTGACGCTGGAGCTGGCGCGCAAGCAGGGCATCGCCATGCAGATGGAGATTCAGCTGCCGGCCAAGTTCGTCTGGGACCTCAGCCGTACCGTGCTGGGCAGCCTGCCCGAGCAATCGGCGTTTTCCCCCACCACCCTGACCTGGCGCCTCTATGGCTGGATTTGCGAGCCAGCCAATCTCGAGCTGGCGCCACGTCTGGCGCAGTACCTCGACGGTGGCGACGAGCGCCGGCGGCTGTCGCTGGCAGCGAAGATCGCCGACGTCTTCGACCAGTACCTGCTCTATCGCGACGACTGGCTGGCGGCCTGGGAGCGTGGCGAAACCTTCAATCTCGGCCCGGACGAAGCCTGGCAGGCGCTGCTCTGGCGTGAGCTGACCAAGGACGGCCATCCGCACCGCGCGCGGCTGCTCGACGATCTGCTGCAACGGCTCTACAGCGACGAGCCCTTGTCGGGGCTGCCGGAGCGTCTGCTGGTGTTCGGTATCAGCAGCCTGCCACCGCACCACCTGCGCGTGCTCGACGGCCTGGCGCAGCATATCGACGTGGTGGTCTGCGCACTCAACCCCAGCCGCGAGGCCTGGGGCGAGATTCGTGATATCCGCGAGCTGGCGCGCCAGCCCGAGAGCGGTGCTGACGATTGGTACCTGGACGTGGGTCACCCGTTGCTGGCCAGCCTTGGTAAGCAGGGCCGGGACTTCTTCGATTCCTTGTTCAGCCTGACAGCCAGCGAAGGCAGCCAGGATTTCGGCCTCTATTCCGAAGACGAGGACCTGCGCGACGACAGCCTGCTGCACGCGCTGCAGAACGACATCTTGCGCCTGCGCACCCGGCAGCCCGAGGAGCGCATCAGCCTGGCCGAGGACGACCGTTCGCTGGAAGTGCATATCGCCCATTCGCCGCTGCGCGAGGTGGAGGTTCTGCATGACCAGCTGCTGGCGCGTTTCGCCGCCAACCCGGCGCTGACGCCTGATCAGGTGGTGGTGCTGACCCCCGATATCGAGCGCTACGCACCCTTTATCGAAGCCGTGTTCGCCCCGCGCGAGGGCAGCCCGCGGATTCCCTACAGCCTGGCCGACCGCAGCCTGCGCGCCGAGATGCCGCTGATCGAGGCCTTCCTCGAATTGCTGATGCTGGCGCAGAGCCGTTTTACCGCCGAGGAAGTCCTCGCTTGGCTGGAGCAGCCGGCCATTGCCCGGCGCGCCGGGATCGAAAGCGAAGACCTGCCGCTGCTGCGCGACTGGCTACGCGAAGCCGGCGTGCGTTGGGGCCGCGACGGTAGCCAGCGGGCGCGTCTCGGCCTGCCGGACGAGTCAGCCTTCACCTGGCGCCAGGGGCTGGACCGCCTGCTGCTGGGCTTTGCCGCGCCGCCGCAACTGGCTGGCGACCATGCGCCACTGCTCGGCGAGCACTGGCCGCTGGATGCTCTGGAAGGCGCGCGCGGGCAGTTGCTCGGGCGGCTGGTGGAGTTCGTCGAACGGCTCGGAGTCTTGGCCGATCAACTGGCTCGGCCGCGTCCGTTGGCCGAGTGGGCGGATGACCTGCAAGTGCTGATCGACACCCTGTTCGACGAGCGCGAAGCCGGCGACACGTTGCTCTTGTTGTCCCAGGCATGCGCGGCGTTGCGCGATCAGGCCCAGGCTGCAGACCTGACTCGGCCCATCGAACTGGAACTGGTGCACCAGCAGCTCAGCACCGCCCTGCAGCAGGGCGGCGGCGCCTCGGGCTTTCTCACCGGCGCGGTGACCTTCTGCACCATGGTGCCGATGCGCAGCCTGCCGTTCCGCGTGGTCTGCCTGCTTGGCCTGGACGATGGTGCCTTCCCGCGGCGCACACCGCCGTCGGGCTTCGACCTGATTGGCCGGCATCCGCGCCGTGGCGATCGTGCGCGGCGCCTGGACGACCGCTACCTGCTGCTGGAAACCCTGCTTTCGGCGCGTGAGGCGCTGTACCTGTCCTATGTCGGCCGCGACCCGCGCGACAACGCCGTGCTGCCGCCTTCGGTGCTGCTCAGCGAAGTGCTGGAAGCAGTGGACATGACCGCCGAACTGCCCGATGCACAGGCTTCCGAGCATACCGGCGAGTCCGTACCCAAGACGGCCAGCCAGAAAATTCTCGTTGCCCACCCGCTGCAGCCGTTCTCGCCGCGCAATTTTGGCGACGGGCTGTGCGCCGGTTTCTCGCTGCCGTGGTTTCGCGCCGCCGGGCGTCTGGCCGAGCCACCGCAGACCCAGCCGCAGCCGTTCGCCAGCTTGCTCGCGGAACCCGACGACGCCTGGCTGACCATCGAGCCGTCGCAGCTGTTGCAGTGCTTCCGCCACCCGGCGCGCTTCCTGCTCGAGCAACGCCTTGGTCTGCGTCTGGCCGATGATCAGGAATCGCTCGCCAGCGACGAGCCGTTCGATTTGGAGATGCCAGCCTGGAACGGCCTGCGTCGGCTGTCGCTGCAGGCCATGGAACACGGCTGGAGCGACGAAGATGAGCGGCGCATGGCCTGTGCCGCAGGTTGGTTGCCCACCGGCGAGCTGGGCCAGGCGCTGTGGGGCAAGCTGCGCGGGCCGGTGCGTGCCTTCGCGCCGCGCCTGTTCGAACTGCGCCCGGACGCGGTGCCCGAGCCGCTGCCGGTGGACATCACCCTGGCCGGTGTGCGCGTGCATGGCTGGCTGGACGGCGTGACCCCGGCCGGGCTGTTCGGCTGGAAGCTTGGCCGTCTCGGTGAGTGGGACCTGCCGCCGTTCTGGCTGCGCCATCTGCTGCTCAACCTCTCCGCCACGCCCTGCATCGAGCGCCACAGCCTGATGCTATCGCCCGCCGGTGACTGGCAGCTGGGGCCGCTGGCCAATGCCGCGCAGCTCCTCGAACCCTGGCTGGCGGCCTATCGCTGCGCCATCCGCGAACCGCTGCCGTTGCTGCCGCGTAGCAGCCATGCCTTCGCCAGGGGCTATCGCAAGCCGGCCCGCGGCAGTGAACCGCTCGACTGCGCCCGCAAGCGCGCCCGCGAAGCCTGGCTCGGTGCTGAGTTCAGCCCCATCGCAGCCGAGTCCGAAGACCCCTGGAACAGATTGGCCTTCCGCGACCGCGATCCGCTGGACGAGCGTTTCGAAAGCCTGGCTCAGGAATTGATCGGCCCTGCACTCGACGCCCTGGCTGAAGACGAGGAGGAAGCATGAAGCTCGACCTGCTCGATTCGCCCTTCGATGGCCGCTCGCTGATCGAGGCCAGCGCCGGCACCGGCAAGACCTGGACGCTCACCGCGCTCTACGCCCGTCTGCTGCTGGAGCGGAAGCTGTCGGTGGGGCAGATTCTGGTGGTCACCTACACCACCGCGGCCACCGCCGAGCTGCGCGAGCGCATCCGCGCGCGGCTTGCCGACCTGTTGGCTGTCTATGACGGCACGCCGAGCGAGGATGACTTCCTCAACCGCCTCCACGCGCGCTACCCGGACGAAGCCTCGCGCCGCCGGTTGCTACTGGCGGTGCACGGTTTCGACGAGGCGGCGATCTTCACCATTCACGGCTTCTGCCAGCGCGCCCTTCAGGACGCCGCGTTCGAGGCCGGTGGCGATTTCGACAGCGAGCTGACCGCCGATGACCGCGAGATCATCGACGCGCTGCTGGCCGACGCCTGGCGCAGCGAATTGGCTGATGCTGATCCGGCTTGGGCGCGCTTTCTGGCGAAGAGCCGGATCACGCCGCTGTGGTTACGTCAGCGCTTGCGCAGTCACCTGGGCAAGCCCTATCTGCGGGTCGAGCCGCAGGGCGCGCCCGTTGCCGCCGACCTGCGCCCGGTAGAAGCCGCCTGGCAGCGCGCCGCTGATTTATGGAAAAGAGCGGGCAGCGCCTGGGTCGCCGAGCTGCTGGCGCATGGTGGACTCAGTCAGAGCACCCACAAAAGCATCAAATTTGCGCCCTGGCAGATGGATTTGGATGCCTATTTCGCCGATCCGGCGGTGATGTTCGACCTGCCCGAGGGCGCGGCCAAGTTCGGTGTCCGCGCGCTGAGCAAAGCGTGCAAGAAGGGCCATGACGCGCCGGTCTGTGAGCTGGCCCATGCACTGGACGAGCTGGCCGATCAGGTCGCCGAGGCGCTGCCGGCCGGCAAGCAACGGCTGATCGCGCTACAGGTCGCGCTGCTGGAACGGCTCAACCGCGAGCTGCCGGAGCGCAAGGCGGCGCAGCGGCTGCTGGCCTTCGATGATCTGCTCAATCGCCTGGATCAGGCGCTGCAAGGGTCTGTCGGCGAAGACCTGGCGGCCTCGTTGCGCGCCACCTACCCGCTGGCGCTGATCGACGAGTTCCAGGATACCGATCCGATCCAGTACGCCATCTTCAACCGCATCTATGCCAAGGCGGGCGAGGCATCGCTGTGTTTTGTGGGCGATCCCAAACAGGCGATCTACGCCTTCCGCGGGGCGGACCTTGCAACCTATATGACGGCCAAGCAGCAGGCTGATCGCGAGCCGTTCAACCTGCCGACAAATTACCGTTCGACCCCCGCGCTGATCGCCGCGCTTAACCAGCTGTTCGACCATCCGCAGCCGTTCGCCCAACCTGACCTGCGCTACCCGCCGGTGGGTGCCGCCGACAAGCCTCGGGCCAAGCTGCGTCTGGTGGGGGAGGGCGAGGCGGCGCCGCTGTCGCTGGTCTGGCTTGGCGACGATCCGCTGGGCAAGGGCGAGGCCGCGCAGCTGGCGGCGAGCGACACCGCACGGCGTATCGCCCTGCAACTGGCAGGCGCCGCCGAAGGACGTGCAGGCTTCGACAAGGACGGCGTGTTCACACCGCTCAAGGGTGGTGATATCGCCGTGCTGGTGGCGAACCACCGCCAGGCAGGGATGATCGCCGATGAACTGGCCGCACGCAGTGTGCCCAGCGTGCGCCGTGGGCGCGACAGCGTCTGGCGCAGCGAGGAGGCCGGTGAGCTGGCCGCGGTGCTTGCCGCTTATGCCGAGCCCGGTCGTGAAGGCCTGCTGCGCTATGCGCTGGCCACGCGCCTGCTGGGCCGCAGCGCCGCCGACCTTGCCCGCTGCCAGGACGATCAGCAGCAGTGGGACGCCGAACGCGAGGCCGCCGAGCGCTATCACCAGCTCTGGCAGCAGCAGGGTTTCATGCGCGTGTTCCGGGCCTGGCTCGACGAGCAGGCGGTGGCCGAACGGCTGCTGGCACGGGTCGATGGCGAACGCCGGCTGACCAACCTGCTGCACCTCGGTGAACTGCTGCAGGCCGAGAGCCTTCTGCGTCCAGGGCTGGAACCGCTGCTGGCCTGGTTCAATGCCCAGCGCGGCAGCGAGGGCGCGGGGGAGGAAGCCCTGCTGCGCCTGGAAAGCGATGCCGAGCGGGTGCAGATCGTCACCATCCACACCAGCAAGGGCCTGGAATACCCACTGGTGTTCTGCCCCTTTCTCTGGGACGGCAAGCTGCTCGGCAAGAACCGCGACAGCGCCCGCTGCCACGACGCGACTGGCCAGCCGCTGCTGGATCTCGGTAGCGGTGAGCTGGAGGACAACCTCGAACGCGCGCGCCAGGAAGTCTTCGCCGAGCAGCTGCGCCTGGCCTATGTCGCGCTGACCCGCGCCCGTGACCGGCTCTGGCTGCACTGGGGACCAGTCAACCTGTGCAAACCGAAGAAGGACGGCAGCCTGGCCGATGAGGGACTGCACAGCAGCGCCCTGGCCTGGCTGCTGCACGGTCGCGAACTGCCTGGCGCGCAGCCGCTGAGCGAGCTGGGCAACTACCTGGCTGACCTCAACGGCGGTAGCCTGCGCCTTGCCATCGAGCGACTGGTGCAGGGGAGCGACGGCCATATGGCCTGCCTGCCGCTGGAGTCACGCGAAGCCAGTGCTCAAGGCCCCGGCCGAGCGGCGCCGCCTCAGCAGCTGTCGCAGCTCAATCGCAGCCTGCACAGCGCCTGGCGCATCGGCAGCTTTTCCGGCTTGGCCGCCGGCATGCATATGGAAGCGCCGGACCGTGACGCCCTGGCAATCCCTGATGCCGGCGAGCCGGGCAGCGGCTTCTTCGCCTTCCCCCGCGGTGCACGGGCCGGTACCTGCCTGCACGCCATCCTCGAAGACTGGGCGCGCGGCAAAGGCGAGCTGGAGGCGTTGGTCGAACCTGCTTTGCAGGCCTACGGTTTGCAGCTGGAGTGGAGGGAGATCGCCATCAGCCATCTGCAAAAGGTGCTCGACACCGATATGGATGGCGCCGGCCTGACGCTTGCGGCGTTGCAGTCTGGCAGACGGCTGCCGGAGCTGGGCTTTACCTTTCCGGTGCAGAACCTGGATGTGGCGCGGCTGCGCAGCCTGCTGGTCGATCCGGCCAACGGCCTTGCTGAACCGCTGCGCGAAGCGGCGGCACGGTTGGAGTTCGACAGCCTCAAGGGTTTCCTGAAGGGCTTTATCGACCTGACCTTCGAGCACGACGGCCGCTGGTACATCGCCGACTACAAGTCCAACTGGCTCGGCCCGGATGCGGGCTACTACGGTGGCGAACGGCTGCTGCAGGCGCTGGCGGGCGAGCATTACTACCTGCAATACCTGATTTATCTGGTGGCGCTGCGCCGCTTCCTGCGCCAGCGGCTGGCGGATTTCCGCGACGAGCAGCTGGGTGGTGCCTTCTACCTGTTCCTGCGCGGCATGCCGGAAGCCGGCGTGTATTTCGCGAGGCCGGACGATGTGTTGCTCGATGCGCTGGATCGATTGTTCGAGGAGGGGCATTGATGACGCGGCTTAGCGGTCTTGACCGCGAATGTGGGCTTAGCGGCGCCTTCATGCATTTCAGGAGCGACATATGACCCTTGCCGATCTGCCCCTCGGCCCACTGGAGCGTGCCTTCGTCGCCAGCCTGCAGCGCCTCGACCCGCATGCGTCCGAGCCGGTGCTGCTCGCCGCCGCGCTGTGCTGTGAAGCCCTGTCCTCCGGCGACGTCTGCCTGCCGCTGGGTCGGTTAGCCGGCAAGCGGCCATGGCCGGATCAGGATTTCAGCCTGCCGCCGCTTGCGACCTGGCGAGCGCAGCTGGATGCCTCATCGCTGATCGGTGCGCCGGGGGATTACGCACCGCTGATTCTGGTCGGGGAACGGCTCTACCTCGCCCGTTACCAGGCTTATGAACAGCAGTTGACTGAACAGCTGCTGACTCGCGCAGTGGACGCACCGGATGTCGATGAAGCTCAGCTGAGCGACAGCCTGGCGCGGTTGTTCGCCTTCAATCAGCAAAGCCCCGATTGGCAGCGCCTCGCCGCGGCTCAGGCGGTACGTCGGCGCCTGGCGGTGATCTCCGGCGGTCCCGGCACCGGCAAGACCACCACCGTGGTACGCCTGCTGGCGGCGCTGCTCGAGCAGCCCGGCGGCGAACGCCTGGCCATCGGCCTCGCCGCGCCCACCGGCAAGGCCGCGGCGCGCATGGCCGAAGCGATCCGCAACGCCAAGGCCGATCTGCCGGTCAGCGATGCCGTCAAGGACGCCCTGCCGGACGAGGCGCGCACACTGCACCGCCTCCTCGGCAGCCGCGGCGACAGCCCGAAGGTGCGCCATGACGCGGCCCATCCACTGGCGCTGGACGTGCTGGTGGTGGACGAAGCGTCGATGGTCGACCTGGCGCTGATGGCCAAGCTGGTCGCCGCGCTGCCGCCGAAGGCGAGGCTGATCCTGCTCGGCGACAAGGACCAGCTGGCCGCCGTGGAGGCCGGCGCGGTGTTCGCCGAACTCTGTGAAGGGCGCGGTTTCGATAGTCAGGCCGCGACCGATCTGCAACGCATTACCGGGCAGAACGTACCGGTTGAGACGCCGCGCTCGCGCCTCGGCGATGCGGTTGTGCTGCTCACCCACAGCCACCGCTTCGCCGGCGACAGCGGTATCGGCGAGCTGGCGCGGCGAATCAATGGCGGCGATGCCAAGGGCACGGTGGCGCTGCTGCAGGAAGGGCGCGCCGATCTTGCCTGGAATGCCACGCCAACGTCCGCCGCATTGATCGAGCGACTGGAGCAGGGCTATTCGACCTATCTGCAGGCCGCACGCCAGGCCGATCCATCCGCCGCGTTCGAGGCCTTCAACGGTTTCCGCGCGCTGACTGCCCAGCGCGAAGGCGCCTTTGGCGTCACTGGCATCAACGAGGCGCTGGAAGCGCGCTTCAAGCGTCGCCTCGGTGTGCCCGCCCGCGAACGCTGGTACCCCGGCCGCGCGGTGATGGTCCGGCAGAACGACTACGCCCTGGGCCTGTTCAACGGCGATATCGGCTTGTGTCTGAAAACCGAGCAGGGCCTGCGGGTGTTCTTCGAGGGCGACGAGGGCTATCGCGGCTTTGCCCCGGCACGGTTGCCGAGTCATGACAGCGCCTTCGCCATGACCGTGCACAAAAGCCAGGGCTCAGAGTTCACCGAGGTGCTGCTGGCGTTGCCGGAACAGCCCAGCCCGCTGCTGACGCGCTCGCTGTTCTACACGGGCATCACCCGCGCCAAGCGCAAGGTGGAGATCTGGGCGCTGCCGGCGCGGCTGGCCGAAGCGGTCAATACACGCGCCGAGCGCGCCGCAGGACTGGCCGAGCGGTTGGCGCTCCCCTGCGCTCAGACCAGAGCCACCGAGGCAGTGCCGGCGGCCAAGCCAGATGAGCCAAAAAGCGATCAGCTCAGCCTGTTCTAAACCGTGCGCGCCTGCTCGAAGCCGGCATGATCGCTGCTCATCGCCGCCTGTTTCGTGAAGCGGTTGTGCGTATGGCGCTCGGAATTCTGTTCCGATGCGCTTTCGCCAAAAGCCGACACCGGGACTTGCGATGAGAACCTTCTTTCTTCTGCTATGGGGCGCACTCAGCCTGTTCATCAGCACCGCGGCGCTGCGTGAACTCTGGCTCGCGCCGTCCGTGGCCAGCGGTTTCGCCCTGCTGCTGGTGGTCTATTACATCGTCTGCTTCTTCCAGCTGATTCGTGCTGCTTACCTGCCATGGGGGCTGCTGGGTGCGTACCGGCGCAGCGGCTACTGGCTGTGCCTGATCCTGCTGCCGCTGACGCTAATTCCGCTGTACGCCGCCTACCAGATCTGGGAGCAGGGCGGTTACGTTGCAGTCGAAGCCTCGTTGCACACCGAATGGCTGCACCTGCTGCTCGGTTGGCTGCAGGACGCCCTCGGTTATCTCGGCCCGCTGCTGGTGCTCGGCGCGCTGGGTGTCGGCATGGCGCTGATGCTGCTGCGTCTGCTACGCGGGCAGGTCGCGCGCTGATCAGCCGTTGAGCAGCGTAAGCACCAGCGGCAGGCTGGCCGCCGCGAGCAGGGTCTGCAAGGTGATGATGCCCGCCATCAGATGGCTGTCGCCGCCGAGCTGGCGGGTGAGCACGTAGGCAGTGGGGGCGGTGGGCAGGGCGAAGAACAGCACCAGGATGGTGGTTTCCATATCGGGCAGGCCGAGCACCATCGCCACACCGTAGGCGAGCAGCGGAACGGCCAGCAGGCGCACCGCGCTGTTCCAGCCCAGCGTCGGGATTTCCCCGCCCAGCTCCTGGGGTTTGAGCGCCGCGCCGACGCAGAGCAGGCCCAGCGGCAGGCTGGCGGCGGCGAGCAGACTCAGCAGGCGGTCGGTGCCGCCGGGCAGACCCAGGCCCGACAGATTGACCAGCGCGCCGGCGACACAGGCGAGAATCAGCGGGTTCTTTGCGATGGGTAGCAGCAGACCGCGCACGCTGACGCCGCGCTCGGCGGTCAGCGCCCACACCGACATCACGTTCACCGTCGGCACCATCAGCGCCAGCATCAGCGCAGCCAACGCCAGACCTTCCTTGCCGAACAGGCTGCCCACCGCGGCCAGGCCGAGGTAGGTGTTGAAACGCAGCACGCCCTGGGTGATGGCGCCGAAGCGGCCGGCAGACCAGCCGCGCAACCGCTTGGCGATCAGCAGCCCGATCCAGGCCAGGCCCAGGCCGAGCATCACGGCACCGGCCAGGCGCGGCAGCGCAGGGTTATCCAGCGGTGCGGTGGCCAGGCTGCTGAACAGCAGGGCAGGAAAGAGGACGAAGTAGTTGATGCGTTCGGCGCCGGGCCAGAACTCGGCACTGGGAAAGGCGCGCAGGCGCAGGAAATAGCCGGCGACGATAAGGGCGAAAAGGGGCCAGAGGGCGAGTAGCAGGGCGGTCACGGATACATCCAACAGTGCATGTAGCGCGATCTTCGATGCTGCCAACGTTCAGTGCAACCTTCATCTTCAAGCTGGCGTGGCGGCAGCGGTGCTACGTCGGTCGGACGGTTGCCTGTTGCGTAGTGGCTTGGTGATATCATCGCGCGTCGAACCTGCGAGCTTCCGATGCGCCACATACCCCCCCAGGCCTCTACCGAGGATTTCCGCGATACGCCTTATGGCCGGCAGTTGCATGGCGGGTTCCGTCTGCTGCGCTTCGCGCCGGAGCTGGAGAGGGAGTTTCGGCGCTATCTGGATCGTCATGCGCGGCTATCGCAACGCCTCGCCGCCCTGCTGTTGATCTTCGCGGTCGGTGGATATCTGTATTGCGAACACCGGGTGTTCGATCTTGCCGATACCGGCTGGCTGACAACGCTGACGCTGTTGCGCCTCCTGCAGATTCTGCCGGGCGTCGTCGTGCTGGTGCTGACCTTCTACAGCCGCAGGTTTCGCGCGCAGGCCAACCGCATATTTCCGGTGCTGCTGGTGATGGTCGGCATGCTGGCCGCGCTGATCGACATCCGCTTCGAAACGCTCGATGCGGAGCTGAATTTCCGTTACGGCGCCGGGCTGCTGATCGTCGCGTCGTTCTTCTTTCTCGGCGTGACGTTCTGGTGGGCGCTGCTGTGCGCGGTGCTGATCGTGCTGGCCGATGTGTGCATGGCTAGCCTGATCCTGTCGGCCGAGCAGATGCCGGAACACTGGATCGCCGTCAGCTACTACCTGCTGTTGCTGATCATCGGCGCGATCAGTCGCTATGTTCATGAGTACTCGCAGCGCGACCAGTTCCTCACCCGCCAACTGCTGGGCTGGGTCGCGGAGCACGATGCGCTCAGCGGTCTGGCCAACCGGCGCAGTCATGATCGCGCGCTGCCCCAGCGGATCGCCCAGGCCCGCCGAGACCGGCGCCCGCTGAGCCTTCTGCTGCTCGATCTGGATGATTTCAAGGCCTATAACGACACCTTCGGCCATCCGGCCGGCGATGCACTGATCCGCGCCTTCGGCGAGCTGCTCGCCGGCTTCGCGCGGCGCCCGCTGGACGAGGCGGCACGGGTTGGCGGTGAGGAGTTCGCACTGCTGCTGTACAACTGCGACAACGCCGCTGCACAGCGCATTGCCCGTCAGGTGATCAACGCGCTGACCGCGCTGGATATCAGACATCCGCATGATCCGGCGGCGCGGGTGGGTGTCAGTATTGGGATCGCCACGTTGCAGGACGGCCAGCAGGCCGAGCAGCTCTATCACTGCGCCGATACCGCGCTGTATCAGGCCAAGAGTGGTGGCAAGAATCGCTTTGCCGTCGCGGCCGGGCTACTGCGACCCGAGCCACAGCCTCACTAGCGGATGGCTTAGCGGCGCGGTGGCACCGAGCGGGTGCGGCCGCTGCCGTCGATGGCGACGAATACGAAGACGGCTTCGGTGACCTTACGCCACTCGCTGGACAGCGGATCGTCGCTCCAGACTTCCACCAGCATGCGGATCGAGCTGCGCCCGACCTCCAGCGTCTGGGTATAGAAGGACAGCTGCGCGCCAACCGCTACCGGAACCATGAACGCCATGCGATCGATGGAGACCGTGGCGACACGGCCGGCGGCCACGCGGCTTGCCATCGCGGTGCCTGCCAGATCCATCTGCGACACCAGCCAACCGCCATAGATATCGCCAAAACCATTGGTTTCCCGCGGCAATGCGGTGAGCTGCAGGGCCAGGTCGCCCTGCGGGATCGGATCTTCCTGTTCGTATTCTTTCATTCGGTCGGACTCGCGGCGCGTTGTTGTTCTGGCGCGAAATGCCCGCTCTGGCACGGGCGACGGCGCCGAGTATAGCGGCTGTGTTGCGCTACAGCGACCGAACCAGGTCAACGGTGCGCTTGGTAATCAGATTGTCACACTTGCTTCATAGAGTGTTCACACGGCCTGCAGATACTGGCCCCCGTTCCAACACACTCGAGCACACACCTGCTAGGAGCAAGGTATGAAACTGAATCGTTTGATGGCGGCCCTGACCTTTGTAGCCGCTGGCGTTGGCGCCGCGAGCGCGGTCGCTGCTGTAGACCCGGCCCTGCCGAGCTACCAGAAGACCTCCGGTGTTTCCGGCAACCTGTCCAGCGTTGGTTCCGACTCCCTGGCCAACCTGATGACCCTGTGGGCCGAAGAGTTCAAGCGCAGCTATCCGAACGTCAACATCCAGATCCAGGCTGCCGGCTCCTCCACCGCGCCGCCCGCTCTGACCGAAGGCACCTCCAACATGGGCCCGATGAGCCGCCCGATGAAGGACAACGAGATTCAGGCCTTCGAAGAGAAGTATGGCTACAAGCCAACTGCCGTTCCGGTGGCCATCGACGCCCTGGCGGTGTTCGTGCACAAGGACAACCCGATCAAGTCGCTGGACATCGAGCAGGTCGACGCGATCTTCTCCAGCACCCGCCTGTGCGGTGGCGAGAAGGACATCAAGACATGGGGCGACCTGGGTATGACCGGCGAGTGGGCGGCCAAGCCGATCCAGCTGTTCGGTCGCAACTCGGTATCCGGCACCTACGGCTACTTCAAGGAAGAAGCCCTGTGTAAAGGTGACTTCAAGTCGAACGTCAACGAGCAGCCGGGCTCCGCTTCGGTGGTGCAGTCGATCTCCAGCACCCTGAACGCCATTGGTTACTCGGGTATCGGCTACAAGACCTCCAGCGTCCGCGCCGTACCGCTGTCCAAGGGTGGCGAGGCTTTCGAGGCCAACGAAGAGAACGCTCTGGCTGGCAAGTTCCCGCTGGCGCGCTTCTTCTACGTCTACGTCAACAAGGCGCCGAACAAGCCGCTGAGCCCGATCGACGCCGAGTTCCTCAAGCTGGTGCTCTCCAAGCAGGGCCAGGAAGTCGTGGTCAAGGATGGCTACATCCCGCTGCCGAAGAAGGTGGTCGACAAGACCATGCAGGACCTGGGTCTGTAAGACCCGCGTGACGGCCGGCGACGTAGCGCGCCGGTCATGCGCAGATGCCCGCCACGCGAAACGCGCTGGCGGGCTTCGTCGCGTCACCTGGCTGTAATTTTTCTGTCACACAGCTTCATTAGATTAGGCGCCCCGAAGGGCCGCTCTGGCCCAGGAGCCCTGGCATGAACGACATGGAAAACATGACCGCGAATTCCGATGTGCAACGGCTGGACTTCAACACGCCGGCGCTGCAACGCAAGCGCCGCATCCGCGCGCTGAAAGATCACCTGGCGCGCTGGTACGTGTCCATCGGCGGTCTGGCGGTGCTGGTCGCCATCACCCTGATCTTCTTCTACCTGGCGCAGGTCGTACTGCCGATGTTCCAGGGCGCCGAGCTGGAAAGCCGCGCGGCGCAGCAGCCGGCCTGGTTGGCCGATGCCGGCGAGCCGCTGCTGCTGGCGGTGGAGGAGCAGAACCAGGTCGCAATGCGCCTGGGTTCCGACGGGCAGGTGCGCTTCTTCGGGCTGAGCGACGGTGCATTGCTGTCGAGCAAGACGTTGCCGCTGCCAGCCGGCAGCCGTGTCGTCTCGGTGGGGCAGGACACGCCAAGCACACGCCGGCTGGTGCTGGGCCTGGATAACGGCCAGGCGCTGGTGCTCGAGCACAACTACAAGGTCACCTACCCTAACAATAAGAAGACCATCACCCCCGAACTCGCTTATCCCTTCGGTGAGGAGCCGCTGCAGCTCGACCCCGAGGGTCGCCCGATCGATCAGGCCGCCATCAGCCTGAACGGCAAGACGTTGCTCGTTGCCGGCGCTACCGGCACGGCATTGCACGCTCAGCGCATCGCCAGCAGCGAAAACCTGATGACTGGCGAGGTGACGCTGGAGCAGGAACGCCTCAACCTGCCGCAACTGGCCGAGCCGATTCGCCAGCTGCTGCTCGACCCGCGGCACATGTGGCTCTACGCAATCAGCGGCAAGGCCAGCGCGGATGTCTTCGATCTGCGCCGCAAGCAGCTCAATGGTCGCTACAAGCTGGTTGGCGACGGCAGCGAGATCACCACGATCAGCCCGCTGCTGGCGGGCATATCGCTGATGATCGGCGACTCCAAGGGTGGCATCGGCCAGTGGTTCATGGTGCGCTCCGCCGACGGCCAGGCGGAGTTGAAGAACGTACGCAACTTCAAGCTGGGCAGCAGCCCGATCCGCCAGATCCTGCCGGAGGAGCGCCGCAAGGGCTTCCTCGCGCTGGATGACGCCGGCAGCATCGGCATTTTCCACAGCACCGCGCATCGCACCTTGCTCAAGGAACAGGTCGCTGAAGGCGCCGCTTTGGCTGCCATGTCGCCGCGTGCCACGCGCCTGCTGGTGGAGTCGGAGCAGGGGCTGCAGCGCTTCGTGATCGACAACCCGCACCCGGAAATCTCCTGGAGCGCGCTGTGGGGCAAGGTCTGGTACGAAAGCTATCCGGAGCCGGACTATGTCTGGCAGTCGACCTCGGCCAATGGCGACTTCGAACCCAAGCTGAGCCTCGCGCCGCTGGCCTTCGGCACGCTCAAGGCGGCGTTCTACGCGATGCTGCTGGCGGCCCCGCTGGCGATCTGTGCGGCGTTCTACACCGCCTACTTCATGGCGCCCAGGCTGCGCAGCAAGGTCAAGCCGATCATCGAACTGATGGAAGCGTTGCCGACGGTGATCCTTGGCTTCTTCGCCGGCCTGTTCCTCGCGCCATTTCTGGAGAACCACCTGCCGGGCATCTTCAGCCTGCTGTTGCTGATGCCGGTCGGGATTCTGTTCGCCGCCTGGGCCTGGAGCCGCCTGCCTCAGGCCGTGCGTCTCGCGGTGCCGGATGGCTGGGAGGCCGTGCTGCTGATCCCGGTGATCCTGCTGATCGGCTTCGGCTCGCTGGAAATCAGCGGCCATCTGGAGAATTGGTTCTTTGGCGGTGACATGCGCCTGTGGCTGTCCAATGACATGGGTATCCCGTTCGACCAGCGCAACGCCCTGGTAATCGGCCTGGCGATGGGCTTCGCGGTGATCCCGACCATCTATTCGATCGCTGAAGACGCCGTGTTCAGCGTGCCGCGCAGCCTGACGCTGGGCTCGCTGGCTTTGGGCGCCACGCCCTGGCAGACGCTCACCCGCGTGGTGCTGCTGACCGCCAGCCCGGGCATTTTCTCCGCGCTGATGATCGGCATGGGCCGCGCCGTGGGCGAAACCATGATTGTGCTGATGGCCACCGGCAACACGCCGATCATGGAAGCCAACATCTTCGAAGGCATGCGCACCCTGGCCGCCAACGTCGCCGTGGAGATGCCCGAGTCCGAGGTCGGCGGCACCCATTACCGCGTGCTCTTCCTCGCCGCGCTGGTACTGCTGATGTTCACCTTTGTGATGAACACCCTCGCCGAGCTGATTCGTCAGCGTCTGCGTGGCAAGTACGCCAGCCTGTAAACCAGATTTCGCAGAAGGTATCGATCCGTGAAAAAGGATTCGTTGAACACCTGGGTCAAGAGCGGCACACCCTGGATCTGGATGAACGCCGGCGCGGTGTCCATCGCCGTGATCATGACTCTGGGGCTGCTGGCGATCATCGCCGTGCGCGGTCTGGCGCACTTCTGGCCGGCCGATGTGATCGTCGCCGACTACAGCATGCCGGGCGCCGAGATGCGCGTGCTGGCCGGTGAGGTGGCCCAGGCTGAAGAGGTGCCACGCGCGCGTCTGGCGGCCAGCGGCCTGCCGGTGAACGTCGAAGGCGGCGAGTTCATGACTCGCGAGTTGCTCAAGGTCGGCAACCGCGAGGTGTACGGCGCGGATTTCTCCTGGGTGGTTGGAGAGTGGCTGAGCAATCAGCACACGCCCGCCGAGCTGATGGTTCTGGAGCGTCGTGAGTGGGGCAATTTCTATGGCTACCTGCTCAACGTGAAGGAAGCCGGCCAGCTGGTCGCCGAGGGAGAAGGCGCCTGGAACGAGTTGCAGGCACGCATCGACCGCGTCGACGAACTGCACACGCAGATCTCTCGTATCGAAAAGGTGGAGATCGGCCGCATCAACCACGGCCTCGAGCGTCTGCGCCTGAAGACCCGTCAGCTGGAGCTTAACGATCGCCTGGACGCGGCTGCCCAGGCCGATCTGGATGCCGAGCGCGCCCAGTGGGATGCCGAGTACCGGGTGCTGGAAGAAAAGCTGGTCGCCCTGCAGCAGCAGTTCAACCGCGACAGCATCACCGTGCGCACGGCCGACGGCCGCGAGCAGGAGATCACCCTGGGCAAGGTGGTGCGGGCGTTCCAGCCCAATGCCATGTCGACGCCGCAGAAGCTGATGTTCTACTTCGCCAAACTGTGGGAATTCGTCAGCGACGAGCCGCGCGAGGCGAACACCGAGGGCGGCGTGTTCCCGGCGATCTTCGGTACCGTGCTGATGACCCTGATCATGGCGGTGATCGTCACCCCGTTCGGCGTGATCGCCGCGGTCTACCTGCGTGAATACGCCAAGCAGGGCCTGCTCACCCGGATCATCCGCATCGCGGTGAACAACCTGGCCGGCGTGCCGTCGATCGTCTACGGCGTATTCGGTCTGGGCTTCTTCGTCTACGTCCTGGGCGGTTCGCTGGACCGCTTGTTCTACCCGGAAGCCGCACCGGCACCGGTGTTCGGCACGCCGGGCCTGATGTGGGCCTCGCTGACCCTGGCGATCCTTACCCTGCCGGTGGTGATCGTTGCCACCGAGGAAGGCCTGGCGCGCATCCCGCGGATGATCCGCGAAGGCTCGCTGGCCCTTGGTGCGACCAAGTCGGAGACGCTGTGGAAGGTGGTTTTGCCAATGGCCAGCCCGGCAATGATGACCGGCCTGATCCTTGCCGTGGCCCGCGCCGCCGGTGAAGTGGCTCCGCTGATGCTGGTCGGTGTGGTCAAGCTGGCACCGAACCTGCCGCTCAATGGCAACTACCCCTACTTGCATCTGGACCAGAAGATCATGCACCTGGGCTTCCACATCTACGACGTCGGCTTCCAGAGCCCCAACGTCGAGGCGGCACGACCGCTGGTGTATGCGACTGCGCTGCTGCTGGTGCTGGTGATCGCCGCGCTCAACTTCACAGCGATCTACATCCGCAACCACCTGCGCGAGAAGTACAAGGCGCTGGATCATTAATTGAAGCGGCAAGCTCAAGCCACCGGCCTCGGGAGAAACGAGGCGCTGACTTGGGCTTGCAGCCTGTAGCTTGCAGCTGGCAGCTGCGAACGGAGCGAGCACATGCAAACCAACACGCATTCCATTGATATCTCGGCCCTCGGCCGCGACAAGCGCAGCCTGAACCTGGCCAACGAGCAGGTCGCCATCGAAGTGCCCGATCTGAGCCTGTACTACGGGCAGAAGCAGGCGCTGTTCAACGTCGCGATGAACATCCCCAAGCAGCGTGTGACTGCCTTCATCGGCCCGTCCGGCTGCGGCAAGTCGACCCTGCTGCGCTGCTTCAACCGCATGAACGACCTGGTCGACGGCTGCCGCATCGAAGGCGCGATCAACCTCGATGGCACCAACATCTACCGCAAGGGCGAGGACGTGGCCGACCTGCGTCGTCGCGTCGGCATGGTGTTCCAGAAGCCCAACCCGTTCCCCAAGAGCATCTACGAGAACGTGGTCTACGGCCTGCGCATCCAGGGCATCAAGCAGAAGCGTGTGCTCGACGAAACCGTTGAGTGGGCACTCAAGGGCGCGGCGCTGTGGGATGAGGTGAAGGACCGTCTGCACGAATCGGCGCTCGGCCTCTCCGGCGGTCAGCAGCAGCGTCTGGTCATCGCCCGCACCATCGCCGTGCAGCCGGAAGTGCTGCTGCTCGACGAGCCGAGTTCCGCGCTCGACCCGATCTCCTCGCTGAAGGTCGAAGAGCTGATCTACGAACTGAAGGCCAAGTACACCATCGTCATCGTCACCCACAACATGCAGCAGGCCGCGCGGGTGTCCGACTACACGGCGTTCATGTACATGGGCAAACTGATCGAGTACGGCGACACCGATACGCTGTTCACCAACCCGGCCAAGAAGCAGACCGAAGACTACATCACCGGCCGCTACGGCTAGCCGGCTATGGCAAATCGCGCTGCGCGTTGTCGGCGGCGCTTGCCGTACCTGGTTCGTACTGTCTGCGCGCCGCCTCCTAGCGCAGCACGATTTGCCAAAGGCCGGACCGTCCGGCGAGAGAACAACAGTTTCGCAAGGGTTCGCACATGATCAGCAAAGACAGCCACACCCAACACATTTCCCAGCAGTTCAACGCCGAGCTGGAGGAGGTGCGCAGCCACCTGCTGGCCATGGGCGGGCTGGTGGAGAAGCAGGTCAATGACGCGGTGACCGCCCTGATCCAGGCCGATTCGGGCCTCGCTCAGCAGGTGCGCGACGTCGATGACCAGATCAACCAGATGGAGCGCAACATCGACGAGGAGTGCGTGCGCATCCTCGCCCGCCGTCAGCCGGCGGCCTCCGACCTGCGTCTGATCATCAGCATTTCCAAGTCGGTGATCGACCTCGAGCGCATCGGTGACGAGGCGACCAAGATCGCCCGCCGTGCCATCCAGCTGTGCGAGGAAGGCGAGTCGCCCAAGGGCTATGTCGAGGTGCGCCACATCGGCGACCAGGTACGCAAGATGGTGCAGGAAGCGCTCGACGCCTTTGCCCGCTTCGATGCCGACCTCGCGCTGTCGGTGGCGCAGTACGACAAGACTGTCGACCGCGAATACAAGACCGCCCTGCGCGAACTGGTCACCTACATGATGGAAGACCCGCGCTCGATCTCCCGCGTGCTCAGCGTGATCTGGGCGTTGCGCTCGCTGGAACGCATCGGCGACCACGCACGCAACATCGCCGAACTGGTGATCTACCTGGTGCGCGGCACCGACGTGCGCCACCTCGGCCTGGCACGCATGGCCGAGGAAGTGGAAGGCTCGAAGGAGCGCTGATTCGCGGTCGCGGGGCGGGCAGTGATGTCCGCCCGGCGCCAAAATCTGCGGACAGAGCCGCCGCTGGCGTTGAGACTCGACCCATCCACCGGCATCGGTGCGCCCGCACGGATGCCGCTCAGGTGCGGATCAGCGCCTCGCTCAGATAATCGATCAGCGCCCGCGTCTTCGGTGGCAGATGATGATTCTGCCGCCACAGCAGCCAGGCCTCGCCCTGGTATGAACCGGTGTAGCGCCACTGCGGCAGCACTTCGCGCAAACGACCCTCAGCCAGCGCCTGGGCCGCGGTGAAATGTGGCAGGCAGGTGATTCCCAGGTGTTCCAGCGCCACCAGCAGCCGCGCCTCGCTGTGGTTGCTGATGTAGCGACCGCGCACCGTCACCGTCTCCTGCTGCTGCCCGCGGCGCAGGTGCCAGCGATTGTCTCCCGCCGTTTCTCCCAGATACAGACAGCTATGGCGCAGCAGGTCCTGCGGATGTTGCGGCTCGCCGTGACGCTGCAGGTATTCGGGGCTGGCGCAGAGCAGCTGGCGCACCGGCCCGAGCGGCTTGCCGGCCAGGCCTTCGGGAGGGTTGTCGGTGACCAGTACCAGCAGGTCGAAACCGTCCTCGATCAGGTCCGGGCTCTGGTCGCTGATCCGCAGCTGCACATCGACCTCGGGGTAGCGCTGCAGAAAGGCCGGCATCAACGGCCCGACGACGAACTTGCCATAGGCCTTGGGTACGCTCAGGCGCACCAGCCCGCGTGGGCTGCGCATCAGCCGTTCGCCGATGGCGACGGCCGCGTCGGCCGCATCGAGCATATCCCGGCAATGCTGGTAGAACTCCGCCCCGGCCTCGTTCAGCCGCAGCTGGCGCGTCGTGCGTTCCAGCAGGCGCAGCGCCAGAGCCTGCTCCAGCCGTGCTACCTGGCGGCTCACCGCCGACGGTGTGCTGCCCAGCAGGCGCGCAGCGCCGGAGAAGCTGCCGGCCTCGACCACCCGCACGAACACGGCCATGTAGGGCAGCAGTGCTGCGCTGTCATTCGTTCCCATGCGGAACAGGTCCTGTGCTGTTTCGCTGGATTATCGACCGTGGCGGCAGGCCCGACAATCAGCGCCTGATTGGTGCGGGGATTCGAACATGAAAGGCACGTTGAGACAGGGGCTTTGGCTGGCCGATGGCATGCTGCTGATGGTGGCGCTGATCTGGGGCAGCAGCTATGCAGTGGCCAAGCAGGCGCTGCTGTTCTATCCGGTGCTGGGTTTCCTGGCGATTCGCTTCGGTCTGACATTTGTCCTGCTGCTGCCGCAACTGCGCGGCGTCGGCCGCCGGGCGCTGCGCCCCGGCCTGCCGCTGGGGCTGGTGATGCTGGCGATATTTCTCTGCGAGACCTGTGGCGTGATGCTGACCAGCGCCAGCAATGCTGCGTTTCTGATCAGCCTGTGCGTGGTGATCACGCCGTTCATGGAGTGGCTGCTGCTGCGCCAGCGGCCGCACAACACGCTGTTCCTAGCCTGCGCGATGTCGCTGGCGGGCGTCTGGCTGCTGACCGGCGGCCCGCAGCTGTCGCTGAATCTCGGCGATGCGCTGATGCTGGCTGCCGCGTTGCTGCGCGCGGTGCTGGTCTGCCTGACCCGGCGATTGACGGCCGGCCGGGAAATCCCGGCACTGGCGCTGACCGCGGTGCAGAGCGGGGTCGTTGCGAGCGGCTGTATCCTTCTCGGCTTGTCTTTGCCTGGCGAGCTGCCTGCGCTGCCAGGGGAGCCGGCGTTCTGGTTCGCGGCGCTATATCTGGTGCTGTTCGCCACGCTGTTCGCCATGTACGCGCAGAACCTCGCGCTGGGGCGCAGCAGTGCAACGCGAGTGTCGCTGCTGATGGGCTCCGAACCGCTGTTCGGCGCGATCATCGCCGGTCTCTGGCTGGGTGAGCGGCTGGGGCCGATGGGCTGGGCGGGTGGGTCGCTGATCATGCTGGCAACGCTGTGCACCCTGGGCATCGGCCGTCAGCCGGCGCTGAGCGCGGCTGGCGATGGTGCGCCGATCCGGGCCTAGCGCGTACGCACGGCGGGGCCTGCAGACCGGTCAGCTTTGCCGCAGTTCGGCCTGCAGCTCATCCAGCGCCGCCTGGCGCTCGCCATCCTGCAGGCGGGCGCCGGGGTTGAGCGAGGACCACTCGGGATGGGCGCGGCAGCGCTGCAGGGCTTCGGGCAGCTTGCCCTCGCGCCAGCCCTGATCCTGCGGAGTGGCCAGGCGGATCGCCTCAGTGGCGGCGTGCCCCCGAGTCGCAAGCACGGCCAACAGCTGGCGCTGTCGCAGGGCGAGCAGGCGCAGCACGGCGTCGTCGACGCTCAGTTCACGCTGGCCCTTTAGTTTGCCCAGCAGGCGATTGCCATAGTGCCGCGCGGTCTGCGCGCCGCCGCCGGCAAGGGCGCCGAGCAGCGCCGCCGCGCCGAGGGTGATACCACCGACCATCAGGTCGACCCCGGCACCGGCGGCCGCGCCTGCGGCCATACCACTGCCGATCTTCACGCCCAGCTGCTTGAGTGTTTCCGGATTGAACAGGTCGTCGCCCCAGCGGCCGTCGAGCAGTGGCAGGTCGCTGGCTGCCGCCTGTTCCTTGCGAAAGGCATACAGGCGCAGCAGGGATTCGACGCAGCGCTGTTCGCGGCCACGCACGGCGTCATGCAGTTCACGTATGGCGCCGCGCTCCAGTTCCGGCTGTGCGGCCACGCTGCGTCGGCAGGCGGCGACGTCCACCAGCAGTTCGGCGATCAGCCGCTGCCCGCTGACCAGTCGCGCCGCGGCCTGCGCCTCATGGTCTTCGATCAGCCGCTGCAGCTTGGGCCGTGCCTGTTCCAGCAGCAGCGCCAGGCTTTCGTACAGGCGACGCTCGCCATCCACCGGCGGTGCCACGCTGTCGAAGCGCACCAGCGCATGCAGGCCGAGACGGGCCAGTGCCTGACGCCATTCATCTTCACGATGCCCCGGCTGGGCGACGAAGTTGAGCACCGGCAGCAGCGGCTTGCCGCAGCCGGCGAGTACCGCCAGCTCGTCCTTGTACTTGGCCAGCACCGGCTCGCGGGCATCGATCACGTAGAGCCCGGCGTCGCTGGCGAGCAGCTGGCGCAGCACCTTGGCTTCCTGTTCGAAACGCTGGCGCGCCTCGTTGCCGTCGAGAAAGCGCGCGGTGCGCGCCGGCCCGTCGAGGCGTTCGCCGGGGCGCTCCACGCGTTCCAGGTAGTCGAGCAGGGCGATGGCATCTTCCAGGCCGGGGGTGTCGTACAGCTCCAGCAGTGCTTCGCCGTCCACCGACAGCCGTGCGCCTTCGACATGGCGGGTGGTGCTGGGGCGGTGCGAAACCTCGCCGAAACCGGCATCACGGGTCAGGGTGCGCAGCAGCGAGGTCTTGCCGACATTGGTATGGCCGACCACGGCGAGCTTCAGGGCTTCAGTCATGTCCGCTCTCCAGCCAGCCCAGCGGCGTCGTGGTGGAATGGGGCAGGCCCAGGCTGTCCAGCGCCTGGTGCCAGTCATCCAGGCGCGCGCTGTCCAGCGCCTCGCCCGGCGGCGCCTGCAGCAGCCAGACGCGGGTCGCAGCGGCGCAGCGCGACAGCTCGCCGATCAGCGCCAGGGTGCCGCGATCCGGCGAGCGCCGGGGATCGCAGGCGATGGCCAGGCGCGCCGGTGGAAAGCGGGTGAGCTGATCGAGCAGGCGTCGGCGCCCCTCGCGATCGTCGAGAATGCCGGCATCGGCGACGCCCTTGGACAGAGCCGGTGGCCAGGGGCGACTGCCGTCCAGCTCGATGGCCACCAGTACGGCGCCGGCGCTGCCCTCGAGCTGAGCGCCAGCGCTGGGAGCGTGCAGTTGGGCGGGTGCTGCATCACTGATACCGAGTCGCTCGCTGGGCGGTTGCAGGCGTTCGCGGAGCAGGCGATAGGCCGGCAGGCTCAGGTCGAGCTTCAACGCGGCACGGCCGCTGCGCCAGCGCCACAGGCTAAACCCCGCCAGCAATAGCCGCGGCAGCACTCCATAGATCAGCAGCACGCCAACCAGCCAGCCGGCCCAGAGCTGGCGGGCACCTTCCAGATCACCGCCGAGCATGCCGCTGGCGCGGATCTGCCCGGCATCCGGCACGCTGAAGCCGAGCAGCGCCGGCAGCGCGCCGAGGGTCTGGGTCAGGCCGACAAACGCACTCTCGCCGAGGATGGTAGTCTCCCAGACGAAGCCGTAGCGCCGCGTTGCCAGCAGGGCGAGCAAGGTAAGCAGGGCGCTGGCCATGGCCAGCAGCCAGAGGCCGTGTACGCCGACGCCCAACAGCCAGCGGCCCAGCCGATGTCGGTGCAGGATGGTCAGCAAGGCCGGCGCCAGCTGCGCGGCGCGGGCATCGCGGGCGAGTTTTTCGCTGAGCCAAAGCCAAAAGCGTCCCAACGCACCGCCACTGTCGCGCGCGAAAAGCAGGCCGAGCAGCCAGCCGAGCAGGGTCAGCAGATTCAGCCCAAGCAGGCTGCCAAGCGCCCAGAACACGTTGACCGGTCGCTGCCCGTCGCTGAGCGCGGCGAAGGCCAGGCCGGCACCGGTGAAGACCGCCAGCAGCGCCAGCGCGAAGCCGCCCAGGCGTGCGCCCTGACGCCAGTGCTGCAGCGCTTCGATCAGCCCGTCACGGCGCGCCAGCCACAGCGCCCGGCGTTCGATCAGCGCCGGCAGGTCGCCGCCTTGCGCCCGAGCCTGGCGGTTGGCCTCGTCGTCCTCCAGCGGCCCTGCATGTTCTTCGCGCAGGCGTACGGCTTCGGTCAGCCAGAGGCGGTCGAGCGTATCGAGATCAGGGGCGGGGCGGGCTATCACACGGCATCTCGCTGGCGGGTCGTGCCTTGAGGATAACCGCTGCCGTGGGGAACGGGAAAACGGGGAGCCGTTGCGGCTCCCCGCTGTGGCCGTCAGTCGGCGTTGCGCAGGCGCACGGCGATGTCCGGCTGGTCGATGAACAGCCCGTCGATACCGGCGTCGAGGAAGGCGCGGATCTCCGCTTCGCTGTCGCCGCGTTCGTGGCGCTTGTCGCTGCTGCGCAAGTTGGCCGGGAGGAAGGCGTTCTCCGCGCGAAAGGTGTACGGGTGGACCTTGAGCCCCGCGGCGTGGGCGGCGGCGACGAAGCCGGTCGGCGTGCCGAGGTTGCCGTTGGCATCACGCGGAATGATGTAGCTCTTCTCCGGACCGACGCCGGCGGCGTAGCGGGAGATGTCCTTGAGTCCGGCGGGCGTCGCCATCTGCGCGTAGGTCAGCTTGCTGCCGCGTACCTGCTGGTCATATGGCTGCCCCGAGCTGAACAGCTGCACTAGGCGCAGCTGGGTCAGGCGGCTGAGGGTCTTGAGGTTGTCCACCTCGAACGACTGGATATACACCGGCGCCTGGCGCCCGACGTAGCCGTTGCGGGTAAGGATGCGCACCAGCGGCTTCTCCATCGCCAGGCCGAGCTGCTGGAAGTGCGTCGGATGCTTGGTTTCCGGGTACAGGCCGATGCGCCGGCCCTGACTGAGCTGCAGGGTTTTCACCAGGTCGATGATCTCCTGCAGGGTCGGAATCTCCAGGCTGCCGTCGACGCGCGCGTTGCCCGGGCGGATATCCGGAATGCGCTCGATGGCGCGCAGGGTCTTCAGTTCGGCGAGGGTGAAATCTTCGCTGAACCAGCCGGTAAGGGTGACGCCATCGACCTGCTGGGTTCGCTTGCGATCGGCAAACTCGGGGCGCTGCGAGACGTCGGTGGTCAGGCCCAACTCGTTGTCGTGACGGGCGACGATCTGGCCGTCGCGGGTCATCACCAGATCCGGCTCGATATAGTCGGCGCCCTGAAAGACTGCCAGCGCGTAGGCGGCCAGGGTGTGCTCCGGCAGGTAGCCGCTGGCGCCGCGGTGGGCGATCACCAACGGGGTCGGCTCGCCGCGCGCAGCCTGGTGTTTCGCGGCGTGTTCATCCGCCGCAGCGAAGCCGGTGAGCGGTAGCAACAGGCTGCAGGCGGTGAGCCAGCGGCGAAGGGAAGCGGTGGTCTTGCGGGCCATTTCGGCATCTCCTCGGTTTGGATGTCACAGCCTGAGGCACTTGCATGACCGGACTTTGACGCTGCGGTGCCGCTTGTATTGCAAAGCGATGAAGCCGACGAACGGCTGGCAGCTTCGGCAAACTGCATCGCTCTGCTATTCTCGCCGCCATGAATCAGACCCGCCTTCCCCTCGCCATGATTTCCGCCCTCGCGCAGAACCGCGTGATCGGCCTCGACAACCGCATGCCCTGGCACCTGCCCGCCGATCTCAAGCATTTCAAGGCCATGACCCTCGGCAAACCGATCATCATGGGCCGCAAGACCTGGGATTCGCTCGGCCGTCCGCTGCCGGGGCGGCTCAACCTGGTGGTCAGTCGCCAGGCAGATCTGCAGCTCGACGGCGCGGAAACCTTCACCGACCTGGATGCCGCGCTGGTGCGTGCCGAGCAGTGGGCGCGTGAGCAGGGCGTCGACGAGCTGATGCTGATCGGCGGTGCGCAGCTGTACGCCCAGGCGCTGGGGCAGGCGCAGCGGCTGTACCTCACGCGTATCGATGCGGCTCCCGAAGGCGATGCGTTCTTTCCGGCCTTCGACGAGGCTGAGTGGCAGTGCGTCGAAAGCCAGCCACATCTGGCTGAGGGCGAGGCACCAGCCTACCGTTTCGAAACCTGGCAAAAACGGAGCTGACCGGCACTCTCTTCGCTTGATCGGCGCCAAATCTTTCGCGGGCCGCAGCTTCTATGCTGGCCCGTCGCTGTCGTAACGAGAAATCTCATGCAACCTGACAAATCCGACGCCCCGGAAGCCGAGCGCGTTGCCGCGATCTTCGTCCGCCACCCGCTGTGGGAGGATGGTCTGGCGCTGCTTACCGGCACCGCGCTGGTCGCCCTTGGCATTACCTTCTACAGCCATGCCGGGCTGCTCACCGGCGGCACCGTTGGGCTGGCGTTCCTGCTGAAGTACCTGGCCGGCTGGTCGTTCGGCCCAGTGTTCTTCCTGCTCAACCTGCCGTTCTACGCGCTGGCGATCTGGCGCATGGGGTGGCAGTTCACCCTGCGCACCGTCTGCGCGGTGGGGCTGGTCTCGCTGTTCGCCGAACTGACCCCGCAGTGGGTACGCTTCGCCGAGCTGAATGTGGTCTACGCGGCGGTGTTCGGCGGGTTCGCCATCGGCATCGGCCTGTTGATCCTGTTCCGCCATCGTGCCAGTCTTGGCGGGGTGAACATCCTCGCGCTGTTCCTGCAGGAGCGTTTCGGCCTGCGCGCCGGCACCTTCCAGATGGGTATCGACGCGCTGATCGTCATGGCCGCGGTGTTCGTCGTGCCGGCGGACAAGGTGCTGCTGTCGGTACTCGGCGCCGTGGCGCTGAATCTGGTGCTGGCGATCAATCACCGCGCCGATCGCTACATGGGCGTCAGCTGAGGCTGATCAGCTCCACCTGCGCCTGGCCGTCGTTCAGCTCCAGCAGTGCCAGGCTGATCGGCAGGCTGAAGCGTCGCGGACCGGCGCTGCCCGGGTTCACGTAGAGCACGCCATCGCGCCGCTCGACCTTCGGTTTGTGCGAGTGGCCGGCGATCACCACGTCGACGCCGGCGGCAAGCGGGTCGATGTCCAGCTGCTTGAGGTCGTGCAGCACGTGCAGGGTGAGACCCCCGATGCGCAGGTCGAGGCGTTCGGGCAGCACCTGCGCCCAGTCGGTCGTATCGATATTGCCGCGGATCGCCTCCAGCGGCGCGATGGCACGCAGCCCATCGAGCACCTGCGGTTTGCCTATATCGCCGGCGTGAATGATCTGTGCGCAGCCCTGCAGTGCCGCCACCGCCTCGGGGCGGAGCAGGCCGTGGGTGTCGGAGATCAGGCCGATGCGCATGCCGGTGTTCCCTTTAACTGCTTCGTCAGGTCATCCGACCCTTGGCCGACCGCTGTGGTTGCGGCAGGCTTGGGCTGTTCGGGTTGAGGAGTCTGGCATGGATCGGGTGGATTGCGTGGTGGTGGGTGCGGGAGTGGTCGGGCTGGCGGTGGCGCGTGCGCTGGCGCTGGCCGGTCGCGAGGTGCTGATACTGGAAGCCGAGGCTGCCTTTGGCACCGCCACCAGCGCGCGCAACAGCGAAGTCATCCACGCCGGCATCTACTACCCGCAGGGCTCGCTCAAGGGCCGGTTGGGCGTGGCCGGGCGTCGCCAGCTCTACGATTTCTGCGACAGCCACGGCGTGGCCCATCGACGTTGCGGCAAGCTGATCGTCGCCACCGACGAGGCCCAGATCGCTGCGCTGGAACAACTGCGGCGGCACGCGCTGGCCAATGGGGTCGATGACCTGCAGCACCTCGATGGGCGCGAGGTGCTGGCGCTGGAGCCGGAAGTACAGGCGGTGGCAGGGCTGCTTTCGCCAAGCACCGGCATCATCGACAGCCACGCGCTGATGCTGGCACTGCTGGGCGATGCCGAGCGCCACGGCGCGGTGCTGGCACTGAACGCGCCGGTAACGGCGATCACGGTTGACAGCGCAGGCTTGCAGGTCGAGGTGGGCGGCGCCGACCCGCTGCAGTTGCTGGCCCGCACCGTGGTGAATTGCGCCGGACATGGCGCGCCCATCCTCGCCGCGCACACCGCCGGGTTGGACCCGGCCGCACGGCCGCGGCAGTTCTTCGCCAAGGGCAGCTACTTCAGCCTGAGCGGGCGCGCGCCGTTTCGCCATCTGGTCTATCCGCTGCCCGAGCCCGGTGGCCTCGGTGTGCACCTGACCCTGGATCTGGCCGGCCAGGCGCGTTTCGGCCCGGATGTGCAGTGGGTTGAGGCGCTCGACTATCGCATCGAGCCGGAACGGGCCGAGGGCTTCTATGCCGCGATTCGCCGTTATTGGCCGGCGTTGCCGGACGCTTCGTTGCAACCGGCCTACACCGGCATCCGCCCGAAGATCAGCGGCCCCGCCGAGGCGGCCGCGGACTTTCGCATCGATGGCCCGGCGCAGCACGGCGTCGCCGGGCTGGTGAACCTGTTCGGCATCGAATCGCCGGGCCTGACTGCCTGTCTGGCGATTGCCGAACACGTCCTTGGGCAGCTCGAGCCCACGGCATTGGCGACCTGATCACGCGCTGTCGCGCTCGCGTTGCGGCCCATGCGGACGGGCCGCACACTGCAACCCGCCGCGATCGGACGGCGCATCACCGGCAAAAGGAACGTGCATGGAACTGACAGGCGAAGCCCGCCCGCTGAAAGTCTATCTGGCGGTCGGATTGCTGCAGGGTTTGGCGCTCTGGGCGGCCAGCGAGGCCTGGCCGCACGCTGCTGGCTGGCGGATCCTGTGTTCGGCGCTGCTGGCCTTCACGGTGATTGGCGGCTGGCAGGTGCAGCTGCTCTGGGGCGGGCTGTGCGAGGCCGGACGCTGGCGCCTGGTGCTTGCGGCTGCCGCGCTGCCGGCCGTGCTGGCGGGCGGTCTCGCGCTGCAGTTCGAGCAGCCGCGCTGGTATTACCTGGGTGAATCCGTCGGTACCCTGCTGCTCTGGAGCAACCTGATCCTGGCCTATGTGCTGACACCCTTCATCCAGGCGCGGGATATCGATCATCGCTGGCGTGTCGACTACGCCGCGCTATACCGGCATGCCATCAACAACGGCCTGCTGCTGTTCATGGCGCTGCTGATGCTGGCGGCGTTCTGGCTGCTGATCTGGCTCTGGGCCGGCCTGTTCAAGCTGGTCGGCATCAGGCTTTTCGCAACGCTGTTCGAGTCGTCCGGCTTTATCTGGGTGGCCAGCGCGACGGTCGTCGCCATCGGGCTGTGGATCGGCCTCGAGCGTGGCCAACTGGTCGATGCGCTGCGCAACGTGCTGCAGGCGATGTGTCGCTTCCTGCTGCCGCTGACGGTGCTGATCCTGCTGCTGTTCGTGGTCTGCCTGCCGTTCACCGGTCTGCAGCCGTTGTGGGAAACCCGCCACGCGACGCCGATCCTGCTGGCCATGGTGTTCGCCCATGTCGCGTTGCTCAACGGCGTCGTTCAGGATGGCCGGCAAGCGGTGCATTACCCGCGTGCGCTGCGCGTGCTGGTCGAAGCCAGCTCGCTGTGCCTGCCGCTTCTGGCGGGTCTTGCGGTTTACGCACTGTGGCTGCGGATCGGTCAGTACGGGCTCACGCCTGATCGGGTGGTGGCGCTCGGGGCGACCCTGGTGGCGCTGCTGCACGCGCTGGCACTAACGGCGGCGGTGCTGCAACGGCGGGATGGATGGCTGGCCGGCCTGCGCCAGAGCAATCCGCTGCTGGCGCTGGTTTCGGTGGCACTGTTGCTGCTCATGTATCTGCCACCGTTGAGCCCGTTGCAGCTCAGCGCAGCCAACCAGTACCAGCGCCTGCTCGACGAGCAGGTGCCGGCAGAACGCACCGATCTCGGCGCACTGCGCTTTCAGCTGGGGCAACCCGGTCGCGACCAGCTCGAAAAGCTGCGTCAGCGCGTGGTCGAGCCTGGCCTCACCGACGCGCGACGGGAGCAACTGCAGGCAGACCTGCAGCGACTGGACAAGGCAGACAGCTACTGGAACTGGCGACACGAGCACGATATGGCCAATACCGCACCGGTGCCCTGGATCGGCGAGCCTCTCGAGGATGCCGGTGGCGCGTTGGCACAGGCCATCGCGACCCAGGGCTGTGACGGGGACTGCGCCTTGTTCGCCGTCGATCTGGACGATGACAGCCAGCCCGAGGTGCTGCTGCTACGCGGTGCGCGGCAGCGGATCGTGACGGTGCTGGGGCGTGGCGATACCGGTACTTGGCGATGGATCGGGCACCTTAGCACGACCGATCAGCAAACCCTCGACGGCGAGACCCTCAAGCAGCAGATCGAGCGTGGCGCTTTGCAGGTGGTAGCGCCGCGCTTCAAGGCGCTGGAAATCGACGGCATCCGTCTGGAACCGGCGATTACCGAATAGTCTGCTGAGCATGAAAAAGCCCGACGCGAAGGTCGGGCTTTTCATTTACAGCGAGCAAGCCTGGCGATCAGCCGTCCAGCAGCGCCTTGTTGCGCACCGCACCCTTGTCGGCGCTGGTGGCGAGCAGGGCGTAGGCCTTGAGCGCCGTCGTCACCTTACGGGTGCGCGGCTGGGCGGGTTTCCAGCCTTTCTTGTCCTGCTCGATGCGGCGGTGGGACAGTTCTTCATCGCTGACCTGCAGCTCGATGCTGCGGTTGGGGATGTCGATCAGCACCTTGTCGCCGTCCTGCACCAGCCCGATGGCGCCGCCCGCAGCCGCTTCCGGCGAGGCGTGGCCGATGGACAGGCCCGACGTGCCGCCGGAGAAGCGGCCGTCGGTGAGCAGGGCGCACTCCTTGCCCAGTCCCTTGGACTTCAGGTACGAGGTCGGGTAGAGCATTTCCTGCATGCCCGGGCCGCCCTTTGGGCCTTCGTAGCGAATGATGACGATGTCGCCAGCCTTCACTTCGTCATTGAGGATGCCTTTGACGGCGCTGTCCTGGCTTTCGAAGATCTTGGCGGTGCCTTCGAAGACGTGGATGGATTCATCCACGCCCGCGGTTTTCACCACGCAGCCATCGAGGGCGATGTTGCCGTAGAGCACGGCGAGGCCGCCTTCCTGGGAATAGGCATGCTCGACGCTGCGAATGCAGCCTTCGGCGCGGTCCAGGTCCAGGGTGTCCCAACGGGTCGACTGGCTGAATGCCGTTTGCGTCGGGATGCCCGCCGGGCCTGCCTTGAAGAAGGTGTGCACCGCTTCGTCCTGGGTCTGGGTGATGTCCCACTGCGCGATGCCTTCAGCAAGCGTCCGGCTGTGCACGGTGGGGACGTCGGTGTGCAGCAGGCCGCCACGGGCGAGCTCACCAAGAATGGAGAAAATGCCGCCGGCGCGGTGCACGTCTTCCATGTGGTACTTCTGGATGTTCGGCGCGACCTTGCACAGCTGCGGAACCTTGCGTGACAGGGCATCGATGGCGCGCAGGTCGAAGTCGACCTCGGCTTCCTGAGCGGCGGCCAGCAGGTGCAGGATGGTGTTGGTCGAGCCACCCATGGCGATATCGAGCGTCATGGCGTTTTCGAACGCGCGGCGGCTGGCGATGTTGCGCGGCAGGACTGATTCGTCGCCCTCGCCGTAATAGCGCTGGCACAGCTCTACGATGGTGCGGCCGGCGCGCAGGAACAGCTGCTCGCGGTCGCTGTGCGTAGCGAGGGTCGAACCGTTGCCGGGCAGGGCGAGGCCAAGGGCTTCGGCCAGGCAGTTCATCGAGTTGGCAGTGAACATGCCGGAGCAGCTACCGCAGGTCGGACAGGCGCTGCGCTCGTATTCGGCGACCTTCTCGTCCGAGGCGCTTTCATCGGCAGCGATGACCATGGCGTCGACCAGGTCCAGGCCGTGGCTGGCCAGCTTGGTCTTGCCGGCTTCCATCGGACCGCCTGAAACGAACACCACCGGGATGTTCAGGCGCAGGGCGGCCATCAGCATGCCGGGGGTGATCTTGTCGCAGTTGGAGATGCAGACGATGGCGTCGGCGCAATGCGCATTGACCATGTACTCCACGGAGTCGGCGATGATCTCGCGCGACGGCAGCGAATAGAGCATGCCGTCGTGACCCATGGCGATGCCGTCGTCGACCGCGATGGTGTTGAATTCCTTGGCCACGCCGCCGTGCTTCTCGATCTCGCGGGCGACCAGCTGGCCCATGTCTTTGAGGTGCACGTGGCCGGGGACGAACTGGGTGAAGGAGTTGGCGATGGCGATGATCGGCTTCTTGAAGTCTTCGTCCTTCATGCCGGTGGCGCGCCACAGCGCCCGGGCACCGGCCATGTTGCGGCCGTGCGTGGAGGTTTTCGAACGGTAATCAGGCATGACGGTTCCTGCGGCTAATCAGGTAATCGGAGGTATGCGTATGGTGAGCAACGCCTGTGCCGGATGCAACGGAGGGTGACCGCGCGTTCGGAAGGGGCCGGGTCGAGGCGGGGTAATCGCTCGTGGGGCCTGGGCTCTGGGTCCGCCGTGTGGTGAATGGCGAGGTATCACCGATTCTACGCACGTTCCGGCAGCCGGGCCAGGCGGGACGATTGCCGGTCCTGCGCTACCCCGCATGCCAGCGGCCCGGAGCGGCTGGATCGGGCGTGAGGCCTGCGCATCGGCCGCCTTTTTCGGCGTATGACCGCCGGTCCACTTGACTGGCAGGTCGAGGGTCGCTCGCTAGAGTCCAGACCCGACCGCTTCGCTGGTGACTGCATCTTGTCTTGCCGCTGGCCAGCGAGCGGTCGCCTCGCCATGGGTGCGCGTTCTGCGGAGTAGCGGGCATTCGATGATGGGCGAGGCGTCCTTATACCAACGATAAGAACGAGGAATGCAGATGCACAAATTCACACGTCGATACCTGAGCGCCGCTGCTCTGGTGGCGCTATCCGCAACCGCCGCCGCCGCCCCCCTGCCGGACACACCCGGAGCACCATTTCCCTCGGTTTCGAGCTTCGACAATTCCGGCCCCTACGCCGTCACCAGTCAGAGCGAAGGGCCGAGCTGCCGCATCTACCGGCCAAGCACGCTGGGCCAGGATGGCGTCAGGCATCCGGTCATCCTCTGGGGCAATGGTACCGGCACCGGGCCGACGACTTATTCAGGGCTGCTGACCCACTGGGCCAGCCATGGCTTCGTGGTGGCCGCGGCGGAAACTTCGAATGCCGGCACCGGGCGCGACATGCTGGCCTGCCTCGATTACCTGGTACAGGAAAGCAATCGCACCTACGGCACCTACGTCGGCGTGTTGAACACCGGACGCGTCGCCACATCGGGCCATTCCCAGGGCGGTGGAGGCTCGATCATGGCCGGGCAGGATGATCGCGTGAAGGTCACCGCGCCGATCCAGCCGTACACCATCGGTCTTGGCCATGACCCGTCGTCGCAGCGCAACCAGCGCGGGCCGATGTTCCTGATGTCCGGGGGTGCCGACACGATCGCCATCCCCTATCTGAATGCGCAGCCGGTCTATACCCGCGCCAATGTGCCGATCTTCTGGGGGGAAAGGCGCTATGTCAGCCACTTCGAGCCGGTGGGTGATGGCGGGGCCTATCGCGGACCGACGACGGCCTGGTTCCGTTATCACCTGATGGACGACGAGAGTGCGCGTGGCACCTTCTACGGACGTTTCTGCGGGTTGTGCACCAGCCTGTTGTGGAGCGATCAGCGCAGGGGCATCGAGTAACACGGCACGTTGAAACCTTCGCCCGCACTGCCGGGCGGAGGTTTCATGGCGATACGGTAGGCGCGTGTGCCGCCTCTCAGCTGTTGGGCAGGATGCGGCAGGTCAGGCTCTTGATGTAGCGGGTTTCCGGGATCGCCGGATGCACCGGATGATCCGGGCCCTGGGCGCCGCGTTCGAGCAGCTGGATATTGCGGTCCAGATGGCGTGCGCTGCCGAGCAGGATGTTCTGCAGGTGATCTTCTTCCAGGTGCATGGAGCAGCTGGCGCTGACCAGGATGCCGTCCTTGTTGAGCAGGCGCATCGCGGCTTCGTTGAGGCGGCGGTAGGCAGCCTCGCCGTTCTTGATGTCCTTCTTGCGCTTGATGAAGGCCGGCGGGTCGGTGATGACCACGTCGAAGCGCTCCTCGGCGTTCTTCAGTTCCTTCATCGCCTCGAAGGCATCACCCTCGACGCAGGTCATCTTCTCCGCCACGCCGTTGAGTGCGGCGTTGCGCTCCACGCCATCCAGGGCGAAAGCCGAGGCGTCGACGCAGAACACCTCGCTGGCTCCGAAGGCCGCCGCCTGCACGCCCCAGCCGCCGATGTAGCTGAACAGGTCGAGTACGCGCTTGCCCTTCACGTAGGGCGCCAGGCGCGCGCGATTCATGCGGTGGTCGTAGAACCAGCCGGTCTTCTGGCCCTGCAGCACCGGCGCCTCGAACTTCACGCCGTTCTCTTCCAGCGCGACCCACTCCGGCACTACGCCGAACGCCGTATCGACGTAACGCTCCAGGCCTTCGGCATCGCGAGCGCTGGAGTCGTTCTTCCACAGCACGCCGCGCGGCTTGAGAACCTGCACCAGCGCCTCCAGCACGGCATCCTTGTTGCGCTCCATGGTGGCGGAGGCCAGCTGCACCACCAGATGGTCGTGGAAGCGATCCACCACCAGGCCCGGCAGAAGATCGGAATCGCCATAGATCAGGCGGTAGCACGGCTGATCGAACAGGCGATCACGCAGCGACAGGGCGACCTGGATGCGATGCACCAGCAATGACTTATCCAGGCTGTGCTTGAGATCGCGTGACAGCAGGCGCGCGCAGATCAGGTTGTTCGGCGATACCCCGACGATGCCCAGCGGTTTGCCGCCGGCGGCTTCGAGCACGGCCTGATCCCCGGCAACGAAGCCCGCCAGCGGCGTGGCCGCGGTGTCCACCTCGTTGCTGTAGACCCACAGATGGCCGGCGCGCAGGCGGCGATCGGCGTTGGCTTTGAGGCGCAGGCTGGGCAGGGTCATCGGCGGGGCTCCGGGGAAAAGACGGGCATTCTAAACGAGCGGCAGGCCACGCGCGCCTGCGCTGCCGGAAATTCCTCGCAGCGCCCGTCACGCATCACCGGTCAGGCGGACAGGGCTTGAATCAGCGCCTGGCTGAACGCTGGGATGTCATCCGGCTTGCGGCTGCTGATTAGTTGGCCGTCCACCACCACCTCCTGGTCCACCCAATCGGCGCCGGCGTTCTTCAGGTCGTCGGTAAGCGATGGCCAGCTGGTCATGCGCTTGCCCTTGACCAGTCCGGCCGAGATCAGCAGCCAGCCGCCGTGACAGATCACCGCGATCGGCTTGTTCGCCGCGGCGGCGTCGCGTACCAGTTTTTGTGCGCTTTCGTCGGTGCGAATGGTGTCGGAGTTGACCACCCCGCCGGGTAGCAGCACGGCGTCATAGTCATTCATATCGAGGTCGTCGAAGGTCTTGTCCACGTGAAACTTGCTGGCCGGCGTGGTGTGGTTCCAGCCGGTCACTTCGCCATTCTTGGCGGAGACGATCTGCGCTGTCGCACCGGCCTTCTCCAGCGCTTCCTGCGGGCCGGTCAGCTCGACCTGCTCGAAGCCGTCGGTCACCAGGATTGCCACGCGCTTGCCGTTGAGGGATTGGGTCATGAGCATGCCTCCGTCTGTCTGTCGGTAACGCTCGCCGAATGCGAGTCACTTGAAATGGGACCCGCATCTCAGCCAAAGTTCGTCCTTTCGTGCCGGTGGCACTTTGCCTTCTAGTCGAGCGTCCCCCTCATGGCCGTTGAACTCTCCGCCGAACAGATCCGCCGGGTGCTGCAAGGCATCAGCGTGCCGCCGCAACCGCAGATCATGGTCGACCTGCAAATGGAGCAGGTCATGCCGGTGCCCGATCTGAAAGCCATCGCCCGGCTGATCAGTCAGGACCCGGGGCTTTCGGGGGCGCTGCTCAAGCTGGTCAACTCGCCGCATTTCGGTCTGGCCAACCGCATCGCTTCCATCCAGCAGGCGGTGAACCTGCTGGGCTGCAACTCGGTGATCAACCTGATCAATGCGCAGTCGATCAAGGGCGAGATGAGCGACGAGACCATCGTCACGCTCAGCCGCTTCTGGGACAGCGCGCAGGACGTGGCCATGGCCTGCCTGACCCTGGCCAAGCGCATCGGCTACCAGTCGCCGGATGAGGCCTACACCCTCGGGCTGTTCCACAATTGCGGCATCCCGCTGATGCTCAAGCGCTTCCCCGGCTACATGAGTGTGCTGGAAGAGGCCTACGCCAGCACCGGAGACGGCCAGCGCATCGTCGATATTGAGAATCGCGTGCTCAGCACCAACCATGCGGTGGTCGGCTACTTCACCGCCAAATCGTGGAACCTGCCGCTGCACCTGTGTGATGCCATCGCCAATCACCATAACGCGCTGTCGCTGTTCGCCGACGACTCGGGGCGCGATGCGCCGATCAAGACGCTGCTGGCGATCCTCAAGATGGCCGAGCACATCTGCGCCTGTCATCGGGTGTTGGGCGCGCAGCCGGACGATCACGAGTGGGACAGCGTGTCGCAGCTGGTGCTCGAGTACGTCGGGCTGTCGGAATACGATTTCGTCTGCCTCAAGGAAAGCATCCGCGAGCTGGGCGTGGGCTGACGGCCCGGCGCCGGCCTGCTAAGGTCGGCATCCCTTCGCTGTATCCAACGTCCCGCCATGCCCGAACTTCCCGAAGTCGAAACTACCCGCCGTGGTATCGAGCCATACCTTGTCGGTCAGCGTGTCAGCCGCGTGCTGGTGCGTGACCGGCGGTTGCGCTGGCCGATCCCGGAAGACCTCGATGTGCGTCTGTCCGGCCAACGGATCCAAGCCGTCGAGCGTCGTGCCAAATACCTGCTGATCAAGGCCGAGAGCGGCACGCTGATCGTTCATCTGGGCATGTCCGGAAGCCTGCGTCTGGTTGACGCGGCATTGCCGGCGGCCAAGCACGAGCACGTCGATATCCTGCTGGAGTCCGGCCAGGCGCTGCGCTACACCGATCCGCGGCGCTTCGGCGCGATGCTCTGGAGCCACGAGCCGCTCGCCCATGTGTTGCTCGCCAGTCTCGGGCCCGAGCCGCTCGGCGAGGATTTCGACGGTGACCGTTTGTATAGGCTGTCGCGTGGCCGCAGCATGGCGGTCAAGCCGTTCATCATGGACAACGCGGTAGTGGTGGGCGTCGGCAACATCTATGCGAGCGAGGCACTGTTCGCCGCCGGGATCGATCCGCGGCGGCCGGCCGGGAGCATCTCGCGAGCGCGTTACCTGAAACTGGGCGAGGAAATCCGGCGGATACTGGCGATGGCCATCGAGCGTGGCGGCACGACGTTGCGCGATTTCGTCGGCGGCGATGGCAAGCCCGGCTATTTTCAGCAGGAGCTGTTCGTCTACGGGCGGGCCGGCGAATTCTGCAAGAACTGCGGCGGCACGCTGCGTGAGATTCGCCTCGGTCAGCGCGCCAGCGTGTATCGCGCTCGCTGCCAGCGTTGAGCGGCTGGCGGAACTGTGCATGCGTTGACGGCGTTCACGCTCAGCGTGCCCCGGCCACTGCTATAGTGGCCGCCACAACTAAAAATTGCCGCGTTTCGCACATCTGAAGGACCACACCATGAATCTGTTCCGCTCTACCGCTGCTGTCTTGGCACTGACCACTGGCCTGCTGGCGCTGCCGGCACATGCGGAGTCGGTCCCGCAGAACGCCAGTGGTGATCCGATGTACTCCGTAGAAGCGCCCAAGGCCTACTCCATGGTCGGTGACCTGATCATCGCCCGCCCGCTGCTGATCGCCGCGACTGCCATCGGCGCCGGTGTTTTCGTTGTCAGCCTGCCGTTCACCGCCTTGGGCGGCAACGTCGGCGAGGCTGGCAAGGCTCTGGTCGTCGAGCCGGGCAAAGCGGCGTTCGTACGCTGCCTGGGCTGCACCACCAGCGGTTACAACGCCCAGCGTTGATCGACGTCATCCGCATCGCGACTGGCAGGGCCTGAGCCTTCCGGTCGCGGTGTTGCTGCAGTATGCTTCGCCTCCCATCCCGCGCCGCGAAGCCCCCTCCTTGAACAGCAGCTTCTTCAAGACATTTCTGCCCATCGTGGGCCTGCTGATGTTGTCCTGGTCGTTCTGGGCCAGTGACGGATGGCTCGAGCTGTGCGCGGGACTCGCCCTGTTCCTGTTCGGCATGCAATGCCTCGAAGAGGGGCTGCGCCAACTGGCCGGTAGCAAGCTCGAACAGCTGCTGACGCGCAGTACGGCGACGCCGCTCAAGGGCCTGATGTTCGGCATGAGCGGCACCATGCTGCTGCAGTCCAGCACGCTGGTCTCGTTGCTCACCATCGCCTTCATCAGCACCGGGCTGATCAAGCTTGCCGGCGGTATCGCCATTCTGTTCGGCGCCAATCTCGGCTCCACCACGGGTATCTGGCTGCTGGCACTGGCCGGGCAGAACGTCAGCCTGAGTCCGCTGGCCTTGCCGCTGCTGGTTTTCGGGGTGCTGGCCAGCTTCACCGGCGACAAGGGCAAGGCGGCCGGGCGTATCGTGCTCGGCATCGCCTTCATCTTTCTCGGCATCGATCAGATCAAGACCGGTTTCTCCAGCTTCGGTGGCATGGACCTGTCGCAGTACCACGCTGGCGGTCTGGCTGGGCAGCTGATGTTCGTCGCGATCGGCCTGTTTGCCACGGTGGTGCTGCAGTCCAGCCATGCCACATTGATGCTGACGCTGACCGCTTTGGCTACCGGCCAGCTGGATCTCGGCCAGGCGCTGGCGACGGCGATCGGCGCCAATGTCGGCACAAGCGTCACCACTGCGTTCGTCGGCTCGCTCGGCGGCAACCGCAGTGGTCAGCGCCTGGCGCTGGCCCATGTACTGTTCAACGTGACTACCGCCGTGCTGGCCATCGCGCTGCTGCCGCCGTTGACTTGGCTGGTCCAGTGGCTGGTCGCGCCGCTGGGCCTGGCTGAAAACCGTCTGATTCAGCTGGCGCTGTTTCATACGCTGTTCAACGCCATGGGTGTGCTGCTGTTCTGGCCGTGGCAGGCGCAGCTGGCAAACCTGCTGTTGCGCGTGTTGCCTGAGCGAGTCGAACCGACGGTGCTGATCACCGAGCTTGCGCCTGCTCGACCGGAGGAGCCGACCCGCGCGCGCTACCTGAATGACCGTGCGCTGGACTCCGCGGATGCTGCCGCCAGCGCCGTGGCGCAGGAGCTGCAGCATCTGGCGCGCCTGAGTCTCGAGGTGATTTGCTATGCCACCTATCTGCCGGTGGACCAGCTGCGTCAGCAGGGACGGATTGACGAGGCGCTGATCAACGCGAAGCCCGACGCCCAGGCCCTGGATGCCGAGCGGCTGTATCAGCGGCACATAAAGGGCGTGTATTCCGATCTGCTGACCTTCATGGGGCGTCTGGAGCTGCCGCTGGACGAGAGCCACCAGGCGTTCTGGCTGAGCTGCCAGGTTGCGGCGCTGCAGCTGGTGGACGCGGTCAAGGATGCCAAGCACCTGCAGAAGAACCTCGGACACTACCTGCGCACCGACGAATCCGCGGCGCGCCAGGCGTATGTCGAGCTGCGTCGGCATTTGCTGGAGTCGTTGCGCGAGATCCGCGCGCTCAACCACTCGGAGCTGCCCGATGAGCTATGGCGCGAGCGCTTGAACTGGCTGGACGAGCGCGCTGCGAAGTTCGATGCGGAGTTTCGCCGGCGCCTGTTCGAATCGATCCGCAACCAGAAGTTGGACGGTTTGCAGAGCAGTTCGCTGATGAACGACCTGGGCTACGCCAGCCGCATCATCCAGAGTCTGCGCAACGCCTTGTTGCTCGGCGAGGGCCATGAGCTGACGCGGCAGCTGCGTCAGCTCGCTGAGGACGAAGGCCCGGTCATTCTGCAGCTGTAACCGGCTCGCGGCGTGCTGGCACCATCAGTGCCTGGCCGATGCCGCGCGGGTCGCTGGCCGCCTCGACCGTGCCGCTCGGCTTGTGCCAATAGAGCACCTGCTGGTTGCCGTAGTCGCGTTCGATCAGCCTGGGCTGGTGGCCGCGCGCGCGCAGGGTGTCCAGCTGTGCCGGGGTGAACGCGTCGGCTTCGTACTGCAGTACGTCGGGCAGGTACTGGTGGTGATAGCGCGGCACTGCCGGCCAGGCCTGCACCGGTTCGCCATCCAGGTAAGACAGTGCCGAAAGCAGCACCATGCTCGGGATGCGGCTGCCGCCGGGCGTGCCGAAGGCTGCGAACTCCTCGGCGCTTTCGATGAAAGTCGGGCTCATGCTCGACAGCGGACGCTTGCCGCCGGAGATGGCGTTGGCGCTGCTGCCCTTCAGGCCATAGGCATTGCTGCCGTCGATGTCGGCGGCGAAGTCGTCCATCTCGTCATTGAGCAGCACACCGGTGCCGGGCACGCTGAAGGCGGCACCGAACATCATGTTCAGCGATAGCGTCGCCGCCACCGCATTGCCTTCGGCATCGATCACCGCGAAGTGAGTGGTGTGCTCGCCCTCGCGCCAGCGTGGCGCGGGCGGCAATGCGCTGCTCGGCGTGGCCCGATCAGGGTCGATGGAGCTGGCGAGCTGGTCCAGATACTGGTCTGACAGCAGACGTCGCAGTGGTGACGCGACGAAATCCGGATCGCCCAGTTGCCCGCGGTCGCGATAGGCCCGGCGCAGCGCCTCGACCACCAGGTGACTGCGTTGCAGCGGTTCGGCGTCGCGCCAGGACAGGCGTTCGAGAATACCCAGGCTCTGCGCGAGGATCATGCCGCCGGCCGAGGGTGGCGGCGCGCCGATCAGCTCACGGCCATCGGCGAGGGTGAAGCGTAGTGGCTCGCGCTCGACGGTGTGGTAGTCGGCCAGATCCTCCAGCGACCAGATGCCGCCGGCGGCGCGAACGCCATGCACCAATTTCTTCGCGAACTCGCCGCGGTAGAAGCCGTCGTGACCGTGACTGGCCAGGCGCTCCAGGGTTTGCGCCAGCTCCGGCTGACGCAGCAGATGGCCTTCGGCGGGCAGGTCGCCGTCGTGGAGAAACAGCCGCGCGCTCTCCGGATCGTCACGCAACGCCGCGAGGCGCCAGCCGGCGCGCTGGCGATAGACGGAATCCACCGCAAATCCGTCGCGGGCCAGGGCGATAGCCGGTGCCAAAGTGGCTTGCAGTGGCAGGCGACCGCGCTTCTCCGCGAGCTCGACCAGTGCGGCCGGCGTGCCAGGTATCGCCGCGGCCAGCGGGCCATTCAGCGAAAGTTCGCGCCGGATCTTGCCCTCGTGCAGGTACAGGTCCGGCGTGGCAGCGGCGGGTGCGCGCTCGCGGGCGTCGAGGAAACTGTGGTGGGGGGATTCGCCGGCTTCGCGCAGCAGAAAGAAGCCGCCGCCGCCAAGTCCGGAGCCGTATGGCTCGACCACGGCCAGGGCGGCGCTGACTGCAACGGTGGCATCGAAGGCGTTGCCGCCGGCTTCGAGAATGCGCCGGCCAACTTCACTGGCCAGCGGATGGGCCGTGGCGACGGCGCCGTTTGCAAGAGGGTTGCCCTGGGCCGCGCAGGCCAGCAGCAGGAGGGCGGCGAGACAACCCTGGAGGCCCCTGAGCAGGCGGGTCCTTCGGGTCGGTCGCCGCGAGAGCATCACGCCTTGCCGGTGATGATCAGGTACTTCTGCATCAGTTCGTCCTTGCTCTCGACGTTGTTCTCGTCGAGCGGGATGCAGTCCACCGGGCAGACCTGCTGGCACTGTGGCTCGTCGTAGTGGCCGACGCATTCGGTGCAGAGGTTGGGGTCGATGACGTAGATTTCCTCGCCCTGGGAAATGGCGCTGTTCGGGCACTCTGGCTCGCACACATCGCAGTTGATGCAGTCATCGGTGATTTTCAGGGACATCCAGCGAACTCCTGCCGTGGCTCGAACCACGGCACAGCAATATTACGACCGGGCAATTGTGCCGCATCGCCGGCCAGCGTGCACTCGACGCGGCCCGGCGGGCATCGTCAGTTCTGGCCGAAGCGCTCGTGCAACGCGCTCATCACCGCCGGGTGGACGAATTTGGATACGTCACCCTTGAGCGAGGCAATCTCCCGAACCAGCGTCGAGGAAATATAGGAGTACTTTTCCGACGGCGTGAGGAACAGGCTTTCCACATCGGGCGCCAGCTGGCGGTTCATGTTGGCCAGCTGGAACTCGTACTCGAAGTCCGAAACCGCGCGCAGCCCGCGCAGCAGGATATTGGCCTGCTGCTCCTTGACGAAGTGCGCCAGCAGCGTGGAGAAACCCATGACCTTCACGTTCGGCAGGTGCTTGGTGACTTCTTGAGCCAGCGCCACACGTTGCTCGAGCGGGAACAGCGGGTTCTTCTTGGGGTTGGCCGCCACGGCGATGATGACCTCGTCGAACAGGCGCGAAGCGCGTTCCACCAGATCGGCGTGGCCCATGGTGATGGGATCGAAGGTTCCCGGATACAACACTCGATTCATCGCGGCGTCCTGACGCATGCGTGGGGGTGTGGATGGTAGCGGCTCGGTGTCGACAGCGTAAAGCCTGAATGCCATGCTGCGATCTGTCGTGAATGACAGTCAATCTCAGGACTTCTGCAGGCGATCACCCAGTTCCGTGGCGAGTTTGGCGCACAGCGCATAGATCGACAGCTGGGGATTGGCGCCGATGCTGGTGGGGAACAGTGAGCCGTCGTGTATCGACAGGTTGGCCAGCTGATGGTGCCGACCGAGGCTGTCGGTGACGGCCCGGCGTGGGTCATCACCCATGGCGCAACCGCCCATCACGTGGGCGCTGCCAAGACGGGTGCGGTACAGCGCGAGGTCCAGACCCTCGATCAGCTCCCGGGCGGCGCGGGGCGTGCGCACGTAATGGGCGTCGGCATGCAGGGGCAGCACGTCGCGCGCACCGGCGGCGAACTGGATCTCGGCCATGCTCAGAAAGGCGCGGCGGATACCGTTCCAGGCATAGTCGGTCATGCGGTAGTCGAGCACCGGGCTGCCGTCGCTGCGCAGCTCGACCGTGCCCTCGGCGCTGTCCTGATGAAAGCCGTCGCGCTGCAGGGCGATCATCGCGTGGGTATGCGGCAGCTCGGCCATGCGCTGCGCATTCTCCGGGCCGAAGTCGCCGAGCAGGGTGGCCGCGAGCGCGGGATGGACGGGCGGTACTTCGAGCTTGTAGCCCGCCGGCCCGGCAATTCCGTCGCGCCACTGGAAGTGGTCGGAATAGATCGATTGTGGCGCGCCGCTGAAGGCGTCGATGCGCTCGTCGAATTGCGCCGCGGAGAAGTTGGTCAGATGCAGGAAGGTGCGCTTGCCGACGCGCTGATGCGGGTCGGGCGCCTGCGAGCGCAGCAGCAGCGCCGGCGTGTTGATGCCGCCGCCGGCGAGTATGTAGTGCCTGGCGACGACGCGGATGCGCCGCCCGTTCGGTTCAACGCAGCGGTCGTCCATGCCCAGACAGTCCAGGCCAACGACCCGCTCGCCCTGCATCAACAGGCGTTCGGCGCGCGCGAGGTAGAGCAGTGCGCCGCCCTTATCCAGCAGCGCCGGAATGCTGGTGACCAGCATCGACTGCTTGGCGTTGGTCGGGCAGCCCATGCCGCAATAGCCTAGGTTCCAGCAGCCACGCACGTTGCGCGGGATCACCGCCCAGTGCTGGCCGAGGCTTTCGCAGCCGCGCTGCAACACCGCGTTGTTGGCATTCGGCGGCACGGCCCAGGGCGCGATGCCGAGGCGCTGTTCGATGCGTTCGAACCAGGGTTGCAGCGCCTCGACCGACAGCCCGCTGACGTCGTGCTCGCGGGCCCAGTGCTGCAATGTTTGCGGCGGTGTGCGAAAGCTCGAGGTCCAGTTCACCAGCGTGGTGCCGCCGACCGCGCGGCCCTGCAGGATGGTGATGGCGCCGTCCTTGCTGGTGCGGCCGATGGCTTCCTGATAGAGCGAGCGGTAGGCGCGGGCTTCCTGCATGTCGAAGTCGCTGCTGGTGCGCAGCGGGCCTTCTTCGATCAGCAGCACCTTGTAGCCCGCGGCGCTCAGCACTTCCGCACTGGTGGCGCCACCTGCGCCGCTGCCGACGATGGCAATGTCGGCTTCCAGGGTCAGATCGCGTTCCAGTCGCGAGCCGTCGTATGTGGTCCAGCCGCGGGCGAGGCCCGCAGCAAACAGATCGGGAACCGGCACGGATGCCTCCTTTCAGTCAGACCGTCGGCGGTCCGGGATAGCCGCAGTGCGCCCAGGCGGCGGGGCTGGCGTACCAGGCCATGAGGATCATCTGCAGCAACGAGGCGTGGCCCTGGCGCAGCAGGGCGAGCGAACTGTTCTGCCAGCGCTGCAGGAACGCTCGTAATTGATCATCGGAGGCTGCAGCCCAGCCGCTCCAGATGCCGGTCAACGGCCCGCGGGTCAGTGGCAGGCTGAGTACGTCGAACAGCTGGCGTACTTGGCTCAACAATGCGGGCGACAGGTGGTGCAGGCCTCGGTCCAGGCTGACGAGGGTGGTCTGCACGGCCTGCGGCATGTCGCTGGGTGCCGCCGAGCCTTCCAGCAGCAACGGCGTTACTCGGCGCAGCATCGGCAGATCGCTGTCACGCAGCACGAAGAAGCCGCTCGCCGGACCGTCTGCCGCGACGCTGAGGCTCCGGCTGAGCAGCCCGCCACCGGCCAGGAGGGCGCCGCCGAGCAGTCCGACCTTGAGCAGGCCGCGGCGATTGAGGGAAGGCTCGTGCATCGACTCAGCCACGTATCAGCGGATAAACAGCGTATAGATCAGCTTCTGCCACCACTTACCGTAGGGCGGGTAGATCAGCCGGGCGGCATTGAAGCGCTGCTTGATGAATACACCCTTGGCCTTGCTGAAGGTGAGGAAGCCCTCGTGGCCGTGATAGTGCCCCATGCCGGAGGGACCGATGCCGCCGAAGGGGAGGTCGTCCTGGGCGACGTGCAACAGGCTGTCGTTCAGGCACACGCCACCGGAGTGGGTGGTTTGCAGCACGCGCTGCTGCTCGCCGCGGTCGTAGCCGAAGTAGTACAGCGCCAACGGTCGTGGGCGCGCGTTGATGTAGGCCAGCGCTTCGTCCAGATCGGCGTAGGGCACGATCGGCAACAGCGGGCCGAAGATTTCCTCCTGCATCACGCGCATGTCGTCGGTCGTGTTCAGCAGCAGGCAGTGCGGCATACGCCGCTGCTGCGCTTCGGCAAACAGCGGCACGACATGTGCGCCCTTGGTCCGCGCGTCGTCGAGGTAGTCCTGCAGTCGCGTCAGCTGACGCACATTGATGATCGCGGTGTAGTCGGGATTGTCCGCGAGGCTCGGATACAGACGCTGTACCGCCTCACGGTAGGCACCGACGAAGCCCTCGACACGCTCGCGCGGCACCAGCACATAGTCCGGCGCGACGCAGGTCTGTCCGGCGTTCATGCACTTGCCGAAGGCGATGCGCTCGGCGGCATCGGCCAACGGGACGCTGGCCGAGACGATCGCTGGCGACTTGCCACCGAGCTCCAGCGTCACTGGTGTCAGGTTTTCCGCTGCCGCGCGCATCACCTCGCGGCCGATGTGCGTCGAACCGGTGAACAGCAGATGATCGAACGGCAGCCGGGCGAAGGCCTGCCCGACCTCTACATCGCCGAGCACCACCGCTACCTGATCTTCAGGGAAGATCTGCGCCAGCAGCTCCTTGAGCAGCTGCCCGGTGGCAGGCGTCGATTCGCTCATTTTCAGCATCACGCGATTGCCGGCGGCGAGCGCGCCGATCAGCGGCCCGATGGCCAGATAGAGCGGGTAGTTCCACGGCACGATGATGCCGACCACGCCCAGCGGCTGGTAGACCACCCGTGCGCTGGCTGGCTGGAAGGCGAGGCCGACATGCCGGCGTGAGGGTTTCATCCAGCGCCGCAGGTGACGGCTGGCGTAACGGATGCCGTGCAGGCTGGGCATGATTTCCGCCAGCAGGGTTTCGTCGGCCGAACGATGACCGAAATCCGCAGCGATTGCCTCGATCAGCGCCGGTTGATGGCCGGCCAGCACATCGCGCAGGGCGTCGAGCCAACGCAGACGATCCTCTTCCGAGGGCATCGGTGCGGCGGTGAAGGCCAAACGCTGGCGGGCGAACAGGGCCTCCATGGCGACCAGCGCTTGCGGGATTTCGGCTGACATGCGGGCTCCTGATGCGATGTGCTGGAGGATTTCTAGAGTAATTACTCTAAACTGTCAACGAGACGTGCTTACCCGCCTGCTGGCGTGTACCGTTGCTTCCTTCGCTTCGCCGCCGAGAACTCGCCGCCTCATGGCATCCCGCACCAAGACCCGTGACCGCATCATCGAAGCCAGCCTGGGGCTGTTCAACGCCCAGGGCGAGCGGAACGTCACGACCAACCACATCGCCGCCCATCTCGGCATCTCGCCGGGCAATCTGTACTACCACTTCCCCAACAAGCAGGCGATCGTCGCAGAGCTGTTCGGGCAGTACGAATCGCGTGTCGACCAGTTTCTGCGCCTGCCGCCGGAGCGGGAAATGCAGGTCCAGGACAAGGCGCTTTACCTCGAAGCGCTGCTGGGCGCGATGTGGGATTACCGATTTCTGCATCGTGATCTGGAAGGCCTGCTGGATGCCAATCCGCAGCTCGCCCAGCGCTACCAGGCGTTCGCCGGCCGTTGCCTGCGGCATGCCCGGGCGATCTATCAGGGGTTCGTCGATGCCGGCATTCTGCTGATGGATCCGCTCCAGGCCGAGGCCTTGGCGCTGAATGCCTGGATCGTCCTTACCTCCTGGGTGCGTTTCCTCGGCACGGTTGGCGCGGGAGCCGGAAGCCTGGATCAACTACAGCTGCGTCGGGGCATCTATCAGGTGCTGGCACTGGAAAGTGGCTTCGTTGCTCCGGGTGCCCGCGAAGCTGTGGCGGCGCTGCAGCAGCAGTACTTCGTCGAACTGGATCCCCTGCCGGACTCGCGAGGCGTCTAGAGCAGGCGAGGGCTCACGGCGTTTGTGCCAGCCACTGCGGAATGCGCCGCTCCAGGTAGTAGCGAGGCCTACGCGGCGTGCCTTCGACAAAGCCAACGTGGCCACCGTTGGCGTGCAGCTCGAGGGCGGTGGTGACGGATAGCTCGGCCGGTTCCGGCACGCTGTGGCGGAACACGAAGGGATCATCCTCGGCCTGGATCAGCAGGGTTGGCGTCGTGATCGTCGGCAGGTAGTAGCGGCTGGAGGCACGGCGGTAATAGTCCTGGGCGTCGCTGTAGCCGTGCAGCGGCGCGGTGAAGCGACCGTCGAAATCCCAGAAGGTGCGCATGCCGTGCAGCGGGCCGAGGCTCTGCAAGGCACCGAGGTGATTCAGCAGCCCCTCGCGCTGGAAGCGCTGCTGTTTGTCCCTCACGTAGGCGACCATCGCCTTCATGAAATGCGCCTGGTAGACGCGTGAGAAGCCGAGGCCGATGCGATCGGCACATTGGTCCAGGCGGAACGGCACGGACACCGCCACGGCCTTGCGCAGCGGACAACTGGCTGCCATTTCGCCCATGTACTTGAGCAGTACGTTGCCACCCAGCGAGTAGCCGACCGCATGCAGCGGCGCCATGGGCCGGCAGGCCTGTAGATGCCCGATCACTTCGGCGAGATCATCGCTGGCGCCGGAATGATAGGCGCGCGGCAGCAGGTTCGGTTCGCCCGAGCAGCCGCGCCAGTTGATCGCGACGCTCGCCCAGCCCTGCGCGCTCAGTTGTTGCTGCAGACCGAGCACGTAAAGCGAATTCGACGAGCCGGTGAGCCCGTGTAGCACCAGAACCAGCGGCGCTGTTGCTTCATGCGGGCCGTGCCAGTCCAGGTCGATGAAATCGCCATCGGCCAGCCACAGTCGCTCACGCCGGCGTTCGAGGCGCGGCGCCTTGCGAAAGAATGCGTTCCACAGGGTCTGCAGATGCGGCCCGGGAAGCCACCAGGCGGGTTGGAAGGATTCGGACACGGTTGCTCGGGTTCCTCGTTTGCTCCGACGTTAGAGCCTCGGCGGCGGGAAGAAAAGCACGATGCAGGCGTTGAATGATGCTGGCCGCCTGGCGACTTATGTCTTTGGGGATATGGTCAGCGCCGCCCAAGGGGTGGAGAGTGACGCGATAGTCTTATCCGGAACCCTGCCCATGATGCCAACCCCCTTCGATCAACTGCTGGCCGCTGCGCGCGAGGAGCGCGAACCCCAGCGCCTGCTGTTCGTTTTCGTCAGTGCCGAACTGCCGGACGATGCCACCGAGGCCGAGCGCCAGCGCTTCGAGGAAAATGCCGGCGGCTCGCTGAAACCGGTGCTCTGCGTCGACAAGCTGCCCGAGGAACTGAGCGACTTCGCCGCGCTGCGTGAAGAATCCGAGCGCACCGGCGTGGCCTGGGACCTGCTGTTCGCCGCGGCGCTGCCCGGCCAGGCCGGTATCACGCCGAACGCCGACGAGGCCGAGCAGCCACTGAAGATGATGGTCAGCGCCATCGAGACCGGCAACGTCGGCCGCTTTCTGGCCTTCGATCGCAACGGTCAGACCGTCGACTTCTACTGAAGTCGCCGACTTCAAGCGGCGGGTGCGCTGCGCTCCCACAGCGCGTAGTGCACCTTGCCAGCCTGCTTCTCCCGATGCAGTCGCCAGTTCCCCGGCAGGCCGAGGCTGGACGGCAGTGCCTCGCTTTCGGTGTAGACCCAGGCGTGCGCGGCCAGCCAACCCTTTGTCTCCAGCAGCTCGCAGGCCGGTTGCAACAGATTCTTGTTGAACGGCGGGTCGAGGAATACCAGGTCGAAGGCGGTCGGCGTCTGGGTTTCCAGATAGCGCAGGGCATCGCTCTGCAGTAGCTGGCCGTGGCCGCAGTTCAGCGTGTCCAGATGCTTGCGCAGGCTGGCGATGGCGTTGGCGTTCACGTCCAGCGCCAGGGCCATGCTGGCGCCGCGCGACAGGGCTTCCAGATAGATCGCGCCGCTGCCGGTGAACGGATCGAGCACCCGCGCGCCGGATAGGTAGGGTGCCAGCCAGTTGAACAGGGTTTCGCGCACCCGGTCCGGCGTCGGCCGCAGGCCTTCGGCATCGGGGAAGCTGAAGCGGCGCGAGCGCCACTCGCCGCCGATGATGCGCAACTGGCCCTGGCCGCCGTGGGCGTTGGGGCGAATGGGTGGATTGGCCATCAGTGCTCCGGAACGCCGCTGGGCTGTTCGACTGGTTTATCGGTGGGCGGCGGCAGCGGTTGCTGCTCGACGCTGGGGCCGGCAGTGACGATGACGAAGGCGTCTTGCTGCAGATGCTTGTTCATCGCTGTCTTGACCTGTTCGACTGTCAGCGCCTGCACCTCGCCCATGAAATCCTCCAGGTAGGTCAGCGGCAGGTCGTAGAAGCCGATGCTGCCCAGCTGACCGACGATGTCGGCATTGCTTGCGGTAGACAGCGGGAAACTGCCGGCGATCTCGCGCTTGCTGCGTTCCAGCTCGGCCTCGGTCGGCCCTTCGGCGAGATAGTCGCGGACCAGCTGCTGCACCAGTTCCAGCGCGCCATCGGTGAGTTCGGCGCGGGTCTGCATGCTGATCATGAACGGCCCTTCGGCTCGCATCGGGCTGAAGCCGGAGTAGATGCCGTAGGTCAGGCCGCGCTTTTCGCGCACCTCTTCCATCAGTCGCGTGCCGAAGCCGCCGCCGCCGAGTATCTGGTTGCCCAGATACAGCGCCGCATAGTCCGGATGGCCGCGAGGGATACCGAGCTGGGCCAGCATCAGGTGGCTCTGGTTGGATGGGAAGTCGATATGGTGCTTGCCGGCAACCGGAGCCTCGGGTGTCGGCGTCGTTGGCAGCGCCGGGCCTTCCGGCAGGGCGGCCGAGACACCGGCGGCGAGCGCTTCGGCTTCCTCGCGGGAGAGGTCGCCGACCAGCGCGATCACCGCGTTGCCTGCCGCATAGGCGCGGGCGTGGAAGTCGCGCAGCTGCGCGACGCTGATCGCCGGCACCGACTCGGGGGTACCTTCGCTGGGGTGGGCGTAGGGGTGATCGCCATAGAGCTGCTCGAACAGCTCGAGGCTGGCGAGCTTGCCGGGGTTCTGCTTCTGGAATTCGAAGCCGGCCAGCAGCTGATTCTTGATCCGTTGCAGCGAGTCCTCGGGGAAGCTCGGTTGGCCGAGGACCTGATTGAACAGCGCCAGGGCCGGCTCGCGCTTGTCCGGCGCACTGAGGCTGCGCAGACTGACCACTGCCATGTCGCGGTAGGAACCGTTGCCGAAGTCCGCACCTAGGCCTTCGAAGCCGCGGGCGATGGCGCCGACGTTCTTGCCCTCGACACCCTCGTTGAGCATGGCGTTGGTCAGCAGTGCCAGGCCGGGTACGTCGCCGTCCTGGCTGCTGCCGGCGGAGAAGGTCAGGCGCAGGTCGAACATCGGCAGCTCGCGGGCTTCGACGAACAGTACCTTGGCGCCTTCGGCGGTCTGCCAGCTCTGGATGTCCAGCTTGCGCCGGGCCAGGGGTTGATCGCCTAGCTCGGCGAGCGACTCCAGACGTGATTTTTCCGGCGTTGCGGTCGGCACGGCAGGCTGGGTCGCCTCGCGGGCGACATCCTGCTTCGCCGGCTCGCCGGGTTGTGGCAGGGCGGTGGAGCCTTCATCGCAGCCCGCCAGGCCGAAACCGGCTGCCAGCAGCAGGCCGAACAGGCCGTTGCGCAGCGCTTTGCAATCACTCATCACGGGCTTCCTCGGGCAGAACATGGGCGACGCTCAGGCGGGAGCGGGTGAAATAGGTGCTGGCGGCCTGCTGGATGTCCTCGGGCGTGACCGCTTCCAGTGCGCTCAGCTCCTCGTCCATCAGGCGCCAGGACAGGCCGACGGTTTCCAGCTTGCCGATGGTGGTGGCCTGCTGGGTGATGGAATCGCGCTCGTAGACCAGGCCGGCGATGACCTGCGCACGCACGCGCTCGAGTTCGTCCGCCGAGGGCGGTGTCTGCTTGAGCGCATCGAGTTCCTGCCACAGGCCGGCTTCGACTTCTTCCAGCGTGCGGCCCTTCTGCATGTTCGGCGCGGCGCTGAGGACGAACAGGCTGTCGCCGCGGGCATAGGCGTCGTACCAGGCCGAAGCGCTGGTCACCAGTTCTTCACCGCGCTCCAGCCGCTCCGGCAGGCGCGCGCTGTAGCCGCCGTCGAGCAGGGCGGAAATCAACCGCAGCGCGTGCACTTGGCGGGCGTTCTCCTCGGTCGCCAGGCTCGGTGCGTTGAAGGCCATGAGCAGCGTCGGCAGCTGGGTCTTCACGTGCAGCTTGAGGCGCCGCTCGCCCGGCTCGGCCAGTTCCAGTGGCCGCTTGGCTGCTGGCACTTCGCGTTTCTCGATGTCGCCGAAGAAGCGCTCGGCCAGTCCGCGGACCTCATCGGCGGTCACGTCGCCGACCACCACCAGGGTAGCGTTGTTCGGCGCGTACCACTGCTCGTACCAGGCGCGCAGCTCGTCGGCCTGCATGCGGTTGAGGTCGGCCATCCAGCCGATGGTCGGGTTGCGATAGCCGCTGGCGGGGTAGGCGATGGTCTTGAAGTGCTCGTAGGCCAGCGAGCTCGGCTTGTCATCGGTGCGCAGGCGGCGCTCTTCCTTGATCACTTCGATCTCGCGGGCGAACTCGTCTGGCGGCAGCTTGAGGCTGGCCAGGCGATCGGCTTCGAGCTCGAACGCAACGGCCAGGCGGTCACGTGCCAGGACCTGGTAATAGGCGGTGTAGTCGTCGCTGGTGAAGGCGTTTTCCTCGGCGCCCAGCTCACGCAGGATGCGCGAGGCTTCGCCGGCATCGAGCTTGCGGCTGCCCTTGAACATCATGTGCTCAAGGGCGTGGGAGAGGCCGGTCTGGCCAGCCGTCTCGTAGCTGGAGCCAACCTTGTACCAGAGCTGGGATACCACCACCGGCGCACGATGATCCTCACGCACGATCACTTTCAGGCCGTTGTCGAGGAAGAACTCGTGGGTGGGCTGGTTGTCTGCTGCTGCCAGCAGGGGCAGATAAAGCGCTCCGAGCAGCAGGGCGGCGGCGCGGCGTAACATCAGAGGCATAGTCGGGACTCGTCCAGTTGGTGTCCGCCACGGCAGACTGGCAGGGCGGCAACACGGCAGCCATGGTACTGGCGCGTGCGAATCAGGCAAAGCCGGGATATCCGCAGCCGAACCGGCCCTGATGCCGGAACCCGTGCTTAGCGCACCCGCTTTGCGAGGTGCTAGGATAGAGCCCGTTTGGCCGGCAGCGTGGCTGCCGGCGTATCGCATCCTTGAGAATACCTTCTCCATGTTTGGTTCCAACGACGACAAGAAGACACCGGCCGAGCCCGGCGAAAAGAAAGGCCTGTTCGGCTGGCTGCGCAAGAAACCGCAGCAGCCGGTGGCCGAGCCGCCTGCCGCCGAGCCGCCTGCCGCCGAACCGCAGGAAGACAGCCTGCCGCACGCCGAGCAGCCTGAGGCAGAGAGCGAGCAACCGGCAATCACCACCTCCGGGCTATTGCCCGAACCGCCCGTCGAAGCCGAAATACTCCCAGAGCCAGAGCCAGAGCCAGAGCCAGAGCCAGAGCCAGAGCCAGAAATAGCGCCGGTGCCGGTCGCCGCGGCAGCGCCCGCCGAAGCACCGGCGAAGCTCGGCTTCTTCGCCCGCCTCAAGCAAGGCCTGTCCAAGACCAGCTCGAGCATCGGTGAAGGCATGGCCAGCCTGTTCCTCGGCAAGAAGGCCATCGACGATGACCTGCTCGACGAACTGGAAACCCGCCTGCTTACCGCCGACGTCGGTGTCGAGGCGACGACGGCGATCATGCAGAACCTCACGCGCCGCGTGTCGCGCAAGGAGCTGGCCGACAGTGGCGCGCTCTATACCGCGCTGCAGGAAGAACTCTCTGGGTTGCTCAAGCCGGTCGAGCAGCCGCTCGTGGTCGACAGTGGCAAGCGCCCGTATGTGATCCTCGTGGTCGGGGTGAATGGTGTCGGCAAGACCACCACCATCGGCAAGCTGGCGAAGAAGCTGCAGCTCGAAGGCAAGAAGGTCATGCTCGCCGCTGGCGACACCTTCCGCGCCGCGGCGGTGGAGCAATTGCAGGTGTGGGGCGAGCGCAACAGCATTCCGGTGATCGCACAGCACACCGGTGCCGACTCCGCCTCGGTGATCTTCGATGCGGTGCAGGCGGCCAAGGCGCGGGGCATCGATGTGCTGATCGCTGACACCGCTGGTCGGCTGCACACCAAGGACAACCTGATGGAGGAGCTGAAGAAGGTCCGCCGGGTGATGGGCAAGCTCGACGAGTCGGCTCCCCACGAGGTCCTGCTCGTGCTCGACGCCGGCACCGGCCAGAACGCCATCAACCAGACCAAACAGTTCAATCAGGCGGTCGAGCTGACCGGTCTGGTGCTGACCAAACTCGACGGCACCGCCAAGGGCGGTGTGATCTTCGCCCTGGCCAAGCAGTTCGGCACGCCGATCCGCTACATCGGCGTCGGCGAAGGGATCGACGACCTGCGCACGTTCGAGGCCGATGCGTTCGTCAAGGCGCTTTTCGCCCAGCGGGACGGCGCATGATTCGTTTCGAACAGGTCGGCAAACGCTACCCCAACGGCCACATCGGGTTGCACGAGCTTTCCTTTCAGGTGCGGCGTGGCGAATTCCTCTTCGTCACTGGCCATTCCGGCGCCGGCAAGAGCACGCTGCTGCGCCTGTTGCTGGCAATGGAGCGTCCCACCAGCGGCAAGCTGCTGCTGGCCGGGCAGGACCTGTCGCGCATCACCAATGCGCAGATTCCTTTCCTGCGCCGGCAGATCGGCGTGGTGTTCCAGAATCACCAGTTGCTGTTCGATCGCACGGTGTTCGACAACGTCGCCCTGCCGTTGCAGATTCTCGGGCTCAACAAGCGCGAGATTGGCCAGCGGGTGATGACCGCGCTGGAGCGCGTCAGCCTCAAGGACAAGGCGCTGCAGTATCCGGCGGACCTGTCCACCGGTCAGCAGCAGCGTGTCGGCATCGCTCGCGCCGTGGTGCACCGGCCGGCCCTGCTGCTCGCCGATGAACCGACCGGCAACCTCGACCCGCGACTCGCTGCGGAGATCATGGGCGTGTTCGAAGACATCAATCGCCTGGGTACCACCGTGCTGATCGCCAGCCACGATCTGGCGCTGATCGCGCGGATGCGTCATCGCATGCTGACCCTGCAACGTGGTCGCCTGATCGGCGACGGGGAGGCCAGCCGATGAGCAGCGAACGCGATCCCAAGACCAACCCGAGCACGGCCGAGCGCGTCGGCGGTTCGGTGAAGAAGCCGGAGCAGCCGCGCGGCGACGAGCCGGACTTCAAGACGCTGTTCCACGCCTGGCTGGAAAGTCATCGCGCCAGTTTGGTCGACAGCGTCGGGCGTCTGATCAAGCAGCCGATCGGCAGCTTCTTCACCTGCCTGGTGATGGCCGTGGCGTTGAGTCTGCCCATGGGCCTGGCGCTGCTGCTGGACAACGTCGAACGGCTGGGTGGCTCGTGGCAGCGTGCCGCGCAGATATCGCTGTTCATGCAGCTTGAGGTGGATGGCGACGCTGGCGAGCGCCTGCGTGACGAGGTTGCCGCCATGCCCGACGTGGCAGCGGCGGACTGGGTCAGCCGCGAGCAGGCGCTGGACGAGTTCCAGCAGCTGTCCGGGCTTGGCGAAGCGCTCAAGGAGTTGCCGGAGAATCCGCTGCCCGGCGTGGTCATCGTGACACCCGAAGTGGTGGACAAGGACAAGCTCGAAGCGCTGCGTCAGCGGCTGGCCGAACTGCCCGGCGTGCAGTTGGCTCAGCTGGATCTGCTCTGGGTCGAGCGGCTGACCGCTATTCTCAAGCTTGGCGACCGCTTCGTCTTCGGCCTGACATTGTTGCTGGTGGCGACGTTGCTGCTGGTGATTGGCAACACCATCCGCCTGCACATCGAGAACCGCCGCACCGAGATCGAGGTGGTCAAGCTGGTGGGCGGCACCGATGGTTACGTCCGCCGTCCGTTCCTCTACATGGGTGCCCTCTACGGTCTGGGCGCCGGCCTGATCGCCTGGCTGCTGCTGGTCTATGGACTGGGCTGGCTGAACGAGGCCGTGGTGAATCTGGCGGGCCTCTACGGCAGCGATTTCGGCCTGGGAGGCGTTCCGGCCGGCGATGCGTTATCGCTGGTGATCGGTGCGGTGCTGCTCGGCTACATCGGTGCCTGGCTGGCTGTCGCAAGGCATCTGAGCGAGCTTGCTCCTCGATAAAATTTCATTTGAAAACAATCACTTGACAGTTGTGTCAGGGAACTTTTCCACAGGCTTGCAGTCTCATGTGGCAATGCTAAACTGCTGCAGCTTCGTCATTGGAGGTACTGCATGACAACTACTCTGCAACCTGTTCAAGCGCTAGTCCCGGGAGCGAATCTCGAGGCCTACGTGCAGACCGTGAACAGCCTCCCGCTGCTCACCGTCGAGCAGGAGCGCGAGCTGGCCGGGCGCCTCTTCTATCATCAGGATCTCGAAGCGGCTCGGCAGATGGTGCTGGCGCACCTGCGTTTCGTCGTTCACATCGCGCGCAGCTATTCCGGCTATGGTCTGGCCCAGGCCGACCTGATCCAGGAAGGCAACGTCGGCCTGATGAAGGCGGTCAAGCGTTTCAATCCGGAAATGGGTGTGCGGCTGGTGTCCTTCGCCGTACATTGGATTCGCGCCGAAATTCACGAGTTCATCCTGCGTAACTGGCGCATCGTCAAGGTCGCGACGACTAAGGCGCAGCGCAAACTGTTCTTCAACCTGCGCAGCCAGAAGAAGCGTCTGGCCTGGCTGAACAACGATGAAGTCACCGCCGTGGCCAATAGCCTGGGCGTCGAGCCGCACGAAGTGCGCGAAATGGAAAGCCGCCTCACCGGCCATGACATGGCCTTCGACCCGGCCGCCGATGCCGACGACGACAGCGCCTACCAGTCGCCTGCGCACTATCTGGAAGATCATCGCTACGATCCGGCCCGCCAGCTTGAAGATGCCGACTGGAGCGACAGTTCCACTTCCAGCCTGCATACGGCGCTCGAGGGGCTCGACGAGCGCAGCCGGGACATTCTCCAGCAACGCTGGCTGAACGAAGACAAGGCGACCCTGCACGACCTGGCTGCCAAGTACAACGTATCGGCCGAGCGCATTCGTCAGCTGGAGAAGAATGCGATGAACAAGTTGAAGGGCTCGATTCAGGCCTGATGCTCGTCAGCTGAAAAAGAATCGCGGGATGCCATTGGCTCCCGCGATTTTTTTTGCCTGCCGTTCGCTCGGGATACCGCCCGGCTATCGAGGCTTGCTTCTGGCCTGGCGGATGTTGTCTCGCGCCTGTTCAACCGCGACCAGCAGCTGGGCGTTGGTGATCGGCTTGTGCAGCCAGACGATCCCTGCGGGGAACTGTGCCTGCTCGAACTGGTGCGCGGCGGAGATGACGACGATGGGCAGATCCTGCATCGCCGGTTGATCGCGCAATTCGTCGATAAGCTGCATGCCGCTGCCGTCGGGCAGGTGCAGGTCCAGTGTCATGGCCTCGTAATGGCTGGCAGCGAGCTTTTCACGGGCCTGATGCAGGCTTTGCACGCGCTCCACGCCGTAGCCGCCCTCGCGCAGCATCATATGCAGCAGACGGCCGGTGTCAGGCTCGTCTTCGACGACCAGGATTCGCGGCTGGCCGTCGCGGCAGTCCGATTCGGCTGGCGGTATCTGGATCGGCAGCTCGCACCAGAAGGTGGTGCCCTGGCCGGGTACGCAGTCGAAGCCGACCGTACCGCCCATGCGTTCGATCAGCTCCTTGGTGATCGCAAGTCCGAGTCCGGTACCGGACTTCTGCCGGCTGTCGGAGGCATCGGCCTGGGCGAACTTCTCGAACACGCGGGAGCGGAACGCCTCGGGAATGCCGGGGCCCTGGTCGGTGACGCTGATACGAACCTTGGTCCCACGCAGGGAGCTGTGCAGGCGAATCTCTCCGCCCTCGGGGGTGAACTTGACGGCGTTTGAGAGGAAGTTGCCAAGCACCTGCTGCAGGCGCAGGCCGTCCACCCAGACCAGCACATCGGTCGGATGCTCGAGCGTACAGCGCACGCCATGCTGCTCGCAGAGGGCCTGGTTGCTCGCCAGCGATTCCTCGAGCAGGTCGCCAAGCGAATGTTCGCGCAGTTCGAACGACATCTTGCCGGCGGCAATCTTTTCCATGTCCAGCAGGTCGTTGATCAGATGACCCAGGCGCAGGCTATTGCGGTAGGCGATCTCAAGCATCTGCTGCATGGCTGGAGGCGCTGCACCGAGCGCGCCGCCGACGATCAGTCCGAGCGCACCGCTGATGGAGGTCAGTGGCGTGCGCAGCTCGTGGCTGACGGTGGAAACGAAGTCGTTCTTCATCTGCTCGACGCGCTTGCGTTCGGTGAGGTCCATCAGCGTACCGCTGATGCGCTGGGCCATGCCTTGTGGGTCACGCTGGATATGGCCGCGCAGCAGTACCGGGACGACATGACCATGCTTGTGTTGCAACCGTAATTCGGTGGTGAAGTGGTCGACATTGGACAGCATGGTTTGGGCCAGGCGCGCCTTCTGCTGCGCTAGGTCTTCGGCAACCGTCAGCCGCTCCCACAGTTTGAGGTCGCAGGTCAGCTCGTTGGGACGATAACCGAGCATTTCCCAGGCGCGGGGCGAGGCGAACATGCTGCCGGCTTCCAGATCGAGATCCCACAGCCCATCGTTGCTGCCTTTCAGGGCAAGCGACAGACGCTCCTCGCTCAAGCGCAGATCGTGTTTGCTCTGACGTATGTGCCGGGTCATCTCGTTCGCCAGCGCCTGGGCACGGCTATGGCGCAGCGCCAATGACGAGGTCAGGAAAAAAACCAGCAGGCTCAGACCGAGCCCCAGGCCGAACACCAGTGCCTCGTTGGAATGAAAACGCTCGTCGAACTCGGGCCGGCTATCCATGCGCAGCGTCCAGGTCTGGCCGTACAGCTCCAGCTGCTGCAACTGGCTGAAGCGGGCACTGCCGGGCTCGGGGGCTTCGCTCGATGCGTACAGCAGGTGTTCCGGCTCTTCACCGGGACTGGCGTAGATATGCAGCGCCAGCGGCAGATCGGCCGCACGCAGAATGCCGCGCATCAGATCTTCGACGCGATAAGGGCTATAGACGAAGCCGCGCAGCGCCTGCATGCGCTGCTCCGGCGTCGTCAGCGGCGCGCTCGGTCGATACACCGGCACATAGAGCAGCACACCGGCCTGCACCTTGCCATGGGTTTCCTGCAGCAGCGTCACCTTGCCGGTAATGCTCGTTTCGCCGAGCTGGGCGGCACGTTGCATGGCGCGACGGCGAGTCGGCTCGGAATACATGTCGTAGCCGAAGGCGGCCAGATTGCGCCTGAGGAACGGCTCAAGATAGACGATCGAAGTGTAGAGCTCCCGCTGACCTGGCGGATGAATGTCGTAATCCGGGTAACCCTGCGCACGCATGTGTGCGACATGCGCATCGCGTTCGGCCTGCGGAATTGCCTGGCTGAAACCGACGCCCTGGATGCCAGGATAACGGTCTGGTAGCAGCAAGCGCTCGACGTACGTGCGCCACTGCTCGCGGCTGACGTTCTCCACGGCATCGAACAGACCGGCGCCGCCGAGCAGGATCTGTTCATGGTCCCGCAGCCGCTTGCGGATCGCTTCAGTGACCTTCTCGCCGAGCATCTGGAACTGCTGCCGAGCAGCGCGATCCTCGTTGGTGCGCAGACTCTGCCAGACCACCAGTTGGACCAGCAGGGTGAACGCCAGCATTCCCCAGGCAACGCCGTTTCGCCAGCTGAACAGCTGTCGCAGGCCGTGAGGCTGATTGTGGTTTATCGCTGGATCGCTCATCGTCTTCGCTGCGGTACGCGGTGGTTGACCGATTGGACGCCGGAGGCCTGGAATCGGTGCCAGTCTGCGGCAGTCGAGCCAGTATGCCGCAAAGCTGGTTGCCCGGCCTTCCATGATGGCGAGGTTGACCGTTCTGTCAGCTTACCTGCCGTAATGGCCTATTGATATATGCGCCTGATCAGGCTCCGGACGAGCGGCAACTCTGCCCGTAGCGGAGTTCGGCCGCGCGCCAATCGATGTCGCTGGCAGGCTGCGGTCGTGCAAAGCCGTAGCCTTGGCCATAGTCGCAATTCTGCGCCAGCAGAAACGCCGCCTGGTCTGCAGTCTCGATGCCTTCCGCCACGACTTTGAGGCCCAGATTGTGTGCCAGACCGATGACCGAGCGGGTGATAGCGGCGTCCTCGCGGTCGTCGGGCAGGCCGCGGACGAAGCCCTGGTCGATCTTCAGTTTGTGCACGTTCATGCGCTTGAGTCGCTGGAGCGACGAGTAACCGGTGCCGAAATCGTCGATCGCCAGCTGAACGCCGAGTGCGCGCAGGCGCTGCAGTAGCTCCAGGGCGGCGTCCGGGTCCTGCATCACCGCGCTTTCGGTTATCTCCAGTTCCAGATGGTGCGCCTCTAGCCCGCAGCGGGCCAGAATGGTGGCGACCTGCAGGTCGAGCTCACCGTTGCCGAACAGGCGGCTGGAGATGTTCACCGCGATGAAGCCAAGTGGGCGACCCTGGCCAAGCCACTCTCGAGCCTGATTGCAGGCCTGCTCCAGCACCCAGTGATCGATCGCGCTGATCAGCCCGGTTTCCTCGGCGACGGGAATGAAGATGCCCGGTGCTATCAGGCCTTTCTCCGGGTGTAGCCAGCGTACCAGTGCCTCGAAACCGGTGATCGTACCCTCGCGCAGGTCGTAGATCGGCTGAAAGTGCAGGCGCAGCTGTCCTTGCTCGAGGGCCTGGCGCAATGCGGTGACCAGTTCGACGCGCTGGCGGGCCTGGCTGGTCAGTTCCTCGGAATAGAACGCATAGGTTGAGCGGCCGCTGTTCTTGGCCTTGAACAGCGCCGAGTCGGCGTTGCGCATCAGCTGTTCGACGTTCTGCACGTCGGTCGGATAGGGGTACAGCACGATGCCAATGCTGGCGCTGCTGAACAGCTCCTGGCCAGCGATATGGAAGGGTTCGTTCAGTCGGTCGAGAATGCGCAACGCCAGCGAGGTGGCCTTCTCCGCGCCATAGCCTTCACAGAGCAGGGCGAACTCGTCACCGCCGAGTCGGCCAAGCGTCATGCCTTCTTCCAGGTACTCGCCCAGTCGCGTGCTGACAGCCTGCAACAGCGCGTCGCCCAGGCTGTGGCCAAGGCTTTCATTGATGTCCTTGAAGTGATCGAGGTCGATCAGAAGTAATGCACCGCTGCGTCTGTTGGCCCTGGCGCGCTCGAGATCCTGCTTGGCGCGTTCGGTGAACAGCAGCCGATTCGGCAGCTTGAGCAACGGGTCGTAATGAGCGAGCTGGTCGAGCTCTTCGCGCGAGCGCTTGAGCGCCGAGAGATCGGAGAACACCGCCACGTAATGGCTGAGCTGGCCCTGGTTGTCATGGATGCAGCGCAGGTTCTGCCATTGCGGGTACACCTCGCCATTCTTGCGTCGGTTCCAGATCTCGCCGCTCCACTCGCCATGCTCTTTCAGCGCCAGCCACATCTGGTTGTAGAAGGCTGCGTCGTGCTTGCCAGACGCGAAGAGTCTAGGGGTCTGTCCAAGGACTTCCTCGGTGCTGTATCCGGTGATGCGGCTGAACGCCGGATTGACGTGCACGATGTGTTGGCTTGGATCAGTGACCAGCACGCCTTCCTGAGTGCTGTCGAAGACTGCGGCGGCCTGCTTCAGGCTGGTCTCCTGCAGGTGATGTGCGCGCTGCTGTTCGTCGAAGCGGCGAAAGTGCTGGCGGCCGAGCAGGAATATCAGCACGGTAGTAAGCCCCACGAACAGCGCTCCCTTGCCCGTTTGCCAGGTTTGGCTATCGCCTGCAGCGAGGTAGCCGACCAGCATGTCGCCGAGGAGAATCCACAGCATGGCCAGGCAGAAATAGCCCAGACTTAGCCGGACGAGGTAGGTGTTCATGGTTGCTCTCGGGTCCGATCCAGATACTGCATAGTCAAACCCCATCGCACTGGCTGAGCGGGAGGCACGTCATCTCGCACCGGAGGTGCTGCATCCTGCTGCGCCGGTTGTTCTGCATGCTGGTTCAGAGCCAGCCCGGCCACCAGTCCGGGTGGTCCGGTTTGATCCGCTGCAGGTAGTGGCTGCCACCCAGCTGGCGCATCTGTTGCCGAATCCAGGCGGCGCGATTGTTCACGTGGCTGCCCGGTTTGCCAGCGCTCCACTGTCGCGGGTTGGGCAGCACTGCGGCGAGGAGGCTGGCCTGGCGGGTCGACAGGTACGGTGCACCGGTGCCGAAGTGATGCTGGGCCGCCGCCTGCGCACCGAAGACGCCATCGCCCCACTCGACGCTATTGAGATAAACCTCAAGGATGCGCTGCTTGGGCCATAACAGCTCGATCAGCGCAGTGAACCAGACCTCCAGTCCTTTGCGCGGCCAGCTGCGGCCGGACCAGAGAAACAGATTCTTCGCCACCTGCTGACTCAGCGTGCTGGCACCGCGCAATGAGCCACCGCGCTCATTGTGGCTGAGCGCCGCACGGATTGCTGCGACATCGAAGCCCCAGTGGTCGGCGAACTTCTGATCCTCGGCGGCGATCACCGCCATCTTCAGATCGTCCGGCAGCACTTTCCAAGGCCGCCAGTCGCGGGTCAGGTCGATAGTTTCGCCTGTGCGCCATGACTCGATCTTGCGCTCGATCATCAAAGCGGTGAACGGAGGTGGCACCCAGCGAAACAGCAGTACCAGCAGCGCCGAGAGGCCGATCAGCCAGAGCAGCAGTTTGGAGAGGCGCAGCAGCAGGTTTCGCAACATGGCACTTGGTCGTGGGCGAAAAGAGCGGGCATTATAGCGGCCGCTAAGGCCATCGACCGGAAATGGCAATGATTCGTGCTTATATCGTCCTTGCCGCGCTGTTCGGATTGACCGGCGTTGCGCTCGGCGCCTTCGCTTCCCATGCCCTCAAGAGCCAGTTGAGCGCTGCCTATCTCGCGGTGTTTCAGACAGGCGTGCAGTACCAGATGCTTCATGCGCTGGCGCTGCTCGGCGTCGCGCTTCTTTCGCTGCATCGGCCCAGCCGCCTGCTAGCTTTAGCAGGCGGCCTGTTCGTCGTCGGTATCCTGTTGTTCTCCGGCAGTCTCTATCTGCTCACCCTCAGTGGAATCGGCAAACTGGGCATGATCACGCCGCTCGGGGGGACGTCCTTTCTCGTGGGTTGGCTCTGCCTGGCGCTGGCCGGCTGGCGCATACGCAGCTGAGCGGGACGAACGGCCGCGGGCTTCGCGTTGGTGGCGTGGGTGATTCGGGCTAGAATGCCGTCCCCTTTTCGCAATGGCGGCGAACAGCATGCAGATCCAGTTGAATGGCGAACCCTATGAGCTGCCAGCCGGCGAGTCGGTGGCCGACCTGCTGGTGCGTCTGGACCTGACCGGGCGCCGTCTGGCCGTCGAGCTCAACCGGGACATCGTGCCGCGCAGCGCGCACGCGACCACCGAACTCAGCGAAGGCGATCACGTCGAGGTGGTGCACGCCATCGGTGGCGGCTAGCCGGTCGCGCTCATCCGAATTGCGCCGCCCTGCGGCGCCCAGTCCGCTGCAACACGTCCGAACGAGGAATTCCCATGCGCCCAGTTCCGCACGACAAGCCCTTCACTCTGGCCGGTCGCACCTATCAATCGCGCCTGCTGGTCGGCACCGGCAAGTACAAGGACCTTGAGGAAACGCGTGCTGCCATTGAGGCCTCGGGTGCCGAGATCGTCACCGTCGCGGTGCGCCGCACCAATATTGGCCAGAATCCGGGCGAGCCGAATCTGCTCGACGTGATCAGCCCCGAGCGCTACACCATCCTGCCGAACACCGCCGGCTGTTTCACCGCCGAGGACGCGGTGCGTACCTGCCGCCTGGCCCGTGAACTCCTCGACGGCCACAAGCTGGTCAAGCTGGAAGTGCTGGCCGATCAGAAGACGCTGTTTCCCAATGTGATCGAGACCCTCAAGGCCGCCGAAGTACTGATCCGGGACGGCTTCGACGTCATGGTCTATACCAGCGACGACCCGATCATCGCTCGCCAGCTGGCCGAGATGGGCTGCATCGCGGTGATGCCGCTGGCCGGCCTGATCGGCACTGGTCTGGGCATCTGCAATCCCTACAACCTGCGCATCATCCTCGAGGAAGCCACCGTGCCCGTGCTGGTGGATGCCGGTGTCGGAACCGCTTCGGACGCCACTATCGCCATGGAGCTGGGCTGCGAAGCGGTGCTGATGAACAGCGCCATCGCCCATGCGCAGAATCCCGTGCTGATGGCCGAGGCCATGAAGTACGCCATCGAGGCCGGCCGCCTGGCCTATCTCGCCGGCCGCATGCCGAAGAAGCTCTACGCCAGCGCCTCGTCGCCGCTGGACGGGCTGATTCGCTGAACCGATTCGTGGCCGGCCCCGACCTTGTGTCAGGGGCCGGCTTTTTTATTTCTCGCAGGTAGACCATGACAGAGCAGAACCCCGCGGCCGAAGCGCAGCAAACCGAGCACCGCCGTACCATCAAGAGTTTCGTGATGCGTGCCGGGCGCATGACCGAAGGCCAGCAGCGTGGCCTGGAGCAAGGCTGGCCGAAGTTCGGCCTGGAGATCGAGAACGGTCTGCGCGATTTCGACGAGGTGTTCGGCCGTAGCGCGCCGCGCACCTTCGAGATCGGCTTCGGCATGGGCCATTCCACCCTGGAAATGGCCGCCGCGGCGCCGGATCAGGACTTCATTGGCGTGGAAGTGCATAAACCTGGTGTCGGCGCGTTGCTGAGCGGACTTGTGTCACAGAAATTGAACAACGTCAGGGTCTACAGTTGCGACGCCTTGGAGGTACTGCGCGATTGCGTGGCCGATGCCAGCCTGGACCGCGTATTGCTGTTCTTTCCGGACCCCTGGCACAAGAGCCGTCATCACAAGCGACGTATCGTGCAGCCGGCTTTCGCCGAGCTGGTGCGCAGCAAGCTGAAGATCGGCGGCGTACTGCATATGGCTACCGACTGGGAGCCCTATGCCGAATACATGCTCGATGTAATGAACGTCGCCCCGGGCTTCCGCAATCTGGCCGAGGATGGACGTTGCGTGCCACGGCCTGCGGAGCGACCGATCACCAAGTTCGAGCGCCGTGGTGAACGGCTCGGTCATGGCGTCTGGGACCTGAAATTCCAGCGCATCGACTGAGCGCGGTCAGTAAAAGAGAAACGCCCGCGACCTAGTCCCGGCTGCCCTATCAGCGGCGCCAGGCAGCCAGGTCGCTTGCCACACCCAGATCGAGAGCCGCAGCAGCGGCCAGGGAAGAGTGCTGCCAGGACGGCATGCCTGCCCACACCATATAACAATGCAACGCCGATAGCCGGGCTCGCCACGCGGTGCCCAGCATCGTGCGCAATTGGGGGAGTAGACGATGTACGGAAAGATCGGAATTCTGCTGTTGGCAGCCTGTACCGCGTTACCGGCACAGGCGAAGGTAGACAGCACGCAGGCCGCGCGACTGGGGCAGGACCTGACTCCGCTGGGAGCGGAGCGCGGCGGCAATCCCGCGGGGACGATCCCGCCCTGGGCCGGGGGCGTTGCAGCACCCGCCGGCTACCAGCCCGGGATGCACCATCCCGACCCGTATGCGGCCGATACAGTGCTCTATCGCGTCGATCACACCAATATCAACGAGTACAGCGGCCAGCTTTCCGGCGGTATGAAGGCGCTGCTGGAGCGTTATCCCGACTACCACCTGCGCGTATTTCCGACCCGCCGCAGCGCCTCGGTGCCGCAGCGGATCTATGATGCCACTCGCTACAACGCCGTCAGCGCCGAGCTCATCGCCAACGGCAACGGTATCCAGGGCGCGGCAGCCGGCATTCCCTTCCCGATCCCGCAGAGCGGCATCGAAGTGATCTGGAATCACATCCTGCATTACAAGGGTGACCAGAGCCACATGATCAATAACCAGGCAGTGGTGATCGGTGGCCGGGCCAACTACATCAAGCGCGATCGGCACATCTATTACGTTTACAACCGCGAAGGCATGACTCACGCGGACCTGGACAACACAGTGCTGTACTACAAGTACCGTGTCACCGCGCCGGCCAAGCTGTCCGGTACGGCACTGGTGGTGCAGGACCCGCTCGACCAGGTGCTGACCACTCGCAAGGCGTGGCGCTACAGCCCGGACGATCGCCGCGTGCGCCGTCTGCCGTCGCTGGCCTATGACTCCTTGCAGCCCGACACCAGCGGCTTGGCCACGGCCGATGTGGTCGACTCGTTCAACGGCGCGCCGGATCGCTACGAGTGGGAGCTGCTCGGCAAGCGTGAAATGCTGATGCCCTACAACAGCTATGCCGTGCATCAGAAGGGCCTCCCCTACGACAGCATCGTCCAGGCACGCACCCTGAACCCGGAACTGCTGCGCTATGAGCTGCATCGCGTGTGGGTGGTCGAGGCGACCTTGCGCAAGGGCTTCAGTCACCTCTACGACAAGCGTCGGTTCTATATCGACGAGGACAGCTGGGCGATCCTTGCCGTCGACCTGTACGACGAGAAGGGCGAGCTGATCGGCCTGCAGGAAAGCCATCCGATCAGCTATTACGACGTGCCGATGTTCAACAGCACGCTGGAAACGCTCTACCACCTCAAGGACGGCAACTACTTCGTCGATGGGCTGGACAACAACGAGCCGATGTACGACTTCAACGTCAAGCTCGGCCCGCGTGATTTCTCGCCGCAGGCGCTGCGTCGCGGCAACTGACGAAGGACAGAAAAGAAACAGAAGATGCACGAAAGGGCGCCGCTGGCGCCCTTTTTCGTACCACCAGAACTGCCGTCGCGCGCCGCTGCGGCGGTGTGAGGCTACAAGGTTGTTCCTGTTCGGTGGGGCCGAGCACGGGTAGTGACTTCGCTCAAGAGTGGGCTGGCACGGCAGTGGGATGATCGCCTGCGTAGCGCTGAAAAGGCGGCCCGACAGCCGGGCAAGCAGCCGCGCCATTCGCAAAGGAGGGAGCCGCGTGTTCAGACCGGGACAACTGGAGTACCACAGCCTTTCCGCTTCCGGGAAGCCGGGTTATCACCTGCAGCTCGACTACCGTGTCGAGGGCACGCCGGAGGCGCCGCAGTGGGCGTGTTTTCACCTGCGCTTCGAGGCCGGAGCAACTCTGGTGGACGAGCAGTTTCGAATGCACCGCGATGTTGCCTGCAACTTCCTGCAACGCGTCCGTCAGTGCCTGCGTCGCCACGGTGTGCCGGTGGACGCCGATATCCTCTTCGGCCTGCACGGCATCTACGACCCGCTGTTCGAGGATCTGCGCCGGCAGCTGTGCTATCGGCCGGGCGAGGCCGTCGATCTCGATCGCTTCCTTCGCGAAGGCTGAGCGGCGTTACTGGCTTGTGCGGTCAGTTGGTCAAGGCAAGTTCGGATGGACATGGCTCCGAGACAAGGCGCAGCAACACAGTATCGGGGGCCATGGGCGCCGAAATCGACCAACTGCCCTTACCAACCAAGCCACTAGTTACGGTCGGCGATCACGCCGATGAGGAAGAAGATCAGCAGCAGCACCGGTGCCAGGCTGTAGTTGTTCAGGTGGGCCAGCCCCTGGGTCATCCACGGGGTGAGGAAGACGATCGCCAGGCCATAGCCCACCGCGCAGACCAGTACGAAGATCAGCGTGCGGAAAAAGAAGTTCAGGCTGCTGACGGCGCCTTTTACCCAGGTATTGATTGCCGGGCCGAACAGTACGAAGAGCGTGGCCATCAGCGCCAGGGAGATATCGGACAGGTGGCTGCGGCTCCAGCGCGACAGCGTGACGATCAGGTCGAGTAGCAAATCCATGCGGTGTCCTTAAGGCAGGAAGCTCTGTAGCAGGTCGTTGAGAAACAGCTGGCCCTTCGGCGTCGCCGCCAGGCGCGCTGGGTCAGCCGAGAGCAGGCCGCGCGCTTCGGCGTCGCGCCGTGGCTTGGCGAGCACATCCAGCGGCAGTCCGGTGCGCTGAGTGAACAGCATGGCCGGTACGCCGTCGGTGAGGCGCAGCACATTCATCAGGAATTCGAAGGGCAATTCATCCGCTGCCAGCAGCTTTTCGCCTGCGCGGAAGGCCTTGGCCGGATCGAGGTAGTCCTTCGGCAGGCGGGTCTTCCAGCTGCGCAGAATGCGTCCGTCCGCGTGGCTGAGTTTGGCATGGGCGCCGGCACCGATGCCGAGGAAATCGCCGAAGGTCCAGTAGTTCAGGTTGTGCCGCGCCTGCCGCCCGGGCTGGGCGTAGGCCGAGGTCTCGTACTGGCGATAGCCGTGCTCCGCGAGCAGCGTCTGGCCGGCTTCCTGGATGTCCCAGAGGATATCGTCTTCGGGCAGCTGCGGCGGCTGGCTCCAGAACACCGTGTTTGGCTCCAAGGTCAGCTGGTACCAAGACAGGTGCGTCGGTTGCTGCGCGATGGCGATGCGCAGGTCGCTCAACGCATCCTCCAGGCTCTGGTCCGGCAGGCCGTGCATGAGGTCGAGGTTGAAATTGTCGAAGCCGGCGGCGCGAGCCATGTCGGCGGCGCGAATCGCTTCGTCGCCGTCGTGAATGCGCCCGAGCGCCTTGAGCTTGTCGGCCTGGAAGCTCTGCACGCCAATGGACAGCCGGTTGATGCCGAGCTGGCGGTAGTCGCGGAACTTGGCCTGTTCGAACGTCCCCGGATTGGCTTCCAGGGTGATCTCGATGTCCTCGGAAAAGGCGACCAGCCGTTCCAGCCCGTCGACGATCGCCGCCAGTGCCTTGGCAGAAAACAGGCTTGGCGTACCGCCGCCGAAGAAGATCGAAGTCAGGCGGCGGTCCCCGACGTGCTCAAGATCCGCGCGAAGATCGGCCAGCAGCGCGGCGACATAGGCGTCTTCGGGCAGTTCGGGGCCGGCCGCGTGGGAATTGAAGTCGCAGTACGGGCATTTGCGCACGCACCAGGGAATATGTACGTACGCCGCCAGCGGGGGCAATTCGAAGCCTGCCGTTGTCGGCGCGCCGTGGTTGCCTTCGCTGGCGCTTAGCGGGGCTGAGTCTGCCGCTTTCATATCCCCAGCCGCTGCTTGAGCAGGGCCATGGCGCGTGCACGGTGGCTGAGCTGGTTCTTCTGCGCTGCAGGTAGCTCGGCGCTGGAACAGTCGCATTCCGGCACCCAGAACAGCGGGTCGTAGCCGAAGCCATGCTCGCCGCGTGCTGCATGCAGGATGCGGCCGTGCCAGAGGCCTTCGCAGATGATCGGCAGTGGATCGTCGGCGTGGCGCACCAGCGCCAGGGCACAGACGAACTGCGCGCCGCGTTCGGCATCCGGAACCTCACGCAGGACGTCCAGCAGCTTGGCGTTGTTGGCGGCATCGCCCTGGCCATCGGCGTAGCGCGCCGAGTAGATGCCCGGTGCGCCGCCGAGGGCGTCGACGGCCAGGCCGGAGTCGTCGGCGAGCGCCGGTAGACCGGATATCCGCGCGGCGTTGCGCGCCTTGAGAATGGCGTTCTCGACGAAGGAAAGACCGGTTTCCTCCGGCTCGACGGTGCTGAACTCGGCCACCGAGCGCACGCGAACCGCGTCACCGAGCATGGCCTGGAGCTCCTTGAGTTTGCCGGCGTTGTGGCTGGCCAGTACCAGTTCGGAAAAAGGCATCATCGGTCGGGGAAGAATTCCTGGTTGAACTCGAAGCTGAACGGCTCGGCGCCGGTCGGCTGAACGGTGAGGGCGAAACGCAGGGTTTCCTGCGAGTCGAAGGGGAACTGCGCGAGGTAATAGATCGCCTCGTCACCTTCCTTGAGCTGCTTGAAGCCCAGCGGGCGATCCTGCCCGAGCAGGTTCTTCACTACGCCGCTGACCTGCGCCGCGACCGGTTTGCCGTCCTTGATCACCGAGACGTTGACTACGCCCTGGGTCTTGCTGCGCGTGAGTCCGGCGGCGGCGGCAATGTCCGGCTGCAGGAAGCCCGAATTGAAGGCGCTGTAGTGGACGTCGTATTCGCCGACGCTGTGTTTGCGCTCGGCCAGCGCCGGCAATGTGAGCAGTGCGGCCAACAGACCGATCAGGATGCGTTTCATGTGCTTACCTCCAGCGTTGAAGCCGCTCAGCGGGATGGCCCGGTGACGCGGTAGATGCCGATTTCACCCAGCAGATTCGGCCATATGCGACTGGCCCAGCCATGCCGATGATCGCGGTCGACTGCCAGGCGTTCGAGTACCCTGGCACCGCTTTCCTGGCACAGCCGCTCGAAATCCTCGAACGTGCAGAAGTGAATGTTCGGCGTGTTGTACCAAGTGTAGGGGAGGAACTCCGACACCGGCATGCGGCCTTTGCTCGCAAGGTACCAACGGCAGCGCCAATGGCCGAAGTTGGGGAAGGTGATGATGCACTGGCGGCCGACGCGCAGCATTTCCTTCATCAGCTGGTCGGGGTAATGCACGGCCTGCAGCGCCTGGGTCATCACCACCATGTCGAAGCTGTCGCTGGCGAAGTTGCCCAGGCCCAGGTCGAGGTTCTGCTCGATGACGTTGACGCCTTTGTCGATGCAGGCGGCGATGTTGTCCGGGTCGATTTCCAGGCCGTAGCCGCTGACCTGCTTGTGATCGCGCAGCCAGGCCAGCAGCTCGCCATTGCCGCAGCCGAGGTCGAGAACTCGGCTGCCGGCCGGAATCCACTCTTGGATGATGTCCAGATCGGCGCGCATCTTCGTTCCTTATACGGCTATGCGGTTCATGTAACCGCGGAAGGCTTGCAGGTAGCGGGGATTGGGGATCAGGAAGGCGTCGTGGCCCTGCGGCGCATCGATCTCCAGGTAGCAGACATCCTTGCGCGCAGCGAGCAGGGCGTCGACGATTTCCCGCGAGCGCTCCGGCGAAAAGCGCCAGTCGGTGGTGAAGGACATCACGCAGAAGCGCGCCTGGGCGCCCTCGAAGGTCTTGGCCAGATCGTCGTTGTGGGCTGCCGCCGGGTCGAAGTAGTCCAGCGCCTTGGTCATCAGCAGGTAGGTATTGGCGTCGAAACGCCCGGAAAACTCCTCGCCCTGATAGCGCAGGTAGCTTTCGACCTGGAATTCCACGCTGTTGAAGTCGTAATTGAGCTTCTCGCTCTTGAGTCCGCGACCGAACTTGGTGCCCATGGCGTCATCGGACAGGTAGGTGATGTGGCCGACCATGCGCGCCAGCATCAGGCCGCGCTTGGGAATCACGCCCATCTCCTGGAAATGGCCGCCGTGGAATTCCGGGTCGGACAGGATGGCCTGGCGCGCGACTTCGTTGAAGGCGATGTTCTGGGCCGACAGTCTGGGCGCCGAGGCGATGGCCAGGCAGTGGCGGACTCGCTCAGGGTAGCTGATGGTCCATTGCAAGGCCTGCATGCCGCCCAGGCTGCCGCCTATCACCGCTGCCCATTGGACGATGCCAAGGCGGTCGGCCAGAAGTGCCTGACTGTGCACCCAGTCTTCCACTGTCACCACTGGGAAGTCTGCACCGTAGGGCTTGCCGCTGGCCGGGTTGGTGCTGCTGGGGCCGGTCGAACCGTTGCAGCCGCCCAGGTTGTTAAGGCTGACGACGAAGAAATGATCGGTATCGATGGCCTTGCCCGGGCCTATGCAGGAATCCCACCAGCCGGGTTTGCGGTCGTCCATGCTGTGGTAGCCGGCGGCATGATGGTGGCCAGAGAGTGCATGGCAGATGAGCACGGCATTGCTGCGCGCGGCATTCAGCTCGCCATAGGTTTCATAGATCAGCTGGTAATCGGCCAGCGTACGGCCGCAGGCGAGTGTCAGTGGTTCGGCAAAATGCGCGACCTGCGGACTCACCAGGCCAACGGAATCGGCGGGAATTGCAGTGGGCATCGACCCTGGCTCTTGCTTGAAGAAGGCGGCAAAGTCTAAAGGTATGCGCGTTGCAATTCATCCTGAAATGCAACGGCGAGCGGGGCTCTCGCCATTTCCTCGCGGGTTGCGACGAAATGGCGACAGCTTTAGCTGATCTGCGCGCTGGTCAGGCTGACCACCTTGCCCTGCCGCCGCAACGGCGCCGGTCGGCGCAGCGCGCGGAGCATTTCTGCGGCCTGTGCCAGTTGCAGCTCCAGTTCGCCGCTGTAGCGCGTCAGCAATTGTCCGCGCTGGCTGTTCTGCTGGCTCTCCCTGGCCAGGCTCTTCAACTGCAGGATGTGGGTTTCCAGCTGTTGCTTGTGTTCCAGAGAAAACTGCAGCAGCGGCGTCAGCGCATCTCCAGCCCACTGTTCGGCTTCCTGGCGCAGCCGCTGGTGCATGCCGATGACCTCCTGCACCAGGGTAGAGAAGAAGCGTCTGGTGAGTGTTCGCTGCTCGGTGAGCAGGGTCTTCAACTGCAGGCGGAACTGATCGGCCTTGCCTTGCAGGCTGCGCAGCTCGCGCTGATAAGGCAGCAACTGGAACAACGGCGGGTCGATACCTTGTAGGGGGTTTTCTTCGCTGTGCCGCCGGTAGATCGCCGAAACCATCTTGTTGGCCCTTTCCGCCTCCTGCTCGAGGATGCCCAGGTCCTGTTCCACCGAGCGGAAGAAGTGCAGGATCGCCAGGTTGATGCCCAGCGTGGTCAGGCTGCCGGTCAGGCTGCGTCGCAACCGGGTCAGGTGCTCCTCGAGGCGTTCGGCACGTATTGCCGTGCGCAGCAGCTCACCCTGGCGTTGCAGCAGGCGCTGATTGGTCTTCAGGTCGAGCAGGCGCTTGTGGTGGCGGTTGTGATCGTGCCGCGTGCGCGCGGTGAGCTCGAGCAACATCTGCCCGCTGCCTTCCTGATGACTGGCCAGCACATCGCGCTGCTCGATGACCTTTTCCAGGCGCAGCTTGAGGGCATGCTGACTGTTCTGCAGCAGCGCCATCACCTGCTGCACCACCTGGTCTTCGAGCAGGCGTTCCTTCTGCGTGAGGATGCGCTGGCTGAGCAATTCTTCCAGCCGTGCCAGCTGGCTGCGTTCGAGCAGCGCCTGGTCACCGCGAATCTTCGCCATCAGCGCCTGTTTGGCCGACAGCGGCAGGACGTCGGCGCAATCAATGCCCAGCTGTTGCGCGGTGGTGTCACGGATATCCTCGACGGCCTTCTGCACGAAGCTCTCGCCGGCAACATCGTCCCAGAGCACGTCGATCTTGTTCAGTACGGCGAACAGGCTGTTCTGCGTATCTTCGTCGAGCTGGCGGATGTGCTGCTGCCAGATCTGCATGTCACTGGCGGTGACCCCGGTGTCGGCAGAGAGCAGGAACACGATTGCCTGGGCATTGGGCAGCATCGACAGGGTCAGTTCCGGCTCGCTGCCCAGCGCGTTCAGCCCGGGCGTATCGAGAATGCGCAAGCCCTGACGCAACAGCGGGTGGTCGAAGTTGACCACGGCGTGGCGCCAGGCCGGGACCAGTACGGTATCGCCGCTGCTGCTTTCCAGGCCGGCCGGGTCAAAGCCCAGCTGAATCGCCTGTTCCACCGGCATGGCCTTGGTCAACGCGACCTGGGCAAAAGCTTCGGCCATGCTTTCCGGGTCATGCGGGTCGAGCGGGAGATTGAGCCAGAGTCGCGGTGTGCGCTTGAGCTGCGCGATGCTGGTGTCTTCCAGGCGCGACTCAATGGGCAGCAGGCGGATGTAGGAGCGTTCCGAACGCGGATCGAACAGCAGTTCGGTGGGGCACATGGTGGTGCGGCCAGCCCGTGAAGGCAGGATGCGCTGACCGTAGTTGGAGAAGAACAGGCTATTGATCAGCTCGGTTTTGCCGCGCGAATACTCGCCGACGAAAGCCAGGGTGATGTGATCGGTGCGCAACACCCGCAGCGCTCGTTCCAGGCGCGCCTCGACGCCCTCGCTGGAAAGCCGGTTATGCGCCAGCCAGCTGCGGTAGCGGGTGATCTCACGAATGAGGTCACGCTTCCAGGTGACGTAGGCGTCCACTTGTCGATCGAGACGTTCCATGCTCATCCAGCTCCCGGAGGTGTGATTCGGCGAATTATCGGACCCGCCGTTACAAGGTCAATTCAATCGAAGCCTGACGTGACCGAGCGGCCTTGCTGGCGGCATGGGCGGCTCGGTTCGAGTCGATGTCCTCGTTCACACCCCGCAGCAAAGTACGAGGCAGGATGGAAAAAGCCGAGAAGTTGAAGTCTACGTGCAGCCATGCGGCATTCCGAGGCGCTTTTGGCTCCTCGATGCCGCTTTGGCAGCAAAGCATGAACGGCGTCTCAGATGAGCATGCGCAGGATGTTCGGCATGTGGGTCATGGTGGCCAGGTTGTTGACTACCAGCATGTCCAGCAGCTTGATTGCCAGGAAGGCGAAGATCGGCGAGATATCCAGCCCGCCGAGGTTCGGCAGCAGGCGGCGGAACGGCGCCAGGACCGGCTCGCAGAGTTGGCTGACCAGCTGTGCGCCCGGGTTGTGGCTGCCCGGCGCGACCCAGGACAGGATCACGCTGATGATCAGCGCCCAGAAAAAGATGTTGAGGAACAGCCCAGTGATGCCGATCAGCGCCCAGACCAGCAACAGCAAGGGATTGCCGATGGTGCCGTAGGCGATCAGCAGGATCAGCGCCATCAGCACCATCTGCACGATCAGCGCGAGGATCAGCGAAGAAATATCCAGCGTGCCCATGCTCGGAATGATGCGGCGCATCGGCCGCAAAAGTGGATGGGTTGCCTTGACGATGAATTGGCTGAGCGGGTTGTAGAAGTCGGCGCGTACCAGCTGCAGGATGAAGCGCAGCAACACGATCAGCAGATAGAGGCTGCCCAGCGTCTGGATGACGAGGATCAAAGCTTGCGAGAGTTGGGACATGAATGCTCCTTAGAGGCTGTTGTTTCGTCGCGAACGAAGCGTCAACAGACCTATTGACCCAGTTGTTCGGCCAGTTCGGCCGAGCGTTGTGCGGCCGCGTTCAACGCCTGCTGCACCAGTTGCTCGAAGCCGCCCGCCTGGAAGGCTTTGATCGCCGCTTCGGTGGTTCCGTTCGGCGAGGTGACGCGACGCCGCAGTTCGGCGGCATCGACGTCGCTTTCGCAAGCCATGCGAGCTGCGCCCAGCGCGGTCTGCATGGTCAGTTGCGCGGCGGTCTCGCGGGGCAGGCCGAGCTGCTGCCCGGCAGCCGTCATCGCTTCGATCAGCAGGAAGAAATAGGCAGGACCGCTACCGGAAACGGCGGTTACCGCATCGATCAGACGCTCTTCTTCGAGCCATAGCGCGATACCGACGGCCGACAGCAGTTGCTCGGCCTGCTGCTTCTGCGTGTCGCTGACCTGGGTGTTGGCGAACAGGCCGCTGACGCCCTGGCGCAGCAAGGCCGGCGTGTTGGGCATGCAACGCACGATTGCCTGAGGGCGCGGGCCCAGCCAGCGCTGCAGGCTGTCGCAGCTGATGCCGGCGGCGATCGAGACGATCAGGGGGCCGTGGGCCAGATGAGGAGTCAGATCCTGACAGACCGCCTGCATGACCTGCGGCTTGACCGACAGCACCACCACGTCGGCGCCGGCCAGTGCATCGGCGTTCTGCGCGAACGTCTGGATGCCGTGCTCGGCGCTGATTTTCGCGCGCTGCTCGGCGCCTGGATCGCTGGCGCGAATGGCGTCCGCTGCGACGCCCTTGGCGCGCAGCCCGCCGATCAGACTGGCAGCCATGTTGCCGGCGCCGATGAAGGCGATGCGGGGTGAGGTCATAGCGATTCCTTTATTGAGGGCGTCCGTAGTCGCGGGCGCCGAACAGTGCGGTGCCGATGCGGACCCAGGTCGCGCCTTCGGCAATTGCCGCTTCGAGGTCCTGGCTCATGCCCATGGACAGCGTATCCAGTGTCAGTGGCAGTTCATCGCGCAATGCGCGCAGGCGGGCAAAGGCGGCGCGCTGCTCGGCGGGGTCTTCGCTCGGTGCGGGAATGCACATCAGTCCACGCAGGCGCAGACGCGGCATCGCGGCGACAGCCTGTGCCAGCTGCGGCAGTTCCTCTGGCGCGCAGCCGGATTTGCTCGCCTCACCGCTGACATTCACCTGCAGGCATATATTCAGCGGCGGCAGTTCGGCTGGACGTTGATCGGACAGGCGCTGGGCGATCTTGAGGCGATCCACCGAGTGCACCCAGTCGAAGTGTTCGGCGATGGATTTGGTCTTGTTCGACTGGATCGGTCCGATGAAGTGCCAGGTCAGCGGCAGCTCGCTCAGCTCGGCTTGCTTGTCCAGCGCTTCCTGCAGATAGTTCTCGCCGAAATCGCGCATGCCGGCTTCGGCGGCCTCGCGAATGGCGGCGGCCGGCTGGGTCTTGCTCACCGCCAGCAGGCCGACCGAAGCAGGGTCGCGTCCCACAGCTTGCGCCGCCTCACGGATGCGCGCTGCGACCTTTGCAATATTCTTCTCTATCGTGGACATTACTTGCGCCGCCGCCTTGGGTCTGCGCGGCATTCTACCTGCTTGCTTGTAATTGGGGAGTCCCATGGATATCACAGAACTGCTGGCCTTCAGCGCCAAGCAGGGTGCGTCGGATTTGCACCTTTCCGCCGGCCTGCCGCCGATGATCCGCGTCGATGGCGACGTGCGGCGAATCAACCTGCCGGCCATGGACCACAAGCAGGTGCATGCGCTGATCTACGACATCATGAACGACAAGCAGCGCAAGGATTTCGAGGAATTCCTGGAAACCGACTTCTCGTTCGAAGTGCCGGGCGTGGCGCGTTTTCGCGTCAACGCGTTCAACCAGAATCGCGGTTCCGGCGCGGTGTTCCGGACCATTCCTTCCAAGGTGCTGACCATGGAAGACCTGGGGATGGGCGAGGTCTTCCGCAAGATTACCGATGTGCCGCGCGGGCTGGTGCTGGTCACCGGACCGACCGGCTCGGGCAAGTCGACCACCCTGGCGGCGATGCTTGATTACCTGAACAACACCAAGTACCACCACATCCTTACCATCGAGGACCCCATCGAATTCGTTCACGAATCGAAGAAGTGTCTGGTCAACCAGCGCGAGGTCCATCGTGACACCCTGGGCTTCTCCGAGGCACTGCGTTCGGCACTGCGTGAAGACCCGGACATCATTCTCGTCGGCGAAATGCGCGACCTGGAAACCATCCGCCTGGCGCTGACCGCTGCGGAAACCGGTCACCTGGTGTTCGGCACCCTGCACACCACCTCCGCCGCCAAGACCATCGACCGCGTGGTCGACGTGTTCCCGGCCGAAGAAAAGTCCATGGTCCGCTCGATGCTCTCCGAATCGCTGCAGGCGGTGATCTCGCAGACCCTGCTGAAGAAGGTTGGCGGCGGCCGTGTCGCGGCCCACGAGATCATGATCGGTACGCCGGCGATCCGTAACCTGATTCGCGAGGACAAGGTGGCGCAGATGTATTCCTCGATCCAGACCGGCGGCTCGCTGGGCATGCAGACCCTCGACTCGTGCCTCAAGGGGCTGCTCGCCAAAGGGCTGATCTCGCGAGACAGCGCCAAGGAAAAGGCCAAGCAGCCAGAGAACTTCTAAACGCCTGACAACTACCGGGCGCCGCCCGATGCGGCGCTTGCCACGATTGCGAGTACGACGATGGAATTCGAGAAACTTCTGCGCCTGATGGTGGAAAAGGGCGGCTCCGATCTGTTCATCACGGCAGGCGTGCCGCCTTCGATGAAGGTCAACGGCAAGATCATGCCGGTCAGCAAGACGGCGATGTCGCCGGAAATGACCCGCGAGACCGTGCACGGCGTTATGAACGAGCAGCAGCGCCGCGAGTTCACCGAGAACCATGAGTGCAACTTCGCCATCAGCGCCCGCGGTATCGGCCGTTTCCGGGTCAGTGCGTTCTACCAGCGCAATCTCGCCGGCATGGTGCTGCGGCGTATCGAAACCAACATTCCGACCATCGAAGAACTCAAGCTGCCGGACATCCTCAAGAAGCTGTCGATGACCAAGCGCGGGCTGGTGCTGTTCGTCGGTGCCACCGGTACCGGCAAGTCGACCTCATTGGCTTCGATGATCGGCTACCGCAACAAGAATTCCAGCGGGCACATCATCTCCATCGAAGACCCGATCGAATTCATCCACCAGCATCAGAACTGCATCGTTACCCAGCGCGAGGTCGGTATCGACACCAGCTCGTTCGAAGTGGCGCTGAAGAACACCTTGCGCCAGGCGCCGGACGTAATCCTCATCGGCGAGATCCGTACCCGTGAAACCATGGACTACGCCGTGGCCTTCGCCGAAACCGGTCACCTCTGCCTGGCGACCCTGCACGCCAACAACGCCAACCAGGCGCTGGACCGCATCATCAACTTCTTCCCGCCCGACCGTCACAACCAGGTGTGGATGGATCTGTCGCTCAACCTTAAGGCCATCGTCGCCCAGCAGCTGGTGCCGACGCCTGACGGCAAGGGGCGTCGTGCGGTGATCGAGGTGCTGATTAATACGCCGCTGGCGGCCGACTTGATCCGCAAGGGCGAGGTGCATGAGCTCAAGTCGCTGATGAAGCGCTCCACCGAGCTCGGCATGCAGACCTTCGACCAGGCGCTGTACAACCTCTATGTGCAGGGTGAAATCACCTACGAAGATGCGTTGCTGCACGCCGATTCGGCCAACGACCTGCGTCTGCTGATCAAGCTGGGATCGGAAACCGATGGCGAGCATCTGACCAGCGTGTCCCAGGGCCTGAGCCTTGAGGTCAGTGACGACGATCCAGGCCGCAGCTTCCGCTAGTCGGCCTGTTTTGCATCCCGGCCGATGCGCTTTCCGCTTCTCGCGGCGACGCGCTCGGCCTGGCCGTCACGCTGCGCACCGGCTCGTGCGCGGCTCATCAACTGCGGGATCAACATGCCTTCGGGCAGATTCTTCCAGAAGCGCACAGGCAGGTTGCTCTCCAGTACGCCGCGGTTCAGCCGGGCCGGGTTGAACGTGCTTTCGTAATACGCCTTCCATAGCTCGCCGCCGGGGTCCGCTGCGTTCTGCGCCAGCTGCCGCCACTGTGGCGGGCAGGGGCGGATGTAGTACATGTCTTGGCCATCCCAGCAAACCCCTTCTTCCGGCGTCGCGATCAGCCAGCTGTTGCCGCCCATCCGTTCGGCGAAGTGTCCCGCCGCCCAGGGCAGTACGTCGTGCGCAGGTTCGAACCAGGCGACGTGCTGTGGTCCATCACTGGTCTGCAGTGGGCTGAAGCGAAGAAAGGCATGCAGATGGTGGGCCTCACGTCGGACTGCCTTGATTCGACCATGCAGTTCGCTGCCATCAATGTCGCCGACCATTCGCGCACTCGAATCGCCCTGGGTGACCCGCCAGAGCACACGATACAGCAGGCTCCAGCGCTGCTCGGTGCGATAGCGCGCGGCCATTTCGAGTTCGTCCAGCAGTTGTCGGGGGACGCGAACGCGCGGTCCGCCTTCCGTTGAAGGTGCCGGCGAGGGATCGTCGAATAGCCCTGTCGATTCATCGTCGCTGGCCCAGTTCAGCTCATGTGGCGCGACGCAGCTCTGCAGCAGCGCGCGAGCCCGAACTCGCCACTCCTGGAAGCTTCCATCGAAACGCACCGTGACCATTACCAGAGCGCCAGTTGTGCGGGCGTGTCGCGCAGATGCTGGCGCAGCATGGCCGACTCCTGCCCTGCCAGGCTTGGCCGGTAATCCTGAGTGATGACGAAGGGTTTGGCTTTCTCGAGCGAGCAGCGCAGACGGGTCAGATCCTCGAAGCGGATGCGCTTCTGCCGGCGCAGATCCACCAGGCGTTTCGCGCTGAGCATGCCGATTCCGGGAATGCGGGCGATCATCGTCGGTTCGGCGCGGTTGAGGTCCACCGGAAACTGGTCGCGGTGCGCCAGCGCCCAGGCCAGCTTGGGATCGATATCCAGCGCGAGGTTGCCTGGCCCGCTGAGCAGCTCCCCGGCCTTGAAGCCGTAGCCTCGCATGAGGAAGTCGGCCTGATACAGGCGATGCTCGCGCATCAGCGGTGGTGCCGCGAAAGGCACGGTATTGGGGCTGTGCGGAATAGGGCTGAAGGCCGAATAGTAGACCCGGCGCAGTCGATAGCTGCCGTACAGCGACTGTGCGGTATGCAGGATGGTGCTGTCATCGGTGTTGTCGGCGCCAACGATCATCTGCGTGCTCTGCCCGGCAGGCGCGAAGCGCGGTGCCCGCCGCTCCGCGCTGGCCTCGGTTTCGCCCTGGTGAATGGTATGCATGGCCTGCTTGATGGTTACCACCTGCTTTTCCGGCGCCAGGCGGATCAGGCTGGTTTCGGTCGGCAGTTCGATGTTCACGCTGAGACGGTCGGCGTAGCGGCCGGCTTCGGCGATCAGCAGTGGGTCGGCATCTGGAATGGTCTTGAGGTGGATGTAGCCGCGAAACTCGTGCTCCTCACGCAGCAGCCTGGCGACCCGCACCAGCTGTTCCATGGTGTAGTCCGCCGAGCGGATGATGCCGGAGCTGAGGAACAGGCCGCTGATGCAGTTGCGCCGGTAGAAGTCGAGCGTCAGGCTGACCACTTCTTCCGGCGTGAAGCGCGCCCGCGGCACATCGCTGGAGCGGCGATTGACGCAGTACTGGCAGTCGTACAGGCAGAAGTTGGTCAGCAGGATCTTCAGCAGCGCCACGCAGCGCCCATCCGGCGTGAAGCTGTGGCAGATGCCCATGCCATTGGTGGCGCCGAGTCCGCTCTTGCCCTTCGAACTGCGCTTCGGCGCGCCGCTGCTGGCGCAGGAAACATCGTACTTGGCCGCATCGGCGAGCACGCTGAGTTTGTCGATCAATTGCATGGTGGTGGCCGTGATACTGTTCGCATATACAGTATCACGGTTGCGCATGGCGGCAAGGTCCGTCTGGCGGGGCGGTTCAGGCGCATTATCGGATAAGCTGGACGTCACTCATCAATCGCACATCGAGGTTCGGATGCAGCAGAACACCCATAGCACGCTGATCGGCTATCTCCTGTGGATATTCGGTTTTCTCGGCTCCCACCGCTTCTACTACGGCAAGCCCATCACCGGCACCATCTGGTTCTTTACCCTCGGCCTGTTCTTTGTCGGCTGGATCATCGACCTGTTTCTGATCCCATCGATGGATCGTGAAGCGGACATGCGCTTCCAGCCGGGGCCCATTGACTACACGGTCGGCTGGATACTGCTGACCTTTCTCGGCGTATTCGGTGTACACCGCATGTATCAGGGTAAGTGGATCACAGGGATCCTTTACCTGTTCACCGGTGGCTTGTTCTTTATCGGTGTGCTTTACGACTTCTGGACGCTGAACTCGCAGATATCCGAGCGCAATCTGGCGCGGAGCTGAACGAGTAGGGCAGGAAATACTTTAGAAAACTGGCAGGCATGGACGGGTTGATGTCCAGCCTGCGCAGATCTTTCGCATCAGCCTTCGAAGCTGATGTGGCCGTCGACGATGGTGTAGCGTACCGCGCCCGGCAGGCAGTGGCCCATGAACGGGCAGTTACGACCTTTGGAATACCAGCGCTCGCCGACCAGGGTCGAACTGTGTTGATCGAACAGCACTAGGTCCGCAGGTTGGCCAGCTTGCAGGGTGCTGGTCGGCAGCCGTAGTGCTGTAGCGGGCCCGCTGGTCAGGCGCGCCAGCAGGGTCGGCAGATCGAGCAAGCCGTCGTCCACCAATGTCAGCGCCAGTGGCAGCAGAATTTCGGCACTGCTGATACCCGGTTCGGTTTCGCCGAACGGGGCCAGTTTGGCATCGGCCTCGTGTGGTTGGTGATGACTGGAAATCGCCGAGATGACGCCCGCCTTCACCGCCTCACGCAGGCCATCGCGATCCGCTGCGCTGCGCAGTGGCGGCTGCACGTGATACAGGCTGGAGAAACCGTGCAGCGCTTCATCGGTGAGGATCAGCTGATACATGGCCACGTCGGCCGTCACCGGCAGGCCACGAGCCTGTGCCTGGGCAATCATTTCCGCGCCACGGGCGCTGGTCAGTTGGGCGAAATGCGCGCGAACGCCGGAGCGCTCGACTAGCAGCAGATTGCGCGCCAGTGCCACGGTTTCGGCAGTCTCCGGAATCCCCGACAGGCCGAGGAAGCTGGCGGCGGCTCCTTCGTGAGCAAGCCCGCCTTCGGCCAGGTCGCGGTCCTGGGAGTGGAAGATCACCGTCAGATCGAAGGTGGCGGCGTATTCCAGCGCACGGCGCAGGTTGCGATTGCTGGCAAATTCGGTAAGGCCGTTGCCGAACGCGACACACCCGGCTTCACGCAACGCGACCAACTCGGAAAGCTGCTCACCGGCCAGGTTGCGCGTCAGCGCGCCGATGGGGAACACCTTGGCATGGCCCGACTCACGGGCGCGATCGAGGATCAGTTCGGTCACTGCCGCGGTATCCAGCACCGGTCGCGTTTGCGGCGGGCAGCACAGGCTGGTGATGCCGCCAGCGGCGGCGGCCAGGGTCTCGCTGGCAATGCTGCCTTTGCGGCTGTAGCCGGGCTCGCGCAGGGCTACCGCAAGATCGACCAGGCCGGGTGCGGCGGTCAGACCCTGTGCGTCGATTGTCTGTTGTGCTTCGAAGCCGGCTGGCGCCTGGCCGATGGCGGCGATCTTGTTGTGCTGTAGGTAGATATCGGCGATTTCGTTGCGCCCGCTGACGGGGTCGATCACGTGTGCGCCGAGGATTCGGGTTGCCACCATCACTGCTGCTCCTCGGATACGGATTCAGAATCGATCTGGCGCTGGGCCGCCTGGCCGCTCATCGCCATGGACAGCACGGCCATGCGAATGGCGATGCCATAGGTGACCTGATTGAGGATCACCGATTGCGGGCCGTCGGCCACCGCCGACTCGATCTCCACGCCGCGGTTGATCGGGCCCGGGTGCATGACGATGGCGTCGGGCTTGGCCAGTGCGAGACGCTGGGTGTTCAGACCGTAGAGTTTGTAGAACTCCCCTTCGCTGGGAAGCAGGCCGCCCTGCATGCGCTCGCGCTGCAGGCGCAGCATGATCACCACGTCGACATCGCGCAGCCCCTCGTTCATGTCGTTGAACACGCGCACACCGTATTGCTCGATGCCCTCGGGCAGCAGGGTTTTCGGTGCGATCACGCGGATGTCCGGGCAGCCCAGTGTCTTCAGCGCCAGCATGTTCGAGCGCGCTACCCGCGAATGCAGAATGTCACCAACGATGGCGACCGAGAGGTTCTCGAAGCTGCCTTTGTGGCGGCGGATGGTAAGCATGTCGAGCATGCCCTGGGTCGGGTGCGCATGGCGCCCGTCGCCGCCATTGATCACCGCGACCTCCGGGCTGACGTGCTCGGCGATGAAATGGGCGGCGCCGGAGTCGGCGTGGCGCACCACGAACATGTCCGCGGCCATGGCTTCCAGGTTGCGCAGCGTGTCGGTCAGGGTCTCGCCCTTGCTCGTGGAGGAGGTCGAGACGTTCAGCGTGATGACGTCTGCCGACAACCGCTGCGCCGCCAGTTCGAAGGTCGTGCGGGTGCGCGTGGAGTTCTCGAAGAACACGTTGCAGACGGTTTTGCCGCGCAGCAGTGGAACCTTCTTCACCGCCCGTGCGCCGACTTCGAGGAAAGAATCGGCAGTGTCCAGGATCTCGGTGAGCAACTCGCGCGGCAGGCCGTCGAGGGAGAGAAAATGGCGCAGCTGGCCTTGGTCGTTCAACTGTAGCGGGCGCTTGGCGTCGGTGGGCGTCATCGCAGGATCTCGGTTGGCGGGGCTGTGGGGCGGACTTGCCGGCTCGTTCAGGAGCCGCTGGTTTCCATCTGTTGTTCGAGGGCCAATGGCTCCGGTCCGATCAGCTTGATGCGCTGCTCGGGCGCCAGCGACAGGGTGGCGCCGACCACGTCCGGGCGAATCGGCAGCTCACGCGCGTTCAGGTCGAGCAGGCAGACCAGCGTTACGCTGGCAGGACGACCGTAGTCGAACAGTTCATTGAGCGCGGCGCGGATGGTGCGGCCGGTCATCAGCACGTCATCGATCAGCACCAGGTGCTGGCCTTCGATCTCGAAAGGCAGCTCCGACGGCTGCACCTGCGGGTGCAGGCCCTTCTGGGTGAAGTCGTCGCGATAGAAGGACACGTCGAGAATGCCGAGCGGTTCGTTCTCCGCGCGGGCTGCGAGCAGCGCCTGGGCCACCCAGACGCCGCCGGTACGGATACCGATGAAGCGCGGCTCCTGGATGTCGCGATCAATCAGGTGCTGCTTCAGTGTGGCGACCATCTCGGGCAGCAGCTGTTCGGGATTGGGCAGAATCATTGTGTCTCCTTACAGGTCTGATCAGGCGGCAGGGTGATCGCTCAGCCAGCCTTCCAGTAATAGGGCTGCGGCCAGGGCATCCACCGGGCGATCGCGATAGCCGCCGTGCTGGCCCTGGCGCAGACGCTCGCCTTTGGCTTCGAACGTGGTCAGGCGTTCGTCGTGAGTGTGCACCGGCAGGTTGAAGCGACCGTTGAGTCGGCGGGCGAACTTTTCCGCCCGGGCACTCATGTCGCTGGGCGTGCCGTCCATGTTCAGCGGCAGGCCGACGACCAGCGCATCGGGCTGCCATTCGCGCATCAGCGCCTCGATCTGTTGCCAGTCCGGCACGCCGTTCTGTGACTTGAGTACGCAGAGTTCACGTGCTTGCCCGGTAATGGCCTGGCCGACGGCGACGCCGATCTGCTTGGTGCCGTAGTCGAAGCCGAGCAGCAGTCGCGGCGCACTCATGCGTGGCCGACCTGGGTGCTGAGCAGGCGCAGGTCGACGCCGAGTGATGCTGCCGCGGCGTTCAGGCGTTGGTCATAAGGTAGGTCGAACAGGATCTCGGTATCCGCGGGGCAGCTGAGCCAGGCATTGTCGGCCAGTTCGGCTTCCAGCTGTCCCGCTTCCCAGCCGGCGTAACCTAGGGCCACGAAGTGCCGAGCAGGCCCCTGGCCGTCCGCAATGGCGAACAGGACGTCCTGCGATGTGGACATGCCCAGCGGGCCGAGGGAGAGGGTGGCCTGGAATTGCTGGTCGGGCGAATGCAGAACGAAGCCGCGATCGGTCTGCACCGGGCCGCCGGAGAATATCGGCAGGCTCTGGCAGAGCGGGGGGATCGGCTCGTCCGGGCGCAGCTGCTCCAGCACATCAGCCAGGCTCAGCCCGCTCGGGCGATTGACGATCAGGCCCATGGCGCCTTCTGCGCCGTGTTCGATCAGGTAGATCAGCGTCTGGGCAAAGTTCGGATCGGCCATCTGCGGCATGGCGATCAGGAAGTGATGCTTGAGGTAGCTGGGCGCGGTGCTTTTCATGCGCGTTAGCTTAAGCGTTGCACCGCGTTCCGGCTACAGGTGCGACGGTTCGCCCGGCTGCCGATTTCAGCGACTCGAAAGCTTGTCGCCGCGCTCGAAACGCCAGGTGCGGATGATCTCCACCTGGTCGAACTTCTGTGCCAGGTCGCCGGTGAAGGGCGCAAAAGGCGCTGCCAGTCGCACGATGCGCAGCGCGGCATCGTCCAGCACCGGCTTGCCGGAGGACTCGATCACGCGCAGCTCCTGGATGGTGCCGTCGCGGTTGATGGTCACCAGCATGCGCAGGCTGCCGTAGATCTGCTGGCGGCGGGCCTCATCGGGATAGTTGAGGTTGCCGATGCGCTCGACCTTCTTGCGCCATTCGTCGCGATACCAGGCACTGATGTCGCGCATGGTGGCGGCGCTGTTCTGTCGGCTGACCCTGGGGCGCTTGGCATAGCGCTCGACCTCTTGTGCCAGCTCGGCTTCGAGGCTGGCGATCTCCGCGCTCAGTTGTGAGCTGTCGAATGCCGGCGCTGCTTGCGGCTCGGGCTGCGGTGGCGTCTGTTGCTTAACGTCGGCCTTTTCGCGCTGTGGGCTGCGAGTGGTGACGACGGTCTTCGCCGGTTCCGGCCGGGTGCTGCGAGGCGGTGCTGCCGGTGGGGTCACCTTGCGTACCTCGGTATCCTGGAACTGCGCTTGCTCGGTGGTTTTCGGCGTGGCCTTGTGCTCCAGCGTGCCGCTGCCCTGCTGATTGTCTTGGGCGAGGAAGTCCGCTTCCTTGGGCTTCTCTTCGCTTTTGAAGGTCGACAGGGTGATTTCCAGCGTCTTGCTGATCTGCTTCGGCTCGGAGAGGGTAAAGCCAAGCCCGAGAATCAAGGCCAGATGCAATGCGGTAGCCAGAAAAAGCGTGAAGCCGAGCCTGTCCGCCGGGCGGACTCGGGTGGTTTCAGGCTCGGGATGGCGGATAGCGGCGTTCATCGCAGGTCGGGTCGGCTCGAAGTGCCGCGCAGTCTGCCGGCTTTGGGCTTGGAGTCGCAAGCTCCAAGCTCAAAGCTGTTAGCTGGTTCAACCTTGCAGCTTCGCCGCAATCGCGTCCATGAGCCGTTCGCCGATGCGGGTATCGAAAGCATTGTCGATTTCGCGGATGCAGGTCGGGCTGGTGATGTTGATTTCGGTGAGGTAGTCGCCGATCACATCCAGGCCGACGAACAGCAAGCCGCGCTTGCGTAGTTCCGGGCCGACGATCGCTGCAATCTCGCGGTCGCGATCCGACAGCGGCTGTGCCACGCCGCGACCACCCGCGGCCAGATTGCCGCGGGTCTCGCCAGTGGCGGGGATTCGCGCCAGGCAATAGGGGATCGGCTCGCCATCGATCATCAGGATGCGCTTGTCGCCGTCCTTGATCGCGGGAATGTATCGCTGAGCCATGATTTGGCGGCTGCCATGCTCGGTCAGAACCTCGAGAATAACCGACAGATTCGGGTCGCCTTCGCGATGACGAAAGATCGATGCACCGCCCATCTCGTCGAGGGGTTTGAGAATGATGTCACGGTGCTCGCGGGCGAACTCGCGGAGAATGTCCGAGCGCCGACTGACCAGTGTCGGCGGGGTGCATTGTGGAAACTGGGTGGCGAAGAACTTCTCGTTGCAGTCGCGCAGGCTCTGCGGTCGATTGACCACCAGCGTTCCGGCCTTTTCCGCCAGTTCTAGCAGATAGGTTGCGTAGACATACTCGCTGTTGAAAGGCGGGTCCTTGCGCATGAGGATCACGTCCAGATCAGTCAGGGCCGCATCGACCTCCCCATCCTTCTCGAACCAATGTTGTGGGTCGTTGAATACCCGCAGCGGGCACATGCGCGCCCGGGCCTGATTGCCGAGCTGATATAGGTCGCGCTGCTCCATGTAGAACAGTGTCCAGCCTCGCGCCTGGGCAGCCAGCAGCATGGCCAGCGAGCTGTCCTTCTTGAAGGCGATCTGCGCGATAGGGTCCATGATGATCCCGACGCGAACGGTCATGGGGTGTTCTCCGGCAATGGGCGGCGAAGCGCCGCCAGTGGCTCAAAATGTCGCTGCAGATTGGCTGTGGTTGTGCACTGGGTCAAGGAAAATCCGGATGCTTTTCCGGTTGATAGCGTGTGCATGAGGAGTGTGCTAAAAAGGTCCGGCGATTGGGTGCAGCCCATCGGTGGCAGGGCCTCCGGCGCACTGACATAACGATAAACTACGACTCACCGAGGCGATGGTAGGGCGAAATGGAACAGCACTCCGAGGGCTTGAAGGTCATGGTGATCGACGATTCGAAAACGATTCGTCGCACTGCTGAAACCCTGCTGAAGAAAGTAGGTTGCGATGTCATCACCGCTGTGGACGGTTTCGATGCGCTCGCCAAGATTGCGGATACTCATCCCCGCATCATCTTTGTCGATATTATGATGCCCAGGCTGGACGGTTATCAGACCTGTGCGTTGATCAAGAACAACAGTTCCTTCAAGTCGACGCCGGTGATCATGCTGTCTTCCAAAGATGGCCTGTTCGACAAGGCCAAAGGGCGTATTGTCGGATCCGATCAATACCTCACCAAGCCGTTCAGCAAAGAAGAGCTGCTCGGTGCGATCAAGGCGCATGTCCCTGATTTCGCACCGGTGGAGCAAGCATCCTGAAGTTCGGCATTGTTTGCCGCTGAAGCCTTCCTATGGAGAAATCATGGCTCGCGTTCTGATTGTTGATGATTCGCCGACCGAAATGTACAAGCTCACCGCCATGCTTGAGAAGAATGGTCATGTGGTGCTTAAAGCAGAGAATGGCGCTGACGGCGTCGCGCTGGCTCGTCAGGAAAAGCCGGATGCCGTGTTGATGGATATTGTCATGCCCGGGCTGAATGGTTTTCAGGCTACGCGCCAACTGACCAAAGATTCTGAAACCAGTCACATTCCGGTGATCATCGTCACCACCAAGGATCAGGAAACCGATAAGGTCTGGGGCAAACGCCAAGGCGCCAAGGATTACCTGACCAAGCCGGTGGACGAAGCCACATTGCTGAAGACCCTGAATGCCGTTCTGGCGGGCTGACGCCGCGGTAGCCAACACTCGGACAAAGGGACGTGGCCAGCATGCCTGACATGCAAACGCCGTTTCAGCAGTTGCTGGAGCTAGATAAACGTTGCCGCACGTACGCGGCAGGCCTGCCTTCTCAGCAGGAAGCCGTGCAAACCTGGGGAGGGATCGGCTTTCGGATGGGGGGGCGCTTGTTCGTCGCTCCAATGGGGGAGGTTGGCGAAATCCTGCATGAGCCGCGCTATACGTTGCTTCCCGGCGTCAAGAGTTGGATAAAGGGCGTGGCGAACGTGCGCGGCAGATTGTTGCCTGTGATGGATCTTTGTGGGTATTTCGGGCTTGAGCTTTCGGCACTGCGTAAGCAGCGCAGGGTGCTGGTGGTGGATCACCAGGAAGTGTTCGCCGGACTGACTGTCGATGAAGTCTTCGGCATGCAGCATTTCGCGGTGGAAGCCTTCTCGGAGGAGTTGCCTCCGATTGAGGCATCGATTCAGCCATTCATTCATGGTGTGTTCCAGCGCGAGCAGCCCTGGCTGGTCTTCAGCCCGCACGCATTGGCTACGCATCAGGCGTTTCTGGACGTCGCGTTTTAGTTGTAGGTGGGTCGACCAAGGTCGGCCTTTTGGTTCTTGGATGGAAACGACGGGGGTCCAGGCGGGGGCCGGATAATGATCAAAATGAATGCTAATGCTTTGTTGAGCGGGGTGCGCAGCAATTCGCTGACCACCGGTTTGTTTATCGTGCTGATCGTATCGATCGTGCTGCTGTTCGCGAACTTCGCGTACGTCAATACTCAGGCCGATCACGATAACGAATACATCGCTCACGCAGGAGAGCTGCGCGTACTGTCCCAGCAGATCGCCAAGGATGCCGTGGAAGCGGCGACCGGCACGCAGGAGGCGTTCGCGTCTCTGAAGCAGGCCCGGAACGAGTTCAACCAGCGCTGGGCCTATCTCTCGCAAGGAAACGAGAACATCGGTCTGCCGGCGGTTCCCGAATCGTTGCGCGATGAAGTCAACGCGGTGGAGCAGGACTGGAACACGCTGCGTCGCGATACCGACGCCATCCTGGCCAGTGAGCAGACTGTCCTGTCGCTTCACCAGGTAGCCAGCACCCTCGCCGAAACCATTCCTCAGCTCCAGGTCGAGTACGAGGAGGTCGTCGACATCCTGCTGGAAAGTGGTGCGCCAGCAGCCCAGGTTTCGGTTGCCCAGCGCCAGTCGCTGCTGGCCGAGCGTATCCTCGGTTCGGTGAACAAGGTGCTGTCCGGTGACCAGGACTCGGTACAGGCGGCCGATATGTTCGGTCGTGATGCCAGTCTGTTCGGTCGAGTCCTGAATGCGATGATCGAAGGCAACGTCGCCATGGGCATCACTGCGGTGGCCGACGAAGAGGCGCTGGATCGTCTCTCGGAGATCGCTGAGCTCTTCCAGTTCGTATCCGGATCAGTGGACGAAATTCTCGAAACGTCGCCTGAACTGTTCCAGGTGCGCGAGTCGGCTAACAGCATCTTCGAGGTTTCGCAGACCCTGCTCGACAAGACCTCCGCGCTGTCGCAAGGCCTGCAGAGCCGCGCCGATGCCCGTTATCTCAACACTATCCTCGGTTACGTGCTGGGCGCCATTGCGCTGGCCTCGATCATCCTGATTGGTCTGGTAATGGTTCAGGAAGCACGCCGCCGCCTGAGCGAAACCGCTGAGAAGAACGAGCGTAACCAGGCTGCGATTCTGCGACTGCTCGATGAAATCGGCGACCTCGCAGACGGTGACCTGACGGTGGCCGCGACCGTTACCGAAGACTTCACCGGTGCGATTGCCGACTCGATCAACTACTCCATCGACCAGCTGCGCGAACTGGTAGCCACCATCAACCAGACCGCTGTTCAGGTATCGGGCGCTGCGCAGGAAACCCAGGCGACTGCGATGCACCTCGCCGAGGCATCCGAACACCAGGCCCAGGAAATTGCCGGTGCTTCTGCTGCAATCAACGAAATGGCGGTTTCCATTGACCAGGTATCGGCCAACGCCGCGGAATCCTCGGCGGTAGCAGAACGTTCGGTAGCGATTGCCAACAAGGGCAACGAGGTGGTGCACAACACCATCACCGGCATGGACAACATTCGCGAGCAGATCCAGGACACGTCCAAGCGGATCAAGCGTCTCGGTGAGTCGTCCCAGGAGATCGGTGACATCGTCAGCCTGATTAACGACATTGCCGACCAGACCAACATCCTTGCACTCAACGCGGCGATCCAGGCATCCATGGCGGGCGACGCAGGGCGCGGCTTCGCCGTGGTAGCGGACGAAGTACAGCGCCTGGCTGAACGCTCTTCCGCGGCGACCAAGCAGATCGAGGCACTGGTAAAGACCATTCAGACCGACACCAACGAGGCGGTCATCTCGATGGAACAGACCACCTCCGAAGTGGTGCGCGGTGCGCGTCTGGCGCAGGACGCCGGTGTGGCACTGGAAGAGATCGAAAAGGTATCGAAGACGCTTGCGGCGCTGATCCAGAACATCTCCAACGCGGCACGCCAGCAGGCTTCTTCGGCCGGTCACATCTCCAACACCATGAACGTGATCCAGGAGATCACCTCGCAGACCTCGTCGGGTACCACCGCTACGGCCAAGAGCATCGGTAATTTGGCCAAGATGGCCAACGAGATGCGCCATTCCGTTTCCGGCTTTACCCTGCCGGATGCTCCGGATCAGGCCTGACTTGAGCAGTGGGGCAGTCATCTGATGGCTGCCGCCGATGATCATGAGCGAGGGGCAGGGCATGCAGCCGAGGTTTGACTGGGCATTGGAGCCCTTGGCCGATATGTCGCCGGCGGAATTCCATGACTGGCAGACGCTCCTCGAAGAGCGCTCCGGCATGGTCGTCAGCGAACGCAGGCGCAGCTTCCTGCAGACCAATCTGAGCGCTCGCATGCGCGAGGTCGGTGCTCCCGACTATGCCAGCTACTATCGGCAGGTCACCTCCGGCCCCCGTGGTGCTGTCGAGTGGTCGACTCTCATGGACAGGCTGACCGTTCAGGAAACACGTTTTTTCCGTCATCCCGCTTCTTTTGATCTGCTCGAAACCTACTTGCGTCAGCGTCTGGAGCAGGAGTCGATCAAGCGACCCCTGGCGCTGTGGAGCGTGGGTTGCGCAAGTGGTGAAGAGACGTACTCGCTAGCCATGGCCACCACCGAGGCGCTGGCGGGACGCGAATTCGACGGCAGCTTCGGGGTCACCGGTACGGATATCAGTCTGAGCGCGCTGGCCAAGTCCCGAACAGCGGTCTACAGCGCGCGCAAGCTGGAGCAGGTCGAACCGGCGTTGCGTGAGCGTTATTTCCTGTCGCTATCCGATGATCGTTTTCAAGTGATTCCCGGCCTGGCCGCACGTGTGTGCTTTGCAAGGCTCAATGTGCTGGAACTGGCGAACTCGCCCGTTTCCAGCATGGACGTTATTTTCTGTCAGAACCTGCTGATCTATTTCCGCCGCTGGCGTCGCCGAGAAATCCTCAATCGCCTGGCAGATTGCCTGGCTCCGGGGGGATTGTTGGTGATCGGTGTAGGTGAAGTGGTCGGTTGGCAGCATCCGGGATTGCTTCCGGTGGCCAACGATCAGGTTCTGGCTTTTACCCGGAAAAGTTTATGAGCGGAGTCGCTATGGGTGATCGGCACGATTATGTCGCCCTGGAGTGGGTGAAAGGCGAGATTGCCGAGACGCTTAAGCAGGCGCGTCAGGCTCTGGAGGCGTTCGTCGAGAACCCACAGGACTCGACCCGGATGCGCTTTTGCCTGACCTATGTGCATCAGGTCCACGGCACTCTGCAGATGGTGGAGTTCTTCGGCGCAGCATTGCTCGCCGAGGAAATGGAGCAGCTGGCGCGGGCCCTGCTCGACGAGCGGGTGGCCAATCAGGGCGAGGCGCTCGAGGTGATGATGCAGGCCATCCTGCAGCTGCCTGCATATCTGGACCGCATTCAGAGTGCGCGCCGCGACCTGCCGATGGTGGTGCTGCCGCTGCTTAACGATCTGCGCGCCGCTCGCGGTGAGAAGCTGCTTTCTGAAACCAGCCTATTTTCACCCGACCTGTCCGGACGCACGCCGGCGCTTTCCCAGGAGTCGGTCGAGCGTCTGCGTACGAACGAGCTGCCGGCCCTGCTGCGCAAGCTGCGCCAGATGCTGCAGGTTGCGCTGGTTGGGGTGATTCGCAACCAGGACCTGCCGACCAATCTCGGCTACATGGCGCGCGTATTCGCCCGCCTGGAAATGCTCTGCAAGGATGCGCCACTGGCGGCGCTATGGCAGATCGCCTCGGGCATGGTCGAAGGTCTGGCCAGTGGCGGCGTGAGCAACGGCACCTCCGTCCGCACCTTGTTGCGACAGGTAGACAAGCAGCTCAAGCGGTTGGTCGAGGAAGGCGCTGATGGCCTAAATCAGGCTGCGCCCGATGAGCTGATCAAGAACCTGCTCTTCTACGTCGCCAAGGCGCCGGGGCAGACGCCCCGTATCCAGGCGTTAAAGCAGCTTTACCGCCTCGACGAAGCGCTGCCGGACAGCGCCGTGGTCGATCAGGAGCGTGCTCAGCTGGCTGGTCCCGACCGTGGCGCGATGCGCTCGGTGGTCGCTGCCCTTTGTGAAGAGCTGGTGCGGGTAAAGGACAGCCTGGACCTGTTCGTGCGCAGCGATCGCAAGGTCATTGCCGAGCTGTCCAGCCTCGAGGTCCCGCTCAAGCAGATCGCCGATACCTTGGCAGTGCTCGGCTTCGCTCAACCGCGCAAGATCATTCTCGATCAGATCGTCCTCGTTCAGTCCGTAGCGCAGGGGCAGCAGGCGCCCGACGACGCCATACTGATGGATATCGCCGGTGCGTTGCTCTATGTCGAGGCTACGTTGGCCGGCATGGTCGGCGGTCCCGCGGAGGAGCGCAGCGAAGCAAGCCACCTGCCGACCACCGATGTTGCCCAGATTCACCAGTTGGTCATTCGCGAAGCGCGTAACGGGCTGGAGCAGGCCAAGGACGCGATCATCGAATTCATTGCCTCGCAATGGAACCACGAGCATCTGGCCCGGGTGCCGGATCTGCTCACTCAGGTTCGCGGCGGCCTGGCGATGATTCCCCTGGAGCGTGCTGCGGCCCTATTGCAAGCCTGCAATGGCTACATCCAGGATCAGCTTCTGGCGCGACAGGCTGTGCCGGACTGGCAGAGCCTGGATACCCTGGCTGACGCGATCACCAGCGTCGAGTATTACCTTGAGCGACTGTCCGAGGATTGCGGCACCCAGGGCGATCTGATTCTGGATGTGGCCGAAGAAAGCCTGCAGAACCTCGGCTACTCGCTGGGGCATGCAAATGCTCCGATGAAGGTCGAGGTGGTCGAGAACGAATTCGCCGATCAGCTGGACGAGATCGAAGTGCTGCCTGAGGAGCCGGACGCAAGTCTGGATGCATTCGACTCCGTTGCGGTCGGCCAGGAAGAATCTCCGGAACCGATGGACCCTGATTTCTTGAGCGAGGCGCAAGCGCCACTCGAGAGCCATGATGCGGAGACCGCGGCGGAGGCCAAGGAAAGCGAGTGGACGCTGGAAGACCTGTCCGGCGATGAAGAAATCATTTTCAACCTGCCAGAAGAGATGCCGGCGTCCGAAACGCCTCCAGACTCACTTGAAGATGAGTCGGACCTGAGCGAATGGAGCGATGCGCAGGTCGCCGAGCTCGATCTTCCGGAAGTGAGCCTGCCAGATTATTCCGAACCTGAAGGCCTGCAGGTCGAAGTCGAGCCTGTACTCAGCCTTGAGGAAGTCATGGCGGCGCCGGTCGCAGCCATCAACCCGCCTGCTCAGGATGTACCGCCTAGCCTCCTGCCGCCTCCTGCCGACGAAGAACCGGTCGACGAGGACCTGCTGGAAGTCTTCATCGAGGAAGCGGCAGAAGTTCTGGAGGCGATTGGCGAGCAGTTACCACTCTGGCTTGCCGACAGTGACAACAAGGATGCCTTGGGCGAAGTGCGACGTGCATTCCACACGCTCAAGGGTAGTGGGCGGATGGTGCGTGCACTGGTCATCGGCGAGTTGGCGTGGTCCATCGAGAATCTGCTCAATCGTGTACTCGATCGCAGCATCCAGCCGACCGACGCGGTGAGGCAGGTCGTGTGCGATGTCGTTGCACTCATGCCAGCCCTCGTCGATGAGTTCGCGGCTAAGGCCCAGCGCCAGCGTGATGACGTCGATCACCTTGCGGCAGCAGCGCATGCCCTGGCCAAGGGGCAGTCAGTGGTGCTTTCGCAGCCTGCCGAGACGCCTGCTGCGATTGCGGACGAGCCTGCCCCGTCCGCGGCGCCGCAAGACGATGACGACGCACTGGACCCCCAGTTGCTGGAAATTTTTCGCAACGAAGCCGAATCGCATCTGACCACGCTGGTCAGTTTCCTCGCCGATTGCGCCCAGCGCCTGCCGCAGCCGGTGACCGATGCGCTGCAACGTGCCTTGCACACGCTCAAGGGTAGTGCGCACATGGCCGGCATCCTGCCGGTGGCGGAAATCGCAACGCCTCTGGAGAAGATGGTCAAGGAATTCAAGACCAACCTGATCCAGATGGATCTGGCCGAAGCCGAGCTGCTGCATGAGGCCGAGCTGTTGTTACGTCAGGGGCTGGCCAATCTCGATTACGAACCGTTGGCGCCAATAGAAGGCGCCCCGGAGTTCCTGGCCAAGGTGCACGCCCTGCATCAGGCCAGATTGGTCGAAGCCGGCGCCCGCCAGCATAACGATGCTGGTGAGGCTCGCGATCCGAGCGTGATCGCGCTGTTCCTCTCTGAAGGCATGGACATCCTGCTGGATGCCGAAGATTTGCTGCGCAGCTGGCGCGAGCATCCTGCCGAGCGTCAGGAACTCTCCGCTCTGCTGCAGGAGCTAACCACGCTCGGACAGGGCGCGAAGATGGCCGACCTGCCGCAGATGGAAGCGTTGTGCCGGGTGCTGCTGCGTTTGTACGCGGTAGTTGAGGAGGGGCGACTGGCTGTCAGCGAGCGCTTCTTCGACGACGTCGAGCAGGGCCATGAAGCGCTGGTCGGCATGATGGATCAGGTAGCTGCCGCGCTGCAGGTGAGTGAGCAGTCGGAGTTGGTGGCGCGGCTCGAAGCATTGCTCGCCGAAGCCATTGATCCATTGGTTCTGGAGCAGCCGGGCGACCCAGTTTCGGTTGCAGCTCCTGGCGAGATTGCGCTGACAGAATTGCCAGCCGAAGCCGAAGCCGAAGCCGAAGCCGAAGCCGAAGCCTGGCCCGAAGAAGACGCCCCGCAAGACGAGGCGCAGGACGATCTCGATCACGAAATGGTTGAGATCTTTCTCGACGAAGCCGTCGACCTGATGGAAAGCGCCGGCCATGCGCTTGATCGCTGGCTCGCTGATCCGGCCAACCAGATGGCGCTCTCGGCTCTGCTGCGCGACCTTCACACCCTCAAGGGCGGCGCCCGGATGGCAGCAATCCGTCCGATCGGCGACCTCGCCCATGAGCTGGAGTCGCTTTACGAGGGGCTCTCCGACGGTCGCTACGTCCATTCCGCCCCGCTTGCAGCGCTGTTGCAGCGTAGCCACGATCATCTGGCGCTGCAGCTCGAGCAGCTGCAGGGCGAGATGCCGATGAGCAGTGCTGATGCACTCATCGAGTCGATGAAAGCCTTCCGTCAGGGGGCCCTGCCGGCATTCGACGGCGTTGATTCGACTGATGCTTCCCTACTGGAGACGGATGCGGGTCCTGACCTGATCCGACCGGAGAACGATTCTGCTCAATCGCTGGATGAGCCGCTGAGCGCCGATGCGTTTGATTTGCCGCTGCTCGAGGTCGATGAGACTTCTGCCGAGGCGGATGAAGGCGACAACGAAACTGCAGCGGACGATAGCCGCGCTTCGGATATCCCGTTCAGCGAAGAGTTGGATGAGGTCGACCTCAGCCTTCCCGAGCTGGATGAGGTGCCGGAAGCGTTCGAAGCTGTGCCGGCCGCCGAGGAGCACGACGCAGTCGAGCGCGATCCCGAATTAGTGGAGATCTTCCTCGAGGAGGGTTTCGACCTCATCGAGAGTGCTGCGGGTGGTTTGCAACGCTGGATGGCGGATGTCGACAACAGCTTCGAACTCGAGGCATTGCAGCGCGATCTGCATACCCTCAAGGGCGGGGCCCGGATGGCTGATATCCGTGAAATCGGTGATCTCTCCCACGAGCTCGAGTTTCTTTACGAAGGCCTGTGCGCCGGTAGCTACCGGGCCAGCCCGGAATTGTTCGGCCTTCTGCAGGCCTGCCAGGACCGCCTGGCGGAAATGCTCGAGGCGGTGCGGGCCCACCAACCGGTGTCATCGGGTGATGCGCTGATCGAGACGATTCGCCACTTTCGCAACAACCCCGATGAGCAACTGAGCATTCCCAGCAGCGTGTCGCTGAAGGCCGCTCAGGAAGATGCGCAGCAGTCTGCCGAAGCCGAAATTCTCGACATCTTTGTCGAGGAAGCTGACGACCTGCTGGAGGAAATGGAATCAGCGCTCGGTCGCTGGGATGCCGGCCGTGAGGATGCCGCTCCGTTGGCTGACATGCTCCGTGTGCTGCACACGCTGAAAGGCGGTGCGCGGCTGGCTGGGCAGACCGCACTGGGCAACATGGCCCACGATCTGGAGCAGCGGTTGAGCGAGGCGCAGCAGCAGGGCGCCCCCTGGCCGGATAGCCTGTTTCTCGATGTGCAGCACGGCTACGACGCGCTGCTGAAGGATGTCGAGCTGCTTCGGGCGGGCCTGGCGAGCGACGGAGGCGACGCTTCGCAACCTGAGTCGCCGGAGCTCGAGCCAGAGTTGCCGCGCGAGCCGGTGGCTCTGGAACAACCGATCGTCGCGGCCAGTACCTTGCCGAAGCCGAGTACCAGCCCGGCTAAGGTGCTGCCATTCATTCGACGCGCACAGCTGGCCGCTCAGGAAGCCGCTGCGCGGCGGGCACCGCAGGAGCTGGTCAAGGTTCCCGCAGAACTGCTGGAGGGTCTGGTCAACCTGGCGGGCGAAACATCGATCTTCCGCGGTCGAGTCGAGCAGCAGGTCAGCGACGTCGGCTTCACCCTTGGCGAGATGGAAGCGACCATCGAACGGGTGCGCGACCAGCTGCGCCGATTGGATACCGAAACCCAGGCGCAGATTCTCAGCCGTTACCAGGCTGAAGCCGAGCGCGCCGGCTATGACGATTTCGACCCGCTGGAAATGGACCGCCATTCGCAGCTGCAACAGCTTTCGCGTGCACTGTTCGAGTCAGCGTCTGACTTGCTCGATCTGAAGGAAACGCTGGCTGCGCGTAATCGCGACGCTGAAACGCTGCTGCTGCAGCAGGCTCGGGTCAATACCGAGCTACAGGAAGGCCTCATGCGTACCCGCATGGTTCCTTTCGAGCGCCTGGTGCCGCGCCTGCGCAGAATCGTGCGGCAGGTCGCTGGCGAGCTCGGCAAACAGGTCGAGTTCAAGGTCGGCAACGCCACCGGTGAGATGGACCGCAGCGTGCTTGAGCGAATCGTTGCGCCGCTGGAGCACATGCTGCGCAACGCCGTCGATCACGGTATCGAGCCGGTCGAGCGTCGTCGTGCTGCCGGCAAGCCCGAGCAGGGCGTGATACGCCTGGATCTGGCCCGTGAGGGTGGCGATATCGTGCTGACGCTGGCCGACGACGGTGGTGGCATCAATCTGGACGCGGTGCGGCGCAAGGCTATCGAACGCGGGCTGATGTCCGCCGATAGCGACCTGTCCGAGCATGAAATCCTGCAGTTCATCCTCGAAGCCGGGTTCTCCACCGCGGAGCGCGTCACGCAGATCTCCGGACGCGGCGTGGGCATGGACGTGGTGCACTCGGAAGTGAAGCAGCTCGGCGGGTCGATGAGCATCGAGTCGACGCTCGGTCAGGGCACGCGCTTCCTGATTCGCCTGCCGTTCACAGTGTCGGTGAACCGCGCGCTGATGGTTTATTCCGGTGAGGATCTGTATGCGATCCCGCTGAATACCATCGAAGGTATCGTGCGTGTCTCGCCATACGAGCTGGAAGCTTATTACCAGCCGGATGCGCCGCGCTTCGAATATGCCGGTCAGGCTTACGAGCTGCGTTATCTTGGCGATCTCTTGAACAACGGCCAGAAGCCCAAGCTGGTGGGGCAGAGTCTGCCGCTGCCGGTGATCCTGGTCCGCTCGAAAGAGCACAGCGTTGCGGTACAGGTCGACAGCCTCGCCGGTTCTCGTGAAATCGTGGTGAAGAGCCTCGGGCTGCAGTTCGCCGGCGTACATGGCATTTCCGGCGCGACCATCCTCGGCGATGGCCGGGTCGTGGTGATTCTGGACCTGCTGGCGACCATCCGTGTGCTCCATGCGCACCAGCTCATTCAGCTGCAACAGCCGCGCCTTATCGATCAGGTGCAGGAGCCGGTCGAGGTCGAAACCGAACGGCCGACGCTGGTCATGGTGGTTGACGATTCGGTCACCGTGCGCAAGGTCACCAGTCGTCTGCTGGAGCGCAATGGCATGAACGTTCTGACCGCCAAGGACGGGGTGGATGCCATCACTCAGCTGCAGGAGCGCAAGCCGGACATCATGCTGCTGGATATCGAGATGCCGCGCATGGACGGCTTCGAGGTGGCCACGCTGGTTCGCCACGACGAGCGTTTGAAGGATCTGCCGATCATCATGATCACCTCGCGTACCGGCGAGAAGCACCGTGATCGCGCGCTGACCATCGGCGTCAACGAATACCTTGGCAAGCCCTATCAGGAATCGGTGTTGCTCGAGGCCATTCAGCGCTTGGTTCACGCCGATGTCTGACGTTCTCTGCGCCCGCATTGCGGTACTCGCCGACACCTCTCTGCAGCGTCACGTGCTGCAGCAGGCTTTGACCGGCAGTGGCTATCAGGTGGTATTGAACAATGACCCGGCGCGCCTCGAGCCGGCAGACCTGGATAGTACCGAGGCCGATCTCTGGCTGGTTGATCTGGCGCAGACCGAAGATTCGCCTCTTGTGGATGCGTTGCTTGAGCGCGACACCACGCGGGTGCTGTTCGGTGAGGGGCATGCGCCGGAGCGGCATTCGGAGTTCTACCCACGTTGGGAGCGCAGCCTGTTCAGCAAGCTGAAGCGCCTGATCGGTGACCCATCACGGGCAGTGGGGCCGCGTCTGGACGTACTGCAGGGTGAAGGACAACGCCCCGAGCGCCTGACGCTACCGCCGCTGCTGGCTGATAGCGCGCTGCATGCCGGTGAAGCGGCGACCCAGGTATGGCTGCTGGCGGCTTCGCTCGGTGGGCCGGAAGCAGTAAAGGCCTTCCTGGACGCGCTGCCTGGCGGCCTGCCAGTCGGTTTCATCTATGCCCAGCATATCGAAGCCAGCTTCGAGTCGGCGTTGTCCCAGGCCGTGGGCCGACATAGTCAGTGGCAGGTTCAACAGGTGCGCCCTGGCCAGCCGGTGCGCTGCGGAGAAGTGATCATCGCGCCGATCGGAGAGGAACTCGGGTTCGAGTCCGATGGCAGCACCCGCCTGAACGGTCGTTGCTGGCCTGAACCGTATAGCCCGTCGATCGACCAGATGATGCTGAATCTGGCCCAGCAGTTCGGCCAGCGTTGCGGTGTCATTGCCTTCAGTGGCATGGGCAGCGACGGCAGTGCGGCGGCCGCATATGTGCTGCGTCAGGGTGGCAGGGTCTGGACGCAGCGCGCCGACTCCTGTGCCTGCTCAAGTATGCCGGACAATCTTCGCGAAGGTGGCTACAGCTCCTACAGCGGTGACCCTCGCGAGCTGGCGCAAGCCTTGGTCAATCATCTGGTCAGCCAGGTCGGTACGCCCGCCACGTCTTTTCAACGGGATAACTCATGAGTCAAATGGTCGTTTCTCCGGAGGCGGAAAGCCTCACCGGGCTGCTGATGCCGCTCGCCGATCGCGTATTGCTGGTGCCCAACGTGGCCGTCGCCGAGCTGATTCCCTATCGCGCTCCGCAAGCGGTGCAGGGCATGCCTGCATGGTTTCTCGGGCAGGTGCAGTGGCGTGACCTGAGCCTACCATTGCTGTCGTTCGAGGCCGCGTCCAGCGGTCAGGCACAACCGGTTGGCAGTTCGGCGCGGGTTGCCGTGCTCAACGCGGTTGGTGGGCGCGACCACGTCAAGTTCATCGCGCTGCTGGTGCAGGGCATCCCGCACTCGATCAAGGTCGACGCCAGCCTCGCGCGCGCGGATGTCACGCTTGCCCCGCTCGAACTGGATGCGGTCAACCTTGGCGACGTGCAGCCGCGAATCCCCGATCTGATCGGTCTGGAGCAGAAGCTCGCCGATGCTGGCCTGATCTGATCGAAGCCGTCCGCCGATCCATCGTCAGAAATCGCCCCAGAGCTGCTGTGCCACGCTCAGCGCCACCACCGGAGCGGTCTCGGTGCGCAGCACTCGCGGGCCGAGTCGAGCAGGCTGAAACCCTTGATTGGCCGCTTGTTCGACTTCGCTCTCGCTCAAGCCTCCTTCCGGACCGATCAGGAAAGCCAGTGTCTGCGGTCTGGCATGGCTCGTCAGCGGCGCCGCCACTGGATGCAGCACGAGCTTCAGGTCTGCCTCGACAGGCAACCAGTCACGCAGGCTGATTGGCGGGTGGATGACCGGCAGCACCGACCGGCCGCATTGCTCGCAGGCGCTGATCGCGATCTGCCGCCAATGGGCCAGACGTTTGTCGGCACGCTCATCGTTGAGGCGCACTTCGCAACGCTCGCTGATGATGGGCGTGATCTGCGTTACGCCTAGCTCGGTGGCCTTCTGAATGGCCCAATCCATCCGTTCACCGCGGGAAAGACCCTGCCCGAGGTGGATCTGTAGAGGTGACTCTGGCATCCCCGTCAGGCGTTCGTGCAGTTCGACGGTGACGGACTTCTTGCCGACTTCCAGCAGTTCGCCGCGAAATTCACTACCGCTGCCATCGAACAGCTGAACCGCGCTGCCGGCCGAAAGCCGCAGCACCCGGCTGATGTAGTGGGCCGGTGCGTCAGGCAGTGGGTGCTGGCCAAGGGAAAGGGGGACGTCGATGAAAAAACGGGATAGGCGCATGGAGGCAGCTGCAGGCGGCGAGTTGGAAGCGGCAAGTCTAAAGCATCGGCAGCCTGGCTCGCAGGCTGCCGATGCTCCACATCAACCCGGATCTCTGAAGCCTGGGTATGGACCGACCGGGACCGATACCCCGGAGGCATCTCGGGTGGCGATGTCGATTCCCTCGGTGGCGACTGCCGCCAGAAAGTCGATCTGTTCCTCGGTGATGCAATAGGGCGGCAGGAAATACACCACACTGCCGAGCGGGCGCAACAGCGCGCCCCGCCCCATCGCGTGCTGATAGACCTTCAGGCCGCGACGCTCCTGCCAGGGATAGGCCGTGCGGCTGGCCTTGTCCTGAACCATCTCGATGGCAAGTGCCATGCCGGTCTGGCGGACCTCGGCCACGTGCGGATGCTCGACCAGGTGCGCGGTGGCGCTGGCCATGCGCGCGGCCAGCGCCTTGTTCGCTTCGATCACGTTGTCTTCGGCGAAGATATCCAGGGTCGCCAGTGCCGCGGCGCAGGCCAGTGGGTTGCCGGTGTAGGTGTGCGAATGGAGGAAGGCGCGCAGCGTCGAATAGTCGTCGTAGAACGCCCGGTACATCCGGTCGGTGGTGAGCACTGCGGCCATCGGCAGATAGCCGCCGGTCAAGGCTTTGGACAGGCAGAGGAAGTCTGGCGTGATGCCAGCCTGCTCGCAGGCGAACATGCTGCCGGTGCGGCCGAAGCCGACCGCGATCTCGTCGTGGATGAGGTGCACTTCGTAGCGGTCGCAGGCCTCGCGCAGCAGCTTCAGATATATCGGGTGGTACATGCGCATACCGCCGGCGCCCTGAATCAGCGGTTCGACGATGACCGCGGCGATGTCCTGGTGGTGCTCGGCAAGGGTCTGTTCCATGTGCGCGAACATCTGCCGCGAATGCTCTTCCCAGCTCACACCCTCGGGTCGCAGGTAGCAGTCCGGGCTCGGCACCTTGAAGGTGTCCAGCAGCAGCGGCTTGTAGGTGTCGGTGAAGAGGGCGACATCACCCACCGACATCGCGGCGACGGTTTCCCCGTGATAGCTGTTGGTCAGGGTGACGAAGCGCTGCTTCTGGCCACGGCCGCTGTTGCGCCAGTAGTGAAAGCTCATCTTCAGCGCAACTTCGATACCGGTTGAACCGTTGTCGGTATAGAAGACGCGGTCCAGTCCGGCCGGTGTCAGGGCGACCAGGCGCTCCGACAGCTCCACCACCGGCTGATGACTGAAGCCGGCCAGCATCACGTGCTCGAGTTGGTCGACCTGATCCTTGATGCGCTGATTGATGCGCGGATTGGCATGGCCGAAGACGTTGACCCACCAGGAACTGACCGCGTCCAGGTATCGCTTGCCGTCGAAATCCTCCAGCCAGACGCCTTCGCCGCGGCGGATCGGGATCAGCGGCAGCTGCTCGTGATCTTTCATCTGGGTGCAGGGATGCCAGAGTACGGCAAGGTCGCGTTGCATCCAGCTGTCGTTCAGGCTCATCGTTACTCCTCCGCAATGAGTCGCGAAGCCTAGCAGAAGCGCTGGGGCATGACTTGATGCGATCAGTCATCGATTTACTCGATGTTTCAAAGCGAAAAAATGCGCTCTATTCCGATAGGTAACCGGCTAGGCTTCTAGGCCTGAATTTGAAGGAAGATTCAATGCACTGGCGTAACTCCTCAACGAACTATGGGCTGACCAGCATTGCCTTGCACTGGTTGGTGGCCATCGCCGTATTCGGTCTGTTCGGCCTGGGCTTCTGGATGGTTGGGCTGAACTACTACAGCAGCTGGTATCGCACCGCGCCGGACCTGCACAAGAGCATTGGCATCGCGCTGTTTCTGATCATGCTGCTGCGGGTGCTCTGGCGTTTCGTCAGCCCTGCGCCGGCGCCGCTGGCGAGTCAGGGGCGGCTGACCCGGATCGCGGCCAGGCTTGGTCACAGCCTGCTGTACCTCGGCCTGTTCCTGGTGATGATCTCGGGTTACCTGATCTCCACCGCCGATGGCCGGCCGATCAGCGTGTTCGGTCTGTTCGAGGTGCCGGCGCTGATCACTTCCATCCCCGATCAGGCCGACAGCGCCGGGATTGTTCACGAATACGCTGCCTGGGCGCTGGTGATCTTCGCCGTGGTACACGCCCTGGCTGCGCTCAAACACCATTTCATCGACCGCGACGCGACACTCAAGCGCATGCTCGGTCGTAGTGCCGGTTAATCACCCCCGATAGGAGAATCCATCGATGCTCAAGAAAACCCTCGCCGCACTGGTCCTCGGTTCCGCACTGGTCGGTGGCCAGGCATTCGCTGCCGACTACGCCATCGACAAGCAGGGCCAGCACGCCTTCGTCAATTTCAAGATCAGCCACCTCGGCTACAGCTGGCTATGGGGCACGTTCAAGGATTTCGATGGCAGCTTCAGCTACGATGCGGACAAGCCGGAAGCGAGCAAGGTTAACGTCACGTTGAAGACCGCCAGCGTCGATACCAACCACGCTGAGCGCGACAAGCACCTGCGCAGCGATGACTTCCTCAACGTCGACAAGCACCCGGTAGCCACCTTCGAGTCGACTTCGGTGAAGTCCACCGGCGACGGCACCGCTGACATCACCGGCAACCTGACGCTCAACGGCGTGACCAAACCGGTGGTGATCGCTGCCAAGTTCATCGGCGAAGGTGATGATCCCTGGGGTGGCTACCGTGCCGGTTTCGAAGGCAGTACCACGCTGACGCTGAAGGACTTCGACATCAAGATGGACCTCGGGCCGGCGTCGCAAACGGTCGATCTGATCATCTCGGTCGAAGGTGTGCGCAAGTAAACGCTCCCCGTGGAACCCGAACGCCGGCATCTTGCCGGCGTTCTGCGTTTGCCAGGATATGCATCAACGCTTCTTGCACAGCGGACAAACCTGTGTCGAATGGGTCTATGACGCACCTTTTGCAACATTTGCGGCAGGGCCGACGAGTCTTTTCAGGTTTACAGACAGTAATGGATGTAAGTATATTTCGGCCCATTCCGCTCTCCGCGTCTGCGGCGCGCTGTTGCCCACTCCCGCCTGCCAGGTTTTCAAGAGGTCTAACCATGCCAATCAAGTCAGCCAATGCTGCCCTGATGTCCATTCTCGCCATGGCTGTTTTCCTGGCCGGCTGTCAGGAAGAAGCCGCCCCACCGGCCCAGCAGAAGCCCAAGGTGGGTATCGTGACCCTGCAGGCAGAGCCGTTCGCGGTAACCACCGAGCTGCCCGGGCGTACCCGCGCCTACCGCATCGCCGAGGTGCGGCCACAGGTCAACGGCATCATCCAGAAGCGTCTGTTCACCGAAGGCAGCGACGTCAAGGCTGGGCAACAGCTCTATCAGATCGATGCGTCGGTGTACGAGGCCACGCTGAAGAGTGCTCAGGCGAGCGTCGCTTCCAGCAAGTCGCTGGCCGATCGATACGCCGAGCTGGTCAAGGATCAGGCCGTCAGCAAGCAGGCCTATGACGAGGCGCGGGCCACCAGCCTGCAGGCCGAAGCGGAGCTGGAGCGCGCGCGGATCGACGTGCGCTACACCAAGGTGCTTGCGCCGATTTCCGGCCGGATCGGCCGTTCCGCGGTGACCGAGGGTGCGCTGGTCAGCAACGGTCAGGCCCAGGAGCTGGCGACCATTCAGCAGCTTGACCCGATCTATGTCGACGTGACCCAGCCGGCCCGAGACCTGCTAGCGCTGCGGCGCGACCTGGCCGAGGGTCGTCTGCAGAAGTCTGGCGATAACGCGGCCAAGGTCACCCTCAAACTGGAGGATGGCAGCGATTACGGTCACGAAGGCAAACTCGAATTCAGCGAAGTCACGGTGGATGCCGGTACCGGCTCGGTGACCCTGCGCGCCGTATTCCCGAATCCGGACAAGAATCTGCTGCCGGGCATGTTCGTCCATGCGCAGCTGGTGGCCGGCATGAAGAGCGAGGCGATCCTGGTTCCGCAGCAGGGCGTCACCCGCAACACCAAGGGTGACCCGACCGCCATGGTGGTCAATGCCGAGAACAAGGTGGAAGTGCGCCCGATCAAGACCGAGCGCGCCGTGGGCAATCGCTGGCTGGTCGGCGAAGGCCTGCAGCCGGGCGATCGCGTGATCACCGAAGGCCTGCAGTTCATCCAGCCGGGGGTCGAGGTCGAGGTGGCTCCGGCGACCAATGTCGATAATCGCGGTGGGGTGTCTGCACAACCCCAAGGCCAAGAAGGCTGAGGGGTTTCTAATCCATGTCCAAGTTCTTTATCGACCGGCCGATCTTCGCCTGGGTGATCGCCCTGGTGATCATGCTCGCCGGCGGGCTGTCCATTCTCAAGTTGCCGGTCAATCAGTACCCGAGCATCGCCGCGCCTGCGGTCGGCATTTCCGTCAGCTACCCGGGCGCCTCGGCGCAGACGGTGCAGGACACCGTGGTGCAGGTCATCGAGCAGCAGCTCAACGGCATCGACGGGCTGCGCTACATCTCCTCGGAGAGCAACTCCGACGGCAGCATGACCATTACCGTGACCTTCGATCAGGGCACCAACCCCGATATCGCCCAGGTTCAGGTGCAGAACAAGCTGCAGCTGGCGACGCCGCTGCTGCCGCAGGAGGTTCAGCAGCAGGGTATTCGCGTCACCAAGGCGGTACGCAACTTCCTGATCGTGATCGGCTTGGTTTCCACCGACGGCAGTCTCGACCAGCGTGACCTGGCGAACTACATCGTCGCCAACATGCAGGACCCGATCTCGCGCACCAAGGGCGTCGGCGACTTCCAGGTATTCGGTGCCCAGTACGCGATGCGCATCTGGCTCGATCCGGCGAAGCTGAACAACTTCAGCCTGACCCCTGTGGACGTCAGCTCGGCGATCCAGGCGCAGAACGTCCAGATCTCGTCCGGTCAGCTGGGTGGCTTGCCGGCGCTGCCCGGGCAGCAGCTCAACGCCACGGTGATCGGCAAGACCCGCCTGCAGACTCCGGAGCAGTTCCGCAACATCCTGCTCAAGGTCAACAGCGACGGCTCGCAGGTGCGTCTGGGTGATGTCGCCAAGGTCGAGCTGGGGGGTGAAAACTATTCGGTCAGCGCGCACTTCAACGGCAAGCCGGCCGCCGGCCTGGCGCTGAAGCTGGCAACCGGCGCCAACGCGCTGGATACCGTCGAAGGCGTGCGCAAGACCATCGAGGAGCTCAAGCCGTTCTTCCCGCCGGGTGTCGACGTGGTTTATCCCTACGACACCACGCCGGTCATCTCTGCGTCCATCACCGGCGTCATGCACACGCTGCTCGAGGCGTTCGTGCTGGTGTTCCTAGTGATGTACCTGTTCCTGCAGAACTTCCGCGCGACGCTGGTTCCGACGCTCGCGGTGCCGGTGGTGCTGCTGGGTACCTTCGGCGTGCTGGCGGTGTTCGGTTTCAGCATCAATACCCTGACCATGTTCGCCATGATTCTGGCCATCGGCCTGCTGGTCGACGATGCCATCGTGGTGGTGGAGAACGTCGAACGGGTGATGCGCGAAGAAGGGCTCTCGCCTCTGGAGGCGACGCGCAAGTCCATGGGCCAGATCCAGGGCGCGCTGATCGGCATTGGCGTGGTGCTGTCGGCGGTACTGCTGCCGATGGCCTTCTTCGGAGGCTCGACCGGGGTCATCTATCGGCAGTTCTCCATCACCATCGTTTCGGCGATGGTGCTCTCGGTGCTGATGGCGCTGATCTTCACGCCGGCGCTGTGTGCGACGCTGCTCAAGCCGATCGACAAGGATGATCACCACGAGAAGGGCGGATTCTTCGGCTGGTTCAATCGCACCTTCGATCGCAGCGTGAATGGCTACGAGCGCGGCGTGAGGGCCGTGCTCAAGCGCAAGGCACCGTTCCTGCTGCTGTATGTGCTGATCGTCGGCGTGATGGTGGTGCTGTTCAACCGCATTCCCAGCGCCTTCCTGCCGGAAGAGGACCAGGGCGTCCTGTTCGCCCAGGTAATGACTCCGTCGGGCTCGACCGCCGAGCGCACCCAGCAGAGCATCGACGCCATGCGCAGCTATCTGCTGGAAGAGGAGAGCGACATCGTTCGTTCCGTCTTTACCGTGACCGGCTTCAGCTTCGCCGGCCGCGGCCAGAGCTCGGGTATCGCCTTCATCGGCCTGAAGCCCTGGAGCGAGCGGACCAACGAGGAAGACAGCGTGTTCGCCCTGGCCCAGCGTGCGCAGCAGCATTTCGCCAGTTTCCGTGACGCCCAGGTGTTCGCCTTTGCGCCGCCTGCGGTGATGGAGCTGGGTAACGCCACCGGTTTCAACCTGTTCCTGCAGGACCGCGCCGGCGTTGGCCAGGAAGTGCTGCAGCAGGCCCGCGACAAGTTCCTCCAGCTTGCCAGCCAGAGTCCGGTGCTGACCCGGGTGCGGCCCAATACCCTGCGCGACGAGCCGCAGTATCAGGTTCTGATCGACGACGAGAAGGCGCGGGTGCTGGGTATCTCCCTGGCAGACATCAACAGCACGCTGTCGATTGCCTGGGGTGGCCGCTACGTCAACGACTTTATCGATCGAGGCCGGGTGAAGAAGGTGTATTTGCAGGGCGTTCCGGACGCGCGCATGAGCCCTGAGGATTTGCAGAAGTGGTACGTGCGCAACGACGCTGGCGAGATGGTTCCGTTCAGCGCCTTCGCCAGCGGTGAGTGGACCTACGGTTCGCCGAAGCTGTCGCGTTTCAACGGCGTCAGTGCGATCGAGATGCTCGGTGAGCCGGCCCCTGGCTACAGCTCGGGTGATGCCATGGCCGAGGTCGAACGCATCGCCGCCCAGCTGCCACCTGGAGTCGGCTATTCCTGGACTGGCCAGTCCTACGAGGAACGTCTGGCGGGATCGCAGACGCTGGCGCTCTATGCCCTGTCGCTGCTGGTGGTGTTCCTCTGCCTGGCGGCCCTGTACGAGAGCTGGTCGATTCCGTTCTCGGTCATGCTGGTCGTGCCGCTGGGTATCGTCGGGGCGTTGGCCTTCACCTTGCTGCGCGGGCTGTCCAACGAGGTGTTCTTCCAGGTGGGCCTAGTCACCACCATCGGTCTGTCGGCGCGTAACGCGATCCTCATCGTCGAGTTCGCCAAGGCGCTGCACGAGCAGGGGATGAGCTACGCCGATGCCGCGCTGCAGGCGTGCCGCATGCGTCTGCGGCCGATCATCATGACCTCGCTGGCGTTCATTCTCGGCGTGGTGCCTCTGGCGATTGCGTCTGGCGCCGGTGCGGGCAGCAAGCACGCGATCGGTACCGGTGTGATCGGCGGCATGTTGACCGCCGCGATACTCGCAATCTTCTGGATTCCACTGTTCTACGTAATGATCTGCACGTTCTTCGACCGCTCGAAGTCCGCCAACGAGGGTGTGAAGGAGGATTCGCAGTGATGCACAAGTCTCTGTTGAGCCTGGCGCTGATGGCGGCGCTGGGCGGTTGCTCGCTGATCCCTGACTACGAACGTCCGGACGCACCGGTCGCGGCCGCCTGGCCGCAAGGCGAGGCCTATCCGCAAGACGCGACGCAGGCGTCCGAGCGCGCGCTTGGCTGGCGCGAGTTCTTCCGTGATCCGGCACTGCAGCAGCTGATCGAGGTGGCGCTGGAGAACAACCGTGACCTGCGTGTGGCGGCGCTCAACGTCGATGCCTATCGCGCGCTGTATCGCGTGCAGCGCGCCGATGTGCTGCCGGCGGTGAGTGCCGACGGCGCGGGGACGCGCAGCCGCACGCCTGGCGATCTGAACATGAGTGGCGAGCCGGCCATCAGCAGCCAGTACAGCGCCACGTTCGGTGTGTCCTGGGAGCTGGACCTGTTCGGTCGCCTGCGCAGCCTGCGCGACCAGGCGCTGGAAGAGTTCTTCGCCAGCGAGGCCGCCCAGCGCAGCACCCAGATCAGTCTGATCGCCAGTGTCGCCAATGCCTGGCTGACCTTGCAGGCCGACCAGGCATTGCTGCAGGTCACCCGCGATACGCTGAAGACCTATGAAGAGAGCTTTGGTCTGACCCAACGCAGTTTCGACGTCGGGGTCGCCTCGGCGCTGGAGCTGCGTCAGGCGCGCAGCGCTGTCGACAGTGCGCGGGTGAACATCGAGCAGTACACGCGGCTGGTGGCGCAGGACCGAAATGCGCTGACGCTGTTGCTGGGACAGAGCCTGCCGGCCGGTCTGCAATCGGGTGACGGGCTGGAGCGTACCCAGCTGGCGACGTTGCCGGTCGGGCTGCCCTCCGATCTGCTTCAGCAGCGCCCGGATGTTCTCCAGGCTGAATATCAACTGCGCGCGGTCAATGCCAGCATCGGCGCAGCCCGTGCGGCGTTCTTTCCGCGCATCAGCCTGACCGGCGCAGCGGGTTCGGCGAGCAGCGAGTTGTCCGGCCTGTTCGACGGCGGCTCCGGTTACTGGAGCTTCTCGCCGAGCATCAGTGTGCCGATCTTCAATGCTGGCCAGCTGCGGGCGAATCTGGACTACGCGCAGATCAGCAAGAACATCCAGGTCGCGCAATACGAGAAAGCGATCCAGACCGCCTTCCGCGAAGTGGCCGACGGGCTGGCGGCTCAGGCCACCTACACGCGGCAGGTGCAGGCGCAGCGTGATCTGTTGGAGACCAGCGAGGACTACTACAACCTCGCCGAGCGCCGCTATCGCACGGGCATCGACAGCTACCTGACCGTGCTCGATGCGCAGCGCCAGCTGTTCAGCGTGCAGCAGCAACTGATCACCGATCGCCTGGCGCAGATGACCAGCGAGGTCAATCTGTTCAAGGCGCTGGGTGGCGGCTGGCAGGACGCGGTGCAGGCGCAGCCGCAGGAGGAATGAGGCGATGCGGTGGTCGCTTGCAGTACGACCACCGCCGACAACACGCAGATACGAAAACGCCGCCCATCGGGCGGCGTTTTCGTTTGTGGCTCAGGCTTCGCGGTTGCGCGTCAGCAGGGCCGGCTTCTCACCTCGTGGCCGGGTTGGCAGCTGCTCGAGCTGGTCCAGACTGGGCAGGCGATCGATCTTCGATTCCTTGTGGATGATCACCGGCTGCTTTTCACGCGGCTTGGCAGCTTCCTGGCGCGCGACGGCCGGCTCTTCGATCCGTCGGCTGTCGTTCTTGCGCCGTGGCTGGCCGTTGCGCGGCTGGCCGCTGCGCGCCGCCTGGCCTTGGCCCGTACCCGGACGTTTGCCCTTGCCGGCGGGAGCACCAGCAGCGCCAGGGCGTGCGGCTCCGGCGGCACGTGGCGCGGCACCAGCCGGAGCCGGAGCCGGGGCACCAGGGCGCCGGCCGCGGTTCTGCTTGTTCTGATACGGGCTGACGTAGTCGACGCGATTGCCGAAGTTGTCCACTTCGTCATCGAGAAACTCGTCCGGAGCACGGTTTGGCGGCAGCTGCGGAGGTCGAGCAGCGGTTTGCGCTTCACTGGCGGCTCCATCGCGAGCAGGCTTGCGCGCCTTGCTCTGGCTGCGGCGGTTGCGTTCCTTCTGCTCGGTGCCTTTCTCTGCTGGCTTTTCGCGCTCAGCGCGAGCCTTGCGTTCGCCACGCTGCGGACGCGGCTGGCGCGGTTCGCGCACCTCCGGCTTCTCCGCCTCGATGGCGCTGGCATCGAAGCCCATCAGATCGCCTTCAGGGATGCGCTGCTTGGTCATGCGCTCGATGCCCTTGAGCAGCTTTTCCTCGTCCGGCGCGACCAGCGAAATGGCTTCACCGCTGCGCCCGGCACGGCCAGTACGGCCGATGCGGTGTACGTAGTCTTCCTCGACGTTGGGCAGCTCGAAGTTGACCACATGGGGCAGCTGGTCGATATCCAGACCGCGGGCGGCGATATCGGTGGCGACCAGGATGCGCACCTGGTTGGCCTTGAAGTCGGCCAGAGCCTTGGTGCGGGCGTTCTGGCTCTTGTTGCCGTGAATCGCGGCAGCCGGCAGGCCGTGCTTTTCCAGATACTCGGCCAGACGGTTGGCGCCGTGCTTGGTGCGGGTGAAGACCAGCACCTGCTCCCAGGCACCCTGGGTGATCAGGTGCGCGAGCAGAGCGCGCTTGTGACTGGCAGCCACGCGGAACATGCGCTGCTCGATACGCTCGACGGTGGTGTTCGGTGGTGTGACCTCGATGCGCTCGGGATTGTGCAGCAGCTTGCCGGCGAGGTCGGTGATGTCCTTGGAGAAGGTCGCCGAGAACAGCAGGTTCTGGCGTTTGGCCGGCAGCTTGGCGAGGACCTTCTTGACGTCATGGATGAAGCCCATGTCGAGCATGCGGTCGGCTTCGTCGAGGACGAGAATTTCCACGTGCGAGAGGTCGATGGCTTTCTGGTTGGCCAGGTCGAGCAGGCGGCCTGGGCAGGCGACCAGCACGTCGAGACCCTTGGCAACCGCCTGGATCTGCGGGTTCATGCCGACGCCGCCGAAGATGCAGGTGCTCTTCAGGGGCAGATCGCGGGCGTAGATCTTGAAACTGTCGTGAACCTGGGCGGCGAGCTCGCGGGTCGGTGTCAGCACCAGCACGCGCGGCTGTTTCGGGCCGTAGCGGTGTTCACGATCCGGGTGACCACCCGGAAACAGCAGTTCGAGTACCGGCAGGGCGAAACCGCCTGTCTTACCGGTTCCGGTCTGGGCGGCGACCATCAGGTCGCGGCCTTGCAACACGGCGGGAATGGCCCGCTGTTGCACGGGAGTAGGCTGGGTGTAACCGGCGGCCTCGACGGCACCGGCCAAAGCCTCGGAGAGACCGAGGGAAGCAAAGGACATGAGTAATCCTGTCTTGTTAGGGGCGAGGCCCTGGGATGATCATGCCTGGCTCGAATCGCGACTGGCGTGCGATCCCGTCCGGTCCTGCCGCGGGTCATATATGGCGGCATCCGGGCGTAAGCCTGGCGGAAGCGCGGAGTATAACAGAGCCTGTTAACGCCGCATTGCTCTGACAGTGTCGCAGGTCACGGGTTCATTAGCCAGCTCCGTATTTCTACGGAGCCGGTTGGTGCTCAGCGTGACAGCCCGAGGTTGTTCCAGATCGCCAGGCTCGGCTCGGCCTGGTTCAGCGTATAGAAGTGCAGGCCGGGCGCACCGCCGGCCAGCAGCTTCTCGCACATCTCGGTGATGACCTGTTCGCCGAAGGCCTGGATGCTCTGCATGTCGTCGCCATAGCTTTCGAGCTGCTTGCGCACCCAACGCGGAATCTCCGCACCGCAGGCGTCGGAGAAGCGTGCCAGCTTGCTGTAGTTGGTGATCGGCATGATGCCGGGCACCACCGGGGTTTCCACTCCGAGTTTGCGCACGCGCTCGACAAAGTAGAAGTAGCAGTCGGCATTGAAGAAGTACTGGGTGATGGCACTGTCGGCGCCGGCCCTGGCCTTGCGCACGAAGTTGGTCAGGTCGTCTTCGAAGCTGCGCGCCTGCGGATGCATTTCCGGGTAGGCGGCAATCTCGATATGGAAGTGATCGCCGGTTTCGCTGCGGATGAATTCCACCAGCTCGTTGGCGTAGCGCAGCTCGCCGCTGGCCATGCCCATGCCGGAGGGCAGGTCGCCGCGAAGGGCGACGATGCGCTTGATGCCGGCATCCTTGTAGAGGTTCAGCAGTTCGCGCAGCTCGGCCTTGCTGTCGCCGACGCAGGACAGGTGCGGTGCGGTCGGCACCTTTACCTCGCCGTCGAGCTGCAGCACGGTGTTGAGCGTGCGGTCACGGGTCGAGCCACCGGCACCGTAAGTGCAGGAGAAGAAATCGGGTTGGTAGCCTGCCAGCTGGCGTGCCACGTTCAGCAGTTTTTCGTGCCCGGCTTCGGTCTTGGTGGGAAAGAACTCGAAGCTGATGGATGGGCGGTTCAAAGCGGTCATTCGGTTATTCCTTGGGCTGCAGGCTGCTGGCGACTAATGCAGGGCACAGTTCGTCGCCAGCAGCATGACCTGCTTAGTAGCGGTAGCTGTCCGGCTTGAACGGGCCTTCGACGGTCACACCGATGTATTCCGCCTGCTTGGTGGTCAGCTGGGTGACCACGCCACCGAAGCCCTTGACCATTTCCAGCGCCACTTCCTCGTCGAGCTTCTTCGGCAGCACCATGACGGTGACGTTCTTGCTCTTCTCGGCCACTGGCAGGTCGGCGAACTTCTCGTTGTAGAGGTGGATCTGCGCCAGCACCTGGTTGGCGAAGGAGCCGTCCATGATCCGGCTCGGATGACCGGTGGCGTTGCCCAGGTTCACCAGGCGGCCTTCGGCCAGCAGGATCAGGTAGTCGTCGTTGGTCGGGTCGACGGTCTTGCCGGTGCGGTGGATCTTGTGCACCTGCGGCTTGACCTCTTCCCAGCCCCAGTTGGCGCGCATGAAGGCGGTGTCGATCTCATTGTCGAAGTGGCCGATGTTGCACACCACGGCGCGCTTCTTCAGTGCCTTGAGCATGCCGGCGTCGCAGACGTTGACGTTGCCGGTGGTGGTGACGATCAGGTCGATCTTGCCCAGCAGGGCCGCGTCGACGCTGGCTTCGGTGCCGTCGTTGATGCCGTCCTTGTAGGGGGAGACCAGCTCGAAGCCATCCATGCAGGCCTGCATGGCGCAGATCGGATCGACCTCGGAGACCTTGACGATCATGCCTTCCTGGCGCAGCGACTGTGCCGAGCCCTTGCCGACGTCGCCGTAGCCGACGACCAGCGCCTGCTTGCCCGACAGCAGATGGTCGGTGGCGCGCTTGATGGCATCGTTCAGGCTGTGACGGCAGCCGTACTTGTTGTCGTTCTTGCTCTTGGTGACCGAGTCGTTGACGTTGATCGCCGGGATCTTCAGCGTGCCGCCCTTGAGCATGTCGAGCAGGCGATGCACGCCGGTGGTGGTTTCCTCGGTCACGCCGTGGACGCGCTCGAGCACCTGCGGATACTTGTCGTGCAGGATCTGGGTCAGGTCACCGCCGTCGTCCAGCACCATGTTGGCATCCCACGGCTGGCCGTCCTTGAGGATGGTCTGCTCGATGCACCACTCGTATTCTTCCTCGGTCTCGCCCTTCCAGGCGAACACCGGGATGCCGGCAGCGGCGATGGCGGCAGCGGCCTGGTCCTGGGTGGAGAAGATGTTGCAGCTCGACCAACGCACTTCCGCGCCGAGCGCGATCAGCGTCTCGATCAGCACGGCGGTCTGGATGGTCATGTGAATGCAGCCGAGGATCTTCGCGCCCTTGAGCGGCTGCTCGGCGGCGTATTTCTTGCGCAGGCCCATCAGCGCGGGCATTTCGGATTCGGCGATGATGATTTCGCGGCGGCCCCAGGCAGCCAGGGAAATATCGGCGACCTTGAAGTCGGTGAAACCGGCAGGCGTCATGACAGCACTCATCGAAGAGTTCTCCATTCGTATAGATGCGAATGGGCGCCGTTGATGCGTTCTGGAAACGCCCCATCCGAGCCTGACAGGTTTCATCCTGCTGCAGCGCCCCTCGGACGGGTGGCGGGCACGGTCGAAGCGGAGTCGACCGGGGAAAAGCCCGGCGATTATAGCTGCGCCGCGCGGCAATCCCAACCCCGCGTGGCGCGAACTACCGTGTGCGTGAGGGGGTCGAAAACTACAGGTTCGGTGACCCTTGCCGGGCGAAACCGTTTCAGGAGACCGCCATGAACCCCATGCTTCGCTTAGCGCCCGTGTTGCTTGTCGGCGCCTTCAGCCTGCCTGCCGCCGCCAAATCCTGCTACGTGCACAGCGAAACCTCCGGCGCGGTTCCTGCGCCAGTGGTGACCGAGCAGTGTTTCGAATTCCACGGCGTGGACAAGGACGACGCCATCGACTGGGTTTGCCAGGACAATGAGGCCGTGAGAAATTCGCGCCGCGAGCTCCGCGACAGTTGTCCGGACGGCCACTTCGGTGTCTGCACCGCGCCGATGACGGCGGAGACGCTGGCCAACGAACGTGCCACTGGCTCCCAGGCGAAGAACGGTACCTTGCCCAGCCAGGTCGGCGGCGACGCGACGATTGTCACCTATCACTATCACGCCACTGATCGGGCCCAGGCCAAGATCGATTGCGAAAGCGCTGGCGGCAGCTGGGCCCAATAGCCTGCCGAGCAATCTTGGCTGACGGAGTCGAAACCCGACTGATTTGTTCAACCGCGCATGGACGGGGATAATCCCGCGCTTTGCATCGACGAGTGGTTGAACCATGAAGCTGAGTCTGCTGAGCCTGTCCCTGATTGCTGTCCTGGCGCTGACTGGCTGCGACCGGGTCGACCCCAATTCCCCATTGGGCAAGCGCAAGGCGATCTACCAGGCGATGCTCGATACCAAGGAAGACCTTGGCGGCATGCTGCGCGGGCGCATCCCGTTCGACGGCGAAGGCTTCAGTGCAGGCGCGGCCAAGCTGGACGAACTCTCGCGACAGCCTTGGCAGCATTATCCCGATGTGAAGGAAGAGCAGAGCGACGCGCGTGACGACGTCTGGCAGCGTCAGGAGCGATTCAAGGAGATGGCCCGCGAACTGGAAGCGACCACGGCCGCGCTGGTGAGCGTGACGACCTCCGCCCCGGTTACTGCACAAAGCGTGGCACCGGCGTTCCAGCGGGTCGAGGATGCCTGTGAAGCCTGCCACAAGGAGTTCCGCGCCTACTAACGGCGCAGCGATTCGAGCTTTTCCCGCGACTTGGCCAGCTGATTGCGGCGCAGCTCGATCAGCTGAGCATCACCGGTGCCCAGGGCCTCGCGTAGCAGCGTCTCGCGCCGCTCAACCTGGCGATTGGTGTGATCGTATTCGACCTGATGCGGGTGCAGGGCAATCACGCCCTGGCACTGCTCGGTCAGGCCCTGCAGTTCGCTGTCGAGTTGCGTCTGGCGCAGCTTGTCACCCTGCAGGCGCGCCTGCTGCAGCTGTTCGCGCAAGGCCTGGCGCTGGTTGTGGCACTGGCTGTCGGCGTTGGGGGCCGCGCTAGCCAGCGGGCTGATGGCGGTAGCGCCGATCAGCAGGGCAATCGGCCAATGTCGCAAAGACATGCCTCGCCTCCATAATTGTTATCCAGCTCCTATCGACCGCGACATTGGGGGAAAGTCCCTTCAGAACCCCGAAACACCGACAGCGTGCAGCCTGTGACGCAGCAACTGCAGCTCCGGTGCATGAAAGAAGGTATGCAGCTGTTCTGCGCGTGCCTTTCCAACCCCCGGTTCCGCCTGCCATTGCGCCACGCTGCGTGCCGCCAGTACGTCCCAGTCGGGCTGCAATGTGAGCGGTAGATTGACCGGCATGCCGAGCGCCTTGAGCCATTGGCCCGCTGGCCTCTGCCGGGCGAGAGCGAAGCTCGCGACCAGCTTGCTGGCGCGCGCCTTGCCGATGCCAGGGACCTGTTGCAACGTCGCCGCGTCCAGCTCCAGCCAGGCGAGCAGATCGGGCAGCAGTCCGGCGTCCAGCAGGGCCTGCCAACTGCCTTGGCCTACCCCGGCAAGGCCAAGCCCCTGCTTGCCGCTCAGCCAGACCATACGGGCGATGAACTGCTGCTCACAGCCCGGCGTTGGCTGCCAGCAGCTGTGCGCGTGATACTGCGATGGGTCCGGTGCCGCAACCTCTGCCCGTTCGGTGCTGCGCCAGACCACCGAGTCCAGTTGCGGGATGCTATGCCCGGCGAGCGCAACTGCGACCTGGTCGCGGGGGCGCACATCCAGTTCGCGCCAGCGCTCCAGCGAGCCGAGGCTGAGCGTACGGATACGGCGATCATCGAGATGTACCGGCGCCAGCTGCAGCATAGGCGTGATGCGCCCGGTGCGGCCGATGCGAAACTCCACGGCGCGGACCTCGGTCACCCCCTTGCGCAGCGGATGTTTCCAGGCCGCCGCCCAGTGCGGCTCTGCCTGCCAGCGCTCGGCAGGCGGGCGCGTGCCTTGCCGCAACACCACGCCGTCGGTGGCGAACGGCAGCGGTTGCCGATACCACTGTTCGCGCCAATGCTGCGCTTGCGCGGGACCCTGTAGCGGCAGACTGAACCGCTGACTGTCGCTGAACCCCATGGCGGCCAGCCGCTGCAGACGAAGGGTCATCTGCTCCGGCCCGTTCGGCCAGTCCCAGACGAACAGGCCGATCTGCGCCGCCGTATCGGTGTCCAGCCGGTTGCTGGCCATGGCGCCGGCAACACGGCCGCGCGCGCCAGCGCTGCCAAACTCCGCCTGCACATGCTGCTCCAGACGCCAGTAGAGTTCGCCCTGCAGTATCACCTCGCCAGGCGCTGCAAGTCGGGACGGAACCGCCGGCAGCTGTCGGACGTGGGCTGTCCAGTCCTGTCCGCTGTGACCATCGCCGCGGCTGATGGCTTGCTGCAGCAGTCCGTCGCGATAGACGAGGGTGACCGCCACGCCGTCCACCTTCGGTTGAATCCAAATATCTTCGCGACGCGCGATCCAGTCCGCGACCGCCTGCTCGTCGGCGAGCTTGGCCAGCCCGGTCTGCATTACCGGATGCCGTACCGGGCCGCCGGCCCCGGCCAATGGGTTCGGAGTCGCGAGGGTGCTCGGGAAACAACGCTGCCAGTCGTGCAGGCGCGCCCGGCTCTGGTCGTAGATTTCGTCATCCACCAGCGCCAGGCCGCGGCGGTGATAGGCCTCGTCCCAGTGTTGCAGCTGCTGTTGGAGCCTGGTGATTTCCTGCTGCGCTCGCGCATCGTTCCAGGTCGGGCAGACGGCGAGGCAAAGCGGCGAGAAAAGGCACAATAACAGTGCGATCAGGCGTTGCATGGCGAGCATCCTTGCTCTGATGAGTTGGTCTGGCCTCCCTCGTTGAAGGCCAGCTCATTGTCGCCGGCTCGACGCGGCGCGACCGTGCGTCAGCGCATATTGAACAGTTCCTGGTGGAAATCCCTCGGTGGCAGGCCGTGGCGCTGCAGGTCCCTGCTCAGATCCTCGCCGAAGCCCGCCGGGCCGCAGAACCAGACGTCGCTGTCCTGCCATTGCGGCGCCAACTGGCGAAGGCGCTCGGGCGTCAGGCGCCCGCCCTCGCTGGCTACCAGCACGTGCAGGCGCACCCGGGCGCGTGCGGCCAGTTCGCGGATACGCTCGATAAAGCCCTGGTCCGGCGCGCTGGTGCAGTAGAACAGATCGACGTTGTCGCCCTTGCCGCTCGCGGCTAGCGCCTGCAGCCGGCCGATGAAGGGCGCAATGCCGATGCCGCCGGCCACCCAGATCTGCCGCGGCTTGCGGCTATGGAAGTCGAAGCAGCCATAAGGCCCTTCGACCTTCACCGCATCGCCCACCTTCAGGGTGTCCGGCAGGGTGCGGGTGTAGTCACCAAGGCCCTTGATGGAGAAGGCCAGCTTGCCGTCGTTGCACCAGGCTGAGGACAGGCTGAAGGGGTGCGGCCCTTCCTTGTCGTCGAAGGTGACGAAGGCGAACTGCCCGGCCTTGTGCCCCGGCCAGGGACCGTCGAGCTTGATATCGACGCGCAGCACGCGGTTTTCGCGGTGATGGGTCAAGCTTTCTATGCGACCGACCACCTGATGCTTGCGCCCGATGCGGCGCAACAGCGAAATGCAGGCCGCGGCGGAACCCGAAGCCATCAGCACGGCGAGGACCAGGCCCAGCGGCGAGGTCCAGTAGTCGGGTGGGGTCAGCACCACCGAGTGCGCCACCAGCGCCAGATAGACCAGCGCCAGCCAGCGGTGCGTCTTGAAGAACCAGCGGTAGGGGAAGCTTTTGACCAGCGCCAGTACGATCAGAATCGCCGCCGCATAGAAGGCCCATTCGCCGATCGTCTCGGCGAGGCCGCGAAAGCGCTGCAGCAGGGCAAAGATGCCCTCATGCATCTGGCCCTCACCGGCACGTCGCGCCGGCTTTTCCAGCCAGCCGAAGCCGACCAGCCATTTCGGTATCTGCCCCCAGCCCCAGTGGAAGATGGCGATCACCAGGGCGCTGATACCCAGCCACTTGTGCAGTCGATAGGTCTTGTCCAGGCCGTCGAAGAAGCGTTCGAAGCGCCGTGGCCGTGCCGCCAGCACCATCGCCACGCTCATCGCAACGATGCCGAGCACGCCGCTGTAGTGCACCAGGACCTTGCGCAGCGGCCAGAACTGATAGCGCGCCATGATGAAGTCGTCCACCAGCAACCAGAGCAGCGTCAGTCCGACGAACAGCGCGACGTAGGTGAGTTTTATCTGTCTCATCTCGGGAAAGCCTCCTTGCTGGCGTCCCGTGTGCCAGCGCTTCCAAGCATGTATGCAACGCTGCGACGCCGCCATGATCACGGTCACTGCGAGTCGTGACCGGGAGATGGCGGGCGCCCTACGGTGCGTTTTTATCTACAATTCCGCCCCTGATTCCTCGAAGAGACGAGCCCGTGCAACCAGTGATCGCCATCGAGCAGCTCACCAAGACCTACGCTTCCGGCCACCCGGCGCTCAAGCGCATCGACCTCGAGATCCACAAGGGCGAGATATTCGCCCTGCTCGGGCCCAACGGCGCCGGCAAGACCACGTTGATCAGCATCATTTGCGGCATCGTCAACCCCGGCAGCGGGCGAGTGCTGGTCGACGGCCACGACATCGTTCAGGACTACCGCGCCGCCCGCTCGAAGATCGGTCTGGTGCCGCAGGAGCTGTTCAACGAGGGCTTCGAAAGCGTCTGGGCGACAGTGCGTTTTTCGCGCGGCCTGTTTGGCAAGGCGCCGGACGATTCGTTCCTGGAGAAACTGTTGCGTGATTTGTCGCTGTGGGACAAGCGCAATGCCCGCATCCTCGAGCTTTCCGGCGGCATGAAGCGGAGGGTGATGATCGCCAAGGCGCTGTCCCACGAGCCGTCGATCCTGTTTCTCGACGAGCCCACCGCCGGCGTCGACGTCGAGCTGCGTCGTGACATGTGGGAAATGGTCCGCGGCCTGCGCGAGCGTGGCGTGACCATCATCCTCACTACCCACTACATCGAAGAAGCCGAGGAAATGGCCGACCGCATCGGGGTGATCAGCCGCGGCGAGATCATTCTGGTCGAGGACAAGGACGTGCTGATGCACAAGCTTGGCAAGAAGCAGCTGACCCTGCACCTACAGCGACCGCTGGCCGAAATTCCCGCGGAACTGGCCAGCTATCCCCTGGAGCTCACCGATGCCGGCAACCAGCTGGTGTTCACCTTCGACGCCCAGCATGAGGATACCGGCATCGCCGAGCTGCTCCGGCGCCTGGCGGCCCACGGCATCGACTTCAAGGATCTGCAGTCGAGCCAGAGCTCGCTGGAAGAAATCTTCGTCAATCTGGTTCACGGTCGCTGAGGAAAAGCCCGCATGAATTTCTACGCGATCCGCGCGATCTACCTGTTCGAACTGGCGCGCACCTGGCGCACCCTGCTGCAGAGCATCGCCACCCCGGTGATCTCCACCTCGCTTTACTTCGTGGTCTTCGGCTCGGCCATCGGCGCGCGAATGGAGGCGATGCACGGCATCCCCTACGGCGCGTTCATCATCCCCGGCCTGATCATGATGGCGCTGCTCACCGAGAGCATCTCCAACGCCTCGTTCGGCATTTACATGCCGCGCTATTCCGGAACCATCTACGAGGTGCTGTCGGCGCCGGTGTCCTATGTCGAGATCGTCATCGGCTATGTCGGTGCGGCGGCGACCAAGTCGCTGGTGCTCGGCGTGATCATCCTTGTCACCGCACGGCTGTTCGTCGATTACGAAATCCAGCACCCGCTGATGATGGCGCTGTTCCTGGTGCTGACGGCGGTCACCTTCTGCCTGTTCGGCTTTATCATCGGCATCTGGGCCGATGGCTGGGAGAAGCTGCAGATCGTTCCGGCACTGATCGTCACGCCGCTGGCCTTTCTCGGCGGCAGTTTCTATTCCATCGAGATGCTGCCGCCGCTGTGGCAGAAGGTCACCCTGTTCAATCCGGTGGTTTATCTGATCAGCGGTTTCCGCTGGAGCTTCTACGGCGTCTCGGACATCAGCGTCGGTGTCAGTCTGGCGATGATCCTCGGTTTCCTCGGCGCCTGTCTGCTGGCGGTGTGGTGGATATTCAAGACCGGCTATCGGTTGAAGAACTAGCCACCAACAAAAACGCCCGCAGATGCGGGCGTTTTTTCATCAGTGCGTCGGGAGGGCTTACTTGCCGAACATCTTACCCAGACCGAGAACCGCATCCTTGGCTTGGGTGACAGCCTGGACCTTCTCATTCACTGCTCCAGCGTCGTCGCCAGCTGCGTTGGCTGCCAGGCCGTCGACGTCCAACTGAGCGCAGCCGTCTTCGACCTGATTCAGCGCATTGCTGAGTTTTTCGTTGCCTAGCATCTGGCCGAGCAGCTTGCCGGTTTCCAGATTGCCCTGCTGGGCGGCCAGCTGCGCTTGGCATTTGGCTTGCGCGTCAGTGGTGGCGGCCTGCAGCGAGGTGCTGGCGAGGATGACGGCGGCACAGCCGAGAATGAGGGAAATACGCATGGATACGCTCCTTGTAATGCCGATCACAACAGGTGATCGATCGAGTCCGTTCGAAAAGGACGCTGATGATAGCTGTTGGCCTGCATAACGGAAAGGCTCTGGAATGGAGGTTTCGTGATGCACCGCTGGCAGCGGATGGTGTCTGTTGCGGCTCTACCCCCTCTCGAAAGCAAGAAGCCCCGCGCGGCTTGCGCCGGCGGGGCTTTTTGTCGGTGCGGTCGTGCTTACAACCCGGCGGCGGCGCGCAAAGCGTCGGCCTTGTCGATCTTTTCCCAAGTGAAGGCGGTGAAGGTGTCGGCCCCCACCGTCATCTCGTAGGGATTGCGGCCGAAGTGGCCGTAGGCCGCGGTGGCGCGGTACATCGGGTGCAGCAGGTCGAGCATGCGGGTGATCGCGTAAGGGCGCAGATCGAAATGCTCACGGACCAAAGCGATGATCTTCTCGTCGCTGAGCTTGCCGGTGCCGAAGGTGTTCAGCGAGATGGAGGTCGGCTGGGCCACGCCGATGGCGTAGGACACCTGAATCTCGCAGCGGTCGGCGAGACCGGCGGCGACGATGTTCTTCGCCACGTAGCGGCCGGCGTAGGCGGCCGAGCGATCTACCTTGGACGGGTCCTTGCCGGAGAACGCGCCGCCGCCATGGCGGGCCATGCCGCCGTAGGTGTCGACGATGATCTTGCGGCCGGTAAGGCCGCAGTCGCCCACCGGGCCGCCGATGACGAACTGGCCGGTCGGATTGATGTGGTACTGGGTGTCCTTGTGCAGCAGCTCCGCGGGCAGGCTGTGCTTGATGATCAGCTCCATCACCGCTTCGCGCAGATCGCTCTGCTTGACCTCGGGGTTGTGCTGGGTGGACAGCACGATGGCGTCGATGCCGGCGACCTTGCCGTTCTCGTAGCGGCAGGTGACCTGGCTCTTGGCGTCCGGGCGCAGCCATGGCAGCAGGCCGTTCTTGCGTGCTTCGGCCTGGCGTTCGACCAGGGCGTGGGAGAAGCGGATCGGCGCCGGCATCAGCACGTCGGTCTCGTTGCTGGCGTAGCCGAACATCAGGCCCTGATCACCGGCACCCTGGTCTTCCGGCTTGGTGCGGTCGACGCCTTGGGCGATGTCCACCGACTGCTTGCCGATGATGTTGATGATGCCGCAGGTGGCACCGTCGAAACCGACTTCCGAGCTGTTGTAGCCGATGTCGACGATGACGTCGCGCACCAGTTGCTCCAAATCGACCCAGGCCGAAGTGGTGACTTCACCGGCAACGATCGCCACACCGGTCTTGACCATGGTTTCGCAGGCGACGCGGGCATGCTTGTCCTCGGCGATGATGGCGTCGAGCACCGCATCGGAGATCTGGTCGGCGATCTTGTCCGGATGCCCTTCGGACACGGACTCGGAGGTAAAAATCGAGTATTCGCTCATCTATCGGTTTCCTATTACCGGTGGGTGAGTCGGTCGTCAGGGGCGGACCGGGAAAAGTACCGGGCCTGGATCTGAAAACCGTTCTTCAAGCCAATGTAGAGGCTCTCGCCGGGCGTGAGCCCCGCGGCATCGGCCCAACGGGCCAGATCGTCCTGTTCGAAGCCCAGCCAGAGATCGCCGCAGGCCTCCCTGGCCCAACTCTGGTTGTGGCTGCACAGCTCCGTGACCAGCAGACTGCCGCCCGCGTTCACCAGCCGTGCCAATTGTTTGATCGCCTCGCCGGGCGCCGCCAGGTGATGCAGCACCATGTTCAGCACCACGCAGTCGGCCGGCGGGCAGTCGTCGTGCAGTGCGTCGGCGAGCTTCAGCTCGACATTTGTCAGCCCCGCTTCCTGACAGCGCGCACGCGCCAGGTCGAGCATGGCGGGGCTGTTGTCCAGCGCCACTACGCGTGCGAAGCGCCGCGCCAACTCCGGCAGGAAACTGCCATCGCCGGGACCGACTTCCAGCGCCGTGGCGCTGGCATTGAAGTTCAGCGCATCGAGCAGGGCCACCACGCTGTCGCGGTACTGCGGCAGGCCGGCGATAAGGTCCTGACGGGCCTGAAAGCTGTCGGCCATGCGCGCGAAGAAATCCTCGCTGGCGGCGCTGCGCTGGGCATGCACAGCGGCGATACGGGCCTCGATCTCGCGCGGCAGCTCCAGCCGATCGGCTTCCTCGAGCAGCGCCGTGTGCAGCTTGCCGCCGGGGCTGTCGACCAGCGGCAGGCTGCGCCGGTAGAACACCGCGTTACCTTCGCGGCGGGTTGCCAGCAACCCAGCCTGGGTAAGTACCTTGAGGTGGTGGCTCATGCCGGACTGACCGATGGCGAAGATCTGCGCCAGCTCGAGCACGCCGAACGAGTCACTGGCCAGCGCCCGCAGTACGTTCAAACGCAATGCATCGCCGCCGGCCTTGCACAGGGCGGCGAGTGAATCACTGGCGTCGAAACGGATCTGGGGCATGCGCAGGCTCATAAGGCGCGCAGTCTAGTCGGTCACTTTTCGTACAGCAAGGGCAATATCAAAAAGTTTTGATATTGCCCTTCTGGGGCGCAGGGTTACTGCAGCAGGCGGGACAACCCTAGAGTGCACGACACCAGGCCAAGGCCGATGAGGAAGTAGTTCGGCAGGATATCCAGCAGGCGCTGAATCAATCCCTCGCCGGCCAGGCGGCGCGAGAGCAGGCTGTAGGCGAGCAGGATGCTCAGATCGATCACCGCCCAGATCACGATGAGCACCGTCGCCTGTGGCGCGAACGGCTGCGCGGGCAGGATGAAGCCGGGGAGGAAGGCGAGAAAGAAAAGGATGTCCTTGGGGTTGGACAGGCCCACTGCCATGGCCCGCCAGAAATAGTGCGCCTCGCTGCGTTTGGGCATGGCGGCCTCGCTGCGTCCGCCGCACAGGCTGTCGCAGCCCAGCCAGATCAGGTACAGGCCGCCGAGGATCTGCCCGGCCTCGAGCACCAGCGGGTCGAGGTCCAGCGCCAGGTAGATCATCACCAGTGCGGCGATCATCAGGATCTGCGCAGACAGCGCACCGCCGAGAATCGTCCACAGTGGCCAGCGCCGGCGCGCGTCGGATACCACCAGTGCGACCACCGGTCCGGGAGAGGCGATCAGCAGGGCGACCGCCGCGGCGAAGGCGAGATAGGTTGCGTTCATAGTTCGGTCACCAGGCCGAATACCCGGCTGCGTTTGCCCAGGCGCTCGGCATAGAAGTTCGGATTGGTGATGGCGAAGGCGCGCTGGATCCAGCGATCGCTGCCGTCGAAGCGTGCACTGAAGGGGCTGCGGGCGTGAGCGGTGCGGCGATTGTCGATGATTAGCATGTCGCCACGATTCAGCCGCACCGGCTCGACCACCTCCCAGGCGATGGCGTGCAGCTTGTCCATCAGTTGTTGGGCGCGGCTGCTGAAGGCCAGCATGAAGTGCGGGTCGAAACGGAAGAAAGGTGCATCCGGGTCGCCGTAGAGGATGGTCTGGTGGCGATTGATGTCGATGCGCTGGTTCTTTTCGGTGGGACCGTAATCGGACAGGAAGTTGTACGGCTCGGTGAGGAAGAACGCCTGCTCTTCGAAGGTCAGTCGCTCGAGGATGCGCTCGATCGAGGCGATATAGGTGACCGCCTCCGCGTCGGGGCCCTGGCGCAGACAGAGCAGCACCAGATAGTCGGGCAGTACGGCGTGGAAGGCGTTTTCCTTGTGCAGGTCCAGTTCGGTATCGAAACTGTCCGACGTTGCGCCGCGGGAATGTGCCTGCTGCGGGAAGAAGTTGTTGACGATGCAGCCCTCGGACTCCTGCAGATAGCCGATCGGTTCCCCGAGCAGGGCGGTGGCCTGCAGCAGAAGGCGCTCGCTGCTGTCGTCGGGTTTGCAAAGCAGGTCGCGGCTCAGCGGTGTTGGCGGGATGTCGCCGATGGGCAGGCTTTCGAGGGTCATGAAGCCTTTCTTGTTACCGAACAGCCTGAAATTGATGATCTGGCCGATCTGCTCATGCTGCAGTGCGCTCTTCTCTACCGCATTGGCCAGGAGCGTCTCGTAGTATTTGTTCTGCATGGCATCCTTTCCTGAGTTTTTATTGGTGCGCATGCGCGCTAAGTGAATACCGAAGTTGGCCCGGAACCCATTGCTGGCGCAGTATTGGGACGCTGGAAAAGATTGGAAAATGGAAAAAATGACCCCTAAGGATGAGTTTTAGTCATGCCGGATTCGGTTGTCGCAGCACCGCGCATGCCGCCGCTCTATGCCTTGCGCGCCTTCGAGGTGGCGGCGCGTTTCGGCTCGTTCACCCAGGCCGCGCAGAGCCTGTTCATCACCCAGAGTGCGGTCAGCCGGCACGTGAAGACGCTGGAAGAGCATCTGGGCTGCCAGCTGTTCGAGCGGCACGGCTCGCGTCTGACGCTGACCGATGCCGGGCGACTGCTGGCGCAGGAGTTGAAGATCGGTTTTCGCACCATCGAAAACGCCTGCGTTGCGGTGACCCGCCAGCGCGGTGCGTTGCGCCTGAAGGCGCCGTCGACGCTGACCATGCGTTGGTTGCTGGGCACGCTGGAGGGCTTTCATATGGCCAATCCGCAGAACCGCGTGCAGTTGACCAGTGCCTGGATGGATCTGGACGCAGTGGATTTCAGTAGCGAGCCGTTCGACTGTGCAATTCTGCTCGGCAACGGCGGTTTTCCCGCTGATTGGCGACGGGTGAAGCTGTTCGATGAGTGGCTGGTGCCGGTCTGTGCCCCCGAACTGCTTGGCACCACGGCCTGGACCACGCAGCGGCTGGGCGAGGCGGAGCTGATCCATCCCTCGCGGGATTGCCGTGACTGGCGGCGCTGGCTGCAGCGTACCGGGCGCGCGGATCAGATCGCCTGGCAGCAGGGCAAGCTGTTCGACACCCTCGAGCTGGGCATCTCCGCCGCGGCGCAGGGGCATGGTGTCTCGATCGGCGATCTGGCGCTGGTCGGCGCCGAGCTGCAGCGCGGCAGCCTAGTGCTGCCGTTCCATCAGGCAGTGAAGTCCGGTGACAGCTATTACCTGGTCTGGCCTGGCGGCGGCGATGAGTCGGCGACCCTGATGCGCATGCGCGATTACCTGCTCGAACACCTGCCGGACGTGACCAGTCAGGGCGTCGAGCTGTTGGATTGAGCGCGCGCGGCGGCCATTCAGTCATTGCCGGGGCCACCCTCGGTAGGGGAAAATGGCCGCCTTTTTCTACGTACACCCGCAGGAGATTCAGCGATGCCCAGCCGTCGTGAGCGAGCCAATGCCATCCGCGCCCTCAGCATGGATGCTGTGCAGAAAGCCAACAGCGGCCACCCGGGTGCCCCCATGGGCATGGCGGACATCGCCGAAGTCCTCTGGCGTGATCATCTGAAGCACAGCCCGACCAACCCGCAGTGGGCCGACCGCGACCGCTTCGTGCTGTCCAACGGCCACGGCTCGATGCTGATCTACTCGCTGCTGCACCTGACCGGTTACGACCTGACCATCGATGACCTGAAGAACTTCCGCCAGCTGCACAGCAAGACCCCGGGCCACCCGGAGTTCGGCTACACCGCCGGCGTTGAGACCACCACCGGTCCGCTCGGTCAGGGCCTGGCCAACGCTGTCGGTTTCGCCGTGGCGGAGAAGGTCATGGCGGCGCAGTTCAACCGCCCCGGCCATAACATCGTCGACCACAACACCTATGTGTTCCTCGGTGACGGCTGCATGATGGAAGGCATCAGCCACGAAGTCTGCTCGCTGGCCGGAACCCTTGGCCTGAACAAGCTGATCGCCTTCTACGACGACAACGGCATCTCCATCGACGGCGAAGTGCACGGCTGGTTCACCGATGACACCCCGCGGCGCTTCGAAGCCTATGGCTGGCAGGTGATCCGCAACGTCGACGGCCATGACGCCGACGAGATCCAGATGGCAATCGAGACCGCGCGCAAGAGCGACCGTCCGACGCTGATCTGCTGCAAGACCATCATCGGCTTCGGCTCGCCGAACAAGCAGGGTAAGGAAGAATCCCACGGCGCTGCGCTGGGTGATGCCGAAATCGCGCTGACCCGCGAGGCGCTGGGCTGGAAACACGGCCCGTTCGAAATCCCGGCCGAGATCTACGCCGAGTGGGACGCCAAGCAGAAGGGCGCCGACGCGGAAAACGAGTGGAACAAGCGCTTCGCCGCCTATGAAACCGAATTCCCGGCTCTGGCGTCCGAGTTCAAGCGGCGCATGGCCGGCGAGCTGCCGGCTGACTTCGCCGACAAGGCCAGCGAGTTCATCCGTGAAGTCGCCACCAAGGGCGAAACCATCGCCAGCCGCAAGGCCAGTCAGAACTGTCTGAATGCCTTCGGCCCGCTGCTGCCGGAGCTGCTCGGCGGCTCGGCGGACCTCGCCGGCTCCAACCTGACCCTGTGGAAGGGCTGCAAGCCGGTAGTCGCTGAGGACGCCTCGGGCAACTACATGTATTACGGCGTGCGCGAGTTCGGCATGGCCGCGATCATGAACGGCATCGCCCTGCACGGCGGCCTGATTCCGTACGGCGCAACCTTCCTGATGTTCATGGAATACGCCCGCAATGCCGTGCGCATGTCCGCCCTGATGAAGCAGCGCGTGCTCTACGTCTTCACCCACGACTCCATCGGTCTTGGCGAAGATGGCCCGACTCACCAGCCGATCGAGCAGCTGACCAGTCTGCGCACCACGCCGAACCTGGACACCTGGCGCCCGGCCGATACCGTCGAATCCGCGGTGGCCTGGAAGCATGCGGTCGAACGCAAGGACGGCCCGAGCGCGCTGATCTTCTCGCGGCAAAACCTGCCGTTCCACGTGCGCGACAACGAGACCGAGGCGGCCATCGCCCGCGGCGGGTACATCCTGAAGAACTGCGTCGGCGAGCCGGAGCTGATCCTCATCGCCACCGGTTCGGAAGTCAGTCTGGCGGTGCAGGCCGCCGACAAGCTGACCGAGCAGGGCCGCAAGGTGCGTGTTGTCTCGATGCCTTGCACCAGCGTGTTCGATGCCCAGGACGCCGCCTACAAGCAGCAGGTGCTGCCGGTGGAAGTCGGTGCACGTATCGCCGTCGAGGCGGCGCACGCGGACTACTGGTACAAGTACGTCGGCCTTGACGGTCGCATCATCGGCATGACCACCTACGGGGAATCGGCTCCGGCCAACCAGCTGTTCGAGGAATTCGGCTTCACCGTCGACAACATCCTCGCCGTCGCCGAAGAGCTGCTGGAGGACTGACCGCAAAGATGGGGTGGATGGCTGCGGCCATCCACCCATCAAGCCCCATCCGCGTAGGGTGGAGAACATCGGTTTTCCACCTGCAGGACCGACGAAGAACCCATGGCCAACGCCCGTCCCTATCGCGTCGTTCTCAACGGCTACGGCCGCATCGGCCGTTGCGTGCTGCGTGCATTCTATGAGCGCGGCGCCGCCTTCGATTTTCAGTTCGTTGCCCTCAACGATCTGGCCGACATGGCCAGCCTGGAATACCTCACCCGTTTCGACTCCACCCACGGCCGCTTTCCCGGCGAAGTCAGTGTCGACGGCGATTGCCTGCACCTCAATGGACACTGCGTGAAGGTGCTGCGTGAGTCGACGCCCGAGGCCATCGACTGGCGGGCGCTGGATGTCGATCTGGTGCTGGAGTGCTCGGGCGCCTACACCAGTCGCGCCGATGGCGAGCGCTTTCTCGCCGCGGGTGTGCCGCGGGTGCTGTTCTCGCAGCCGATGGCCAGCGCGGCGGATGTCGATGCCACGGTGGTCATGGGCATCAACCAGCAGCAGCTGACGGGCTCCGAGCGGCTGGTGTCCAACGCTTCCTGCACTACCAACTGCGGCGTGCCATTGCTCAAGCTGCTCAACGACGCGGTGGGCATCGAGTACGCCTCGATCACCACGATTCACTCGGCGATGAACGATCAGCCGGTGATCGACGCCTACCATCATGAAGACTTGCGCCGCACCCGTTCGGCCTTCCAGTCGGTAATTCCGGTTTCCACCGGCCTGGCGCGGGGTATCGAACGCCTGCTGCCGGAACTCTCGGGGCGGATTCAGGCCAAAGCGGTGCGGGTGCCCACGGTGAACGTGTCCTGTCTGGACATCACGCTGCAGACCGCCTGCGATACCGATGCGCGAACGATCAACCGGGTGCTGCGCGAGGCCGCCGAAGGCGGGCCCTTGCAGGGCTTGCTGGCGTATACCGAGCTGCCCCACGCCAGCTGCGATTTCAATCACGATCCGCATTCGGCGATCGTCGACGGCAGCCTGACGCGCGCGTCCGGCCCGCGCCTGGTGAACCTGCTGGCCTGGTTCGACAACGAATGGGGGTTCGCCAACCGCATGCTCGACGTCACCGACCACTATCTGCGCGTGGCCAATCGCACCTAGCTCCCGCGCCTGGAACATCGCTGCTTCTCGACCTTAAGGAAGACCAACATGACCGTTTTGAAGATGACCGATCTCGACCTCCAGGGTAAGCGCGTGCTGATCCGCGAGGACCTCAACGTGCCGGTGAAGGATGGCGCGGTGAAGAGCGATGCACGCATCCTGGCCTCGTTGCCGACCATCAAGCTGGCGCTGGAGAAGGGCGCGGCAGTGCTGGTCTGCTCGCACCTGGGCCGCCCGGAAGAGGGTGTCTACAGCGAGGAAGACAGCCTCAAGCCGGTCGCCGACTACCTGTCCAAGGCGCTTGGCCGCGAAGTCCCGCTGGTCAAGGACTACCTCGAAGGCGTCAAGGTCCAGCCCGGTGAGCTGGTGCTGCTGGAGAACGTGCGCTTCAACAAGGGCGAGAAGAAGAACACCGACGAGTTGGCGCAGAAATACGCTGCGCTGTGCGATGTCTTCGTCATGGACGCCTTCGGCACCGCCCACCGGGCCCAGGGCTCGACCCATGGGGTGGCCAAATTCGCCAAGGTCGCCTGCGCCGGCCCGCTGCTGGCAGCCGAGTTGGACGCCCTGGGCAAAGCGCTGAAGACCCCGGCCAAGCCAATGGTCGCCATCGTGGCTGGTTCCAAGGTGTCCACCAAGCTCGACGTGCTGACCTCCCTGGCGGACGTCTGCGATCAGCTCATCGTCGGTGGGGGTATCGCCAACACCTTCCTCGCCGCTGCCGGCTACAACGTCGGCAAGTCGCTGCATGAAGCGGACCTGCTGGATACCGCCAAGGCCATCGCCGCCAAGGTCTCGGTGCCGCTGCCGGTGGACGTGGTCGTCGCCAAGGAATTCGCCGAAACCGCCGAAGCCACGGTCAAGGCTGTCGCCGACGTCGCCGACGACGACATGATCCTGGATATCGGCCCGAAGACCGCCGCCATGTTCGGCGAGATGCTCAAGGCTTCGCAGACCATCCTCTGGAACGGTCCGGTCGGCGTGTTCGAATTCGACCAGTTCGGCAACGGCACCAAGGTGTTGGCTCAGGCCATCGCCCAGAGCCCGGCGTTCTCCATCGCCGGCGGCGGCGACACCCTGGCAGCCATCGACAAGTACGGCGTGGCCGAGCAGATCTCCTACATTTCCACCGGTGGTGGCGCCTTCCTCGAGTTCGTCGAGGGCAAGGTGCTGCCGGCGGTCGAAGTGCTGGAACAGCGCGCCGACTGAACTTCGCGGGCGAGGTGAACGCCTTGTGCCGTTCGCCTGCCGGCCCAGGAGATGTCGGGCCGGCAGCGCATGGAGCAACCCCGGCGGCTCGCCGTGGTCTTTGTTCTATCTGGAACAAGGAAAGGGGATGCACCATGCGATATGCCGTTGTTGCTGTTTGCTGCCTGGGGTTGGCCGGTTGCGCCGGGAATTCACCGGATAGCGCTTGCCAGGTACTCGACCCACCGCCTGTCCTCAGCCCGACTGCCGAGCATGACCAGCGCGTCGAAATGCAGGCCACGGGCGACCCGACCATCACCACGCAAGACGGCCTGCAGGATTGCCCGTGATCACCGTTTGCCAAGGAGAAGGAATGAACAAAGGCCTGTCCATGCTGATCGCAGCGTTGCTGCTCGGCGGTTGTGGCCACTGGCAATCCGGCCCGGATGCGCCATTCGTGCGCTGGAAATGCCAGAGTCAACAGAACATCGCCTGGCGATACGCTGACGACCAGCACTCGGCGATCGACCTGAAAGTGGGCAATGACGAACGTATTCATACCCTGCGAAAGGAACCAGCCACCCGCGGCAGTTTCTATAGCGATGGCGTACTCGCTTTCCACGACAAGGGTAACGAGGCGCTGGTGTACCGCGTCGCCGATGACAAGGTGCTGGCCCATGGCTGCAGTGCGTCGCTCATCAGCATCTAGCGGCTAATGATTCATACAGGCCTCGCCGATGCGGGGTTTTCGACTGAAAGCTGGCGGGACGCTGGCATTTGCCGCCCCCGCCACTACAATGCCGCGCCCAGCGTGCGGCGCTTGAACAGCGTCGGCCACTGCGGCAGGCTCTACACGATCAAACGACCCAGACCGGGAGAAAGGAAAACATGGCACTCATCAGCATGCGCCAGATGCTCGACCACGCCGCCGAGTTCGGCTACGGCGTGCCGGCCTTCAACGTCAACAACCTCGAGCAGATGCGCGCCATCATGGAAGCGGCTGACAAGACCGACTCCCCGGTGATCGTCCAGGCTTCCGCCGGTGCCCGCAAATACGCCGGTGCGCCGTTCCTGCGTCATCTGATCCTGGCGGCGATCGAAGAATTCCCGCACATCCCGGTGTGCATGCACCAGGACCACGGAACCAGCCCGGATGTCTGCCAGCGTTCGATCCAGCTCGGCTTCTCCTCGGTGATGATGGACGGTTCGCTGCAGGCAGACGGCAAGACCCCCGCCGACTACGACTACAACGTGCGCGTGACCCAGCAGACCGTGGCCTTCGCTCACGCCTGCGGTGTTTCCGTGGAAGGTGAGCTGGGCTGCCTGGGCAGCCTGGAAACCGGTATGGCCGGCGAGGAAGACGGCGTCGGTGCCGAGGGCGTACTGGACCACAGCCAGCTGCTGACCGATCCAGAAGAAGCCGCCGACTTCGTCGCCAAGACCAAGGTCGATGCCCTGGCGATCGCCATCGGCACCAGCCACGGCGCCTACAAGTTCACCAAGCCGCCGACCGGCGACACCCTTTCGATCCAGCGCATCAAGGAAATCCATGCGCGCATTCCGGACACTCATCTGGTGATGCATGGCTCCTCGTCGGTGCCGCAGGAGTGGCTGCAGATCATCAACCAGTACGGTGGTGAAATCGGCGAAACCTACGGCGTGCCGGTCGAAGAAATCGTCGAGGGCATCAAGTACGGCGTGCGCAAGGTCAACATCGACACCGACCTGCGTCTGGCCTCCACCGGCGCGATTCGCGAGTTCATGGCGAAGAACCCCAGCGAGTTCGACCCGCGCAAGTACTTCGCCAAGACCGTCTCGGCCATGCGCGACATCTGTATCGCCCGCTACGAGGCCTTCGGTACCGCCGGTAACGCCAGCAAGATCAAGCCGATCTCCCTGGAAGGCATGTTCCAGCGCTACGCCAGCGGCGAACTGGACCCGAAGATCAACTGATCCGTCCAGACGTGAAAAAGCCCGCGCTATGCGGGCTTTTTCGTTTCGGCGCAGTGTCGGTCAGCTGGCGAGCAATGCCTGAATCTGGCTGTGCAGCGTGTCCAGGGCGAAGGGCTTGGCCAGCACCGGCGCCGAGCGCGCAATGGGGCTGCCCGATTCATAGATTTCGATCGGATAGCCGCTGATGAAGATCACCTTGAGGTCGGGCCGCAGCTTGAGTGCCGGCTCGGCGATCATCACGCCGGATACATTGCCGGGCAGGCGGAAGTCGGTTACCAACAGATCCAGCTGCGGTTTGGTCGCCAGGATTTCGAATGCCTTGGGCGCGCTGTCCGCTTCCAGTACCTGGTAGCCCTCGCTGGCCAGATAGTCCGAGAGCAGGCTGAGGATATGCGGCTCGTCTTCGACGAGCAGAACGATTTTCGGCAGTGCGTGGTTCATGGTGGTCTCGATGTTGCGTTTCGCTGCATTCCAGCCGTTGTAGAGCCGGACAGGATTTCGACAGGTTACGCGCTGCAAGTTTCAGTCCTGCAGCCGGACGGTCGTCGCTTTCTACCGGCGGCTGTGCGCTGGCGCACGTTGTGGGTGGCATCCTCGCCGTTCCAGGCGCAACGCTCAATGCCTACCTTAGCCGGGGGCGCCTAGCGGGGGGCAGCCGGGGGTGCCTGACCGGCAGTACAGGTCGGTCGCAGCACTGGCCCCAGGCTCGAGGCCGCGCTAGGGTTGCGCCATTCTCTTGCTGGAGTCGCCCATGAACGATACCGAGGCCGCCGCGCAGCGCACGCTCGATTACTACCGCCTCAATGCAGAGGCTTTCCGCGAGGGTACGCTCGACCACGACGTCAGCCAGAACATCGATGCCCTTCTGCGTCACATTCGGGCAGAACCGCCGCTGCGCATCCTCGACCTCGGCTGCGGTCCAGGTCGTGATCTGAAGACCCTGAGAACCCGTGGGCATGTGGCGATAGGTCTCGATGGAACAGAGGCGTTCGTCGAGATGGCTCGCGCCGACAGTGGCTGTGAAGTCTGGCATCAGGATCTGCTGCAACTGGAGCTTCCGGCCCAATCGTTCGATGGGATCTTCGCCAATGCGGTGCTGTTTCACGTGCCTAGCACCGAATTGCCCAGGGTCCTTTTGCAGCTGAGCGATAGCTTGAAGCCGGGTGGGGTGTTGTTCTGCTCCAACCCGCGCGGTCAGGACCAGGAGGGCTGGAGTGGAGATCGCTACGGCGTCTGGTATGCCTGGCCGACCTGGTGCGAACGCCTGCTGGCCGCCGGTTTCGTCGAACTGGAGCACTATTACCGCCCCGCTGGGCTGCCACGGGAGGAACAACCTTGGCTAGCGAGTGTCTGGCGTAAGGGCTGAACGGTCAATGCAGACCGCAGAATGCAACCTGCGTCACGCTTCGTATTGCGTTTTGCACGGCTTAATGCCTGGGCATAATTTCATAAGTTATTGTTTTTGCTAGATAAAAAATCATTGGTCAGGTTGGCACGAACGCTGCTCCGTTAGGTTCGCTGGAACTTATTGGAGTACAGAACAATGACCGCTGCACAACAATTCCTCACTGCCGCATTTCCTGAGTTCGAAGTGCTCACCGAGCCCCGCCCGGATGGCGGGCTGCTGCTGACCCTGCGCAACGACGACCGTGTTCTGGTCAAGCGAGCGCTTTCCAAGGGCCAGACCCAGACCCGGATGCAACTGGAATGGGTCGTCAGCTCGGTACGCCGGGACCTCGCGCTGGAGGCGGGGATGTCGCCTTCCATCGCACATCTGCAGAGCCAGAGCCGTACCGCACTGCCGACCTACGAGTACGCCTGAGCCGCTCGGCTGCGGGATGACCGCAGCCATATTTTTCGACACCGGGCCGCAGAGCCCGGTTCGTTTGCCGTGAAGCCGAAGAGGATAGCCACATGAACGCCATCGACCTGTTGATTGAGGATCATGAGCGCGTGAAGGACCTGCTGACGCGCCTGACCGATTCCACCGAGCGTGCCGTGAAGACACGCACCGAGCTGCTGAGCAAGCTGGAAATGGAAGTGACCATCCATACCCAGCTGGAAGAGCAGATTCTCTATCCCGCCTACAAGGAAGCTGGCGGCAAGGAAGAAGCAAAGATGTACCACGAGGCCAAGGAAGAACACCGTGCGGTGGATGCACTGGTACTGCCGGATCTGAAGGCAACCGATCCCGGTAGCCTCGAATTCTCCGGTCGCGCCAAGGTGTGCAAGGAGCTGCTCGAGCACCATATCGAGGAAGAGGAATCGGAAATGTTCCCGCAGGCACGCGAGCTTTTCGATGCCAAGCGTCTCGAGGAAATGGGTGAGCAGATGAGCGAACTGCGCGCCCGCCTCAAAAAGGAGCTCACCGCCAAGCTGGCGGCCTGAGTACCGGATGGGCTGCCGGGGCGTCCTGCCTCGGCAGCCCGACTATCGTCTGTCCCCGGACCCATCGCTTCGCTGACTTGCATCAATAATGCGACGAAGCGCTACTGCGACCCTAGATGGCTTTATGGCATCAACTGGTACCACACCTGATCGTCGCCCCTGACTGGCAGAAAGCCAAGCGAAGGTGGGCGCGCCGGGCGGGCCATCGCATCGGGAAAGGCATGGAAGACGAGCTGAAGGCGCTGTTGCAACGAGTCGGGCTGGGCCTCGACCAGATCCTTACGCGCAAGCGTTTCCTGCAATGGCAAGCTAGCGACGCGCTGCGCCTTAACCGGGCGGCGGCTGAGCTCGAGCCGGCGCATCGGGTCTTCATCGAAAAACTTTACGAACACCTTGCCGACTTCGGCCAGCCGTCAGCGATGCGCAGCGATCGTGCCGGTCTGACACGCCTCAAGCAGCGCCAGCAGGAGTACTACCGCCGCCTCTGGAACGGGCCATATGAGCGCGACTATGTGCGTGATCGCCTGCTGGTCGGGCTGGTGCATCAGCGCGTCGGCGTCGACCTGGAGTGGTATCTCGGGGCTTACCGCCTCTATCTGTCGGAAATGCTGCGCGCCCTCGTAGGCGACGACGAGCAGCATGCGGTTTACGACAGCCTGCTGAAGATCGTCTTCTTCGACATGATTCTCGCCATCGACACCTACAGTGCGGCGCAGCGACATGCGCTGGAGGACAGCGAAGCGCGCCTGACGCGCGCGTTGCGCGGCTCCGAAGACGGCATCTGGGAGTGGGACGTCGAGCATGACCGGCTGCACCTTTCCGAGCGCTGGACCGCCATGCTGGCAATGCCAGCACAACCCAACTACTGCAGCCGCAGCTGGTTCGAACGGGTGCACCCGGACGATCTGCCCGGGTTGCGCGAGGCCATCGCCGACCATCTGAACGGGCGCAGCCCTTCGCTGGTTCACGAGTATCGCGTCCGTACCGAGCGCGGTGAGTACCTCTGGGTGCTGGTGCGCGGTGTGGCCGAACGCTGCGAGCTGGGGACCTTGCGCATGGCCGGTTCGCAGACCGACATCAGCGCGCGCAAGGCCGCCGAAGACTGCTTGCGTCACGCGGCACGTCACGATGCGCTGACTGGCCTGGCCAACCGCCTGCACCTCGAGGAGCTGCTCAAGGAGGTGCAGCAGCGTCCCCATGGACGCGCTGCCGCGCTGCTGTTCGTGGACCTGGACCGCTTCAAGCTGATCAACGACAGCCTCGGGCATGGCGCCGGCGACCAGGTGCTGGTCGAGGTGGCGCAGCGCTTGCTGCGCTGCCTGCGCCCCGGCGATCACCTTGCACGCTTCGGCGGCGATGAGTTCGTCGCCCTGCTCGGCGATCTGGCCTGCGAAGCCGATGCCGAGCGTGTGGCGCAACGGATGCTGGTCGCGCTGCGCCAGCCGCTGCAGCTCGGCGAGCGAACGCTGTCGGTCAGCGCCAGCATCGGCATCGCGCCCTTGCAGCGCGATGGCCAGGCGCTGAACGCGCTGCAGGCGGCTGATCTGGCACTGTACCGGGCCAAGAGCGCCGGCAAGGACCAATTCGCGCTGTTCTGCGATGGCCTGCATTCCAAGGCGGCGCGCCAGCTGGAGCTCGAGAGCGCACTGGCGCAGGCTCTGACGCGCCACGAATTCACCTTGCACTATCAGCCGATCTGCCGTGTAGCAGGCGATCATTCCTATCTGGTCGGCGTTGAAGCGCTGCTGCGCTGGCGCTTCAACAACCAGCCGGTGGCGCCCAATGAATTCATTCCGGTGCTGGAAGAGTCGCGCGAGATCGTCCGGGTTGGTGAGTGGGTGCTGCGCGAGGCCTGCGGTCAGGTGCGCCGCTGGCAGCTGGCGGGTCAGAGCCAGCTGTACTGCGCGGTCAACCTGTCGATTCGTCAGCTGCAGCAGCCCGGCTTCACCGCGCTGCTGGCCCGTGTGCTGCGTGAAACCGGCCTGCCGCCCGCGAGCCTGCTGCTGGAGATCACCGAGACGCTTCTGATGCAGGACAGCGAGCTGATGATGGGCGCGTTGCACGAGATTGCCGCACTCGGTGTTCGTCTGGCATTGGACGACTTCGGTACTGGCTACTGTTCGCTCGGCTACCTCAAACGTTACCCGCTGCATGTGCTAAAGGTCGATCGCAGCTTCATTGCCGCCGCACCGGACGATGCCGACTCGGTGGCGATCAGTCGCGCCGTCATCGGCCTTGGCCAGAGCCTCGGCCTGGCCGTCGTCGCCGAAGGCGTGGAGCACCCCGAGCAGGTGGCGTTCCTCGTGGCCGAGGGCTGCCAGCTGGTGCAAGGCTATTGGTTCAGCCGGCCGCGGCCGGCTACTGAACTTCAGGCATTGTTCGACGGCGAGCGCTGTGTCGACGGGCTCTGGCGGCTGCGTCCCGCGCAGCCGGCGGTCGCGTGACGATCACGACGCCCGTCGAGCCGATCGGTGGGGGATGGGCTCTGACGGGGCGGTCAGGGCACTCTTGCGGCAAACGGGGGTCAACCTTCTGTGAATCTGCTGGATTCAAGAATTCGCCGGCCACTGCCGGACCACTCTGAAGGAGGTTAACCATGCGTCTTACCTATCTGCTGCCCCCCGTACTCGGGCTCCTGTTGGTCGGTTGCGGCCCGGATGAAGATCGCGAGCGCGAGCCGACCCCGCCGCCGGCGACTACCGAGCAGCCCGCCGCCCCTTCCACTGACACCACCACCCCGCCTGCAGGCAGTGGCACCGGGACCGGCACTGCGCCGAGCACCGGGACGGGTACCGGCACTGGTGCTTCGGGAGACATGGCGACCCCGCCGGCCGACAACGGTAGCGGCCTGGGCACTGAATCCGGCTCTGGCACCGCGCCCAGCACTGGCACTGGCACCGGTACTTCGCAGTAAGTTCGGCACCGCGTGATCCGGGCACCCCTCGCTTGCCGCGGGGTGCCTTCAGCAGGAGACAGCGATGAAGTGGAAATTTGCATTCGCCGGTGCGCTGACCGCGCTGGCTCTGGCCGGGTGCTCGCCGGACGACGAAGAGTCCGCGCTGGATAACAACAGCCGTAACCAGCAGGAATATCAGAACACCGCGACCGATCCTGCCGGGCCGCGGGAAATTTCGCCGCCGTCCAACCAGGCCAACGAGTAGATCGTCGATTCGGCGTCGCGCAGGCTAGGCGAACTGGCCTGCGGCGTAGGCCGATGCCCAAGCCCACTGGAAGTTGAAACCACCCAGGTGGCCGGTAACGTCCAGCACCTCGCCGATGAAATACAGCCCTGCTGATTTCTGCGATTCCATGGTCTTGGATGATACTTCCCGCGTATCTACCCCGCCCAGCGTCACCTCTGCCGTGCGATACCCTTCGGTGCCGGCCGGTACCAGCTGCCAGTCTGCGAGCTTCTCGGCAATTGCTTCCAGTTCGCTGGGTACGTATTGCTTCAGTGGTCTGGATGCGAACCAGTGTTCGCAGAGCAGCCCGGCCATCTTGCGTGTGAAAACCTCGCCGAGCAGCGTCTTCAACTCTGCATTGGGGCGCTCCTGCTTCTGCGTCGCCAGCCACTCGCCGAGGTCGAGATGTGGCAGCAGGTTGATGTGCACCACATCTCCCGGTTGCCAGTAGGACGAGATCTGCAGAATCGCCGGGCCGGAGAGCCCGCGATGGGTGAACAGGATGTTTTCGCGAAAGCTCTGGCCGTTGCAGCTGACCAGGCAGTCCTCTACCGAGGTGCCGGACAGCTCGGTACAGATCGTCTTGAGCTGCGGCTCGGTGATGGTGAAAGGCACCAGTCCAGCGCGTGTCGGCAGCACGTTGTGACCGAACTGGCGAGCGATCTGATAACCGAAGCCGCTGGCGCCGAGGGTCGGAATCGAAAGGCCGCCGGTGGCGATTACCAGCGATTGGCAGCGCACCGAGCCGATGCCGGTGTGTAGCAGATAACCCTCTTCATGCTTCTCGATCGACTCGACCGGAGTGTCCAGACGCAGGTCCACGCCAGCCCGCGCGCATTCGTCCAGCAGCATCTCAAGGATGTCGCTGGACTTGTTATCGCAGAACAGCTGGCCGAGCTTCTTCTCGTGATAGGGCACGCCGTGGCGGCTGACCATCTCGATGAAGTCCCACTGGGTGTAACGTGCCAGCGCCGACTTGCAGAAGTGCGAGTTACTGGAGAGGAAGTTCGACGGCTCGGTGTACAGATTGGTGAAGTTGCAGCGGCCACCGCCGGACATGAGGATCTTCTTGCCGGCCTTATTGGCGTGGTCCAGCAACAGGACCTGTCGACCCCGTGCAGCGGCGGTGAAGGCGCACATTAGACCGGCCGCACCGGCACCGATTACCACCACGTCAGTCTGCACAGCGCTTACCTCGTCGGAAAACGCGCGATGGTACTCCTGCCGCGGTTCCGATGCAGCCCGACATCCGACGAGACGCTGGCGTCAACTGGCGCGCTTTGTGCTTTGATTGGAGCTGATAGCGTTTCGCCAGAAGAGCAAGAGAATTTGACGGGCACACGGCGGGTCATCGGGTTGATATTGCTGCTGGCAAGCGCATCGTTGCCGGCCGAAGTGCTTCGTCTGGCCGGCAACGTCTGGCCGCCTTACACCGATCGCAGCCTGCTCGGTGAAGGGTTGTCGGTCGAGCTCATCCGCACCGCGCTCGGGCGTGGGGGTTATCAGGTGGAATACATCGAAGTGCCCTGGGAGCGCGCTCTGCTGGGTCTGCGCAACGGCAGCTACGACATGATCAACGGCTGGCCGACGCTCAAGCGCGTCGACTACACGCTCAGCTCACGCCCGTTTCTGAGCAACCGGATGCGCTGGGTCCAGCGCCGCGAGAGCGACATCCGCTATGACGGGCTCGACAGCCTGATCGATCATCCCATCGCGCTGAGCCGGGGCTACATGTACAGCGACGAGCTGAACGAGGACACGCGCCTGCAGAAGGGCTATGCCGCCAACTTCGTCCAGGCGGCAAAGATGGTGCTTGCCGGGCGGGTCGACCTGACGCTGGAGGACGAGCGTACTGCGCTGTTCCATCTCGAGCGCGAGCTGGGGCATGAGCAGGATGCGCTCCGCTTCGTGCCGGGCGAGTTCCGGCGGGTGGGGCTGTCGCTGGTGGTGCGCAGCGACCATCCTCGGCTGAGCGATGTCATCGTTACCTTCAATCGGGAGATCGCTGCGATGGTCGAGGATGGCAGCTACGCGGCGATCTTCGTGCGGCACGGAATGCCGGTCCCCGCGGCGTTGCCTTAGTGGCCTTTTTGGTAAGTTTAGCTGGTCAATTTCGACGCGCATGGCCCGATACTGCGTTGCTGCGCCTTGCCACTAGCGCGAATCCTGTCCCTGGCCTGCCGGTTGTTGCTTGATCAGGTGGGAGGCCATGCTGCGCAGCGGTGCCAGCTGCCGGCAGATGAGCCCCAGCTGGGTCTGCACCAGACGGTGGGCATCGTCCATTTCATCCGGGGTCTGCTCCAGCTGCTGCGCCAGCGCCTCTTCATCTTCGCTGTAGATGGCGACGGGCTTGTTCTGCGCCAGCGCGCTAGCCAGGTCGTCGAGGCTGGTCGCCAGTTGCTGCGCGGCGCGCTCCAGCAGGGCATCGCTGGCGTCGTCCGGCAGGCTCTCGCGATGGGCGCCAAGGCCGGAGAGGTAGTTGAGCAAGGTGTGCGAGAGGATCAGGAAGCGGAAGCCGGTTTCGGCATCCTTGCGGAAGTGTCCGGGCTCCAGCAGCATGTTCGACAGCGTGGTGGACAGCGCTGCGTCGGCGTTGTGCGCGTTGCGCCGGGCCAGGCGATAGGCGAGGTCGTCGCGCTTGCCACTGTCGTACTGACGCATGATCTGGCGCAGGTAGTCGCTGTTGCAGCTGAGGGTGTTGGCGACCACCTGATTGAGGCGTCGACCCTGCCAGTCCGGCAGGATGAGGAACACCGCGGCAGCAGCGATCAGGCTGCCGAGCAGGGTATCGAACAGCCGCGGCCAGATCAGCCCGTAGCCATCGCCGACCTGGTTGAAGCAGAACAGCACCATCAGCGTGATCGCCGCCGTGGCTAGGGTGTAGCGCGTGCTGCGGGTGGCGAAGAACACCACGCCGGCGACCACCGCGAACAAGGCCTGGATCGGCTGGCTGGGGAACAGATCGAACAGTGCCCAGCCGGCGATGAGGCCGAGCAAGGTGCCGCTGATGCGTTGCACTAGCTTGATTCGCGTGGCGCCGTAGTTCGGTTGGCAGACGAAGACCGTGGTCAGCAGCACCCAGTAACCCTGTTCGGGATGGATGGCGTGCAGCACCGCGTAGCCGCAGACCAGGGCGATGGTCATGCGCAGGGCGTGGCGGAACAGCAGCGAAGTCGGCGTCAGCTGCAGGCGAATGCGATTGAATGCCTCGCGCAGGGACTGCGGCTGGCGGTCCAGCAGGCTGCTGTCCTGCTCGCCTTCCAGAGTCCCGGGGTCGCTGGCGCTGGCGAGCTGGCGCTGCAGCGTGGAAAGGTTGCCTGACAGCGCGCGCAACGAGCGCAGCAGGCCGCGCCAGGCCGGATTGTTCTGCTCACGCAGGTGCTCCAGCGAGGCCTGCAGGTCCTCCAGCGCCTGCCCGTTGGCCTCGCTGTAGCGAAACACCTGGCGCATCTGGATGGCCTCGCCGAGGTCGACGCAGGCGCTGGCCTGCAGCCGCAACAGGCGCTGGCAGCGAAACAGCACATCGCTGTGGTAGAAGGCCTCGGCCAGCGCCTGGTAGGGATAATGCGACGAGCTGACCCGCTCGTGCAGATCCTGGGCGAGGAAATATAGCTTGAGGTAGTGATTGATCTTGCCGCCGCCGCGGCCGTTGCCCAGGCGATTCAGCAGCGTCTCCTTGGCTGCGTTGAGCGCGCTTACGACCCGGCCGTTCTGCTGCGCAAGTTCCAGGCGGCGCTGTTCCACATCCAGCTGACGCACCGGCTCGAACAACGCGGCCTTGTAGCGAAAATACAGGCCCAGCTCGCGGTACAGCCGCGCCAGACTCTGCTGCACCGGCTGATGGGCGAACAGCGCGTTCCAGCCCACCGACAGCAGGCCGTACCAGGCCGCACCCGCCACCAGCAGCATGGGGTCGCGCCACAGATGCTGCAGTGCACCATCGCGCTGATCGGCCGCGATCATGCTGTAGATCGCGAGTATCAGGGTGGCCTGGGCAATGGCCCCGTAGCGCTCGCCGAGCGCGCCGAGCATGACCAGCGCAAAGGTGGAAAGCGCCAGGCCGGCGACGAACAGCCAGGGGTATGGGAATAGCAGCTCCACCGCGACGGCGGCAATGCTGAAGCACAGCAACGTTACCAGCAGCGCGTTGAGACGTCCGAGCCAGCTGTCGTCGGTTTCCGCCAGCGCGCTGGCGATGATGCCGAGGAACAGCGGAATGATCAGTGTCGGCTGCCCGAGATACCAGCTCAGACCCATGCTGCCGGCCATGGCGATCAGTACGCGCAGGCTGTAGCCGAACTTCTCCAGCGCCCACAGGCGACGTAAAAACTGGCTGAGCGAGGGTTGCGGCATGGAGCGTTCCGTTGGGGGAGGCCAGATTGGACGAAGCTGCCACGAACACTGTCACGGCCGGCTCGTGCGTTCAATCATCCGGGCCGCAGAAGGTCGGCCCGGATACGCGCGTTCAGCAGCAGGCGAACCTTCTCAGAGGACGCGGACCTTTAGCGAGCGGCCCTTGATCTTACCTTCGTTCAGGCGTTTGAGTGCCTGCTTGGCGACGCCGCGCTCGACAGCGACGAACGCCTGGAAGTCGAAGATGGCGATCTTGCCGACCTGGGTCCCGGGGATGCCGGCATCACCCGTCAGTGCACCGAGGATGTCGCCCGGGCGCAGCTTGTCCTTGCGGCCCGCTCCAATGCACAGAGTCGCCATCGGTGGTTGCAATGGCGCACCGGTCTTGGCCTTGAGCCCGTCCAGTGGCTGCCAGTTGAGCGGTGCCTGCTGCAGCTTTTCGATGGCTTGCGCGCGATGGGCTTCGGCCGGGGCGACCAGGCTCATGGCCAGGCCCTGATTGCCGGCGCGGCCGGTCCGACCGACCCGGTGTACATGTATCTCCGGGTCGCGGGCCAGCTCGACGTTGATCACCATGTCCAGCGCATCGATATCCAGGCCGCGCGCGGCGACATCGGTCGCCACCAGCACCGAGAGGCTGCGGTTGGCGAACATCGCCAGCACCTGGTCGCGGTCACGCTGCTCCAGATCGCCATTGAGCGCCATGGCCGAGATGCCGTTGGCAATCAGGTGATCGACCAGCTCCTGGCACTGCTGCTTGGTGAAGCAGAAGGCCACGCAGCTTTCCGGTCGGAAGCTGGCGAGCAGGCGCATGACCGCGTCCATGCGCTGCTCGGGGTCGATTTCATAGAAGCGCTGTTCGATCTGTGCATCGTCATGCAGGGCTTCTGCACGCACCTGCTGCGGGTCGCGCATGAAGCTCGCGGACAGCTGCTTGATGCCGGCGGGGTAGGTGGCCGAGAACAGCAGGGTCTGCCGCTTGGTCGGTGTCTGGCCGATGATGTCGGCGATGGCGTCGTAGAAGCCCATGTCCAGCATGCGGTCGGCTTCATCGAGCACCAGGGTGTTCAGCCCGTCGAGTTTCAGCGTGCCTTTCCTCAGGTGTTCCTGGACCCGGCCCGGCGTGCCGACGATGACGTGCGCGCCATGCTCCAGCGAAGCGATCTGCGGACCGATGGAGATGCCGCCGCACAGCGTGAGGATCTTGATGTTGTCTGCCGCCCGTGCCAGCCGCCGCAGCTCCTTGGCCACCTGGTCGGCCAGCTCGCGTGTCGGGCACAGGACCAGTGCCTGGCAGCCGAAATAACGCGGATTGAGCGGATCGAGCAGGGCGATGCCGAATGCGGCGGTCTTTCCACTGCCGGTCTTGGCCTGAGCGATCAGGTCGTGGCCCTTGAGCATGACCGGCAGGCTCTGCGCCTGGATCGGCGTCATCGCCGCGTAGCCGAGGGCTTCGAGATTCGCCAGCATGGCGGCAGAAAGGGGCAGGGAGGAAAAGGCGGTACTGGGCACGGGAAGGATCTTCGAACGGGGAACGGCCTGCAGTCTATCAGGCCGACGCTGTACGCGCCGGTTGGCGGGCACCGAGATGGCTGTACGCCTGCACGGTGAAACGTTTTGCAAGACCGGCAGACGGAACCCCACGTCTTCGACCTGATCGAAATTTGTCCATTACCCGCTCCCAGGAGGTTGTTTTGTCTCGTGTTCTTTTCCTCGCCGGGCTGTTGGCGCTACCCGCTTTTGCCGACGAGCCCACCCTTTATGGACGTTATGAACACATCAAGGTCGCGGAGATCGGTAAGACCCTTCCCGCCAAGATGGATACCGGTGCCATGACCGCATCCCTTTCAGCGCGCGATATCGAGCAGTTCAAGCGAGACGGCGAGGACTGGGTGCGTTTCCGCCTGGCCGTCGATGGCGCGGATGACACCCTTTATGAGCAGCGCCTGCTCGGCATCAGTCGGATCAAGACGCGCGCGGAAGAGGTCGGCAATGTCGATCCCGACAGCGAGCCGCCCCGGGCTGAGCGACCGGTGATCGGCATGCAGCTGTGCATTGGCGATCGCCGGCGCGATGTGGAGGTCAACCTCACCGACCGCAGGCACTTCAGTTATCCGTTGTTGATCGGCGCCGAGACGATTCGTGATCTCAACGCGGCTATCTATCCAACCGAGAAGTACACGGCGGGTCGCCCGACCTGCTAGCACGGCATCGCCAGCCAGCGACCATCCGGGCCGGACGGCATCGCCTCCGGCTCGGTCCTGGATATTCCTGCGATCGCACCTCTTCACTGCGGCATGAGCCACCATGCGCCATCTTCCTCCCGCTCCTGGGCTGACGAGTCCTTGCTTGATACTGGCAGTCACCCAGGCGGCGAGATCCGCTTCGGCTTTTGCCCGAACGCTGACGGTCTGGAACGCGCCCGCCTGATCGAAATCCTGCCCGACAGAATGGGTTCGCAAAATAGCGCTTGCAATCCGCAGGAAATATATAAGCGGTAGTTTGATTGCTGCTATTTGCGTTTTTGGGGATTAACGATAATTAAGAAGTTGAGTTGCCAATATATAAGGCTGCATCTTTCTTTATTTAAATCCGGGCTTTTTATTCAGTTGTTATTTGGTCATCTGGTGCATATGAGTCACGTGACCGACCGGTCTCGCAAGTGCGCCAGCGAGTCGTTCGACCTCGGTGCGGGTCTCCGCGTCACCCCGCCGCACCGGTCGGCGTCAAAACCGTCTGCCGCGAAGGTTACGGCGAGCGGCCTGCACGATGGCTCTTGGCCACCCGAGACCCTCTCTCCAGGGGGCTTCCAGCGGCTGAATTGGTCTTCTCTTGTTGTTCGTCAGACTAAAGTCGGGGCTTTCATTCATTAACCCACCCCTGTTAAATTCAGGATGTGGGTTCCCTTCACACGCAATAAAAATAAGGCGGAGAACGTCAATGGCCGACAACGATAAAGAAAATGCTGCTGCGTACTGGAAGGCGAATGTTCGCCTTATCACTTGGAGCTTGGTGGTCTGGGCTCTCGTCTCATATGGTTTCGGTATCCTCCTGCGCCCGCTGGTATCCGGCATCCCCGTCGGGGGCACGGATCTAGGCTTCTGGTTCGCTCAACAGGGTTCGATCATCACGTTCATTTTGATCATCTTCCACTACGCGTGGCGGCTGAACAAACTGGACAAGGAATTCGGGGTTGAGGAGTAACCACAATGAGCCAATATTGGATCAACATGATGTTCGTGGGCGCCTCGTTCCTGCTTTATATCGGGATCGCGGTCTGGGCTCGCGCCGGGTCAACTAAAGAGTTCTATGTCGCTGGTGGTGGTGTTCATCCGGTCACCAACGGCATGGCAACGGCGGCAGACTGGATGTCTGCAGCTTCCTTCATTTCCATGGCGGGTCTGATCGCCTCCGGTGGTTATGCCACTTCCGTCTACCTGATGGGCTGGACCGGTGGCTACGTGCTGCTGGCCATGCTGCTGGCGCCCTACCTGCGCAAGTTCGGCAAGTTCACTGTGCCGGACTTTATCGGTGACCGCTTCTACAGCCGTGGCGCTCGCCTGACTGCTGTGGTCTGTCTCATCCTCATCTCCGTTACCTACGTAATCGGTCAGATGGCTGGTGCTGGCGTGGCATTCTCCCGCTTCCTGGAAGTGAGCAACTCCGCTGGTATCTGGATTGCTGCTGCCATCGTATTCGCCTACGCGGTATTCGGCGGCATGAAGGGCATCACCTACACCCAGGTGGCGCAGTACGTGGTACTGATCATTGCCTACACCATTCCGGCCGTGTTCATTGCCATGCAGCTGACTGGCAACCCGATCCCGATGTTCGGCATGTTCGGTACTCACGTAGAGTCCGGTATTCCGCTGCTGGACAAGCTGGATCAGGTCGTGACCGATCTGGGCTTCACTGCCTACACCGCCGACGTCGACAACAAGCTGAACATGTTCCTGTTCACTCTGTCGCTGATGATTGGTACCGCTGGTCTGCCGCACGTAATCATTCGCTTCTTCACCGTACCGAAGGTAGCTGATGCCCGCTGGTCCGCTGGCTGGACCCTGGTCTTCATCGCCCTGCTGTACCTCACCGCCCCGGCCGTTGGCTCGATGGCGCGTTTGAACTTGGTGAACACCATCTATCCGGAAGGCCCGGCTGCCGAAGCAATCCGCTACGAAGATCGTCCTGAGTGGGTGCAGACCTGGGAGCGTACCGGTCTGATCAAGTGGGAAGACAAGAACGCCGACGGTCGTGTGCAGATGTACAACGACGCCAACGCCGCCTTTACTCCGACCGCTACTGAGCGTGGCTGGACCGGCAACGAGCTGACCGTGAACAATGACATCATCGTTCTGGCCAACCCGGAAATCGCCAACCTGCCGGGCTGGGTCATCGGTCTGATCGCTGCGGGTGCTATCGCTGCTGCGCTCTCGACTGCTGCGGGTCTGCTGCTGGCGATTTCGTCTGCCATCAGTCATGACCTGATCAAGACACTCATCAATCCGAAGATCAGCGAGAAGAACGAAATGCTGGCCGCTCGTCTGTCCATGACGGCAGCGATTCTGCTGGCAACCTGGCTGGGTCTGAATCCACCGGGCTTCGCCGCGCAGGTGGTGGCACTGGCGTTCGGTCTTGCGGCAGCGAGCCTGTTCCCGGCACTGATGATGGGTATCTTCTCCAAGCGCGTGAACAGCAAGGGTGCTGTTGCGGGGATGTTGGTTGGTGTGATCTCCACCGCCGTGTACATCTTCCTGTACCTGGGTTGGTTCTTCATCCCTGGCACTGCAAGCATCCCGAACACGCCTGATCAGTGGTGGATGGGCATCTCCCCGCAGGCCTTCGGTGCCGTGGGTGCCGTGCTGAACTTCGCTGTTGCCTATGCTGTTTCGATGGCTACCGAAGCTCCGCCGCAGGAGATTCAGGATCTGGTCGAGAGCGTTCGTACCCCGAAGGGTGCTGGCGTTGCACTTGATCACTAACTGATAATGCAGCCGGACGTCAGACCTGCTCTGACACAAGGTTGAGGTAGAAGTCGGGCTTCCATATGGAAGCCCGATTTTTTTAGGGGGAGTTGTATATGTTCTGGCATTTAATCGCGGCAATCGTCGCAGGTGTGGCGGGAGCCGGTATCGGCCTGCTGTTGCGCTCACTGACGCGTAAGCGACTGCCGAAATGGATCATTCCCGTCTGCGCCGGTCTGGGCATGCTGAGTTACACCATCCATTACGAGTACACCTGGTTCGAAACCAAGCAAGCACGTCTGCCGGAAGGATCGCTGGTGGTCATGAGCGAAGAGGGCGAAATGCTCTGGCGCCCGTGGACGATGATCTATCCGATGCCGCTGGCCTATACGGTGCTGGACGGCGCGAACGCTCAGGTGCAGGACACCGAACAGGGCCGTCTCGGCCGCTTCGTGCTGTACCGTTTCGAGAAGCAACACCTGACGTCGATCGTGAAGAGCGCCAGCTATCAGCTGATCTGCACCGAGCGGGCGATGTTCAGACTGAATGAAGCCGGCCAGGCGAAGATCGAAACGCTTACCGAGCTGGAAGCCGATTCACCGCTTTATCAGGCTATTTGCGAGGCCGGGCGTTAACCGAACGCCTACGAGCTGCGGGTTCCGCGCATCAGCATTATCTGATGCGCGCCGCGAAGAAGAATTGATCGGTTCCGCAATGGGACCGAGTAGCCGGCATATGCGTCTGACAACCCGTCCGGTAGACGATGCTCCGTTCTGTCGCGAGCAGCCGTCGGCATATCACCCACGCAGTGAACTGCCACCCAGCCCGTTCAGATCGAGTTGAAGGCCGCCTTGCGCGCGCGTTGCCAGCAGCGCAGCCGCTGGGCCAGCTCGTCTAAGCTGGTCAGACCCACGCGTTGTGCGCGATTCATCAGGATCAGAGCGATTTCCGCGGTGGCCATGGCATCGGCGGAGGCGTTGTGCCGCTGAGGGATATGTATGTTGAAGTAGTCGAGCCAGTGATCCAGCCCGCCGCGATGGATCATCGCCTCGGGAAACAGCATGGGCGCCAGGTCGGCCACATCGAGGAAGGTGTGTTCCAGCGAGTAGCCCAGTTCGTTCTTCAACGCGCGACCTAGCATGCGCTGATCAAAGGGCGCGTGAAAGGCGAGGATGACGCTGCTCGCGGCGAACTCCATGAAACTGAGCAGCGCTTCGGACGGTGGCAAGCCGTTGGCCAGCTCGCTCGGGGCGATCCCGTGGATCAGTACGCTTTCAGTGACCTTGACCTGACGGCAGAGGGTGCATTCGAACTGCTGGGAATAGTCGATGGCGCCGTCTTCGATGACCACTGCGCCGATGGCGATGACCAGGTCGCGCTTGAGGTGCAGCCCGGTGGTTTCCAGATCCAGCACCACCAGACGCTGCTGCCGCAACGGGACCGCCTGTGGCGGCAGCGGGCGCGCCAGCTCGGCAACACGTTGCTGCTGCTCGGGAGGCAGCTTCGGACCGCGGGGGTTGAACCAGAACATACTCATAGTTGATAGCGCACCGCGAGACTGGCCTGTAACCGCTGGGCCTGGCGAAAGGACTCGCGCAGGATTCGGCGGTCCAGCACGTTGAGAGTATCCGGATCCAGGCGGTTGGAATAGGGCAGTCCATCGCGTGCCTGCTGTTGATGGTGCTGCATACGAGTCTGCTGGATGAAGTGGTAGGCCTCTTCATAGGCCGCGCCATCCTTCGCTTCGATGACGCCTTTCTCCACCAGCTTGCGCAGCCGCTCGAGGGTGTTGCAGGTGCCGATGTCGTTGCTCAGTGCAAGCAGGCGGGCGCCATCGACGAAGGGTGTCAGGCCCTGCACCTTGAGGTCGAGCGTGTCTTTGCCTTCGCCCTTGCGCGCCACGACGAAATCACGGAAGCGGCCCACCGGCGGGCGATGACGCAAGGCGTTTTCGGCCATCATGCGCTGGAACAGGCGGTTGTCGTTGATTTCCTCGAGCAGGTCGCGGCGCAGCTGTTCGCAGCCTTCCGAAGGCCCCCAGATGCTGCGCAGATCGAAATAGATGGTGCTGCCGAGCAGATTTTCCGGCGTTGCCTCGCGCACGAAGGAGCTGAAGCGGCGGCTCCATTCCTGGCGCGACAGGCACAGCTGCGGGTTGCTGGCCATGATGTTGCCTTTGCACAGCGTGAAACCGCAGGTGTCTAGGTCACGGTTGATGTGTTCGGCGAGCGGCAGCAGACGACCGCGGATATGCGCGGCCTCCGCGGCGTCGGCGGCCTCGAAGAGGATGCCGTTGTCCTGGTCGGTGTACAGGGTCTGTTCCTGGCGGCCTTCGCTGCCGAAACACAGCCAGGTGAAGGGCACGCCCGGATCGCCAATGTGCTGGATGGCCAGCTCGATCACCCGACATACGGTGTGATCATTGAGCAGCGTGACGATATGGGTGATCTGGGTCGACGAGGCGCCGTGGGCCAGCATGTTGTCGACCAGTTGCTTGATGCGATCGCGGATGACCACCAGCGCATCGACGCGATCGGCGTGACTGATAGTCTGCGCCAGGTGCACCAGATCCACACGCTGCAGGGAAAACAGGTCGCGCTCGGAAATTACGCCACGCAGCAGGCCATTCTCCACGACGCAAACATGGGCGATGTGCCGTTCGGTCATGGCGATCGCCGCGTCGAAGGCGGTGGCGTCCGGCGGCAGGTAGAACGGATCGTGCGTCATGAACTGGGAGATCGGCTGACTCAGATCGGTGGTGCCGGTACCGATTACCCGTCGCAGATCGCGCAGCGTGAAGATGCCTTGCGGATGCAAAGCTTCATCGACGATGACGATGCTGCCGACATTGCTCTCCTGCATCATCGCGACCGCCTCGTTGATCGGCTTGGACGGCAGGCAGGACACCGGGTGGTGAAGCGCCAGCTCGCCGATGCTTGTTTCGAGCGAGTACTGCTCACCGAGGTTTTCCACCGCGCGCATCTGCGCCTGCTGGTTGACCAGGTCGAGCAGGCTGCTGACGCCACGCATGGCGAAATCACGGAACACCGGAGATTTGGAAACCAGCTGGACGAAGGCGGGCTTGCCGAGCAGGAAGCAGAAGGTGTCTTCGGCCGCCAGATGCGCGGTGCGGGTCGCTCGTTCGCCCATGAGCGCGGCCATCGGGAAGCATTCGCCGACGATGACCTCGAAGGTGGTGTCGGTGCCGCGCTTGGCGGTATGCGGGCGCTGACCATGCACGCGGCCCTGCTTGACGATATAGAACTGCTGCACCACGCCGTCTTCGGGGGAAATGATGCAATCGCCTTCGGCATAGAAGCGCAGCGCACAGTTCTCCACCAGGTAGGCCAGGTGGGCCGGCTCCATCTGGTTGAACGGAGCGTACTTGCGCAGAAACTCCATGGTGCCGTGGATGTTCTGCAGTACAGCCGTCTTCCCAGCGTCGGGTGTGCTCATGGTTGGCTTCCATTTTTTGTTAATGGTGGGCTGCAGGTCAGTCGGACCCAATTGGACGTAAGTCTAGTCAGCTCAAGGGGCGGGGGAGCTGATCAGGGTCAGCCTCATGTTTCGCGCTGTTGCTGTGAAACGCGGGCATGAAATAGCCGGCCACCGGGGCCGGCTCCTTTGCTTCGTCATCGAGCTCAGGGCAGGGTGAACAGGACCTTGACCGAGTCATTGACGGCCGCGCTGTCGACGTAGCCGATGGCATCGGCTTCGGCCGCGACCCTGGCTACTACTGCGGCGTCATCGGCGACGCTCGGCAGCGGCTGGCCCTTGCCGGTGAAGATCAGGCCCGACCAATAGGACTTGAGCTGCGACTCGTTCTTGCTGGTCACGCCGGCGTAGAAGGCTTCCTTGGCCGGGTTCCAGCCCGCCTGGTCGACGCCCTTCAAGGACTTATCCTTGCCCAGGAAGATGTTGGCGACCTCGGACTGTGACGGTGCCTTGGCTGCGCCGGGATTGACGATCACGGCAACCTCGGCCTGAGCCAGGGAAACCATGCCGAGCAGCGCGGCGGAACAGAGGATGCGAATGGATGCTTTCATCGGGACGCTCCTCAGAATACGAAATCGACGCCGACGGAAACGATGTCACCGTCGTAGTTGCGGGCAGGAGTGCCGGCTACGCCGGTTCGCTCGAAGGCCTCATTCTCGTACAGCTCTTGAGCATTACGAGTGAACACGCCGTCGTAGCCATTCTTGGTATCGACGCGCTTGTACTCGCCCTTCACCACCACCGTCGGTGCGGCCTGGTAGTTCAGGCCCAGGGTCCAGGAGCTCTGACGGCCACCGTTGTCGTCCAGCTGTGCGTAGGTGACATGCGGCAGGAAATCGCCGAAACGACGGCCGCCCATCAGGTAGAAGGAGTCGATCGCTTCCATGTCATCGTTCTCGATCATGCGCGAGGTCCACTCGTTGCTGCTGATCCAGGTGCCGTTGTCGTACTGGTAGCCGATCGAGGTGAACTTGCCTTTCTCTTTGTCCAGCGCCAGCAGCGAGCGCTGCTGTGCCACTCCGACGCCGGGACCGATAGGCGCAGGCAGAACACTAATCACATTGCCAATGATATCGGTGGTGATATCCGCCTCGACATAACCGATGCGCAGCATGCCGAAATCGTTGGTGGCCAGGCTGACGCTGGCGCCGAACAGGTTGCCGTAGTCGATATCGAACTGCTCGTCGTAGGCGTAGTAGTCGCGGTTCTTTGCCTGACCGCCGGCGACCTGGAAGGTCACCGAGCCGTACGACAGCGGCACGGTGTAGACCGCATCGACGCCTTCGTAGTTGGTCACCTGAACCTGGCTGTAGACCTCGTCGGGTAGGCGCAGCCAAGGGTAGCTGTAGCCGACGTCGAGGCTTTCGGAATACATGTAGACCGGGCTGCGCAGGCGGCCGGCGCGGAGCATCAGCTGGTCGTTGGCCTGCAGCGACAGGTAGGCCCATTCCAGGTTGGCTTTCCACTCGTCCTGTTGCGCCTTGGCCGTGGCCTGGACAGTCACCCCCAGGGTGTCGGTGATGCCGTAGCTCAGCTGCGCGCCGAACTTGGACAGCTGATCGCCGCGCCAGGAATCGTTGGTCTGGCCCTGGATGCCGTAGCTGCGACCATCATCTTCGCCGCTGAGGTGGGTGAAACCGACGGTACCGAAACCGTTGAAGCGATGTTCACCCTGTTCGAGGGCGAAGGCAGGGGTGACGGCCAGGCAGACAGCTGCCAGACCGGCGACACGAAGTGCAGTCATTGGATGCTCCAGAAAATCGTTAAACACGGAATTGGCCCGTAGCCGCGCGCAGGTGGTCTCCGGTACTCACCAGTTGCTCGCCAAGGCGGGCGGTGGCTTCGGCGCCGTTTGCGGTTGCTTGTGCGTCCTGCTGCAACACTTGAGTTTCTTGTCTGATGGAACTCGACAGGCCGATCTGCTCCTGGGTGAACTGGGCGATGCCGGCGTTGAGTTCGTCGATCTGGTTGACCGTGCCGGCGATGGCTTCCAGCAGCTGAGTAGCCTCGATGGAGCGCTCGATGCTGGCGCGGGACTTCTCGCCATTGCTGGTCATCACGTTGAGCACGGTGTTGGCGCTGTTCTGCAGGCGCTGGATGATCTGCTGGATCTCGGCGGTGGACGCCGCGGTCTTCTGCGCCAGATTGCGCACCTCGTCTGCGACGACCGCAAAGCCGCGGCCCTGCTCGCCGGCGCGGGCGGCTTCGATGGCGGCGTTGAGTGCCAGCAGGTTGGTCTGTTCGGCGATGCTGCGGATGACGGTCAGCACCGAGCCGACTTCCTGGGTTTCTTCCTCCAGTTGTTCCATGGCCTTGACCGCGCCCATCACGCTGTCGCCCAGGTCACTGATGCCGGTCGACAGGCTGCCGACGTGCTCGCGCGCAGTGGCCGCCTGCCGCGCAGCAGAGTTGGCTTCATCGGATGCCTGCTGCGAGCGCTGCGCGACTTCCTGAATGCTGCCGGTCATGGTGAGGATGTCGCGGGTTATCGAATCGGTGTGGTGCTGCTGCGATTTGGCGTTCTCTTCCGAACCCTGGGTGAGCTTGTACAGCTCCTTGGAAACCTGGCCCAGCGGGTTGGCGGCCTCGATGATCTGGCGGATGGTGCGCTGCAGCTTGTCGAGGAAGCTGTTGAACAGCTCGATCATCGCGCCGATCTCATCGTTGGACTCGACGTTCACGCGCTGGGTCAGATCGCCGTCGCCGCGGGCGATCGACTGCAGCGAGGTGATCACGCCGCGGATATTGACCATCACGCTGCGGATCACCAGCCAGGCGCCGAGGCTGACCAGCACCACCAGTACCAGGCTGAGAATGATGCCCAGGCGGGTGGTCGCCGCGTTGGCTTCGCGGGTCTGCACCAGGGTCTGCTGGAAATCGTCGTAGGCCTGGGCGCGGAAGTCGCTGCCGAGCTTCTGCGCCTGCGCCAGATCACTGGCCATACGATCCAGGCTGGGTCGCAGGTCGTCGAACGAGGCGCTGCCGTCGATCAACTTGGTCGACGCAGCGAGTGCATTGTCGGCATAGTCGCGCACCGCCTTGCGCCAGTCGCTCAATGCCTGATGCTGCTGACGCTGCTCGCTCAACAGCGACGCCAGGGCCTGCTGTTGGCTGTCGATCTGCTGCAGGACCTCGCGCGCTTCGTCGAGAATGCCCGGCTCGCCCGCCGCCACTGCGTTGTTCAGCAACGCCGGCACGCGGGAGAACTGGAAGATCACCGCGTCGGCTTTTTCCAGGGTCGGATAGCTGCGGGTCTCCAGCAGAACCAGCCGTGAGTCGGTTGCCGAGAGCTGTAACGAGGTGTAGACCACATACAGCACGAGTCCGACCAGGGCGACGGCGGGTACCAGGGAAAGCTTGGCGGTCAGCGAGAGGTTCTTCAGCATGCATCGAACTCCAGTGCAGGGGCTACGGGTACTACGAAGAGCACGTTGATGGCCAAATGCCAGTTTCCGGAGCAATTGTGACCGAAAACAGCATTCGGGTCACGTTATCGGTTGTAACAGAGTTAACTTGAGGGCCGCCGGGCGGATTGCGGGATCGGGTAGGAGGCGGCCTCACGGCCGCCGTCCTCCCACACCACCGTGCGTACGGTTCCGTACACGGCGGTTCAGGCCATGCGGTTAAGCCGATTGATCGTATCCAGTATCGAGACCAGTCCAAG
>NZ_JACXXG010000040.1 GCF_014764705.1 Stutzerimonas kunmingensis
GGTGCTCTGACCCACTTGCGAATCGTGTTGCGCGCCAACCCGGTGCGCTTGGCTATCTCATGCAGCGACAGCTTGTCGCGGAAATACATCCGGCGGATTTTGCCCATCATTTCCATACTGATCACCCTGTGTTCTCCTGCTCAAAAATTGAGCAGAAGCAGTTGAACACCTGGGTCAGTTTTCAGTCGGCAGAACAGCCTCTACTGGGTCAGTTTTCGGTCAGCGGCAACAAGAAGGCCACAGCTGCAGCGATGATGGCCGATGCAGTTATAGGCAGGATTAGGGAGCCGACAACCAGCGTGGCTCCTGCGCTGGTGGCACTACCGGAAATCACGCTGAGTTGGGGATTTCCGCGCCACGCGGCTATTCCACTGCAGACCATATCTGCGAGCAGCAGTAGTGCAGCGATGGCTGCGGTTTCAAGCTCGATCATTGGTCACCTCAGTAGCGGACTTTGAATGTTGGCGAGTCTTCCGGTCGCGAGTTGCGCCGATCATAGATTTTCGTGGTGCTGATATTCGCGTGGCCCAGCCACTGCTGGACCTTGGCAATGTCGGCCTCGTGCTCCAGGGCGTTGGTGGCCGCTGTCGCTCGCAAACCATGGACTCCCAGGCCGGCGACCTCGATGCCGGCTGCTTTGGCGTAGCGACCCACCAATGCATAGATGCCGTCCGCGCTTAAACCGGCCCCGGTAGCCTTGCCGCGCAGCGGCATAAACAAGGGGGCTGCTGCCTGCTCCAGGTGGTGACCGGACGCCTCCAGGTAGGCATGAATCCGCTCCAGGGCAACTGGATGCATCGGTAGGTAGCGCAGCTTGCCGCCCTTGCCATGCACACGGAGATGCTTAATACCTCGACGCTCCTGCATGTCCTGCACGGACAGTCTGGCCGCTTCCTCACGGCGCAGGCCGTGGTAGAGCAACACGGCTAGCACGGCGCGATCACGTAGGCCCTGCAGGGTGGCCGGATCAGGCGCATCGAGCAGCGCCTTTGCTTGGTGATCACCCAGAGCCGGCGTCTTGCCTTCGTTGGTTTCGATCTTCGGGCGTTTCACACCATGCACCGGGTTACCGACCGAGACGGCGTTGGAATCCAGCAGGTGATCGTAAAGACTGGCCAGTGCGGCCAGCTTGCGGCGAATGGTGGCACCGGATAGGCCGCGCTGTTCAAGCTGGCTGCGCCAGGCGAGCACATGGGCGCGGGTGACAACACGAAACTGCTCAGGCGACTGGATGCCAAGGAAGCTGCAGAAATCTTCTATGTCGCCCTGGTATGCGCGGCGTGTGCGCGGGTTGTCCAGGTTGGCGAACCACTCAGCTGCTGCTGGCACTTCAGCCAATCTTTGGAATTGCGCCGCCGTCAGGCGGCGCTCATGCGAGTTCTCGGTCGCTGTAATCAGATCATTCATCGTGGAAGCCTTCCGGTCTTATGCACTATCTGGGTTGTCCGGCGTTTCCGCAGGCATATCATTTCGTAGTGCGAAATCGTGCTTGATTGGCCGATTCTAGGCATTTCGCGGTGCAGATCGCCCCAGCATCACTGATAAGCCGGTTCAGGAGGCCTGGTACCGCCGCTTTCCTTCCTTTAATGGCATTTCGCACTGCGAAATGAGTGTCGAGGCATATCAACGGACCATTTGGCCCTGACCGAGCATTTCGCACTGCGAAATGGCTGAACCAGCATCACTGATAAGCCGGTTCAGGAGGCCTGGTACCGCCGCTTTCCTTCCTTTAAGGGGACGGTAGAGAAAACGGACAAAATCGTACGCTAAGCATGCGGCCTGTCAGGTTGAGGCCATAGAGTTTGACGTTTAGGCGTCAGATAATGCAGAAAGCGGCCCTAGTCTGACGCGATGCCAGTGAGCCGACTGACGCCCAGTTGAGGTGTGCCTTAAATTGACGCTCCGACATGAGTTGTGTATTAGATATAACTTATTGTAGTATTTGTAACATTAATCATCTTTTTGACGAAGGAGCCCGTGCTTGAGCTTTCTTGCCCTATTCGTCAGCCTGCCCACCAAGGCATCGACCGGCCGCATGCGCGTCTGGCGTTCTGTCAAAGCGCAGGGCTGCGCAACGCTGCGCGACGGGGTCTATCTGCTGCCCGACTCGGCGGACAGTGCGGCGACGCTGGGCGAAGTGGCGGCGCAGGCGGTGGAAGTCGGGGGCAGCGGCCAGGTCTATCGACTGTCGGGGTGTGACGAAGCTCAGAAGGCCGCGCTACGCGCCCTGTTCGACCGGGGCGAGGAGTACGCCAGCATCGCCGAGGAGATCAAAGCGCTCGGGCGTAACCTGGCATCCCCGGACGGCGCCGATGCCATGCGCAAGCTCCAGCCGCTCGTGCGCCGCTTCGAGCAGGTGAACCGCATCGACTTCTTCCCCGGCGAGGCGCAGCGGCAGACCTTGAGCCTGCTGGACGACCTGCGCGACGCGATCACCCGCCGTATGTCTCCCGACGAGCCGACCGCCCGGCAGACGGATATTCCGCGGCTGAACCGCGCCGACTATCAGGGTCGGACCTGGGCCACGCGGGCGCGCCCGTGGGTGGACCGACTCGCTTCGGCCTGGCTGATCCGGCGGTTCATCGACCCGAGCGCGCGCATCGTCTGGCTGGCGAGTCCCTCCGACTGCCGCAATGGCTGGCTCGGCTTCGATTTCGACGGCGCCGCCTTCAGTCATGTGGGCACCAAGGTCACCTTCGAGACGCTGCTGGCGAGTTTCGGACTTGATTCCGCCCCTGCACTGGTACGCCTGGGCAAGCTCGTGCATTGCCTGGATTTGGGCGGGCTGCCGGTAGCAGAAGCGCTGGGCATCGAATCGCTGCTCGCCGGCTTGCGCGCATCGGAACCCGATGACGACGCGCTGCTTGCCCGCGCGTGCGAAATTTTTGATTGGCTATTGAAGAGTTACGAGGACAAAACAACGTGAACGCCCCGACCAGTCCTCAGACCGCCGCGCAACCACGCCCGGCCCGTCCGTCTTTCTGGGACATCACCCAAGACGACCTGCTGCTGGCCGCAGGCTTCGGCCGTATTCGACGGCTTGTTGGCCAACTTCCGTATTTGACTGGTTACTGTTGAACTACAAGGAGAAGATCTATGAGCGTTGCGAATGAAGAGTCGTATCGCCCGAGCAAGGCGACGGATGCCACGACTGAAGCCGTCCCTCCACCCATGAGCTACCCACAGCTCTTCGCGCGCTTCCTCAAGTTCGGCTTGCTCGCATGGGGCGGGCCTGTGGCTCAGATCGGCATGTTGCGCCGCGAGCTCGTGGACGAGGAACGCTGGATCTCCAGCAAACGCTTCAACAAGCTGCTTGCGGTGATGCAGGTGCTGCCCGGACCCGAAGCGCATGAAATATGCGTTCATTTGGGCATCCGAGCAAAGGGGCGGCTGGGGGGCGTGCTGGCGGGACTCGGTTTCATGCTTCCCGGATTCTTGCTGATGTTCGCGCTGTCCTGGTTGTACTTCCAGATTGAATTCGTGGGTACCGCGCTGGGCGCGGCGTTCCTTGGCGTGCAGGCGGCTGTGATCGCCCTGATCGTGCGCGCCGTGCACCGTATCGGCGAGCACATCCTGCTTGATCGCTGGTTGTGGGTCATTGCCATCGTTTGCGCGCTGGCAGCCATAGGTCGTGTCGACTTCTGGATCACCCTGCCGGCGGGCGGCCTTGTGTACGCCCTGCTCGTGCTGAATCATCGGGCCTCAGCGCTCTTGGTGACACTGGCGGCGGTGGCGCTGGCCGCGGCCGTGGCTTTGTGGGCTGCACCGACAGCGAAGCTTGTGGAAGCGGTCGTTCAGGGCCAGGCCTCGGTGCTGCTCATCTTCGCGTCGGGCCTGAAGGCCGGCTTGCTCACCTTCGGCGGCGCCTACACAGCGATTCCGTTCGTTCGCAACGACGCCGTCGGGCGCGGATGGATGACGGATGGGCAGTTCCTGGACGGCCTGGCGCTGTCCGGTGTGCTACCGGCACCCCTCATCATCTTCGCCACGTTCGTCGGCTATGTGGCGGGGGGGCCGATCGGGGCGGTGGCCATGACGGTGGGTGTCTTTCTTCCGGCCTTTGCGTTCTCGCTGATTTTCTACGACCGGCTGGAGGCGGTCGTGGAGAACAAACGGCTGCACGCCTTTCTGGACGGCGTCGCGGCTGGGGTAGTCGGCCTGATCGGCGCAACCACCATCGACTTGGCGCAGGTCACTGCTGAACGTGTCCCATCGTTGACGGTGGGCATGTCGATTTTCGCCGCAGGCTTGGCATTCCTTTATGCCTGGAAGAACAAGCTCAACGTCGTCGTCGTGATCCTCGCGGCGGGATTGGCGGGGTGGCTGGTATTTCCGAACCAAGGCTGAACCTGATCGAGTCAGCCTTCGTCGCGCCGTTTCCGATCCACCTTGCTGAGGAAGCCAAGATGCCTTACGAACTGAAACCTCTTTCATGCGATCCGGCCAAACTCACCGGCCTGTCCGAGAAGCTGATCGTCAGCCACTGGGAAAACAACTACGGCGGTGCGGTAAAGCGCCTCAATGCCATAGCGAGCCCCGCCATTGGCGGCGCCCTATTCGCCGCCGGCTGGCTGGCGGCGCCGCTGGTGGCCTGCGGCCTACTCAAGGTCGTCTATGACGTTGTGCTTTGGCGCGCTTTTCGGAAGTACGAGGGACCATCCTCTTGAGAGCGCTCGCGCGCAAGCACATGGCGCGGCTTAGCGTACGATTTTTTCCGAATTCTGCGGGCACCCATTGTACAGGCCGCCGCGTGCCATCGCGCTCTCCGACTATTTCGTAATGTATTACATACCACGAAATTACATACCAATCAAGTTACGGAACGGGCAATAATTTGACCGTATTTTGAAGCGGGATAATAGTGGTTTATCCCGTGTCAGCCGCCTGAGGCCTGCACCAGGGGGGGCATTCAGTACGAAACTGGAATGTGCCGCCGCGTGCTAGCGCTCGGTAAGCGCTGCATTTTCCGTTTGTCAGAATCATGGCCGGCAGCGTGCTGACGAGAAGCAAAAGCGGTCAAGGGCGCGCAGGCTCTCTTCATGAGCCCTGCCGCGTCTAGCCAACGTGGGTTCGGTACGCCAACAGCCGCAGCGCATTGAAAACCACGAGCAAGGTGGATCCTTCGTGAATAGCGACTGCTGGTCCGATCCCCAAGCCCAAAATCGTTGCGGGCACGAGGAAGGCGACAATGCTCAGGCTGACGAACACGTTCTGACGGATCACCTTGCGCGTGTGACGGCTCAAGTCCACCGCAAATGGCAGGTGGCGGAGGTCATCGGCCATCAGCGCGACATCCGCGGTCTCCAGTGCGACATCCGAACCCGCGGCGCCCATCGCGATGCCGACCGTGGCGCTGGCCATCGCCGGCGCGTCGTTGACGCCGTCACCCACCATCGCGACCTTGTCCTGCGCGCGCAGCTTGCGTATGGCCTCAACCTTGTCCTCGGGCATCAGGTCGCCCCAGGCTTCATCAAGGCCGACTTCCGAGGCGATCGCCTCGGCGACCCGTTGGTGGTCGCCGGAGATCATGATCATGCGGGTGATGCCGAGTTCACGCAGTGCCTTCAGCGCTTCAGGCGCACCGGCCCGCGCGGTATCGAGCAGGCCGATGGCGCCGAGATCGCGCGCCCCTTGCCTGACGACCATCGAGGTGCGCCCTGCAGCGCGAAGTTGTGCGATGGCGGCAGCCGCCGATTCCCCCAGCGGAGCGACGCCGTCGGCGCCGAACATCTCGGCCTTGCCAATCCAGACCGTCTCGTTGTCGAAGGTGGCAGTGACGCCGCGTCCGATCAGATTCTCGAGCCCGTTTGCGGCCGGGATCTCGCGCCGACCCAGCCGCTCGCGGCCATCCCGGGCGATCGCTGCCGCCAATGGATGGTCGCTGAGCGACTCGACTGCGGTCGCAACGGTGAGCAGTTCCTCTTCCGTTACTCCGTCAACGGGAATGACATCGGTGATGCGTGGACGCCCTTCGGTCAGGGTGCCCGTCTTGTCGAAGGCCATCGCGCTTAGCGAACCGAGTTCTTCCAAAGGCGCGCCGCCCTTGATCAGCACGCCACCGCGGGCCGCGCGGGCAATGCCTGACAGCACCGCGCTGGGCGTGGCGATGGCCAGCGCGCAGGGACTGGCGGCCACCAGCACCGCCATCGCGCGGTAGAAGCTGTCCCGGAAGGGTTCGTCGACGACCACCCACGCGAAGAGCAGCAGGAAGGCCAACACAAGCACCGCAGGTACGAAGATGCGCTCGAACCGGTCGGTGAAGCGCTGGGTCGGCGACTTGCGCGTTTCGGCCTCGCTGACCATCTGGACCACTCGCGCCAAGGCCGAATCGGTGGACTTGCGCGTGACCTCGACCTCGATTGCGCCGCTGCCATTGATGGTCCCGGCGAACACCCGTGAGGCGGCATCGACGCTATCCGGCCGTGTGCGCGCGGTCGAGGGGTCGTCCACGGGCCGCTTGTCAACCGGGATGCTTTCGCCTGTCACCGGTGCCTGGTTCACGCTGGAGGTACCGAGTACGAGAAAGCCGTCGGCGGACAGGCGTTCGTTCGGCTTGATCAGGACGACATCGCCGACAACCAGTTCTTCAACTGCGATCTCCTGTATCCGGCCGTCGCGTCGTACGGTCGCGGTGGCCGGGGCGAGCTCAGACAAGGCCTCGATGGCGCGCTTCGCCCGGCCCATCGCATAGTGTTCGAGGGCGTGGCCCAAGCTGAACAGGAACAGTAACAACGCGCCTTCGGCCCACGACCCGATCGCCGCGGCACCGGCTGCGGCCACCAGCATCAACGTGTCGATCTCGAAGCGCTTCAGGCGCAGGTTGTCGATCGCCTCACGGAGCGTATAGAAGCCGCCGAAGAAGTATGCCGCCACGTAACAGACTAACGGCAGCCAGGCAGGCGCGCCGGCAAAGGACTTGTCCATCAGGAAGCCAGCGAGGAGCAAGCTGCCGCATACCAGCGAGAAGATCATCTCCGTGTTCGGCCCCAGCAGCCCCGCATGTGCGTGCGACTCCCCACCGGTGCCATGCAAATGGTCGTCGCCCTCACGGTGGACGTGGCGCGCCTCATCTTCTCCATGTGCATGTTGATCGTCATTCAGAGTCTTTACCGGGACAACCTGCATGCTGGCTAGCACGTTCAGGATGCGCGATTCGGACACCTCACGGCGGTCGAACTCGACATGGACGATGCCCGCCGCGCTGGCCTCGGCTTCGAGTACGCCCCCAAGCGACCTGAGCTGCTCGGCGACGGTGCGCGCACGACGCTGGTGGCCAATGCCCTTCACCTCCCACAGAGCATGACCGTAGCGTTCGCTGATCGCCGCGCCGGCACGCTCGACCATCTCGCGGATGCGGGCGAGTGGCACGACGTCCGGGTCATGGTGGACGCACAACTGCGTCGGCGTGCCGTCCGATCCCGCGCGCAAGTGCACCTGCACAATGCCATCGCGGCTTTCCAGGTCGTGAATCAGCCGCCTGACGCAGGCGTCGGACTCGTCCGGCACCTGCGGTAGCAGGATCTGCAGGTCGATGCGGAGCTTTCCGGTCATTGTTGTTCTCCCACGATTCGAGCGCTGGTGTCGCGCCTGCGCAAGCGTCTTGTGCATAGACCCGTCGGCAGGCCACGGCGGCATGGCCGAACTCTATCCATCGGATCGCTTGTTCTCGCGGACGCTCTGCAGGATCTCGATGCCGCCTTTGAACGCGACAGCAGCAATCAAGGCACCTGCCACCAGGTCCGGCCAGGACGACCCGAGCCAGAGCACCAGTACCCCGGCCACGACCACGCCGCCATTCGAAATGAAGTCGTTGAAGCTAAAGGTCTCGGCCGCCTTCATGTTCACGTCGTCGGAACGGAGGCGGCGCAGCAGCACCAGGCACCACAGATTGATGGCTCCGGCGACGAGCGCCAGTCCGATCATGACGGGGCCGAGCGGCTCGGCCCCATACATCCATCGCCGGACCACGTCCGCCAGCACCATACCCGCGAAGATCAACAGAAGGACCCCCGACACGTTCGCCGCTCCCCGCTTCCAGGTGGGGCGGCGCTCGAGGGCAAGGTAGCTCAGCAGATAGACGGCCGCATCCGAACCGTTGTCGAGGGCATTGGCGAGCAGCGCGCTGGAATCGGCCACCCAGCCTGCCACCCCCAGTCCTGCGAACAGCGCGAGGTTCCATAACAAGACCTGCCGCAGAACACTCCTTTGCCGGGCCAGATTCGGGGTCATGTCGCGTGCCGCTTCGGACGATGCGCGATGGCCCGCGCCGCGAAGGTGGGCAGCACCAGCAGCGTCAGCACTGTCGCCGTGATCAACCCGCCGATGACGACGGTGGCCAGCGGCTTCTGCACTTCGGCGCCGGCACCGACCGCGATCGCCATTGGAATGAAGCCGACGATGGCCACCAGCGCCGTCGTGAGCACGGCGCGCAGACGGTTGGCGGCGCCGGTGGTCGCCGCTTCCAATGGCGCATCTCCAGCCTCGAGCCGCTCGCGGATGGCCTGCATCAGGACCAGACCGTTGAGCGTGGCAACACCGGAAACCGCGATGAAGCCCACGGCTGCCGTCACCGAGAACGGAATGCCGCGCACCAGCAGTGCCAGTACGCCTCCGACCAGTGCCAGGGGCACGCAGAGGAACACCAGCGCTGCCTCGCGGATCGACCCGAGTGCCATGTAGAGCAAGCTGCCAATCATCAGGAACACAATAGGGGCTCTTCGCATTTAAGGGTGTAGAAAAAATCTGACCGGCTGGAAAAGGAGTCGAGGATCTTAGAAAATGTAAGCTCTCACACCAACAAAAACTAAGCCCCCGACGTGAACAATCTTACCTTTTCTAGCCCTGATCTTTCCAGCTTTTGCCAACTGAATAACCTCGGCCTGACTGCCACTGGACAACATCTTTGTGCAGAGCGCGCCGTCATCGAATGTCGTTTAACCAAAGCACCCGAGCCATGCCCCAAGTGCGGGGCTGCTGGTGTTTGGGGTTTGGGGAGCAACGGAACAGAAAGTGCACTTAAGCCCAGCGCCTGCCCGCAAACCCTTGTGGCGTCTGGTTAGTTCGGGAAAACCATCCTTTTGTCGAACCCTGGCAGGCACTGACGCCAGGCCGTCCAAACGCATGAAAAGCAGTGCAGAAAAGTCGTTCAGTAAAACAAAGTCTGGATAACCGCCCCTATTTTCGGCAGCGGTGAACTCTAGCTAAGCCTTACGTTGGTTTTTGGTTCCACTGCTCCCCAAACCCCAGGATCAGACATACCGTTACCGTAGGCGATGTTGAGTTGAATGACGGGTTATATGTGAATGTGAGCTCAGAGCAGCTGCTGCGGGACGTGCTGGAGGGCTATCAGCTCGATTCTATCGAGGGTCGCCCCGCCGGCAAGCCAATCAATGCGCATGCATGGATCACGCTGGAGAACGGCTCGGTTATCGACGCTACGATCTTGGCATCGCAACACCGTAAGGCTGCGGACGCAGGCAAACCGCTATCATTTGAAGATGCGGTTTTCTACACCGGCAAGCCGGGTACAGTCGTCCGCCGACATATCCCGATGATGACCGGCCTCGTTTACCACCAGAAAGCTCTGACGGATTTGATAGACGGCGATTTCCAGAACTACTGCCAGTGGGCCGAGGATTACGGACGGATGATGGGCCGCATGGACTTGATGAGGTTGGTGCCAGCCCTCACCACCATTTGAGGTTTGAGTTGAGCTAGTAATTACCGGGCCATAGCCCGGTCTGGTGCTAGCAAGGCGCCTAAACCTACCCCTACGGTTCAAAGCTACTACCTGATTCATTTTTCTGCCGACGCGTTTCTGTAACGTCTGGTGCTGCGTTTACCTGTTGGTAGGCGTTTTCGAGTTCAGCCAGCAGATCTTGATATTGTTGGTCGGTTATCTCCCCGCTATCCCGGAGGCCTGCGATTTCGCCGCATAGCTGTTGATACCGCGCCGCTGCCACTCCCTTTTTTCCACCAGCAAAACCGGCAATCTTAATCTGCATTCTGGCGAAGGCGTCGCTTACCGCATTGCTCATAGAAACCTCTCCTCAGGGTCTTTCATGGAGTTTTCCTTGTTCATCAGGTAGAGGTCCAGGAGACTGTTCGTCCTCGGAATGGGACCTGTAGATCCGCTCCGACAATTTGTTCCGGCTTCACCTGGTTAACGGGAGCATTGCCAATGACCTTCCCCGAAACCTGCCCTAACAGTTCAAGCATTCCATGGTTCACGACATTACGAGACACCTGCCCATGGACTACCGCCTTACCGCCCTCTTCAATAATCAGCCCGCCAGCAAGCTGGCCACGGGCAATCAGTAGCCCACCAGCTTTGACATAGGTTGTCCCGGTAATTTGGCCGGTGGTTTCTTGCTGATCGTTGACGATCAAATCGCCTTTGTGCTGCATACCAAGTCCTCGATTCAGTGAGGTGGAGATCGCTCCTCTCCTACAGCCCAGGCCGATGCGGGGCTAGAGCGGTGCCGTTATCCTCGATCAGTTTGAGGTGCCGACAGCGACCCAGCATTTGGCTCCGTCGTACTCATTGCCGCCTTCTGCGATGAAAACGTGACCGTCTTCGTCCACTGCATACGCGCCAGGCTGCTCGTGCCCCGCATCTCGCAAGCAGTTTTTCCAGCCGTAAACCTTGCCCTGAAAAACCAGCACAATGCCCCCTTGGCGCTCGGGGTTGGCGTCGCGGTATCGCCTAGCGGCGATCCGTAACCTGCTTAGTAGATCGTCCATCACGTTTTCTTTTGCCATACGGTTTGCACAAATCTCGACCTTAGCGCATTGCCTACTCTTAGGCTCGCACAAGTCCTTTCGACAGATGAAAAAAAGCCCCCTTGCGGGGGCTAGCGTTTAAAGTGATTCAACAAGCGACGAGCTGCCTGGCCAACGCCATCTCAACCGAATCACCATCCTGGTTCAGCGAATCGAGCCCAGACTCAGGCACGTCACCAGATGTGGATTGCGATACTGCGATCTTCTTGGCCATCAGCTCCAGGCAAGCGATCTGCGATGTTTTGGCGTAGCCCAGAAACACCACCCGTACCGCCTGCTTTTGTCCGATCCGCCAAGACCGACGCGCAGCCTGCTGTAGCGTGTAGACGTTCCAGCCTGTTTGCATGAAGCAAATGGTTGGGAAGTCCAGAAGATCCAAACCCGTCTTTACCAGCTCGGGATTCGTGATCAACACGTCAACGCCTTTATCCACTTGATCGAGGATCCAGTCTTCACGGCGGGCCGTGTCGACAGAAGCGCGCAACACTGCGACCTTCAAGCCGCCCTGTTCCAGGATGGCCTTCAATCGCGAGGTCGTGTCACGCGTCCCCGTGTAGACCGAGTAGGCCAGGACCCTGCGCCCCTTGGCTTTTTCCTCTCGACAGAGTTCAAGCAGCTTTCGCTCCTTGGGCATCAGCTCTGCATCAGGAAAGATCGTTGGCACAAATGCTAACAGCGCCTTGGAGCGAGGATGCTTCACTGTTTCGGCCCGGAAACAACAGTCGGGCCATGCCAATAGGACGTTCAACACAACCCCTAGAAGCGTTGTGTCCCTACGAGCCAGTGCCTGTCTCAGTTCAGCTGTCAGGGTTGCAGCCAACCGGGCGTATGCCGCAGCTTGCTCATCATCCATATCCACCTCTACGAACTCCTCATCGTAGGGTGGCAGCACGTTTCCACCGATGTCCTTGAGCTTCAGGAATACAGTGAATGGCAGCACGTACCTCAAAATCCCTTTCGGCCCAAACCCTGGCGCTTTTACAGACCTCACACTCACAGCTTTCCCACGAGCAGTTTTGTGCGACCGCGAGTCCTTCTCGGTGTAAATGTCCTTTAGCACCCCATGCTCTCGCATGAACGCCATCGCCGCCGGCGCCAGACTTCCCCGCTCATTGGGCCGATACCCGTCCTCAATCATTCGCCTCGAAAGGATCCTGAACAGCAGGTAGAACAGATCATCGGCATAGCCTCCCATCAGGGTGCCCGTCAGCAGCAACGTCTTGCGCGCTTTTGCTGCCAGGACTCCCATCGCTTGGCCTTGTGCGGTGCCAGCATTCTTGTACTCATGGCCCTCATCCACGATCAACAGATCGAACGTGTGGTCCGGCAGATACCGCTTGATGAACTCGGTCGGTTGGTAACCGCCCTCGCCCAGGCCGAACTCGATGTTTGCCATTGCCCGCTCCATGCGCTTCGCCTGCTTGTCGCTGAAGACGAAGTTGCCGTCGCGATCCATCAGATTGATGAACTCGTGGACGTTGTCGGCCAGCATTGAGGCGAGAAACTCCTCTCCGAACTGACCTACCAGCTGCTCAGCCTTCACAGGGCCAATCGTTGGTATGCGACACATGGACTTGAGAATCACAGAACGCCGGCTGCTACCTTCCGGCTTCCCTGGACGCATCAGCGTCCACAGCCGCTCGCCGCAGTGCGGACAGTTCTGTCGACGCTCATCGAGCTGGATCTGCTCAACGGTCCGATAGTTGCCCTCATCATCCGTGAGTTTGGTGAAACAGCGAGGACATTGCGCGACTGCCAGGCCTTTTACCTTCTTGGCAAGACAGACGGGTTTCCAGTGGAAGCCCATACGCATGCGAACCCGGCCGAGGATGAAAAACTCCTGTTTTCCATCATCAGCACAGCCCAGCTGCTCGCGCAGTTTCAACAGCTTGGTGAGAGTATCGGGGCCGTTCAAAACCCAGACACGGGCATCAGGAACGGTTTCAAGGATCTCCCGACGCCATTTGTAGACCAGGTGTGGAGGCGAGACGATTAAAGACCGGCGATAGCCCTCTCGGTAAAGCACTGCGGCTACCGCGATGGCCATCATCGTCTTACCCGTCCCCATTTCTGCGTTGATCACGCCTGCTTGCTCTCCACGATCCAGCAACAAAGCGGCAATGGCTTGCACCACGTCCGCTTGCGCCGGAAATGCCTGCCGTTTGAGGGAGGCCATCACAGCCGCCCGTTTGTGATCCGTGACGCCGGCATAAACCGGAGGGTTGGATCGGTTGAGTGAATCAAGCAACTCTTCGCCAAACTCTCCGACAAAGTCGTTGAGGTCGATCGAAAGCGAGGCGCTGGTAAGGTCGTTCATGGTGTTTTCTCCTCGGACGATCAGTGGCCAGACACGGCGGTTGCTTGGCTTTCTTCCTCGCGCACCAATAGCACGGTGCCGAAGTTCAGACTCACCACGAGCTCATCGAGAGACTCATCATCGAGCGATGACAAAACCTCGCCACCGTTGGTGGCGAGCTCATGCATGCAGTCAGAGCGGTTCACTGGGTCGCACATTCCCTGCTGCTGCCAGTAGCGCAGCGCAGCAATGATGGTGTGCAGATCGGCGTCACCGGAGCGCGCGCCGTTGGAGCAATGGTCGTTACGCATGTCTATTTCCTCAGTAAATGGGCATGCGCGGCCCCTACGGGCTTTGCAGAGGCCCACAGGGGTGGTTTGCAGCGAATTGCTGCGTCGGTTAGTACTCGGACGGGAACAACAGCGTGGTGACGCTCCTGTCCGCCTCAGTGATGATCCAAAGCCGCGTTTCAGAGCCGGCGTCGATGTCATAGGAGGAGAACAAGCGATCTCCGTTGTGCAATGCAGCCTCGTTCATGCGACGGTCTGATTCGTCCAACTCACCCCAGTCTCCGGCGAAATGCCGGCGTATGTAGGTGGCAGGATTGAATAGCCCTTCAGCGACGGCTGCCTGAACACCGCAGGTGAACACCAGATGCCCGGTGGGGAACCTGGCGGACTCTGCTGCGAGCCTCAGCGCCTGAACCTCGTCCTCAGGACTTGATTCCGGTGCTTGTGGATCCGCCTCTACTGCAGGCGACGAACTGATCCGCATGATCTTGCCCAGGTGCTCTGAACCAGGAGTGAGATCCCAAGCCAGAATCACCGGTACAAAGCGGTCAGTCAGAATCCGAACCTCGCTGAGAGAGCCGTCCTCGTTTTCGGTGAACTCAGTTTTCCGCGTTTTCTCCTTGTGGGTGTTTCCCTTCAAAACCAGCACCTTGCCGGTCTTGGAGGTGACAACTCCAGAGATAGCCCCCGCGGCCAAGGCCAAAGCCAAGTGCCAGGAAGACAACGCTCGAACTGGAGGGCGCGGTTGCGTCCCTACGTGATGAAAGTGCAACCCGAAGTCGGACCAGAGCCCAGATAGCCGCTTGGTCTCCTCGAGGAACTGCTCAGGCTCCAAAGTCACGCGGTAGAAGTGCTCTACCTCTCCTGTTGCTGCTGGCACTGTGTACGGCTCCAGTGTCCACTCAAGAGGCAACTCGTCTGGCTCTTTCTCTCCGGTCCCGATCGCAAGAAAGTGGTCCTTGAGCTCCCCATGGGGAACGGTCCGGTCCTGATCCTTGCGTTTGGTTCGGATGCCGAAAATAACAACCTGACGAAACTGCTGCTCCGGAGCTTTGAAGATCCGCAACTCGGAGAAGTGATTGCACAACCATCCTGAAAACTCCTGATCCAGACAGCTGTTCGGGACTATGCAAACCATCACACCGCCGTACTGCAGGTAGTGGATGCATCGCTGGTAAAACGCTTTCTCCAGCCGGCGACGGCCCTTGCCTTGGTACTGCGAGGAACCGCTGTGATCGGCTACAAGGTCACCATAGGGTGGGTTGAACCAGAGCAAGCCGAACGACTGCCTGGAGATGAGTGTGTCGAAGAGATCGCTCTGCAGTGCATGGTCCACCAAGGTTCTGGTGTGCTCTGCCCGCTCACGGTCATATTCGACCGCATAGACCTGAACGTCTTCCCGGCCTAGCGCGTGTGCAGCCTCTGCTATAGCAACACCCTCCCCTGCGCACGGATCGATGATCCTCATCGATCCTGCAGAGGGTGCGAGCGCGCTTATGGCACGCTCCAGGGTCGCTTCGTCAGTTGGGTAGTACCCGTTCTTGGCAAAGTTGCGCGCCAGACGTGGAAACATGAGTCCCATGTGAACCTCCTGATTCGGGGTATAGAAAAGCGCAGCGGGCTATGCCCGCTGTGCGCTGGTGGTGAGGATTCCGTTTCGGATAAGGTCGCCGAGAGCGGCTTCCAGAAGGTCAAGTTTGAGATTCAACCGCCATGCTTTGACTGGCCCGAGGGCCGCCGGCAAGGGCACGAGCATTTGCTGTTCCATCAGCAGATCGAGCACAGGGCGTTGCCAATGCTCAAGCAGTGGCAACGGGCATGTCTCACGAACCAGTGGCCAAACCACGTTCTCACTCATGGCTTCGCCAGGAGGAAGAAGTGCGATGGCCGAGTGGTTCGCCAGATCAGGCTGCGCCGCTCGTTTGTCGAAAATCCATAGGTGAACAAGGCTCCCGAATAGCGTTCGCCGGTAGGTGCGAGTAGTCCGCTTCTCAAGCATGTCCACGTTGCCCACGAACACCGGTATCGATCGGTGTTCGTGGACCACATGAAAATGCTCAATACCGCCTTCTGCAGCTCCCAACGTCAATCTGGCCAGGAACTCCTGCACGGCGGTATCACGCCCCCATGCAGACATGAACACCAGGCCACGTTGCTCGTCGCAGACACACGCATCGAGGTAGAGATCCGGACATTCGTCCAGTGTGTAGAGGTTGGGCATGATCCTTCCTGTGAAACGAAAGGGCGCCCTCCCACTTGGGCGGTCGCCCATGTGGGTTGAGTGAAAGCCCGGGAACGGGCTATGCGTCTATGCGGTAAGGAATGCAGCCTGCAGCTTGTTGGCTAAGTGGCACTTCAAGACCGCCTTCCTCCACAAGGGAGATAACTGGTCGGCCATGTCCAAGAAGCGCAACGGACAGCTGTAGTAATACGGCCCCATAGCTTCATCGAGGCGTTTCACACCCCAGGTCGAGCCTGAACGATCAAGAAGATCGCAACAGATGAGCTTGAGTACCTGACCAGTCTTGAGCCCCGCTGTGCTGTCGTCTTTGGCTGTAATTTCTGCCACAGACCACAACACCAACTGGTCTCCTTCCTGGACCAGAAACGAGTCCAATGACCGCCGCTTCAGCTTCTCGCTTTCGCAGTCATCCAGAAGATCCTGGATCAAAGCCTCTTTGCTTGGTGCGTAGTAGAGCCAGCCCATAGGTAAATCCTCATTACGGGCCGAGTCCTTCCCCCTGCCGGGCGTTGAACCCGGCAAGGGAGTGAACCGCGCTAGCGCGGCTGTGTGATATGAAGCATGCGTTGGTACGTCCTGAAGGCTGCTTCTTTAGCAAAAGCGCTTTCGTCGGAGTTGGCCGCTTTAACCCGTTGCTCCAAAGCCCGAATGGCCTCTGGCAATAGGTCCCTGTCGAACAGCGATTCCCGGAATTTGTCGGCCTCGTGGTCAAAACCGACCTCACGAAGCACACCAGTGGCCTGCAGGATTTCGGCAGTTGGGATCCGCGTGTAGGTTTGCTGACTCATACGGTTTCCACAGCCTCCGCATCTTCCTTCAACGACCATTGTTGCGACCGGAAATCAAGCTCGTAGCCCAACTCACCCAATCGTTTGCTTTGATCCCGAATCAGCTGACGGCCAACGGTGGGATCGATCTTCACTACTGGTCCCAAAGGCCAGAGCGTCCCAAACAGCACTTCATCGGCAGAAGCAGATGGAGTGTCGGCGGGCTTGTCGATTGGTTTATCCATCCCGAACGGAGCCATATCGTCTTGGACGGCGGGTTTGGGTTTGGTGACAGAAGTGCCGGTTGGCGTGGACGCTGCTTGCTGGACATCATCTTCAATCGGATCGCGCTCCCGGTCATCGAGAGCATCGGTGTCCTCTTGTGTCAGTGTGTCCAGATCATCCAGTGTCATGCCTCCCAGATGCGCTCGGACTTCCATCACGAAGCGCCCCCTGTGGGAGTAGCTCGAGGGTTTGATCTCTGTAACGACGAACTGTCCGTCGTACTTCCCCTCTCTGTACTGATCGAGCTGCGGGTCCTTTACGACGAACTCACCGATCGATGTGGTCAACCTTCCGACGTTGAAATCGCCGTTGCGGCCAACAATGGTGCGAATGGCCAGCTGGCCGGGGATGGTGATCATTGAGAGCCTCCTAAGGCATGGAGACCCCCAGCGTGGGAAGTCTCCACGCAGTGGTTAGTAGCTTGGGTAAGGGGTTAGCCGTATGTTTGCCCGGTTTCCTCGAACTTCAAGGAAATAACAAGGTTCCAGCTATCGCTCTCAGGAATACGCTTGCGCTCGGCTTTCAGGGCCAGAAACCTCTTGTGACTTCGATCGCCACTCGGAGGAAACCGGTTGATACCGAACTCAGCTCTCTCAGCAACAGGGTCATCCATGAAGGCATGCCAGGCGGCTTTGAGTGTGTAAGCAAGACGTTGCGCAACCTCGGTCAGACTCTTCGGCTGTTCGATATGAACGGCCTCGCGCCATGCCTTTTCGGTTAGAACAACAGGAAGAGTCAGGACATGGGCCTGCTCGGAGGTGAAGTATTTACGAGACATAGGATCTCCAAGATCGTGGAGACACCATGCCCATGATCGGGAGGGGTATCCCCCGATCGGGTTGGTTAGACGAACATGCATCCATCACATCGCGTGACTGTGCGCGCTTCCGGATGCTTGGCGCACTCTGGGTGACCATCACTTTCGTGACGTAGCCTTGAAGGTCTTGGCTACCTGGGCAGGTGCTGTCAACGACAGCAGGCCTAGAGCGTTTGTAGTCCACAGCCTTGGAGGAGTCAACCTCTCCGGCTCGGTCCAGATAGATAATCGCCACGTTCCTTGCCTCGACAACCCGTCAAACTCCCTGTTTGACCCGGTGCACACCTTATCGCTTTCGTGAGGTATTCCAAGCGCCCACTCGCTACCATGGAGCCAACTTCACAGCCTCATAAGACTCAAGATGAAAATACTGATTACCGCTGCGCTCGCTTGCTTGCCTCCTGATTACGCAGGGTTCAGTGTGTTGCGTTCACCGGTTGAGTCCACAGCCGAAAGCTGCCGCCCAGCGAGCGACCGCTTCGGTCAAGCAGGTGTCCGATTCAGCCTTCAAAAGGAGCTGCACTGATACGGAAACCAGGTAGTCGCTCGGCATTACTAAATGCGACCACCGATTCGCTATAGCGCCTACCCCCCCCCCCCCGCATCTTCGATAGCGCCGAGAACAGCTTCGCAGTTCAAGCACCGTCTCGCGGGAACCAGGACCATGCACCGAGCGTCTGATCATGGGTCACCTCATGGAGTCTCTGGCGATGGATAGCCGTCCCTCTCACCTCACTCGTTACCTGTCTCATCGGGTCCGCATTATCAATGCAACGGCCTCCTGCATACTTTGTGGCTAACGAGTTTAGATCTCCATATTGCGTTGTTTTCATTCGGATTAGGCGTAGCTGGGAAACGCAGAGCTACGATCTGATGTTAAGGGCTTGAACCATCGCTTATCTCAACTCACATAAATCATGAGTCATCTCTCAAGAGCCCTGAAAGTGAAGATATTAGTCACCGGTTGCAACGGTCAGATTGGACGCAACCTAGTCGAACAAGGCGCCGAATATGGGTGGAGCATCATCGGCATGTCCAAAGCCGAACTTGATGTTGGCAACGGCCAGTCGGTTTTAGAGAAGATCGAGCTAGTGAAGCCAGACCTTATCGTCAATGCCGCCGCGTTTACCGGCGTCGACGCTGCTGAGACGAGTGTGGAAGCTGCCTATCGTGTTAACCGAGACGGTGCAGGAAACTTGGCGCTACACGCTAACAGCCAAGGCATTCCAATTTTTCATCTTTCGACCGACTACGTTTTCGACGGGAAGCACAGCCGCCCTTATGTGGAGCACGATAAAACAGCCCCCCTCAGCGTCTATGGTGCGAGTAAACTCGATGGAGAAGCTCAGGTGCAGCAGGTGGAGAAGCACCTGATATTAAGGACCAGCTGGGTCTATGGGACATATGGAAGCAACTTCCTGAACACGATGCTGCGTCTCACAGGCGAAAAGGAGCTGCGTATCGTTGATGACCAGGTAGGGTGCCCAACCAGTAGCGAGCGTATCGCTTCGGTCCTGCTTGAGCTCGCTCAGCGTTATCAATCAGACGGAAAGCTGCCATGGGGGCTCTATCACTTCAGCGGTCAGTCACATTGCTCTTGGTTCGAGTTTGCACAAGCCATATTCGATCATGGATCCAGAGCCGGCATTATTGGACGCTCTCCGCGATTGACGCCCATCACAACAGAAGAATATCCAACGCCAGCCAAGCGCCCGGCCTGGTCCGTACTGGACTGTGGCCTTTTTGAGAGCACCTTTGGGATATCGCCGACACCTTGGCGTGCCGATCTTGAGGCGATTCTCCAATCGTTAAAAGCGGACTCTGGTCGGCTGCACATTCCATCGGTTCGCTGATAACTGCAATCGCTGTTGAAAGGCAGGACACCAAGCATCATCTGCTGTAAGCCGCTGTCGATGTTGAGCAGCGACTCCTCGTAGGCGCTGCCGTTCTCGCGATACAGCCCCGCGAATACTACGGCGCGCCTCGACCCTTCTCCGTTGAGCTCCGCGCGACGTGAGCTGCTCCTTCGCCTCGACTTGACCGGCACTGAACGGTCAGCAACCGCTGAAACTTTTTCTTACATCTGCCGGTCCCACCCGCAGGAGCTCAGGGAGGGCAGCATTGCCCCAGCGAGAGTCCACCGTAACGGCCACGATGCCACGCCGCTCAGACAGGACTGGCCGGTTCGACATCAGGATCACATGGACCGTAGACATGGATGACTCGCCCCGCCTTGCCGGCGGCCTGAGCAGCGATGCACGTACGCTGAGCAGGGAATAGGGAAGATGCTTTTCAATTCAGTGGAATTCATCGCCGGCTTTCTTCCGGTGGTGTTGATCGGATTTTTCGTGCTGACCGGATCGGGCCGACAGCGGCTCGCGGTAATCTGGCTGACCGTCGTCTCGTTGGTGTTCTACGGCTGGTGGAACCCGGTCTATGTACCGCTGCTGGTCGGCAGCATGCTGGTCAACTATCTGCTCGGTGGCTACCTGCGCCGCCACCCCTCCCGCCTGGTGCTCGGGCTGGCGGTCGCGGCCAACGTGCTGCTGCTGGTCTACTACAAGTACACCGGCTTCCTGCTCGGCACGCTGGATGCGGCGCTGGATCTCGGTTGGCGGGTGGAAGACATCATCCTGCCGCTGGCGATCTCCTTCTTCACCTTCCAGCAGATCGCCTACCTGGTCGACGCCCATGATGGCGTGGTGCAGGAACACGACTTCGCCAACTACTGCCTGTTCATCAGCTTCTTCCCGCAGCTGATCGCCGGGCCGATCACCCACCACGGTGAAATGCTTGCGCAGTTCAACGACCGCGACAGCTTCCGCGCCCGCATCGACAATCTGTCACTGGGCGCCACGGTGTTTCTGCTCGGCCTGTTCAAGAAGGTGGTGATCGCCGATACCCTCGCGCTGAAGGCCACGCCGGTCTTCAGCCTGGCTGCCGACGGCACCATCCCGGCGTTCTACGATGCCTGGACCGGTGCGCTGACCTACACGCTGCAGATCTACTTCGACTTCTCCGGCTACAGCGACATGGCCATCGGCCTGGCGCTGCTGTTCGGCATCAGCCTGCCGGCCAACTTCAACAGCCCGTTCAAGGCGCGCAACGTCATCGACTACTGGTCGCGCTGGCACATGACGCTGACGCGCTTTCTCACCGCCTACATCTACAACCCCATCGTGCTGCGGGTGACCCGCGCGCGCATGGCGGCCGGCAAGCCGCAGCCACGGCGGGGCAAGATGACCGCCGGCACCTTCTTTGCGCTGGTCGCCTACCCCACCGTGTTCACCATGTTCATCTCTGGCATCTGGCACGGCGCTGGCTGGCAGTTCGTGGTGTTCGGCCTGCTGCATGGCTTCTATCTGGTGGTGGCTCACGGCTGGCGTGCCTGGAAGGTTCGTCAGGGTCGCAAGCTGGACAGCGATATCTGGTGGCACAAGGCGGCGGCTGTGGCGCTGACCTTTGGCTGCGTGGTGGTGGCGATGGTGTTCTTCCGCGCCAGCGACGTGCCGGCCGCCATGGCAATCCTCGCCGGCATGCTCGGCCTGAGCCCGACCAGCACGGCGATGGATCGCTCCGACTTCGTCTATATCGCCGCGTTGCTGGTGTTCGTCTGGGGCATGCCCAACGTGCAGCAGTGGATGGGCCACTTCCGAACCGCGCTCAACTTCCAGGCCCAGCCGCATTGGACCGAGCGGTTGCTGCCGGTCAGCGCCTGGCGGCCGACGGCGATCCACGGCATGGCGATCGGCGTGCTCGGTTTCTTCGCCCTGGCGATCGCCTTTTCCATGGCACCGACGGAGTTCCTTTACTTCCAGTTCTGACCACGACAAGGAGTCTCAGGTATGCAACAGCTCTCCTGGCTGCCGACACACCCGGATCTATCCGGTGCCATCGGCCAAGCCAAACGCATCGAAGATCCGCTGCAGCGCCTGCACGAAGCGGCACGGCTGGCCAGCTTTCAACGGGATTTCACCCTGACCGCTCGGCTGGACAAGCTGGCCGCTGCCGGCATCGAGCAGCACGCCGCGGCGGCACGCCTGACACCACTGCGGGTGGCGCTGCTGGCCTCGCATACGGTCGATCACCTGCTGCCGGCCATCCGCGTGGCCGGGCTGCAACGGCGCCTGGCGCTGTCGCTGCACGTGGCGCCCTATGGCATGTACCGCCAGGCGCTGCTGGCCGATGATCCGGCGCTGAACGCCTTCGCCCCGCAACTGGTGCTGCTGGCGCTGGACGCCCATGACGCTCCACTGCAACTGCCCTTGCAGGCCGGCCAGGCCGAGGTGGATGCCGCCGTGGCGGAACGCGTCGAAGAACTGCGCCTACTCTGGCGCCGCGCCCGCGAGCGCTATGCCGCGCAGGTGGTGCAGCAAACCCTGGTGCCGGTCGCGCCGCCCCTGTTCGGCGCTTACGAAGCACTGGTGCCGGCTTCGCCGCGGGCAGTGATCGAACGGTTGAATGCGGCGATTCGCGCGGCCGCCCGCGAGGATGGCGTGCTGCTGCTCGATCTGGCCTGGCAGGCAGCGGCGTATGGCGACGGTCTGGGCGAGCCGGTGCGCTGGCATCAGGCCAAGCAGCTGGTCAGCCCGACCCTGGCACCGCTTTATGGCGAGCAGCTGGCACGGATCGCAGCGGCCACTGCCGGGCTGGCGCGCAAATGCCTGGTACTCGATCTGGACAACACCCTCTGGGGCGGTGTGATCGGTGATGACGGCATCGACGGTATCCAGCTCGGCCAGGGCAGCCCCAGCGGCGAGGCGTTTCTCGCCTTTCAGCGTTATGCCGCGCAATTGGCGCGCCGCGGGGTGATTCTCGCGGTGTGCAGCAAAAACGACCTGCACGTTGCCGAGGCGGCATTCGCACATCCGGAAATGGCGCTCAAGCGCAGCGATATCGCAGCTTTCGTCGCCAACTGGGAAGACAAGGCCGGCAACCTGCGGCGCATCGCGGGCATGCTCGATATCGGCCTGGATAGCCTGGTATTCGTCGACGACAACCCCGCCGAGCGCGACATCGTGCGCCGCGAGCTGCCGGAAGTCGCCGTACCGGAACTGCCCGACGATGTCGCCGATTACCCCGCGCGCATCGCCGCCGCGGGTTATTTCGAGGCCGTGTCCTTTACCTCCGATGACGCCGAACGTGGCCGCAGCTATGCGCTGAATGCCGAACGCAAGGCCGCGCTGAACCAGGCCACGGACATGGAAGGCTACCTGCGCGGGCTGCAGATGGTGCTGCGCGTCAGCCGCATCGGCGCCGCTGAGCTGTCCCGCGCCACCCAGCTGATCAACAAGACCAACCAGTTCAATCTCACCACCCGCCGCTATACCGAAGCCGAAGTCGAGCGCATGGCCAGCGATCCGCAAACCATCGCGTTGGCCCTGCGGCTGGAGGACAAGTTCGGCGATAACGGCCTGATCAGCGTGGTGCTGGCACGACCGGATGCCGCCATCGAGGCTGACGAACTGCTGATCGACAGCTGGCTGATGAGCTGCCGCGTGCTGGGGCGTGAAGTCGAGATGGCCGTACTGGAGGTGCTGGCCGATGCGGCAGCAGCTGCCGGCTGGGGTGCACTGGTTGGCGAATATCGCCCCACCGAACGCAACGGCATGGTCGCCGAGCACTATCCGCGGCTGGGCTTCGAGCAGCGCCCCGCCCCTGCCAACGCCGCTACCGATGCAAGTTTCTGGCGCTACGAGCTGGCCTCGCGCGCTTCCATCAACCATCACATCCAGGTGCAAGCATGAACGAAAAGGAAATTCTCCAGGCGCTGACCCAGGTCTTTCACGACGTCTTCGACGATGACGATATCGTCCTCACGCCCGAAACCACCGCCGACGACATCGATGGCTGGGACAGCCAGACCCATGTGCTGCTGATCGTGGCCGCCGAGCAACGCTTCGGCATCAAGTTCCGCACCGCCGAACTGGAATCACTGAAGAACGTTGGCCACTTCGCGCAACTGATCCAGACCAAACTCGGAGGGCGTTGAGTCATGGCCAGATCCGTCGATAGCGGCCGGGGCGACGCCACCGACCGGGCTGAACGGCAGCCAGTTCGCGCCGGCTATCTGCTGGGGATGCTCGCCGGGTTGTTCGGCATGCTTGGCGCCTTCGCCGCACTGCTCGCCTGGCTGCACCACAGTGACAACCTGCCACCGCCGGCTTTCTCCAACAGCCTGTGCGTGGATGAAAAGCTGCGTTTCCTTCGGCAAAACCCGATCGACCAGCCCAACCTGCTGGTCATCGGTTCATCCGTTGCCTGGCGCCACGTTGATGGTGACGTGCTGGTCGAACAGACACCGGGTGTGCGGCCGCTCAACGGCGCGTTTTGCGGCTTGCATGCCAACCAGTCCGCCTATGTCGCCGATTGGTTGCTGGATCGCCAACCGAGCATTCGTCAGGTGGTGATGATCGTCGACCCGCTGGACTTCGCCGGCTGCTGGAAGGTGCCGGATGACGTATTCAACCGCGAGCACGCGGACCAGTACGTCTATCAGGGGGCATCGCGTTGGGGCTACTACATGCGTTATTTCTCACCGCGCTCGCTCCTGCGCAATGCACAGACAGTAAAGGCGCAGCGGGCCAATGAGATCGAGTGGGACCCGCTGGTATTTACCCGCCACGGCGACGGGCCGCTGGAACCCCGGGGTGATCGAGGCCTGTTCTATGGCAAGCCCGACCCGCTGGATAACAGCTGCTTCGCTGCGCTGGGCAAGCTGTCCGACCGCCTGCAGGCGGAGCAACGCCAGCTGCTCGTCGTATCCACACCGCTGCATCCGCAGTGGAAGGCCACGGTCGATGCCGACGGCAGCTTCCTCACCCGTTTCGACGAGAAGCTGACGGCTGCCATCGCCGGCAATGGCGGCGCGCAATACTGGAACGCCGATCGCGAATGGGTTGCCCCACCGGCCGCCTTCGTCGATGCGATCCACCTGCGTTGGTCAGCCGTGCAGGGCTTTTCCGTGGCGCTGGCCGAGCAACTACGAGCGTGGGATCAGGCCAGACTCCAGAATTCCGTGCTCGCCGGCAATGATGCCTACGACGCACCATGATTCTCGATAATGCTGGATAAGCGCGACCCCATAGTGAGGTTCGGCCTTGCCCACCGAGTCGCATCATCATGCGCTCTATGGTATGGTCTGCCGCCTTATTCAGCTCTGACTGTTGAAAATCACTGACAGAATGAACGTTTTGACAATTTTTATCTGGCTGCCTACGCCGCCATAGCGCAACGCCCCCTCCCTTGAATCAGCCTACTGATAGCTGATTCGTCTTGCTGCGCCTGCAGCAATCCGACTGTTCGAAAGAATGGTCACTCAATACCTACAACTCGACTCGACACACTCGGCACGCCACTACGGCACGGTGCCGTTGCGTCCATTGCCTTGGATTTACCTGATGCTGCAAACAATCAAGCAAAACTGGCTGACCAACATACGTGGCGACATTCTCGCCGGCCTCGTGGTGGCACTGGCTCTGATCCCGGAAGCCATCGCCTTTTCGATCATCGCCGGAGTTGATCCTAAGGTTGGCCTCTACGCCTCTTTCTGCATCGCTGTGGTTATCGCTTTCGTAGGGGGGCGCCCGGGTATGATTTCGGCCGCCACAGGCGCTATGGCCTTGCTGATGGTCACACTGGTGAAAAACCACGGCCTCGAATATCTCCTTGCTGCCACCCTGCTATGTGGCGTACTGCAGATCTTTGCTGGCTACCTGAAACTCGGCTCGCTGATGCGATTCGTCTCACGCTCAGTGGTTACGGGCTTCGTCAATGCACTGGCGATCCTGATCTTCATGGCCCAGCTGCCCGAACTGACGAACGTCACATGGCACGTCTATGCAATGACAGCCGCAGGCCTAGGGATCATCTATCTCTTTCCGTATCTCCCGAAGATTGGAAAGCTCATCCCATCGCCCCTGGTATGCATCATCGTGCTGACAGCGGTCGCCATTGCAGTTGGATTGGATATTCGGACTGTAGGTGATATGGGGCAATTGCCCGATACGCTCCCAGTCTTTCTCTGGCCAGACGTGCCGCTGACGTTCGAGACGCTGGTAATCATCTTCCCGTACTCGGCAGCCCTGGCCGTCGTTGGATTGCTGGAGTCGATGATGACCGCGACTATCGTGGACGACCTGACCGACACACCCAGCAATAAGAACCGTGAGTGCAAGGGTCAAGGTGTGGCTAACATCGCGTCCGGCCTGATCGGCGGTATGGCTGGTTGCGCGATGATTGGTCAGTCCATCATCAATGTTAAGTCCGGTGGACGTACTCGCCTTTCCTCCTTGGCTGCGGGCGTTTTCCTTTTGCTGATGGTGGTCTTCCTCGGCGATTGGCTGAAGCAAATTCCAATGGCCGCGCTCGTAGCAGTGATGATCATGGTCTCGATCGGTACCTTCAGCTGGGACTCGTTACGCAATCTGAAGAAACACCCATTGTCGACCAACATTGTCATGGTCGTAACCGTGGTGGTCGTGGTCGCAACCCACAACCTGGCCTACGGCGTACTCGCCGGCGTATTGCTAGCCGCGATGTTCTTCGCCAACAAGGTTGGCCATTACATGGATATCGCTTCGTCTTTGGACGAGGCAGGTGAACATCGAAGCTATACCGTCATCGGGCAGGTGTTCTTCAGCTCCGCTGACAAGTTCATCGCTGCATTCGATTTCAAGGAAGCAGTAGACAAGGTAACCATCGATCTGAGCCGTGCTCACTTCTGGGATATCACCGCAGTTGCCGCGCTGGACAAGGTAGTCATCAAGTTCCGCCGTGAGGGGACCGAGGTTGAGGTGCTGGGACTCAACGAAGCGAGCGCCACTATCGTTGACCGCTTTGGCGTGCACGATAAGCCGGACGCCATTGATCAACTAATGGGCCACTAAAAGGAGAATAACAATGACCAATGTAATCGCCTGCATCGACGGTTCCGCTTCGGCTCCAGCGGTTTGCGACTACGCTGCTTGGGCCAGTCGGAGCTTGCAAGCTCCGCTGACCTTTCTGCACGTACTAGATCAAAGACAGTACCCTGTTGAAGCAAATCTGAGCGGCAATATCGGACTCGGCAGCCGCGAGCATCTCCTCGATGAACTTGCCTCTCTGGATGAACAGCGCAGCAAATTGGCCCTCGAACAAGGGCGAATCATGCTTGCGAACGCCAAGGAGCGCGCGATTGGAAACGGGGTGACTTCGCCGGAATCCAAGCAGCGCCACGGCGAGTTGTTGGAAAGCCTCCAGGCACTGGAAGACGAGATACGGTTGCTGGTCATCGGCCGCCAGGGCGAATCCAGCGGTAGTCTGAGTCAGCACGTCGGAAGCCAGCTGGAAAGCGTGATTCGAATCATGCATCGGCCAGTTCTCGTTACTCCGACAGCATTCACGGAGCCCAAAAGCGCGATGGTGGCCTTCGATGGCAGCGCCACCACGCGAAAAGGAGTAGAGATGCTGGCGTCCAGCCCTCTGCTCAGGGGGCTGCCAATCCACCTTGTAATGGTTGGGCCGGATAACGAAGAATCGGTATCGCAGCTTGACTGGGCACAAAAAGTCCTGATCGACTCAGGATTCACCGTTCATGCCGCGATCCGTAGCGGTGAAGTTGAGCCCACCCTGCATGCCTATCAGAACGAGCATGCCGTCGACCTACTTGTAATGGGCGCCTACGGCCATTCCCGTATTCGCCAGTTCCTGGTCGGTAGCACCACAACAAGTATGTTGCGTTCCACCACAAGTCCGCTGCTCCTGCTGCGCTGATTTGGTTATGGATAAAGCGCTGGATCTCGCCCATTTCAAAGCACTGCTGGATCGAAGGGCAGCCGAGCTGGAGCGCCTGTTGGAGGGCGCCGAAACGCGGTCGCAGTTGGTGGAGCTTGACCAGAGCAAAGTGGGCCGTATTTCGAGAATGGATGCACTCCAACAGCAGGCGATGAACGATGCCATCCGCAGTCGCACGAAGCAGGAACGGGTGCGGCTCCAATTGGCGCTAAAACGCTGGCATGAGGGTGAGTATGGCTGGTGCGCTCAGTGCGGTGAGCCGATTGCTCCCGGCCGCCTGGAGTTCGACCCGGCAGCATCCCTCTGTATTAGCTGTGCCAGTCTCGGTGAGTCAGGTTGAAGTCTCCTGACCCGTCACTCCCGGTAATTGAGAATTAAATGTCGATGGGCAAAAAAACTGGGTTTACTAAAAACGAAAAACCAACGTCTGGCTGTGGGCGGTGCTGTTCCTAGCAATCTTCGCCATTTTTCAAATCCGTACCAAGCATCTAGATGACCGGATTTTTTATTGGGTAAAGACCTACTTGCACACCGACGAATGGGCTGAGAATACCTCCCGAAGCATTGGCGAGCGGAACTCCAGCAGGGGCACTACGACACCATTACGCTCGCGGCGTGAGACGGTGAACGCTCTCCCTGCTTCCTGTCCTTTGCATGGGACCAGCTCAAGTCGCCTGGTTGACTGACACGCACGGACTTCATACCGGGCGCCAACCATAACCCCAGCTTTCAGGAGCTTTTGACCTTCCAGCCAAAGGCGGGCCACGCCTCGTGATTTGCCGATCTTCGATGTGATGAGTGAGGTGAAATTGGTCATGGTGCTCTCCAAGAAATGGAAAACACCCCCAATGGGATGTTTCCCATTGGGTGAGGTGTTAGAGGTTTAGTGTGCTGAGCTACCGGCTGGTAGAAAGCGTCGAAATGAAGGCTATGAACCGAGCCATTTCATCCAAAGCAGCCCTTCGGACAAGTCCAGAAATCCAGCCCGTGTGAGCAAATACCATCATTGCTGGATTCAGCATCTTCAGCCGCTATTTCCTCAGGAGTGAGGTAACCGTACTCCCCGATGGCGTACTGAAATGCTTGGGCTCCTTCGGTGCTCTGCGGATCAGCAAATGCTTGCCGCATCGATTCACAGAACGACCGATGCACAACGGTCTCGTAAGTCGGGAACTTAGCCGTAGCGGCTGCGTAAAGCGCATCGACTTTGCTCGCAACAGATGCCGGAGCTATTGTGATTTCAGTATTCATGGTGTTCTCCAATTATGGAAAACACCCCCGCTGGCATGTTTCCCATCGGGTAGGTGTGTGTAAGGCTACAGAGCCCAGCTACAGAGCCGAGACCTGCTTAGTCGAGGTGTTGCTCCCAGGTGCCGGCACGCATGGCGTCATAAGCTGCTTGGGGGGTTTTGTAGTAGCCAGACTCACGCGACACAGGCCCATCATGGTCGATGGTGCCGATGTACCAGCCAGCTTTGCTTTGAAGGATGTCCAGCTTGAGGAGCTGGCCAGTGGTTCTGTATGCGTTCAGACCATACGTGACGTCCATAGGGACCTCCTGATTTGATCGGGGACGCACTCCCGATGGGAGCGTGCTCCCAGTCGGGCAAGTGTTGCGGGCCGCAACACCTGATATGGTTTATTGCTCTGCCAGCAGAGCGTCGTAGACAACCTCTAACAGCAGTTTGTGGGGTAGAACGTCCTCGTCCAGATCGAACTGATCGTAGCCGGTCAGCGTATCGAACCAGGCGAAGAACTCCTCGAAACTCGTAAAGCCTGCCACTGGCTGCTCCGGATCATCAGCAAGGTCTCGGACCATCTTGATGAGTTGCTCGAAGCTGGGTGGTTCGCCAGGTACGGCTTCAGCGATTTCATCGTACAGGTTGGAATAGTGGTTCATGGATGGGATCCATAAAGCCTCCCTCCCCACAGAGAATTCTCATTCTCCGCGGGTGGGGTTAGGCGTTGGTTTACGCTACTGAGCTGAGGGGCGAGGCGGCTTCAGAACTTGTCTCAGCCCCGTCACCATCAGATTGGTCAGCTTCGTCCGAGGAGGCGTTACGCTCAGGTGCCCGGTAGACCTCTTCTCCATCGACAGAGATTCTGCCAATGAAGAGAAGACGACCTTTCAGCTGAGCTCCTGGTTGACCCTTCTTGTCGCCATTTTGGTAAATGAAAGGGTCTGTCCAGATGTCGCCAATCTTGAAGCTAACCAAGACTTTCTTCCCAGCATCGACGGCCTCTTTGCAGCGACGTACGAGCTTCTGAGCCTCAGCGCCTGCAACCTTGCAGTCAATGTAGGAATACTCAACGTCGTCGGCTGATCCGTGCAGAGCGGCCACGGTACATGCGAGGAAACCCGGGCCTTTGCGGACAGTGACTTCGCGAATGCGGTTCAGGTATCCGATGCCGGTGGTGTGTAAATCGAAAAACTTGGATTCGTTGGATTGAGTCATGATGCGTCTCCGAGACATAAGTACGGGAGAGATCACGACCCGGGCGGGAAGTGATTCCCCGCTGGGTAGATGAGTAAGCATTCGTCACCGAAGGTCGGTGACTGTTCGCTCTTCCGAATGCTGCGCGAACTTTGGTGATCTTCACCAGAAGGTGACGTAGCCTTGAAGATCTTGGCTACCTGGGCATGTTGCCGACAACATCGGCAGAACACACTGACAGGTTATTGGTTGCCTTCTGATTGTCAAGCCCTCTGTGGTAAATGCAACTCACGCATTCAATTGCGCTTTCGTGAAGCCCATTCACCACAGCCTTCATCGTCATCGAGTCGTTTGCAACCAGCGCGGTGGCGTTTGATAGCCAACTCTCCCTGATTTCATCTCGTGTTTGAGCCAGCTGCAATCGACCTCTTTCAGTTCGATGACGCAGTTCGTGAGGTCATAGGGTCTGTACTGCCGACCGGAAATAATCTGAGCGTGGTATATCGCATCGTTCTCCGGCGAGGCTGACCGAGTTCCTAAAGCATATGGCGCATAGCAGGCTCCTGCGCGAAGGTTGACCTGGGAGCTTTCACTATTGGCCACCTCATCGTTGATCGTGCAGTAAAAGTTGACATGCTTCATTCCAGCCGGGAAAAACTCAGCCGTATGTGCTCGGCTTTTTTTCCTGAACCACTTGCCATGACTTCCCAAAACGCTTAGCTCATGGCGCCGGCGATTTTCAAGGTAGTTGTCGCGTGAGCGTGTCACGCTGCCTTTGATGTTTGCTGCAGTACCGCTTCCCGCTCCGGGTTCAGGCACACGATTGGTGCCAGCACCCAGTTCCTGATGTTGCCGCTCCAGCGCTCCGGGTGCCGTGCACGCGCCGCCTCGTACAGCTCGATACGCTTGCGCAGCAACTCTTCCGCCTGGCCAGTATGTCGCTGCGCCGGGGTCACGAACTTCAGGGCGCTGTGGCGATGTTCATGGTTGTACCAGGCCACGAAGCTGTTCACCCAGTTCCTGGCCTGCTCCAGCGTGTCGAAGGGCCGCTCCGGCCACAGCGGGCAGTACTTCGCCGTGCGGAACAAGGCCTCGGCATAGGCGTTGTCATTGCTCACCCGCGGGCGGCTGAACGAGGGCATCACACCCAGGTTCTGCATGGCCGCCAGCATGGTCGAGCCCTTCATCGCGCTGCCGTTGTCCGAGTGCAGTACC
>NZ_JACXXG010000041.1 GCF_014764705.1 Stutzerimonas kunmingensis
TATAACTGAACAGCTCGTTTTGTTTGAGGTCGAGTCCACGCATCGGCTTGGGCTGGCTTCGGCAGAAGAGGATGGCCGCCATTTTGCCAGAGCCACGCGGGCTCTGGCTTTTTTCAACGGCCTGCTAGTGAGTGTAGGTCATGCTTTGTCGCACGTCCTTCAGGGAGCCCGATGATGATTGCCAGTGATCCTGCTACCGATCGAACCATGCCGACGCTGTTCGTGCCGCATGGCGCCGGGCCTTGCTTCTTCATGGAGTGGAATCCGCCGACCGCCTGGAACGCCATGGCTGATTTCCTCAGGGGCATCGCCGCGACACTGCCGGCGAAACCGACGGCCATCGTGCTGATTTCCGGGCACTGGCTGCAGTCGACGTTCAGCGTCACCAGCGCTGCGCGGCCGGCATTGGTCTACGACTATCACGGCTTTCCGCCGCACACCTATGAGCTGCGCTATCCGGCTGCAGGTGAGCCGCGGCTGGCTGCACGTATCGCCGGTCTGCTCGAGGACGCTTCGCTCGGTGGCCATGAGGACGCACAGCGCGGCTTCGACCACGGCATGTTCATCCCGCTGAAGCTGATGTTTCCCGACGCGGATATCCCGGTGGTGCAGCTTTCGTTGCGCAGCGACCTCGACCCGCAGGCACATATCGAGGCCGGTCGTGCCTTGCAGGGCTTGCGCGAGGACGGGGTGCTGATCGTCGGCAGCGGCATGAGCTTTCACAACATGCGTGGCTACGGCGACCCTAGTTTCGCGCCGATCTCCGACGAGTTCGATCGCTGGCTGAGCGCCGCGGTCGAATCTGCGCCCAAGCAACGCGATCTCGCGCTGCAACGCTGGGAACAGGCGCCGTCGGCACGCCTCTGTCATCCGCCGCGCGCCGAGGAACATCTGCTTCCGCTGCTGGTGGCGGCCGGCGCGGGTGGCGACTCCATCGGACGCAAGGTCTTCAGTGACCGCGTCATGCACACCACGCTGTCCGCCTATCGCTTCGGCTGACAGGGCAAATTTCTAAAGGAGAACAAGCGATGTATCGATCACATGCCCGGATTGCGGCCGAGAACCCGCAGCGGCTGATCAAGCGGCTGTGCAACCACTGGCGGCACAAGTTTCCCGTGCAGCTGGACGAGCAGGGCGGGACCATCGAGCTGCCGATCGGCCGCTGCGATCTGCACGCCGGTGAGGGACACCTGAACGCGCATCTGGAAGCCGCCGATCAGGACAAGGCGCTGCAGTTGCAGAAGGTAGTGGCCGATCACCTGGCGCGCATGGCGGGGGAAGAGCGCCTGCAGATCGACTGGCAATCCGATGCGGGCAAGCCGCCTGGAGCCGCTGCGAACGCGAACACGGCGGTCGACTCCAGAAGTCGCTACGGCACGGTTTCGCGAACATTCCACTGGCTGATGGCACTGCTGATCGTCTGGCAGTTTCTCAAGCTGGGCGACCGCATCGCCGAAGGCGAGCACTGGGTCGGGCAGACCCTGGTGCCCTGGCATGTTTCCCTTGGCGCGGTGCTGCTGGTACTGGTGGTGCTGCGCATCGTCTGGGCGGCGAGCCAGATCAAACAGCGCCCGCCGCACGACCCGGCCACAGCATGGCTGGTCAAGGGCGGTCATCTGGCACTGTACGGATGCATGTTGCTGATGCCGATCAGCGGTCTGTTGTATCTGATCGGCAATGGCTACGGGGTCAAGGTGTTCGGCCAGCAACTGGTGGAGAAAGGCCCGGAGATCGCCTGGGCCGCCTCGCTCGGCAGCGTGCATTCACCGCTGGCCTGGCTCACCGTTCTGCTTGTGCTCGGGCATATCGGCGCTGCGCTGTATCACCGCCTGGTCAAGCGCGACGACATCATGCAGCGCATGCTCTAGGGTCTGGCTTCACTGGCTGCTCAGCGCAAAGTTGGGCAGCGAGCTAACCGGCTGGTTGAAGCGGAAGGGGATCGACAACATCGAGCTGCCATAGGCCTTTTGCACCACGAAGTGCAGGTGTGGTCCGGTGCTGCGGCCGGTGTTGCCGGACTTGCCCAGGAGCGTGCCGAGCTTGACCTGCTGCCCTGGCTTGACCCGCACCGATCCGCGGCTCAGATGCAGGTAGGCGCTGTGGGTGCCGTCCTCGTGTTCGATGCGCACGTAGTTGCCGGCCGGGTCGGGAAACCGGCCGCCCTGGCCGTTGCGAATCTTCACCACAGTGCCTGCCCGCGCCGCCACGATAGGGGTACCAACGGGCATGGCGATATCCACCGCATAGCGGCCGCTCGGCGAATTGTGGCTGAAGTCACCGCCAGCACCCTGGGAGATGCGGAACGGCCCGCCTTGCCACGGCAGCGCATATGCCGGCCCATCGACCTGCACCGAGTCAGGCTGATCCGGCTCCGGCGAGAACAGCATCGCGTAGCTGAACGAATGCTTGAACATGATTGGCCCGCCGGCCTTGCGCTTGCTTAGGGTAGCCACGCGAACGCGGCTGTTGGCCGGTATGGTCTTGCGAATCACACCCTTGCCGACGCCGGCCACGTTGACCATGCGTGTCAGCCGCAAGGTGACCTCGACCGGCACCTCCAGCGTGTTGCTGACATCCATCGCCTTGCCGCTGCCGGCACGGTTGATGAACAGGCGCACCGAGCCCGGTTTGTCGGCTTTTGCGTGGTTGCTGGCGGCCAAGGCCGGCACCAGAGGTGCCAGCCCGAGCAGTAATAGAAAGGGATAAAAAAGCGGTCGCAGAGAGAGCATGACGTGTGATCCATCACGGAAAAGACAAGGCTGCCGGCGACGAGCAGAACGAATCCGTTGGGTTGGTTAGTGGGCCGCGCTGGTTTTGGGACTTGAGTCACGCGATGAGGTTCACTACCGCGTGTCGTTTTTTGCGCGTGGGCGCGGGACTAAGTCTGTAGCGGTACAGGAGCTTTGCGGTCGAGACCGCTCCCACATCCGTTATGGGCTTGGCGTGAGGTGGGAAGGGCGCCTATAGCCCGAATTTCCGCGCGACTACTGACTTGACGTGACATTCAGGGACGCCAAGCCAGCCGTGCCACTGAACTGTTGAAGCACCGCTTCGCGGTTGAGGCCGGGCGGCCCCGACCGCTCCCCACAAAACAAGTTGGTGTGGAAGAGGCAGCAATGGATGCCAGGCACGCGGTCCCGGAGAAAGCCAACATAAGTGCCCCGGCCGCACTGAGCCGAGGCGACTTTGTTCACTCGTCGGACTTGATCAGTTCGAGCAGCAGCAGCGAACGGCCGGTCACGGCGTATTCGTCGTTGAAGTCGAACCGTTCCGGTCGAGCGGTCGGGTGGTTGGTGTCGATCAGGCGATTCCAGTAGATACCCTGCGGCACCTCCGGCAGCGTGAAATTCACCAGGTCATGATGCGCGTTGACGATGATCAGCAGCGTTGCGTCGGAGCCTGCACGTCTGATGCCCGTAGGCTGGGCTCGACCGTCAAGCAGCATGCCCATGCAGCGGTTGTGCGCATCTTCCCACTGCTCGATGGACATCTCCTCGGCGTTCGGCGCCAGCCAGGTCACGTCCTTCACGCCCAGCTCTTCGTTGTAGGCACCGACCAGGAAGCGCCCGCGGCGCAGCATCGGGAAGCGCTGACGCAAGCGAATCAGCTTGCGGGCAAAGCCCAGCAGGCCATAGCTGTCCTCGCTGATGTCCCAGTTGACCCAACCGATCTCGCTGTCCTGGCAGTAGGCATTGTTGTTGCCGTGCTGGGTGCGGGCGAATTCATCGCCAGCGACGATCATCGGCGTGCCTTGGGAGAACAGTAGCGTGGCGAGGAAGTTGCGCATCTGCCGATAGCGCAGCTCGTTGATCTCCGGGTCGTCGGTATGGCCTTCGACGCCGTGGTTCCACGACAGGTTGTTGTCGCTGCCGTCGCGGTTATCTTCGTCGTTGTCCTCGTTGTGCTTGTGGTTATAGGACACCAGGTCCTTCAACGTGAAGCCATCATGGGCGGTAACGAAGTTGATCGAGCTGAACGGACGCCGCCCGCGCTGGTTGAACAGGTCGCCGGAGCCGGTGAGACGGCTGGCGAAGTCCGCCAGCTGGCCGTCGTCGCCTTTCCAGAACGAGCGCACCGTATCGCGAAACTGGTCGTTCCACTCGGCCCAGCCGGGCGGGAAGCCGCCGACCTGATATCCGCCAGGGCCGCAGTCCCAGGGCTCGGAAATCAGTTTGGTCTTGGCCAGCACCGGGTCCTGGCGACAGGCGACGAGGAAGCCGTGGCGCTCGTCGAAACCGTCATGCTCGCGGCCGAGAATGGTCGCCAGATCGAAGCGGAAGCCATCCACGTGCATCTCGGTCGCCCAGTAGCGCAGCGAGTCGGTGACCATCTGCAGTACGCACGGGTGGCTCATGTCCAGCGTGTTGCCGGTGCCGGAATCATTGATGTAGTAACGCTTGTCGTCCGGCATCAGGCGGTAGTACGAAGCGTTGTCGATGCCGCGCATGGAGAGGGTCGGGCCGCGCTCGTTACCCTCGGCGGTGTGGTTGTAGACCACGTCGAGAATCACCTCGAGGTCGGCGTTGTGCAGGTGAGCGACCATCTCCTTGAATTCGGTGATCTTGCCGCTGGCCAGATACTTGGGGTGCGGCGCGAAGAAGGCGATGCTGTTGTAGCCCCAGTAGTTGGCCATGCCTTTTTCGAGCAGATGCTGGTCTTGCACGAACGCATGGATCGGCAGCAGCTCGATCGAGGAAACGCCAAGCTTGCGGATGTAGTCGATCACTTCCGGCGTCTTGAAGCCGGCGAAGGTGCCGCGCACATCGTCCGCTACCGCCGGATGGCGCATGGTGTAACCGCGCACGTGGGTTTCGTAGATGATGGTCTTGTCCCAGGGCACCTGCACGGGGTGGTCACGGCCCCAGGTGAAGGCCGGGTCGATGACCTTGCACTTGGGCACGAAGGGCGCGCTGTCGCGCTCGTCGAAACTGAGGTCGCCATCAGGGTGACCGATGGTGTAACCGAACAACGCTTCCGACCATTTCAGCTCGCCCACCAGTTGCTTGGCATAGGGGTCGATCAGCAGCTTGTTCGGGTTGAAGCGATGGCCGTTCTCCGGGTCGTACGGGCCGTATACGCGGTAGCCGTAGATCTGCCCAGGATGTGCGTCCGGCAGGTAGCCGTGCCAGATCTCGTCGGTGTACTCGGGCAACTCGATCCGCTCGAGTTCGACCTCGCCGCTGGAGTCGAACAGGCAGAGCTCAACCTTCGTGGCATGGGCGGAGAAAATGGCGAAATTGACCCCCAGGCCATCCCAGGTTGCCCCGAGCGGGAAGGGCAAGCCCTCACTTATCCTGGACGGCGTCGTAACCTGCGACACGTAGGGCTTTTTCTTACTCATGAAATCTCCAAAGGCGCATTCCGGATGGCGTACCGAGGCTTGTGTCGGCGCGGACGATCATTCGACCGATCCGACGCCGACAAGATGCCTGCCGCCGGTCAGCTTTCCTTCTTCGCGCGCGGGGTGCGTGTTTTCTTGATGGTTTCGGGTGTACCGGCCTTGGCATCGGTGCCAGCCTTGGGTGCGGCACGGCTCGCGCGGGGTTTGGCCGCCGACGCATCCTTCACGTCCTTGGGCTTGGCTTTGGGTGTGGCATCGGTGGGTTTGGTGGCGGTCTTGCGTGGGCGGCTGGCAGGCTTGGCATCGGCAGCGCCGTATTCGGCCTCGACCAGCTTGCGCGCCATTGCCCAATGGCGCTCATCTTCCCCTTCCGGGCAACCCTCGGATTGCCAGATCTGATAAGCGAACTCGCGGATACGTTGCTCTTCTGAACTCATTGTTGGGATTCTCCATTTGCGGTCATAGACGTATGCAGGACGGCCGCCGATAGTCCGTCCAGAACGCGCGCAACCTCTAGGCTGGCTTGTTGGGATGAGACTGTCGTTCCGTCGAAAAGTCGCTCGAATTCACTACCGTTTAGCGCCTCGGGCAGTTCGATCCGGGTGTTGCCCCAGCGCTGCGCCGGAATGCTCGGTACTCCACGATCCCCCAGCAGATCCGCTGCCAGCCGCGGCACCACGACTACCACCCACTCGCCTTCCAGCTCGCGGGCGAATGCCAGCAGCTGCTCGGCCTGCTCGCCAGAAACCGCAAGCGGCAGATAGCGGCCTTCGCTGAACAGCCGCGGGTAGCGTCGACGCAGCTGCAGTGTGCGGCGGATCACGGCTTGCTTGATGCGACCGTCGTGCCAGCTTTGCAGCAGCTCATCGAACGAGGCCGCGCTGGCGAGGCTGTGCTGCCGTGCAGTGAAGTCCACCGGCCGCCGATTGTCGGGATCGACCAGGCTGAAGTCCCAGTACTCGGTGCCCTGATAGAGGTCGGGCACGCCGGGAGTGGTCATGCGCAGCAGACTTTGCACAAGGCTGTTCAACGCACCGGCAGGGGCCAGTTCGGCAGCGGCCGCAGCGATTTCGTCCCGTAATGGTGCACCTTCGTCGGCGAGTAGCAGGTACTCGACGTGCTGGCGGCAGGCGCTTTCGTAATCGCTGTTGGGATCGCTCCAGGTGGTGCGCAGCTTGGCCTCGCGCAGGGCTTTCTCCTGCCATTGCAGGATGCGTGTGCAGTACTGCTCCATCGCAGCCTTGTCGCCGGCCTGCAGGCCCAGCGGCCAACTGCCGAGCAGGATCTGGAACAGCATCAGCTCATCGCCGGGCGAGGGCGCCGCACCGTCGCCAAGCTGCTGGATGTGGCTGGCGCTCATCTCGCGCCAGCGCCGCACCTTGCCGGCAAACCATTCGGCGCGCTCGCTGATTACCGCGATGCGGGCGCGGGTATCCTCGCCACGCTTATGGTCGTGGGTCGCGGTGGTCAGCATGTTGCGCGGGAAGTGCTCGGCGCGTTGCAGGCACTCGTCGTGGAATGCCTGCAATGGCGCGCTGAAGTGCTGTGGGTCGAAACCGACATCATTGCGCGACAGCAGAATGCCGGAGCGGTAGCAGGCGGTATCCTCGACGGCCTTTGCCGCAGCCGGTGAGGTCAGCTGCTGGAAGCGTGTGCAGGCGTAGCGACGAATCTTGCGCAGGCTACGCGGCAGTTGCCGCAGGCTTTCACCGCCGAGCCAGCGCTGCAGATGCTCGAGCAACGGCCAGTCGGCTTCGCTCAAGGTCGTCTTCGCGCCGTCCAGCGCCTGCTGGAAGAACGGTTCATCGGCCTCGCGGCGGCCCGGCGCGGCAATGTAGGTGCGATACACCGGGAAGTGAATGATCAGCTCCAGCAGGGCGCGGCGAATCGCGCCGAGGGTGATGTCGCGGGTCATCACGTCGCCGCGGGCGATCTGCAAAAGCGACAGGGCGACGGTTTCGAAGTCGCCCGCCAGCGGGCCAGTCAGCACCAGCTGGCGAGCCTGGCGAGCCTCTTCCATGAAATCGGTGGTGCGTCCGCTGGTTTCGCTCCACAAGGAGCACAGAAGTGATTCGCCAGCCGGGTCATGTTGCAGCAGCGACACCTGATTCATGAATTCGTAACCGGTGGTGCCGTCCACGCCCCAGTCGTCATGCAGCCGCTCGCCACCGGCGAGAATCTTCTCGACGTAGATCGGCACGTGATCCTGCACCGCGTCCTGCGGGCGCCCGGCATTCAGCCGATCGACACGCCGGCGCAGGCGTCGGCAATAGCCGCGCGGGTCGGCTAGCCCGTCGATATGGTCGATGCGCAGGCCGTCGACCAGGCCATCGCCGATCAGCTCGAAAATCTTGGCGTGGGTTTCCTCGAACACCACCGGACGTTCGACGCGCAGGCCGCCCAGCTCATTGATGTCGAAGAAGCGCCGCCAGTTGATGTCGTCACCCGCGGTCCGCCAGCTGGCCAGACGATAGTTCTGGCGTTCCAGCAGGCTGTGCAGGCGGCGGAAGCCGTCATCGGTAGTGGACTCGTAGCAGTTGAGCGCCTGCTCCAGCGCCTGCCGGGTGCTGGCGTCCTGCAACTGCTCGGCGAGCTCGGTGCGTAGCAAGCGAGCGGCCTGGTACGGCGCGGGTTCGGTCTTCAGGGCATCGAAGTGCTGCGCCAGGGTACGCAGCTGAGGATGATCGGCGGCACGCAACACCTCGCCGTAGCTCGGCGGGGTGATCGGAAAACGGTGCTCGTAATGCTCGGCGTACAGCGAGCCGTTATCAACGTCCAGGCGCAGCTTCACGGTGCTCTGCTGCAGCGCCTCGCCATAGTCGCTGCCAAGGAAGGGCACCAACAACTGGCCTTCGAGCAGGGGGTCCGGTGAATTCCACTCGATGTCGAAGAACTGCGCGTACGGGCTGCGGCGGCCCCACTCGAGTACGTCCAGCCACCAGGCGTTGCCCGAGCCACCGACCGCCATGTGGTTGGAGACGATGTCGAGGATGAGCCCCATGCCCTTGCCGCGCAGGGCCTCCACCAGGCGCTGCAACGCCGGTTCGCCGCCCAGTTCAGGGTTGATGCGGGTCGGGTCGATCACGTCATAGCCGTGCTTGGAACCGGGGCGGGCGGTCAGCAATGGGGACGCATATATGTGGCTGATGCCGAGCTCCGCGAAATAGTCGACCAGCGCAGTAGCGTCGTCGAGGGTGAAGTCGCGGTGAAACTGCAGTCTCAGGGTTGCGGTTAGGTCTTTCATCGATGCGCAGCTCCACGATGGTTACGACGGGCCTGCGCAAAGGACGCCAGCCGGCGGCTACTGGCCGGGCTGTCGAGCAATGTTGCACTGTCGCCGGGATAACGGCGACGCCAGTTGGGATGGGTTTCGACGATGCCGGGCATGTTGGTCTGTTCTTCCAGACCGAGCGCATCTTCAACTGGAACCAGTACCAGCGGCGCGGGGGTGTGCGCCAGGAAGCAGATGGCGGCATCGACCGCCTCCTCGGCGTTCAGCAGCACGTCCGGGTTCTTGCCACTGTACTCGCACAACGCACGATTCAGCCCTGCGCGTTCTTTCTCACGCGCTTGCCACTGGGCATCACGGTCCGATTCGGGCACCTGGCCGACCTTGATGCGCCAGTCGATATCGTGACCGTGCCACCAGCCCGTCAGGGTCGGGATATCGTGGGTGGTACTGGTTGCCAGCGCCTGCGCCGGGTACTGGGCAGGCGTCTGGAAATGGCCGTCGTGCTGTTCGAACAGCAGCACCCGCATGCCGAGGATTCCCCGTGCTGCGAGTACGTCACGCAGGCCGTGGGGAATGGTGCCGAGGTCTTCGCCGAGGATCACCGCCTGGTGGCGCCAGGCCTCGAGGCAGAGCAGGCGCAGCATGTCGTCGAAGGGGAAGTTGAGGTACACGCCGCGCTTCGGGTCGGCACCGGCGGGTACAACCCAGAGACGCTTCAGGCCCAGCACGTGGTCGATACGCATGCCGCCGGCGTGGGCGAGGTTGGCGCGCAGCATCTCGATATAGGCGCGAAAGCCATGCTGGCGCAGCCCCCAGGGCGAGAACGCCGAAATGCCCCAGTTCTGGCCGTCGCGATTCATGATATCCGGCGGTGCACCGACGCTCAGCGACGCCAGCAGCTCGGCCTGGCGGCTCCAGGCCTGACTGCCGCCGCCATCGGCGCCGACGGCGAGGTCGGAAATCAACCCGATGCGCATACCGGCGCTGCGCGCGGCGACCTGGGCACGTTCCAGGCCGCGGGCCATCAACCACTGGCCAAAGGCGTGGTAACTCACCTCATCGGCATGTTCGCGGGCAAAGGCCTCAACGGCCGGGCTGGAGGGGTCGCGGTATTCGCCTGGCCAGTCGTTCCAGTGCTGCGTGTGGCCCTGTGCGTCCCGCAGATGAGTGTGCAGGGCTTCGAAGCGGCAGTGGTTTTCCAACGCCTCGCCACCGCTCGCGCGGAAGCTGTCGAAATCCACCTGCAGGGCGTTGCCGCCCTTGTTGAAGTCGTCGAACAGCTGCCGCAACAGGCGATGCCGCGATTGCGCCACGGCCGGCCAGTCGATCAGCTCCAGGCGCTCGAGGCGTTTCAATTCCTCACCTAACCCGCAAGTCTCGATGGCTTGGCGCAACGGCCGCTCACCAAGGATCGACCCGGGCGCGGCGTGCAGCACATTGAAGAACAGCCGGCTCGACGGTGAGTAAGGGCTGTACTGGTCGATATGTGCGCCGAACATGGCGTGCACCGGGCTGATTCCAAGCGCATCGGCTCCGTGGGCAGCGGCGTTGCTGACCAGCGCCTCCAGTGCCTGGGTGTCGCCCAGGCCACCATCGTCCGCGCGGCGCAGCCCGTATAACTGCACCGTCAGGCCCCAGGCGTCCGCCCCGGCGATTTCGGCGACTGTGGGGCAGGAGAGCGGGGCGATAGCCACGGTCAGCTGATACTTGTCGATGGTCAGCCGGTAGTAGCCGGGCGTATCGATGGCTGGCAGGCGCGCCTGGTTGTCGAGCGTGCCCTGCTGAACGCCACCATCTTCTGCCTGCAACTCGAAACGACTGGCCGCCGTAAAGTAGGCGGAAAGGTCCAGTGCAGCGTGCTGATCGCAGGTCAGCAGCTGCGGCACGCCGCCGTGGTTGTTCTTGTGCGCGAGAATCTCGAGGCTGGCTTCGATATCTGCATCGGTTTCCGCCGCCAGCCCGAGGCAGGTCAGCACGTCGCGCAGTACGGCCGGCTCGACCCGTTGTTCGCGGTTGTCGGCATCGACCCAGTCGATGGAGAGCCCGGCGGCTTCCGCCAGGCGGATCAGGGATTCGTCGCTCATTTGGCTTTCTCCAGATACAGCTTGGCCATACGAGGCGGCAATTGGTCGGGCGTGGCATCCAACGTACGGCTGGCGAACAGCAGGTGCGCGGCGCTAGACGAGGCGGGCAGTAGAGCGGCTTGTTCGCCTAGGTTCAGCTCAAGGCGCAGCTGACTGCCATCTCCCAGCTGCCAGCGTGCAAGCACAGCGGCTTCGCCGAGCACGCTGCAACCGAGGAAGGCGCTACCGGGCAGGCGCGGCACGATCTCGGCATGGCGGATGCTCAGCAGCTGGCGGTACAGCGCATGCCACTCGGCGTGCCCCGGTTGCGTTTGTGCACCGAAGTCCGGGCGCGACTGCTCAAACGTGGATACGGCGTTGGGATCGGGAATGCGCTCGCGGGTGGCTTCGTCGGCGAACTCGGAAAACTCGGCGAATTCGTTGCGGCGGCCTTCACGCACTGCATCGGCCAGCTCGCCGTGATGGCTGGTGAAGAACAGGAAAGGTTGTCGCGAGCCCCATTCCTCGCCCATGAACAGCAGCGGAACCATGGGGGAAAGCAGCAGGACGGCGGTGGCAGCCCTGAGCGCGTCGGCATCGGCCAGCGTAACCAGGCGATCGCCAAAGGCGCGGTTGCCGGTCTGGTCATGGTTCTGCAGGAACAGCACGAACGAGGTCGGTGACAGGTGCGCGCTGGGCTCGCCACGGGATTCGCCACGGCGGTTGTTCTGCCCCTGGTAGACGAAGCCTTCGCCAAGAAAGCGCGACAGTTTGCTGGTCGCGTCCTGGTGATAGTCGGCGTAATAGCCCTGGCTTTCGTCGGTGAGCAGCGCATGCAGCACATTGTGGCCGTCATCGTTCCACTGCGCGGTGAAGCCCTGGGTCAGCAGGCTGGAGCGATTGTCCTCGTTCTCCAGTACCAGATGCACATGGCGACCGGGTTCCACTGTGGTGTGCACGCGCTCGGCCAGTTCGGTGAGGAAGCTGCGGTCGGGAATGGCATGCACGGCATCGAAGCGCAGCCCGTCGAAACGGTAGTCCATCAGCCACATCAGCGCGTTGTCGATGAAGAAGTCGCGGACTTCGCGGCGGCGGAAATCGATGCCATCGCCCCAGGGCGTCTGCTGGTCGTGGCGGAAGAAGTGTTTGGCGTAGCGGCCGAGGTAGTTGCCGTCCGGGCCGAAGTGGTTGTAGACCACATCGAGAAACACCATCAGGCCGAGGCCGTGGGCGGTATCGATCAGATGCTTGAGCTCTTCCGGACTGCCATAGGCCGCTTCCGGCGCGTAGGGCAGGACGCCGTCGTAACCCCAGTTGCGGTCACCGGGAAACTCGGCGATCGGCATCAGTTCGATGGCCGTCACGCCGAGTTCGGCAAGCCCGGCGAGGTGCTTTTCCATCTCGGCGAAACCGCCATACAGACCGACATGGGTTTCGTACAGCACCGTCTCGTGCCAGGGACGACCGAGCCAGCTGCTGTTGCGCCACAGATAGTTGTCATGGGTATCGACCACCAGGCTCGGCGCATGCACGTCGCCCGCCTGCGCCCGCGAGGCGGGGTCGGGCACATGCAGTTCGTCGTCGATGAGAAACCGGTAGAGCGTACCGGCCCCGTAAGGGGCATCGATGCTGTACCAGCCTTCTTCAGTGGCGGTCATCGGCAGCGTTTGTGCGCCTACAACGATCAGACTGACGTTTTGCGCATCGGGCGCCCAGAGTCGGAAGCGGGTGGTCCCGTCTTCCAGCAACTCCGGCCCGTGATGCCCGATATGGGCACGCTGCTTCTGCATTGAACGACCTCTTCAGATTAAAAGACGAACCTCGCGGCGCTCTCCGAGCAATTTCCGGTACAGCGCGTCATAGGGTTCGATGGCGTGACGCCAGAAAAAGCCGGCCCCCATCGCTCGGCAGCGCATGGCGGCCAGCAGCTGCGGATGCTGATGGATCGCCAACGCCCGCTGGACGGCCTGCCGGTAGCTGCTGACATTGGATTCGTTGAACAGGAACCCGGTGATGCCATCATCGATGGAGTCGGCCAGCCCGCCCGTGCGGCGGGCGACGGGCAGCGAGGCATAGCGCTGGGCATACATCTGGCTGAGGCCACACGGCTCGTAGCGCGACGGCATCAGCAGAAAATCGCTGCCGGCGAACAGGCGGCGCGCATCGGTTTCGTTGAAACCGATGTGGGCCGCGACCCGCCCGGGATACTGAGCCGCGAGCTGGCGAACCTGATGCTCGATCTGGTGGTCGCCCTGGCCGAGGATCGCCAACTGACCGCCGCCTTCGACGATGGCATGGGCGACGTCGAGGGTCAGGTCGACACCCTTCTGGTGTACCAGGCGCGAGACCACGGCGAACAGCGGTGCATGGCATTGCTCGAGCCCGAATGACTCACGGATATAGGCGGCATTGGCCTCTTTGCCTGCCCAGTTGCGTGCGCTGAAACCCTTCACCAAATAGGGGTCGCTTTCCGGCTCCCAGCTTTCGTCGATGCCGTTGAGCAGTCCGCTGAGCAGGCCCTGGCGGGCTTTCATGCTGAGGAAGCCTTCCATGCCGCAACCGAACTCCGGCGTGGTGATTTCCTCGGCGTAGGTTGCACTTACTGTGGTCACGCGGTTGGCATAGGCGATCCCCGCCTTGAGCAGGGAGAGCTTGCCGTAGAATTCCATGCGCTCCGGGTCGCAGGCCTCGGCGGGGATTCCCAGCAGGCGCCGCTGCGCCATATCGATGTTGCCCTGGTAGGCGAGGTTATGAATGGTGAAGACGCTGGGCGTGTTCAACCCGCGCCAGTGCATGTAGGCGGGCGCCAGACCGGCTGGCCAGTCGTGGGCGTGCACCAGCTCGGGCGCCCAGCGGATGCAGGCCGTACCGGCGGCGATTTCCGCAGCGGCCAGTCCGAGGCGAGCGAAACGCACCGGATTGTCGGGCCAGTCGTTGCCATCGGCGTCACCGTATGGCGAGCCTTCGCGCTCATAGAGTTCCGGGCAGATCAGCACATAGATGATCAGGCCGTCGGGCATGTCCATCCGGCCAATGCGGCAGCCGGGAATCTCGGCATAGCCGCCCAGCGAGCCGACCGTGCGGATGGCGTGACCGCTGTTGATTACCTGCGAATAGCCGGGGATCAGCACGCGCACATCGTGGCGTGCGCCCAATGCCCGGGGCAGTGCCGCCGACACGTCGGCGAGCCCGCCGGTCTTGACCAGATCGGTCAGCTCGGAGGTGACGAACAGAATCTTGCGTTTGTCATCGTGGCTACTACGAATCTGCAGGGCAGGGCGAGTAACCAGGGGTACGGCGGGTTTCGCCTTCGGCAGTCCGACAGGCAGGGCGTTCACAGCGGCAATACTCATCACGATCTCCCCAGAGCCCCGGCGTTCCAGGTGCCGGCGCCAGCTACGAGCATATTTCTCCTATGCAACGATCTGATGACCGTCACATACCATGAACACGACCAGGCTGAAATCTAGTTCGGAGCTGCCGCGAAGGCAGGTGGGGCTTCACTGGCCCTACCAGAAACCAGACCCGGCGTCGCGGTAGAAGTTCTTGAAAACCCGATCAACTACCACTGCCGGAACTCGCAACCAGCCAACTTGCTCCGAATACAGAGTCGTGAAGGCGTTGAACCTGGATTGGTCGGAGCAAAAAACATGCAAGAGATCGAACGAGTCGTTGACTTTCTGCAACGCGAGGAACTGACGCTGACCACCGCGGAGTCCTGTACCTGCGGTTTGATGGCTTCGCTTATGGGCGATATTCCGGGTTGCGGCCAGGTGCTCGACAGCGGCTTCGTGGTCTATTCACCCAAGGCAAAGAACCGCCTGCTCAAGGTGGACCTCGAGACCATCGAGCGATTCGGCCTGACCAGCGAGGAGGTCGCGCGTGAGATGGCCATCGGTGCGCTGAACGCCAGCGTCGCCACCCTTGCCGTGTCGAATACCGGTGTTGCGGACGATGACCAGGAGGATGAAGGCGGCACCCAGTGCTACGCCTATGCACTGATGCGGGGCGAGCGGCAGGTGGTGGTGAGCGAAACGGTGCAGTTCGATGGCGACCGGGTCGCTATTCGCAAGCAGGCAGCGCGACACGGACTCACCCAGCTACCGGTTAAATACGCCGAGTTGCTGAAGAAGCTGGAGGGACTCGAGGGCGACTAGTCACACCGGCGGCTGGCGCTCCGGTTCGACATGCTCGGGCTGCGATGTATCGACGCGCTGCTTGTGGCCGACGCTGAGGTCTGCGCGGAGTTGCGGCAGCGAGTGCGGGTATTGTCGCTGGATGAAGCTCAGCAGGCTTTCGCGAATGTGGCAGCGCAGGTCCCAGTTGCGCGACGAATCCGGCGAACTCACCAGGGCCCGCAGCTGAATGGATTTCTCGCTGGTGTCGGTGACCTGCAGTACGCAGACCCGGCCGTCCCACAGCTCGGGCACTTCCTTGCACAGCCGGCGCAGCTCCTCGCGCAGCGGCTCCAGCGGCAGCGAATAATCGGCCCAGAGGAAAACCGTGCCGATCAGGCTGGAGCTGCGACGGGTCCAGTTCTGAAATGGTTTCTCGATGAAGTGCTGCAACGGCACGATGAGCCGGCGGTCATCCCAGATCCGCACGACGACGTAGGTGCCGGTGATTTCCTCGATGCGACCCCATTCGTTCTCGACGATGACCACATCGTCCAGGCGGATCGGCTGGGTCATGGCGATCTGCACGCCGGCGATGAGGTTGGCCAGCACCGGCCGCGCGGCAAAGCCCACCGCTAGCCCGGCAAGGCCCGCCGAGGCAAGCAGGCTGGCACCGAACTGGCGGGCCCCGGGAAAGGTCATCAGCATGGCCGCCGCGCCAATCAACAGCACAAAGAAGGTCAGGGTGCGTAGCAGCACACGTGATTGCGTCTGTATCTGGCGGGCGCGAAGGTTGTCGACCACATCCACCGGATTGCGCAGCTGAATGAACTGCTGCAGCCCACGCAGCGAGCGCATCACCAGCCACGTGAGGGTGGCGATTATCAGCAGTGTGGTGACGTGCCGTGCCGCGTCGATGAAATGCAGATCGTTCGGCGCAGACGTCCATACGCCCTGCACCCCTACCAGTGGCAACAGTAGCCGGACGGGCTTTTCCAGTTGCTCGGACAGCTCCCGGGTAAACAGGAAGGCTCGCGCCAGGCGCAGCGTCAGGGCGGTCAGCAGCCGGCCGAAGAGACTCAGGACCAACGCCACGAACAGCGCCGCGGCGATGGTGCGCAGTGCCGGCTGGCTGATGTAGTGATCCCACTGCAGGAGAAAGGCTGGAAATTCGATAGCGGGCGTTCCGGTTGGGCAGAGGTCTGGGGCAGAGACAGGCAGCCGGCGGCGAAAGTTCAGGGCGTGCAGCCGAGAGGTGCGCCGGACGGGTGGGCGGAACTCCTATGGGCGGGATGTTTCACAAATTCCAAGCGGGTTGCAGAGCACGACCCGATTTTCAGACCAGATTGGAGTTGAACCATGCAGAGTGTACAGACCGGCAATGATGTCCGTACCGAGCGCCTGATCGAATGGCTGCGCGATGCGCACGCGATGGAGGCACAGGCCGAAACCATGCTGAACAAGCAGGCCAGCCGCATCGAGCACTACCCCGAACTCAAGGCGCGGATCGAACAGCACATCACCGAAACCCAGAACCAGGCCAAGCTGATCGAAGGCTGCCTGCAGCGCTATGACAAGTCCTACTCCGGCCTCAAGGACCTGGGCGGCAAGATGATGGCGATGGGGCAGGCCATGGGCGGCATGATGGTCAACGACGAGATCGTCAAGGGCGCGCAGATGGGCTACGTGTTCGAGAACCTCGAGATCGCCTCTTACAAGATCCTCATCGCCGCCGCCGAAGCGGTCGGTGACATGCAGACCAAGGAAGTGTGCGAGCGCATCCTGGTGGAGGAGGTGGCCATGGGCGACTGGCTACGAGACCACCTGGCCGAGCTGACCCAGGCCTATCTCACCCGTGCGGCCGAGCCGCATGTCGAGGCCAAGCGCTGAGCGACTAGCCCGGGCGCCCGGCTGCCGCCGGCCGGGTGCATTACCCCTCCAACTTACTAGCCATGCCGTGACCACTCGCCGTCGCGCGCCTGGTGGAAGCTAGCAATGAGACAACGCCCGCTACTGAAAACCCTGACGTTCGCTGTGCTGCATTTCGCGACAGCGTTCATCGTCGTCTATGCCCTCACCGGAAGTCTGGTGATCGGCGGGGCGGTCGCGCTGATCGAGCCGCTGTGCAACACCCTGGTGTTCTATCTGCATGAACGCGCCTGGCAACGCTTCGGCCGCCAGAAGGCCACCCACAGCCACAGCTATGGCCACGACGTATTCCTGAAATACATGGCGCGCGGCCAGACCGCCAGCAGCCGGATCGTCCGCACGCCTCGCTAAGCGAGGCTCATTCGACGTGACTGAGCTGTTTGCCTTCGGCGGGCAGCGAGCTACGCGTGACGCACATTTCAATGCGCAGTTCCTGCGCCAGACGCACCAGATTGGCGGCATCGCGGCACTGATCGTAGGAAATGCCGAGAACGGTCAGTTCTTCGTCTGGCGATTCCTGAAAGAGGCGCACGCGGAGTGAGTTGTCGGAATCGTCGCGGCATTCGCACTGGAATGGGCGAAGGTAGGTGTGCAGGATCGCTTCGATCTTGAACAGCGGAAGACGCGTATTCATAAATCCTCCCTATGTAGGAAGGTGACTTGAGCGCAGTAAAGCGATCGCTGCGCACCCCTGGTTTTCCCGACGTCATTCAACCGTAGCAGTGCTTGTCCGGTTGTAAATGCGGCGATCTGTCCACCCGGCAGATTAAGTCCGGCAACTGCTCTACATGGCAGTTTCCGGCCAGTGCCGCTTGTCGGAACCCGTCGGACGGCTCGATCTGTCCCTGCTGAACTTCATACCAGTAGGGGATGACCAAATTAAGTACGTCGTCCTTAGCGGAGAACCGAGATGAAGAAAACGATGCTCACCGCGATCCTGAGCGGCCTGGTTGCGCTACCGGCCATGGCCCAGTTTCCCGCTGGTACTCCGCGGGACGACACCGGTTCGCGCCCCAGCACCATGGGTAATCCGACGCCGCAGGAGGAAGTCGAAACCCGCCAGGACGATCAGGGACGCACCGTGACCGAAGATGGCCGGCTGGTAGCGCCGCAGCCGGGAAGCGAGGAAAAATCCACTGACCCGAACCGGCATTCGACGCCCGGCGGGGCTGACGACAGTTCCACCGACGCTGGCAAGCTCGAGTAATCGCGGAACATTGCCGGAGGTCAGCCATGGCGCTCGACGAATACCAGCGCATGCGCGATTTTGCCGCCACGCCCGAGCCGTCGGGTAAGGCGCGCGGCAGGTCACGCAAGGTCCAGAGCCTGCAGTACTGCATCCAGAAACACGACGCCACGCGGCTGCATTACGACTTTCGCCTGGAGCTGGATGGCACGCTGAAGAGCTGGGCGATCCCCAAGGGCCCCAGCCTTGACCCGAGCGTGCGCCGGCTGGCAGTGCATGTGGAGGATCACCCGCTGGAATATGCCACGTTCGAGGGCTCCATTCCGGCCGGGCATTACGGCGCGGGCGATGTGATCGTCTGGGATCGCGGCGTGTGGATACCGCAAGGTGATCCACAAGACGGCTATCGCAAGGGCAAGCTCAAGTTCAGCCTCGAGGGCGAGAAGCTCGCCGGCAGCTGGAATCTGGTGCGCACGCACATGGATGGCAAGAAGGAGCAGTGGTTCCTGATCAAGTCCCGTGACGAGGCCGCGCGCGAGGAGGGTGAGTACGACGTCGTCACCGCCGAGCCGAACAGCGTGCTCAGCGATCGCACGCTGGTCCCACGCAAACGCGGGCCGGCCAAGGCTCGCGTTGCGGAAGCGCCGGCCAAGCCTGTCAAGGCGCCGGCAAGAAAGCGAGCGTCACGCAAGAAGAGCGACGCGGTAAAGCTGGAAGGGGCCGTCCCAGCCGAATTGCCGGAGACGTTCAAGCCGCAGCTGGCGACGCTGGTGGACGCCGTGCCGAGCGGCGACTGGCGCTACGAGATCAAGTTCGACGGCTACCGAATGCTCGCCCGTATCGACGCCGGCAAGGTCGCGCTGTTTACCCGCAACGGCCATGACTGGACGGCGAAGATGTCGCAGCAGGCCGCCGCGCTTGCCGGACTCGGGCTCGAATCCGGCTGGCTCGACGGCGAAGTGGTGGTGCCGAACGAGGAGGGTGCTCCGGACTTCCAGGCATTGCAGAACGCGTTCGAAGCCGGACGCAGTGGGAGCATTCTTTATTACCTGTTCGACGTGCCCTATCTGAACGGCATGGACCTGCGCGATGTGCCGCTGGAACAGCGTCGCGCGGCGTTGCGTGAGGTGCTGGAAGGCAGCGACAGCGAATTGCTGCGTTTCTCCGAGGATTTCACCGAGCAGCCGGACAGCATTCTGGAAAGTGCCTGCCAGATGAAGCTCGAAGGCCTGATCGGCAAGCGAGCGGGCAGCTCCTATACCTCCAGGCGCAGCAGCAGCTGGGTCAAGATCAAGTGCAGCAACCGGCAGGAATTCATCATCGTCGGCTACACCGAGCCCAAGGGCACGCGCACCGGGTTCGGCGCGCTGTTACTTGGGCTGCATGACGACAGCGGAAAACTACTCTATGCAGGCAAGGTCGGCACGGGCTTCAATCAGGCCACGCTGAAAAGTCTGCACAGGCAGTTGAAGAAGCTGGAAACCGACAAAAGCCCTTTGGCCAAGCCGGCACCTGCTGCCGATGTGCGCGGCGCGCAATGGCTCAAACCCGAACTGATGTGCGAGGTTGCCTACGCGGAGATGACCCGCCAAGGCGTGGTCCGCCATTCGGTATTCCATGGCCTGCGCTCGGACAAACCCGCCGACGCCATTACCCATGAACGAGCCAAGCCCGCCAGTCGTAGCAGCAAAGCCGAGCAGCGGCAGACCGACCCCATCGGCAGCGGGCGGATCAAGATATCCAGTCCCGAGCGGGTCATCGACCCTAGCAGCGGCATCACCAAGATCGAACTGGCCCGCTTCTACGCGCAGATCGCGCCCTGGGCGCTGCCGCAGCTGCGAGCGCGCCCGCTGGCCCTGGTGCGCGCTCCGGAGGGCATCACCGGCGAGCTGTTCTTCCAGAAGCACGCCGACAAACTGGCCATCCCGCACATCACCCAACTCGACCCGGCGCTAGACCCGAAGCACGGTGCGTTACTGGTGATCGACAGCGCCGAAGCGCTGGTCGGCGCCGCGCAGATGGGCACCATCGAGTTGCACTGCTGGAACGCGGTAGCGCCCGAACTGGAGCACCCGGATCGCTTCGTGCTCGACCTCGACCCGGACCCGGCGCTGCCCTGGAAGAGCATGCTCGAGGCCACTCAGCTGACCCAAACGCTGCTGGACGAGATCGGCCTGACCTCGTTCCTCAAGACCAGCGGGGGCAAAGGCATCCACATCGTCGTACCGCTCGATCCGGTACACGGCTGGAGTGAGGTGAAGGCCTTCAGTCAGGCCATCGCCAAGTACCTGGCAAAGCTGCTGCCGTCGCATTTTTCCGCCGTAAGCGGGCCGAAGAACCGGGTTGGACGCATCTTCATCGACTACCTGCGCAACAGCCGTGGCGCCAGTACCGTCGCCCCCTATTCGGTGCGTGCCCGCGAGGGCCTGCCGGTCTCCGTGCCGATCCATCGCGAAGAACTGGCGGACCTCAAGGGCGCCAATCTCTGGACCGTACGCAATCTACTGGAGCGCCTGCAGGAACTGGGCGACGACGATCCCTGGGCGGATATGACGCGGGTCAGGCAGACCATTACCGCGCAGATGCGCGAACGTCTGGGCATGTCGACTTAATCCGCCGCTCGTCTAAACACTGGTCGGTCTACACCGATAGGGCGATAGCCGGGTGGCACCACCGGGCAAACAATCGACCCGTTCAGGGGAGCGGTAGCGGTGAGGGAGGCGCCAGACAAGGCCAGCATGATGTCGGCCAACAACAATATTCAAAGGAGTGCCCCGCATGTTCGCGCATAAACCGCTTATCGCCTGTTTCCTGCTCGGCTCGTTGCCGGGCTTGGCCTCGGCACAGGCCGTAACCACCCAGACCGGAAATGATAACGAGGTCATCCTCGAGCAGCGTGGGGGCTCGAATTCGGCCTTATTGCTGCAGCAAGGGGATGCGAACTTCTCGCGAGTAGAGCAGGGCGGCGGCGAAACCCCGCTGCAGCCCACGCAGTTGGAGCTCCACCAGCGGGGGATGGGCAACCAGGCGACGGTGTATCAGGCAAGCGATTATAACTTCGGGCATTCGGCGGCGGTCGTACAGCTGGGAGATGAGAATGTCGCCGAAGTCGTGCAGGCCGACGGTAACGGCTCCCAAGCGACCATCCACCAGCAGGGCGCACGCAACACTCATCGGGTCGAGCAGCTGTTCTATGCCAACGGGCTGGAAAGTCGCACATTCGGCACGAACAATCTCACCGAAGTCACTCAGACCGGTGCTGCGACCGCTACTACCCAGCAGATCGGCAGCGACAACCGGATCACCATCGACCAGAACGTGTTCGCCTATGGCGGGGGAGTCACCGTTGATCAGGACGGCGCCTTCAACGAGGCCGCGGTTACCCAGGTGGGTGGCCGTTACTACACGGGCGAGGTCAACCTGACGCAGGTCGGCAGCGCTAACAGTGCGCAAGTGGTGCAATGGGCGGGGTTCAGCAACCTCACCTTTAGCCAGGATGGAATCGGTAATGAGCTGACGGCGAGGCAGGGCACGCGCACCGGAACGATTCGAGGGAGCTCGGCCGGCAACGGCAACCGCGTCAACATTGACCAGAGTTTCGACGGCCCGGTGCTCGACATCGCGCAGAACGGTTCGGCCAACGAGATCGATGTGGTGCAACATGCCGCCTATGGCGCGGCTTCGATCAGCCAGACCGGCGATGCCAACGTCGCCGTGCTCAATCAACTGACGGAATTCGCCGCGCCGCCGAGCGCCGCCATCATCCAGAACGGCACTGGCAACAGCACGTCCATAACCCAGCGCTGAGCCGGATTGACGCGGCCGTCAGACGGCCGCGCTACGTTCCGCAATGATCGGTTGCCGTAGCGTTCGTTATGCGCGCTACGGCCTGGGCCAGTGACAATTTCAGTGTGGTGCCATGTAGCAGCCGCCGGCCATGCAGTCTCTCACTAGTTGCGGGCGCGCTTCATGCACGCGAGGTGCCTGTCATTGACCCGGTTGGCGAACCAGGCGGTGGTCAGGTTGCGGGTGATCTTCGGGCTTTCCAGCCGGATTCCCGGCAGCACCGCCCGAGGCAGCGGCTTACCCGCGCGCTTTTCGGCCAGTGCGAAGACCTTTTCATACAGGTCGGTTTCCTCGAAACCGTGGCTGTCGCCGCGCTCCAGCGCGTTGCGAATCGCCGTATCGCTCATTTCCAGTTTGCCTGCCAGCGCGCGAACTGCACGCTCGGTCTGGCCGGCCTTGCTGCTGCCGTGAATGATCAGGTCGCCGTCGAGAGCCAGCTTGATGCCACTTGCACGGCTCACCGCGGCCTGAAACGCGGCGTTGCGACTGGCGTACCAGCCGGCATTGAAGTCGGCGAAGCGGTACAGCGGTTCGCGATAGCTGGTCGGGTAGTCGAGCAGGTGGGCGATGCCGAAATACATGCCACCGCGGCGCGTGAAGACTTCGTCGCGGATCGAGCCTTGCCGTTCATAGGGGTAGGTCCATCGGCGGTCTTCGGCAAAGGCGATGCTGACCTGCATCGGGCCGCCGGTCTTGACCGGGTTGAGCGTGCCGAACAACTGCTTGCCGAGCGGCATGATGCCGAGAAAATCATCGAAGATTGCACTCAACTGCTCTTCGGTGCGCACCGCCGCAATACGCTGGCTATAGGTCTTGCCGTTGGGCGACTTCACGTCCAGCGCCGCATCCACCACGAACCGTGGGACGTGCAGGCGGCCGGCACGCCGGTAGATTTCCTCTCGTGCGATCTTCGCCAGGCCGGGCACCGGCGGGGTCGCCTGGAACGTCGATTCCTGCACCGTCACGGCCAATACCGAGCAGATGTTTTCATCGTTCAACGGAATATCCAGCGCATCGAAGGCTGTGTAGATGTCCCGAGCCCAACCCTGACGATCGGGAATGTCGGCGGGGATCAGGCGAGCGATCCTGGCCCGGACTTCTTCCGGCTTGGGCGCCGGAGTCGTCGGCTGCTGGGTTCCACAACCGGCAAGACCGAGCAACGCCGCTGCGACGATTGCCGCCATGAATGGGCGGGTGTTGCCAGGAACTGGTCGGGTAGCGGCAGGGCTGCATGCCGTGCGGCAGGTTGAAATCGAAATGGTCATGCGGTCCTGAATGTAATGAGCGCCTGGGGCTCGGACAGTAAAACAGCCGAAACCGTTCTGCCTCTTTCAGAACCGCGATTCAAAACCGATTGGTTCGCTTGCCGAATCCCGGCGCGCACCTGACCTGCCGCGCACAGCCTGTGCCAGTGCCGCAAGCGGCGGACGCTTAGCTGTAGCAGCTCGCGCCGGACTCAGAAATCGTGGCAATCCGGGCCCTGGCGCAGGTACGTGGTTTCGTGGGTTTCGCCTTTGGAGTCCACATAGATCATCCGGGCCGTCACGACTTCGCAGCCGCCGGCAGGCACGTCTAGCGAAATAACCTTGGCGATGTCCAGCTTGTCGCCATATTGATAGGCCTTGGGTTCATCGGCGGCATACGCCAGCTGGGCACTGAGTGCCAGGCCGGCAATCCAGATCAGTTTGTTCACAGGTAACCTCCAGAGTGCCTGCGGGCCCAGGTCGCTGCGACAGGGGCGAAGGCAGGCGTTTCTTGCGTGCAGCGCCTGCCGGATGGCAGACGCCGGGAAATAAACGAGGCTGCCACGAGGAAAAGCAGCCAAAAGGGTGGCAGGACGCCCGATCGAAGGAGCGCTCGACCGACGAAGGAGCGGACTGGCTTCTAGCGTCCGTTGCCACCCGGCAATTTTAGTGAGCGACCAGGAGGGGAAAAACCGCGCCAGCGGTGAAGCACCTTTACCCGCCGCGCAACAATCAATCAGGCCCAATGGGCCGGGTCCTGCAGGATGCGGTGATAGTTGGTGAATGCGCGCGGCAGCTCCAGCGCGAGAAAGTCGACCCAAGTCTTGATCTTCGCGTCGAGAAAACGCCGGGACGGGTAGAGCGCGTGGATCTGCTTTTCCTGCAGACGATAGCGGGGCAACAGGCGCAGCAGTGCGCCGCGCTGCAGGGCCGGAGCCGCGACATAGTCGGGCAGCAGGCAGATGCCCATGCCGGCTTCTGCCGCGCTGGCCATGGCTTCAGCCACGTTGACCTTGAACGCTTCGCCAGGGCGAATCACGTCTTCGGCACCGTCTGCGATGAAGCGCCATTCATCCGCGAAGACCGGGTCCGCCAGGCGCAGACAGCGGTGCTGTTGCAGGTCACGCGGTTGCTGCGGTACGCCATATTGTTCGAGATAGCCGGGCGCCGCGCAGACAACATTGCCAACCTCGCCCAGTCTCTGGGCGATCAGCTCGGAATCCGGCAGCTCGCGGGAAAGCGTGATGATGACGTCGAGTCCGGCTTCCAGCAGATCGGGCTGGTGTTGCGAAAGGGTCAGGTCGAGGCTCACTTCGGGGTAGCGCTCAGCGTATCTCCCGGCCAGCCCTGCCAGCAGCTGGATGCCCAGACCCGTCGTCGAGTGCACGCGCAGGCGCCCGCGCGGGGTCAGATGGGCCCCGCAGGCTTCCTCCTGTGCCTGGTCCAGCTGTGCCAGGATCTCGCGCGATCGTTCGAGAAAACGTGCGCCGACCTCGGTCAGCGCCAACCGCCGCGTGTTGCGGTTGAGCAGGCGCGCGTGGAGGTGGTTCTCCAGCTCCGCCAGCAGGCGGGAAACCTGCGCGGTGGACGTGTCGGCCAGCTTCGCCGCGGCGGTGAAGCTGCCGGCGTCGACTACCCGGACGAATACCCGCATCGCTTGCAGCATGTCCATCGAGTAAGGCCTCTCTGGGTTATTGGCCAGGCACGCCCGGCGATGGATTTTCAGCGTGCGCCGATGCGGTTGGCGTGCCTTGCCAGCCGCCGCCCAGCGCGAGGAACAGGTTCACCTGGTCTTGCGACAGTTGGGCTTGGGACGCCGCCAGGGCAGCTTCGGCCGTTGCGAGGGTGCGCTCGGCGTCGAGGCTGTCGAGATAGGCCAGTCGTCCTTCCTGGTACAACCGGCGCGTGTGGTCCGCGGCGTCTTGCGCGGCATCGCGCGCTTCGCGCAGCGCTTGGTCACGATGCAGGTCGTGAGCGTAGTGCGTGAGCAGGGTCTGGGTTTCCCGCAGTGCGTCGAGCACAACTCCGTCGAAGCGGGCGAGGGCGGCAGCGGCTCCGGCCTCGGTGGCGCGCACCCGCGCGTGATCGACTCGTGTCGGAAAATGCCAGCTGATCGACGGGCCGAATTCCCAGCGGCGGGTTATCGGATTACCGAGGTGTTCGAGCATTCCGGTGTAACCGGCCGCAGCGCCGAGACTGACCTGCGGATACATCATCGCCGTGGCGACGCCGATCTGTGCCGTAGCGGAGGCGAGTGCGCGCTCGGCCGCACGGATGTCCGGGCGGCGCTTGAGCAGGGCGGTGCCATCACCCAACGGAATCGCCTGGCGCAGCTGAGGTGCGTGACTGCAGGCGGTAACCGTCTCGGGAAGGGCTCCGGGCGTGCGGCCAAGCAGGGCTGCGAGCTGATACAACGCGGCCGCCTTCTTCGATTCGAATGGCGGCAGCTCGGCACGCAGAGCCTCCAGCTGGGCGTGGGCGCGAGACACATCGACTTCGTTGCCACGACCACCTTCGAACAGGCGCTCGGCGACATCCAGCTGTCGCAGCTGAATCGCCAGTGAATGCTCCGCTATCGTCAGCTCCTCACTGGCGTGACAGGCCGTCATGTAGCTGCGTACTACCCCGGCCACGGCAGTTATGCGGGCCGTGTCGAGCAGCGCCGCACTGGCGTCGGCATCGGCCCCCGCAGCTTCCGCGGCGCGATGCAGCTGACCGAACAGATCGAGCTGGTAACCCACGCTGAGGCCGGCGTCGGCGAGGTTCATCACCGGAAGTTTTTCCTCCAGGGCGAGGGCTTCGCTGGACAGCTGGCCGCGTGCAACCGAGCCGTTGCCGCCGACCACGATCTCCTGCGCGTGGTGTGCCATCTGGAAGCCCTCATAGGCGCGACGCAGGTTGTGATACGCCTGGCGCACGTCGGCATTGCCGATCAGGGCTTCACTCACCAGCCGATCGAGCGTCGGGTCGTCATAGAGCTGCCACCAGTCGTCCGGCAGCGGCGCCTGTTCGACCCGCTCGTTGCCGGCCAGATCGAAGGGTTTCTGCGCAGCGGCCTGCAAGGCCACGGCTTGGCCTGGCACGCGGTAGTCCGGGCCCACCGCGCTGCATGCTGCGAGCAGCGCAGTCAGCGCGAACGGCAGCATGTATGCCGCGCGACTCATTGGCTGACCGTCGCCGATGTGTCGCGCGACCACGGCAGCACGGACAGCGTCGCCGTACGGCCGACCACCAGGCGGATGTCGCTCTGCTGGCCGTCGTCCAGCACAACGCGAACCGGAATTCGCTGCGCCAGGCGCACCCAGTTGAAGCTCGGGTCGATATTCGGCAGCAGCGAGTTGCCGCGCACACGGTCGCGATCCTCGATGCCTGCGGCGATGCTCTGCACATGGCCACGCAGATGCTGCGCTTCGCCCATGATGTGGATGTCCACCGGCTGCCCGATCTCGATGGCGTGCAGCTTGGTTTCTTCGAAGTAGCCTTCGACGCGCAGTGAATCGGTATCGACGATCGACAGCACCGGTGTACCGGTTTTCACGTAATCGCCCACGCGCATCGTCTGGTCGCCGAGATAGCCATCCACCGGGCTGAGCACGGTGGTGCGTTCGAGATCCAGACGCGCCACGCCGAGGGCGGCCTCAGCCGTGGCCAGGGCGGCAGCGGCGCGCTTGACCTGGGTGTCGCCGATCTCGACGGTTTCCGCGGCGATCAGGTCTTTCAGCACCCGATTACGCCTGGCTTCGCGTTGCGCCTGGTCCAGCTGCGCGCGGCGTTCGAGCACTGTGGCGCGGGCTTCGTCGACCGCCAGTTCGAAGCGTGCCCGGTCGATCACGAACAGCACCTGGCCGCGGCTGACCTTCTGGTTGTCGCGCACGTGCAGTTCGGTCACCAGCCCGGAAACATCCGGTGCGACCTGAATGATGTCGGCGTGCACGTGGCCGTCGCGGGTCCAGGGCGCCTCCATGTAGTAATCCCACAGGTGCAGGCTGACGACGACGGCGATGACAACCGCCAGCAAGGTCAGCAGCACCGAGCCGGCGGCGGGTATCCATTTCTTCACGATTCACATCCGGGGAAGGAGATTGAACAGGGCCCCGAGCACGATGATGTACAGGGCGAGGTTGAACAGCGGCGGATGCCAGACCCAGCGGTAGAAGCCTGTACGCTGCAGCACGGTGGCGAGCAGGCTCTTGATGCCATAGGCGGACAGCATGGCAACCAGCAGGACCGGCACATAGACGCCGTACACATCGAGGTGACCGGTCATGCGTGCGCTCCAGCGGGGGAGAGGCCGGCTGCGGGTGGCGGGCCTCCCGGTGCGGCACGCACGCTGGCCGATGCGTCGGCGAAAAGCACCAGTCGCAAGCCGTGCACCACCTGCGCCGCCCGGTGTGCGCTGGGCGAAGCATCGCGCTGCAGATCCTGCAATGCGGCCTCGAGGGTGTCGCGTAAGGGCTCTAGTGTCGGCAGTTGGCTACGCGCGGTGGCGCAGGCAAGGAAATGCGCGCGGATCATGCCCAGCACCGGCTCCAGCTTCTGCTCGATGGCGGGTGCCGGCCGCAGTTCACGCAGTTCCAGCAGGCGAAAACCGACGCGCAGCTCGCGCGTGGCGTCGTTCAGCGCCAGGCGATCGCCATCCAGCTGAGCCAGACGTGGCAGCAGCTGGGCGATACGGTCGATGAAACTCGAGGCATCATCGGCTTCGTTGCGCCAACGTCGCAGGTCTGCCAGCGCCGCCAGGCTCAGCCAGCCGTGGCGTACCAATCGCCGCGCAGCCCAGAGCGTACCGAACGGCCGGGTCAGGCGAGCCCAGACGAAGGCGAAGAGCACGCCCAGCGCAGTGGACAGAGCGATGTCGGCAAACAGCTGGAAATCGGCGCGGTAGCTGTCCTGAAGGGTGATGTTGGAGATCGTCTGCACCGCAATCACGATCACTGTCCCGGCGTGTTGCGGTCGACCGGCGAGGGTGCCGAGCAACAGCAGCGGCACGGCGAGCAGGATGGCCAGGCTGCCGAAATCGTGCACGTTGGGCATCAACGCGAAGAGGTAGATGCCGGCGGCCGTGGAGGAGATCAGCGTGGCGACCAGAAACGACTTGATGAACGGCGCCGGATTGTCCTGACTGGCGAAGAAACAGCCTGCCACCGCGGCGATGAACACGCCGCTATAGCCGTGCTCCCAACCGGAAACGAACCACAGCATGCTCAGGCAGAACACCGACAGCGCTACCGAAGCCGCGGTGAATGCCAGTAGGCCGTAGTCATAGTGGCGTGGCCCGCCGACCAGTTGCTGTACGTGATAGCGCAGCGCCGGTGCCGCCTCGGGATGGCCCTCATGGGGTGCGTGCCGAGATAAGGGAAAATTTCACTCACTTCCTCTCTAACCTTTTGATCCATAGGTGAATTCTACGCTCGAATACATTGGGCGTGCCGACATACGCTACCCTCGTCACTTCGAGGCGATCTCTCGGGTCGCCTTTTCAATGCCTTTATATCGATTGGTAAGTTGGGTGGCAGCCTAAAGCCTCCCTTCCTTGGAGCTGATGATCATGCGCCACGTTGCTACCGAGCCGACGGAAACGACCTCAGACGTTACTTGCGACGCCTGTTGCCAAAGCACACGCGTTGAGGGCTATGGGCACCAGTTCGGTGTTCTTCAAGCTTGCTGGGGTTACGGTTCAAAGCATGATGGCGAGCGCTATGAGATTCACCTTTGTGAATCGTGCTTTTTCCGAACGCTGGCCATGCTTCGTCGCGAGCGAATGGTTAACACCATGTTCGATGATGAACCTGACGCCAATCAGGATGAGTTTGGTTTGGTGCGAAAGGATGATTTCTGGGCCGAAGGTTGAGTGCGCCGATCAGGCAGCATTCGCAGTCACATGGTCAATGACTCAACGGCTCCTGCAGGCTTTGCATCCGCTGAGCCTGAAACTTTGGATATGCATGACCCCGGAGACAGTGTAAACAACCTCTTCGATAAGCTGGATTTGCCGAAAGGCCACTACTACCTGCATCTGGCTGTACTGGCGGGCCTGCCAGCTCCGTTGATCGCCGACCTGGCTCGGGAGCTTGGGCGATCGCCTGTGCAGATAGCGGAATGGGTCGGGATATCTGCCTGCGGTGAATCAATGTCTGAAAAGGAGAGTGAGATTTACTGTCGCCTTGTCGAGACTCTGGATGTTCTGCTGGATTTATATGACGGCAACCTAGAAGGTGCGCTCCGATGGCTGACCACAACGAATATGCTGCTGGCAAATGCGCGGCCGGTCGATCTGGTGGTAACAGAAGCTGGAGGGCGTGCCGTACAGCAGGCCATTCATGCGATTGAACATGGCTTGCCTGTCTGACCCGCCCACGGTACCGGTGTCTGTTTCTGGCCGCAGTGAGCCGGATCATGGGCTACTTGCATTGCCGGGGACGGCAGGCGGTGCATGCCTGAGCAGCTTTAGCTGCGCGAGGGCTTCGGACAAGCGCTCCTGTAAGCCCTGGGCTCTTTGTGCCTGAGCATCGGTGGCTTCGCCAAGCCGGGCGACTTCATCTTGCAAAGCGCGGCAGCGCTGCTCCAGTGCATCATTCGTACGCTCCATTCCGGTCAACGTGCTCCGGGCGATCTCCAAGGCCTGAGTTTTCTGCGTGAGATGCTGTTCTTGAGCACGCTGATCCTTCTGCATCTGCCGCGCCTCGGTGAGTAGACGTGCATTGTCACGGTTAAGCTGGGTCAGCTCGTCCTGCTTAATGATCAGAGTCTGCCGGAGCTGTCGGAGCTCAACCTGCAATTGCTGAACTTGGGCTTCGTGACGCCGCTGGTCTTGCTCGCGCTGATCCTTGCTGGCCTGCCGGTAGTGTTCCAGTGCGTCACGTGCATGTTCATGCTTGTCCTCCAGCGACGCAATTTGGCTGTCGCGATCAATCAGACGCATCTCCAAATCGGCATTGGCCTGCGCTAACCGCGCATTTTCCAGCTCGACCTGCTGGCACTTCTGCTGCTCGTGCTGCAGTGTCTGCTGAGCAGCGTTGAGCTGCTCCCCGAGCGTAGAAGACTGACCTTCAAGCTGCTCTATTCGGCTTTCAGCCTGCCGAATCTGGTCCTGGTAATCGAGTCGCTCCAGTGCCAGCTGTTCGCGTTCCTGTGCTACAGCTGCCTGAGCCTCTTCTCTGAGCTGCTCAGCGAGCAGGCTCACCAAATTGCCCAATTGCTCGCTGAGAGACGGAGCCGTTTGCCGGCCGCGCTCAGCCTCCTCTATTTCTTTCAGGTAGCGGTGAATGGTGGTTTTCGAGCCGGTGTTGCCAAGTTCAACTCGCACCGCATCGATGCTGGGGTTCTCTCCCCGCGTCAGAATCACCTGTCGCGCCTTCTGAACCAGCGCTTTGTTGATGCCGCCCCGTGCCATGGTTGCTCCTACGATTTCGTAGTGTGTTACATACCATGTATTTACATATGAAAATCACCTGTTGTAAAGGAGGAATTTTCATATAATGTTAGACAGAATAATCTAGAATTATCCAATATCAGTTGTGAAAAACGCCTCATATCGTCGTTCTCGGGGTTTGGGGAGCAATGGAACCAAAAACCAACGTAAGCCCTACCACCTGCGCTCGGTGCCTTCTTCCCAGGCATCCGCCTCGATGAAGCAGTTGCGCATGTCGGCTTCCTGGCTGATCTCGGTCAG
>NZ_JACXXG010000042.1 GCF_014764705.1 Stutzerimonas kunmingensis
CCGGGCTGAGCCTGATGACCCGCTACGTCTCCGGCGATAACGTCGACCGCGGCGCCGGCGCCAGCGAAGGCAAGACCTGGGAGCGCAACACCGACATCGCCTACGTCATCCAGAGCGGCCCGCTGAAAAACCTTGGCCTCAAGCTGCGCAACGCCACCACGCGAAGCAACTTCCAGAGCGATCTGGACGAGAACCGCTTCATCGTCAGCTACAGCCTGCCGTTGTGGTAACCGCGAAACCGCTGTGAACCTCCTCGTTGGAAATTTCCGGGCCGCATAGGCCCGGCTTTTTCTGCGTCGGCCGGGCCTTCTCTCGGCGCTCGCGGTTTGCATCGCCGATGCAAACCAACTACCTCAACGGCGCGACAAATACTGGCCTTTTGCCTTTTATTTGCTCGCTTTACCGCTCAATCACCCGTTTGAAAAAGCCACTTGCCGTATACGGAAACTGGTTGTTATCGTTTACGTAAAGGTCATGCGGCGACCTGCGCCATAACCAACAAAAACAATCAAGGTTAGAGGGCACCCCATGGAACCAGAGTTCGTGCTGGAAACGCGCGGCCTGACCAAGGAATTCCGCGGCTTCACCGCCGTGGATTCCGTCGATCTGAAGGTCCGTCAGGGTCACATCCATGCGCTTATCGGCCCCAATGGCGCCGGCAAGACCACCGTATTCAATCTGCTCACCAAATTCCTCACGCCTACCCGCGGCGAGATCCTCTATCGCGGCAAGAACATCACCTCGATGAAGGCCAACGAGATCGCCCGGCTCGGCCTGGTGCGCTCGTTCCAGATTTCCGCAGTGTTCGGCCACATGAGCGTGCTGGAAAACGTGCGTGTCGCGCTGCAGCAGAAAATGGGCAACTCCTTTCACTTCTGGAAATCCGAACGCAGCCTGCGTGAGCTGGACGACCAGGTGATGCAGCTGCTCGCTGAAGTGGACTTGCAATCCTTCGCCCAGACCCTGGCGGTCGAGCTGCCCTATGGCCGCAAGCGTGCGCTGGAGCTGGCCACCACCCTGGCGCTCGACCCCTTCGTGCTGCTGCTCGACGAACCGACCCAGGGCATGGGCAGCGAAGACGTCGACATGGTCGTCGAGCTGGTGCGCAAGGCCGCGGCCAACCGTACGGTGCTGATGGTCGAGCACAACCTCAGCGTGGTCAGCCGGCTGTGCGATCGCATCACTGTGCTGGCGCGCGGCTCGGTGCTTGCCGAGGGCGACTACGACAGCGTTTCGGCCAACCCGCAGGTGCGCGAAGCCTATCTCGGCAGCGAAGCCGCAACGCTCGAGGAGGCGCACGCATGAATCCACCCATGGACCGCGATCAGCTGCGCGTCAGCGATCTGCATGCCTTCTACGGCGAGTCGCACATTCTGCACGGTGTCGATCTGGTGGTCGGCCGCGGCGAGCTGGTGACCCTGCTCGGACGCAACGGCGCCGGGCGCTCCACCACGCTGCGCGCGATCATGAACATGGTCGGTCGCCGCACCGGCTCCATCGTGGTCAACGGCAACGAGACCATCGGCATGCCGGCCCACCAGATTCCGCGGCTGGGCGTTGGCTACTGCCCGGAAGAGCGCGGCATCTTCGCCAGCCTGAGCGTCGAGGAGAACCTGTTGCTGCCGCCGACGGTGCGCAGCGGCGGCATGAGCCTGGACGAGCTCTACGAGATGTTTCCCAACCTCTACGAACGTCGCTTCAGCCAGGGCACGCGGCTCTCCGGTGGCGAGCAGCAGATGCTGGCCATGGCGCGCATCCTGCGCACCGGCGCCAACCTGCTGCTGCTCGACGAGATCACCGAAGGCCTGGCGCCGGTCATCGTGCAGAAGCTTGGCGAGGTACTGATCAAGCTCAAGCAGCGCGGACTGACCATCGTCCTGGTGGAGCAGAACTTCCGCTTTGCCGCGCCGTTGGCCGACCGCCATTACGTCATGGAGCACGGCCGCATCATCGAGGAGATCGAGGCGGCCGAGCTGGATTCGAAGAAGGACTTCCTCAATTCCTGTCTCGGGGTGTGAACCTCAGGAAGCTGTAAACCGGCCGCAGTGGATGCCGGCCCGAACCACAACAAAAACAATCGAGAGTGGTGAATACATGAGCTTTTTCCGCAAGAGCGCGAGCGCCATCCTGGCTTCTTCCCTGATCGCTTCGGCCGCCCAGGCCGAGATCAGCAACGACGAAATCCGCATCGGCTACCTGGCCGACATGTCCGGCACCTATCGCGACCTCTCCGGCCCGGGCGGCCTGGAAGCGTTGAAGATGGCGGTGGAAGATTTCGGCGGCAAGGTCGACGGCAAGAAGATCGTTGTCTTCCATGCCGACGACCTGAACAAACCCGACGTCGGCGCCAATACCGTGCGCCAGTGGATCGACGAGCGCAACGTCGACATGGTGACCGGCATGGTCGCCAGTTCCGTGGTGCTGGCCGCAAGCAAGGTGGTGGAGCAGGGCGGCAAGCTGGCGCTGATCTCCGGTGCCGCGGCGTCCAGCATCACCAACGAGTTCTGCTCGCCCAACCACATCCACTGGACCTACGACACCTACGCGCTGGCCAATGGCACGGCCAAGGCCGTACTCGCCGATGGGGGCAAGAGCTGGTACATCCTCACCGCCGACTATGCCTTCGGCCACGCCATGGAAAACGACATCACCAAGGTGGTGGAAGGCGAGGGCGGCAGCGTCGTCGGCAAGGTCCGCCATCCGTTCCCAAGCAACGATTTCTCTTCCTACATGCTGCAGGCGCAGGGCTCCGGAGCCGAGGTGATCGCCCTGGCCAACGCCGGTGCCGATACGGTCAACTCGCTGAAGACCGCCAGCGAATTCGGCGTCACCCAGTCCGGGCAGAAGCTCGCCGGCATGGTGGTGTTCCTCAACGACATCCATGCCATGGGCCTGGACGTGACCCAGGGCCTGATGCTGACTACCGGCTGGTACTGGGACATGAACGACGACACCCGCGCCTGGGCCAAGCGCTACTACGAGCGCACCAAGCGCATGCCGGGCATGGTGCACGCCGGCATCTATTCGGCCACAACGCATTATCTGAACGCGGTAAAGGCCGCCGGCACCGACGAGACCGTCGCAGTGCGTGCGCAGATGGCCAAGACGCCGGTCAACGACATGTTCGCCAAGGACGGTCGTATCCGTGAGGACGGCCGCATGGTGCATGACATGTACCTGGTGCAGGTCAAGACACCGGCCGAATCCACCGGCGAGTTGGACCTGTACAAGATCGTCAGCACCATTCCGGGAGAGCAGGCCTACCGGCCGATCGCCGAGACCCAGTGCACCAAGCTGGTCGCCAAGGACTGACCGGCTGATCCGCGCCATCACCCGGTCGGCAACGGCCGGGTGCCACGGACTTCCTTTGGGTGGTGAACCATGACTCTCCTATTCGGCGTACCCCTGAGCGTACTGCTCGGGCAGCTGCTGCTCGGCCTGATCAACGGGGCGTTCTACGCACTGCTGAGCCTGGGCCTGGCGATCATCTTCGGCCTGCTGCGCATCATCAACTTCGCCCATGGTGCGCAGTACATGCTGGGCGCCTTCGTGGCCTTCCTCGGGCTGAACTACCTGGGTGTGAGCTACTGGTTCGCGCTGGTGCTGGCGCCGTTGGTGGTGGGTTGCCTGGGCATGGCCATCGAGCGCGGGCTGCTGCGGCGCATCGCCAATGAGGACCACCTCTACGGACTGCTGCTGACCTTCGGCCTGGCGCTGATCGTCGAGGGCAGCTTCGTCAAGCTGTTCGGCGTGTCCGGCTCGTCCTACCCGATGCCGGAACTGCTGCGCGGCGGCTTCAACCTCGGCTTCATGTTCCTGCCGACTTACCGCGCCTGGGTGATCGTCGCCGCGCTGGTGGTCTGCCTGGCGACCTGGTACGTGATCGAACGTACGCGACTCGGTTCTTACCTGCGCGCCGGCACCGAGAACCCCAAGCTGATGCAGGGCTTCGGCATCAACGTACCGCTGCTGGTGACCCTGACCTATGGCTACGGTGTGGCCCTGGCGGCATTCGCCGGCGTGCTGGCCGCGCCGATCTACGCGGTGACGCCGGGCATGGGCTCGAACCTGCTGATCGTGGTGTTCGCCGTGGTGGTGATCGGCGGCATGGGCTCGATCCTCGGCGCCATCGTCACCGGCATCGCCATGGGCCTGATCGAGGGGCTGACCAAGGTCTTCTATCCGGAAGCGGCCAATACCGTGGTGTTCCTGGTCATGGTGGCGGTGCTGCTGATTCGTCCTGCGGGACTCTTTGGTAAGGAGGCATGAGCATGACGAATCCGGCAAACGTGCAGGCCGCATCGCTGCGGCAGGCCAGTGTGGTACGCGAGCGCAGGCATGCGGCCGCGCGGCGGCAGAAGATCTTCTATGCGGTGCTGCTGGTGATCGCGCTGTTGGCGCCGCTGGCGGTGTATCCGGTGTTCCTGATGAAGCTGCTGTGCTTCGCCCTGTTCGCCTGCGCCTTCAACCTGCTGCTGGGTTACGCGGGGCTGCTGTCCTTCGGCCATGCGGCGTTCTTCGCTACCGGTGGCTACATCACCGGCTACATGCTGAGCAGCTACAGCGGGCTCAGCACCGAGCTGGGCATCCTCGCCGGCACCCTGGCCTCAACGGTGCTCGGTGCGCTGTTCGGCATGCTGGCCATCCGGCGGCAGGGCATCTACTTCGCGATGATCACCCTGGCGCTGGCGCAGCTGGTGTTCTTCGTCTTCGTCCAGGCGCCGTTCACCGGCGGCGAGAACGGCCTGCAGGGCGTGCCGCGCGGGCACCTGTTCGGCCTCGTCGACATGCAGAACAACATGGCCATGTACTACTTCGTACTGGCGGTGTTCGTGCTCGGCTTCGCCATCATCCAGCGCACCATCCATTCGCCTTATGGCCAGGTGCTCAAGGCGATTCGCGAGAACGAGCCGCGCGCCGTGTCGCTGGGCTACAACGTCGATCGGCACAAGCTGCTGGCGTTCGTCATCTCCGCGGCGCTTGCCGGCCTGGCTGGCGCTACCAAGACCGTGGTGTTCCAGCTGGCCTCGCTGACCGACGCGCACTGGCACATGTCGGGCGAGGTGATCCTGATGACCCTGCTGGGTGGGGTCGGCACCATCCTTGGCCCACTGGTCGGCGCCACGGTGGTGGTGACGTTGCAGAGCTACCTGTCCAACGGGCCGCTGGGCGAATGGGTGCACGTGATCCTCGGGGTGATCTTCGTGCTCTGCGTGCTGCTGTTCCGCTCCGGCATCGTCGGCTGGTTGGAGCGGCTGGTGAAGCGCAACTTCAAGTAGCGGCTCAATGCGGCACCGCCCGGATTGCGCCGGGCGGTGCCTTGCCTTTCGAACCCGGCGGTTAGATGCGTGCCTAACCTGCAGACCCCTCGAGAGGACACCGTCATGCCTGGTATCGAATCGCACCATCCCTCGCAGCCCGTCTGGCCGTGGCGAGCCGACGAATCGCCGCTCAACGATCTGGACGATGCCGAGAGCGACACCGAACGGGACGGCCCGGATGAGCTGCCGGAAGAGGTGCTCGAGCAGCTGGAAAAAGTCGTTCCACCACCAGAGCCGATCCCCGATCCGGGACCGTTGTAGCTCCAGAGCTTTGCCTGCCGGAAACGAAAAGGCCCCGATGAGTCGGGGCCTTCAGCCGAGCGTCGAGCGGGCTCAGACGTTGAACAGCGATTGTGACTGCAAGTCATTGAATGAACAGTTCACCATGCTGCTCCATTAAAAAATATACTCATGTTTGTACTCAAAATTGTACTCAAAAAACTCAGCATTGAGTACGTTCAACCCTGATCTGGCGCCGTTGCGCCGGCTCGGATTCAACTTTCCAGGCGCCTGCGACAGGCATCAATGGTGGATGTTATCTGCTGCGCCAACATCTGCCTAATCGGAGCACGCTCAAATCGCTCACCTAATGAGCTTGCCTGCAGCAACATCCGTTCGATGACCTCTTCCGCCCGTTTCCTTGGGACGCCACCTTCCTCCGCCAGACGCAATAAATGCCGGCGTTCGATGGCAGCACCTTCGCCGCAAACGTCCAGGTGATGCTGGCCCATCGGGCCTTCGCTGAAGGTCAGGTCGAATGCCGGAGCCAGACGCCAGCGCCGGTCAGGCCCGAGACGCCACGCGAAATTCTTGGGATGGTCGTCACGGTTGTGGAAAAGCACATTGAAGACGGCTCGTGCGTAGGCTTTCTCCACTTCGCGCTCGTCGCGCGTCAGGAAACGGGTAGCCCGCAGGAAGGCGGTATAGTCGGTGGCACCGGGCAGGCGAAAATCCACTTGCAACAATCCAGCCAGACTGTGCACCGGGACGCGTTGCCCTCCCTCCCGGTCGAAGCGCGCGACGCCGAAGGCGGCCAGTTCGGGGCCAAGGTCGAACCAACGACTTTCGGGCACATCCAGTCCGCAATCCCGAGCCAACTCGGCATAGAGCTGCTCGATGACGCAAACCTCTTTGTGTTCGTTCTGCGCCGGGAACTTGACCAGCCAGGGACTGCCGGGCGCATCCGGACGGGTGCTGACTTGCCCGGTCATTGCGTCGTACTGCACCAAGGCCTTGGGGCGAGCCCCTTGCGGTGAGCCGCCGGTGAGCGCGAGCTCGCGCAGGGCTGCCCCCGCCTCGCCCGCGAGCGCGAGACGGCTTTGCTCGGCCAGCGCCAGCAAGGACCAGTCGGGCTCGTGGGCGCCGGCGTCGCTTGCCGGAACGAAGCGCAACGCGCCCATCGCGCGCTCACCAATGAAGGCCAGCCGGTCCAGTGGCCCGGGATGGCGCAAGCCGTGTTGACGAAACAACCGATCCATCAGCAGCAAACCCCAGCCGTCAGGCAGACTGTCGGCGATCAGGCCCGGAAGGCGATGCAAATGGATCGGAAAACCTCCGTAGGCATCCGCACGCAGCTTGAGGTGCAAGGGCGACAGTTCCAAGCCTTGAGACAAGGCTTCGGGAGAATATTCGAAGAGCAGGGATTGACCGTCATCGGCCAGGCGTCCCAACGGCCAGTCTTCTCCCCAGCCGCAATAATGCACGGTAAGCAGCTTCATGATGCTCTCTTACGCGGCGCACGCTGGCGGCGGCTCACAAGGTCCACCTGCTCCATCTGGGCGATGGATTGCCGTTTGAGTACAAAGAGATCGTCCAGCGCCTCCAGCAAGCCAAGTGCCTGCGCAACGCGGACCAGCGTTTCCAGCGAGCACTGGCCGTCGCTTTCGAGTTTGCGCAACGCCCCCAGCGACAGTCCGGCCATTTGCGCCAGTTCACGCTGCGTGAGCGATTGGGCAAGCCGCTGCTCGCGCAGACGAACACCCAGCGCATGCAGGATCTCAGCGGGAGTTGAGAGATGAAAAGTCACTTTTATGACCCTTAACGCGAAAAAAATTGCGTAAACGCCATTGTAGTGGGCTTTACTTATTCTTGAAAGCAGATGGCTGCGATAGCTGCCGCGAGCGATCATGCGGAGACCATCGTAACGCTACGATAACGTAGCGCTACGATGTTACGGAGTTGGCTCCTGTCCAGCAGCCGGCGCCTCCAGCAGTACTGAAGGCTCCACCCCCAGCGCCTCGGCCAGCTTGAAGATGTTGAGTAAGGCGATGTTGCGTTGCCCACGCTCAACACCCCCCAGATAGCTGCGCGCCAAGCCACTTTCCAGTGCCAGGCGTTCTTGCGACCACCCTCTGGTCTTTCTGATTTCTATCAGCTTCAAGCCGAAGCGTAGTCGGGGATCAAGGGCCATATTTCTCTCTTCTTAAAGAGAAATGACTCTATGAGTACCCCCTCTATAGGGCTACGCCCGATAGGTGCCCGCACTATAAGTGACAATTTAATTCAAGCGCCATAGAATGACCTCTATGAGTAACAACATGGAGGTGATGACGTATGGCAAGCGTCTGGAAGACTGCTGGGATGGGGGCGGCTGCGGGGCTGGCAGTTCCGGTGGCTGGGCTTTCAGGTCTTGCTGCCACTGCTCTTACGCTGATTCTTGTACTGGCGATGGTCGGCGTGGGGCCTGCGCGCCTGTCACAGACATCGCTTTGGGGACTGTTGACCAGTGAGCTGATGCTCTATCTGCTGATTTCGCTGGCGATCTTCATGCTGTCCTTCCGCTTTCTGGCGCGCTTGCAGGCCCGCTGTCAGGCACTTGTAGCCAAGCTCAACGCTCAGCAGGGGCTGTCATTCGATGCTGGACATCTCTTGGGCTACCCCGCGCCGGCCTTTCTGGTGTTTGACCGGCAGCATCGCAAACTGGCTGTCTGCTCAATCGTGGATGAAGCCTGGCGTATCCACGACTTCTCCTGGCTGCTTGGGTGGCGGATGACCTGGCGCGAGGTCGAGAGCATGGAGATGAACGGCGGTAGCCGTCAGGTCAACGCCAGTGGCATGAGCGTGCCGACCTTCGAGCGCACGGTGCGCGCCAAGGACTTCGCCATCGAGCTGCAAACCGCCGACCCGCAACGACCGCTGCTCAGTTTTCCCATGAGCCGTCGGGCGGCGGAAACCTGGTGCGCCCGGCTCAATACCCTCTTCAACGGATAACCTCGCGAGGAACTGCGATGAAACACTACCGGAGCTTATTGCTTCTGCCTTTTGTATTGACGGGTTGTGCCACAACCGACATGCAGGGGGCGCTGGATTCCCTGAACGGACTAGGACACTCCATTGGAACCAGTCTGTCGCAAGCGGCTACGCCCGCAAGCGCGGCAACCCGCAACAGCTTGCTGGGCACTCCACTGCATAACGCCTTGCGCCACAATCTGTCTACCGACGGTCGCGCCCCGGAGTGGCCCAAGGTGGTGATCAGCAATCTGCAAATTCCGGCGGATCAGATGACCCTGACCCGTAGCCTCACGCTCAAAGCCAGTGATTGCATTCGCTTTGACGCAGTGCTCTGGTACGACGCCAAGCGCTCCGAGCGCTTCAGCAATCTGTCGCTTTGCGCGCCGGAGCTGCCGAAACAGTCAAACAACTTCGTACTGACCTGGAAGAGCTTTTCCATCTCCGGCAAAACCACCGGTCAGGTTCGTAGCGATGGACCGATCCCACCGTACAGCAAGTTGCCCGGCGACCCCGCGATGGAGCGTTGGTTGATGAATCAGTTCGGCCTTTACTATGTCGGTTCGCTGCTGACCCTGGTCGGCTACGACCCCAACTTCACGGTCGATGACCGCCGCTTCTGGATCAGGAACATCAAGGGATGAAAGCGTTGCTGCTGGCGGCCATGCCGGTGGTGCTGATGGATGGCACTACCCCAGACCCCAACCGCTGGTTGCAGATCGAGCCGAGCATCATCGCCGCCGTGGAGTGCCGTCAAACCTTGCCGATGCACGCGCTGGATGACATTGCGCCCAATGCCCCCGGCAGTTGGTTGCTTGCACCGGCACGCAGCTTCTCGGTGTTCGGCCTTCCGGTGAAGCGGATCGAGCTGTTCATCGATCCGGATGGTGAATTGGGTGCGAGCTATACCGCAGTGATCGAAAAGCGCAGCCTGGAACAGGTGCGCAAGCAACTGAAGCTTGCCAGCCAGCGCGGGCGCATCGGCCAGCTCTCGGCAGATCAGCCCAGCGCAGAGGTTTTAGTGAGCTGCACGGAGGTCTGGCAGGGGCAGAATGTGGGGCAATAGCTGTTGAAAGGCGCCTATTGCTAATGAGTGACAACTCTGCGTTGCAACATTAGCATAATGATTTTGCATGCCTGAGAACCCAAACTGGATGGGTTGCAACAGTGGGAATGGATGCATGAGCCTGCGTCATCGAAAGCAACGCCCTCCCTTCAGCTCTTTGCCACGGCATAAGCGAAGCGATGAGGTCATCCGCCTCAAAGGCAAGATGCGTCGCGACGCCGCCGAATATGGCGGGCGATTCACCAGTCGTCTTGTGCTAAACGAGCCGGGCCGCCCCGATCTGTACAACCAATGGTTCGACTTTTACTTCCCCGGCATGGATCGATTCACGATCTGGAACGCCGAGATCGTGACGGCACGGCAAGCGTTCTGGGATGCCGCGCACAACGAGGCGTCCTCGCGGGCCTACGCAGCACTGGGAGACGCCGACCTGGACAGGGAATCAAAGCTGGATTTCGAGCCAGCCGATGTCTCGCGCACGGGGAAGGTTCTCACCTATCGGATGGTGAAGCGAGAACCTGTTCGGTACGTACAGTTCGACGGACGGACACTCTCCGAGCAGATCGACCTGCTGGAAACAGCCATCATTCGCGACGAGCCGCCTGTGATCTACGAATCGTTCAAGCTCGACTGGAGCTACGCCTACGGGATTGGCCTTCGTATCGTCCAGGATGTGGAGGTCATCAATCAAGCAGCTATCGAAGCTGCGATTGACCGCTTCCTCGCGATTGGAGAAACCGACTGGGTGTCGTCCGAGGCGGTGCCGCGTTATCACCTGCCATTGGTGCGTGAGCAAGAGGCACTGGCAAGCGTTGACTACCCTTCTGCCCAACTTGGGATGCCAGTTCGATGAAGCCGAAGAAAAAGCCGCTGTTGCCTGTGGGCATCAAGTTGCCCGAGCGCGTCTTGCTTGAGGATGGCGTCATGTTTGCCACCCTGCGGACACTCGATGAGCTTGAGCAATTCTGGGAAGAGCACAAGGGCCAATTCGAACTTGCCTGCGAGGGCAAAGGCGTAACCAGCGGACAGACCTTCTTGCGCGAATACGAATGGGTGTTCGGCACGTCGAAGTCTGCTGTCGTGCGAACCGTTATGCGGTGGGGACGGTCGGGCATCGGTTGTGACTTTTACGACTGGGCGAAACACGATCCCAGAATGCACGAATGCTTCTTCCATGACCGTGATGCCTACCGTGACTCACGGATTGAACGGGGTAAATGGTCGGACAAGGATGAGGCCGAGTATCTTGCCGACTGCGCCCGCCGCACGCCTGAGACCTATCGCGGATGGTGGCGCTTTTGCGATCTGCCCAATGGATACGACCCTGACGACTGGTTCAATCCGGGCATCGACCACGAAGAGCTGTTTGATCCGAACATGGCTCTTGCCGAGGTCGCGGAAAAACTGCATGAGCAGACCTTCGATGACTGGAAGCAGCATGGTGTCTGGGAGGAAATCGAGGCTCACGACAGGGCAAGCATCGACGAGACGATCCGCTATTGGCGGAACGAGCAAGCGGCAGGCGAAAGCTACTACGGCGATGAAAACGAGGCCGCAAGTGTTTCATGACGATGAAAGCCACGTTGCAAGCCGCCATCTCCTCTGGGCAAATCAACACGAAGCAAGAACTGCTTGAGCGTGCAGAAGCTCTCGGCCTGACGGTGACAAGGAATGGGCGTGATTACATCGGGTTGCTTGGGCCTGATGGGAAGCGATTCCGGATTCGTTTCGCGTTTGCCGGCGGCGCATTTCCTACAAGGCCGGAATGTTCGATTGACACGGGCGCCGTCCCGGTCATCCGTTCACGCGGATACTGGATTTACGCGCTGACGGCGCATAGCCGGAATGGCGAGCGAAAAGCCTGCTACATCGGGCAGACGGTCAATCTCAAACGTCGATTTCGCGAGCATCTGCGTCGGCATCGCCCCGGCCATGCCTCGTTCGCTCTCTTCGAGTGGGCCGTTCGCGAACAGGCCGAGGTTCGTGCGACCGTTCTCTCATGGGTTGATGGCGATCAGAGTTATGCATCCCGATTTGAGGGCTACTGGCTGAGATTGGCGGTTGAGGCGGGCTTCGAGGCTCCCGATGCCCATAACTGGGGACGGTTGCCGCAGCCAGAAACCCCTACAGGCCAGCCGAATCGCTGGCCTGCAATGGAAGTCTTTGCCGCGTCTCTCCCCCTGCTGGAACTGGTCGAGCGTGGCATCACGCCTGTCGAGTTGTTTGTTGCCAGTCGAACTCCGTTGTGATCGAAGACGAAGGAAGGAAAACATGATCGGATGGTGGATCGTCATTGCCGCCCAGACCCCCGAGGAGCGGGATACAGGCATTGGCCGAAGGGATGCGGTGCTGGCGAACTGGGAAACCAGTGTCGGCGGAAATGGCTGGGTGCAGCGGCTGGTTGATGAGGGCAAGGCGGTACAACTGCTGTCGGGAGGCTATCCCAGCCGTTACCAGAAGGCAGGCATCACCTACACCTATAAGGTCAACAACCTTGCCGACTGGGCCAAGAAGCCCGAGGTGCAAGCCGCTTTCCCGGTGGTCAAGGGCATTCTCGATGGTGTTGGCAACAAGGAATCCAAGCACGCCGTCAAGCTGACCAGCCAAGGCTGGGAAGCAAAGGGTCTGGATTGATTGGCGTTCTAATGATCATCTCCGGCGGCCAAACCGGCGTAGACCGGGCAGCGCTGGATTTCGCCATTGCCCGGCAGATTCCGCACGGCGGCTGTTGCCCGGCAGGCCGACGGGCCGCTGATGGCGTCCTGGATGCTCGCTACCAGTTGGTGGAGACCGAATCCAGCGGCTACCGCCAGCGTACCAAGCACAATGTTCGGGACGCTGATGCAACGCTGATCATTTACCGAGGCAGGCTGGAAGGCGGCAGCCTGCTTACTCGCGACCTGGCGACGGGACACGGCAAGCCGCTGCTACTGTGCGATTTGCATGCCCCTACAGAAGAGCTGTTGGCTGCATGGCAAGACTGGTTGGTTAGCCATCCCATCGCTATTCTCAACATTGCTGGCCCGAGTGAAGCACGCAACCCCGGTATTTACCTGCAGGCGAGCACGCTGCTGGGCCTTTTCTGGAGCACGGAACATGAGCCGATCTGATGCCCGTTGCGCGACACCTTATATCTACTCGGGTGAGTTGCAAATCCGTCCCGAAGTGGATGCCGCGCTGGCTGCGCTGAAAGACAAACCCTACACCGCCATCCCCAGCTGGAAAAATGACGGAACCTGGGAGCTATGGACAGTGGAAGGCGACGGAGAAACCGAGCCCTGCATCATCAGCGGCCCATCGACAACCTATTCCAGCGAGGCCGATGCGCTGGCCGCCGGTGCGGCCTGGATCGCCAACCTCAATTCCATCCCTCGCTGACAAAGCCAACGCCACGGCGGCTGATATCGACCAGCGGCCTGATGTCTTGCACCTGGACGACTCCTCGGTCATCACGAGCCGCCGAGCCCAAGGCCCGCTGCAGAACCAGGCGCACACTGCGCGGTGGCAAGGCTTGCAGACGGGACAGGACATCATCATCCAGTCGCTCGGCAAAGGCCTTGCCCCAGCTCGACTCGTCGCGGAGTCGGTTGTAAATCGACTGCGCGATGCTTCTGACCTGCTCCGGCTTGGGTGGTTGAATGTGCAACACCGTCAGCCGTGAGCGTAGCGGCCCCGGAATCGCCTCCAGCTCATTCGCGGTCGCCATCCAATTGACATGACTGGCGTCAATGGCAAAGTCGCGGATCGACAAGTCGATGAAATCCCGCGCACTGCGCGGTTCCAGCAAGGTATAGAGTGCTGCCAGCGGATCGTATTGCGGTCTGCCGTTACTGGCCTTGTCCAGTTCATCGAGTACCACCACCGGGTTGGCCAGTGGCTGGTAGGCCAACAGCTCAAAGAGCTGGCCTGGCTCGGAATTGCTCCAAAATGATTCGGAACCGGCGAGCGGCGAACTTGATTGCGTACTCGCTATGTCGAAGACCCGGAACGGTAGCACGAGCTGATCGGCAAGCCAGCGTGCCGCCTCGGTTTTGCCGATGCCCGCCGGGCCGACCAGCAACACGGCAGGCCAAGACACCCGGCCATCGCCCAGACTGGACAAGGCGAAGTGATCACGCATCAGCTCGGCCAGTTCATGGAAGTTTGGAAAGGCCTGCGCGAACTCATCCAGAAGGGCTTTCCAGTCCGGGGGCAGCAGGCCCAGTTGGCGGCTACCATGGCCCGCCCGCTTGATCCGCTCCGCCATCGCCTGTGCGCGCTTGAACTTGTCGTCGCCTTTCGGTCGGTGGCGATCCACGAACGTCTCCAGCCCGGCTTCATCGAGAAAGACGATGCTCGGCAAGAGTATTGATTTAGCGGTTTCTGTCGGCTGCTCCTGAACCTGTTCCGGTTTGGCTTCACTCGGGACGGGCTCATCCTCAACAGCCATGGCGGCGCGTACATCTTCAGTCGTCACCTTACCCAGATCGTGCACCACCTGCTGTACCCCCTGTTCGACGATGAGCTGGCGGCTGCGGCGCACTTCTTCGGCAAACAATCCTTGGATGCCGTCGTGTTGCGGACAGCGTTGCGGACGGATGCCGTCCCCGACAACCTGTACACCGCAAACGGGGCATTTTTGCAGCGAAAGGTGCTTGGTCTGGGCAATCAGATCGAACACTGCTGCTGCACGTTCGCTGTGGCGTCGCGGCGGCTGGTAATGAATGGCCAAGCGATCCCGGTTGCAGCTCACTGACAGTGAGCCCTTCCGTGCGACCACTGCGGGTGGCAGCAGGTATTCCACCTGGGCAAACAGATGTGCCACCACTGCCAAATGCCCCGGCGCGGGTTCGACGATTTGCCGCGCAAGCCAAGGGATGCTGCTCCTTGAGTGCAGCAATGGCTGCTTCGTATTCCCGCAGGCGCAACGGACGGGCTTGCTTTGGCTTACGCATGACGGCCTCCCAAATAGCCTAACTATAAATTACTATAACAGCGGCTTGCGCGAATCGCCAAACTCCGCACGCTCGTCTTGTCGGCCAATAAGTCTTATAGTGATTTACAGTGAATTCACAGAGCCCGACATGCCAACCCTTGCCAACGAACAATTGCCAGCCTTTGCCGCCGCCTTGATACGACTGCGCGGGGAAACGCTGGGGCGGATCGCTGAAGCCACCGGTATCCGCACTGCCAACCTCTCGGTCTGGCTACGTGGCAAGGAGCAGGTGATCTCCGCCAAACGACTCGTCGGCCTGTTGCACTACCTCGGTGTGGAAGGCGGGCGCCTGCGTACCGACGTGTTGCACCAGTGGCAGGATCGTGGGGCACTGGATGACAGCAAGCTCGTGCTAGGCAAGCTGCTGGCCGACAAGCAGTCGGTGTGGTTGTTTCAGGATGAGCAGCCGGGGCTTATCAAGACCCGCTTTCTGTTGGCTGGCGATGTGCTGATCCGCATGGAGATCGAGCCGGGCGTCGATCAAGCCCTTGATTTGGCGACAGTCGTCAGGGTGGATCGTGTCATCAGCACCCCTGCAGCATTGGCCGGGGTGCCAATCGACTCGTTGGCATCAGCACACAACGTCCTCTTGGCGCTGGCGGAGCAGACAGCATCGGACGTGGGTGACGAAGAGCTGCTGGAAGGGCTGATGTTCCGTCTGACCGAAACGGTTGGCAGCAATGTCACGTCATCACGGGGGTGGCAGCAGCTGGAGCAGGCGCTGAGGCGGTCCCTAGAGGCTGGCCTGGCCCCAGGTGACATTGCGAGCTTACTCAAAGGGCACCTTCAGAACAGATAGCCAGACCGCTTCCTGTTCGAGCGCCCGTCCGGATTGGCGCATCTGTTCGGTTAACGGGCCTAGATAATCAGGTAACTGCGGAACAGCACTGGTGAACTCCCGAAGCGTATCCTGCCATAGCCGCGGGCTACCATAGTCTGCCAGTTTGCTTTGCCAGTCGGGCATCAGCCAGCATTCGCAAGTGTCGCCAAGCTGTGCAAAGAGTCGCGCGAAATTGGCCAGCCCCACACCGTCATAGTCCGGGAACAGTACGACACGGCTTGCACGCGGGCGCTGCCCCAGCCAGGCGAGAAGCCGGCCATCAAGCTGTCCGCCGTAGTACAGCAGGGTGGCTTGCGTTCCTACTGGCAGCCAATCCGTGCGGTCAAACAGCGCCTGGTTCTCCACCAGCCAGAGCGACTGCCCGCTTTGCCAGGTGTCGCCAGTTTCAATGCGCAGGCTGGCAGCCCCGAAGTGGTGCGTGAGCTGGCTGAGTGGCAGTTCGCTCCCGTGTTCGCCTTGCCGCCAGAGAACCTTTTCGCCAACGGCCTTGAGCAAGGGGTAGTAGCACTCATGCTGATGATTGCGCGCTTTGCTGTCGCGCGCGTGGGCGATGTGTTGCGCCCGCAGCGGCAGGTCGTCCGTGGCCAGCATCCCGACCTGGGGGGAGAGTGCGCTCAGATGGATATCGAATAGTCGCGGATCGCTGACACGGTAAACATCACCGCGCCCCTGACGCTGGCAGATTACCGCTCCTGTCTGCCGGGCAAAGCGATCCAGAGCGCTGCGCTGAGCGGCGGTGAAATGGCTGGCCGGCAGGGTTTGTTGGCCATGCAGTTTGAGCAAGGCTGCGCGCAGGGTTCGATCCATGCTCAGGCGTCCAGCGGTTCGATGATCTGCCAGCTATGACGGCTGATCTGGTTGCTGCCGTTGCGCGTGTGAATCGGCACGCAGTAGCGCACGGTGGTCAGCGGCGCGGGTGAGGCAAAAATCAGCGAGAAGCCGAACTCCGCCGCCGTGTCGATCAGGCTGCGCTGATTGCGGGCGTCCAGGGCCAGTGCCTCGTCCAGGTAGCAGATGCCCTGGATGGGGCGACGCTGATCCTGCATCAGATGCAGCATCGCCAGCCCCGTCACCAGTTTGGCCATCAGCACGGTGCCATTGGAGGCGGCACTGTCGAGGTCATCGAAGGCTTCCGGCTCGCGGTCTGCCTTGCCGACCCAGAAGCGCAGGCGAAACAGGTCGGCCACGCGCAGGCCGTGGCGGGCATTGCCCTCTTCGATCAGCAGGGTCTTGGCGCGATTGAGCTGCTCGTCGTCAAGGACGCTCTGCTGGTTGAACAGCTCGAAGGTTTCGCCGCTGTCCACAGTGGCGGCGGTACTGATCAGCAGTTCGATGGCTTCGACCAGAATGGTTTCGTCTTCGGGTTCGATCTTGAACACGGCCAGATCGGAAAGTTGCCGGCCGCTGATCTTGCGGTTGAACTCGCGCATCCGGCGCTTGAAAGCAAACAGGCCGTCGCGCAGTTCGCGCAGGCAGGCTGCCACATTCACCACCGCCGAGCGTACCTTCTTTTCCAGGGCTTCGGCTTCCTGCGGCAGGTGATGGGCGAATTCAACGAGACGAACAATCTCGCTTTCCGGTTCGCCGACAAACTGATACTTGGTCAATCCGCCGCTATGGATTTCACCCAGCAGATGGCGGATCTGCTCATCCAGCTCCAGCAACTGGCGGCAGTCGACCTGATAGGTCTGCAGTCGCTCGGCCAGTTGCTCCAGCGCGAACTCGGGCTGGGTCAACCAAGGGCTGTGCGGCAGGTCGGCCAGCCAGGCAAAGGGGCCTTCGTGGTCGACTCGCTGATGACGGCGTTGCTCGATCTGCCGGTGTTGCTGCTGCAAGGCCGCCAAATCCTGTTGCCGCTGCTGCCGCTGCTGATCCAATGCGCGGTGCCGCTCTGCCGACTGCGTCAGACTGGCGCCGAGGTCGGCGAGCTTTTGCGCCAGTGTCTGCAGCCGCTCCTCGCGCTCGGCCTCGCTTTGCCGCAAGTCCTGCATGTGCGCGTAGTCCCGCAATTCGGCATCCAGTTCGGCTAGTTGCTGCTCCAGCGCTTGGCGTTGCTGTTTGACGTTTTCCAGAGCCAGTGCGGTGGCCAATTGTTCTTGCAGCTGAGCCTGCTGTTGCTGCAACTCCTGCTGCAATTCGCTCAGTTCCGCCAGGGTCCGTTGCTGATACTGTGCCGGCAGGGCTTCCAGCCGCAATTGCAAGCCAGGCAAATTGAATTGTCCGGCATTCGCATCGACCAAGGCCGCAAGCAGGGCCTTGCCATCAAGGCGGAAATCTTCGTTGCCCAGGGTCAGTACCGGCTTGGCCAGCACCTTGTTCAGCGCGTTGAGTTGTTCCGTAGATACGACACTGGCCAGTTGTTGATAGAGGTTCTGCCCCTGGGTGCGCAACTCCTGCGCCAGCTGCGCGGATTCCCGTTCGATCCGGGCCAGCTCGCGCTCGATGGCCGCTGGCGTGCGGCTCTGTGCCTGGCCGATCCGTACCACCAACGCATCCCGTTGCGCCAGCAACTCGTGGCGGCGCGCCTCCAGCAGGGCGCGGTCGGGGATCAAGGCAAAACGCTGCTGCAACGCGCGCAACTGTTCGCTTTGTTGGCGGAGCTGCTTTTGTTCCAGTTCGCACTCTTTTTTCTCGCCAGCCGACTGCATATCCTCTTCGCGCAGGCGCTGCAGCTCGACATCGCACTGCGCCAACTCATGCTGCAAGGTTTGCTGGCGGGTCTCGTAATGCTGTTGCCACTGACCCAGTGCCGCGTCGATCAAGGGGCGCCAGCACAGCAATTTGCCGCGCAACACCAAGCGGGCCTCCTGCTTCTGTTCCAGTTCGCTCAGAGTGGCTTGCAGCCGCACGGCGGCCAGGTACTGACTGCGTTCGGCGTTGAGGTCGGCAAACGCCTTGTCCCATTCGGCCTTGAAGTCGATGCTGGCATCCGGCAGATCGCGGCGGAAAATCTGCAGCAGATAGTCCTTTACCTCGCTGGAGCGCAGTTTGTCCAAGCGCAGTGTGCGGGTCAGCACCCGCTGAAAAACGCTGGCATCGCTGGCATGCTCCAGCCGGAAAACGCAGAAGTCCTGCTGACTGGCGAGCTTGCGGTTGCGCCCGCCATACACCATGTCGGCAAATTCGCTGCTGCTGTAGCTGAACACCCGGCGCCCAAAGCTGGCCAGATGGCTGGCCAGTTGCGGTTGTGCCACCAAGGTGCCATCCGGCAGGCAGAACTCCTCGACCTTCAGCGGCCCGGCATAGGCGAAATACTCGTACTCGAAGCTCACCCCTTTGCCCACGCAGCCCAGCACTACGGTGCCGGACTCCGGCAGCGACACCTCCAGCAGCACATAGGCGCTGTTGTTGGGGAAATAGAAGCGCCGGCTCTTGTCCACATCGTGCGCCCCGAAATCCATGCGGCGGCGGTCGATGATTAGCAGAAACTGCAGGGCATTGATCAGGCTGGTCTTGCCGGTATTGTTGGGCGCCACCAGAGAAACCGCGCCATCGAGCGGCAGCTCGGCGCGCGAGTAACCAGCGCTGCCCAGCAGGACCAGACGTTGGAAGCCATACTGCATCAGGTGTTCTCCTCGTCGTCTGGTGCATCCGCAGCCCAGTCTTCCTCCGTCGGCGCGTTCGTTTCGTCGCCATCGGTCTTGGCCGTCAACGCCAGGCCCTCGAAATGATCGAGGTAGCGGCATACAGCGGGCAGCAGTCGCCAGCCTGCTGGCTCTGCCATGGCAAAGCCCAGGTTGCAGGCGCGGCCCAGCAGCTCCACCAGGGCGTCGGGGTTGAGGCCCTCGGCATCCAGCAGGTCTTGCTGTTGCTTGTAGACCTCGGCCAGCCAGGCGCTGTCGATCAGCCAATCGGTAAAGCGCTGCAGGGCCTTGCCGGCGTTGGCCTGGGCATCGAAGACCACCATGAACAGCAAGGCCAGCTGGCGGCTGATCTTGCCAATGTTGCTGTTGGCCTCGCTGTTGTGAAACCAGGCAAAGCCCCTGGCATCCAGGCGCAGCTCGAACCCCAGCGCGGCAAACAAGCCGACATAGCTGGCCTCGTGCTGCTCCAGCTCCGCCCACAGCGCGGGCTCGGCCATTCGATTCAGGTGTTTGCCGGAGAGAAACAAGCGGAACAGCTCGGCCAATGCCGGCATTTGCGACAGGGCGGCTGCCAGAGCGTGTGGGATCGTCATTGCGGGATACTCACGCGGTGAGGGTGATGCAGGACGCGAATCGTCTGCAACGTGGTTTTTTCAGGCTGGCTGGCTGCCTCGAACTGCCAGCCGGGCTCATGTTGCAGGTCATGGAACAGGCGCAGCAGGGTGGCATCCTGCAGGTGGGCGTAATGGCTGTGCAGCCAATCGAGCAGATTTTCCACTGGCAGGCTGCGGGCCAGATGCGCACGAATAGCGGCTTCGTCCACCTGCTCCAGCAACGGAACGTCATCGCCGGGTTTATCCTGCGGAAAGGCCACCGCCTGTGGCTGGTATTGGCGTGCGGCAGCCATGACCGCTCGCACCTCATCGCCCAATTGCAATTTGAAACCGCGCTCATTGCGCCAGACGGGGAGGGCGGTCTCATCCGCCGGGTGCGACAGTGCGCGACGCAGGCCGCGTTTGCGCACCAGCCCCAACAGCAAGCTGATGGCACTGGTAAGTACGTTGTGCTGACGCAGCTCTTCGCGCAAGGGGAGCAGTGTATCGGCGCACTGCTGCGCAACCAGCCGCCCAAAGCGCCGCAGCTCCTTGGCCTGGTGCGCCACCTGACGCAACTGCAGGCGATGCGAGTAGAGCGCACCCTGTACCGACAATTGCTCTAGGCTCAAGTCGAGCGCACGCTCCGCTTCTTCCAGATAGCGATAGAAGGTGCCCTGCGAGCCGCTGTCCATCATCTGGTTCATCGGCTCCACATAATGATCGTAGGCTTCCAGCACCTCGCGGTAGCGCTGGCTGATCGGCATGCTGCTGTCGGCGCTTTTAGCGTTTTCCGCCAGTTCAAAGAGCGCGTGCCGGTCCTGATCGAGCTGCAGGCAGATCTGGCGGAAGAGTTCTGCCAGCTTGTTGGCGGCTCCGCGCACGCGATCCATGTCGGCCCCGAGCATCCCTTCATTGAGTGCTTCGGTGGCTTCACGGATGGCCGCAACACGCGCCTGCAGTACGGCAGCCAGGCCCAGCTCATGTTCACGGGTGAGGCCGCGCACGAACTCCAGCACATAGGCATTGAGCTGCAGATCGCTGCTGCGCGGCAAGGTTTGCAGGATGTCCGCATTGACCAAGGCACGCAGCACCGCGCCCTGCGTTTCGGCATCCCGTTGCCCGGACACCTTGGCAATGCCGTTCAACACCTGATTGCTGGTCAGCACGGCAAACTCGCGCGACAGCCGCACCAGGAGCTCCACGGTGTCCCAATGGGTGTAAAGCGCGTAGACCAGCGAGCGAGGGTTGGCCATGTCAGTTCAGTCTCCCTCCACCGAGCAGGCATGCCCTGTGCCGCATGCTCGCACCCGCCAGCCGCACAGGGCGGCAACCCGGCGCATGGCCGCAGCGGGGTTCCATAAGGTGCAGGCTGGACGCATCGACCATTCGTTGTCCCCACGCCGCCGCGCCCGATTTCTGGCGAAATCGAGCCAAGCGGCCACATTCTTTGTGCTCTCGCGAGCCAGCACAAAGAATGTGCTCATCGTGCTGGGGACAAGCGACTCTCGGGCTGCGTCCCGGCCGGAATGTGTCAGGCATGGTGGCAACACTGTGTGCACAAAGTGGCGTCAATGTGGTGAACAGCGTGGCAACATTGTGTTGAACATGGAGGCAGCATTGTGGCGACATGTGGGTCACAGTGTGGCAACAAGGTGGCGCTGACAGCTCAAGCGGTCGCATGGATGAAAGCATTCAGTGCCGCCGCGATTCGTTTACGGCGCTCTTGCAAGAACGCCTTGTAGTGATCCAGTGCCAGCAGTTCCTCCTCTACCGGGATGCACTGTGCTGCGAATGGTGCTGCACCGTGCTGCGCCACCAGCGGCAACAGGTAGGTCACAGGCGCTTTGTCGCTGATCGCACGATTGGTTTTGCCGCCGATGAAAGCCAGGTTGGCGATGTCGTCGGCCTCGCGAGGGGTGTAGCTGCCGCGCAGCAATGCCTTGGGGAAAATGTGATGAAACTGCAAGCGGTGCTGACTGCCCGAGTGGTCCAGAGCAATGGCAAGGTGGCTGCGCCAATCCTTGGCGCCTGCCGCACGAAATGCCAGGAACATGGTCTTGAACAGCGCACTGCGCTGGTTGCGCCCTTCCAGCTCTTCCGGCGTGATGTCAAGACGGCCGAACTGCAGACGCAGCCGGTCGATCAGTTCATTGACGCCGCCGCCATTGCGGATGATCGCCAAATCCTGATCCAGAATGGTCTCACTGGAACCCCGGGAGAAACGGCCTTTGGCATTGGCGGCCAAGGCCCAGTAGCGTAACTGCTGCGCCTCTTCCGTGCTGAGGGCATAGTCGCGGCGATGCCCAAAGTAGGCCAGTACCACGAGTAAGAAGGGCGATGACAGCAAGGCAGGGCTGTCGATACCCAGATTGCTGCGTGCGAAATTGAGGGCAAATTCCATCCCCTCGCAGGCTTGTTTCCAGGCTTGCTGCAGTACGTCCAGGGTCAGGCTGCCGACGGTCAGAAAACGGGATTGTCCGGTGGCAAAGGCCATCAAATTCTTCAGGTGCAAACCCAGATCAAGCTCGAAACCGTTCTGGGCGCAAGTACTCTGGAAGTCCAGGAAGGTCTGCAGCGAGTGCCGCCATTTGGCCGTGATCTGCGCCAGAGCCAGATCGGAGCTGCGCAGCTTGGCGCCCAGCGAGTTGACCCGCACGAAGATTTCCGTGACCTCGTCGTAGGACAGTGTTCGCTCCAGCACGTCCATGCGGTACACGTACTTGCGGATGCCGCGTAGCCGAGCGAGGCGCTGACTGTATTTCTCGTAACGCGGATCATCAAAGCCACTGATGCCCGCACGTTTGAGGAAAGGCGCATCGCTGTCGGTCTTGAAGACTTCGGAAACCTTCACCCACTGCGGCAACTGCTCCAGCTTCCGGGTCGCCACCACGAAGGTCATTTTGTTGAAGCGCGTCAGCAGTTCGTCCTCGCTGGCGTCGGCCTCGTCGCCTCCCAGCTCGCCTTCCTCATCGACCTCAGCGTCATCGCCGTTCTCATCCACTTCGGTCACGACGGCCAGTTGGTCGGGATGCTCCAGATTGAACAGCAAATCGATGGGCCGACGGCGACCGCGCACCGACACCGGCTCGCCACGAATGACGGCAGACAACGAGGTCAGACGCTGTTGTCCATCGAGCAACAGGCGGGTGCTCTGATAAGGGTTATTGCTTTGGCTGACGGCAAAGCTTTGCAGGGGCACGGCCTCATCGGTTTCCCACAGCAGAATCGCCCCTGAGGGATAGCCCCGATACAGAGAGTCGAGCAAGTCGCGCACGCGCGTGGAGCGCCAGACATACTGCCGCTGCATTTCCGGCAAGCGCAGCTCACCGCGCTCGATCATCGAGACCAGTTCTTCAACGCTGGCTTCAGCCTTGGCCATGGTGCTTCCTTATCCTGTCAATCTCACTCAACTGCTGCGGGCGGCTCGGCAGCGGGGATGATCAACAACAGCTCGGAGTCATCCACTAGCCTGTAAACCGGTCGCTTGCCGGACAGCCGTTCACTTTGATCCAGAATGATCTGAACCCCTTCACCACGCTTGTCCATCATGGCGCTGCGGCCTGTGATCGCTTTGTCCGCCTCGGGCACGGAACATTTGGCCAGCAGACTGGTGATGGCTTCGTTTCGCGCAGCCTGGCGGTAGGGAAGGCTCTCCACCGTCATGGTGTTGGGGATGGCGCCTGGCGAACACAGCTCCAGCCGGTTCGCAAACATCCGCAGGCGGATTTTGGCTCCATGGATCGAGTAATCCCGGTGTGCAACGGCATTGACCAGGGCCTCGAAGACGGCGGTCATGTCATACTGCGGCAGATCGTACCGGCCCTCATTCTTGGTGGCATAGACCTGCATGTTCTTGCGTACGAAGTGGCAAGCCGCCAGCACCTGGGCATCCAGCGGCCCGGTGATGTCCTGGGCGTCGAGTTGATAGGCCGTGTCGCCTTGCGGCAGCACCTCGGTGCCACGGTATGCCACGGCCTGAATAAAGGCATTTGGCAGCCAGCGGCGAGGGTCAGCGCTTGCCATCAGCACGCCGGCAATGGTTGGCCGAAGTGCGCCGTCTGTATCGGGGCGCGCCATGGCCAGTTTATCCAGCAGCACCGCACGCGTATCTTGCACGCGAGGACTGGCAAAACGTTGCCAGAGGTCATCTGCAAGGTCATCGAGCGTGGCGCCAGGCACCGGCTGCTCGTCGAAGCGGATGATGCGCGCCTGGCTGCGTTGCTGGAACAGCCGCGCCAGATAGTCCGGAGCCATTTCACGCTTGGCGCTGCCCACGCGGTGCAGATACCCGCCCGGACTTTTATGCACGAACAGGCTGCTTGCGATATCGATCTTCAGCGCCGGCAAGGACTCGCCTGACGTGCTGGGCAGGCTCAGACGCTCGATCACCGGCGCGAGCGGCGGGGTGATGCTGTCCAGGCAAATCTGCCGGACGAAATCCTCTACCAGGTCCAGGCGCTCCAGCGGGATACCGAGCACTTCACGGGTGTCGTCCACGCCGAGCACGCACACACCGCCACGGCTGTTGGCGAAGGCGGCCAACTCATCGGCCAGCGAATCTTTATGGGGTGCTGACACCTTTTGGCCAGCAAAGCGGACTTCCTTCAACTCCAGATAGGAGTCCTCTCCCAGGCGAATCTTGTCGATCAAGTCGGCGATGTTGTCGAACATGTCAAACCTCTCTTCCCAGGCGCTGGTAACGCCGTTCAAAGGCTTCTTCGCCGCCTTCCATCACCTGGCAGACTTCGCGGCGCATAGCCTGATCCTGCAACGAGCCGGTTTGCTTCACATGGCACTGATGGTTGAAGTCCAGTACGTGGATCAACTCCGCATCGCCATTAACCACGATGTTGGGGTTGTGGGTCACGATGATGAGCTGACGGCGCAGTTTGTTGCTGCGGATCTGCTGCACAACCAGTCCGTAGATCAGGTGGTTATCCAGGTCATCTTCTGGCTGGTCGAGCACCAGTGGCTCGTTGCCGTGCGCAAGCAGGAAGGCCAGCATGGCCGCCGCACGCTGCCCGGCGGAGGCCTGGCCGATGGACTGAAAGTCCCGCCCGTCACCTTTGCGGCTGTACTCCACCTGCAAACCGTCTTCAGGGAACCAGCACAGGATGTGATCGATAAATTCCGGGCGCTTGTCGGCTTCCGCTTTCAGGAATTTATTGAACCAGCCGCCAAACTCCGCCTGCCCGCGACCGGCTTGCGACAGGCGTTTCTTCTGCGTCAATAGCGCCTGCTCGAAGGCCGCCGTATCCCATACGCCCGGCTGCTCGACCAGATCAACCGTACCCAGCAGATCGGCCACGAGCCCTTTTGGGGATGCCCCCTCTTGTTCCTGATACAGGTCGTCCACGTACTTGCCTTCAGCGGCCCCAAGCACCTCCCGCAAGGAGCGCTCGATGCCCTGCGCGTCCCGGCTGTAAGGGATCAGCTCAATGCGCACAAAGGGATTGCCTTGCAGCGTTGCCTGCAGGAATGCGCTCCGTTGGGCGCTGATGGCGCGGCGGGCGGATTGCACCTGTTCCAGCAACGACTTGGCCTTCTCGCGCAACTCGGTGTGCTGCTTCTGCAAGGCTTCCAGCTTCTTCAGCTCGGTTTCCTGTCGCTGCTTTTCTTGCACCAGACGGCCGTACTCGCTGGGGTCGCTCACGCCTTGTTGCTGCAAGTCGGCCTTGAGCTGCTCGTAAGCCGTCTTGGCCGCGCCGATCCGCGCAAACCAGGGCGAAGCCTCCAGCTCACCTCTCAGGACTTGCCCACGCTCCTGCAGCACGTTTGCCGCGCGCTCGACATCCTGCTGCGCCTTGGCGATGGCGGCGTGCAGCGCCTGGACAATGCCCAGTGCCGGGCCGTCTTCGGCGGTATCGAACAAGCCATCCGGCAAGTCTTCCGCCAACAGATCGTCGGCAAGCGCTTTCAAACGGGTTGCCAGTTCGGCGGAGGCGTCGAACTGGCGTTCCAGCTCGCGGCTTTGCCGGTTGGTACGCTGATAGTTTTTCAGCAGGGCGGCATGATCGGCGCCCTCGAAGCGGGCCAGCTTGCGCTGAATATCTTGCAGGGTCAGCGTCAACGCTTCACGCCCTTGCAGCTTGCCGTCCAGCTCGCGCATTTGCGCCCGTACGGCCAGGAAGGCACGCTTGGCTTCCTCGAAAGCGGCTTGCTGCGATTGCGTGCCCGCCGCATCGTCAACCACCTTGAGCAGCGCCTGCTGGCTGTCACCGGCCAGCGCGGCAATCTGCCCCTGGCTGAACAGGCGCACCGGAAAGCGTTGCTCGGTGACGGCCTGACTGGCCGAAGGCTTGAAACTGCCCGTAGCGGCGTCCCATTCCTCCACTGCATGGCCTTGGCCATCCTGCCGCCAGATCAGGCGATAGGGCATGCCATCGCGCTGCACTTGCACGCAGAGGCTGGTTTCCGCCCGCAGTCCGCCTTCGTCATTGCGGCCCCTGGCAACCTGATTGAAACGCTTGAAGGTCTGCCCGGCTTCCGAGCTGAGCGACAGCTCCTTCTCACGGCGATAAGCCAGACGCAGGGCATGCACGGTGGTCGATTTACCTGTGCCACGGCCACCTATCAAGGCATTGAAGTACGGATTGAGCGGCAACTCGGCAGGCTGCCTGCCGCGCCCCATGTAGCGAGCGTCGCGGATTTCAATCGACTCAATGAAATGCTCGGGCGTATTGAACGGCGCAAAGCCGTCGCTCTCATCGCTGCGCCGAACAGAGACTTCCTGCCCATCCAGCAAGGCAAGACGCAAGCCTTCCAAGCTAGGCCGCGCCATCTTGATCCAGGTGTAGCGCGAACCCGGAACAGCCGTACCTTGGAAGCTGTGGCAATCGCTGCCCGCCACGCTGGCAAAGCGCAGTTTCAGCTCCTCCAGCACCATGGGCACAGGGCTGTTGGAGGCGGCCCACTCCAGCGCCAGGATGCCGGGCTCCTGCAAGACCGCCTTAACCGTGTTGGCATCCATCACGCATTTTCGCGTACCAGGCTCGACCTGTAGCAGCCCCTTGTCGCCTTCGACGTGTGCCGGAATGGCCAGGCCGCCCGCCGCCAGAGTGCGCTCCACCACTTGGGCGGCGCCGATGCGGGTGACGCCATCGCTGTCGCCGCGCGTGCCTTGGTAGTCCACCCTTGCCAGCAGATCGCTGATGGTCTGACTGGTGGCGGACGGGTCAAAGATCGCCAGCAGATGAAAGCCACCCTGCACCGAGATTTCCACACCGGGGAAGAGGTGCAGCTCACGGAACCCGTCAGGTGGCGTGCCCGCGTCGGCCTCACGCTTCATCTCTGCATAGGCCAACTTGAGCCTGTCGATCCACTCACCGGTGTTGTGGTCGGTGACCGCCACGCAGTCGATTTCGGCGGCCATGTACTTGAGCAGCCATGTCTGCGGCGTTAACTCATTCGGCGTGCCGATGGCTACCTGCCATGCCCCGGTATCCTTGGAAGCCGGGGTGTGGGTATGGAAATCGAACTTCCACCAGCGTGCGCCGGGGTAAGGCCAGGGTTGGCTCATGTTCTTCTCCTGATTGCGGCCATCATTACTCCGCCTTTATCTCGGACAGAAAAAGCATAGTGCATCATGAAATGCTTAATGAAGGGGATGCATCTCGAATAGCAAGTAGCCTTTCAATTTGTTTCTTAATATCGGAGACAACTTCTTTGGATGAGGTGATGCCAAAGCTGATTTCTTCCCCAATGGCTTGCAGCTTATCTGCGGCCTCTTTGGCAAGGACTCCTTGGACAATACTTCGCTGTTCGTCGATGGCTGGCAAAGGGATGAGGATTTTCTTCAGATCGTTCTCATCCAAAGTTACATTGGTGGCGCCGCACATCATTGGCACTAATAGCTCATCTTTGAACTTTGACAGGTATTCGTGGATATATCTCATTTCCACTTGCTCGGGTTCTTTCGCTTCAAGGCAGCACATAGTGTCTGCGAGAGCAAATTTTCCTTCTTGATAATGGAGGCGCTTAATGTCAGCTTTGCCGTGCCCAGAGGAGGATACAAGGGGTATACAGCTTGCCTTGAAGTCAAAGGAGAAATCGGCTGATGTTTTTCTATCAGCTGCAGGAACCACAAGTGGAAAGTCTCCGGGCGGAGAACTCATGTTTGAGTGCTTGCCCCGATGAATATTGCAAATCGCGCCCAACTCTCTAGCGCTAGGCATGCGTTCCCGCAGCTCTCGAAATTTTCTCTCGAGCATATACCATCGACCAACCAAGTGACATCCGGTTGAGGCAAGAATGTGCTCTCTTTTGACTGTGATAAAATTTAGTTTTGATAAGGTCCGTGTGCTTTCCAGCTGATTGCGCTTGAAGTTCTCAATTAACTCCAATGCTGCTGGTAGATCGTTCTCATCAACTGCTTGTCTAGTGTCTGTTTGCGTATACCCGTCAGCGCCAATGTTTATAAAAAGAACCTTATCAGTGCTTTTGGCTATCTGCTTGTCAATTATCAAGATGTGAGTTTTAACGCTAGCGTATGGCTTGAATACACCATGAGGCAATTCAACGACTGCGATTAGAGACTTTTCTTGAATCAATCGCTTTCGCATCCCGATGTAGGCGGATTGACCGACAAAAACGATGCCTTCAGGCACAACCACCCCAGCTTTTCCTGTTGGCGACAAGTGTTCAGCGATATAGTCAAGAAAAAGTAACTCCGCCCGTTTTGATTGCAGGCTAAATTTCTTATGGGGGGCGGTTGCAGGAGCTGAGTGCAACACGGTTATTGAATTGAAACCGGAGCATCATGCCGCATTGCCATGGCATTTTGCATGACCTCTCCCATCACCTCGATGGGGCATTTGAAGTCGAAGCGCTTGC
>NZ_JACXXG010000043.1 GCF_014764705.1 Stutzerimonas kunmingensis
GGCGACCCTCGCGGTACAGCGTTTGCGCCGCCATGGCGGTGGCCTCGGCCTTGGCGGGCAGACCCTTGGGACGGCCACCGATCCGGCCCCGCGACCGTGCGGCCGACAGGCCCGCCTGAGTCCGCTCCCTCCTGCCACCAGCGCGTGCGAGTACGGGAGCGCCGATGCCCGTACTTGTCCTTGAAATGCAAACCCGACGGTAAGGGAATCTCCATTCCCTTCAGGAGGATTTCCACGGCATCAAAGGCTTCACTGCCCTCGGTGCATACAGCCGACCAGGAGCCTGAGCGAATCCGTGCGTGCACATCCAGGTGAGATGCCAGCGCCTCAATCTGTCGGGGATGCCAGCAGGCATGAATGACGCGCAGGCCGCCGAGATCCAAATAGAGGGGCAGCGTTTTGAACCACTCGATCGTGTCCAGGTGCTGATGGGAGCCCTCGCCGATCTGGACAAGGAAGGCGTCGTGCTGCTCGCGGTTCTTATCCGAGTGAACACGTAGGAACTCCCCAGTTCGTTCAGCGCAAGGCGTAGCCCAGGCAACCGCATTGAATTCATGGTTGCCCATGACGGCCAGCGCGTGGCCCGCCTCGACCATGCGACGAGCGATCTGGACGGTTTCAACTTGCTCGGGGCCGCGATCAACGAAGTCGCCGAGGAAAATCACCTTGCGCTCAACATGCTGCCAGGTGCCTTCCCGCTCCTGATACCCCAATTTGCGTAGGAGGCGTTTGAGCGCCGACGCGTAACCATGAATGTCCCCGATCAGGTCGTACATGCGATTCGTCCTTGGTAAACGTTTGAATGCTCCAGAGACCGTCAATGAAGATGGCGGGCCCTTCAAGTGGGTCCTAGTATGGCGATGCAAGGATCGGGAGCAAAGGAAGCACTATCTCGGGAAGGGGTACGACCGGCCGCTTGCGCCGAACAACCCATGACTAGGGTTCATCTAGATCGGACAAACCACGGTTCGATATCGGCCAAAAAAGCAGACATTGCCGACCGGGAAGCTCTCAACCAAAGTAGATATTCAACAATGACGGCTTTTGATCTAAAGCAGCATCCTCAGCAGTTTGGAGATTAACCTTTCCTTGGTGCTTGCTCTCATATAGCCGAGAGCGGCCAATGATGCGCCGATAAACGTGCCGCATCGGTCAGAAAACAGCGCCTGCGCCCCGGTGAAAACGGCGCAAGCTTGAGGTAGGTTCAAGACTGCACCAATGCTCCGCAGCCCATTTGCTCCGATAAGCTAAGGCGATCTCTACTTGCGTCGGCGAAGCGTCGCGATGATTACCCCGCCGAGCAGCAATAGCGCCGCCGCAGCCAGGGTGCTCATAGTGCCTAGCGCAGGCACCATCGGTGTATAGCCGGCGACCATCTTCGAGTACAACCACTTGGGCACGGTCGAGTCGGCCCCGGAGGTGTACAGCGACAGCGGGAAGTTACCCCAGGACAGCAGGAAGGCGAACAACGCCCCCGACCAGATCCCCGGCCACAGCAGCGGCAGGGTGATTTCGCGGAAGATGAACAGCTTGCCGGCGCCCAGATCGCTGGCGGCCTCCTCCAGGCTCGGGTCATAGTTGTAGACTTGGATGGCGATGACCAAGGTCACCACCGGCACGATCCACACTAGATGGGCGATCACCGCGGTCTTCCAGCTCGGACTGAGGCCCAGCGCGTTCATCCACAGCAGCAGGGCCAGGCCCAGCACAGTCTGCGGAAAGAAGATCGGCAGTAGCAGCAGCTTCTGGTACAGCTTGCGGCCCTTCCAGTCGTAGCGGGCGAAGGCCAGCGCGCCGAAGAAGGCCAGCACTACCGAAATCAGCGTCACCAGCAGGGCGATCTTCAGCGAGTTCTGCACGAGGATCTGTACCTCAAACGAATCGACCGTGCGCTGCCACCAGCTCAGCGAGTATTCCCGTACTGGGAACAGGAAGTAGCGACTCGTCGACAGCCCGGCCAGCGCGCTGCAGATGATCGGCAGGTAAATGGCCACGAGTACGAAGCCCGTCCAGCAGCACACCAGAAAGTCGGAACGGATTTGTGCCTGATTTCTCATCTCAACGTTTCCCTAACACTCGATCAAGGTCCAGGCGCGTCAGCACGAAGAGCGTCAGACTGCCGATAATCAGCACCAGCAGTACCGCCAGCGCGGCGCCCAGCGGCCAGTTCTGCGCGTAGGTGAAGGCCACCTCGATGTCGTGAACCACAGTGATCACCGACTGCCCGCCGAGAATTCTTGCCTCGGCCACCGCGCCCACGGCGAGCACGAAGGTCAGCAACATGCCGATGAGGATGCCCGGCATCGCCAGCGGCAGCTCGACCTCGCGCCAGACCATCAGCCGGCCGGCGCCCAGATCCTTCGCCGCATCCACCAGATCCCGCGGCACCATGGCCAGCCCCAGGGTGATGGGGAACAGCATGAAGGGCAGATACACATAGACCATGCCGAACAGGGTCAGTCCCGGGCTGTAGAGCACATCGGGCGCGCGGCCCAGATCGAACGCCTTAAGCACGCCGTCGAGCACGCCGTTCTTAATGAAGAACTGCACCCAGCCGTAGAGCCGCACGTTCTCCGAGACGAACAGGGGGAACACGAATAGCACGCTGATCAGCGGGGCGAAGCGGCCAAACACCCGGTTGAGCCCGTAGGCGATAGGATAGGCGATGACCGCTAGCACAGCCACGCAGAGCGCGGCCAGCACCAGCGACCAGACGAACGAGCGCCACACCGTGTTGGACGGATCCAGCACGGCGGCGAAGTTTTCCAAGGTGAAGGTGCGGAACACCTCGAAGCTTTTCGGCTCGGCGAAGGCGAAGGCCACCACCGTCACCAGCGGGGCGAGAAAGCCCAGCAGCAGAAAGATCACCAGCGGACTGGCGTAGCGGGCGCCAATGGAGAGGCCGCGCCCCGAAACAGCATCCATAGTCAGGCTCCTGCAACGATGGCGTCCGCCGCGTTCCAGCCGATGAGCACCTGCTCGTCACGGGCCCGGTCGCGGGTAAAGGTGCGCGGGTTTTCCAGCAGCACGCTGCGGTCGCCGCAGCGGATCTGGTATTGCACGCGCGAGCCGAGCGAGTACTCGTTAAACACCGTGCCGCGGATTACGTTGTCGAATTCGTCCTCCGAACCGGCGAACTGCATGTATTCCGGGCGCACCACCACGGTGGCGGCCGTCGCGCCCTGCAGTTCGGCCGGCAGATCGAGGCGGAGCGGACGATCGAGGCCGGCGCTGTACCAGCCCCGCTCGGCTTCCAGGCTGACCGGGAATTTGTTGACCTCGCCAAAGAATTCGGCGACGAACTCGTCGGCCGGGTGCGCGTAGATCTCCTCCGGCGACCCTACCTGAATGATCTGCCCCGATCGCATCACGGCGATGCGATCGGACATCACCATCGCCTCCTCCAGCGAGTGGGTAATGTAGATGAAGGTCTTACCGCTTTCCCGGTGCAGATCCTTCAGCTCCTTCTCCAGCACCTTCTTCAGCTTGTAGTCCAGCGCCGAGAGCGGCTCGTCGAACAGCAGTACGTCCGGGTCGTAGGCAAAGGCGCGGGCCAGCGCCACCCGCTGACGCTCGCCGCCGGAGCACTTCGTGACGTTCTTGTCGTAGTAGTTCTCCGGCAGCCGCAGCATCCGCAGCAGTCCCAGCGCCCGGGCCCTGCGCTCAGCCTTCGGCACCTTCTTCACCTTCAATGGAAACTCGATGTTTTCCCCCACCGTCTTGTGGGGAAACAGCGCAAGGGACTGGAACACCAGACAGGTTGGCCGGCGCTGGGCGGGCAGGTTGTTGATCGCCTCCCCGCGCAGGGTGATGTTGCCGCTGCTGGGGGCCTCCATGCCCGCCAGCATACGCAGCATCGTGGTCTTGCCGGAACCGGACGGCCCGACGATCGTCAGGAACTCACCTTCCAGTACATCCAGCGAGATGTTCTTCACCGCCGTGAAATCACCGAACTTCTTCTGCACATCCACCAGTTGCAGCACGGGTAGTGGCTGTTTCGCGACGTTGTCGATCGTCGAGCTGTTCATTGATGCCTGCCCTGACTGAACCATATCAACGCATCCGCTTGGCCGCGGAGATCATTCCCAGAGCCTCGTCGAACTCCGGCACGATGTCGTAGGCCACGCAGCGCTTCATTTCCTCGCCCAGGCTGTCCCACTGGATGGCGGCGAGCTCGTCCTTGGTGAACAGCTTGAAGCACTCGGGATTGCCCATCTGGCTGACCGGGTTGAAGGTGCCCTCGGCGAAAGCCACGCGATGGGCGATCTCCGGCTCCTGCACGTACTTGAGGAAGTCGTTGGCCAGCGGCGAGAGGTTGGGGTTGTTCACCAGCGAGGTGATCTCCACCCAGGACACGCCCCCCTTGCCATCCACCGGACCGCGCAGCGGGGTGATGCCGCGGATTTCCGGGAAGCCGTCGGCCCGCGCCGGCGAGCAGCTGTAGGTGCCGCCGGTCATGTACAGGTCAATTTCGCCGGAGATCATTGCCTGATTGAGGCTGGAAGCGTCGCCGATCATCTTCGCGCCCTTGAACACCGCATTGGCGGTTTCCTGGAACTTCGCCATCTGCGCCGGCGTGTGCTCGATGAAGGGGTTGATCCCGGCCACCAGGAATATATCGAAGACGTTCCAGTCATCCGACTCCTGGATGCCGTACTTGCCGCTCAGGGCCTTATCGTTGAACAGGTCCCAGCCGGTGTCTTCGGCCGTCGCGCGGCTGATCCGGTCGGTATTGACCACGTAGTTGAACGGACCGAAACGCTGTGCCATACCCAGCAGCTCGTTGCCGTCGGCGCTCATCGCCCACTGATACGGCGACTTGAACTGGGGCAGCATGTCCTCGAAATAGGGCTCGAACTCGGCCCGCGGCAGCGGCTTGATCAGGCCCTCGGGCAACATCACCTTGCGCGCCCAGGGGTTGTTCACGTTGATCAGGTCCCAGACGTTGGTCTCACCGGCGCGCAGCCGGTTGATCATGGTCGGGTCGTTGGTCAGGGACTCGGCGCGCACATTGGCACCGGTCGAACGGCGGAACGGATCGAGCACCTGTGCCGAGTTGTAACCCTCCCAGCAAAGGATGTTCAGCTCCTTCTCCCGCGCAGCAAAGGCACTGGAGCTCATCAGCAACGAGCCGCCACCGAGGGCTGCCGCACCGGCGCCCATCCCCATCAGCTTCAACAGTTCCCTTCTCGATACGCCCTTCATGATTCGTCCTCGCCTGTCTTGAAGTGAAAGACAACGAGGGCGAGTTAAAACCAGATACGAGGCGAGTTCAACATTTTTTTTGGCAAGCACCAACATGACGCGAGGCGCCCCAAAATGGGGGTCTTAGCGCCCTCCCGCTGGGCTAAACCCGGCTGGAATACCCATCTTTACTAAGGTGAATGCCTGGTCCGCATATTGCTAACTGGACCACAGGAGGCATTGCAGGCCGTCCGTAACAGGAGATAGAAATGTTTGAATCACTACAAAAAAAGACGGTAATCGTCACAGGCGCCAGCCGGGGCATCGGCCGCGGCATCGCCCGTCGCTTCGGCGAGGCCGGACTGAATGTGCTGGTGGTGTCACGCTCGCTGGAAGACGCCCGCAAGGTGGCCGAGGAAATTGGCCCGCTGGCCTCGGGCTTCGCCGCTGACGTCAGCCAGCAGGCCGACTGCCAGGCGATGGTCGATGCGGCCGTCGAGCGCTACGGATCGGTGGACGTGCTGGCCGCCAACGCAGGGATCTTCCCCTCCGCCCGCATTGCCGAGATGACGGTGGAGGATTTCGACCATGTGATCCACACCAACCTGCGCAGCGCCTTTCTCTGCACCCGCGCGGTCACACCGGTGATGGAAAAGCAGGGCTTTGGCAGGATCATCCTCACCTCCTCGATCACCGGACCGATCACCGGCTTCCCAGGCTGGTCCCACTACGGCGCCAGCAAGGCCGGCCAGCTGGGCTTCATGCGCACCGCGGCGATCGAACTGGCCCACGCCAGCATCACCGTTAACGCGGTGATGCCGGGCAACATCGCCACCGAGGGGCTGGAAGGCATGGGCGAGGAATACGCTGCAAAAATGGCCGCCTCGATCCCCTCCGGCCGGCTGGGCAAGGTCGAGGACATCGCCAACGCCGTGCTCTTTTTCGCCAGCCGCGAGGCCGGCTTTATCACCGGGCAGACCATTGTCGTCGACGGCGGCCAAGTCCTGCCGGAATCCTCCGAGGCGCTGGGCTGAAACGAGGCAGCTGAAACTGAAAAAGGCGGACCCGGTCCGCCTTTTTCATGCCCTGGACTCCACAGTCGGAGCCGGAGTCCGGTTCACGGCCAAGCCCGTCCCCTAGGAGCGCGCCGGCGCGGGTCACCCCTGGCGCAGCACCTCCTGCAGGGTGGTCAGGAACTGATCGGCATTGGCCTCGCTGAAGCATAGCGCCGGGCGGATCTTCAGTACGTTGCCATAGGCGCCGGCGGCACCGATCAGCACGCCCCGCTCCTTCATCGCATTGATGACGAACCCCGCCAGGGCGGCATCCGGCGTGGCGTTTTTGCTGACGAACTCCAGCCCGATGAACAGCCCGGCTCCACGCACGTCGCCAATCCGCGCATCGCTCTGCCCCATCCGCTTCAGGCCGTCGCGCAGGTAGCGACCGACCCTGTCGGCATTGGCGATCAGCCCCTCCCGTTCCAGGGTGTCCAGCACCGCCTGGCCGGCCGCCGCCGCCACCGGGTTGCCGGCGAAGGTGTTGAAGTAGCCGGTCTCGGCGCAGAAGCCATCGAGCAGCTCCGGCCGGGTCACCACGCCGCCCATGGGAAAGCCGTTACCCATAGGCTTGCCGAGGGTCACCACATCCGGATCGACGCCGTGGCGCTGGAAGCACCAGTGCCCCTGGCCGGTCCGGCCGAAGCCCGGCTGCACCTCGTCGGCGATAAACAGCCCGCCGGCGCGATGCACCGCCTCCACCGCCTTGGCCAGAAAGCCCGGTGGATCGGCAAACACGCCATCGCTGGAGAAGATAGTGTCGACCACCAACCCGGCGAAGCGGATGTCATTGCGCTGGAGGTCGGCAATGGCCTGCTCCAGATGCGAAGCGAATACCTCGCCAACTTCCTCCCCCGGCGCCAGGCGGAAGCTGTCTGGTGCCGGAATTGTGCGGATATGCGGGGGCAGCTCGCGCCCCTTGCGGTAAGACGAGGGGGAAATTTCCATCACCGCGCTTGTGTTGCCGTGGTAGGCCGTCTCGGTCACCACGAAACCACTGCCGCCTGTCGCAGAGCGGGCAATGCGCATGGCGATGTCGTTGGCCTCGCTGCCGGTGCAGGTCAGCAGCAGGTTCGATAGCGCCGGGGGAAAGGTGCCGAGCAGGGTTTCGGCGTAGTCCGTCAGGCTCTCGTAGAGATAGCGCGTGTTGGTATTCAGCCGGGCAGCCTGCTCGCTGATGGCCTCCACCACCGCCGGATGGCAATGCCCGAGCACCGGGACATTGTTGTAAACATCCAGATAGGGCCTGCCGGCGGTGTCGTACATGAACACCCCCTCGGCCCGGGCGATCTCCAAAGGCTGCTCGTAGAACAGCACCGAGGAGGCGCCAAAACAACGCCGGCGCTTCTCAAGCAGCGTACCCAGCCGGCCGCCCAGCGCGGTGGCGCGTCCAGCGTCGAAGCGGTTCAGGGCAAGGATCTGTTTGGGTTCGGTCATGGGATGTCCCCGCTGTGGGTGTCAAGATAGCGTTGAGCCAGGGCCACCGTGCCCCGGGTGTAGTCCTCGCCCATGGACTGCGCGGTAGGCGTTTCCGAATGGCTGGCGACCCAGGCGGTCAGCTGCATGCGGCGCAACATGAGAAACATCGGAATGGCTCGCTCGTCCTCCTCGGAGAGAGGCGTCACGCTGCGATAGCCTTCGAGCCAGGCAGCGAGAAACTCGCCTACGCGCGGGTCTTCCTCGAGAAAACTGAGGCAGGCGGCAAAGTCGTAGACAAACCAGCTAAAGCCACAGTCGTCGAAATCGATCACCGTGAGCCGCTCACCATCCACCAGCAGGTTGGCCAGGCGCATGTCGCAGTGCACCAGCCCAAACCGCTCCGGCGCCATGCCATAAGCTTCAGTCTGCTCGCGCAACAGCGCCTGGGTGCGCTCGAGTACCTCCCGCCCTTCCGCTGTCAGTCCCAACGCATTGCGCCAATCGCCCCAGTACGCCTGCTCGCCAATGATGGTGTCGAAGTTCCAGACCTTGCGCGTAAAGCCTTGGGGCTGAGGCCAGCTCAGGCTGTGCTGGTGCAGGCGCGCATTGGTCTGGCCGAGGACCCGGTACCAGCTGATCAGCCGCGATCCTGGCTCCGGCTCACTGCCCGGCACCCACTCGAAGGCCGTGACATGCCGAAGGGTCTGGCCATCGACGAAACAGCTCAGGGCCCGTCCATCAACCGTGGCTACCGGCGCCGATGTGCTGACCAGCCCCGACTCCCGCAGCGCCCGGATCCAGGCCAATTCCGATTCGATTTCGGGGAGACTGTGGTACTCCGGGCGCTGCACCCGCAGTACCAGTCGCCGACCGGCCACATCCTCGGCAAGGTAGGTGGCATTCTCGGAAATGGTCAGAAGCTTCAGCGCAGCGTCCGGTGCCATCTCCCACTCAGGAAGCAGGACGCGCAGCCCGGCCTCCAGTCTTTCGAGAAAATCCGATTGATAAAGCATTGTCGCCCCCTTGGAGTGATGCGAGAAGTACAACATTTTGAATAGATAACCACAAATTTAATTTAGCGGTCACCACATTAAAATGTCGCACTACCTTCAATTACTCCAGCCCTTTAGGAGTTAGCGTGGTCTGCGCCAAAAGACTGCATTACCATGTCCGCTTCACCATTTTGTGGCATTCACCACATCCCGGCCGATGTCGACAAGGAACCACGCGCGTAATGTCCAGAGCCAAGACCGCCCGCCAGGCTGAGATTCTCGCCGAGCTCAACAACACCCCCAGCCTGCGTATCGCCGACCTGGCTAGGCTGCATGGCGTATCCAGTGAAACCATACGCCGAGACCTCGACGAGCTCACCCGTTGCGGCCACCTGAACCGTACCTATGGCGGCGCGGTGCGAGCCATCACCAGTGAGCCCTCGGTCACTGAACGTCACCGACTGTTCGGCCCCGAGCGCGAACAGATCGCCCGGGTGGCGGTGGAGCTGATGAAGGACGCGCGCATTCTGATGATCGGCTCCGGCTCAACCACCTTGCATGTGGCTCGCCGCATCGCGACGGCGATGAAGGACATTACCGTGATCACCCATTCCTTCGGGGTTGCCACGGTACTGTCGATCAACCCGACCATTCGGGTCATCGTTGTGCCAGGGGACTATCACGCAACCGAAGGCGCCATGGTCGGCGCCCACACGGTGGCCTTTCTCAACGGCCTGACTGCCGATTTCGCCGTGCTCGGCGCCAGCGGCCTGTCCGCCGAAGGTCCGACCGACGCGCTGATCGACTGCGGGGTGGTCTACAGCACCATGCTGCAGCGCTCGGGTAGCACGCTGGTGGTGGCCGATCATTCGAAGTTCGACGCGACCTTCCCGGCTCGTTATGCCAGCTGGCAGCAGGTGGATTACCTGGTCACCGACGAGCAGCCGACCGGCAAGCTCGCCAGCGCCCTGAGCCAGCACAAGGTCATCGTTCGACGCCATTAGCCGCTGGGGCATGGAAGCGGGTGCGGAACTTGCTTTGCTCCCTTCGCAGGCCGCTCGAGCCCCCGTCCGGGGAAGTGCTCGATGAGTCGCGGCCTCCGTACGGAGACGACCATGCTGGAGAAATTCGAGATACCAGAACTGCAACCTGACTTCGTACAGCGGGTTCAGGTGGATGGCCACGAGGTGGCGGCCTACAGCTACGGCAGTGGCGACGAGGTCCTGCTGTGCCTCAACGGCGGGCCAGGCCTGCCCTGCGACTACCTGCGCGACGCCCACGCCTGGCTGAAGGAAGAGGGCCTGCGCATCGTCGCCTTCGATCAGCTCGGTACCGGCAAGGCGGACCGCCCGGAAGACCCGGCGCTGTGGACCATTGCCCGCTACGTAGAGGAAGTGGAAACCGTACGCAAGGCCCTCGGCCTCGGCCGGGTGCACCTGCTCGGGCATTCCTGGGGTGGCTGGCTCTCCATCGAATACAGCATCCATTACCCGCAGGCGGTGAAGACGCTGATTCTGGAAAACACCGTGGCGGACATTCCGCACCTGTCCCAGGAGCTCGGCCGGCTGCGCGCGGCACTGGGCAGCGAAACCGTGGCGATGATGCAGCGCCACGAAGCGAAGGGGACCACCGATCACCCCGAGTACCAGGCCGCGGTCACCCTGCTGAACTACCGTCACGTGTGCCGCCTCGAGGAATGGCCGGCCCCGGTGAAACGTTCGCTGGACGACTGGAACATGGGGCCTTACCAAACCATGCAGGGACCGAACGAGTTCCTTTACATCGGCAACCTGCGCGACTGGAACCGACTGAAGGAAATGGGGGAGTTCCGCATGCCCATCCTCATCACCACCGGCCAGCACGACGAACTCACCCCCGCCTGCGCCCTGCGCATGAAACTGGCCGCGCCCCATGCGGAAGTGCATGTATTCCTCAATAGCAGTCATATGCCATTTTATGAAGAGCCGGTGGCTTATTTTCCAGCCTTGCTCTCATTTCTGAGGCGTCACTTTTGTTGAGCACTAGCCTTAAGGCGAAGACTGAAGGCGCCGCTGAGCCGCCAGTTCAACAAGGCCCCGCCCGGCCGCGCCAAGGAATTCGTCAGTTACTGGCTGTCGTGACTACGGCCGCTTTCGGCCAGAAGCGGAGGTGAACTGAGGCCCGATATTGAGCCTAGAACGCGTATACGAAACCGGGGCGGTTCACATTTCTCCTTTTTTGGCCGTCGCGAGCATCTCGCGGTGGCCATTTCCCGCATTACAGGCGCACCTCTCCTGCGGTGGCGATCAAATGTCGACGCGCCATCCACAAGTTCGACAGTGCGAACAGTGTCATCAGCTGCGCGGTGTTCTTGGCCAGGCCGCGGAAGCGTACCTTCACGTAACCGAACTGGCACTTGATCACCCGGAATGGGTGCTCGACCTTGGCCCGCACCTGCGCCTTGGCCTTTTCAATCTTGCGCTTGGCTTTGTAGAGCGGGCTGTTCTTGCCGAGTTTTCTGTAAGTGCTGCGACGCGCCGCGACCTGCCAGATCACTTCGCGGCCCGCATGTTCTGAGCGCTTTTCGACGCCGGTGTAACCGGCATCGGCGCAGACGACGTTCTCGTCACCGTGCAGCAGTTTGTCGACCTGGGTGATATCCGCCACGTTGGCTGCCGTGCCTACCACGCTGTGTACCAGCCCCGACTCATCATCCACGCCGATGTGCGCCTTCGTTGCAATGGCCTGCTGTAGTTGTTCATCAGGACTGGCTTTTCTAGTCGCCCGCACTGGCCACGCGGACCAATGCGGGGAGGTTTGGGGGCGGGCGGCGGTCAGTCGGCTTCGCTGGGGCGCTGGGCGCGCACCCCGGGGGAGGCGAAGCGCAGCAGGTGGGTGCGCTCGATCAGCAGGTACAGCACGGCGCCAGCGGCCAGGCCCCAGCCCGCGCCGTACACCGCCAGCACCACACCCATGGTGCCGGCGATACCGCGTTCGGCGTTGTTGTTGAGCTGCTCGAAGCCGACCATCAGGCAGATGTAGCCGGTGAGGATCAGCGTCAGCGACAGGGCGATCGGCAGCACCGGCTGGAAGAAACTCACCAGCGGCAGGACGAACAGCGCGAGAAAGCCGGTGATCCAGAAGGTGCCGGCGCCGCTGTAGATCGACTCCATCGCCTTGCGGCCGTACTTGTAGCGCTCGGCCATGGTCGCCGCCACGGCCGTCCACAGCGGGCCGGCCAGGCCCGGGTAGGGCGCGAAGAAGGCATGCAGGGCGTTGCGGATGGCGCACACCAGGTGGATGCGGTCGACGTTGATCTCGATCTTCTCGTCGGTGCGCAGCTCGTCGGCGCGCTGCATCAGCGACTGGCCGACGATGATGTCGCCGAAGGCGATGATGTAGGCGATCACCGCGGTGGGCACCGCCAGCATGAACACCTGGGCGTCGGGGAAGCCGGCGGTGAAGGGCAGGTACTGCCAGAGCTGGTCGAAAGCCGGCGCGGTGATGCCGAAGCGCACGTCCGGCATCCTGTACTCGCCCACCGCGATGCCGGCGACGATGGCCACGATCATCCCCGGGACCATGCCGTAGTTGACGATCTTGCGCGCCAGCGGCACCCGCTCGGTAAGCCCGCGGAACGACACCGAGAACATCAGGTACAGGCAGATCAGGCTGCCCAGCACCAACGAGATCGGCGTGTTGGCCAGGCGCCCGCCGGTCTCGATCTCGCCGATCAGCGCGGCGATGCCGGCGCCGATGATGATCCCGCCCTTCATCGAGTTGGGCACGATGCGCACCATCACGCTGCCCAGGCGCGTGACCCCGAGCAGGAAGAAGATGACGCAGACCAGGATCTGCAGCGCGAACAGCGCGCGGATCGCCTCCGGCCCCGGCTCGAAGTTGCCGAGAAACAGCAGCACCACCGGGATGCCGGGGGTGATCCAGCCCGGCACCAGCGGCACGCCGAGCAACGCCGGCAGCATGAAGCCGATGCCGCACACCACCACGTAGGCCAGCGCCACCTCGTAGGGCAGGCCGAGGTATTTCTCCAACAGCGGGATCATGCCCAGGCTGACCACGAACATGATCAGCGCCTGGAGCATCTCCGCGGTTTCCCAGCGGTAGTGCACGAAGGGCAGGCGAAGCTTGAACGGTCCGGCCTTCCAGCAGGGTTGTTCATCGCCGTCGTTACGTTTGTACAGTTGCATGGAGCCTCCGTTGACGCCGCGTGGCGCCTTCTTGTTGTTGTGAACGGATGCCGCCGGCAGCCGCCATCCCTGCAACGGGATGGCAGTACCAGGCAGAAAAAAGAGGGGTCAGGCCAGATTGCGCAGAGGTGCAGGCTGGGGTGGCGACAGGTCGCGTGCCCGTTCGCGCAGGACGTACTTCTGGATCTTGCCGGTCGAGGTCTTGGGCAGCGCCCCGAATATGACGGTGCGTGGCACCTTGAACGAGGCCAGGTGCTCGCGGCAGAAATTGATGATGGCGTCTTCGTCGACGGCCTGGTGATCGGCCTTGAGGTTGATGAAGGCGCAGGGGGTTTCGCCCCATTTCTCATCCGGTCGAGCCACCACGGCAGCTTCCAGCACGGCAGGATGGCGGTACAGCACACCTTCGAGTTCGATGGTGGAAATGTTCTCCCCGCCGGAAATGATGATGTCCTTGAGCCGATCCTTGATCTCCACGTAGCCGTCCGGGTGGCAGACGGCCAGGTCGCCGGTATGGAACCAGCCACCTTCGAACGCTTCGGCCGTTGCACTGGGGTTCTTCAGATAACCCTTCATCACCGTGTTGCCGCGCATGAAGATCTCGCCGATGGTCTGGCCGTCGCGCGGGGTCGGCTCCAGGGTTTTGGGATCGGCCACCATCAGCCCTTCCAGGGTCGGGTAGCGCACGCCCTGGCGTGCCTTGATTTCCGCGCGCTCCTCCAGAGGGCGTTCGTCCCATTCGGCATGCCAGGCGCAGATGGTGACCGGCCCATAGACTTCGGTCAGGCCGTAGACATGCGTCACCTTGATGCCCATTTCCTCGACTGCGCCGATCACCTTGGCCGGCGGCGCGGCGCCGGCGACCATGGCGTGCACGGGGTGGTCGATGGCGGCTTTGGCCGAAGCGGGCATGTTGACCAGCGCATTGAGCACGATCGGCGCGCCACACAGGTGAGTGACCTGATGCTCGCGAATCAGCCCGAGAATCTTCTGCGGGTCGACGCGGCGCAGGAACACATGGACGCCGGCCAGCGCGGTAATCGTCCATGGGTAGCACCAGCCGTTGCAGTGGAACATCGGCAGCGTCCAGAGATACACCGGATGGTTGCCCATCGCCCAGGTCATCTGGTTGCCCAGCGCGTTCAGATAGGCGCCGCGGTGGTGATAGACCACGCCCTTGGGGTTGCCGGTGGTGCCGGAGGTGTAGTTGAGGCTGATCGCCTGCCACTCGTCTTCCGGCCACTGCCAGGCGAACGCCGGGTCGCCTTCGGCGAGCAGCGCTTCGTAGTCGAGGCTGGAAACCGGCTCGCCTTCGCCGTACTCGGGGTCGTCCACATCGATCACGAGCGGCGGGTGATCGAGCATCCCGACGGCCGCGCGCACGACCGAGGAGAACTCGCGGTCGGCGATCAATACCCGGGCCTCGCCATGCTGCAGCATGAAGGCAATGGCTTCGGCATCCAGTCGTACATTGAGCGTATTGAGCACCGCGCCGATCATGGGCACGGCAAAATGGGCCTCGAGCATCGAGGGGATATTGGGCAGCATCACCGCGACGGTATCGCCCTTGCCGATACCACGCCCGGCCAACGCAGAGGCCAGGCGTCGGCAGCGCATGTAGGTTTCGGCCCAGGTGCGACGGATCGAACCGTGGATCACGGCGGGGTAATCGGGATAAACGCTGGCGGTGCGCTCGATGAAGCTGAGCGGACTGAGGGCAACATGGTTGACTGCGGCGGGCGCAAGGCCCTGTTCGTAGATGGTCATGCAAGACACCACTTGGCTGATTATTAGCTCTTGTTCTGCATCGCCTGGGAGCTTCTCCCGGGCGGCTTGCAAATCTTATAGATCAGTCGGAAGGCATATGGAAGTATTGCTGGGCGAATATGGTAATACTCCTATATCTATTTCCGTGCGGGCCAGGGGGTTTCTCCCGGCCAACCTTTCAGACGGATTGCTTATGAGCACAACTCCCGTTCGCCTTCACACCTGGCTGCGTCTGCAGCGTGAACAGGTAGCGCTCGACGCGCGCGCCGATGCCCTGTGCCGGGTGCTGCGCGGCTGCGCCGGGGTACGCCAGGCGTACTACATGACCTGGCAGGCCGGTGCCGGCATCTACACCCATGAGGGCAGTGGCGCACAGCTGCCTCCCGGCCTGGGTGATCCGCTGCAGGCCAGTGATCGCCTGCTGCATGAGCGGCTCGGCGGCGAGGGCCTGCTCGACCTCGCCGTTGTCCGTGGGCTGGACTGCTGGCTTGCCGGCCGCCTGCGCCGGGCAGGTATCGTTCAGGGCGCCGTGCTGGCGCTGGATCTGGATGAAGCCGTACCCGGGTTGTTGCTGCTTGCCACCGATGGCGATGTCGGTCCCTGCTCGCTGAGCTGGGTACGCGAGCTGTTGCTCAGCCTGCTCGCATGCGCGAGCGGCCTGGCGCGTCAGTCGCCGTTGCTCGGCCTGGATCCGCAACCGAGCCTGCTGCTGGACGAGCACGCGTATCCCGTCGAGCTGAACGCTGCCCTGCTGGCGCTGCTGGCCGATCGCCCTCTGGATGAGCTGCTGCGCTTTCTGCCCGTCAATCACGCCGCGCTGGTCGGCGCTTGTCTGGCGCAACAACGGGCTATCGAAGGGGTGGAGGCCGAATACGACCAGCGCATCCTGATCTGGACCTTTGTTCCCGACCCCGCGCAGAACCGGGTGCTCGCGCGCTGTCGAGAGGCGACCGCACAGGTCCTGGCCGAGCGGGATGCGGCACGCGCCCGGCGTCTGTATCGGCTGATCACCGAAAACACCACCGACCTGATCTCCCGGCACGCGCCCGATGGACGCTTTCTCGACGCCTCGCCAGCGGCCTGGCGGCTGCTCGGCTATTGGCCGGAGCAGTTGCGTGGCCAGCTCGTGGAAACGCTGTTCCACCCCGAAGACCGGGCCCAGTTGCCGGCGCGCAGCCGCGACGCGCTGGAGGTGGACGGCTATCACACGATGACCTACCGGGTGCGCCATCGGGATGGTCACTACCTGTGGTTCGAGACCGCCAGCCATGCCATCCGCGAGACCTATACCGGCGCGGTGGTCGAGGTGGTCAGCGTGTCGCGCGAAATCACCGCGCGGGTGCAGGCCGAAGAGAACCGCCGGCGTCTGGCCGAGGTGGTGGAAGTAAACACTGACCTGGTGTTGTTCATCGATGCCGAGGGGCGGGTGACGTATCTCAATCCGGCGGCAAGGCGAGCGCTGCGTCTGCAGGATGGGCAGATGCCGGCGCTCGATGCGCTGTTCGATACCGAGGTACTGGCGCTGCTGCACGGAACCGGCCGCACGACCGCCGAGCGCGAGGGCGTCTGGAGCTGCGATTCGCGTCTGCTCGCACAGGACGGCGGTGCCTCGGTGCCGATTTCCCTCGTGCTGCTGGCGCATCGGACGACCGGCGGCGAGCGTTATTACTCGCTGGTGGCCCGCGACATGAGCGAGCGTGAGCTGCGCGAGGCGCAGCAGCGGCGCCACCAGGACGAGCTGGCGCATACGGGGCGCCTCATCACCCTCGGCGAGCTGGCATCCGGCATCGCGCATGAGATCAACCAGCCGCTCGCGGCGGTGGTCAACTACGCCAGCGCCAGCCAGCGCTACCTGCAGAGCCTGGGGCAGAATCCGCAAGCAGCCGAGCGCGTGGCCCAGGGCCTGGAGCGGATTACCGAGCACGCCAACCATGCCTCGGAGGTGATCAAGCGCTTGCGGGCGTTCCTGCGCAAGGGGCAGCGGCGCATGCAGCCGCTCGATGTCGCCGAGGTCGCGCGCGACGCGGTGCGCCTCTGCGCGTGGGAGACCGCTGCCGCCCAGGTGACCGTCGAGCAGGTGCTGGCCGCCGACCTGCCACGGGTCTATGCCGACCGCGTGCTGCTCGAGCAGGTCTTGATCAACCTCTTGCGCAATGCGATAGAAGCGAACCGCGAAGCCCACCCGGGGCAGCCGTCGCGTATCGTATTGCGCGCCGAGCGACAGGCCGATGAGGTGGTCCTGGCCGTTGCGGACCAGGGCCGTGGGTTGGATGAGCAGGAACTCGAGCAGGCCTTTACGCCGTTCTTTACCCGCAAGCCGGACGGTCTCGGGCTCGGGTTGCCGATGAGCCGCAGCATCATCGAGGGGTTTGGCGGCGCGTTGCAGGGCCAGCCGGGCGAGAACGGAGGGCTCTGCATGCGCTGTTGCCTGCCGATCAAGACAATAACAACAGAGGAACGCTGATGAGCGATGCTCACGAGCAGGTGGTGTATATCGTCGACGACGACCAGGGCATGCTCGACTCGACGGTCTGGCTATTGGAGTCGGTGGGGTTGTCTGCCAGGCCGTTCATCGGCGGGCGGGAGTTTCTCGAAGCCTGCAATGGCGCGGATAACGCCTGCGTGCTGTTGGACGTCAGGATGCCGGGTATGGGCGGTCTGCAGGTTCAGGAGGCCATGCGCGCGCGCGGGCTGCAGTTGCCTGTGATCTTCGTCAGCGGCCATGCCGATGTGCCTATCGTGGTTCGCGCATTCAAGGCCGGCGCGGTGGATTTCATCGAGAAGCCCTACAACGAGCAATTACTGCTCGATAGCGTGCAGCAGGCACTCAGTCGTCAGGAACGTGCCGGCGGCACCGGCGAGCACGTCAGCCTGCAGGCCCGCCTGGACAGCCTGACCCCGCGAGAGCGCGATGTACTGCTGCCGCTGGTGCAGGGCTACACCACCAAGGAAATCGCTCGCCAGCTCGACATCAGCATCAAGACCGTCGACCTCTATCGGTCCCGGGTGATGAAGCGCATGCAGGCCGAGCGCCTGGCCGATCTGGTCGGCATGGCCGTAGCGGCACGCCTGGTGGATCCGCTGCGCTTGCGCGGCTAGGCGTTCAGGCCCGCGCTGCTTCCCGATAGGCGCGTGGGCTGTCGCCGGTCCACTGACGAAAGGCACGGGTGAAAGCCGAAGGTTCGGAGAAACCGAGACGCTGGGCGATTTCACTGATCGGCAGCCCAGCCTGACTGAGGTAGTGGATGGCCAGGTCGCGGCGCAGGCCATCCTTGAGCGCCTGGAAGCGGGCACCTTCGAGGGCAAGACGCCGCCGCAGGGTGCGCTCGGTGATATGCAGCGCCGCTGCCGCGGCTTCGATACCGAGGTCCCTGAACGCGCCATCGTATTGGAACAGGTCACTGACGCTGCGCGTGAAGGCGGCCTGGTAGGACGGGCGCGTGAACCATTCCAGCGGCGCCCGCCGCAGGTGTTCACGCAGCGTGGCGGGCGTCTGGACCACCGGCATGTCCAGGCATTGAGGGTCGAGCACCAGGCGGCAATCGGGCATCGAGAAGCGTGCCGGGCAGGGAAACATCAGCCTGTACTCGGCATGGTTGGCCGGTTGCGGGTAGTCGAAGTGCACCTCCCGCAATCCGATGCGCTGGCCCACCAGCCAGCTGGCGAAACGATGCCAGAGCAGCATGAACACTTCCCGCAAGAGATGCTCCGGGTCATGCTCCGGATCGGCCAGGCGCATCACGAAAGCGGTTTGCCCGCCATCGGCGGTCAGCTCCAGACGCAGCGAATCGTTGACCAGATTGTAAAAGCGCGCCATTCGGTAATAGACCGAGGCCAGGCGACGACAGCCGATGACCTGGCGGGCCATCAGGGCGAACACACCGTGGCGGCTACGGGAGGGCGCAAGGCCCATGAATTCGTCGTCGCCAACGCGCCATAGCGCCAGCATCAGCCGGCTGAACTGCAGTGAGGTCATGCGCATCTGCGCGTTGTCGAGCAGGCGCTGGCCGATGCCGGCTTCCTGCAGCAACGCCTGTTCGTCGAGCCCACTGCGCTGCGCCGCCTTGATGGCGCTGCAGGCGAAGTGGACCGAAATGCTGTAGCCCTCGTAAGACATGTGAGGCTCTCGGATTGTCCGTTTATGTCAAGTATTAGTCAGCTTTGGTTATGGCTGGCGCCTGCGTGAGCGGCGAAGCTAGCGGCGCTTTACGAACGAGCGAGCGGCGACGTGCTCGGCTGGTGCAGTGGCCGGCTCGAGGCCTTCCTGCGCGCTATCCGGCAACTCTACCTGAGCAGGGAGCCTTCCATGCAACTACGAGAGGTGGTGATCACCGGCGCTTTGCGCACGGCGATCGGGGATTTCGGCGGCAGCCTCAAAGACGCCAGGCCGAGTGAGCTGGCAACCCAACTGGTTGCCGAATCGGTCAAGCGCTACGGCGTGGCCCCGGCGAGCGTGGGGCACTGCGTGTTCGGTAACGTACTGCCGACCGAGTCGCGCGATCTGTATCTCTCGCGGGTGGCTGCGCTGGAAGGGGGCCTGACCGAGCGCTGCGTCGCCATGTCGGTGAACCGGCTCTGTGGTAGCGGCCTGCAAGCGGTCATCAGTGCGGCGCAGCAGCTTCAACTCGGCCTTTGCCAAGCGGCGATCGCGGGCGGCGCCGAGTCCATGAGCCGCGCGCCCTACCTGCTGCCCGCGGCCCGCTTTGGCCAGCGGATGGGAGACGGCCAGACACTCGACCTGATGGTTGGCGCGCTGACCTGTCCGATCAACCGTTATCACATGGGAATCACGGCGGAAAACGTCGCCGAGCGCTACGGCATCAGCCGTGCGCAGCAGGACGCTCTCGCCCTGGAAAGCCACCGCCGGGCGGCCCGCGCCATCGCCGAGGGGCGCTTCGCCGGGCAGATCGTCCCCGTGGAGCTGAAAACCCGCAAAGGCACGCGGTCGTTCGACACCGATGAGCACGTGCGCCACGACTGCACGCCGGAAGAGCTGGCGGCTCTGCGCCCGGCGTTCAAGCGCGAGGGCGGCACCGTTACCGCGGGCAACGCGTCTGGCCTGAACGACGCCGCCGCGGCGCTGTTGCTGATGGACCGCGATTACGCCGAGGCCAACGGCCACCAGGTCATGGCGCGGCTGGTGGACTACCAGGTGTCCGGCGTGGCACCCGAGATCATGGGCATCGGCCCGGTGCCGGCGGTGCGCGAGCTGCTGGCGCGCAACGGGCTGGAGATCGGGGATATCGATTTCTTCGAGCTCAACGAGGCGTTCGCGGCACAGGCGCTGGCGGTGGTGCAGCAGCTCGACCTGCCGCTGGAAAAGGTCAACCCCAACGGCAGCGGCATCTCCCTTGGCCACCCCATCGGCGCCACCGGGGCGATCCTGATGGTCAAGGCCGTGCACGAGCTGCACCGCAGCGGCGGCCGCTTCGCCGTGGTCAGCCTGTGCATCGGTGGCGGCCAGGGCATCGCCGCATTGCTGGAGTGCCTCTGATGACTCTTTATCAAGGGCAGGCGCTGCGCCTGGAAATGCTTGGCGACGGCTTCGCCGAGCTGGTGCTGGATGTCGACGGCTCGTCGGTTAACAAACTGGACCGCGCCACCCTGGCGGATCTGCGCGCGGCGCTGGAGGTGCTCGAGCACACCGCGTTGCGCGGGCTGCTGGTGCGTAGCGCCAAGCCGGCGTTCGTGGTCGGTGCGGACGTCAGCGAATTCCCCGCGCTGTTCGAGGCCGGGGAGGGCGCGCTGCACGCCTGGATCGAGCAGGCGCTGGACAGCCTCGGGCGCCTGGAATCGCTGCCCTACCCAAGCGTTGCCGCGATCAACGGGTTCGCCCTTGGTGGCGGCCTGGAGCTGGCGCTGGCCACCGACTACCGGGTGCTGGCCGAGGATGCGCAGGTCGGCCTGCCGGAAGTCACCCTGGGCATTTGCCCCGGCTTCGGCGGCACGGTGCGGCTGTCGCGCCTTGTCGGCGTGGCCGATGCGCTGGACTGGCTGCTCGAGGGCAAGCCGCGGAAGGCCGGGGCGGCGTTGACGGCCGGTGTCGCCGAACGTGTGATGCCCCCGGAAACCTTGCGCCAAGAGGCGCTGGCGCTGCTCGGTGAGGTTGCCGAGGGCGGCGACTGGCAGGCCTGGCGCGCACGCAAGCGTCAGCCGGTGGCTGTGCCGGACGGCATCGCCGCCCGTGGCGATACGCTCGACCCGCGCTACCCGGCGCCGCAGGCGATTCTCGCCGCGGTGCAGACCCACGCCGGGCTGCAGTTCGCCGAGGCGCTGCGAGTCGAGCGCGAGACCTTCGTGGCCCTGGCGCGTGGGCCCGAGGCGGCCTCGCTGGTCGGGCTGTTCCTCGCCGATCAGGCGGTGCGCAAGCAGGCCCGTCGGCATGCCGAAGGTGCCGCGCCGGTGCGCCGCGCCGCAGTGCTCGGCGCTGGCATCATGGGCGGCGGCATTGCCTACCAGGCGGCGGCCAGCGGCACGCCGATCCTGATGAAGGACATCCGTGCCGAGGCGCTGGAGCTGGGCATGCGCACCGCCACCGCCCAGCTCGACCGGCAGGTCGCCAAGGGCAAGCTGAGCGAGGCACAGAAGGCGGCGATCCTCGAGCGGATCACCCCGACGATGGACTGGCAGGGCTTCGCCGAGGTCGATCTGCTGGTTGAAGCGGTGGTCGAGCGGGCCGACGTCAAGGCCGCGGTGCTCGGCGAAGCCGAGGGGCTGGTGGCCGACGCCGCGGTGCTGGCCTCCAACACCTCGACCATTTCCATCGACCGGCTGGCCGAAGGGCTGCGCCACCCCGAGCGCTTCTGCGGCATGCACTTCTTCAACCCGGTACCGATGATGCCGCTGGTGGAGGTCATCCGCGGTCGCCACACCGACGACGCGACGCTGTCGCGCACCGTGGCCTTCGCCCTGGCGCTGGGCAAGACGCCCATCGTGGTCGGCGACTGCCCGGGCTTTCTGGTCAATCGGGTGCTGTTTCCCTACTTCAACGGCTTCAACCGGCTGCTGCAGGACGGTGTCGATTTTGAGCGTATCGACCGGGTCATGGAAGCCTTCGGCTGGCCCATGGGCCCGGCCTATCTCGCCGACGTGATCGGCCTGGACACCATGGTGCATGCCGACCGGGTGCTGCAGGAGGGCTACCCCGGGCGCATGGGGCATGACGGCGAGCCGGTGATGGAGCAGTTGCTCGCGGCCGGCTGCCTGGGCCAGAAGAACGGCCGCGGTTTCTACCTCTACGGCACCGATGAGCAGGGCCGGCGCCAGCGCGAGCCGTCGGCCGAGGCGCGGGCGCTGCTGGGTACGCCGGGCGCCGAGGTGAGCGACCAGGACATCGTCGACCGGCTGATGATCCCGCTGTGCCTGGAAACCGTGCGCTGCCTCGAAGACGGCATCGTCGCCAGTGCCGCCGAAGCGGATATGGGCCTGGTGCTCGGCCTCGGCTTCCCGCGCTTTCGCGGTGGCGCGCTGCGCTACATCCAGAACCAGGGGCTCGCCGAGTTCGCCGCCCGCGCCAGGCGCCATGCACACCACGGCGGGCTGTACCAACTCACCGACGAGTTCCGCGCGCGGCTGCACAGCGGCCAGCGCTACCACTAACGCACCGAGAGAAACGCACATGGCCGATTACGTCCATCCGTACCGCGACACCGAGTTCGTGCTCAATGAAGTACTGGGCTTCGAGCGCCTATGCGCCGAGCTTGGCCTGGGCGATATCAACAGCGAGCTGGCGGCGGCAGTGCTGGCCGAGGCGGGAAAACTGGGCGCCGAAGTGCTGGCGCCGCTGAACGCGATCGGCGACCGGGAAGGCGTCCGGCTGACCGAGCACGGCGTCAAGGAGGCGCCCGGTTTCGCCGACGCCTATCGGTTGTTCAGCGAAGGGGGCTGGTGTTCGCTTACCGCGCCCGAGGCGTTTGGCGGGCAGGCGCTACCGAGTGTGCTGGGGACCGCGGTCAGTGAGGTCTGGCACGCGGCGAACATGGCGTTCGCGCTTTGCCCGCTGCTGACCCAGGGCGCCATCGAGGCACTGGCGCATCATGCGTCGGCACCGTTGCAGGCACGCTATCTGCCCAGGCTGGTCAGCGGCGAGTGGACCGGCACGATGAATCTCACCGAGCCGGATGCCGGCTCCGATCTGGCGGCTGTCAAGGCGCGCGCGGTTCCCGAAGGCGAGCACTACCGCATCACCGGGCAGAAGATCTTCATCAGCTGGGGCGACCACCAGATGACATCCAACGTGATTCATCTGGTGCTTGCTCGCCTGCCGGATGCGCCTGCTGGCGTAAAGGGTATCTCGCTGTTTCTGGTGCCCAAGTTCCTGCCGAACGCCGCAGGCGAAGCCGCCGAGCCGAACGATGTGCGCTGCGTGTCGCTGGAGCACAAGCTCGGGATCCACGGCAGCCCGACCTGCACCATGAGCTTTGGCGAGCAGGGCGGGGCGATCGGCTACCTGGTCGGCGAGCCGCACGCCGGGCTGGCCTGCATGTTCACGATGATGAACCACGCGCGTCAGGCCGTGGGGCTGCAGGGCCTGGCGATTTCCGAACGCGCCTGGCAGGAGGCCCGCAGCTATGCCCGCGAGCGCTTGCAGGGCACCCAGCGCGACGGCAGCCGCTACCCGATCATCCGCTTCCCCGATGTGCGCCGCATGCTGATGCAGATGAAGGCCTCGACCGAGGCCATGCGCGCCCTGGCGCTGCTCGCGGCGTCCGAACTGGACCGCGCCCGCCATGCGCCCGACCCGGCCAGCCACCGTGCCCGCCAGGGCCGCGTGGATCTCTACACGCCGATCATCAAGGGATGGCTGACCGAGCTGGCGCAGGAGGTGACCTCGCTGGCCGTGCAGGTTCATGGCGGCATGGGCTATGTCGAGGAGACCGGTGTTGCGCGGCATTTCCGTGATGCGCGCATCCTGCCGATCTACGAGGGCACCAACGGCATCCAGGCGATGGACCTGGTAGGGCGCAAGACCCTCGCCAACGAAGGAGCGTTGCTGGCCGAGCTGCTCGATGACATCGACACGACCCTCGGCCACCTGCGCCAGGATGCGCGCTGCAGCAGGCTGGCGGCGCCGCTGGCCGAGGCGCTGGCAGCTGCACGGCGAGCGCGCCAGTACCTGCTGGAAGGTGCTGCAAGCGATCCCGCGCTGCCCGGCAGCGTCGCCTTCAACCTGATGATGCTGTTGGGTTACCTGTGCGGGGGCTGGGCCATGGCGCGCTCGGCGCTGGCCGCGTCCGCCGCGCTGGCCGCAGGGCGCGGCGATCCCGCCTTTCTCGAGGCCAAGCTGGTCACCGCGGGCTTCTACACCGACCACCTGCTGCCTCGCACCGGCGCCCTGCTTGCCAGCGTGCTCGCCGGTAGCCACAGCACCATGGCGCTCGTCGAAGAGCTTTTCTGAACCGACCCGGCAGGTGCTCGCCTTACCCGCCGGCTGGGCGGCGGGCATCCGCTCCCGTGAGATCGAGAGGTTTTCCACATGAAAGTACTGATCGCCGTCAAACGAGTGGTCGATTACAACGTCAAGGTCCGCGTCAAGGCGGACAACTCCGGCGTTGACCTGGCCAACGTCAAGATGTCGATGAACCCCTTCTGCGAAATCGCCGTGGAAGAAGCCGTGCGCCTGAAAGAGAAAGGCGTGGCCAGCGAAATCGTGGTCGTCTCCGTCGGCCCGAGCGCTGCCCAGGAGCAGCTGCGTACCGCCCTGGCGCTGGGCGCCGACCGCGCCGTGCTGGTCGAGTCCGCTGATGAACTCAATTCCCTGGCGATCGCCAAGCTGCTCAAGGCCGTGGTCGACAAGGAGCAGCCGCAACTGATCATCCTCGGCAAGCAGGCGATCGACAGCGACAACAACCAGACCGGGCAGATGCTCGGCGCGCTGACCGGCTACGCCCAGGGCACCTTCGCCTCCAAGGTGGAAGTCGCTGGCGACAAGGTCAACGTCACCCGCGAGATCGACGGCGGCCTGCAGACCGTCGCGCTGAACCTGCCGGCGATCGTCACCACCGACCTGCGCCTGAACGAGCCGCGCTACGCGTCGCTGCCGAACATCATGAAGGCCAAGAAGAAGCCGCTGGAAACCCTGACGCCCGAGGCGCTGGGCGTGACCACCACCTCGACCGTGAAGACCCTCAAGGTCGAAGCGCCGGCTGCCCGCAGCGCCGGTATCAAGGTCAAGTTCGTGGCTGAACTGGTCGAGAAACTGAAGAACGAGGCGAAGGTGATTTGATGGCTATCCTGGTTATCGCTGAACACAACAACGCGGTCCTGGCGGCTGCAACCCTGAACACCGTGGCGGCGGCCACCAAGATCGGCGGCGACATCCACGTGCTGGTCGCCGGCAGCGGCTGCGGCGCCATCGGTGAAGCGGCGGCCAAGATCGAGGGCGTGTCCAAGGTGCTGGTCGCCGACGACGCGGCCTACGCCAATCAGCTGCCGGAAAACGTCGCGCCGCTGATCGCGCAGCTTGTAGGGGAAAGTGGGGCGAAAAATTACAGCCACGTGCTGGCTCCGGCCACCACCAATGGCAAGAACTTCCTGCCGCGCGTGGCGGCGCTGCTGGATGTCGACCAGATCTCCGAGATCATCGCCGTCGAAAGCGCCGACACCTTCAAGCGCCCGATCTACGCCGGCAACGCCATCGCCACCGTGCAGTCCAGCGCCCCGATCAAGGTCATCACCGTGCGTGCCACCGGCTTCGGCGCGGTGAACGCCGAGGGCGGCTCAGCGGCCGTCGAGCAGGTCTCCGGCAGCGGTGACGCCGGCAAGTCCGCCTTCGTTGGCGAAGAGCTGGCCAAATCCGACCGTCCGGAGCTGACCGCGGCCAAGATCGTCGTTTCCGGCGGCCGCGGCATGCAGAACGGCGACAACTTCAAGCACCTGTACTCGCTGGCCGACAAGCTCGGCGCCGCAGTCGGTGCCTCGCGAGCCGCGGTCGACGCCGGCTTCGTGCCGAACGACATGCAGGTCGGCCAGACCGGCAAGATCGTCGCGCCGCAGCTGTACATCGCCGTCGGCATCTCCGGTGCGATCCAGCACCTGGCGGGCATGAAGGACTCCAAGGTGATCGTCGCGATCAACAAGGACGAGGAAGCGCCGATCTTCCAGGTCGCCGACTACGGCCTGGTCGGGGATCTGTTCGAGATCCTGCCGGAGTTGGAAAAGCTCGTCTGAGTCGAAGTAGGTATCATTAATCGAAACCATCGGCCTGTAGCCAACGGTAATAGGCGAACTAGGCGGCTGTCTGCGTTCCTTTGCCTGTCCTGAGAAATAGACCACTAACGGTTGTTTCAGGGAAATACGGTGGTGTACGAATTGACGACGGTCTTCGCAACTCTCTGCGGAGCAAGCACTTGCTCCGCTATGTTGTCTGCTGGCTATAGTATTGCTTAATGGTTATATGGGGCGCCTCGAGGCGGAAATACTGGATGACGGTACTTCTGCTGTAGATGAACCATGATCCATGCGCCTTTGTTGGTTCAATCTATAAAGCGTGCGTCGGTTGCCGAGCATTGCTAAACGAAAGGCTACCGCGAGACAGAAAAGATTTGAAGTGAGCAGCCTTCAAGTTAATCAGGTGGACTACAATAAAGCCAACGTCTAACCGAGTCGGATGAAGTCAATTTAGTCGGTTAAACGTCTTTATCTATAGCGCGCCTGCGGTTGCATGCGGCTTTTGATTAGGAATGCAATGGCGGGACATTAGCGCTTGCACGCTTACCGTGACGCATTGAAACCTAAAATATCCAGTTGCTCGGTCAGCCAGCGATGTGCCTGATATGTACTCTGAAATTTACGAGCTAGGATGCGTACACCTTTATCTACGTTACAGTCACGGAGCGTGAGGCCAAGACCTTCTTCGTCGATTTCGTAGGTCTTTGCTTTCATATCGCCGAGCCGCATTGCAAGCAGCTTAACATCATCGAGTGAATGAATGGGGGCGATGCTGTGCTTGCGCACGTAGGAGCGTACCTGCTCTGAAAGCTCATTGAAGTCATCTGCATTAATGCGGTGGACTATATCATCTGAATCTGGGATTTGCTCCGGATAGTCATCATCAAGTGATACGTAGTGTTCCACACCGTGAATGCTTGCTACTAGGTATTGACCGCCGACTTCGTCGCGCTCGCAGTTAAGAATTAGGACAGACATGTTTTTTCCTCAGGTTGTTGTTCTGTTCATAATTCTAAGTTGCTCCGCTTTAAAAAGGCAATAGGCTATACTGTATTTTTATACAGCTCTCACGGTTAACGCCCCGGAGGCCGTTCGGCTGGCTATCTAGTAGCGTGTCCGACCCAAACCCATAATTTAAAATTGGCACAAGCAGTATGCCGTGGGCAGTGGTGTCTCGGTAGGCGATTGCCCCAGTCCGTCGCCGACCCAAACTGTGAGCACAATTTAAAATCACTCCACTTGCTTCTGGCATTTTAAAATGTGAATCGGCTGTAAGAATGGGAGCACCTGCTCATACCCAGCGCTATCCAGTCGGCCTATGTGCTGCTCCCGGCCGGTCGTCTTGTGGGATCCGGTTAACATGGTGCGTCCTTGGCCAACGAACCAAAGTCCGGAATGCGATATAGAAAGGATAGAATTTTTGCACCTTTGCAATGTTTGGCTTTTGGGGTTATATAAAAAATAATGCTCTGGTTGTTGTTTTTTTGTTTTCGTATTTGCAATTGCCTTCGGAGGGCAAAATAAACGTGCGTCCTGTGCTTGTATTAATCTAGATAATTTGTCGGTAATCGGTATTTATTAGCATAAGCTATTGATAATTAAGCATATTAAAAACCAACGATTTGTGACGCATTAAGCCGAATAAATTCTTCAGGATTGAGAATTTTCAGATTATGTCACAAAAACTGGCACATAGATTCTCGGTACGTTGATCGCTAGCCTGAATCAGTCAATATCTCTTGCAGCAGGCTGGTCCTCGCCACGACGCTGTTGGCGGGTTAGGTAGCGGATCCGACTATGTAGCTGTTCATGATTTCACCACGTATGAAATCACTTACCCAGACCTTAGCGGCATCAAGCCGGTAAGGCAGTCCTTGAGCCAACGCGGACGGAGTCTCAGGCTGAACAGTGCTCGAGTAAGGTCGTCCGCAACACGGCGTGATGACCCAATTGGATATCTTGCCCAGTGTATGCGATTTGATCGGCGCTCCATTCTCGGATGTATGAACAGAGACAGCGCGCTGATAGCAGCGCGTTGCTGCAGCTTCTTGTGCGTGACCCTCCTAGCTTGCACCGTTACGGCTGCAGATATCGTCAATCAGGTAGAGATAGAAATCTCGGCGCGCATCTTTGAGGGCAAGAAGGTGATGGCTAGGTTCTGTACGAAAAGTCCGAACGGGTAGAATTGACGCCATGACAGGCTGGAGGCCCGCATGGCAAAGCGTTACGAACTCCCGGATGCCGCTTGGGAGCTGATCGCAGATCTGGTTTCCCCCGAGCAGAAGATGGGGCGACCCCGCAGAGATGACCGACTGATGCTCAACGGCATCCTCTGGATCTTGTGCTCAGGCGCTGCCTGGCGTGACCTCCCCGAGCGGTTCGGGCCATGGTCAACGGTGTATCAACGCTTCCGTGACTGGCGGGATGACGGCACGTTCGACCAAGTTCTTGAGCGCTTGCACATTCGCCTGAACCAGGAAGGACTGATCGATCTGGATACCTGGATGATCGACTCGACAGCTGTACGGTAAGCGTTCATTCCACGACGTACTGGACTTACTTTACGTCCCGAAGGGGCCTTAGCAATTCCGGTGAGACCTTGTACTGTTTCGTGCCGTTCTCGGCCAGGACGATCACGCTCTTGCGGTTGATCT
>NZ_JACXXG010000044.1 GCF_014764705.1 Stutzerimonas kunmingensis
CATGGCATCCTTCTTGTGCATGTCATCATCAGCCAGTGCCGCGCCAGCGAGCGCGACACCCAGGATGCAGACCATGACAAGTGACGGCCGACGATAGTGCTGCTTCATGACAACCTCCGATAAGTAGGCGGCGGTTCCCCTCGGGAACCGATGAGCGCAACGCGCTCACGAAGAAACCGACCCGCGTGCGTGGTCGGTTCGTTCGTCCACCGTACGTGCGGCAAGCTGTCGATGGCATGACCCCGACATTACGATGCCGCAATCTCCTCGTAATACGACGCCGGCACTGGAGGAAGGTCCTACCGGAAGAAAGTGCCACTTCGGATGCCACTCTGTTCGCGTTCAAGAAGTGACAAGATGATTACGCAAATGTAATGACTGGGTCATTCAGCTGTAAGCAGGCCCTTCCTAGGATGATATCGGGCGTTCCTCCCCTCAGCCACCAGGAGATTGTCATGAAATCCATCAAAGCGTCGTGGGTCATTTTGTTGTGTGCGATGTTCGCAGTAGCCGTTCCGGTCTACGCGCAGCAGCCCACCGAAGAACCGATCGTGAAGCTGCTCAACGATATGGCGGACAAGCCGGAGAATCATCTGGCCATCGCCGCGTACTACCGCACGCTGGCCGGCGACGCGCTGGCTGAAGCCGAGAAGCACAAGGCGATGCGCAACACCTATCGGCACGACCACCAGAACTTCAAGTCTGGAGCTGCCACGGGGCAGTCGATGGCACGGCACTGTGACCGGCTGACCAAGCTCCAGGAAGAGACCGCCGCAGAGTACGAGGCGCTTGCAAAGCTCCATGAAGCTGAGGCGGCAGCGAAATAACAGCGAGACGGTTAGACGTCAAATACCCCGCTCCACCGATCGACGGGAGCGGGGTATTTTTGCTCCATAGACGCCAACCTTGGAAGGAGCATGGCTGGCGCCAAGGCGAAGATGAAGGCGAAGCAGCGTTAACGGGAACGCTCTGAGAGCAACTGCTTCATCTGAGCGATATCCTGCGTTTGGGAGGCAATGATGTCCTGGCGTAGCTTGGCCAGTTCGGGATCCTTGAGGCGGTTCTCCTCACACATCAGGATCGCTCCCGCGTGATGCGGAATCATGGAGCGTATGAACTGCCGGTCTGTGACGGCAGCCTGGCTGCGAATGCCCCACCAACAGAACAGCATGAATACCACCGCCGCGCCGGCAAGGATCAGGTTTCGCCGACGATCCGGGTACATTCCGGACATGAGCCACAACTCAATGAGCAGCATGGGAGAGGCCATCAGGCCTGCCATGTAGAACTGATTGATGTTGTTGTAGACATTGGCCCACTGATCGACCATGGAATACATCAAGGCGTACATGGCCAAGAAGGAGAGCGCCATCATCAACAGCAAACGGCCATAGTGGCCCTGATGTTGCGGCTGGGCGTTCTCGTGCTTTCCGTGCGAAGTGGACATCACGATCTCCGTGAGAACTCGGAGCGAGTCTATACCCGCCCCCTGATAACGGGAGGTGACCACCAGGACTTCATCTGCTGACGCTTCAATTCCGCTGCGTTCGCCAGGTTTTCTTGAATCTATGTTCGATGCGCAACGTTTCTCAGTGCTCATGGGCGAGAGTGCTGTCAGGCGATAAGCCCGCCGAGCGGTTTACCCAAGGAAGTGACTTCAACTGCAGCTACCTAGAGCGATCTGGTTATTTCTTCCGACTGACGGTTCTAACTTGATACCGACCGACTTCGACGTCGGCGTATAGCTGCGCGCGCCGAAGCTTTCCAGTGGCACCAGCGGGTTGGTTTCCGGGTAGTAGGCGGCAGCCTGACCCGGCGGCGTGTCGTAGGCGAGCAGGGTGAAGCCGCTTACGCGCCGTTCGATGCCGTCGTCCCATAGCGAAACCAGATCGACCTGCTGGCCGGCTTCCAGGCCCAGCCGCTGGATGTCGGCCGGATTGACGAACACCACCTTGCGCATCCCCTTGACGCCGCGGTAGCGGTCGTCCAGGCCGTATAGCGTGGTGTTGTACTGGTCGTGGGAGCGTAGTGTCTGCAGGATCAAATCGGCCTTCATGCCCGGCCAGCGGGCCTGCTCGGGCAACAGGTCGGCCGGCAGCGCATGCGCCTTGAACTCGGCGCGGCCGCTGGCGGTGTTCCATTCCCGGCGCGCGGCCGCGTTGCCCAGATAGAAACCGCCAGGGCGATGCAGGCGGTGGTCGAAGCCGGCGAAACCCGGGATGGTCGCCGCGATCAGCTCGCGGATTCGTGCGTAGTCCTCCACCAGCCAGAGCCAGTCCACCGGGCGCTTGCCCAGCGTGGCGGCGGCGATACCGGCGACGATGGCCGGCTCCGAACGCATCTGCGTCGACAGCGGCTCCAGCTGGCCCCGGGAGGCGTGGATCATGCTGAACGAGTCCTCCACGGTAACCGCCTGCGGGCCGCAGGACTGGCGGTCGATGTCGGTGCGGCCGAGGCAGGGCAGGATCAGCGCGTCGCGGCCCATGGTCAGGTGGCTGCGGTTGAGCTTGGTGCTGATCTGTACGGTCAGCGCGCAGTTGCGTAGCGCTTGCTGCGTGCGCGGGCTGTCCGGCGTGGCCTGGGCGAAGTTGCCGCCCAGGCCGATGAACACCTTCACCTCGCCGGCCAGCATGGCCTGGATGCACTTCACCGTGTTGTGCCCTGGCTGGCGCGGCATCGGCAGGCCGAACTGGCGCTGCAGTGCATCGAGCAGCGCAAGCGGCGGCCGCTCATTGATGCCCATGGTGCGATCACCCTGCACGTTGCTGTGGCCGCGCACCGGGCAGGCACCGGCCCCAGGCTTGCCGAGGTTGCCGCGCAGCAGCAAGAGGTTGGCGATCTCCTGGATGGTCGCCACCGAATGATGGTGCTGGGTGATACCCATGGCCCAGCAGACGATGGTCCGCCCGGCGTCGCGGTAGATCGCGGCGGCCTGGCCGATCGCGTCGCGTTCGAGCCCGGACTGCTGCTCGATCTGCGCCCACGGCGTGGCATCGATCGCCTCCAGATAGGCATCGACGGCATGGGTGTGCTCGGCGATGAAGTCGCGATCGAACACCGCCGGTCCGCCGCTCCCCAGCGCTTCGCGTTCCCATTGCAGCAGGTACTTGGCGATGCCGCGCAGTATGGCCAGATCGCCGCCAAGGTTGGGGCGCAGGTAGAGGCTGTGGGTTGGCGCGTCCTGGTTGGCGAGCATCTCGATGGGCTTCTGCGGATGCTGGAATCGTTCCAGGCCGCGTTCGCGCAGTGGATTGAAACAGACCACCTGGGCACCGCGCTCCAGCGCCTGGCGCAGCGGTTCGAGCATGCGTGGGTGGTTGGTGCCGGGGTTCTGGCCAAGTACGAAGATCGCATCGGCGTGGTCGAAATCTTCCAGCGTTACCGTGCCCTTGCCGACGCCGATGGACTCGGTCAGGGCGACGCCGCTGGCCTCGTGGCACATGTTCGAGCAGTCGGGAAAATTGTTGGTGCCGAAGCTGCGGCCGAATAGCTGGTAGAGATAGGCCGCTTCGTTGCTGGCCCGACCGGATGTGTAGAAGGCTGCCTGGTGCGGGTTGTCCAGGCCGTTCAAGTGTCGTGCGATCAGCGCAAAGGCATCGTCCCAGCTGATCGGCCGATAGCGGTCGCTGGGGGCGTCGTAACGGACCGGTTCACTCAGGCGGCCCTGGTATTCGAGCCAGTAATCGCTCTGCTCGCGCAACTGGCTGACGCTGTGGCGGGCGAAAAAGGCTGCATCCACGCGGCGGCGCGTGGCTTCCCAGTTCACCGCCTTGGCGCCGTTCTCGCAGAACTTCACCGCGCCGGCCTCCGGCGAATCGCCCCAGGCGCAGCCGGGGCAGTCGAAGCCGCCGTTCTGGTTGGTCTTGAGCATGGCGCGGATGTTCTTCAGCGCATTGCCGCTGTCGAGCCAGGCGCTGGCCACGCTGCGCAGGGCGCCCCAGCCACCAGCCGGGCTGGCGTAGGGCTGGAAGCGGGTGGCGGGATGGAAGCGGGACGTGCGGCTCATGGGTGGCATCCGTTCTGGTCGGGCAGAGCGGGAGCGGGGCTGTAGACCCGCGGCGCGCTGTGGTGGGGCAGATGAATGAGGTTGAGGTGGTGCTGGCGCGCCCACTGCACGGTGAGCTGGGTCGGTGCCGAGAGACTGACCAGCGTGCCGATGCGGGCGCGCACGGCCTTGTGGATCAGTTCCAGGCTGCAGCGGCTGGTGACCACGACGAAGCCTTCGCTCGGCCTGCGGCGTTGCAGCGTCAGCGCGCCGATCAGCTTGTCCAGCGCGTTATGCCGGCCGATGTCCTCACGGCAGAGGGCGATCTCTCCGTTGCCGTCGACATACAGCGCCGCGTGCAGCGCACCGCTGTCGTGAGCCAGCACCTGGGCGCTGGCGATGCGCTGGCGCAGCTCATGGAAATGTCCTTCGGGCGGCAGTGCTGCCGGCTGCAGCGGCACCAGCCGCGGCAGTGCCTGATCGAGCGCATCCACCCCGCAGAGCCCGCAGCCGCTGGTGCCGACGAGCTGGCGACGCTGCTGCTTGAGTGACCAGAACGCCCGCGGGCTGACCTGCACCTCCGCGCGGCGGGCGCTGCCGTCGCCGAGCAGGCGCAGGTCACGCAGGTCATCGAGCCGCTCGATCAGCCCGCCAGCGACACTGAAGCCGACGACGAACTCCTCCAGATCCTGCGGCGTCACCATCATCACGGCGTGGTTCAGACCGTTGTAGCTGATGGCCAGCGCGCATTCCTCGGCCAACAGCGCAGCGCGTGCGTCGTGCGGTTCGGCGGGATCGGTGGTGTTCAGAGTGGCGTAGCGGTCCAGGCTGCGCAGGCGCATCGACAGGGTCGGCTGGCTAACGTGGCGGCGCGCCGCCGCCTGGCTGAAATGCCGCGTTTCGTCGAGCGCCACCAGGAATTCCAGCTGCTTAAAATCCATTTGCCGACATCCAGCACAAGGTTTGTTCAAAGGCCGAATCAGTCTCGTCTCCAGGGGAAAGCCGACTTCGGCGCGCATGGCCTCGTTTCGCTAACGCTCCTAGCGTTCTGAACCGCAAGGCCGTCACCATAACCACTGCCAAGCTGCGTGGAAATCTCGCCTGCTGTATGCAGAAGCAACTGCAAGCACTGTGATCGCACCGCTTCGTTGTCCAGGACTGCCTCGGGACCCGAGAGGTTGATCGCCGCGACGATGCTGCCGGTATGGTCGCGCACCGCGGAGGCAATGGCGGTGGAGTAGTCCGACCGATGCAGGACCCAGCCGCGCTCGCGGTCTTCGCCAAGCAACTGCGCCAGTTCCGGCAGGGATTTGGGCGCGGGTGGTGGATAGTCGTCCAGGCGCACGCGCTGGTAGAGCTGATCCAGGGTGTCAGCGGGCAGTTCGCTGAGCAGGATGCGGCCCATCGCCGTGCAGTGGCAGGGGATGCGCGTGCCGATGGGGATGTTCACCGACAGGCGCTGGGCGGCGAAGGCGCGGTAAAGGTACAGCGATTCGGTCTGCTCGCGGATGGCCAGGTGGCAGGACAGGGAGGTCTTGTCACGCAGGGTGTTCAGCAGCGGCATGGCGACATCGACGATATCGCGACTGGCGAGATAGCTGAAGCCGTTGCTGATCAGCTGGGTGCCCAGTTCGTAGGTGTTGCGGTCGATCTTGCGCAGGTAGCCCATCTCCGAAAGCGTGAAAAGGATCCGGTAGATCGCTGAAACGCTGACGCCGAGGCGGGCGGCGATTTCGTTGGAGCCGAGGGTGCGCTGCACGCCATCGAACATTTCGAGGATGCGCAGGCCGCGTTGCAGCGCAGGCACCCAATAGTCGTTTTCCGGTAACTCGGCGTTTCCGGCTGTCATGGGACCTCCGTGTGATGGCTGTGAGATGGACGGCAGATGGGTTCCTCGGGCCGGTTGGCTTGGGTGATCAATACGGCGCTTGCTGCCGCTGGGTACGGTCGCCGGGCGAACGAGCTTGGCCATGGCCCGCCCGGCGACAGCTGCTTCATGCCAGGGCGTCCATGCCTACCGGCTTGCCACCGAACTCGGCCATGGCGTCGAGCAGCGCGTCCCAGAGATAGCTCGCCGAGGCACGGTCGCAGAGGATATGGAAGCCGGGCAGAGCGCAGCTGCCGGTGTTGAGCACCAGCACGTTGATCCGCGCCGCCGAGGTTTGCGCCACCGCACCGCGCGCAAAGGCTTCGGCACGCAGGTCGACGCCGCAGAGCTTGGCCATCACCTCGGCGACGTGCGCTCCAGTCTGCAGCAGCCAGGCATGGCTGTCCTGGCGCGGCAGCAGGTAAACGGCGCTGGTGCCGAAGGTCCAGTCGGCTTCCGCACGCGCGACGCGCTTGCCGGCGTCCGTCAGGCTGCCGAGCAGCAGGTACTCGGTCTGCGACAGCCGCGCCACATGGCTGCCGTCGGCCTGGGTGACGACCCGGTTGGGTGCGGACGGCAGGCTGAAGCCGCAACGCTCCAGCCAGGCGGCAGCTTCTGCCCCGCGAAAGCCCACCCGTGCCAGGTTGGTGAGGTCGACCAGGCCGCAGCGCTCGGCCTGGGCGGTTTCGTCGCCGCCGTAGCTGGCAACGATCGCGCTGTCGCCGAGCTGACCGAAACAGGCGCCGGCATGCTTGCGGTAGAGCGGACTGCGTTCCGTGAAATGCTGGGGATCGAGTGCCTGCATGCTTACAGCTCCTGACGTTGGTTCTGGGGATCGAAGAACGGCAGCTTGACGACGGTCGCCTGGACCACTTCGCCGCCTTCGACGCGAATGGGAATGAGACTGCCGGGCTCGGCCTGGTGCGCGCCGGCATAGGCCAGGCCGATGATCTGGCCGAGGGTCTGGCTGTATTCACAGGAGGTGACGTTGCCGGAGATGTCCGGCCCGTTCAGCACCAGATGCCCTTCCAGTGGCTGGCTGGCGCCCTTGGGCAGGGTGAAGCCGACCAGCTTGCGGCGCAGCGGCTGCTTTTCCAGAATCTCCACCGAGCGTTTGCCGACGAAGAACGGCTTGCTGCGGGCGATGGCCCAGGTCATGTCGATCTCGGCCGGGGTGGTCATGCCGTCGGTGTCCTGGCTGATGATCACGTGGCCCTTTTCCAGACGCAGCAGGCGCTGGGTCTCGACGCCGAACGGGCGGATGCCGTCCTTCTCGCCGGCCTGCATCAGCGAATCCCAGAGGTACTCGCCGTAGCGCGCCGGGACGTGAATCTCGTAGCCCAACTCGCCGACGAAGCCGACGCGCATCAGCCGGGCGGGGATGCCGAGCACGGTGCCCAGGCGCACGCCGAGATAGGGGAAGGCGTCGGCGGACAGGTCGACGTCATGACAGACCTTGCGCAGCACCTGCCGGGACAGCGGGCCGGCCAGGTTCACAGCCGCCAGCGCGGCGGTGACGTTGGTGACGTCCACGTTCAGCCGCCATTGGGCGTTCCACTTGAGCATCTGCTGGTAGATGCGATCGACCCCGCTGGTGGTAGCGGTGACGTAGAAATGGTCGTCGGCGAAGCGCGCGCAGACGCCGTCATCGATCACCACGCCTTGCTCGTCGGTCATCAGCGCGTAGCGCGAGCGACCGACCGGCTGCTTGAGAAAGGCGAAGGTGTACAGGCGGTTGAGCAACTCGGCGGCATCCGGGCCGCGCACGTCCAGCCCGCCGAGGGTGGAGACGTCGATCAGGCCGACCTGCTCGCGCACGTGGCGCGCCTCGGCCTGCATGCAGGCGTCGCGCTCCTCGGGCTTGCCGTAATAGGCGGGGCGCTGCCAGACACCGGCAGGCATCATCTTGGCGCCCAGCTCCAGGTGGCGGTGGTGCATCGGCGTCTGCCGGTAGGGATCGAAACCGCGGCCGGCGACGTGGGCGAGCTTCTCGGCCACGAATGGCGGCCGTGCGGTGGTCACGCCGGTCTCGCTGACGCTGCGCCCGGTGGCTTCGGCCACCAGGCGCGCGGTGGGCAGCGCCGAATGGCGGCCCTGGGACGGACCCATGCCGACGGTGGAAAAGCGTTTGACCAGTTGCACGTCGCGATAGCCGTGGCGGGTGGCGTTGACGATGTCACGCACCTGCAGGTCTTCGTCGAAGTCGACGAATTCCTTGCCCTTGGGATGAGCAAAGATCGGCCAGGGAAAGTTCGGCGATACCTCGGCGAGCGGGCTGCCGGTCACCGTTGGCGGGTTCAGGCCCAGGGCGGTGCAGGCCCTGGTCGCAGCCTCCCGGGCTTCGAGCAGCAGGTTGTCGAGGCTGTGGCGGCCGTTGACCGAGCCGGCGGCCTGTAGCCCGGCGGGCAGGCCGCTCAGGGTGAAGGTGGCGCGGCTATCGTCGTAGGCCAGCTTGCCGCCGGCCTGGCAGAGCAACTGGTAGACCGGCATGTAGCCGGCGGACATGCAGACGAGGTCGCAGTCGAGCTGAAGGCTTTTTTCGGCCACCCGGCCCTTGCCGACGATGCGGCGGATGTCCACCCCGCTGACGTGGCGCATGCCCCTGGTGTGCAGCGCCTCGTACACCGTGCTGTTCAGCTCGCATCGAATGCCTTGCGCCTGCACCGCAGCAAGCAGGCTGCTGTCGCTGGGCTGCGGGCGCATGTCCACCAGTGCGGCGACCTGCACGCCGGCCTCGATCAGGTCGAGGGCGGCCAGGTAGCCGTCGTCGTTGCCAGTGAGCACCACGCCGCGGTGGCCCGGCTGGACCGCGTAGAGCTTGATCAGGCGCTGGGCGGCGCTGGTGAGCATGATCCCTGGCAGGTCGTTGTTGCGAAACACCACCGGCTGGTCGAACGCGCCAGCGGCGACGATGCATTGCCTGGCGCGCACCTTGTACAGGCGCTTGCCCTGAATCACCGGCAGGTAGTGCTCGGTAAACCAGGCATTGCAGGTGGCCTCCAGCATGATCTGGATGTTCGGATGGCTCTCTACGGCGCTGACCAGCTTCTGCCGCAGGCTTTCGGCGCGCTTGCCGTCCACATCAAAACGACCCCAGGCCAGGGCGCCGCCCAGATACGCCTGCTGTTCGATCAATAGCACCTTGGCACCGGCGTCGGCGGCGCTCAGCGCCGCTTCCAGGCCGGCCGGGCCGGCACCGACCACGGCAAGATCGGGGAACAGGAACGCCTTGTCGTAGTACTCGGGCTGGAAGTTCACGTCGAGCACGCCGAGACCGGCCTTCTTGCGGATCAAGGGCTCCCAGCGATTCCAGATGCCCTTGGGCTTGTAGAAGCTGCGGTAGTAGAAACCCACCGGCATGAACCGGGAAAACCTGCCGAGGTACGCATCACGGTCGTTGTCCAGGCTGCCCGAGACGTTCTGCGCGGTGACCTGCTGGCCGGCCGCAAGCGGCTCCATGTCGGCCAGCACGTTCGGCTCGTGGGGCAGTTGCACCAGGGTGTTGGCATCCTGGCCGGCGAGGGTCAGCGGGCCGCGCGGGCGGTGATACTTGAACGAGCGCGAGAGCAGCCAGCGGCCGTTGGCGAGCAGAGCGCTGGCGATGCTGTCGCCCTTGAGGCCTTGGTAGGTCTGGCCATCGAAGCTGAAGCTGACCGGCTGCCCGCGGTCGATCAGCAGGCCCAGCGGGGCGGGTAGGCGATTGAAGGCCGTCATGCGTTGACCTCCTGTCTGGCCGGGGCGGCGCTGAACTCAACGCGGCGGGTGAAGAGTTCCTTCGGGTCGAAGGTGCGGAGGATTTCGTCGCTCACCGTGTGGCGCTCGGCGAGGAACCAGTAGCTGGAGGCGTTGTGCATCCACCACTCGATGACCACGCCGGCGCGGTTCTCCTTGTTGAACACATAGTCGGCCCATTCTTCATCGGAGCAGGTGTTCTGATCGGGCATGGCCTTAAGTTCGCCGCCATAGGTGAATTCGCTGATGTTGCGTGGCCCGTTGAGCGGGCAGGGCATGATCTTCATCGGGATGTCCTCAATGGCTGGCGGCGGTGGCGCCCATCTCGTTGACCTGCTGGAAGCGCGAGAAGCGGGCGAGGCTGAACGGCGCGATCAGCTCGGGCACCTTGCCGCCGTTGGCGACCAGTTCGGCCATGGTCTTGCCGCAGATCGGCGTGGACTTGAAGCCCCAGGTGCCCCAGCCAGCGTCCAGGTAGTAGTTGTCGATCGGCGACAGACCCATGATCGGGCTGTAGTCGGGGGTCATGTCGGTGATGCCGGCCCACTGACGCATCAGCTTGGCGTTGGCGAGGAAGGGGAACATCTCGATGGCGTGCGCCAGCAGACCTTCCTTGAGCTCCAAGGTCGAGCGGGTGTTGTAGAGCGGGTAGGGGTCGGAGCCGCCACCGATCACCACCTCGCCGCGGCCGGTCTGCTGCACGTAGCAATGCAGGGCGGACGAGCTCACCAGCGGATCGAGGAAGGGCTTGAACGGCTGGGTCACCATGGCCTGCAGCGGGTAGCTGTGGATCGGCGCGCGGATGCCCAGCTTGTTCAGCAGCAGCGAGCTGTGGCCGGCGATGGCCTGCACCACGCAGCCGCACTTGATCGTGCCGCGGTTGGTCTTCACCGCGGTCACCCGGCCGTTCTCCACGACGAAATCCTGCACCTCGGTAAGCGGGTGGATCTCCACCCCGCGCTTGGCGGCTTGTTTGGCGTAGCCCCAGGCCACCGCGTCGTGCCGCGCGGTGGCGCCGTCCATGTGCCAGAGGCCGGCGAGTACCGGAAGGTGGCCGGGGTCGAGATTGAGCGTCGGCACCAGCTCGCGGATCTGCTGGCGATCGATCATCTCGGTGCGCCCGCCGAAGTGCTTGTTGACCTCGGCACGCTGGCGGAAGGCACGCACCGTGGAGTCCGTGTGGGCCAGGGTCAGCTGGCCACGCTCGGAATACATGATGTTGAAGTCGAATTCGTTGGAAAGGCCCTGGAACAGCCGCACCGACTCGGCGTAGAACTTCACGCCCTCGCTGGTGAGGTAGTTGGAGCGAATGACCGCGGTGTTGCGCGCGGTGTTGCCGCCGCCCAGGTAGGACTTCTCCAGCACCGCGACGTTGGCCACCCCGTGGTAGCGGGCCAGGTAATAGGCGGTGGCCAGGCCGTGGCCGCCACCGCCGATGATCACCACGTCGTAGGCCGGCTTCAGCTCCGTCGGCGGCGGCAGGTCGACCTCCGCCGGGTACTCGGAGGACAGCCCGTATTTCAGCAGGTTGAAAGGCATGTCGACTCCTCGGCGGACCGTGCGGCCGCCTGTTTGCGCTGCTGGCGCGCAGCAGTGACGGTGTTCTGCATGAGCAGGGCAATGGTCATCGGGCCGACGCCGCCGGGTACCGGGGTGATGGCCGACACCAGCGGCAGCACGCTGTCGAAATCGACGTCGCCGACCAGCCGGGTTCGGCCGTCTTCCTCGATGCGGTTGATGCCGACATCGATCACCACGGCGCCGGGCTTGATCCAGGCGGCGTCGATCATCCGTGGCCGACCGACCGCGGCGATAAGGATGTCTGCCTGCCGGCTCAGCGCCTGTGGCTCGCGGCTGCGCGAATGCAGGACGGTCACCGAGCAGTCGGCCGCCAGCAGCAGTGCGGCCATCGGCTTGCCGACGATGTTGGAGCGGCCGACCACCACCGCGTGCTTGCCCGCCAGGTCACCGAGTCGATCGCGCAGCAGACGCATGCAGCCGGCTGGTGTGCAGGGCGTCAGCACCGGACGGCCCTGGCTGAGTCCGCCGACGTTGTCGCTGTGGAAGCCGTCGACGTCCTTGGCCGGGTCGATTGCCTGCAGCACCAGGCGTTCGTCGATGTGCGCCGGCAGCGGCAGCTGCACCAGGATGCCGTGCACCCTGGGGTCGGCGTTCAGCCCGGCGATCATCTCCAGCACGGCCTCGGCGGAGCTGTCGGCCTGCATGCGGAACTCCAGCGAGCGAATACCGGCCTGCTCGGCGCGCAGCACCTTGTTGCGCACATAGACGTGGCTGGCCGGGTCGTCGCCGATCAGCACCACCGCCAGGGCAGGCTCCAGGCCTTCGGCCTTGAGCGTCGCGACCTCGGCGGCCACTTCCTCGATCACCTGCGCGGCGGCGGCCTTGCCATCGATGAGTTTGTCGCTTTGCTGAGTGTTCACCGGAAGATCACCGTCTTGTCGTGGTTGAGGAATACGCGGTGCTGGAGGTGGAACTTGACCGCCTTGGAAAGCGCCACGGTCTCGGTATCGCGACCGATGGTCACCAGATCGTCCGGCTTGTACGCGTGATCGACGCGCTGGACCTCCTGCTCGATGATCGGCCCCTCGTCCAGGTCGCTGGTCACGTAGTGCGCCGTGGCGCCGATCAGCTTGACCCCGCGGTCGAAGGCCTGGTGGTAGGGCTTGGCACCCTTGAAGCCGGGCAGGAAGGAATGGTGGATGTTGATCGCGCGGCCGGCGAGCTTCTTGCAAAGGTCGTCCGAGAGAATCTGCATGTAGCGCGCCAGCACCACCAGTTCGGTGCCGGTGTCCTCGATGATGTTCATCAGCTCGGCTTCCTGCTGCGCCTTGTTGTCGCGATTGACCGGCAGGTAGATGAAGCGGATGCCCTCGCGTTCGGCCATGGGGCGCAGGTCGAGGTGGTTGGAGACGATGGCGGTGATCTGCATATCCATCTCGCCCTTGTGGTAGCGATACAGCAGGTCGCTCAGGCAGTGGTCGAACTTGCTCACCATCAGCAGGACGCGCATGGGTTGCGCGGTGCTGTGCAGTTCCCAGTCCATGTCGAACTTGCCGGCGACATCGACGAAGCCGCGCTCAATCAGGTCGATGTCGCCGTCCAGGCCGGTGTTGAAGCGAAACACAGCACGCATGAAGAACCGGCCGCTGAGCTCGTCATCGAACTGGGACATTTCGCTGATGTAGCAGCCGTGTTCGGACAGAAAGCTCGTCACCGAGGCGACGATGCCAGAGGTGGCCGGGCAGCTGATCTTGATGATGAATTGTTCGTGTTGCATGTCGAGTCCTCAGGAAGGGGCGGCAGAGGGCAAGTGCAATGTTCATCGGTGAACAATGTGTTCAGGTGCGAATATTTTTAACTGCTAGGAATATATCTTTCGCTTGAGTGGTTTTATAAGCGAACGGATCCTTCAGGTCCATACCGTTAGGAAAAAAAATATCTCACCAGGAATTTTTCGGGTGCGGCTCTGGGAGCGCAGAAGGCCGGCGGGGCTTGAGGCGAGGAGGGCCAGGAAGGCAGGGCGGGTGCAACCCGCCGACGGGGCGCCGTCCTGAGATATGTCGAGCGGGTGTTACCCGCCCGACGACCGGTAGGGTTCAGGCGTTCCAGCCCATTCCTACTCCTTGTCGTAATTCATGATCGAAAGCAGGCGAATCGGTACCTGGACCAGTTTCTCCGGGCCGTGGGGGACTTCGCCGTCGAAGGTCAGGCTGTCGCCGGCTTGCATCGGATAGAGCTGGTTGCCGTGGCGATAGACGAGTTCGCCATCAAGCAGGTGGATGAATTCGGTGCCGGGATGGGCGAAGGTCGGGAACTCCTCGCTGGCGTCATCCATGGTGATCATGTACGCCTCGAAGCTCTTCTTCGGGCCGCGGGTGTGATTGAGCAGGTGATAGGTGTGGCCCTTCTCCGTGCCGCGTCGCACCACTTCCATGCCTTCCCCCTTCTTGACCAGCAGCGCACTGCCGCCTTGCTGGTCGTACTGGCTGAACAGCTTGGACATGGGCATCCCCAGCACGTCGCAGAGGCGGCTGAGTGAATCGAGGCTGGTGGAGACCTGGGCGTTCTCGATCTTGCTGAGCATGCCCTGGCTGATGCCGGCAATGCGTGCGACATCGGCGATCTTCAGGCCCTGGGCCTGGCGCTGCCGCTTGAGCTGGATGCCTAGGTACTGCTCGAGCTTCAGGCGCGGTTCGTTGTCGGTCGATCTGGTCATGTGAGGCCGTGCGATTTCAGTGCTTCGAATGATCGGCGCGCACCATCAGTGAGCGGTCAGGGCCAAGCCCGTTCGGCCTTTGCAGGCGCCGGTTTCGTCCAATGAAAACATTTTTCCTCTGTATATAGAAGAAACACGGGTTCCAGCGGCTTTTCGCGCGCAGGCGAATCTTGGCAAGCGGCTTGCATTTCCTTTAGCGAAATAAAAATTCTCTTCCGGAATATGTTGGCGATACCAAGGAGCGAACGACGATGTTGCCCAGTGAAACCCAACGAATCATCGATCAGCACGGCATCAGGTATGTGCTGGCTCAGTTTGTCGATATCCACGGTTCGGCCAAGACGAAGTCCGTACCGGTGTGTGGCCTGGAATCGGTCGCCGAAGTCGGCGCCGGCTTCGCCGGTTTCGCCATCTGCGGCATGGGCATGGAGCCCCACGGACCGGACTTCATGGCGCGCGGCGACTTGCAGACCCTGACGCCGGTACCCTGGCAACCGGGTTACGGCCGCGTGCTGTGCATCGGTCATGTGGATGGCAAGCCCTGGCCGTACGACAGCCGCTACGTGCTGCAGCAGCAGGTGCGCCGGCTCAGCGAGCGCGGCTGGACCCTCAATACCGGGCTCGAGCCCGAGTTCAGCCTGTTCCGCCGTGATGGCGAGGGCCATCTGCAGCTGGTGGACGCCAGCGATAACCTGGACAAGCCCTGCTACGACTACAAGGGCCTGTCGCGCTCGCGGGTCTTCCTCGAACGCCTGACCGAGGCGCTGCAGGCGGTGGATTTCGAGATCTACCAGATCGACCACGAGGACGCCAACGGCCAGTTCGAGATCAACTACACCTACAGCGACGCCATGACCTCGGCGGACCGCTTCACCTTCTTCCGCATGGCCGCCGGCGAGATCGCCAACGAACTGGGCATGATCTGCTCCTTCATGCCCAAGCCGGACCCCAAGCGTGCCGGTAATGGCATGCACTTCCACCTGTCGATAGGCAGCGCCAGCAACAAGAACCTTTTTCACGACGCCAGCGACCCGAGCGGCATGGGCCTGTCGAAGCTCGCCTACCACTTCGCCGCGGGCCTGCTCGCCCACGCGCCGGCGCTCTGCGCCTTCGCCGCGCCGACGGTGAACTCCTACAAGCGCCTGGTGGTGGGGCGCTCGCTGTCCGGTGCGACCTGGGCGCCGGCGTTCGTCGCCTACGGTGCCAACAATCGCTCGGCGATGGTGCGCATTCCCTACGGGCGCATCGAGTTCCGGCTGCCGGATGCCGGCTGCAATCCCTACCTGGTCACGGCCGCGATCATCGCTGCCGGCCTGGATGGCATCGATCGCCAGCTCGACCCCGGCGCGCCCTGCAACGAGAACCTCTACGACCTGGGGCTGGAAAGGATCGCCGCGCGCGGCATCCAGACCCTGCCGCAGTCGCTGAAAGAAGCCTGCGACGCGCTCCAGGCCGACCCGTTGTTCCGCGAGGTGCTGGGCGCGGAGATCGTCGACGAATTCCTCAAGCTCAAGCGCATGGAGTGGGTGGAATACAGCCGGCACGTCTCGGACTGGGAAATCCAGCGCTACACCGAATTTTTCTGAAAGCCGCTGGATGCCGGGGAAGGTGACGCCGGACGAAGCATGTCTGCGGCAGCCGATCTCGACCCTCCAGCCTCCCGAATGCAGTGAGGACATCTATATGTGTGGAATCGTGGGGCTCTATTTGAAGAACCCGGCGCTGGAATCCCAGCTCGGTGCGCTGTTCGAGCCGATGCTGCTGGCGATGACCGATCGCGGTCCGGACAGCGCAGGCTTTGCCATCTACGGCGATGAAGTCAGGGAGGGCTGGGTCAAGCTGACCCTGCAGAGCAATGACGCCAGCCTTGACTGGAAAAGCCTGATGGGCGCGCTGGAAGGGCGCCTGGGTTGTTCGCTGGACTGGTTCACCAATGCCAGCGCGGCGGTGCTCAAGGTCGCCGCGGAGGAATCGGCGGTGCGCGCGGCGCTCAGGGAGCTGGCGCCTGGCGTGCGCATCATGAGCGCCGGCCAGAGCATCGAGATCCTCAAGGGCATGGGCCTGCCGCGCGAAATCGCCGAACGCTTCGGCCTGGCGAAGATGAAGGGCAGCCACATCATCGGGCACTCCCGCATGGCCACCGAAAGCGCGGTGACCATGGAAGGCAGCCATCCCTTCACCACCGGCGACGACCTCTGCCTGGTGCACAACGGCTCGCTGTCCAACCACTTCCGCCTGCGCCAGGAACTGCGCCGCCACGGCATCGAATTCGAGACGGAAAACGATACCGAGGTCGCCGCCGGTTACCTGACCTGGCGCCTGCAACAGGGCGACAGCCTGCAGCAGGCGCTCGACCACGCCCTCGAGGAGCTGGACGGCTTCTTCACCTTTGCCATCGGCACCCGCAACGGTTTCGCGGTGATCCGCGACCCCATCGCCTGCAAGCCGGCCATCCTCGCCGAGACCGACGACTACGTGGCCATGGCCTCGGAGTACCAGGCCCTGGCCAGTCTGCCCGGTATCGACAAGGCCCGGGTCTGGGAGCCGGAGCCGGCCACCCTGTACATCTGGGAACGCGCATGAAGCGAGCTCGCCCACAGCCCGCCATGTGCACTGCAAGTGCAACGGAAGGCTGTGTACGACTCCCGACCCTCGGAGTTTGAAACCCATGAAAACCATCGATTTGTCCGTATCCGCCGTGCGCGATCTCAATCAGGCCCTGCATGAGCAAGTCAGCCAACTGGACGACCGCGAATGGGTGGTCACCCACCCGGATGGCAAGCACAACCTGGCCGTCGGCGTGAATGCCGCCCTGTCCATCGATATCCAGGGGCATGCCGGCTACTACTGCGCCGGCATGAACCAGAAGGCCACCGTCACCGTGCATGGCAACGTCGGCGTCGGCGTGGCGGAAAACATGATGTCCGGTGCTGTACGCGTGAAGGGCAGCGCCTCCCAGGCTGCCGGCGCCACCGCCCACGGCGGCCTGCTGGTGATCGAGGGCGATGCCGGCGCGCGCTGCGGCATCTCCATGAAGGGCATCGACATCGTCGTCGGCGGCAGCATCGGCCACATGAGCTGCTTCATGGGCCAGGCAGGCCGGCTGGTGGTCTGCGGCGATGCCGGCGACGCGCTGGGCGATTCGCTCTACGAGACGCGCATCTACGTGAAGGGCTCGGTGAAGTCGCTGGGCTCGGATTGCATCGAGAAGCCGATGCGCGCCGAGCACCTGGAAGAACTGCAGGAGCTGCTCAACCGCGCCGGCTTCAAGGAAGACCCCAAGGCCTTCAAGCGCTACGGCTCGGCACGCCAGCTCTACAACTTCAAGGTCGACAACGCCTCGGCCTACTGACCCCCGTTTCGCCGGAAGCGGCGGTGCAGCTGACGCCTGCCTCTTCCTGCCAAGGAGTACATCCATGAGCGAGAAATTCCCCCCGGTGCTGCGCGAGTCCGCCACCTTCGATCGCCTGACCATCCAGGAAATCCAGCGCGCCGCGGAAACCGGCATCTATGACATCCGCGGCGGCGGCACCAAGCGCAAGGTCCCGCACTTCGACGACCTGCTGCTGCTCGGCGCCTCCATGTCGCGCTACCCGCTGGAAGGCTACCGCGAGAAGTGCGGCACCGACGTGGTGCTCGGCACCCGCTTCGCCAAGAAGCCGATCCACCTGAAGATCCCGGTCACCATCGCCGGCATGAGCTTCGGCGCACTGTCGGCGCAGGCCAAGGAAGCCCTCGGTCGCGGCGCCAGCATCGCCGGCACCAGCACCACTACCGGCGACGGCGGCATGACCCCGGAAGAGCGCGGCCAGTCGCAGCACCTAGTCTACCAGTACCTGCCGTCGCGCTACGGCATGAACCCGGACGACCTGCGCAAGGCCGATGCCATCGAGATCGTGCTGGGGCAGGGCGCCAAGCCGGGCGGCGGCGGCATGCTGCTGGGCATGAAGGTGACCGAGCGCGTCGCCGGCATGCGCACACTGCCGATCGGCGTCGACCAGCGCAGCGCCTGCCGCCACCCGGACTGGACCGGCCCGGATGACCTGGCGATCAAGATCGCCGAGATCCGCGAGATCACCGATTGGGAAAAACCCATCTACGTGAAGATCGGCGCCAGCCGCCCGTACTACGACGTCAAGCTGGCGGTGAAGGCCGGCGCCGACGTGATCGTGCTCGACGGCATGCAGGGCGGCACCGCGGCGACCCAGGAAGTGTTCATCGAGCACGTCGGCATCCCCATCCTCTGCGCCATCCCGCAGGCGGTGCAGGCGCTGCAGGAGATGGACATGCATCGCAAGGTGCAGCTGATCGTCTCCGGCGGCATCCGCACCGGCGCCGACGTGGCCAAGGCCATGGCGCTGGGTGCCGACGCGGTGGCCATCGGCACCGCCGCGCTGATCGCCCTGGGCGACAACCACCCACGCCTGGACGACGAACTGAAGAAGATCGGCTCGGCCGCCGGCTTCTACGACGACTGGCAGAACGGCCGCGACCCGGCCGGCATCACCACCCAGGACCCGGAGCTCTCCAAGCGCCTCGACCCGGTGGAGGGCGGCCGCCGGCTGGCCAACTACCTGCGCGTGCTGGTGCTGGAAGCGCAGACCATGGCCCGCGCCTGTGGCAAGTCGCACCTGCACAACCTCGACCCCGAGGACCTGGTGGCGCTGACCGTGGAATCGGCCGCCATGGCGCGGGTGCCGCTGGCCGGGACCCACTGGATACCGGGCCAGCAGTTCTGACCGGCAAGGAGGCGCCGGCCGCGTAGCGGCGCCTCTGCACGGTTCTATCCCGCCGTGATTGGGCATCGCACGACAGGATGTTCACGAATTCCGATGACGTTTGAGGAGCTACACCATGACGACCACACTTCACGCTTCGCTCGCACCCGCTTCGCCGCTGCTGCGGCGCCTGCGCGCGGCCCTGCCGCTGCTGCTGATGGCCTTCGCGCCACTGGCGCTGGCCGAGGAGGCGACGCTGGATACCGGCGTCACCGCCTGGATGATGACCGCCACGCTGCTGGTGCTGTGCATGTGCCTGCCGGGCCTCGCCCTGTTCTACGGCGGCCTGGTGCGCGCCAAGAACATGCTTTCGCTGTTCTCGCAGTGCTTCGCCATCGCCGGCGTGATCGGCGTGCTCTGGGTGCTCTACGGCTACAGCCTGGTGATCGACACCAGCGGCATGGTCGAGGGTGAATTCAGCTTCAACAGCTTCGTCGGCGGCCTCGATCGGGCCATGCTGGCGGGCCTGAATGGCGACAGCCTGGTGCTGGGGATGCCGGAAGGGGTGTTCATCACCTTCCAGATGACCTTTGCCATCATCACCCCGGCGCTGATCGCCGGTGCCTTCGCCGAGCGCATGAAATTCGTCGCCGCGCTGCTGTTCATGGCGCTGTGGTTCACCTTCGTCTACGCGCCGATGGCCCACATGGTCTGGGGCGGTCCGGGCGCGCTGATGCACAACTGGGGCGTCCTCGATTTCGCCGGCGGCACCGCAGTGCACATCAACGCCGGCGTCGCGGCGCTGGCCGCCTGCCTGCTGCTCGGCAAGCGCAAGGGCTATCCGCACGAGATCCGTCCGCACAACCTGCCGCTGGCGATGACCGGCGCGGCGCTGCTGTGGGTCGGCTGGTTCGGCTTCAACGTCGGCTCCGCGGCCGGGGTTGGCGGTATCTCCGGCATCACCATGCTCAACACCCAGTTGGGCGCCTGTGCCGGCATCGTCGGCTGGATGCTCGTCGAACTGCTGAAGACCGGCCGCCCGAGTGCCCTGGGCCTGGCGTCCGGCGCCATCGCCGGGCTGGTCGGCATCACACCTGCCTGCGCCTACGTCGGGCCGGGCGGTGCGCTGGCCATCGGCCTGCTCAGCGGCGTGCTGTGCTACCTCGCAGTCACCTCGCTCAAGCAGCGCCTAGGCTATGACGACAGCCTGGATGTGTTCGGCCTGCACGGCGTCGGCGGCGTGGTCGGCGCCATCCTCACCGGCGTGTTCTGCGTGCCGGAGCTGGGCGGCTACGTCGAAGGCAGAGAGATCATTCCGCAAGTCTGGGCACAGCTAAAGAGCGTGCTGTTCACCTTCGTCTACTGCTTCGCCGTCAGTTGGGTGCTGCTCAAGCTGGTCGACAAGCTGGTCGGTCTGCGCGTCGACGAACAGGCCGAGGACATAGGCCTGGACCTCGCCGAGCACAACGAGACGGCCTACAACCACTAGGGGGTACGCAACGCCGGGTTCTGCCCGGCGTTGCGCTTTGGCGGTTTCGTAGCCCATGGACGGAGCCGCTGCGGAGTGAAGCGCGCACGGCGCGGGTTTCCGCCACGATCAGTACCAGGCGCGGCGCAACGGTAGCCCGGTCGCCGACGAGACGGCTCCAATCGCAGGCGGAGGCTGGGAGCCGCGAGGCGCGAACAAAAAAGGGGGGCGCCGATTCGGCGCCCCCCTTTTTCTACCGCAGTCCCGCTTACAGGGTCTTGGAAACCGAGACCACTAAGGTCGCGTCGCAGTAGTCGTCCTTGCCGACGAAGCCTGCGCATTCGCTGCCGCTCAGGCTGGTGTCGCTGTAGGTCAGGCCGAAGTCGAGGCCGACCAGCGTCTTGCTCAGGCCGATGGACCAGTCGTTGTAGGAATCGTCGTTGCCGAAGGTGGCGTCCTTGAAATCGTACTTGCCGTACTGCAGGGCCAGGCCGACGTCGTAGGGCAGGGCGTACTCATAGTAGACGTAGGAGTAGAGGGTGGTGTCGCTGCCGCCGAAGTCATCGGAATAGGCCGCACCGACCGTGAGGCCGTAGGCGCTCAGGCTGCCGTAGTACTCGCTCAAGTTCAGCGCGCTCTCGCCTGGGTAGTCGTACTTGATCCAGCCCAGGTCGTAGGAAATGTTCTCGGTGATGTCGTTGCCAAAGCCCAGGTAGTAGTCGAACTCCACCGAAGCGTCACCGCCGAAGTCGACGTTGGAAGCCCAGGTGCCAATGTACAGGCCATTTTCATGGGCCACGTCCAGACCGCCCTGGATCGCGCCGTTGCCCTGGGTCTGCGAAATGCCACGGAAGATGTAGTCCGAGGTCAGGCCGACGTTCATGCTGACGTCGAAGTCGCCAACAGGGCTGGAGAGGGTTTCGGCGACGGCGAAGCTGCTGGCGGTCACGGCGCTGGCGGCAGCGGTGGCGAGAGTCAGTTTCTTGAGCATGGTGGTATTCCCTAATGGTGGCGCCGGAAATTCAGTAGCCCGGCGGGTAAGTCGGCAACAGCTCGGAAGCAAGCTGAACGGGCTTTGCATATCCCTTGCCACTTCGAGAAATGCGTCTGTTTTCAGCGGCTTAGCTAATTTTTTCAGGGCTTGGAGCCAGCCTCCGTGGCACGCCTGGCATGGTCCTGCACTTTTCTGGAGCGCACTGGCGCGAAGGGTGACGCCAAAGGGCGCACAGGACATCGGCCGCGTGCCTCGTGACGGTGCGGGCTGCGCGGCGTGGCGGGCGCCATATGGGCAGGCGAGGAGTGCCCCCTTCCGATCCACGCCGCCCGAACCTTGTGCAGTAAAAATGCAGAACAGCCTGTCGGTCGCCACTTACAGCGCACTGTTCCGCCAGTAACTCCTTCCACATCAGCAACTTGAAAAATCGTGGCATGCAATGTGCTTTCCCTGTGAGAAGAAAATGTTCTCGATAGTAAATTTATGAGGGTGCGATAGCCTTTGGCGTCCGCCTTCGCAGACACAGGGGAGCTTGAGAGATGAGTGTCGAAGAGGCAGTCGCGATGTACAGCAAACCGGCCTACCCGGCGCTGCCATCGCTATTGGGTGCGGGGAGGCGATTGCTGGTGATCCAGAACGCCAGTCTGGCGGAAGCGGCGCGTCTGCATGAGCAGCTGAGCGCCGACGGCCAGCCACTGGAGCTGGCTAGCCTGCACGGCGAGGCGGCGTGGACCGGCCAGCAGGTCAGTTGTGGTGCGTTCGCGCTACTCGAAGTGCGCCTACTGATCCTGTTGTCATCAGCGCCCGTCGGCACCCGCCTGTATATCTGCGGTGACGAGAGCTTTCTCTGGCAGGTCAGCCGCCTGGCACGCGAGAGCGGCCTGCTGGATGAAGAGATCGAGCGGGTCAAGGTGGGTAGCGCCCGCGAGCTGTATTGCGTGCACTGCGCCACGCAGCAGTGCATCGGAACGGAAACTACGGTGATCTGCAGCGGCTGCGGTGTGCATCTGATGGTGCGCGAGCACTTCTCCCGCCGGCTCGGTGCCTACATGGGCGTCTGCCTCGATGCGCAGCGGCCACATGGGGAGGGCCGGCCATGAGCGCAGCGATAGCTGTCCGCGTCGCGCGGATTCGCCAGCTGACGCCGCTGGTGCGGGAATTCACCTTCGAGCCCGTGCACGGCAGGCTGCCGGGCTTTTCGCCCGGTAGCCATGTGCTGGTGCACATGCCTGACGCGCGGCGCCCGCTGAAGAATGCGTACTCCCTGCTCGGTGACCCGGCCGATTGCCGCCAGTACCGCATCGCCGTGCGGCTCGCCGAGCGGTCGCGTGGTGGGTCGCGCTACCTGCACGAGAAGGTCGCTGAGGGTGATGAGCTGCAGCTGTCGCCGCCGGCCAACCTGTTCGCGCCGAGCAAGCTGGCGCGCCATCACCTGCTGATCGCCGGGGGCATCGGCATCACCCCGTTCATGGCCTACAGCGCCGACCTGCAAGCCCAGGGCGCCAGCTTCGAGCTGCATTACGCCTTTCGCGCCGGGTTGACCGACGCCTACCGGGACGAGCTGCGTGGCCAACTGGGTGAGCGCCTGCACGGCTACGACGCAACGCAGCGCCAGCGCCTGGACGTCGCCGCGCTGCTACGCGCCCAGCCGCTCGGCACTCATGTCTATGTCTGCGGGCCGCAGCGCCTGCTCGACGAGGTGCGCGAACAGGCCGCGGCGCTGGGCTGGCCGCAGAGTCGCGTGCACTGGGAGGCCTTCGCCACCGCGGAGCCGGGCGAGCCCTTTGTCGCCACCTTGCAGCGCAGCGGCCGCCAGTTGCAGGTGTCGGCCGAGGCCAGCCTGCTGGAAACCCTGGAGGCCCACGGCGTGGAAGTCCCCAGCCTGTGCCGGGGCGGCGTCTGCGGCCTCTGCGCAACGCCCTATGTGGCTGGCGAGGTGGTGCATCGCGACCATTTCCTCTCCGCCAGCGAACAAGCCACCCGCCTCATGCCCTGTGTTTCGCGCGGCCGTTGCGGCAGCGCGCTGACGCTCGATCTCTAGGAGCCCGCCATGCCTGTGACCCTGAAACCCGTCGAGACCTATCGCGACGACTTCACCTTCCGCAACAGCCCCGAGGCCATCGCGCGCTTCCCGTTTCCCTTCCCCGAGGACAGCTACATGTATTCGGTGAACATCGAGCCGGCGACGCCGCGCGAACCGGGTTCGGTGTTCGAACACTGGTTCGATATCGACGAGCATTACCGCTCCGAGATGGCCGAACGGGCGCGGGTGCTCGAGCGCGATCCAGATCGCTGCCTGGTCATGCCGCACATGCAGCAGGCGGCCTGGGACACCCTTGAGATGCTGATGACCCACCTGGCCGCCGACTACCCGCAGTGGTTCGAGCTCGAGCGCGACGGCAACCACTGGACTTGGAGCAACCATGCGCTGGACCTGCGCCAGAGCTTCGTCTTTGGCGATCCGGACACGCTGCCCTGCGAGCCGCTGGAGTACATCACCCGCCAAGTGCAGGGCGATTTCGCGCTGCTCGACCAGCGCGACGGCAACCTCTGGATGGATGCCGGGATGGTCACCTGCCCGGCGGACTGGTCGATCAAGTTCGACGCCGGCATGAATTTCACCCAATGGCATTCGCCGGTGCCGATGGCGCATCAGCTGGGCGTGTTCGAGCGGGCGCTGAAATACCTGCTGAACATTCAGGTCGACCATCCGGTGCGTCGCCTGAACTGGACCATGACGGTTAACCCGCGCCTGGATACCTCCTCGGAAACCTTCCACGAATGGGGCGCCGAGCGCGCCCAGGTCACCGCCGAAAACGTCGCCCGAATGGTGCATCTACGGGTGGAGCTGCAGTTCATGCCGCGGCTGCCGCGCAGCAATGCGCTGCTGTTCGGCATCCGTACCTACCTGATCAGCCTCGAGGAGCTGGCCAGCAACCCGGCCTGGGCCTGCCGCCTCCACCGCGTGCTGCGCGACCTGCCGGAGGCGATCGCCGACTACAAGGGGCTGACGCTCTACCGGCAGACGGTGGTGGACTGGCTGCGCCAGTTCGACCCGCAGGCCTGCGCCGCCTGACCGACGTTTTCATTCAGGCCTGAGCGCAGGCCTAACCACTGGAGAAAAGACATGGCAAATTCCTGGCGCATTTCAGCCCTCGCGCATCGCCACCGTGCCCTCGGCTCGGCGCTGGAAGACTGGAACGGCATGGGCACCGCCTGGACCTATGGCGCGACCTCGTTGAGCGAGGCCCACGAGGCGATCCGGACGCGGGCCGGGCTGATGGACGTATCTGGGCTGAAGAAGGTGCACTACGTCGGCCCGCATGCCGAGTCGCTGCTGGAGTACGCCACCAGCCGCGACATCTCGAAGATCTACCCGGGCAAGTCGGCCTACGCGACCATGCTCAACGAGGCCGGCAAGTTCGTCGACGACTGCGTGATCTACCGCACCGGCCCCAATGCCTTCATGGTGGTGCATGGCGCCGGCAGCGGCCACGAGATGCTGGTGCGTTCCGCGCAGGGGCGCCAGGTCGCGGTACTGTTCGATGACGACCTGCACGATCTGTCGCTGCAGGGGCCGCTGGCGGTGGATTTTCTCGCCGAGCACGTGCCGGGGATTCGCGAACTGCCGTACTTCCACCATCTGCAGACGCGGCTGTTCGGCTGCTCGGTGATGATTTCGCGCACCGGCTATACCGGCGAGCGCGGCTACGAGATCTTCTGCAAGGCCGCCGATGCGCCGTTGCTCTGGGACAGCATCCTGGAGAAGGGCAGGACGCTGGGCATCATTCCCTGCGCCTTCACCGCCCTCGACTGGTTGCGGGTGGAGAGCTACCTGCTGTTCTTCCCCTACGACAATTCGGAGAAGTACCCCTTCGCCGACCAACCGGCCGGCGACACCCTCTGGGAGCTGGGCCTGGACTTCACCGTGTCACCGACCAAGGGCGAGTTCCGCGGCGGCGCCGAGCATGCGCGGCTCAAGGGGCGCGAGCGCTTCAAAATCTTCGGCGTGCTGCTGGAGAGCGACCGTCCGGCAGCGGAAGGCGACACCCTCTGGGCCGAGGGGCGGCAGGTGGGCGTGATCACCTGCGCCATGTACTCGAAGCTGAGCAACAGGTCGATGGCCATCGCCCGCCTTGACGTGCCCTACGCCGAACAGGGCGCGCCGCTTGAGGTGCGTGGCAGCCTCACGGCCCGCGCCATCGCCCACACCCTGCCGTTCGACGATCCGGAGAAGAAGAAGCGCACCGCCAAAGGCTGAACCTTGGCCACCAACGCAAACGGGCGCGCAGCAATGCGCGCCCGTTTTGCCATGTGATCTGCAAACTTCCGGAGCTGACCGATGATGAGTGCCTTGAGTGGTGGCTGGGGACTGCTGATCCTCGCCGGGCTGAGCGAGATCTGCTACGCCGCGGTGATTCCCAGGACCGATGGTTTCACCCGGCTGTGGCCGACGCTGTACTGCGTGTTCTTCATCAGCCTGAGCCTCTGGCTGCTATCGATGGCCGCGCGCTCGCTGCCGATCGGCACGGCCTACGCGGTATGGGTCGGCATGGGCGCGGTGGGCACCGCGCTCTGGGGCATCGCCTTCTTCGACGAACCGGCCAACGCCGCCCGGGTCATCTGTCTCGGGTTGATCGTCGCCGGGGTGGTGGGGTTGAAGGTGTTTTCGGCAGGGTAGGCATGTACGCTAGGCGCGGGGGGTGCAAGCCCGCCGCGCTGGTTTGGTCAGGTCGCACCGCCCTACGCTGGTCGACCCTGGCTGGTGGGGTTGAAAGTGTTTCGCGGGGTTGGGCGGGTGCAACCCGCCGAGTAGAAGTCGGGGTCTTCCGACTGCAAGCTACAAACCGCACGCTGACCACTTCTTGCAGCTTGCAGCTTGCAGCTTGAGCTTGCAGCGTCCCTCAATGCTTGAGCTTTTTCGGCTGCGGGTCGGCGTAGCTGTGTTTCTCGTGAATCATTGTTGCCACTAGCAGGCCGTTGAAAAACTCGGCTTCAACTGCCCCAACCCGTCCGGTTTGGCGCTTTTTCAAGCGCTTTGGCCTAACGGAGTCCACACAAGGCCTGACTTCAGGCCTTTTTGACAGGTTTCAGCACCAC
>NZ_JACXXG010000045.1 GCF_014764705.1 Stutzerimonas kunmingensis
GCCAGTCCGGCAGCTGCTGCGACCAGGTGGCTTCGGCGAAGGTGTAGCTGGAGGCGCCGAGCACCGCGACGAACACCTGCGCCTGGCGGATCTCGCCGCTGTGCCGGTCGATCACCGGCACCGTCTGGCCGGCATAGTCGACGAACAGCTTCTCGCCGACGCGGTGCTCCTGACGCATCACCACGTCCAACTTGCCCTGCCAGGCTCGGTAATGCTCACAGAACCAGCTGTACTGAAAGCCCTGAGACTGGCTCAGGCGGTACTCCTGCCAGAGCAGCGCCAGGGTTACGCCGGGGCGGCGCAGTTCGGCATGCACCCATGCCCAATCGGGTAAAGGCCGCTTCTCGCTGTCAACCGCCGGGGCCCGCGGGAACAGTTGCTGCTCCAACTCGGCATCGGACAACGAACAGGGCCAACTGAGACCGCTGGCGGCAAAACGACAGAGGTAATCACCGGCACTGCTGTGGCCAGTACCCAGGCTGCGGGCGATCTTGCGCACGGACAGGCCGCAGTCGAACTTGAGGCGCAACACCTCTCGGATTTTACGCATGGACAAACGCTCCACGACGACCTCTCTGCTTCGAAAAAGAGGTCGATGGTAGTGAATAAATCCTGCGTAGCTGCCTGCCTGGAAAGTGTCCGGATGGCCGTGGAATCGGTGTCCGGATGCTCGTGGAATGAGTGTCCGGATCAGCGTGGAATCACTGTCCGGATGTGCGTGGAATGGGTGTCCGAGTCAGCGTGGAATCCGCACCGACAGGTTGCTCTCGTGCGGGGTGAACAGATACAGCTCGATCTTGTGCCGTCCAGGCTGCTTCAGCGTGCGGGTCAGCTGCAGGCGGAAATCACCTTTGCGCTTGAGCGAAAACACGGAACCCCCAAATGACAGTAAAACGCGGCCAGCTTACCAAGCTTTGCTAGCAGGTACGCGAGGCTGGCTTCTGCCTGAGCACGGCTCTGTCGGGAAGCCTTGCGCATAGCCCTTTTGCCTGTCCCAGGCTATGCAACAACGCGAGGATAACTGCTCGCCGCATTCGCAAGTTTGCTAGTCACCACAGCGCGCTCGCTGCGCTCCGGGCAACACGCTTGTCTGCCGCGGCTCACAGCAGCAGTCGAGCTACCTGCGGCTGACAAGGAAATGATCGATTGAAGCATCCAATTGTGTACCGGATGAAATTCATCCTATGATTGAAACATGGGATGAATTTGAAGGTGATCATATGTCGCTGCAGTACACCTCGCGCTCGTCACTTGTAGAACGGGTAATTGAGCAAATGCGGTCGCAGATCAATGCTGGCGAATGGACGCCGGGTATGCGAATTCCTACCGAAAGCCAGCTCAGCAACTCTTTAGGTGTTGGCAGAAATACCGTCAGAGAGGCAGTGCGAGCGCTGGTTCATACCGGGGTGCTGGAGGTCCGCCAGGGTGCGGGGACGTTCGTGCTCTCCAGTCGAGACCCGTCTGGATTACTCCAGCGCCTAGATCACGCCGCGCTGCATGACCAGCTCGAAGTCCGACGCGCGCTGGAGGTCGAAGCTGCGCGTCTGGCAGCGTCGCGGCGCACGGATGAGGACCTGCAAACGATACGTGACGCTCTCGGAGCGCGAGGGACCTGGACCGATAACGCCTCACTTGAAGCGTTCGTCGAACGAGATGCCGATTTTCATCTGAGCATCGTCTGCGCCAGCCACAACACCACGCTGCTGGAAATGTATCAGTTCTTCTGGGCGGGTCTGCAGAACACCATTGCCAAAACGGAGCGCGAGCAGCAGCTCCCGGAACCCTCCTATGCAGCACACGCAGCTGTCTATGACGCCATAGCCCGCGGTTGTCCCGAGCAGGCTGCCATAGCGGCCAGCGAGCTACTGACTCCGGCGCTCGAAACGCTGGCCAGTACGCTGGGAACCGATTCTCGAAACGCGGACACAAGGGAGTAGAACTTTCATGGATCACTCGATCACGACGTGGGCAATTCTGCTGGTTGCCGCTTTTCTTGGCGGCGGGCTGAACGCCATTGCCGGTGGCGGTAGTTTTTTCACGTTCCCGGCATTGGTTTATGCCGGCGTGCCTGCTGTGGTGGCCAATGCCTCAGGCACGCTCGCGCTTCTACTTGGCTATTTTGCAAGTACCTGGGGCTATCGAGAGGACCTGCGCCCGCCAGCAACGCTGTCGATGGGGACGCTCGTTGCCATCAGCCTCGGCGGCGGTGCAGTAGGGGCGGGGTTGCTGCTGACCACGCCCGATGACGTATTCCGTGCGATCGTGCCTTGGCTATTGCTTATCGCGACGCTGCTGTTCGCCTTCGGGCCCTGGTTATTGCGCAGGTTCAAGCGCGATTCGACCGAAAATGAGGCGAATGCACTGGTGCAGGGTTTCACTCTGGCTGTTGTCAGCCTATACGGCGGCTACTTCAATGGCGGTCTGGGCATCGTGCTACTCGCTGCATTCAGCTTGCTCGGCCATCGAGACATCAACTCGATGCAGGGGCTCAAGAATCTGGTTTCGTCTGTACTGACCGCGATCGCCGTGTCTGTATATGCATTCGGCGGTGCGATCCTATGGCGCGAAGCGCTGGTGATGATGCTGGCGGCGACTGTCGGCGGCTATGTCATGGCACGCGTCGGTCGCCGGCTCCCTTCGAGCTTCGTTCGGGCGGTCGTGATCATCACAGGTGCCGTGATGACGGTGCTTTTTTTCCGCGCCTGATACCGGCTTGCTCCATAGGGACCGATTCCGCCTTCTCGCCAATCACTGCTTTCGCTTAAACTTGATGAGAATTGTTATCTTTAAGCGATGGGTGCATCCACCCAACAGGGAGTGGCAATGGGCGGATACCTGGCTGATGTGCTGGTTATAGAAGACGATCAGGTTCTCAGCGTGTCAGCTCAGAACCAGGCGGACGTCGATGTTCCCGCGAGTTGCATTGGAGTACGGGCAAACCTGATGTGCAGCGTCGATCAGGCTTTGGGCCAGCTCCCGGTCAAGGCCTGGCAGGCTGATCTGCAGCTCGACCTCGAGGCCAAACCCGCCAGGGATCTGGCCGATACCGACGTTGGCGGTAACCGCGGTGTCGGCCGGCAACGTTTGCTTCTGCTGGCCAGCGACGAACTTCAGGGCGCCAATGAAGCACGCCGAATACCCGGCCGCAAACAGCTGTTCCGGGTTCGTTGCGTCGCCTCCCTGACCGCCCAGCTCGCGAGGAGTGCTCAACTTGACGTCAAGGTTGCCGTCCGACGAAACGGCTCGCCCATCGCGCCCTCCGGTGGCCGCAACGGTTGCTATGTAGAGAGGCTGAATGGGTTGCATGATTTTCTCCTTAGCGTAATGGAATTTATTTTGCGCGCTAACTAAATGCCGTGAGGAAGGTAGTCAGGATTTACTTTGCGCGCAAGGTTTTTCGCCCTTCGGCCATTCCGCCGCTGGCACAGCAGCGAGCATCGTCGGGCCGCTAGGAGGGATTAGGCGAGTTTTTGCAGTGCGGTGCGCAGGGCGATGATTTGCGTCTTTAGCGCTGCCACCGTTTCCGCGGTCTGCCCGCTGGCGCTGAGGATACTGGCCGGAAAGCATTCGGCTTCAGCCTGTAATGCTCGACCCTGCTCGGTCAGGCGCAGTTCCACTACCCGTTCGTCATCGCTGCGGCGAGTGCGAGTGATGAAGCCTTCAGCCTCAAGCCGTTTCAGTAGCGGTGTGAGCGAGCCCGGATCGGTCAGCAGGCGCGCGCTGATGTCACCTACGGTGATGCCATCGCCTTCCCATAACACCAACATCGCCAGGTACTGCGGATAGGTTAGGCCGACCCGTCGAAGCATCGGCTTGTAGACCTTGGTCATCAGCAACGAGGTCGAATGCAAAGCGAAGCAGAGTTGATTGTCCAGCTGCAGGGCCGGACAGGAGCGGGGCTTGGTCATGATCAGAATGGTCAGGAAAGGTGGCATAACGTTATCGCCCAAACCTCTGGCGCGCAAATGTAGCGAAATCACGCCTGTTAGCCGTAATAGCAGGGCTGTAGGAGCGCCTGTCAAAACGAGCTCATTCGCCTTAAAGAGAGAGAAGCGGGAGCTTATAAATAGCGGCTCATTTTCAATGAAATTAGATTAGCGGTTACGTGCGTATTGTTCTTGTCGCGCAGTTGAACACCTACAGAAAAGTTTTTGATATCTCAGCAGGCGTTCGGTTGGTTATGGACTAGCGCTATCCCATTAAAAATGGTTGACGATTGTAGCCCGGTATCTATCCGTCTGCTCTCTTTATCGACGGTAGAGGACGACCTCTGACCGCCTGTCGGCAGCCTCGTCGCCAAGACTCAAGTACATTCCAATGCTGGTATTAATTCCGCGCCGTATACGCTGGCTGCCATGCCTGCGCCAAGCTTGACTCGAATCAATTCTTTCCCTATCTGGGATTAATACCAGATCAATTATTCTGCGCCTTTAATAAGCTTCTTTTGAATTGATAGGGTGCGCCGCAACTTTTTACTCCGACGCATAGTTTTCTCGTGACTAAACTGATGATCGAGATCAACTCGGTGTTAAGAGGGCCAGGCATGCGCCATTGTTCTAGAGTTCTGCTGCTCGTGTTGCTGGTTTTACCAAGTGCCCTTTGGGCGCAAGCGAAATCCAGTAGCGATGTAAGTTACCGCCCAGATGTCACGATTACACTTAGGACCGACATCGCAGATGGAAAACTCGTCTATGTCAGTGAGTCCGGCCCGACGCGTGGCGAAGTGAATCCCGAATTGCGGGTGCCCGAAGGTGCGGTGGTTCAGATCAATCTGATCAATGGCGACGGCGCAGTGCATGATATCGCCATACCTGAATTCGACGCTGCGTCCAGCGAAATTTCCGGCAAGGGCGCGGCGACCGGAATCGTGTTTCGTGCGACCAAAAGCGGGACGTTCGAGTACTACTGCACACTGCCTGGCCACAAGGCTGCGGGAATGGTCGGCAAGCTGATTGTGGGCGATGGACCGGCGGCGGTCGTCGAACAAGGCAAGGATTTGTCCAAGGATCCAACCCAGGTAGGCGAGCCGGTTGGTGACCGTGAACCGAAGAGCATCACCCTTGACCTTCGCACGACCGAGGAGGAGGGCCGCCTCGCCGACGGGAGTACCTACAAATTCTGGACGTTCGGCGGCACGGTGCCCGGCCCCATGGTGCGGATACGCGAGGGCGATACCGTCACCCTTAATCTCAGTAACGAGCCTGACAGCGCCCATATCCATTCCATTGATCTGCACGCCGTGACCGGCCCTGGTGGTGGTGCGGCGGTTACTCAGGTGGCACCGGGGCAAACACGCTCCTTCACCTTCAAGGCATTGCAGCCGGGGCTATACGTCTATCACTGCGCTACGCCGATGGTTGCTCAGCACATCAGTAACGGCATGTACGGACTGATTCTGGTCGAGCCGGAGGGTGGACTGCCGAAGGTCGATCACGAGTTCTATGTAATGCAGGGTGAGCTGTACACCGCCAGCCCCAGGGGCGCGCGCGGTCTGCATGAGTTCTCGCTGGACATGCTGCTGGGTGAAACGCCGCAACACATGATGTTCAACGGCGCGACCGATGCGCTGACCAAGACCCACAAGATGGAAGTCAACGCAGGCGACAGCGTGCGCATCTTCTTCGGAGTCGGTGGCCCCAACCTGATCTCCAGCTTTCATGTGATCGGTGAAATCTTCGACAAGGTCTTCGACCAGGCTTCGCTGACCAGTCCGCCGCTGACGGATGTGCAGACGACCCTCGTACCTGCCGGCGGAGCGACCATGGTCGAGTTCGTCGCGGATTACCCGGGCAGATACATCCTCGTTGATCACGCCCTTTCGCGCGCCGAGAAAGGCCTGAGCGGTGTGCTGACGGTGAAGGGCGACGCGGATTCCTCGATCTTCTCCAGCCCCGAACCGATCGATCCGCACTCCGGGCACTGAGCGCGGTTTGCTTATACGGCAGCTAACGCTGCGAAGGAGAAAGCATGCAGGCTCGAAAGCTCTACGGCCCGTTGAAGATCCTGAGTGTGGTCGTGCTGGCGCTGATGTTCGGCGCGATGCTCTATGCATTCACGATGACGCTCATTCACTGGACAGGCATCAATGTCTGAGGGCACGCCATGAACAACCGTCAAGCGAGGCTCTTCGCGATTGCTGCAACCGGTGTGGCGACGCTCGTGTTCATCGGGCTGACGGTGGATAGCCACCGGCAGTTTCCCAAGCTGACCAATGCCGACAGCATCACGGCGGAGGTCAAGCACGGGATGGATGTCTGGCACAAATACAACTGCATCAACTGCCACACGCTGTTCGGCGAGGGCGCGTACTACGCGCCCGATCTGACGAAGATCACCCAGCATCGCGGCGAGCCGTATCTGAAGGCTTATATGCGCGATCCCTCGAAGTTCTACGACGAGAAGATCCATCGGCGTCTGATGCCGAAACAGGACCTGGCCGAAGACGAAATCAGTGACCTGATCGCCTTTCTCGACTGGGTCAGCAAGGTGGACAACCAGGGCTGGCCGCCGCGACCGATCCTGGTGACCGGCAGTTTCGTGCCGGGCGCAGACACACTGAAGACAGGCGGCGAGCAGCGCAGTGATTTACCGCCTGGTGCCCGGCCGGTGGATTCCGGGGATGACGAGCGCGCGCTGGGTGAGCAGGTTTTCCGAGGCGCAGTGCCTGCCTGCAATGCCTGCCACTCCACCGCACCCGGCGCTGATATGGCTGGCCCCACGCTCGCCGGTGTTGCAACTCGGGCGGCGGCTATCGTCGCGTCGCCCGACTACCAAGGGCAGGCGCAGGATGCGCGCGGATATATCCGCGAGTCGATCGTGTCACCCAGCGCGCACATCGTTCCCGGCGCGATGTATTCGGCAGACGGCACCTCGTTCATGCCGACCGGTTACGACGGCAGCCTGACGGATGAGCAGATCGATCAGCTGACGGCCTATCTCGAAACGCTCAAGTGACACGACGGCCAAGCCGACCCACGTTCGCTTCAAGGGGAAACTACGATGCGCTATCAGTCCCAATCGGTCGCCTACTGGTACTTCGCGGTCGCGATGGTGTTGTTCGGCCTGCAGCTGGTGTTCGGCCTGCTCTCGGCAACCAAGTACATCGGGCCGGACCCGCTGTTGTATATCCTGCCTTTCGACGTGACCAAGGTGATTCACACCAACCTGCTGATCGTCTGGGTACTGACCGGCTTCATGGGGGCGACCTACTGGATGATTCCGGAAGAGTCGCGCGCCGAGCTGCATAGCACCAAGCTGGCCTATGTACAGCTGGTGCTTTGGACGCTGATGGGCGTCACGGCGATCATCGGCTACCTGTTCCGCTACGGCACCGGCAACAAGCTGCTCGAGCAGCCGTTGCCGCACAAGATCGTCATCGTCATCTGCATGCTGATCTTCCTCTACAACATCGGCATGACGATCCGCAAAGCGGGGCGTTTCACCACGACCGAAGCTGTGTTGATGATCGGCTTTGTCAGTGCCGCACTCCTGTACTTGCCGGCGTTGCTGCATTACGAGAACTACACGGTTTCCATTTTCTATCGCTGGTGGACGATTCATCTGTGGGTCGAAGGCGTCTGGATGATGATCATGGGCGGCTTCCTGGCCTACCTGCTGATCCGCTTGTCCGGTGCGGATCGGGAAGTCATGGAGAAATGGCTGTACGTGATCGTCGGCCTGGTGTTTCTCGCCGGCATCCTCGGCACGGCGCACCACTATTACTGGGTCGGCGTACCCACTTACTGGCTGCCGATTGGCGGGTTTTTCAGCGCGCTTGAGCCGCTCGCGCTCGTCGGCATGGCCGCCTATGCCTACGGCGCCATGCGCCGCTCGGGGCTGGCGCACCCGAATACGCTGGCGTTGCACTGGACGATCGGCAGTGCACTGTTCTCGCTGTTCGGTGCCGGGCTACTGGGCTTGGCTCATACCTGGCCGAGCGTCAACAAATGGACCCATGGCACGCTAATCACCGCGATGCACGGCCATGCCGCGTTCTACGGTGCCTACGCAATGATCGTCATGGCGATGATCAGCTATGCCTTGCCATCACTGACTGCCGGACGACGGGAGCAGGGCACGGCGCTGGGCTACTGGGCGTTCTGGCTGCAAATCACCGGCATGTTCGGCATGACGCTGTCGTTTGCCACCGCAGGCATTGCGCAGGTCTATCTGGAGCGAATCATGGGCATGGGCTATCTGGATGCACAGCTGAAGATTCAGATCCATTTCGTGATGCTCATTGCCACCGCGTCGCTGTTCACCGTGGGCGTTGCCCTGTTCATCTACGACTTCTTCCGCTACACGCCACGCTTCGTCCTAGATGATACGGAGCCGGTGCTTGCAGAGAGGGAGGTACACCCGACGTGACGTTGCCCGAATACCCGCCACTGGCGAAAGCAAGTGAGGGGGAGCCGTTCTACGTACCGTGCGGCAATGAAGTCGCGATGTTCGAGCGCTGCCATGCGCGTGGCTTGGCAGTCATGCTCAAAGGGCCGACCGGCTGTGGCAAGACCCGCTTCGTCGAACATATGGCCTGGAAACTGGACCGGCCACTGATCACGGTGGCTTGCCACGATGATCTGTCGGCCAGCGACCTGATCGGGCGTTTCCTTATTCGCCATGACGGTACCGTCTGGCAGGATGGCCCTCTCACCCGCGCCGTGCGTGAGGGGGCCATCTGCTATCTGGATGAAGTCGTCGAGGCGCGCCAGGACACCGTGGTCGTCCTGCATGCCTTGACCGATCACCGGCGCCTGCTGCCAATCGACAAGACCGGTGAGTTGCTGATGGCTGCGCCGGGCTTCCAGTTGGTGATCTCCTACAACCCGGGCTACCAGCGCATGCTCAAGGATCTCAAACCGAGCACCCGCCAGCGCTTCGTGGCCATGGACCTGGATTTCCCGGGCGAAAATGCGGAGGCGAAGATCGTCGAGCGCGAGAGTGGTGTCGACGCACCGACTTCGCGTGCCCTAGTCACGCTGGCCCGCAGGCTGCGAGCGCTGCGGGACCGCGGCCTGGCCGAGGTGCCGAGTACTCGTCTGCTGATCGCCGCGGGTGCACTCTGCGTCGATGGCATACCCGTTCGGGAAGCGTGCCTGGCGGCAATCGTCTCGCCACTTTCGGACGACGAATCCTTGGTCGGAGCGATGCGCGATCTGGTCGACGGAACCTTCATCTAGACCATGGCCGAAGCCGAGGAGGTTCTTACCGACGCTGCGCGGCATGCCACGGTCTTCGCCCAGCGCCTCTGGCGTCGCTACAGTCCCGCGCCGGACGCACCGGCAAGTCTATCGCTGAGCGAGGTGGCGGAGCGTCTGGAACTGCTGCTGTCGGCGGTGTTCGGCAACAGCTATCGGCTGCGCATCGCCCAGCCGCCGGCGCGACCGACCTTGCTGGGCAACTGGTTCGGCCGCACGCCCAGGCCGCAGCGATTGGCGGCAGTACCGGCAACCGATGGCACAAGCATCTGGCTTCCTCGCTCGTTGGATATCCCTGATCGAGCACTGGCGGCGAATCTCTACAAAGTGATGGCCTTGCAGCAGGCAATGCGCATCCGCCGCGGTAGTGCACTGAGCCTCTGGCGCAGCCTCCCGCCACTTGCCGGGGCGCTGTACCACATACTTGAAGTCCAAGCGGCCGAGCGTGAACTGCTGGAGGAAATGCCAGGGTTTGCTGAATCGGTGCGGGCATTGCGGGCCTGCGCATTCGCGCGTCGTCCACCGCTGAGTGCATTCGGTGCGGCACGACGCCCTCTGGAGGCTCGCGTGCGTGCATTGCTGGTTGGCGAAGCTGATTGTGTTCCGCAGTCACCTACGCCTGAAGCGTCGTGCGAGCTGGCCGTGCGATTGTTGGCTGAATGGGGGCTGGAACCTGCCTCTGGAGAACGCATCGGTCAGGAGCCGCTCTTCGCTGATTGGTGGACCGGCATGCTGTTGGCACCTTCGCCGCACCATCAACACTCCGCCGGCGCTCAGAGTCAGTTCGACCCCACTCAGGCAGTGCCGCAGAGCGTGCGACTCGAACGACGCCCCGACATTCGCCAGGCGCGCCCCGATGAGGATGAATCGGAGGAAAGCGGACCGCTGATGATCCAGCTGGACGAGCCACATCCCCACGCTGAGGACCCGATGGGCTTGCAGCGGCCCATCGATCGGGACGATGCGGATGCGGAGCTGTTCGGTGAAATGCTCGGCGATCTTCCTCAGGCGCGTTTGGTGGCGTCACCAGGGCGACCCAAAGAGGTGTTGCTGGCTGATGATCCTCCGGATGCCTCTGCTATCGCGCTTGCGCCCGGCGTTTCGGTTCTGCAGCGAGGCATCGCCTATCCCGAATGGGACTACCGCAGGCAGCATTACCGCGAGCAGAACGCCCTCGTGCAGGTACGCACGGCCCCGCCGGGTAATCCAGTCTGGGTAGCGGAAACGCTCGAGTCCCATCAGGGATTGCTCGAGGGGATTCGCCGCCGCTTCGAATTGCTGCGCACCCACCGGGCCTGGTTGCGCGGTCAGGTCGATGGCGATGAGCTGGACCTGGATGCCTATGTGGATGCGGTTGCGAATCTGCGGGCTGGCAGCGGGCTGACCGATCGTCTGTACCGCAGGCAGCGTTGCGCGGAGCGGAACCTGGCCATCCTGCTGCTCATCGATGTCAGCGGATCGACGGACAGCTGGATATCCCAGGGGCGACGCGTGATAGACGTCGAGCGCGAAGCCTTGTTGCTGGTCAGCATCGCGCTGCAGAGCCTGGGTGCGCCCTATGCGATTCAGGCATTCTCAGGGCAGGGCAGGGAGGCGGTGGTGGTCCGCGATATCAAAACCTTCGAGGAGGCTTATGGCCAGGAGGTAGCGCTACGCATAGCGTCGTTGGAGCCGGAGCATTACACCCGCTGCGGCGCGGCGATCCGTCACGCCAGCGCCAATCTCATGTGCCAGCCGGCGGCCCGTCGACTGCTGCTGGTGTTGTCCGATGGAAAGCCTAGCGACAACGATGACTACGAAGGGCGATACGGAGTCGAGGACACCCGCCAGGCGGTTCTGGAAGCTGTGCTGCAAGGTATATCGCCGTTCTGCCTGACCATCGACCGGCAGGCCAGCGCCTACCTGCCGCGTATATTTGGCGCAACCCGTTATGCACTGTTACCACGCCCTGAGCTCCTGCCTACCGTTCTACTCGACTGGATGAAGCGTCTGGTGCAGGGATAGTTGGCCAGCATATGTCCTCGATTTTCGGCTGGGCTGATGTAAGTAGTGATTGCCTGGCGCGGCTCGGCTTTTGCTCGGCGCGACGGGCAGGGTGACTTATGTCAATCGAGCCACTAGAATGCTTGCCCATTCTGGGGCCGGAACGCCCGGCTTATGTCTGTGCAACGAGGAAAATCCATGCAAGTTTCTGTTGAAAGCACCTCCGCTCTTGAGCGCCGCATGACCATCGGCGTGCCGGTCGAGCGCATCGAGACCGAAGTCAACAAGCGTCTGCAACAGACCGCCAGCCGTGCCAAGATCCCTGGTTTCCGTCCCGGCAAAGTGCCGATGAGCGTGATCCGTCAGCGTTACGAAGAAGCCGCCCGTCAGGAAGCGCTGGGCGATCTGATCCAGTCGACATTCTATGAAGCCGTCGTTGCCGAGAAGCTGAACCCGGCCGGCGCGCCGTCCGTCGAGCCTAAAGTGTTCGAAAAGGGCAAGGATTTGGAATACGTCGCCACCTTCGAAGTGTTCCCCGAGTTCGAAGTGGCCGGTTTCGAGGCCATCGAGATCGAGCGCCTGCAGGCCGAAGTCGCCGATGCCGACGTCGACAACATGCTGGAAATCCTGCGCAAGCAGAACACCCGTTTCGAGAACGTCGAGCGCGCTGCCGAGAGCGGCGACCAGCTGACCATCGATTTCGTCGGCAAGATTGACGGTGAGACCTTCGCTGGCGGTTCGGCCAAGGGCACTCAGCTGGTGCTGGGCTCCGGTCGCATGATTCCTGGTTTCGAAGACGCGCTCGTTGGCGCCAAGGCCGGCGAAGAGCGCGTGATCAACCCCACCTTCCCCGAGGACTATCAGAACCTCGACCTGGCCGGCAAGACTGCCGAGTTCACCGTCACCGTGAATGCCGTCGCCGCTCCGCAACTGCCCGAGCTGAATGACGAGTTCTTCGCCCAGTTCGGCGTGCAGGAAGGTGGCGTCGAAGGCTTCCGTGCTGAAGTGAAAAAGAACATGGAGCGCGAGCTGCGTCAGGCCATCAAGACCAAGGTGAAGAATCAGGTCATGGAAGGGCTGGTCGCTGGCAACCCGATCGAGGTGCCCAAGGCGCTGATCGACAATGAAGTGAACCGTCTGCGCGTGCAGGCCGTTCAGCAGTTTGGCGGCAACATCAAGCCCGAGCAGCTGCCGGCCGACCTTTTCCAGGAGCAGGCCAAGCGCCGCGTTGTTCTGGGTCTGATCGTGGCCGAAGTGGTCAAGCAGAAGGAGCTCAAGCCTGATGAGGCCCGCGTTCGCGAGCTGATCGAGGAAATGGCCTCGGCCTACCAGGAGCCGGAGCAGGTCGTCGCCTGGTACTACAAGAACGCCGAGCAGTTGAACGAAGTTCGCTCGGTTGTGCTCGAAGAGCAAGTTGTAGATACTGTCCTGCAGCAGGCTAAAGTGACCGATAAGTCGGTCTCCTACGAAGAAGCTGTCAAGCCTGCGGAAGCCCCGCAAGCAGCCTGATTTCTTCATATATTCGAGTGCACAAACATAAGCCAGCCTCGTGCTGGCTTATGTCTTTTGAGGCATGACATAGGGAGTATCGTTGGAACATGTCCCGCAATCCTTTTATGCAAGCTCCGGACATTCAGGCCGCCGGTGGCCTGGTCCCGATGGTGATCGAGCAGTCCGCTCGCGGCGAGCGCGCCTATGACATTTATTCCCGACTCCTCAAGGAGCGGGTGATCTTCATGGTCGGCCAGGTCGAAGACTACATGGCCAACCTGATCGTCGCGCAGATGCTGTTCCTCGAGGCCGAAAACCCCGAGAAAGACATTCACCTGTACATCAACTCCCCGGGCGGCTCGGTGACTGCAGGTATGTCGATTTACGACACCATGCAGTTCATCAAGCCGGATGTGTCGACCATCTGCATCGGCCAGTCCTGTTCCATGGGGGCTCTGTTGTTGACCGGTGGCACCGCGGGCAAGCGTTACTGCCTGCCGCATTCGCGGATGATGATCCACCAGCCGCTGGGCGGCTTCCAGGGTCAGGCTTCGGATATCGAGATCCACGCACGTGAGATTCTGACCATCCGCGAGCGTCTGAATAAAGTACTGGCTCACCATACCGGTCAGCCGATGGAAGTGATTGCCCGCGATACCGACCGCGATAACTTCATGAGCGGTGAAGACGCCGTCAAGTACGGCTTGATCGACCAGGTTCTGACCCAGCGCCAACTGGCGGTCTGATCCCTGCAGCCTGCGATATGTGGCTGCTCCGTGGGCTTGAAAAAGCCCACGATTGCCTTCATCTTGTGTTTCAAGCCTTCCCGATTGGATCGATCGAATGACTGACACCCGCAACGGCGAGGACTCCGGCAAACTGCTCTATTGCTCTTTTTGCGGCAAAAGCCAGCATGAAGTACGCAAGTTGATCGCCGGGCCCTCCGTTTTCATCTGCGACGAGTGCGTCGACCTGTGCAACGACATCATCCGCGAGGAGGTGCAGGAAGCGCAGACCGAGAGCAACGCGCACAAACTGCCTGCGCCGAAGGAGATCAGCGGCATTCTCGACCAGTACGTCATTGGTCAGGAGCGCGCCAAGAAGATCCTGGCGGTGGCCGTTTACAACCACTACAAGCGCTTGAACCAACGCGACAAGAAAGAAGAAGTCGAGTTGGGCAAGAGCAACATTCTGCTGATCGGTCCAACCGGCTCGGGTAAGACGTTGCTGGCCGAAACGCTGGCACGCCTGCTCAATGTGCCCTTCACCATCGCCGATGCCACTACCCTCACCGAGGCGGGCTATGTGGGCGAGGATGTCGAGAACATTATCCAGAAGCTTTTGCAGAAGTGCGATTACGACGTTGAGAAGGCCCAGATGGGCATCGTCTACATCGACGAAATCGACAAGATATCCCGCAAATCCGATAACCCGTCGATTACTCGGGACGTATCCGGTGAAGGCGTGCAGCAGGCACTGCTGAAGCTGATCGAAGGCACCGTTGCGTCCGTCCCGCCACAGGGTGGTCGCAAGCATCCGCAGCAGGAATTCCTGCAGGTGGATACGCGCAACATCCTGTTCATCTGCGGTGGTGCGTTTGCCGGTTTGGAGAAGGTCATCCAGGGTCGTTCAACTCAGGGTGGTATCGGCTTCAATGCCGAGGTTCGCAGTAAGGACCCGGGCAAGAAGATCGGCGAGGCGTTGCGCGCCGTGGAGCCTGATGATCTGGTTAAATTCGGCCTGATTCCTGAGTTCGTTGGCCGTCTGCCGGTGATCGCGACGCTCGATGAACTCGATGAGGCTGCGCTGATCCAGATTCTGACCGAGCCGAAGAATGCGTTGACCAAGCAGTACGCCAAGCTCTTCGAACTCGAAGGCGTGGATCTGGAGTTCCGCCCGGATGCACTCAAGGCAGTCGCTTCGCGCGCTCTTGAGCGCAAGACCGGCGCACGTGGTCTGCGTTCGATTCTTGAAGGTGTGTTGCTCGACACGATGTACGAGATTCCTTCGCAGAAGGAGGTCAGCAAGGTTGTCATCGATGAAAGCGTGATCGAAGGCACATCTCAGCCGTTGATGATTTACGAGAACAGCGAGCCGCCAGCCAAGGCGGCGCCTGAGGCGTAATCGAACAAAGGGGCCTGCGGGCCCCTTTGCATTTGGTCCGCCGCCTTGTTTTTTAAGGTGTGTGCCCTCATCTTTGTTGCAAGGGCATCGCCCATCCGTTTACCGCCGAATGGCCGCCGTAGAGCTGAATTATGAAGACAACCATCGAATTGCCCCTTTTGCCGCTGCGCGATGTGGTGGTTTACCCGCACATGGTGATCCCGCTTTTCGTTGGCCGTGAAAAATCCATCGAAGCACTCGAATCCGCCATGGCCGGCGATAAGCAGATCCTCTTGCTGGCGCAGAAGAACCCCGCTGATGACGATCCAGGTGAAGATGCGCTGTACCGTGTTGGGACGGTGGCGACCGTGCTGCAGCTTCTCAAGCTGCCAGACGGAACCGTCAAGGTACTGGTCGAGGGCGAGCAACGTGGTGTGATCGAGCGCTTCGTCGAGGTGGATGACCACTGCCGCGCCGAAGTTTCCTTGATCGAAGAAGCTGAGGTCGACGCGCGCGAATCCGAAGTATTCACGCGCAGCCTGCTCAGCCAGTTCGAACAGTACGTGCAGCTGGGCAAGAAGGTTCCCGCCGAGGTTCTTTCCTCGCTGAGCAGCATCGATGAGCCCGCGCGTCTGGTCGATACCATGGCTGCGCATATGGCGCTGAAGATCGAGCAGAAGCAGCAGATTCTCGAAATCACCGACCTCCCGGCGCGCGTCGAACACGTGCTTGCGCTGCTTGATGCCGAGATCGACCTGCTGCAGGTCGAAAAGCGCATTCGCGGTCGCGTGAAGAAGCAGATGGAACGCAGCCAGCGCGAGTACTACTTGAATGAGCAGATGAAGGCCATTCAGAAGGAGCTCGGCGATATCGATGAGGGCCACAACGAAGTCGACGAGCTGAAGAAGCGCATCGAGAACGCCGGCCTCAGCAAAGACGCCTACACCAAGGCCAACGCCGAACTCAACAAGCTCAAGCAGATGTCGCCGATGTCGGCCGAGGCGACAGTGGTTCGTACCTATATCGATTGGCTGGTAAATGTGCCGTGGAAGGCTGCCAGCAAGGTGCGTCTGGATCTGGCGAAGGCTGAAGAGGTGCTGGATGCCGATCATTACGGCCTAGAAGAGGTCAAGGATCGTATCCTCGAGTATCTTGCCGTCCAGAAGCGCGTGAAGAAGCTCAAGGGGCCGGTGCTGTGCTTAGTAGGCCCGCCGGGCGTGGGTAAGACCTCGCTGGCCGAGTCCATTGCACGCTCGACCAATCGCAAGTTTGTACGCATGGCACTGGGCGGCGTACGGGACGAGGCCGAGATTCGAGGTCACCGCCGTACTTACATCGGCTCCATGCCCGGTCGTTTGATTCAGAAGATGACCAAGGTAGGGGTTCGCAACCCCCTGTTCCTGCTCGACGAGATCGACAAGATGGGCAGCGACATGCGAGGTGATCCGGCGTCGGCTCTGCTGGAAGTGCTCGACCCCGAACAGAACCACAATTTCAACGATCACTACCTCGAGGTGGACTACGATCTTTCGGACGTGATGTTCCTCTGCACCGCCAACTCAATGAATATTCCTGCGCCGCTGCTCGACCGTATGGAGGTCATCCGGCTGCCGGGCTACACCGAGGACGAGAAGGTCAACATCGCCATTCGTTACCTGGCGCCCAAGCAGATCGAGGCCAACGGCCTGAAGAAAACCGAGTTGGAGTTTCAGGAGGCGGCGATTCGCGACATCATCCGCTACTACACCCGCGAGGCTGGTGTGCGCAGCCTGGAGCGCCAGCTGGCCAAGGTATGCCGCAAGGTCGTGAAGGAGCATGCCGCAGAGAAGCGTTTCCACGTTGTGGTGGATGCGGACTCGCTGGAGCACTTCTTGGGCGTGCGCAAGTTCCGCTATGGCCTTGCTGAGCAGCAGGACCAAGTAGGGCAGGTGACGGGTCTGGCGTGGACCCAGGTTGGCGGCGAACTGCTGACCATTGAGGCTGCTGTGGTGCCCGGAAAGGGGCGCCTGACCAAGACCGGCTCGCTGGGCGAGGTCATGGGCGAATCGATCACCGCGGCTCTTACAGTGGTTCGCAGCCGTGCCGCGAGCCTGGGCATGGCGGCTGATTTCCACGAGAAGCAGGACATTCACATCCACGTGCCCGAAGGTGCGACTCCGAAAGACGGCCCGAGCGCCGGTATCGGCATGTGCACTGCACTGGTTTCCGCGCTGACTCAAATTCCGGTGCGCGCAGATGTCGCAATGACCGGCGAAATAACATTGCGCGGGCAGGTGCTTGCAATTGGCGGATTGAAGGAAAAACTTCTGGCTGCTCATCGGGGTGGGATCAAGACGGTGATCATTCCGGAAGAAAATCAGCGTGATCTGAAAGAGATTCCTGAAAATATTAAGCAAGACCTGCAGATTAAACCGGTGAAGTGGATTGACGAGGTCCTGCAAATTGCGCTGCAATACGCGCCGGAGCCCTTGCCCGATGCGGCTCCCGAGATTGTTGCAAAGGACGACAAGCGCGAGCCTGATTCCAAGGAGCGAATCAGCACGCATTAGTCTGGAAGGCCACGTTGACACACTTCAGGCGCCCTTGTTTAATCGGTCTCTTGTGTCATAGCCATCTAGCACCGCTTTGCTTACACCCGAAAATTAAAGATACGACTCAACAGAAATAAGGGGACTTAGAGTGAACAAGTCGGAACTGATCGATGCCATCGCTGCATCTGCTGATATCCCAAAAGCTGTTGCTGGCCGCGCGCTGGATGCAGTGATCGAATCCGTCACCGGTGCCCTGAAGGCTGGTGACTCCGTGGTACTGGTTGGTTTCGGTACTTTCGCTGTCAAGGAGCGCGCTGCGCGCACTGGTCGCAACCCGCAGACTGGCAAGCCGATCAACATCGCTGCTGCCAAGATCCCGGGCTTCAAAGCTGGCAAGGCTCTGAAAGACGCTGTCAACTAAGCGTCTTTCTACCCGGCCAGTCAGCTCGCGCTGCACTGGCACGGGGCGGTTGTCGAGCAGGCCTGGCTTGCTGCAATCTGGCTTGGGGGGAATAAGCCCAACCGCTCCAAAAGCTCCGAGAAGGCGCATCCCTGGATGCGCCTTTCTTTTATCCGGTTTCCACCCGCGTTGCGCATCCGATCGCGCCGCAGACTCCTGGGGGTCGCATGCTTCAGAACATCAGGGACAATTCGCAAGGCTGGATAGCCAAAACCATCATCGGCATCATCGTAATGCTGCTGGCGTTGACTGGCTTCGAGGCTATCTTCAATGCCGCAAGCAACAACCAGAATGCCGCAGAGGTCAACGGCGAGGAGATTTCCCGTTACGACCTTGACCAGGCAATGAACATGCAGCGGCGCCAGCTTGCGCAACAGCTTGGCCAGGATTTCGATGCTTCGTTGCTGGATGATCGTCTGCTTCGTGATTCCGCGCTCGGTTCGCTGATTGATCGCATGTTGCTGTTGCAGAGTGCCAAGAACGCCAATTTCGCCTTCTCCAGCGAAGCACTCGACCAGCTGATTCTGCAAACCCCCGAATTTCAGGTTGACGGCGCTTTCAGCGCTGCACGTTTCGATCAGGTCATCCAGCAGATGGGCTATTCCCGTCTCCAGTTCCGCCAGCTGCTCGAGCAGGAAATGCTCATCGGACAGCTGCGGGCCGGCATCTCCGGAACCGGGTTCGTTACCGATCAGCAGGTTGATAACTTCGCGCGTCTCGAAATGCAGACCCGCGACTTCGCCACTCTCACCCTGCCTGCTCAGCAGGAGGCAATTGAGGTCGGTGACGAACAGATCAAGGAATACTACGAGGCAAACGCTGACCGTTTCCGTACACCTGAGCAGGTCATCGTCGAGTATGTCGAGTTGAAGAAAGAGTCATTCTTCGATCAGGTCGAAGTGTCTGACGAGGAGCTGCAAGAGCTTTATCAGAAGCAGATCGCCAATCTGGCCGAGCAGCGTCGCGCTGCGCATATCCTCATCGAGACCGGCAGTGAGCTGAGCGACGACGAAGCCAAAGCCAAGATCGATGAAATTGCTACCCGGGTGAAGAACGGTGACGACTTCGCTGCAGTCGCCAAGGAAGCCTCTCAGGATCCAGGTTCTGCGAGCGAGGGTGGTGATCTTGGATTCGCCGGACCGGGCGTGTATGACCCGGCATTCGAAGATGCACTCTATGCCTTGAATGAGGGCGAGGTCTCGGCACCGGTCAAATCCGAATTCGGCTGGCACATCATCAAGCTGCTGGGTGTTCAGTCGCCGGAGGTTCCTGCCTTCGAGAGCTTGAAGCCCCAGCTGGTACGCGAGCTCAAGGCGCAGCAGGTTGAGCAGCGCTTCGTCGAGACCAGCAAGCAGCTGGAAGATTCGGCATTCGAAGCATCCGACCTGGCCCAGCCCGCTCAGGAGCTCGGCTTGATGGTGCAGACCACGGAAGCCTTCGGGCGTGACGGTGGCGAAGGCATCACGGCCAATCGTCAGGTGATCCAGGCTGCTTTCAGCGACGAAGTACTGGTGGATGGCGCCAACAGCAGCGTCATCGAGCTCGATCCCGATACCTCCATTGCGCTGCGCGTGAAGGAACACCTTAAGCCTGCGGCTATCCCGCTTGCGGATGTGCGTGAGGATATCGTCCAGCAGCTTCAGCGCAGCCTGGCTGCCGAAGCGGCACGCGCCAAGGGTGAGCAGTTGTTGGCGGACCTGCGCAAAGGGCAGCAGCCTGATGACGCCCAATGGCAGGCCGTAGAGGCTGCCACGCGCAGCCAGGAAGGCGTTGCACCAGCCCTATTGCAGGCGGTATTCCGCATGCCGCGTCCGGAACAGCAGGATAAGCCGAGCTATTCCGGCGTGGCGCTGAGCAACGGCGATTACGCGGTTGTACGCCTGAACGGCGTCAATGAGCCGGAAGCGGCGCTGACCGATGAAGAGAAGCTGAATTATCGACGCTTCCTTGCGTCTCGCGTCGGCCAGCAGGACTTCGCAGCGTTTCGGCAGAAGCTGCAGGCTGAGGCGGAAATCGAAAGATTCTGACCGCCAATTGACAGACGAAACCACTCAGTTTCGTCTGTCAAACAGAGAGGACGCCCCGACTGGTTCGGGGCGTTTTCGTTTGAAGCAGTTGAGTGTCAGCGGAGCAGTTCACGCCCCAGCCAAGGCCCTTGGCGTAGCAATGCCGCGTGAACCTGCACCAGTTCCGCGCCTGCACGCATGCGTGCCTGCAGCTGGCTTGCGGTCTGGATGCCGCCAACCGAAAGCAAAGCCATGTCATTTCCGCAGAAACGACGCAGGTGCTCAATCTGTTCGCAGGCTTGCGCCTGTCGTTGTGGGTCTTGCCAGGCCAGATAGCGCTCGCGCGTCGCCGGTGGCCCAGGGTCATGGGCAGCGAGCAATCCGTCGAATCCAAGCTCAAGTAGCAGCCCGGCAAGCGAGAAGGGAACCTGCTCAGGAAGGCAGCGCAGCTTGGCTATGAGCGGAACCCAACGCTCACCTTTCAGATTAAGCTGATGCTGTTCTTCACGAAGCGCGGTCAGCAGGTTGTGCAACCGCGCGCCCTGATGAAGCAGCGGGGCGCTGGACGGACCGATCAGGTTCAACACGAGATAGTCAGCATGCCGCCAGGCACCGCGTAGCAACGCGCAGGTCTCGGCGGTGGAGCATCTGGCGTCCAGGGTCAGATTCACGCCTAGGCGTGCATCGCCTGGCGGGATTGGCTGCAGCCGGGCGAGCGCAGCCGCTGTCAGGCTGCCGATCTCGTTGAAGCCGAATCCCAGCGGAGCGACACGCCGTCCCAGTGCACCGTGGCGGTCAAAGCCCGCCGCAATACCCAACGGCGTCGGGAATTCCAGCCCCATTACCGTGACCGGGTGACGCGGCACCGCGCTCAGGCGGCACGCGACGCTGGTGAGATTGAGAGCGATACGATTGCGCAGCGCTTGCCAATCCATCGGCTTATCCATGGCGTTGCTCGAAGTCCGCCATGAAACCCACCAGCTGTTGCACACCCGATACTGGCATCGCGTTGTATAGGCTGGCCCGCACGCCGCCAAAGGCAGCATGCCCGCGCAGATGGGTCAGGCCGCATTGCTCGGCCTGGTCAAGAAAGATCTCGGTCAGCCCTGCGTCGGCCAGTTGAAAGCAGACATTGATCGACGAGCGATCCTGGACCTTCTGCGGGCAGTGGTAGAGATCGCTGCCGTCGATGTAGCGGTACAGCAGCGCGCTTTTTTGTCGAGCAGCCGTTGCCATCGCCTCAGCGCCGCCTCGTTGCTTGATCCAGCGCAGCATCAATGCAGCGACATACAGGGTGAAGGTCGGTGGTGTATTGAAACGGCTCTGTTGCTCGGCTTGGACCGCATAGCTGAACGCGGCTGGGAGACCAGCTGGCGGTGCTTGCAGAAGATCGTCGCGCACGATGACGACGCACAACCCGGCTGCACCCAGGTTCTTCTGTGTGCTGGCGTAGATCACTCCGAAGCGCTCGACTGGAACGGGGCGGGTGAGGAAATCCGAGGTCATGTCCACAACCAGGGGCACCGGCAGCGCAGGAAACTCCTGCAGTTGCAGTCCATTGGCGGTTTCGTTGCTGGTGATATGGCAGTAGCCAGCGAACGGATCGAGCCGCCAGTGCGCTGGTGAGGGGAGGGCTGTGAAGTCCTGATCCGTCCCACTGGCGATGACGTTCACAGGCGCGTGACGGCGCCCCTCGGCAATTGCCTTGCGTGCCCAGTGGCCGCTTTCCAGGTAGTCCGCGCCTTGTCCCGGGCGCAGCAGATTGAGCGGTAGCAGGCCGAACTGCGCCGATGCGCCGCCTTGCATGAAAAGCACGCGATAGTTGCTCGGAATCTCCAGTAGTGCACGCAGGTCGGCATCGGTTTCAGCCATCAGCCGTTTGAAGGCGCTGCTGGTGAAGGGGTGCTCCAGTATGGAGAGTCCGCTGCCACGCCAGTCCTGCATTTCCTCGCGGATCTGCGCCAGCACGTCGGTAGGCAGCATCGCCGGGCCGGCAGCGAAATTGTAGTGCCCGGACTGCTCAGAATAGATGCAGGCCATGACTACCACTCGCCATGAGGAACAGCAGGGGAAAGGACAGGATCGTGTTGCTGCGCGACGAAAGGAAGGTGATCCGCGAGCAGCGCACACGCTCCTCCAATGTCGCCGGGACGAAGCCGAGCAGCTTCTTCTGATGCGGCCAGAGCACCAGCCAGAGGTTGAGCAGCATCAGCGTGCCAATCCAGGCGCCCAGGCCGATCACTGCCAGCGGGCCTTGTAGAAGCAGTGCATCAGCCAGCCAGCCGCGCTGCCAGAGCATGAGCATGCCGGACACCCAGACCACCACGGAGGCGTAGCGGAAGATGCCGTGCTCACGTTTCATCCGCGCTTCGAGATCGCTGTTCAGCGTAGCGGTGTCGATGCCGTTCTGCAGTGGCACGAAGCGCGGGTTCTGGATGAAGTTGGCATAGTTGTGTCCGACCCAAACCAGCGCGAACAGTAGGTGCGCGTAGCGGGCCAGCAGATCGAGGATCGGCAACTGCATGCTCACGTCACCAGCCAGTAACGCAGTAACAGGTAGCAGCCGAGCGTCAGCGCGAGTCCGGCGCTGACGGTGCCGCCGAACGAGTCATGGGGCAGTTTCAAGTTCCACCCCCTGACTGGCCTGTCGGGCGATCAGCGTGCCTTGCGGGCGCGTGGCATCCTGCGCCAGTTCAACGGCCTGGCGAATCAGCTGATGATGTGGAGATTTACTGCAGGCCGGGTCGGTGTTGGCACCGTTGCCGGTCAGCAGCAAGGCCTGGCAGCGGCAGCCGCCGAAATCCTTCTCCTTGTCATCACAGCTGCGGCAGGGTTCGGGCATCCAGGCGTCGCCGCGGTAGAGGTTGAACACCGGCGAGTCGTGCCAGATCTGCTCCAGTCGTTGCTGACGCACGTTGGGGAAGGCGAGGTTCTTGAAGTTGCTGGCCTGGGAGCAGGGAAGCACGTTGCCGTTCGGCGCGATAGTGACGTGAATGGCGCCCCAGCCATTCATGCAGGCCTTGGGGCGACCTTCGTAATAGTCGGGGATGACAAAGAAGATGGTCAGGCGATTGCCATAACGCTCACGCGCCTTGTGCACCTCGTCTTCGGCTCTCTGCAACTCGGCATGGGTCGGCATCAGCGCATCGCGGTTGAGCAGTGCCCAGTTGTAGTACTGCACGTTCGCCAGCTCGAGGTACTCGACTCCCAGTTCGACGGCGAACTCGATGATGTCCGGCACCTGAGCGATGTTCTGCCGGGTGATCGGTACGTTGAGCACCATGGGGAAGTCCATTGACTTGATCAGGCGTGCCATGCCGAGCTTGCGCTCCAGGGCATCGACGCCGGCCAGCTGACGTGCCACGTCACGGTCGGTGGACTGGAAACCGAGCTGGATGTGGCGTAGTCCGGCATCCTTCAGGGCGCGTAGGCGCGCCTCGGTCAGTCCAATGCCGGAAGTGATCAGGTTGGTGTAGTAACCCATGCGGTCAGCCTCGGCGACAAGCGTTTCGAGGTCCTTGCGCAGCGTGGGCTCGCCGCCGGTGGCGTTCAGCTTGACGATGCCTTCGGGGTACAGCAGCACGTGGGCATGCTGTGAGTCTTCCCAACGAAAGAGGAAGGGCGGGCGGATCTCGTAACAGCTGGCGGGCAAAATTTTTGTCGTTGTCATCATGTCCATCCTCGCTCGACCGGCGTGAAGCCATGTGCGATCACGCCGGTCAGGGGCTCAGCGTACGTAGACGTACGCAGTGACTTCGAAGCCCAGACGCAGGTCGCAGAAGTCCGGATTGATCCACTGCATGGCGTATCTCCTCATTGGTTGGTGTCAGGAAAAGCAATGTCGCACCCCGAAGCTAAGGCGCTTTGCCACGGCGACTAATAAGACTTTGGGGTTGGTTTTGCCGCCTTTTGGTCGCGCTTTTCTTGCGTTGCGGGAGAATTTGCGCTGTGGGTCAGTGTCCTTGTTCGGCGTCATTTTTAAGGTGCTATTCAAGGCCTATTCTGCTCGGCTTTGTTCTCCCGCTTCGCCATGCCCGAGCCAATCGCAAACCGCCATCAACGCTGCCTCTGCGCCTTGCCATCTACTACCAAATGAGGAGCCCTCCGCTGCCATGGGTGCATACCGGAGCGAAGACCCCACTGCCTAAGATCGGTCCATGTCCTGTGCACCTTCCGGCACAGGCTCCGACAAGCAGAAGAAGAGAGGCCCATCATGATCTACGCCCAGCCCGGTACCGCAGGCGCCGTCGTATCCTTCAAGCCGCGCTACGGCAATTACATTGGTGGTGAATTCGTGCCGCCGGTCAAAGGCGAATACTTCGTCAACACCTCGCCGGTCAATGGTGAAGTGATTGCCGAATTCCCGCGTTCGGGTGCCGAGG
>NZ_JACXXG010000046.1 GCF_014764705.1 Stutzerimonas kunmingensis
TAGCCCGATGGCATCCAGGCCGAAGCCGACCGGTCCTTCGGTGTAACCGGACTCCATTTTCAGGATGAAGCCCTGGGCCCACTCCTCGGCCTTGGACTGGCCGTCCCCCGAACGGAAGTCACGGTTCATGTAGAAGTTGCGCAGTTCGACAGCGGCCTTGCTGTCGTCGATGAAGGCGGCGCTGGCGGGGCTGGTGGCGATCACTGCGGCGCCGCCGCAGAGAATGTGGCAGAGGGTTTTGTGTTGCGGTCGCATGGTATTTCCTCTTGTTGTTGTTTTGGGCCGCTCTCGGGCGGCTACAGGGCATAGAGCGAAAGGCGTGCCAGGCGCGGCGCTCAAGTGGCCACCCGCCGCAATGGCGCGTGGTAGAGCGTTCTATGGGCGGTTGGCTGGGCTTGCCGCGCGGGCTGCGGTGCGTCCGTTGGGCTGGACATGTATGGCGGGCGGCGGTGTTCTGCGGGGTCGAGGTGTCCAGTCGGGCAGACTGGACGGCGCCGGCGGGTGAGACCGGCGCCGGATCAGATCAGCGCGTGCCCCTGCGACTCTTGACGCAGACGAAGCTCGACGCGGCATTCACGTCGCCTTTGCCGACATACTTCGGCCAGTCTGGGTATTCGCACAGCGGGCGGGTGCGGCCCGGTACGCCGACGCTGTCGGCAACGATCTGCCGGCGCGGCGGTTGGCCCTGCTCGACCCAGTTTTCCAGCGCGGTCAGCGAATCCCAGGCGGCGTTGAACACGGTGCTGGCGGCGTGGCCGTAGCCGGGGATCTCGTAATAGCGCAGGAAGTGCTTGGTCTTGCCCGGGCCCATGTCGCGGCGCACCCGCTCGTAGTATTCGGCGGTGGCGCGGGTGCTCACCAGCTGGTCGGAACTGCCGTGGGCCATGAGGATCTTGCCGCCGTTGCGGGCGAAGGCGGACAGGTCGGTCCGGTTGACGTCCTGGCGCAGCGACAGCTCGCTGATGCGCGCCTGCCATGGGCCGGGGTTCTGCGGGTCGAGGGTCAGCGAGTTGAAGGTGGGGTTGCGCGTCACGAAGAAGCGCACCCATTCATCCCAGAAGCCCGAATGGTAGGGCGCGCCCTCGGCGAAGCCGGTGCCGTGCACGGGCATCGGATAGCTCGGCTGCAGGGTGTTGAGGCCGAGGCGGTTGACCACCAGCTGCAGGCCTTCACCCGGCCGGCCGAGGTCGGTGCCCCAGGTGTTGAAGCCGGGGTAGTGGGTTTCGCCGCTGGCCAGCCGGAAGTTGAAGCGGATCGGCGTGTTGAACACCCGCAGCGCCTGGATCTGCGCATCCGACAGGCAGCGCTGCGAGGTATCGGCACCGCCCGGGCAGCGCAGCGGTTTGCCGTTGAGCCTGGCGCGGGCCGGGTCGAACTGCGCATTGCACGCGGCCTGATGGCTGATCACGCCGTCGCGCACGCCATCCAACTTGTCGCAGGCCTGCATCGCGGCTTCCAGCAGTGCGGCGCGCTTCTCCAGGCTGGGAAAGGCGCCGGGCTGGGCGAGGGCACGGGTGATGCGGCCGAACTGCAGGTCCAGCGCCAGGGCGTTGTAGGCGGGGTAGAGGACGATGGCGCCGTTGAAGTCGGTCGGCCATTGCTGCACCACCGCCAGCGCCTCGCGGCCACCGGTGGAGCCGCCGGCGAAATAGCTGCGCTCGGGCGCGGCACCGTAGCGTTGTTCGATCAGGTAGACGGCGGTATCGCGGGTCTTCTTCAGCGCATCGTGGGCGTAGTTGGCCAGGGCTTCGTCATTCCAGGCAAAGGCGCCGGGGCTCGTCGGGTCGGCGATGTGCCCGGAGTCGCTACCGAACACGGCGTAGCCACGGCCGAGTGGTGTGGGTTGATCCAGCGGGCCGGCGGGGACGTTGCCGGCGACGTTCGGCACCGTGCCGTTGTAACCGCCGCCGCCGAACATCATCGCCTTGCGGTTCCATTGTTCGGGCAGCACCAGGCGCATGCGGATTGCCGGTGCGGCGGGATCGACCGGGCGAATCTCGGCGCTGACATCGCAATAGGCGCCGAACGTCTGCGGGGCGCTGCCGCCGGCGGCCACCTGGGTCGCCGCCGTGACGCGGGCGCCGCTGGTAGGCAGGCCGATGGCCTGGGCCGGAATCTCGCGACCGAGCAGCTCGGGGCAGGTCGCCGCCTGGGCGGACTGACTGGCCAGCAGCGCCAGGGCGAGGGAGGCCAGAGGCAGGGAACAGCGCGCAAGCGAATTGCAGGATGGATGCATCATTGAGGCTTTCCTTCTTCTTGTTTTCGGGCCATGCGCCACGCGGGCGCATAAGCGCTCAAGCCAATGACATGCCAGCGGACGGAAGGAAGGGAGAGCAGGCGATAGCCGGTCATCGCCGTCGGGGCGAGGGCTCTAGGGCGGGGATGCGGAAGCCGTTGGGGGAGGCAGAAAGATGTTCGGCGCGGCGGAGTTCGGGTGACGCGATGTCCGGCGCGCTGGACGACTGTCCGCTGCGCCGGACACTCGGGTTGCTAGTTGTAGCGGCCGTTGATCCCGCCGACGCTGTAGCGCCCGGCGCCGAGCAGCAGGATGGCCAGCGAGCCGAACAGGAACAGACCCTGCAGCTCGATGGCCCAGCCGCCCATCGGCCCGATGTCGAACAGTTCGGCCCGGTGCGCCAGCGCCAGCGCGACGACCATGTTGCCCAGCATCAGCAGAGCGCCGAGGCGGGTATAAAGGCCAAGGATCACCAGCAGCGGCCCGACCACCTCACCCAGGTAGGCGCCGTAGGCGAGGGCCGTCGGCAGGCCCATGCCGGCCAGCATGCCACCGATGCCATCGACGCCGTGCAGCAGTTTGTGGATGCCATGCAGCAGCATCAGCACGCCGACTGCCAGTCTGAGAACCAGTTTGCCTGCATCGTCTGTCATCGTTGCGCGTCCCCTTGCGGCGCCGGGAGTCGGCGGCCCTGCCTCCAATGTAGATCAGCGGCTGTGACATTGCCGCGTCGCGGTTGGCGCCAGTTCCGCGCGTTAGGCCGCTCAGCGCTGGCTCAGGCCATGCTGTTGCAGCTTGCTGTAGAGGCTCGCGCGGGAGATGCCGAGTTCCATGGCGGCGCGCCGCCGGTTGCCCTTGCAGGCGGCCAGTGCGCTCTGCAGGGCGCGCCGCTCGGCCTGGGCGAGGGTCTGGGCCAGCGGTTGCAGCGGCAGTTCTTCGAGACTGGCTGCCGCTGCGGCTTGAGCAGGTGGAGACACGGCTGCCAGATGGCTGCTGGCGTCTACCGGGCGTGCCTGATCGCCGAGCAATGGCATCAAGTGTGCCGCCTGCAACTGCGGGCCGTCGGCGGAAAGCTGCGCGCGCTCCAGCAGATTGCCCAGCTCGCGCACGTTGCCGCGCCAGGGTTGCGCGCAGAGCAGCGCCAGCGCCTCGGGGCTCAGCTCCATCGGCGGCTGCCCGGAGCGGTTGGCGATGTCGTCGAGCAGGTGCTCGACCACGGCGGGGATGTCGCTGGCGCGCTCGCGCAACGGTGGCACGCGCAGGGCCAGAACGTTGAGGCGGTAGTAGAGGTCGTCGCGGAACTGGCCGGCGGCGACCTTGGCTTCCAGGTCGATATGGGTCGCGGCGATCACCCGCACATTGAGCGCCTTGACCTGGTTGGAGCCGAGCGGCTCGACCTCCTGTTCCTGCAGCACGCGCAGCAGCTTAGCCTGCAGCGGCAGCGGCAGGTCGCCGATCTCGTCGAGGAACAGCGTGCCGCCGTTGGCCACCTCGAATTTGCCGATGCGCGCCTTGCGGTCGGCGCCGGTAAAGGCGCCGGGAGCGGTGCCGAACAGTTCGGCCTCCACCAGGCTTTCCGGAATCGCCGCGACGTTGACCGCGACGAAGGGCCCGCGCGCGCGCGGCGAGAGGTTATGGATGCCCTGGGCCAGCAGCTCCTTGCCGGTGCCGGTCTCGCCACGCAGCAGCACCGTGGCATCGAGCTGCGCGGCGCGCCGGGCCTGACGCTTGATCTCGCTGGCGGCCGGGCTGTTGCCGATGAAACCGGCGATGGTGTAACGCGCCCGGCGCGCCTTGGCCAGTTCGTTCTGGGTAGCGACCAGCTGAGTCTGCAGGCTGGTGTACTTGGACATCAGCGGCTTGAGGTGGCGCGCGCGGTCGAACAGCACGAAGCCCAGCGCGCCGACCAGGGTGCCGTCCTCGTCGCGCAGCGGAATGCGGGTGACCACGAAGTGCTCGTCGCCGAAGGCCATCAGGTCGATCATGCTCGGCTGGCCGCTTTCCACCACCTCGCGCAGGCGGCTGGCTGGCAGCACTTCCTCGATTTCCTTGCCGAGCACGCTGGCCGGATCGCGGATGCCGACCTTCTCGGCGTACTTGTCGTTGATCCAGACGATGCGCGCCTGGCGGTTTACCGCGATGGTGCCCTCGCACTGCGCGTTCAGGTGGTCGAACAGCAGTGGCATGGCCACGGCACGGAAGCGTTCCGGCGAAACGCCGACGATTAGGCCGTGGTTGTCGAGTGCGTCGCGGGCAATGCTCATGGGCAGTCAGGGTCCGTTCTGGGGCGACCGATTATGGTTGGCCCCGGCTGCCACGGGCAAGGCAGCCGGAGGACGTTGGAGACGCTGGAGAAAACGTTGCCGAGGCAGGCAAGACAAGGCAGAAGCGGCCGAAGAAGCGGAGTTTACGTGTTGTAAATGAGCATTCTGAGGCCGGTTCTAACGCAGTATTGCCAACGCAGGTAGTTTTCAGGGGCTATACACTTCGTTGGGCAGCCAGGTGGCCAGCGGCGCGAAATAGAACACCAGGGCCAGACCGATCAGCTGGATGATGATGTACGGCAGCACGCCGAGGTAGACATCGCGGGTGGTGACGCCCGGCGGGCAGACGCCCTTGATGTAGAACAGCGCGAAGCCCACCGGCGGGGTGAGAAACGAAGTCTGCAGGCAGAGCGCGAAGAGAATCGCGAACCACAGCGGATCGACGCCCATTGAGAACAGCACCGGCGCCACCAGCGGCAGGATGATCAGGGTGATCTCCACCCAATCGAGGAAGAACCCCAGCAGGAAGGTGATCGCCAGCACGGTGAGCAGTACGCCGGTCTGGCCGAACGGCAGGCCGGTCAGCGCCGCGCGGATCACGTCGTCGCCACCCAGGCCGCGCAGCACGGCGGCGAATACCGTGGCGCCGATGAAGATGCCGAAGATGAACGCCGCGGTGCGGCTGGTCTGGTACAGCGCATCCTTGAGCACCGGCAGGTTCAGCCGGCGGCTGGCCGCTGCCATCAACAGTGCACCGAAGGCGCCGACGGCGGAGGCCTCGGTGGTGGTGGCGATACCGAAGAAGATCGAGCCGAGCACGGCGAAGATCAGTGCCAGCGGCGGCACCACGGCCCAGAACACGTCGAGCAGGGCACGGGCGTCGAGCTTCGGCCGGTTGACCGGGGCCGGGGCGAAGTCCTTTTTCAGCCAGGCGACGACCACGATGTAGAGGATGTACGCCAGCGCCAGCATCATCCCCGGGATCAACGCGCCCATGAACAGCTTGCCCACCGAGGCTTCCGAGGTGCCGAGGCGGTCGGCCATCAGCACCAGCATGATGCTCGGCGGGATGAGGATGCCCAGCGTGCCCACCGAGCAGGCGGTGCCCACCGCCAAGCTCTTGTTGTAGTTGGCCTGCAGCATCGGCCCGATGGAGAGCATGCCGAGCAGCGCCACCGAGGCGCCGACGATGCCGGTGGAGGCGGCGAGCAGGATGCCGACCACCACCACGGTCACCGCGTAGCCGCCTCGCAGCGGGCCGAGCACACGCACCAGGCTGTGCATCAGGCGCTCGGCGATGCCGGAGCGGTCGAGCATGATGCCCATGAAGATGAACAGCGGCAGGGCCACCATCAGCTCATTGGCGACGATGCCGTAGATGCGCGCGTCGAGCACGCCGATGGTGCCGTCCCAGGTAAACCAGAGATTGGCGTCGAAGTGTTCCACCAGCACATAGCCGACCACGGCGAACAGCAGGCCGATGCCGGCCAGCGACCAGGCGACCGGGAAGCCGAGCAGCAGCAGGCCCATGAAGCTGGCGAACATGGCGATGACGAGGATTGCTTCCAGACCCATGATTGCGACTACTCCATCAGGGCTGCGAACGAGTGCGGTCGCGCTCGTCCGAGGGGGCCGTCAGGGCCCGCGGGAAATTGAACAGCAGGGTGCTGCAGCGCAACGCGCGGGACAGCAGCGCCAGCGCTACCAGGGCGAGGCCGATGGGCAGCACGCTCTTGAAGATGAAGCGATGGGGCAGCCCGCTGGGTGCCTGGGAGCGTTCGTTGTAGAGGTAGGCCTTGTAGGCGTAGGGAATCAGCGCATCGATCATCAGCGCGATCACCGGCAGGGCCAGCAGCACGATGGCGACCAGCTCGATCCAGGCGCGGCTGCGCAGGCTGAAGCGTTCGCTCAGCACATCGACACGCACATGGTCGTCGCGCACTACGGCATAGGCGAGGGCAAGCATCAGCGCGGCGCCGAACAGGTGCCAGGACATTTCCTCCAGCGCGATGGAGCCGCGCGAGAGGGCAAAGCGGTTGAACACATTGGCCAGCACGACCAGCAGCACGGCCAGCCAGAGCCAGGCGCTGGCTTCGCCGATGGCCACCAGCAGGCGATCCAGCGGCCGCGAGATGCGGTTGTACGGCAGCGCGTCGGGCGCTGGCGCATCGGGAGAGACGGGCTTGAAGGACACGGCGGACCTCGAAATCTCGACACAGGTGAAGAACGCGGGCACGTCGCCGTGCCCGCCTTAGGCGCAGCTGTCAGTCGTACTTGTAGAAGTCGCGCGGCAGATAGCCCATGCCGTGCCAGATCGAGTGGTGCTGCATGAACTCACGCTGGCTGGTCAGCACGCGCTTGAACATCTCGTCCTTGGCGGCCATCTCGTCGAGCACCTCGTCGGTGACCTTCTGCAGCTCGCGCAGTACCGGCTCAGGCAGCACCTGGGCCTTCACGCCCTGCTTCTGGTAGTCACGCAGGGCGGTCGGCTGGGCCCACTCGCTTTCGGCAAAGCCCTTGAGGGTGGCCGACTCGCAACCCATCTCGATGAGTGCGCGGCTTTCCGGCGCGAGCTTGTCCCAGACGTCCTTGTTCACCAGCAGATGCGAGGTGGTCAGTGTCTGGTGCCAGCCGGGCATGATGTAGTTCTTGATGATCTGGTCCAGGCCGAGCATCTTGTCCACCGCCGGCTGCGAGAACTCGGTGGCGTCGATGGTCTTGCGCTCCAGCGCCTGGTAGATCTCGCCGCCCGGCACCATGGTCACCGAGGCGCCGAGCTTTTCCAGCACCTTGCCGCCGATACCGGCGAAGCGGATGCGCAAGCCATCGAAGTCATCCAGCTTCTCGATGGGCTTGGCGAACCAGCCGGCGCCTTCCGGGCCGATGATGCTGCACAGCATCGGGTGGATATTGCGCTCGGCGTAGATCTCCTCGAGCAGCTTCTTGCCGTCGCCCTGGTAATACCAGGCCAGGTGCGCCGGCGGCTCCATGTTGAACGGCGCGCCGGAGTACAGCGGCAGGGCCGGGATGGTGCCCTGGTCGTAGCCAATCCAGGTGTAGCCGGCCGGGTACTTGCCGCTGCTCACCGCATCCATGATTTCGAACGGCGGCACCAGCTCGCCCGGCTCGTAGTAGCGCAGCTGGATGTCGCCGCCCGAGACGGCCTTGAGCGATTCGGAAAGGTGCTTGACTGGTGTGGAGAGGCCGATCAGGTGGGAAGGGAAAGCCAGCGGTACCTGCCAGCGGATCTTTTCCGCGGCGCTGGCGACGCCACTGAGCAGGCTGGCGCCGAGCAGGGTTGTGGCACCGATGGCGCAGGCGATACGGGAGAGTTTGTTCTTGGTCGACATGCAGGTTTCCTTCTTGTTGTTGTTCTGGTGCCCGAGGGCGGACGCGTAACCGCCCGTGGGTCGAGGGCGTTAACAGGCCAGAACAAGAACAGAGGCCGAGCCGATGCTGCCGATTCGGCGCCAGTCTTGTTCTTTGGTTTGTTCTGGCGTCGCAGGGTGGATTGCAGGTTCTGTGCCTATCACTCGCGATCGAGGAAAGGCGCGGTCTGCAGCGGCATTCGGATGCTTGCAGGGCGATAGCGGTGTCCGCTGTGGCAGACACTGCTCAGGTGAACATGCGGCGGTGTCTGGAGTTCTGGAACATGTCCAGTTTCATGGACGGCAGCAATGACTGACTGCTGGACAAACGAAATCCGGCGTTGCGCGGGGCGCGACGCCGGATGAAAGGAGTAGAGCGGAGGGTGTGCGATCAGCTGGCGGCTTGCTTGGCCAAGGTGCTTTCCAGGGCGCTGCGGCAACGCTCTTCGGCGGTGTCCAGCTCCAGCTGCATCTGCTGGATGTCGAGCAGTTGCTGCTCCAGCTGCTGGCGCCGCTCGGCGATCATCTGCAGCATGATGTTCAGCTGCTTCTGGTTGCCGGCCTTGGGGTCGTAGAGTTCGATCAGCGTCTTGCATTCGGCCAGCGAAAAGCCGATGCGCTTGCCGCGCAGGATCAGCTTCAGCGCGACGCGATCCTTGGGTGAATAGATGCGTTCCTGACCGCGGCGGGTCGGCGTGAGCATGCCCTGTTCTTCGTAGAAGCGGATGGCGCGAGTGGTGATATCCAGCTCGTTGGCCAGGTCGGAAATACTGTAGGTCTGTTTCGCCATGATTCTTCCGATCATCCTCTGTCGCGCCCGGCGAACCGGGCGCGTGTCTGCCAGCATGCCCTGCCGCGACGGTGCGCTCAGGGGCGTTCGACTGCCAAGGCTACTCCCTGGCCACCACCGATGCACAGTGTTGCCAGGCCCTTGCGAACATCGCGGCGCTGCATCTCGTGCAGCAGGGTCACCAGGATGCGGCAGCCCGAGGCGCCGATCGGGTGGCCGAGGGCGATGGCGCCGCCGTTCACGTTGACCTTATCGGCATCCCAGCCCAATTCCTTACCCACCGACAGCGCCTGCACGGCGAAGGCTTCGTTGGCTTCGATCAGGTCCAGCTCGGCCAGCGACCAGCTGGCTTTCTCCAGGCAGCGGCGGGTAGCGGAAACCGGGCCGATGCCCATGATCGCCGGGTCGACGCCAGCGTTGGCGTAACCGGCGATCTTCGCCAGTACCGGCAGGCCCAGGGCCTCGGCCTTGCTGGCGCTCATCAGCACCACCGCAGCGGCGCCGTCGTTGAGGGTCGAAGCGTTGCCGGCGGTGACGCTGCCGTCTTTCTTGAACGCTGCGCGCAGGCCGCCGAGGGAGTCGGCCGTAGTGCCGGCGCGGGGTTGCTCGTCGCGGGCGAAGGCGAGCGGATCGCCCTTGCGCTGCGGGATGAGCACCGGGGTGATCTCGGCATCGAAGCGGCCGCTTTCGATGGCCGCTGCTGCACGCTGCTGCGACTGCGCGGCGAAGGCGTCCTGCTGGGCGCGGTCGATGCCGTACTTGTCGGCCAGGTTCTCTGCGGTGATGCCCATGTGGTAGTCGTTGAAGGCATCCCACAGACCGTCGGTGATCATGGTGTCGACGATCTGCGCGTGGCCCATGCGCAGGCCGGTGCGTGCGCCGGGCAGGACGTAGGGCGCCAGGCTCATGTTCTCCATGCCGCCGGCGATGACCACTTCGGCATCGCCGCAGCGGATCGCCTGCACGGCCAGATGCACGGCCTTGAGGCCCGAGCCGCAGACCTTGTTCAGCGTCATGGCCGGTACGGCGTGGGGCAGGCCGGCCTTGATCGAGGCCTGGCGCGCGGTGTTCTGCCCGGCGCCGGCGGTGAGCACATGGCCGAGGATGACTTCATCGACCTGGGCCGGGTCGATGCCGGTCTTTTCCAGCAGGGCGCGGATCACGGTGGCGCCCAGTTCGACTGCCGGCACATTGGCCAGCGAGCCCTGGAAACTGCCGATGGCGGTGCGGGTTGCAGCTACGATGACGACGTCTTGCATGACGGACTCCGAATAAAAAGGCGCTACGCCGGGGCGTAACGCGAGGACCAGGCACGCGGCCTGGCTCCGGGAAAGGGTGCCCTCGAACGGCAGGGGGCAAGCCGTTGGTCAGCGCGCTGGCGGACCGGTCGATGCCGCAGTATACGGGCGCCTGGGTGACTGGCCAGTGCTGGCGGCGCCGCCGGCTCGGGGGCGTTCGGGACAGGCGGGAAGACGCGGCGGGCAAGGGTTGCTCCGGCGTCCTTCCCGCACTCGCTTCAGCGCTGGATCGGGCTGCCGGTGGCCTCTTGCAGCTCCTCGAAGCTGACGCCTTCGGCCAGCTCCACCAGCTTCAGGCCCTGCTCGGTGACGTCCAGCACGCCGAGGTCGGTGATGATCCGGTCGACCACGCCGAGGCCGGTCAGCGGCAGGTCGCAGGCCGGCAGGATCTTGTGCGCGCCGCCCTTGGCGGTGTGCTCCATCAGCACCACGACGCGCTTGACGCCGGCCACCAGGTCCATTGCGCCGCCCATGCCCTTGACCATCTTGCCGGGGATCATCCAGTTGGCCAGATCGCCTTTTTCCGACACCTGCATGGCGCCGAGGATGGCCAGGTTGATGTGGCCGCCGCGGATCATGGCAAAGCTCTGCGCGTTGTCGAAGAAGCTCGAGCCGGGCAGGGCGGTGACGGTCTGCTTGCCGGCGTTGATCAGGTCCGGGTCGATCTCTTCCTCGGTCGGGAAGGGACCGATGCCGAGCAGGCCGTTCTCGCTCTGCAGCCAGACGTCCATGCCTTCGGGGATGTAGTTGGCCACCAGGGTCGGCAGGCCGATACCGAGGTTGACGTAGAAGCCGTCCTGCAGCTCCTGGGCGGCGCGTTGCGCCATCTGTTCACGTGTCCAGGCCATGGTCTCAGCTCCTCACCGTGCGTTTTTCGATGCGTTTTTCCGGGTTCGGGTTGTGCACGATGCGATGCACATAGATGCCCGGCAGGTGGATCTGGTCCGGGTCCAGCTCGCCGGTCTCGACGATCTCCTCCACCTCGACGACGCAGACCTCGCCGGCCATCGCCGCCAGCGGGTTGAAGTTGCGCGCGGTCTTGCGAAACAGCAGGTTGCCGGCCTTGTCGGCCTTCCACGCCTTGACCAGGGCCAGGTCCGCGGTCAGCGATTCTTCCATCACGTACCACTCGCCGTTGAACTGGCGGGTCTCCTTGCCTTCGGCCACCAGGGTGCCGTAGCCGGTCTTGGTGTAGAACGCCGGGATGCCCGCGCCGCCGGCACGCAGCTTCTCCGCCAGGGTGCCCTGCGGGGTGAACTCCAGGGCCAGCTCACCGGCCAGGTATTGGCGCTCGAACTCCTTGTTCTCACCCACGTAGGAGGAAATCATCTTGCTGATCTGCCGCGTCTCCAGCAGCAGGCCGAGGCCGAAACCGTCGACACCGGCGTTGTTGCTGATGGCAGTCAGGTCCTTCCTGCCGCTGTCGCGCAGGGCGGCGATCAGATGCTCGGGGATGCCGCACAGGCCGAAGCCGCCGACGGCGATGGTCATGCCGTCCTCGACCAGGCCTTCCAGGGCGTGGGCGGCGCTGGGGTAAATCTTGTTCATGAATTACCTCTACTTGTTGTTCTGTCTGTGCCGGGTGGTCCGATAGATGGCCGCCCAACGAATAGGATTTAGCAAAATCGGTGCCGCTAACCGGCCTGCCTGGCGCGGGCGACCCGCGAACCATTGGCACGCCCCAGCAGCTGGCTGATGCGCTGGCCGGCGCCGATCAACGCATCGAGGTCGATGCCGGTGGCTATGTCCAGCCCGTTGAACATGTACAGCACGTCTTCGCTGGCGACATTGCCGCTGGCGCCTTTGGCGTACGGGCAACCACCGAGGCCGGCGACCGAGCTGTCGAACACCGCGATACCCTCCAGCAGGCTGGCATAGATGTTCGCCAGCGCCTGGCCGTAGGTGTCGTGGAAATGCCCGGCCAACCGTTCGCGCGGCACTTCGCTGGCCACGGTATCGAACAGGGTGCGGGTCTTGCCCGGTGTGCCGGTGCCGATGGTGTCGCCTAGTGAAACCTCGTAGCAGCCCATGGCATACAGCTCGCGGGCGACTTCGGCGACTTTGGCTGGCGCCACTTCACCTTCGTAGGGGCAGCCGAGCACACAGGAGACGTAGCCGCGCACGCGGATGTCCTGCGCGCGGGCAGCCTCCATCAAAGGCGCGAAGCGTGCCAGGCTCTCGGCGATGGAGCAGTTGATGTTCTTCTGCGAGAAAGCTTCGGAGGCCGCACCGAACACCGCGACTTCCTTCACGCCGGCCTCGATGGCCGCCTCCAGGCCCTTCATGTTCGGCGTCAGCGCTGCGTAAGTAACCCCGGCCTTGCGCTGGATTTGCGCGAAGACTTCGGCGGAGCCCGCCATCTGCGGCACCCACTTGGGCGAGACGAAGCTGCCGACTTCGATATAGGACAGCCCGGCGGCGCTCAGGTCGTCGACCAGACGCACCTTGTCCGCCACGCTGATCGGTTGCTGCTCGTTCTGCAGGCCGTCACGCGGTCCGACTTCCACCAGCCGGACCTGTTTGGGCAGGCTCATATGTCCTCCAGGGGTAACGGCGTCCGCCGTTGCGTGGGTATCGGTGGAAAATCGCTGCGCGAGTTTTCCACCCTACGGTGTTGTGTTCGGGCGTAGGGTGGACAACGGCGAAGCCTTGTCCACCTTGTGCATCCTTCAGGCCTCTTCCATCTCCAGCAGCACCGCGCCTTCGCTGACCATTTCGCCTTCGCTGCAGAACAGGCTCTTGACCACGCCAGCCTGGGCGCTGCGGATGCTGTGTTCCATCTTCATCGCTTCCAGGACGATCAGCGCGGTGCCGGCTTCGACATGCTGACCGGCCTCCACCAACACACGCACGATACTGCCGTTCATTGGCGCGGTCAGGCCGCCGTGATGCTGGTGGCTGGCCTCGGCTTCGGCGATGGGGTCGAAGGCGCGCACGGCCAGCCATTCGCCGTTCCACTGCAGGTACAGTGCATCGCCCTGGCGGATCGCCCTGGGCGTGCGGACGCTCTGCCGCGGCGCTGCCGGGTCGACCTTCAGCCGGCGGCTCTCGCCATTGCACTGCAGGTGCAGGCTGATCTGCGCCGGCATGCCTAAACGCAGTCCGCTGCGCTTGGACCACGGCGAATGGGCATCGTCGTCGCGAACCGAGGTCGGTTCGCTCTGTACGAAGCACTCGGCAGCCTGTTGCCAGAAGGCATCGGACAGCTCGCCGGCCGGACGCAGCAGTTCGCTTTCGTGGCGCGGGATAAAGCCGGTATCCAGCTCGGCCTCGGCAAAGGCGCGATGGCCGACGACGCGGCGCAGGAACGCGAGGTTGGTGCGCACGCCGCCGACGGCGGTCTCGTCGAGCATGGCCAAGAGGCGCAGCCGCGCTTCCTCGCGGTTCTCGCCCCAGGCGATCAGCTTGCCGAGCATCGGATCGTAGAAGGGCGACACGGTATCGCCCTCGGCGACGCCGCTGTCGACGCGACGGCCCGGACCATCCGCGGCTTCACGGTAGAGCTCGAGTGTGCCGGTGGCGGGAAGGAAATCGTTGTCCGGGTCCTCGGCGTACAGCCGTACCTCGATGGCATGGCCGATCAGCGGCACCTGCTCCTGGCTGATCGGCAGCGGTTCGCCGCGGGCGACGCGAATCTGCCAGGCGACCAGGTCGAGGCCGGTGATGGCCTCCGTGACCGGGTGCTCGACCTGCAGACGGGTGTTCATTTCCATGAAGAAGAATTCGCCACGGGCATCCAGCAGGAATTCCACGGTGCCGGCGCCGACGTAGCCGATGGCCTTGGCCGCCTTCACCGCGGCTTCGCCCATGGCACGGCGCAGCTCGGGGGACAGGCCAGGGGCAGGGGCCTCTTCGACCACCTTCTGATGGCGGCGCTGGATCGAGCAGTCGCGCTCGTTCAGGTACAGGCAGTTGCCGTGCTGGTCGGCGAAGACCTGGATTTCCACATGGCGCGGCTTGAGCACGTATTTCTCGACCAGCATGCGCGAGTCACCGAACGACGACTGTGCCTCGCGCTGGGCGGACGCCAGTGCTTCGGCCAGGTCCGCCTCGCGCTCGACCACCTTCATGCCCTTGCCGCCGCCACCGGCGGTGGCCTTGAGCAGCACCGGGTAGCCGATCCTTTCCGCGGCAGCACGGAAGGTTTCCACGTCCTGCGCTTCGCCGTGGTAGCCCGGTACCAGCGGCACGCCGGCTTCTTCCATCAGCGCCTTGGCGGCGGACTTGCTGCCCATGGCGTCGATGGCGGAGGCGGGCGGGCCGAGGAAGATCAGCCCGGCCTGTTCGATGGCGCGGGCGAACTCGGCGTTCTCCGAGAGAAAGCCGTAGCCCGGGTGGATCGCCTGGGCGCCGCTGGCCTTGGCCGCCTCGATCAGCTTGTCGATGCGCAGGTAGCTCTCGACCGGCTTGGCGCCGCCCAGGTCGATGCGGATATCGGCTTCGCGGGCATGGCGCGCGCTGGCGTCGATGGCGCTGTGCACCGCAACGGTGGTCAGGCCCATGGCCTTGGCGGTGCGCATCACGCGGCAGGCGATCTCGCCGCGGTTGGCGACCAGGAGGGTGGTAATCATTGTAGTGGCTCCTGCGTGGCCTTCAGTGGGTTTCCCCTCACCCTAGCCCTCTCCCCTATGCCGGGCGCCCCGGAGGGGCGAGGGGATGACGGAGTGAGGCGGAGGAATGATGTGGTTTGGTTGTCGGCGGCTTGCCGGATGGAGGCTGCAGGCCGAGCGTCGTGGCGGTGGCCGTGTGGTGCGCTTTGGTTTTTTGGCTGCAACTGCATCGCGCTCCGGACCCCGCACGGCCAAACCCCCTCGCCCCCTTGGGGAGGGGGCTGGGGTGAGGGGGCGCTGCCAAGGACCGACACAGCCGCCCGACCACCACACAACGCAACCCTCTCACCGCGCGTACGCGACAACGTATACGAGCGAGCACCCCACAGAAGCCCAGTCATCACGCGCGCTCCTGCCAGGCGGGCGTGCGTTTTTCCAGGAAGGCGCTCAGGCCTTCCTGACCTTCCGGGCTGGTGCGCAGGCGCGCAATGGCCTGTTCGGTGGTCTGGCGCAGGTCGGCGCTGAAATCGCCATCGCCCACTTCCAGCAGCAGGTCCTTGCAGGCCTTGAGCGCCTGCGGGCTGTTGAGCAGCAGGTTGTCGACCCATTGCTCCAGCGCGGCGTCCAGCTCACTGGCCGGGTAGGTCTCGGCGAGCAGGCCCAGTTCGCGGGCACGTGTGCCGTCGAAACGTTCGGCGGTCAGCGCGTAGCGGCGGGTGGTGCGCTCGCCGATGGCCTTGACCACGTACGGGCTGATCACCGCCGGCGCCAGGCCGATGCGGACTTCCGACAGGCAGAACAGTGCGTCGCGGGCGCCGATGGCCATGTCGCAGCAGGCGATCAGCCCGAGCGCGCCGCCGAAGGCCGCGCCCTGTACCACGGCCAGGGTCGGCTGCGGCAGCTGGTAAAGGCGCTGCATCAGCTCGCCGAGTTCGTGGGCGTCAGCCAGGTTCGCCTGGTAGTCGAGCTCGGCCGACTCGCGCATCCAGCCCAGATCGGCACCGGCGGAGAAATGCTTGCCGCGCCCGCGCAGGATCAGGAAGCGGATGCTGGCATCGTCCTGCACCTGGGCCAGTGCGGCGTTCAGTTCGCCGATCACCCGGGCGTCGAAGGCGTTGTTCTTGTCCTCGCGGTTTAGCCAGAGGGTGGCGACGCCGCGCGCGTCTTTGTTCAGTTCGATGGTCTGGAAATCGGTCATCTCGGCATCCTCGATGCGACTGCAGTCGCCGGCGCGCTTGGCTGCCGGCGGCTCGGATTACATGCGGAACACGCCGAAGCGGGTCGGCTCGATCGGCGCATTCAGCGCGGCGGACAGCGCCAGCCCCAGCACCTCGCGGGTCTGCGCCGGGTCGATCACGCCGTCGTCCCACAGCCGCGCGCTGGAGTAATAGGGATGGCCCTGGCGCTCGTACTGCTCGAGAATCGGCTGCTTGATCGCGGCTACCTCGTCGTCGCCGAGACTCTTGCCGGCGCGCTCGCTCTGTTCCTGCTTGACCTGGGCGAGTACCCCGGCGGCCTGTTCGCCGCCCATCACCGCGATGCGTGCGTTGGGCCACATCCACAGGAAGCGCGGGTCGTAGGCGCGGCCGCACATGCCGTAGTTGCCGGCGCCGAAGCTGCCGCCGATGAGCACGGTGAACTTCGGCACCTGGGCGCAGGCCACCGCGGTGACCAGCTTGGCGCCGTGCTTGGCGATGCCGCCGGCCTCGTATTTCTGCCCGACCATGAAGCCGGTGATGTTCTGCAGGAACAGCAGCGGGATGCCGCGCTGGCAGGCCAGTTCGATGAAGTGCGCGCCTTTCTGCGCCGCCTCGGCGAAGAGGATGCCGTTGTTGGCGAGGATGGCGATCGGGTAGCCGTGCAGATGGGCGAAGCCGCAGACCAGGGTGGTGCCGAACAGCGCCTTGAACTCATCGAACTCGCTGCCGTCCACCAGCCGCGCGATCACCTCGCGCACGTCATAGGGTTGCTTGGCCTGCGCCGGGATCACGCCGTACAGCTCGTCGGCGGCATACAGCGGTGCGCGCGGTTCGCGGGTCTGCAGCTGGCCGAGCTTGCGCCAGTTTAGGTTGGCCACGCAGCGGCGGGCGATGGAAAGGGCGTGCTCGTCGTTCTCGGCGTAGTGGTCGGCGACGCCCGAGGTCTTGCAGTGCACGTCGGCGCCGCCCAGCTCCTCGGCGGTCACCACTTCGCCGGTGGCAGCCTTCACCAGCGGCGGGCCGGCGAGGAAGATGGTCGCCTGGTTGCGCACCATGATGGTCTCGTCGGCCATCGCTGGCACGTAGGCGCCGCCGGCAGTGCAGGAGCCCATCACCACAGCGATCTGCGGGATGCCCATGGCGCTCATGTTGGCCTGGTTGAAGAAGATGCGGCCGAAGTGCTCGCGGTCCGGGAACACCTCGTCCTGTCGCGGCAGGTTGGCGCCACCGGAGTCCACCAGGTAGATGCAGGGCAGGCGGTTCACGCGGGCGACGGTCTGCGCGCGCAGGTGCTTCTTCACTGTCAGCGGGTAGTAGGTGCCGCCTTTCACGGTGGCGTCGTTGGCGATGATCATGCACTCGACGCCTTCGACGCGGCCGATCCCGGCCACTACGCCGGCAGCGGCGACGTCTTCGCCATAGACCTCATGGGCGGCCAGCGGCGCGAGTTCGAGAAAGGCCGAGCCGGCGTCGAGCAGGGTATCGATGCGCTCGCGCACCAAGAGCTTGCCGCGTGAGACATGGCGCTGCTGGGCGGTGGCGCCGCCGCCTTCGCTGACGCGGCCGAGCAGGGCGCGCAGGTTGTTCACCTGTTCGAGCATCGCCGCGCTGTTGGCGGCGAACTCCGGCGAACGGGTATTGATCTGGGTGTGCAGGATGGCCATGGTTGGCTCCGTTCAGTTCCATCATGGATGGCTCTGCCATCCACCGACTGTGGTGGAAAACGCGTCGCGGTTTTCCACCCTACGAGGGTTGGGCGTTGTTCCGCCCGCAGCTCACCTGGATTCGTTGAACAGCTCGCGTCCGATCAGCATCCGGCGGATCTCGCTGGTGCCGGCGCCAATCTCGTAGAGCTTGGCGTCACGCAGCAGGCGGCCGGTGGGGAATTCGTTGATATAGCCGTTGCCACCGAGGATCTGGATCGCCTGCAGGGCCATCTGCGTGGCGTTTTCGGCGGTATAGAGGATCACCCCGGCGGCGTCCTTGCGGGTGGTCTCGCCACGGTCGCAGGCTTGAGCGACGGCGTAGAGATAGGCACGGCTGGCGTTGAGCTGGGTGTACATGTCCGCCACCTTGCCCTGAATGAACTGGAACTCGCCGATGCTCTGACCGAACTGCTTGCGGTCGTGGATATAGGGCACCACCACATCGAGGCAGGCCTGCATGATCCCGGTCGGGCCGCCGGCCAGGACCACGCGCTCGTAATCCAGGCCGCTCATCAGCACCTTGACGCCGCCGTTCTCGACGCCCAGCACGTTCTCTTGCGGCACCTCGACGTCATCGAAGAACAGCTCGCAGGTGTTGGAGCCACGCATGCCGAGCTTGTCGAACTTGTTGCCGCGGGAGAAACCTTTCCAGTCGCGCTCGACGATGAAGGCGGTGATGCCGTGCGGACCCTTGTCCAGGTCGGTCTTGGCGTAGATCACATAGGTGTTGGCGTCCGGGCCGTTGGTGATCCAGGTCTTGCTGCCGTTGAGCACGTAGCGGTCGCCACGCTTTTCGGCGCGCAGCTTCATGGAGACCACGTCGGAGCCGGCATTCGGCTCGCTCATGGCCAGCGCACCGACGTGTTCGCCGCTGATCAGCTTGGGCAGGTAGCGGGCCTTCTGCTCGGGGTTGCCGTTGCGGTTGATCTGGTTGACGCACAGGTTGGAGTGGGCGCCGTAGGAGAGGGCGACCGAGGCCGAGCCGCGGCTGATCTCTTCCATCGCCACCACGTGGGCCAGGTAGCCGAGGCCGGCACCACCGTACTCCTCGGAGACGGTCACGCCGAGCAGGCCCATCTCGCCGAATTTTCTCCACATGTCCGCCGGGAACAGGTTGTCCTGATCGATGGCTTCGGCGCGCGGGGCAATCTCGGCGGCGACGAAGGCCTGGACCTGCTCGCGCAGCATGTCGATGGTTTCACCGAGGGCGAAATTGAGGCTGGAGTAGTTCATGGGGCCACCTGCTTGTCTTGTAATTGTTCTGTGTTCAGAGAATTCGTGCATCCGGCGGGTTCCGGCCGGCGCTCCGGTCGCAGCCTGAGCGCCTTCGGGAACTGGTTGCTCGCTGCTTTACGTTAACGTAAAGGCGCGCCGGCGGTCTGTCAACATACCAGCGGGCGGCGTTCTGCAAGCATAGGTGCACGGCAAGGGCGGTGCTGCCCGGCCATGGATGCCGCGGGTGGTGTTTCGTCGGTGGCGGGGCACTCGCCGTGGGCGTGGCGGGACTAAACAGGCAATGGTCGGAGCGCCGGCCTGTCATCGACGAGGAATCCATGCCCCGTATCGGCTTCGCCTGCATGTATCGCCACCCGCAACAGAGCCTCTCGCTGAAGGAGCTGGAGCGCATCGAGCGGACCTTCAACCCGCGCAGCACCACGCTGCGCTGGATGGCCTCGGTCGGTCGCGCCGCGGCCGAGGCGAGGCTGGAGGAGATCGTCGAGCACAATCTGAGCGCTCAGCGGGTGCTGCTCGAATACGTCGCCACGTTGCCGCCGATGCTGCGCATGTTGCGCCTGTCCAGCGACTTGCTGCCGTTCTACAGCCATGCCGAGATCGCGCCGTTCTACCGTCGCGCCGAGATACGGAACCGCCTCGAGGCTGGCTTCGCCGCGATCGGCGAACTGGCACGGGCCAACGAAATCCGTCTGTCGATGCATCCGGGGCAGTATTGCGTGCTTGGCTCGGACAAGCCGCAGGTGGTGGAAAACAGCCTGGCGGAATTCGAATACCACGCCGACATGATCCGCATGATGGGTTACGGCCGGCGCTTCCAGGACTTCAAATGCAACCTGCATATCGCAGGGCGGCTCGGCGCCGAGGGGGTGCGTGCCGTGTGGCCGCGCCTGTCGACCGAGGCGCGCCACTGCATCACCTTCGAGAACGACGAAAAGACCTATGGCCTGGACGACTGCCTGAGCCTCGCGGACCTCGCGCCGGTGGTGCTGGATATCCATCACTGCTGGATTCACGAGGGCCGCTACATCGAGCCGGACGACCCGCGCATCGAGCGCGTTCTGGAAAGCTGGCGCGGTGTGCGGCCGACCATGCACTACTCGCAGCCGCAGGAGAGCCTGATGGAGCTCGGCTTCGCGCCGGAGCAGAAGCTGGAAATCCCCGAGTTGCTGGAGAAGGTCAACAAGCGCGACCTCTATGCGCATAGCAAACGCATGTGGAACCACCGGACGAATCACTATGCGTTTCAGTTTCTTGATCGCTTCGACATCATGCTCGAAGCCAAGGACAAGAACCTCGCCGCGCTAGATTTCCATAACGAGTACCAGCGCGAATGCGGCTGACGAGGCGTCTTCGGCAGACGCATGCGCGGCATCGTTGCAGAGGCTCCGGCGCAACCGTTTTTGCGCCGCTCAGGCATGCCTTCCGACACGTCGTGTCAGCGCCGATCTGGCCGCGGCTGACCCCGTTATTCGTCACCAGATAATGGCCATTTGACTGCTCGAGCTCCTCGACTTTCGCCTACCCTGCAACATATTGTCAGCTAGTTACCTTTACGTTAACGTAATCGTCGCCTAGGGTGACTGTCAGCAGCGCCAGCACCCTTGCGAGCACGCCTCATAACAAACATAAGACTGAGGAAAATCGTCATGAGTCTTCCGAGCTATACCTGCGGACCGCAGAGCAAACCCCTGTTGCCCATGACCATCGGCGCGGCATTCGACCGTACCGTGGAGCGCTTTCCCCAGCGCGAGGCCCTGGTGGTGCGCCATCAGCAGCTGCGTTACACCTGGGCGGAACTGGCGGAGGCGGTGGACCGTTGCGCGCGTGGCCTGCTGGCCCTCGGACTGCAAGCTGGCGAACGAGTGGGAATCTGGTCACCGAACAATGCCCAGTGGTGCATTACCCAGTTCGCCACGGCGAAGATCGGCGTGGTGCTGGTCAACATCAACCCCGCTTACCGCCTCAGCGAACTTGAGTACGCCTTGAAGCAGTCCGGCTGCCGCTGGCTGATCTGCGCCGATGCTTTCAAGACTTCCGATTACCACGCCATGCTCCACGAGCTGCTGCCGGAGCTGGAAAGCGCCGCTGTCGGCGCCCTGCAGAGCCATATGCTGCCCGAGCTGCGCGGGGTGATCAGCCTGTGCGACAAGCCGGTGGACGGCATGCTCCAGTGGCAGGCGCTGATGGAGATGGCCGAGCAGGTCGGCCCCGAACAGCTGCGCCAGTGCGGCGAACGCTTGCAGTTCGACGACCCCATCAACATCCAGTACACCTCCGGCACCACGGGCTTCCCCAAGGGCGCCACCCTCAGTCACTACAACATCCTCAACAACGGCTACATGGTCGGCGAGAGTCTCAGGCTCACCGAGCACGACCGTCTGGTGATCCCGGTGCCGCTGTACCACTGCTTCGGCATGGTCATGGGCAACCTCGGTTGCGTTACCCATGGCACCACCATGATCTATCCGAGCGCCGCCTTCGAGCCGCTGGCGGCGCTGCAGGCCGCGGCCGAGGAAAAGGCCACCGGCATGTACGGCGTGCCGACCATGTTCATCGCCATGCTCGACCACCCGGAGCGCCAGTCGCTGGACCTGAGCAGCCTGCGCACCGGCATCATGGCCGGCTCCACCTGCCCGATCGAGGTGATGAAACGCGTCATCGACGACATGCACCTGGCGGAAATGCAGATCGCCTACGGCATGACCGAAACCAGTCCGGTCTCCACCCAAACCAGCGCCGACGACGACCTGGAACGTCGCGTGACCAGCGTCGGCCGCACGCAGCCGCATCTGGAAAGCAAGATCGTCGACGAGCACGGCGCGGTGGTGCCGCGCGGGCAGATCGGCGAACTGTGCACCCGCGGCTACAGCGTGATGCTCGGCTACTGGAACAACCCGGACGCCACCCGCGATGCCATCGACGGCGCCCGCTGGATGCACACCGGTGACCTCGCGGTAATGGACGATGAGGGTTACATCAAGATCGTCGGCCGCAACAAGGACATGATCATCCGCGGCGGCGAGAACGTGTACCCGCGCGAGATCGAGGAATTTCTCTTCACCCATCCGGCGGTCGCCGACGTGCAGGTGATCGGCGTGCCGGACAGCAAGTTCGGCGAGGAGATCGTCGCCTGGGTCAAGCTGCACCCCGGCCACGAGGTCGAGGCCGAGGCGCTGCGCGAGTTCTGCAAGGGCCGCATTGCCCACTTCAAGACGCCGCGGCACATCCGGTTCGTCGACGACTTCCCGATGACCATCAGCGGCAAGGTGCAGAAGTTCCGCATGCGCGAGATCAGCGTGGTCGAGCTGGGCATCAGCGAACAGCACTGACCGGCACCGGCCGGGTTCGCCCGGCCGGCCACTCGCTAATCCGAAAAGGAGCTTTCCATGGCGCTGCCTATTGCTCAGTCGATCAGCCGTTTTCCGCTGCCCGATAGCCTCGACACGCTGCCCGCCGACCTGCGCGAACGGATTCTCGCCGTGCAGGAAAAGGCCGGTTTCATCCCCAACGTGTTTCTCATGCTGGCTCATCGGCCGGCGGAGTTTCGCGCCTTCTTCGCCTATCACGATGCGCTGATGGAGCGCGAAGCCGACAGCCTGACCCAGGCCGAGAAGGAGATGATCGTGGTGGCGGTCAGCGCCGACCACGGCTGCCTGTATTGCGTGGTCGCCCATGGCGCGATCCTGCGCATCCTCGCCAAGGACGCGCAGCTGGCCGACCAGATCGCCGTCAACTACCGCACCGCGCCGATCTCCGAACGCCAGCGCACGATGCTCGATTTCGCCCTGCACCTTGCGGCAGGGCGCGGCGTGCTGGACGACGCCTGGCAAGCGCGGCTGGAAGCCCAGGGTTTCAGCCTCGACGACATCTGGGACATCGGCGCCATCGCCGGGCTGTTCGGCCTCTCCAACCGGCTGGTGTCCATGGCGCGCACCCCGCCCAACGACGAGTTCTACCTGCTGGGCCGCGTGCCCAGAAGCACCGCGCGCTGAGCGCGACACCGCATTACCGCATGAAGTGGTAATCCGAGCCCGGGCAGTTGGCAGTCGGGCTCAACAGCTGCATCAACGATCACAACAACAAGAGAGAAAGCTATGCAACTGAAACCAGCAAGCCGAACCTTCCTGCTTTCCAGCCTGGCCGCGGCCATCCTGGGCATGTCCAACACGGCTTCGGCCGCCTTCATCGAAGACAGCAAGGCCAGCATCGACCTGCGCAACTTCTATATGAACCGCGACTTCCGGCAGTCTGGCGCTGCTCAGGCCAAGGCCGAGGAGTGGGCTCAGGGCTTCATGCTGAAAATGGAATCCGGCTATACCGAAGGGCCGGTCGGCTTTGGTCTCGATGCCATCGGCCTG
>NZ_JACXXG010000047.1 GCF_014764705.1 Stutzerimonas kunmingensis
GCTGGCCCGCTAATCAGCAAAATCAGGGTAGAAATCGGCCCAAGAAACGCAGAATAAGGCCGGTAGGTTGAAAAAACCGGGTTGAAAAAGGGGGACGGTGAGAATTGGCTAATTGTTCAGCGTCTCCCTAACTATAATCAGACACCAGTTGGTGCATAACACACCAAACGGGCGTAGTTGATAACATTGCGCCCGCTTCTCCCTCGGAGCTCCCTGGCTCTGGCCTATTAGGGAGGCAGGGTGTTTATACAGCAGCCCAACGAGGCATGAAATTGGTGCCACCAAACTTTGTGCAGCCTGCGACCTGAAAAAGCTCCACCACAGCCGTGTCAATCCTCCTGACAGAACCGCAGAATCGCTTCCGCCACCGCCTGTGGCGCTTCGCGCTGGGGGAAGTGGCCGACGCCTGGCAATAGCTGTCGGTGGTATGGGCCGCTGAACAAGGCCTCACGCCCGGCCGAGGTTTCCGGTGCGTTGCAGGTATCGGCCTCGCCGTGCAGCACCAGCGTCGGCACGGCGAGTACGGGTGGCGGTTGCAGCAGCGCCTCGTCCTGGGCGTAGGCCGGGTCGCCGTCGACGAAGCCCCAGCGGTGGCGATAGGAGTGCAGTACCACGGCAGCCCAGTCCGGGTTGTCGAACGCCTCCAGCGCCTGGATGAAATCCGCCTCCCTGTACCAGCCGGCCGGTGACCAGGTATCCCACAGCAGTCGCGTGAAGGCCGCGCGATCCTCGACTACCGTCTGCTCGCCGCGCGGGGTGGCCATGTACCAGTGGTACCAGTAGTTGCGCGCCTGGCTGAGCGAGATGTGCTGGTTCGGGTCATTGGTGCCGTAGCCCACCGCGAGCATTACCAGCCGTGCGGCGGCGTGATGGCGCAGCCCGCAGGCATTAGCCACCGCCCGTGCGCCCCAGTCGTGGCCGACCAGCACCGGCTGGTCGAGGCGTAATGCGTCGATGAAATCCAGCAGGTCACGGCCCAGCGCGGCGAGCTGACCGCTGCGTGGGGTCAACGGATCAGTGAAACGCGTCTGGCCGAAGCCGCGCAGCGTCGGGCAGAGCACGCGGTAGCCTGCTGCGGCCAGGCGTTCGGCGACCTGGGTCCAGCTCTCCGCGCAATCCGGCCAGCCGTGAACGAGCACGACGACCTGTTGGCCGCGGGGATTCCATTCGAGATAAGCGATATCCAGCACCGGCGTGCTGACAAAGGCATAACGACTCATGCCGGCGTCTCCTTACGTTGGTCGAGCGGTCAGCATAAGCGTTCGTCTGGGTAAAAAAAGCAGGCCCGTCTCATCTGGACGGGCGCCGCACGGTTGACCGATAAGAACCTGGGCGGGAGCACACTGCGCCCCGCTCAGGCGGATGGTTTGGTGTCAGGAGCGGTTGGCTGCCTGGGCCGCCTCGATCAGTTCGACGCCGATCTCGCTCTCGAACTTCTTCCACACCGGTTTCATCGCCTCGCGCCACTGGGCGCGTTGCTCGGGGGTCAGCTCGATGATTTCGGTCTTGCCGGAGGCGGCGATGGTCTGGCGCGCCTTCTGATTGAGTTCGTCCGCCTGGCGGTTAACCTCGACGGTGACCTCGGCCATGATCGCTTCCAGCTCGCTGCGCACGTCATCCGGCAAGCCTTTCCAGAACCTGGTGTTGGTGATCACCATGTAGTCGATCAGGCCATGATCGGACGCGGTCATGTAAGGCTGGACCTCGTGCACCTTCTGGCTTTCATAGTTCGACCAGGTGTCCTCGGTGCCATTGACCACGCCGGTCTGCAAGCCCTGGTAGACCTCGGCGAAGCTCATCTTGCGGGGGTTGGCGCGCACCGCCTTGAACTGCTCATCGAGAACCGCCGAGGCCTGTACGCGGAACTTCAGGCCGCGCGCGTCCTTGGGTTCGCGCAGCGGCTTGTTCGCCGAGAGCTGCTTCATTCCGTTGTGCCAGTAGGCCAGACCGGTGATGTTCTTGTCCTCCATCGCGCGCAGCAGCGCCTTGCCCTGCGGGCCGCTCTGGAAACGATCGGCAGCCGCCAGGTCGTCGAACAGGAACGGCAGGTCATAGATCTGGATGGCCTTGGCGTAATGCTCGAACTTGGCCAGCGAGGGGGCCAGCATGTGCACGTCACCGAGCAGCAGGGCCTCCATTTCCTTGCCGTCGCCGAACAGCGAGGAGTTCGGGTAGACCTCGACCTTCACCTTGCCCGGCAGGCGTTCCTCGGCGAGTTTCTTGAACAGCACGGCGCCCTGCCCCTTCGGTGTGTTGTCCGCCACCACATGGGCGAACTTTATGGTCACGGGGTCGGCGGCATGCACCAGCCCGGCGACAGTGAAAGAAAGCGCGCAGGCGAGTGCCTTGAGCTTGTTACTCAGCATGGAAGTACCCTCTTGTTTTTGTCGGTTGGTACGTTTCGCGGGCAAGCGTTGCGGTCAGGGCACCGCTTGCCCGGCACGTTGCAGCAGGCGACGGGCACGGCCGATGACGGGGGCGTCGACCATCTGTCCGTCCACCACGAAAACCCCATCGCCGGAAGCTCCAGCGGCGAGGATGCGTTGTGCCCAGTCCAGTTCCGCGGCACTGGGCATCAGGGTTTCGTGCACCACGGCCACCTGGCTCGGGTGGATGCACAGCAGGCCGCCAAAGCCCATGTCGCGGGCGTCGGCAGCGGCACGGGCGAGGCCTTCGAGGTTCTTGATGTCGGGAAAGACGCTGTCCAGCGGTGCTGCCAGCCCGGCCAATCGCGACTGCAGCAGCAGCGCATAGCGTGCCTGGTCAAGCATGCGCTCGGCGCCGGCGCTGCCATTGGCCAGGCCGAGATCGAGGCCCAGGTCCAGCGCGCCGAAGGACAGCCGCTCGACACCCTGGGCGTGGGCAATTTCCGCCAGATTGGCCTGCCCGCGGGCACTTTCGACGATTGGCCAGACCGGCTTGCCGCAGCTGGCCGCCAGTGCAACCTGCACCGCGCTTTCGACCTTTGGCAGCAGCACGCCGGCGACGCCGGCATGACGGGCACAGAGCGCCAGGTCCGCGGCCTGCTCGGCATGGGTTGGCGCGTTGATGCGCACCAGCAGGCGCGCCGCCGGGTTGGCAGCCAGGAAGGCATCGAGGTTGCCCCGCGCCTCTGCCTTAAGGTTCTCCGCGACCGCATCCTCGAGGTCGACGATGACCACGTCGGCGCCGCTCGCCAGCGCCTTGGGAATGCGCTCCGGGCGGGTCGCCGGGACGAACAGCGCGCTACGGATGATCGATGAGTTCATGGGCTGGCTCCTGGGCACGCTCATACCGCGCCCTGCTCATACCGCGCCCTGCTCGTGCAAGCGCTGAATGTCGCCGGGGGTGTAACCCAGCTCGGCCAGCAGGCTGTCGGTGTGCTGGCCCAAGGCGGGGATCGGGTCCATGCGCGGGGCGAAGGCACTGTTGCGCCCCGGCGGCAGCAGCGCAGGCAAGCGACCGGCCGGGCTGTCCACCTCGCTCCAGCGCTGGCGCGCCTTTAGCTGCGGATGCGCCCAGACACCGGCCATGTCGTTGACATGCGCATTGGCGATGGGCGCAGCATCCAGCCGGGCGATCACCTCTTCGGCGCTCAGGTGGCTGAACGCCTCGACGATAAGTGCACGCAATTCGGTGCGATGCTCGGAACGCCGGGCATTGCTGGAGAAGCGCTCGTCCTGCGCCAGTTCCGGCTGCAGCAGCACCTTGTCGCAGAACGCCAGCCACTCACGCTCGTTCTGCAGGCCGAGCATCACCGTGCCGCCATCACCAGTGGGGAACGGGCCGTAGGGGTAGATAGTGGCGTGAGCGGCGCCCGCACGCGGCGGCGGCGTCGCGCCCTTATAGGCGTAGTACAACGGGTAGCCCATCCACTCCACCAGGCTTTCGAGCATGGAAACGTCGACGCGGCTGCCCTTGCCCGTCTTGTCGCGCAGCATCAGCGCCGAGAGCACACCGGTGTAGGCGTACATGCCCGCGGCGATATCGGCGATGGAGCAGCCGGCCTTGGCCATCTCGGTCTCACCCGGCCCGCCGGTGACTGAGAGAAAGCCGCCCTCGCTCTGGATCAGCAGGTCATAGGCCTTCTTCTGCTCGTAGGGGCCGCCCTCGCCGTAGCCGGAGATGTCGCAGACGATCAGCCGCGGGAAGCGCTCGTGCAGCGCGTCGAAGGACAGCCCCATGCGCGCCGCGGCGCCCGGCGCCAGGTTCTGCACTAGCACATCGGCACCCGCCAGCAGCTGGTCGAGCACCTGCGTGGCGGCATCCTGCTTCACGTCCAGGGTCAGGCTCTCCTTGGAGCGGTTGGTCCAAACGAAATGCGAGGCCAGGCCGTCGACCCGCTCGTCATAACCGCGGGCGAAATCGCCGGCACCGGGCCGCTCGATCTTGATCACCCGCGCGCCGAGATCGGCCAGCTGGCGCGTGCAGAACGGCGCGGCGATGGCGTGCTCGAGGCTGACCACGGTGATGCCATCGAGTGGGCGGGGTTTGGCTTGGGTGTCGTTCATGTTCGGTTCCTGCAAATTCGGCGTAGGGTGGAAATCGGTGAAGCCATTTCCACGCGTTTGTTCAAGCCCCTGGGGCTCTGGCGCCACATTGGTGGATAAGGCTTCGCCGTCATCGACCCTACGAGTCAGTTCAGGCCAATGCGTCCAGCCGCTGCAGCTCGCGCAGGCGCCAGACCGTATCGATCAGCGCGCCCGCCTGGTCATCGCTGCGCGCCGCGGAGAACTGCACCAGGCGGCGGAACTTGTCCTCCAGCTCGGCGCGGCTCAGCGTGTTGCCCGGGTCGCCCTTCGGCTCGTCGATGGCGCCGTGCAACGTGCGGCCATCGGCGGTGGTCACTTCGACGCGACCGAGCCAGCGTGCCGGGTAGGCGCCGTCCACCTCGGGATCGAGCGTCATCGAGACCTTCTCGCGGAACTCGCCGACACGCGGGTCGCTGAGCGCATGGCTGTGGAATTCGGTCAGGCCGGCATTGCCGTACAGGGCGATCAGCCCCAGCACGGTGCCCATGGAGAACTTGGCCTGATGCACCGTCTGCGGCACCGTCACGCGGCCGAGCACGTCGATCGCGCCCTGGTGCACGCGGGTGGTGACCGAGGCGATGTCATCGGCCCCGAGCCCTTCGCGCTGCATCAGCACCAGCAGCGCATCGGCCGCCGGGTGGGTATGCCGGCAGGAGGCGTGGAACTTGAACGAGGTTTCCGCCAGCGCCCAGCGGCTGCCGAGCCGGTCGGACAGCATGCTCGGCTCGGCATCGCGGGACATGCCCGCCGCCATGCCCTGCTCGCCTTCGAGGATGTTCTGTGCGCCGGTCAGGCCATCGGCGGTCAGGTAGGCGGCGAGCAGGCCATCGGCAGCCGCCTTGGCGGTGTGCAGTTGCTTGGAGTCCGCCGCGTCACGGAGAAACTCCCACAGCCCCGCCGCTTGCGTACCGGCGCTGCCGAGCAGATGGGTGAACTGCTGCTGGTCGAAATCCATCAGCTTGCCAACGGCCACCGCCGCGGCCAGGGTGCCGACCGTCGCGGTGGTGTGGAAGATGCGGTAATGCGAGCGGCCGAGGAACTCGCCGATGCGGATGCCCGCCTCGTAGCCGGCCACCGAGGCCACCAGCAGTTCACGGCCGGACTTGCCGAGATCCTGCGCCGCGGCCAGCGCAGCGGGAAACACCACGGTGGCCGGGTGCAGCACGGAGCTGTTGTGCAGGTCGTCCTGCTCCACCAAATGCGAGCTGGCGGCGTTCACCAGCGTGGCGAAATAGGCCGAGCTGCTCTGGCCGTTGACCAGAATGCGCGCCGGCCCTTCGGCCGGGCCCATACTCTGCGCGTAACGCTCAAACAGCGGAATCGGATGCGATCCGGCGCTGGCCAGGGCCGAGCCGAGCCAGTCGAGAAAGAGGTCTTCGGTGCGGGCGAGCACCGGCTCGGGGATCTGCTCGTAGGCAAGCCCGGCTAGGAATTCGGTCAGGGCACGGGTGTGCTGGCTCATGCGTTGGGCTCCAGCGGATTCTCTAACGGATTGGACAGTTCGATGAGGTTCTGGTCGGGGTCGCGCACGTACACCGAGCGGATCGGTCCGGTCGCGCCGGTGCGCTGCACAGGACCTTCGACGATGGCGACGCCCTGCGCTTCTAGGTGCGCAATGACTCGATCCAATGGCGTGGCGACGATAAAGCAGAGGTCCGCCGAACCCGGCGTCGGCCGCTCGGCCTTGGGCTCGAACTCGCGCCCGGCCTGATGCAGATTGATCTTCTGATTGCCAAAGGTCAGCGCCTTGCGCCCTTCGCCGAAGGTCACCAGCTGCATGCCGAGCACGCGGGTGTAGAAGTCCACCGTCTTTTCGATATCGGCGACGGTGAGGACCAGATGGTCGAGGTGGCTGATATTCATGACGCACTTCCCTCTTTCGTAGGGTGGAAATCGCGAAGCATTTCCACCACCTGTGTCGCCTGTTCGATACGCGTGGAAAAGGCTTCGCCGTTTTCCACCCTACGTTTGGCTCCGTTAGAACGAGCGCGGCAACTCGAGCAAGTGCTCGGCCACGTACGACAGGATCAGGTTGGTGGAGATCGGCGCCACCTGGTACAGCCGGGTCTCGCGGAACTTGCGCTCGACGTCGTATTCGTTGGCGAAGCCGAAACCGCCGTGGGTTTGCAGGCAGGCGTTGGCGGCCTCCCAGCTGGCCTTGGCCGCCAGGTACTTGGCCATGTTGGCCGCCGCCCCGGCATTCCGACCGGCGTCGTATTCCTCGCAGGCGCGCCAGCGCATCAGGTCCGCCGCCTCGATTTCGATGTGCGCTTCGGCGATGGGGAACTGCACCCCCTGGTTCTGCCCGATAGGCCGGCCGAACACCATGCGGTCGCGGGCATAGGCGGCGGACTTCTCGACAAACCAGCGGCCGTCCCCGATGCACTCGGCGGCGATCAGCGTGCGTTCGGCATTCAGCCCATCGAGGATGTAACGAAAGCCCTTGCCCTCCTCGCCAATCAGGCTGCTGGCGGGAATCTCCAGGTTGTCGAAGAACAGCTCGTTGGTCTCGTGGTTGACCATGTTGGCGATCGGCTGCACGGTCAGGCCGTTGCCGATGGCCTCACGCAGGTCGACGAGAAAGATCGACATGCCTTCGGACTTCTTCGTCACCTCGGCCAGCGGCGTAGTGCGTGCCAGCAAGATCATCAGGTCGGAGTGCTGGATGCGCGAGATCCACACCTTCTGCCCGTTGATCACGTACTTGTCGCCCTTGCGCACGGCGGTGGTCTTGATCTTGGTGGTGTCGGTGCCGGTGGTGGGTTCGGTCACGCCCATGGACTGCAGGCGCAGCTCGCCGCTGGCCAGCTTCGGCAGGTAGTAGCGCTTCTGCTCCTCGCTGCCGTTTCTGAGCAGGGTGAACATGTTGTACATCTGCCCGTGGATGGTCCCGGAGTTGCCTCCGCAGTGGTTCACTTCCTCGAGGATCACCGATGCTTCAGCCAGGCCCAGGCCCGAGCCGCCGTATTCTTCCGGAATCATCGCCGAGAGCCAGCCGGCTTCAGTCATGGCCGTGACGAAGGCTTCCGGGAAGCCCTTCTCCTCGTCGATCCTGCGCCAGTACTCGGCGGGAAATTCGGCACAGAGGGCACGCACGCCTTCACGGATGAAATTGAGTTCTTCGTGCCTGGCGTCTTGGTGGTTGTGATTCGTCGTCATCTCGATACGTTCTCGTTGTTAGAGAGGTCGCCCCTCACCCCAGCCCTCTCCCCAGAGGGGCGAGGGAGCTATCCGGTGTACGGTCGGAGGTTATGCCCTGGCAGATGGCATCGCATGTACACCCATCTAGAAACGGACACACCGACCAGTCCCCTCGCCCCCTTGGGGAGAGGGTTAGGGCGAGGGGGCAGAGTCCCGCCATACACCTCAGTCGAATTCCACTTCGGCTTTCTGCGCCAGGCCGTTGTGGTCGCCGGCCCAGAGCTCGGCGTTGCCCGGAGCGACGATGCGTCCGCCGACCTCGAACGGCTGCGGCGCGGTCAGCGGGCGCAGGCCGCGGTAGGCGAAGCGGCGCAGGCGGGCGTCGGGATTGGCGCTGCAGAAGGCGCGCAGGTTGAGCGTGGCGATCAGCGGGCCGTGAACGACCAGGCCGGCATAGCCCTCGGTCTCGGTGACGTAGGGCCAGTCGTAGTGGATGCGATGGCCGTTGAAGGTGACCGCCGAATAACGGAACAGCAGCGTCGGCGTCGGCGTGACCGCTTCGCGCCAGCCACCGGCGACCATGGGTTCGCCGCTGCTGGTCTTCGGCGGGCTCGGCTCACGGTAGACGATATCCTGCTCTTCGCGGATAGCCAGACGGCCGTCCTGCAGGTAGTCGTGCTGCACGGTGACGAACAGCAGCGCACCGGTGCGCCCGTGTTTTTCCTCGATGTGCTTGATGGTCGATACCCGCCGCGCCTCGCCACCGGCTTCCAGCGGACGAAGAAACTCGACCCGGCCGCCGGCCCACATGCGGTTGCGGTTATCGGCCGGGGGCAGGAAGCCGCCGCGCGCCGGGTGACCGTCCCCGCCCAGGCCGCTCTCGGCGATGGGCTCCTGAAAGAAGCACCATTGCCACAACGGCGGCAACGCCTCGCCATGAGCGGGGGTGGTTTCGCCGAATGTGGCGGCGATGCGCATCAGCAGGTTGCGGCTGAGCTGGTCGTGGACTTCTTCGCTGCGGCCAATCCAGGCAGAGATATCGGTCATTGCGGCTTCCGGTCGTTGTCTTTGTTTCACTGGAGAATGCTATGAAGGCGGCGTTCCGTGAATTTGCATTTACCGACACCGGCGTTCGGCTAAGCTGAACGCCGTTCCAAGTACCGGTATCAAGCATGCATTTCGATCTGGCGGACCTGCGCCTGTTCATTCATATCGCCGAATCCCCGAGCCTGACCCAGGGCGCGCGCCGTGCCCATCTGTCACCGGCAGCGGCCAGCGCTCGCATCAAGGCGCTGGAAAGCCAGCTCGACAGCCGCCTCCTCTATCGCGACAGCCGCGGTGTCGAGCTGACGCCGGCCGGACACAAGCTGCTGCAGCACGCGCGGCTGATCATGCGTCAGGTCGATTACTTGAAGAGTGAGTTCACCGAATACGGCACCGATTCGGCCGGACATATCCGTATCTTCGCCAACACCACCGCGGTGACCGAATTTCTGCCGGAAGTGCTGGCGGGCTTTCTCGCCGAGCGCCCCGGCGTAAGCGTTGACCTGCAGGAAAGGCTGAGCCGCGACATCGTCCGTGGCGTGCTCGACGGCAGCACCGACATGGGCATCATCGCCGGGCCGGTACGCGCCGAGGGACTGCAGGTGCTGCATTTCAGCACCGACCGCCTGCTGCTCGCCGTGCCGATCGGCCATCCGCTGGCGGGCGAGCGACAGGTCACGCTGCGCCAGACGCTGGCCTACCAGCACATCGGCCTGCATGAGGGCAGCACGCTGCTGACCTTCCTGCGCGATCAGGTGGAGAGGCTCGGTGGTCAGCTATCGCTGCGCATCCAGGTCTCCAGCTTCGAAGCGGTGTGCCGGATGATCGAGGCCGGTGTGGGCATCGGCATCATTCCCGAATCCGCGGCAAGGCGGCACAGCCGCACCATGCAGCTTGCGCTGGTGGCACTGGAAGAACCCTGGGCGGTGCGCGAGCGCAGCATTCTGGTTCGCGAACTGGACGCGCTGCCCGGTAGCGTTCGTGCACTGATCGCGACTCTCGTTCCCGACGACAAGGCGTGAGCGAACGTTACGCGCCGGATGCTGCCGAAAGGCGGGTAGCCCCGCTTCGGCGGACCATCGCAGGGAGCCACCATGTCCGCACTGACCAATCGACTGTTCCGGCTGTATCACCGAGTCACCGGCAGCATCGCCTTCTACCCGACCCTGATCGCCCTCGGCTTGGCCGTCCTTTGCGTCGTTACGATCCTGCTGGAGATGACCTGGCTGCAGCCGTACAAGGAAGACCTGGATCTGGGGCTGGTGAAGAACGCCGAGAACGCCCGGTTGATCCTCGGCACGCTGGTCGGCGGGATCATTTCGCTGATGGTGTTCAGCTTCTCGATGGTGATGGTGGTGCTCAACTCGGCCGCCTCGTCGCTGTCACCGCGAGTCATTCCCGGGCTGATCAGCAGCCGCAGCCATCAAGTGGTGCTCGGCGTCTATCTCGGCACGATCATCGATTCGCTGATGCTGATCTCGACCATTCAGGAAGGCGACGACATCAACGTACCGAGCCTGGGCATCTTCCTGGCGCTGGGGCTCGCGGTGATCTGCCTGTGTTTGTTCGTGTACTTCATTCGCTCCATATCGCTGTCGATCCAGGTGGATTACATCCTCAATCGCGTTTACAAGCAGACCTACGCCCAGCTGCAACAACGACGGGAGCGACTGGAGCGTTGCGAAGTCGCCGACTGGCCGGACGACAGCGGCTGGCAGACCGTCCGGGCGCGGCGCTCCGGCTATTTCAAGGCGCTGAACATCTCTGCGGTGCAGGATCTGCTCAACGAACAGGACGCCTGTATGACCGTGCAGGTGCACTACGGCTTTTTCGTCATGCCCGGCCATCCGTTGATCCGGCTGAGCAAAGAGCTGGACGAACAATGCGTCACGCAGTTGCTCGACTGTTTCGATTTCTACGTCGAGGAATACGCCCACCGGCATTTTTTCTTCGGCTTCAAGCAGATCATCGAGATTGCCGTACGCGCGCTAAGCCCAGGCATCAATGATCCGGGAACGGCGATCAAGGCGATCGACATGATAGGCGTGCTGCTCAGCGAACGAATGAAGTTGCCGGACTACGATGTCGCCCCCGAACAGGGTGCGCCACGGGTCTTCCTCAGCGAGCTCGATCTGCATCAGATGCTCCTGCTGGCCTTCGGCTCGCTGCGTGCATACGGCAAAGAGGACCTGCAGGTGCTGCTGACCCTGCTTCAGGCGTGCAAGAACCTCCTCTTCAGCGCGACGGACGCCGAGGACGAACGGGTGATCCTGCACCACGCCCAGGCGATCCTCGAACAGGCATCCACCTTGCTGAACGGCGCGCTGGATCGCTGCGCCGTAGCCGAGGCTGTGCAGTTACTGAACCAGGCTGTGCGTCACGCCGAGCCGCTGGAGAACACGCTGACGCGGGAGTCCTGAACATGCGCTCTGCCCTGGGCGGAGGCACGACAGCCCGGCCCGCCTCAATCATCTACAAATCAAACAGTTGCATTTCGTTGTGCTCGACGCAGGACGCGCCGCGACTTGTTTTCAGCCATCTCGTTATTTAGGGTGTCCCGATGAAAACCTTGATCGCACCTATCAGCTCCCTGCTCGCTGGCGTGGCTCTGCTCCTGCTCGGGCACGGGCTGCTCAATACTTTGCTTACGCTGCGCGGCGTTGCCGAAGGCTACTCCACCGGCATGATCGGCCTGCTGATGTCCGGCTATTTCGCCGGCTTCCTGATCGGCACCTGGCTGGCGCCCTCGCTGATCCGCCGCATCGGCCACATCCGCACCTTCGCCTTTTATGCCGCGCTGGCGGCGGTCGCCGTACTGGTGCACGTGCTGATCGTCAACCCGTGGGTGTGGCTTGTACTGCGGGTGCTCTACGGGGTGTCGCTGGTCACGCTGTACATGGTCATCGAAAGCTGGCTGAACGCGCAGGTCAGCGGCGAAAAGCGCGGCCAGGTTTTTGCCCTATACATGGCGGTTAACCTCGGCGCGCTGGCGGCTGCCCAACAGCTGTTGAGCCTCGACACGCCGATGAACTTCACGCTGTTCGCGCTGGCCGCCATCCTCATCAGCAGCGCGCTGATGCCGATCACCCTGACCCGCCAGGCGCAACCCGCGCTGCCGGACATGCCAGCCACCGATTTGCTGCAACTGGCGCGCATCGCCCCGCTGCCGTTGATGGCGGCCGGTATTTCCGGGCTCACGCTGGGCGGTTTCTGGGGTCTGGCGCCGGTATATGCGAGCCAGGTCGGTTTCGATGCCGCCGGTGTCGGCCTGCTGATGAGCATCACGATTCTCGGCGGCGCGGTGCTGCAATGGCCAATCGGGCTGTTTTCGGACAAGCATGACCGGCGTGTCGTGCTGCTCTGGGTGGTGGCGATCGCGGCGGTCCTGGCGCTGGTGATCACACCGATCCTGTCCGGCTCGCTGCTGCTGGGGCTGATGTTTCTCTGGGGCGGGCTGGCATTTTCGATCTATTCGATAGCCGTTGCGCAGATGGTCGATCAGTTGCACCCGGACGAAATCCTTTCGGGTTCCAGCGGCCTTTTGCTGGCCAACGGCTTCGGTGCGGCGTTCGGCCCGGTGGTGGCCGGTGGTCTGATGCACCTGTTCGGCCATATCGCCCTGCCACTATTCTTCGCCGTGTCGCTGGGCATCCTCGCGATCTACTCGTTCTGGCGCCCGCGTCGCGTAGTGGATTTGGTCACCGAGCCGCACGGTCATTTCACACCCATGCTGCGTACCAGCCATACCGTGCTGGAGCTGATGCCCGACACCCCGGAAGTCGAAGCTGATGCTGCGCCGGCCAACGAGGCGGAAATGGTCGACGAGCATCCGGTCGCGCAGGACGAGCCGATGCCACCACGGACCGGCACCCTGTAGCCGGCTGCTCCGCGGCGGCGTGGCGACACAGGCCGATCAGAAGTCGACCTTCCCCCGCCCTGCCTTGATCGCGCCGCGCTTGGTTTTGCCTTCGAGCCGGCGCTTCTTCGAGCCGAGCGTCGGCTTGGTCGGGCGGCGCGCCTTCTCCACCTTGGCCACGCTGCGAATCAGTTCAGCCAGTCGCTCCAGCGCATCGAGGCGGTTGTGCTCCTGGGTTCGATACCGCTGCGCCTTGATGACGACCACGCCTTCGCTGGTGATCCGGCTGTCGCGCAGGGCCAGCAGCCGCTCCTTATAGAACGGCGGTAATGACGACGCCTGGATGTCGAAGCGCAAGTGCAACGCGCTGGAAACCTTGTTGACGTTCTGCCCGCCCGCACCCTGGGCGCGGATGGCAGTCAGTTCGATCTCGGCATCCGGCAACTGCACCGCATTGGAAATTTCCAGCATGAAAGCTCGCGGCAGACGATGGGTGTCGGTGATTGTCCTGCGCGCCGCCGACACACTTTTTAGAACATTGGCCGTCAGCTGCCGGCAGCCGTTCGGCTAAGGTAAACGCCCGCCCCAACGGATCAGAACATGGACTCGATCACCCAGGCTCTACTCGGTGCCAGTGTACAAGGCGCTATGCTCGGTCGCTGGCAGGGTCGCAAGGCGCTCGCTTACGGCGCGGTGCTCGGCACTCTGCCGGATCTCGATGTGGTCATCGACTACGGCGATGCGGTCGCCAACATGACCTATCACCGTGGCTTCAGCCATTCGTTGTTCGTGCTGAGTTTGCTCGCCGTTCTGCTGACCTGTCTGATCAGGCGATTCCGCCCGGACGAGCGATACACCGCTACACGACTGTTCCTCAGCATCTGGTTGGTGCTGATCACTCACGTCCTGCTGGACGCCTTCACCAGCTATGGCACGCAGCTGCTCTGGCCACTGATCACGTCGCCTATCGCCTGGTCCAGCGTATTCATCATCGATCCTCTCTACAGCGTGCCACTGCTCATTGCGGTGCTGGCGGGTCTGCTGTTTGGCCTGCGCGGACGCAGGGCCAGATGGCCCGCCTACGCCCTGGCCATTTCCACCTGTTACCTGGGGTTCACCCTGGCCGGCAAACAGATGGCCGAGCACCGCGTGCAGGCGACCATGGCTAGCCAGGGGATCCAGGCGGAGCAGATGTTCAGCACACCAACACCCTTCAACAGCCTGCTGTGGCGGGTGATTCTGGTGGATGGCGAGCACTATTACGAAACGCTGGTCAGCTGGTGGGATGCTGCACCACCCAGCCTCGTGCGGCTTCCACGCAACGCGCAGCTGGCCGTGGAGCTCAATGGCTCAGAGCAGCACGAACGCTTGAAATGGTTTACCGGAAACGTGCTGCGCTATGACGTGGATGGCGATCAGCTACTGGTGACCGACCTGCGGCTGGGCATGACCGGCTTTCATCCATTCCGCTTTCCGCTGGCAGAGCGATCTGCCGAAGGCTGGCAGCTTATCGCGCAACCCGAACGACTGCCGGCCAACCGGGGCGACATGAGCCGCCTCGTCAGCCTGTGGCAGCGCATCTGGCAGCAGGAGCCAGCGCTACCTCTGGCCGCCTGGGCCGCTGAACTGAACGGCGGTCGCTGAAGAAAGCGGCTCAAGGAGCTTGAGCCGCATACATCCCTACGCGGGTCAGGTGCGGAACTGACGAACCAGTTCCTGCAATTCCAGTCCCAGGCGTGCCAGCTCGGCGCTGGCACTGGCGGTGTGCTCGGTGGCACTGGCGCTCTGGTCACCGATATCCCGCACGCGGGTCACGCTCTCGGAAATGTTCTCGGCCACGGCGCTCTGCTGCTCGGCAGCTGCCGCGATCTGCTGGTTCATCTGCTCGATGGTCGACACCGACTCCGTGATCCGGCCAAGCGCGACGCCGGCCTCGTTGGCCAGATCTACGGTCCGTTGAGTCAGGTCACGGCTGCTCTGCATCTGCTCCACCGCCTGCTGCGCAACCCGCTGTAGGTTGGCGATAAGCCCCTCGATTTCCTCGGTGGAATCATGGGTACGCCGCGCCAGGGCACGAACCTCATCAGCCACCACGGCGAAGCCGCGGCCCTGCTCGCCGGCACGGGCCGCTTCGATGGCCGCATTGAGTGCCAACAGATTGGTTTGCTCGGCAACCGCTCGAATCACCTCGAGCACGCTGCCAATACGCCCGCTTTCAGCGTGCAGCGCTTCGATCGCATGTGCCGACTGATTCACCTCGCCGGCCAGGTTGCCGATCTGTCCGACGGCATCCTGCACCACCAGATCGCCCTGCCGCGCCTGCTGATCCGCCTGGCGCGCGGCAATGGAAGCCTGCTCGGCATTGCGTGCAACCTCCTGCACCGTCGCAGCCATCTCGTGCATCGCGGTGGCCACCTGCTCGGTCTCGACGCGCTGAGTCTGTACGCCGGCGCTGGTTTGCGCGGTCACCGCCGAAAGCTGATCGGCGGCTGCGGCGATCTGGCTGACGCTGCCACCGATACGACCGATCAGGTTGCGCAGGCTTTCGGTCATGTCGTGCATGGCGTTCTGCAGTTGCCCGACCTCGTCACGACGCGAGCTTGCCGCGGAGTACGTCAGATCACCGCTGGCGACCCGCTGTGCCTGCTGGACGGTGCTGCGAAGCGGGCCGACGATCATTCGCGAGATCACCGTGGCGGCCAGCAGGCCGACGAGAATGGCCAGCGCGCCAATCACGCCGAGCAACATGTAGCTGCTGCCTTTCTGTTGCTGCATGGCGCTGCTGGCATTGGCCAAGGCCTCGTCGGCAGCAGCGATCACGACTTCGGACTGCTGGGCCATTGACTGTTCGAGCGCGAGGCGTTCGCTACGATTCTGACGGAACTCGTCGAACGCCAGCCTGTACTGGTCCAGCTCGGCCAAGGCCTTGTCCATGGAAGCCTTCTGGTCATCGTTCAGCCAGATCTTGAGATTGCTGCCGATGGTGGTCACGTTCCCGTGCAAGTCGCTCCAGCTGGTGGCTGCTTCATCCGAGCTGTTGGCAACGTAGACATTCTCCAGAGTACGCATGTCCAGGATCTGCTTGGTCAGGCCCGAAGTCGCCTCGGCGACGGTCAGCGGATCGCTTCCCTTGAGCCGATCTCCCTCCAGTCGCAGCACCCGTACCGCATCGTACATGTCCAGCTCGATGAACTCGAACTCCTCGCGACTGACCTGAGCGGCCTCCTGCATCCGCGTACGTAGCGCGACGCCGCGCTCGATCAGCTGCATGTAACGGTCGAACTTTTGCGCGTATTCATCCGCAGCCTGGCTGATCCGCATCAGATAGGCCCGCTCGGCGGCATCGGAGCTGGTGGTCAGGCCGGCGAGCTTCTGATTCAGTTGCTGCAGCGAGCCGTGCAGCGCTTCGGCTGAAGACGACTGACGGGTCAGCGCGTAGTCCCGCTCGGCACCACGCGCTGCCAGGATGGAGGCGTTGACGCTGGAAAGCTGCTCGATCTGCCGGGCCCGGCCAAGGATTTCATCGACGGCAACGAACCCGGTACCGGCCACTCCAAGCGTGAGCAGCAGTACCAGGCCGAAACCACCGATGAGCTTTTTGCCGACCGAGAGATTAGTGAGTGAATTCAGCACTGGTTCCATCAGAGAAGTTCCACAAAAGAGGCACGAATGGGAAGTCGGCAGAGATTACTAATAGTTGAGCGTTGCGGCTGGATATTTTTGGCGCCTTAAGACTGACGGTAAGTGCCAACGACCTTCGCCTTTCGCGGCCGCCGCCAGGACATTCACCTATGGGTGCGGATCAGCTGCGGCTTTCAGCCAAGCCCCAGCGGCGAACTCGGTGACCCGCTGCGGGTGAATGACGTGCCTGCAACAGCTAGTGCTGCAGGTGCCCATAGAGCCGAGCGTAAAGCCCACCCTCGGCGATGAGCTGCTGGTGGCCGCCGTCTTCGGCGATGCGGCCACCGTCGAAGACCAGTACACGATCCGCCTGTTTCACCGCCGACAGGCGATGGGCAATGATCAGCGTCGTACGCCCCTGAAGGAAACGATTGAGGCCTTGGTGCAGGGCATACTCCGTCGCCGCATCCAGCGCAGAGGTGGCTTCATCGAGAATCACGACCTTCGGCTCGGCCAGGATCATGCGTGCTACGGCCAGGCGCTGCCGCTGACCGCCGGACAGACGCACGCCGGAGCGGCCGACGATGCTGTCCAGACCGTTCGGTAATTGACGAATGGTGTCAGCCAGCTGAGCGATCTCCAGCGCCCGCCAGCAGGCGTCGTCATCTCGCTCGCGGCCCATCATCAGGTTGGCTCGCACGCTGTCGTTGAACAACGCAGGGTGCTGCAGCACCACTGCAACGTTGTCGCGCACAGTGCCCAGCCCGATCTCTTCAAGCGCCACGCCGCCGAACTGGATCTGCCCGGCCTGCGGCTGATAGAGGCCCAGCAGCAGTTGCACCAGGGTGCTCTTGCCGCCACCGCTGGCTCCGACGATTGCGACCTTCTCGCCCGGCGCGATGCTGAGATCAAGCCCTTCCAGAATCGGTTCATCCTGATAGGCAAAGCGCAGACCTCGTACATCGATCGCCACCGTCGTCTGGCCGGCGAAAGGATCGCGTCCTCCGGCGTACTGCGGCTCGTCCGCCCGCGCCAGCAGCTGGTTGATGCGGCCCAGCGCACCGCCAGCTGCGTAGAAGGCGTACTGCAGGCTCAACAGTTGCTCCACCGGACCGATCATGAACCAGAGGTAGCTGAAGACCGCCAGCATCTGGCCGATCGACAGATCGGAAAACAGCACAGTGAGCATTGCCGCGGCGCGAAACACGTCAATGCCGAACTGGAACAGCAGGCCACTGGCACGGTTGGACGCGTCGGTCTTCCACTGCGAAGCAACCGCGTAGTCGCGTACCTCCCGCGCGCGCAAACCCAGGCGACCGAGGAAGAATCCCTGCCGGTTGCCGGCGCGCACTTCCTGGATGGCGTCGAGGGTTTCCGTGAGCGCCTGGGTGAAGCGCGACGTGCTGTCGTTCTCCAGCTTCTTCAGGTGCTTTACGCGCTTGCCCAGCTGCACCGTGGCGTAGATCACCAGCGGATTGAACAGGAGAATCAACAACGCCAGCTGCCAGTGCATCCACACCAGAATGGCCGCCGTGCCGAAAATCGACAGCACGGCCACCAGCAGACGGCTGAGCGTATCGCCGATGAACTTGTCGATGGTCTCCAGATCAGTGACCAGGTGCGCTGCTACCGTGCCGCCGCCGAGGCTTTCGTATTCCGCCAGGGCAATGCGCTTGAGCCGCTCGATCAGGCGCACGCGAATGCGGTACACGATGTCCTTCGAAAGCCGAGCGAACAGGCGCGCCTGCAGCACGTTGAACACCAGCGCAGAAGACCGCAATACCAGGGTCACGCCGAGCATGAGCCCGATATAGCCGACAGCGGTTTCCCAGCTGGCAGGCAGAAAGCGATCCATGATCTGCAGCGCCGAGTCGCCCGCTCCGAGCAGCACCTCGTCGACCAACAGCGGCAGCAGCAACGGAATCGGCACACTGCAGAGCGTCGCCAGCACGGCAACCAGATTCGCCAGGATCAGCGCTTTGCGATGGTGCAATGCGAGCCGGCGTATCTCTGCCCAGCTGAGTTGGTCAGGCATGGGCGTTACGCTCCAGCCAGCGTTCCAGTAGCGGGCTTAGTGCAGACAGCGGTTGATAGCCGTTGGTGACCAGCGCCAGTTGCCCTTCGTGCTCGGCCAGCACTGTGGGGAAGCCGGCAATGCCGAGGTTCTCGACCCAGGTGAAGTCAGCCACGGTGGCTGCCTTGGTGGCCGGGTCGTCATAACGCTCGGCGAACTGACTCCGCGAAAGACCTGCGGTCTCGGCCAGGTCCACCAGCACCGCTGGCAGGGTCACATCGAACCCGTGCTGGTAGAACGCCTGCTGAATCGCCAATGACAGCGACCAGACGCGAGATTCATCGAGGCTGCGAGCAGCGACAAGCGCACGGCAGGCGGGCTCCGTGTCGTAGATCAACGCGTCAGGCAAGCCCTTATCCAGATTGAACGACTGACCTGTCGCCGAGTGCACGGCCTGCCAGTAGGACAGCGTGCGCTGCCGCCCTGCCTGATCCATAACGCCCTGCTCGCGACGCAGCCCGCCCACCCTCAGCCCTAGCGATACGCCCTGAGCCGCGGCTTGCTCGGCCAGCGCCGTCATTACCGGCGCGAATCCCCAGCACCAGGAGCACATTGGGTCCATCACATAGATCAGTCGGGCCACTTCGATACTCCAATGGCAGGCTGTGGCGCAGCAGCCAGTTGGCTCAGCGGTCTAGTTTTCGCGGGTCGCGGCCGATGGGATGCGGCTGATTGCGCTGACGCGCCAGCTCAATCTGTTTCTGCCGTTCGCGAGCGCCGGCGCGCGTCTTCTCACTTAACGTATCCCAGCAATGCGGACAGCTGATACCCGCAGCGTAGTGCTCCGATTGACGATCTTCCACGGATAGCGGTGCGCGGCAGGCATGGCACAGATCGAACTCACCGACGCTGAGGTCATGCCGCACGGTCACGCGGTTATCGAACACGAAGCAGTCGCCTTGCCATCGACTTTGCGTCTCCGGCACCTCCTCCAGATACTTGAGGATGCCGCCCTTGAGGTGATAAACCTCCTCAAAGCCCTCACCAAGCATATAGCTCGACGCCTTCTCGCAGCGAATGCCGCCGGTGCAGAACATTGCGACCTTCTTATGCTTTGCTGGGTCGTAGTAAGCCTTGATGTAGTCAGGAAAGTCTCGGAACGATTTGGTCTTCGGGTCGACCGCACCTTCGAACGTACCGATTGCCACTTCGTAGTCGTTACGGGTGTCGATCAGCAACACTTCCGGATCGGCGATCAGCGCGTTCCAGTCTTGCGGCTCGACATAGGTTCCAACCTGCCGATTCGGATCGACACCCTCAACGCCGAGCGTGACGATCTCCTTCTTCAGCTTGACCTTGGTGCGATAGAACGGCTGCTCGTCGCAGTACGATTCCTTGTGGTCGATGTCGGTAAGGCGGTCATCGAGCCGAAACCATTCAAGCAGCGCATTGATGGCCTCGCGGGTACCGGAGACCGTGCCATTAATGCCCTCTTCCGCGAGCAGTAAGGTCCCCTTGATCCCATGTGCTGTGAGGGTTTCGAGCAAGGGTTCGCGCAGAGCAAGGTAATCAGGCAGCGATACGAACTTGTACAGCGCTGCCACAACGATTTTTCGTGTCATGGGTACTTCCGGCAGTGGTCACCCGCGTAAAGGGTGGACCGGATACAAACGAAAGCGCCGGCGTGGGCCGGCGCGGGGAGGAAGTCTAACAAAGAAAGGCAAGAATGGTCCCGTGCGAGACGGCGCGCTATTTATGCCCACCAGCACAAACCGGTGATGCCGGGGCCGTGCCTTGTTGCGCCCACTCCTCAGGCGTATAGGTATGCAGCGCAAGGGCATGGATCTGTTGCATCAGTGCCCCCATCGCGGCATAAGCCTTTTGGTGGCGCTTGACCGAATTCAGTCCGGTGAACTGCTCGCTGACGATCACGGCTTTGTAATGTGTTTCCTGCCCGCGACTGTGTGTGTGGCTTTCATCGAGCACTTCAAGTTGCTCGGGCTGCAAGGCTTGCAGGGCGTCTTGGATCAAATCGAGCTTGCGCATAGCAGGGTCTCTTAAGGCTTCTGTTTCTCGAGTTCGGCCGTCATCTCGGACAGCAGGTTATTCACTTCCGGCACCGCGCTTTCCAACTTGACCTGGGTAAGCTGAGCCGAGCGAGCATTGAGCTCCGGCAGCTTGCTGAGCATCTTCTTACCGAGTGGCGACTCATAAAAATCGATCAGCTGATTCAGTTCCGCTTCGGAGAACTGGTTGGTGTACAAAGCGACCAGATCCGGCTTCAGCTTGTCCCACCCTATAGCCTTGTCCAAAGCAGTATTGGCCTGAGCCTGATAGCGCTCAAGCAGCGCCTTCTTGGTATCTGGCGCCTGCGCTTCGGCAAAACGCTGCGCAAACATCTGCTGCACTTGGGCATAAACAGGTACGGCGAGCCGGTCAGCATTGGCAAGCTGCAGAAAACGTTCTGCACTTCCCGCATGGCTCGCACTATCGGCAAAAGCCGATGAACTGATACAGATGAACAGCGCTGCAGCGCGCAGGGTCTGGACACGAAAAGTCGACATTGGAAATCCTTGGGCTGGCTATAGGTAGCCCTCAATGGACACATTCTGCGCTCGGAGTTCCAATGCCTCAAGCGGCCGAAGGCAAAGCTACGGAACTGCCGATGCCGCAGGGCAGCCTAACCAGCAATATTGAGCAGGAGCATGGCATGACGCGTATAGAGACCGACAGTCTGGGGCAAGTCGAAGTACCGGAACAGGCTTACTGGGGCGCACAGACGCAGCGATCGCTGAGCAACTTCGCGATTGGTAGCGAGCGAATGCCGATCCAGGTGCTGCATGCGTTAGCGCTGATCAAGAAAGCTGCAGCGCGTGTAAACAATCGAATTGGTGATCTGCCGCCCGACATCGCGCGCCTGATCGAGCAAGCCGCGGATGAGGTTCTGCATGGTCAGCACGACGACCAGTTTCCGCTGGTCGTCTGGCAAACCGGCAGCGGCACGCAGAGCAATATGAACGTCAACGAGGTGATCGCGGGTCGCGCTAACGAGCTGGCCGGCGGCAACCGAGGCGGCAAGGCGCCAGTCCATCCGAACGATCACGTTAATCGCGCGCAGAGCTCCAACGACTGCTTCCCGACAGCAATGCACATTGCGGCCGCCAAAGCCGTGCACAGCCAACTGCTGCCTGCCATTGCAGAACTGTCCGGTGGACTGGCAGAGCTTGCAGTGCGACACAATAAGCTGATCAAGACCGGACGCACCCATCTGATGGATGCAACTCCGATTACCTTCGGCCAGGAGATGTCGGCGTTCGTCGCGCAGCTCGATATCGCCGAACGCACGATCCGTCAGTGCCTGCCGGCTGTTTATGAACTGGCGCAGGGGGGTACTGCGGTAGGCACCGGTTTGAACTCGCCACACGGCTTCGCCGAAGCCATCGCAGCGGAGCTGGCCGCTCTCTCGGGCCTCCCCTTCGTCTCCGCCCCAAACAAGTTCGCCGCGCTGGCCGGACATGAGCCGCTGGTCGCGATGTCCGGTGCGCTGAAGACGCTGGCCGTCGCGTTGATGAAGTTGGCCAATGATCTTCGTCTGCTCGGCTCCGGTCCGCGCGGGGGATTCGCTGAGGTGCGATTGCCAGCCAACGAACCAGGTAGTTCGATCATGCCCGGCAAGGTCAATCCAACCCAATGCGAAGCCTTATCAATGCTAGCTTGCCAGGTCATGGGCAATGACATGACGATCAGCTTTGCAGCGAGTCAAGGACATCTGCAATTGAACGTATTCAAGCCGGTGATCATTCATAACCTGCTTCAATCGGTCCAACTGCTGTCCGATGGATGCCGCAACTTCAACGCTCATTGCATTTCCGGATTAGAGCCGGACCCGGCGCGTATGGCCGAGCATCTGGAACGCGGGCTTATGCTGGTAACCGCACTGAATCCTCACATCGGCTATGACCGGGCAGCTGAAATCGCGAAGAAGGCCTATGCGCAAGGCACCACATTGCGCGAAGCAGCCATGGAGCTTGGTTACCTTACCAGCGAGGAGTTCGATCAATGGGTTCGTCCAGAGACGATGCTTGAAGCCGGACAAAGGGAATAACGGTGTAGCGGAAGCGTCTGTCTACTGTGTGCTCTCAACACGCCTGCCGCCAACCTTAGGTCGCGCTGTGCGGCTAGGGCTGCCTAAGCCCAGCCCAGAGCAATGTATCTAGACGACAGCTGCGGGCGGCTCCAGCTCAAGCATTTGCTAGTGCCGGCCAAGACCCAACGGCTGGCTCTGCTCCATCACTTCGGGGCTGTTAGGACTGAACACTACGTGGTTGTCGGGGGCAGGCTTCTGTTTTAACACCACCCCAAAGCATCCGACCTGAATGAACTTTATAAGCTTGCAATGCAGCAATGCAGCAATGCAATTGAAGGGTTGGTGGTTGGTCGCCCCCCCGGCTCCAGGCAGACGAAAACAGCACAAGATAACTGCAGTTCAGCTGCACTATCGGCAATTCCAGCACCGCCTTCTTAGCGCGTTGTGCTTTTCTCTGCCCCAAAAGCAAACCCCCGACCCGCTTACGCGGGTCGGGGGTTTGGGAAAGGAGCTTGACGATGACCTACTCTCACATGGGGAGACCCCACACTACCATCGGCGATGCGTCGTTTCACTACTGAGTTCGGGAAGGGATCAGGTGGTTCCAACGCTCTATGGTCGTCAAG
>NZ_JACXXG010000048.1 GCF_014764705.1 Stutzerimonas kunmingensis
TATAACTGAACAGCTCGTTTTGTTTGAGGTCGAGTCCACGCATCGGCTTGGGCTGGCTTCGGCAGAAGAGGATGGCCGCCATTTTGCCAGAGCCACGCGGGCTCTGGCTTTTTTCAACGGCCTGCTAGTGGAAGGCGACTAAGCGAGAGCGAGGCATCAGGTTTCCTGAGACAGATGTCAGTGACCATGCGCTATGCGCCACCTTTCGCCGGATGAGTTGAAATCGGCACTGCGCCTACCCCCTCTGGTGAAGGGCACGCACTTCAAACAGAAGCTAACGGACAGAATCAGAACAGCTGAAGTTTAACGAACAGGAAAGGGGCAATGATGAAGAACAGCGTCGCGTTCTGCTGTCGACCTGTTAGCCACACAAATGAAACGAGTGATAACACAGTCGCCGGCAACAACAGCAGCTGATAAAGATAGAGGGAGACAGCGAAACAGTGTGTTCGGCTGTGGTCTGGCTCGAGAAAAAACAGACAGTCCGCGCCAAACAGAAAAAGTACAAGCCAGCCAAGCGCACCCAGGACCGCAGCGGCTCTGAAGAGCCATAAAGCGATTTTCTTCATAGCATCCTTGCCATAGCGAGCCGTAGTCACCCACACAAACAAAAAAGGGGCTAGCTTTCGCTAACCCCTTGTTTTGTCTGGTGGCTACACCGGGACTTGAACCTGGGACATCAGCATTATGAATGCTGCGCTCTAACCAACTGAGCTATGTAGCCAAGTGGCGCGCATTATTCTCTGGTCGGTTTGGACTGTCAACCCTGGCCCCGCAGATTTTTTATCCTTTTCAAACGGTTAGTTACGAACGGTCAATGGCGCCTAGGTTGCGCCATGTGGGGCGCCGCTAGCGAAATGACGGCCGCGTGGCCAGCAGCAGGCCGGCGAAGATCAGGGTGCCGCCGATCCAGTGGAAGGGTTGCAGGGCCTCGCCCAGCAGCAGCCAGCCGAGCAGTGCGGTGAAGACGGGCATCAGGTAGCTGGCCATGGCGGCCTTGGCGGCGCCGACGACTTTTACGCCGTGGTTCCAGGCGAGGTAGGCGATCAGCGAGGCGAACACGGCGGTGTAGCCGATGGCGCCGAGGTTGGCCGGTGTGGCGGCGAAGCCCCCTACCCGGCTCAGTTCGTACAGGTAGAACGGCAGGATCAGCGGCACGCCCAGCAGCATCAGCACGCCGAGCAGCACCAGCGGTGGCACGGTGAGGAAACCGGACCAGCGCCGCAGCAGCAGCGTGTACAGCGCCCACACCAGCACGGCCAGCAGCATGATGAGGTCGCCGGCCTTGAACGACAGGCTGGCGAAGGTCTGCCAGCTGCCACGGCTGATCAGGTAGAGCAGCCCCGCCGCCGCCACGGCCATGCCGAACCAGGCGCGTCGCAGTGGCCATTCACCGAGCAGGAAGCCCGCCCCGAGAAAGGTCGCCAGTGGCAGGCAGGTATTCACCAGCGTCAGGTTGATCGCTTCGGTGCTTTGCGCAGCGGTGTAGAGCAGCGAGTTGTAACTGGCGATGCCGAGCGCGGCTATCACCGGCAGGCGCCAGCTGGCAGCCCGCAGGGTGGCGCGGTGCAGCCAGATGCCACGGGCGACGAAGGGCAGCAGCAGCGTGGTGGCCAGCACCCAGCGCCAGAAGGACAGGCTCAGCGGCGGGATCTGGTCATAGAAGGCACGTGCCACCAGCGCGTTGCCGCTCCAGCAGAGCACAGCGATGAGCAGACCGGCAAAGGCCGGGGCGTGGCGGCTGTTCATCAGGCGTTACGCAGCGGACGCAGGCGGTATTGCGACGGCAGCTGATCGAGCCCGCTGACGGTGACGTTGAGGTTCTTCCACAGGCCATCCTTGATGCCGTAGATGCAGCCGTGCACGGCCAGCGGCTGGCCGCGGTGCCAGGCGTTCTGGACGATGGTGGTGTGGCTGACGTTGGCGACCTGCTGGATCACGTTGAGCTCGCACAGGCGGTCGACCTGCTCCTCTTCGCTGGCCAGCTTGGACAAGTGCACGCGATGCTCGTAGTAGAGGTCGCGGATGCTGCGCAGCCAGCCGTCGATAAGGCCCAGCTGGTCGTCACGCATGGAGGCGCGCACGCCACCGCAGCCGTAGTGGCCGGTGACGAGGATGTGTTTGACCTTGAGCACGTCGACCGCGTACTGGATGACCGACAGGCAGTTGAGGTCGGTGTGCAGCACGACATTGGCGACGTTGCGATGGACGAACAGGTCGCCCGGCAGCAGGCCGACGATCTCGTTGGCGGGCACGCGGGCATCGGAGCAGCCGATCCACAGGTATTCCGGCGCCTGCTGCTTGGACAGTTTCTCGAAGAAGGTGGGGTCTTCTTCCTTGATGGCCTCGGCCCAGCGGGCGTTGTTCTCGAACAGCGGTTCCAGCTCGCTCATCTACGTTGTCCCTATGGTTCGGCCCCGCACCTTACGAGCCGGCCTGGCCTTTGACAAGCAAGGCCGGCTCGCACGGGCGATCAGTCCGGCTCGACGAGTTCTTCAGTCTCGATGAACGTGGTGCTGGGCTGGGAGACGAACGAGCGCAGGTCACGCATGAAGTTGTCGCGCCAGGCATCCAGATCGGCGGCACGAATGGCGCGCATCAGGTGCTCGTAGCGGTCCTTGCGTTCGGCCAGCGGCATGCTCAACGCGCGGTCGAGCGCTTCGGCCATGCCGACGCAGTCGTACGGGTTGACGATCAATGCGGAGGTCAGCTCGCGTGCGGCGCCGGCGAAGCGCGACAGCACCAGCACGCCGGGATCTTCCGGGTCCTGCGCGGCGACGTATTCCTTGGCGACCAGGTTCATGCCGTCGCGCAGCGGCGTGACGAAGCCGACGTCGGCGGTGCGGAACAGCCCCATCAGCACGCGGCGGTCGTAGCTCTTGTTGAGGTAGTGCAGCGGCGTCCAGTCAAGATCGGACAGGCGCCCGTTGAGATGCCCTGCCTGGCTCTCGAGCTGCTCGCGGATGTGCTGATAGGTGCGCACGTCGGAACGCGAGGTCGGCGCGATCTGCAGGAATTCGACGTTGTTGCGGTGTTTTGGATAGCGGTCGAGAAACTCTTCGTAGGCGCGGAAGCGCTCCACCAGGCCCTTGGAGTAGTCCAGGCGGTCGACCGAGATGATGGTCTGCCGCCGGGTATCGCTGGCCCGGCGCATGGGATGGGCGCGGCCCTTGTAGCCTTCGGCGAGCTTCTGGATTTCGTCCGGTACCACGCCGATCGGGTAAACCCCGGCGCGGAAGTTCTGCCCGTAGGCGGTCAGGCTGCCGTCCGGCTCGATCACACCGCGCACTTCGCGGGTGATGTAGTCCTGAAAGGCCAGGCGATCGGTGTCGGTCTGGAAGCCGATCAGGTCGTAGTAGCAGAGGGTCTTCAGCAGCTCGTTGTGCGGCGGAATGGCGGTGAGGATTTCCGGCGCGGGAAACGGGATATGCAGGAAGAAGCCGATGCGGTTGCGGATGCCCAGCTGCCGACAGGCTTCGGCGAACGGGATCAGGTGGTAGTCGTGAATCCAGATGATGTCGTCAGGTTCAAGCAGCGGTAGGAGTTTCTCGGCCAGCATGCCGTTGACCCGCCGGTAGCCGTCGTATTCTTCGCGGCTGTAGCGCGCGAGGTCGATACGGTAGTGGAAGATCGGCCAGAGTGTGTTGTTGGAGAAGCCGCGGTAGTACTGGTCGTAGTCACGCTTGTTCAGCGGCAGCGTGACGTAGGTGATGTTGCCCACTTCCTCGGTGTTGATCGTCGGGGTCGCGCTGATCTCGCCACTCCAGCCGAACCAGATGCCACCGGCCTGGCGCAGCGCATCGTAGACACCGACGGCCAGCCCTCCGGCGGCTACCTTGCCCGGTTTGATTGGCGCCACGCGGTTGGAAACCACTACTAAACGGCTCATGGCAGTAAATCTCGCTCTAGTCGGGTTTTATTCTGGGTTCGGCCGGCACACCGGGTTCGTTCAGCAGCGCTTCGATCCAGCTGCCGACGGCAGCCACCGACGCCACCCGTTCGCGGGCCTCGCTGGGGCCGTCGCCGACCTTGATGGATCGACCGCCGAGCGCATTGACGGCGGCAAAGCCGGCTTCGTCGGTGAGATCGTCGCCAAGGAACACGGGAGTGCGGCCGGCGAACGGCGCTTCCTGCATGAAGGCGCGGATCACCTCGCCCTTGCTCGCGCCGCGGGGCTTGAGTTCGAACACGCACTTTCCGGGCTGCAGGGTCAGTACCTCGGCGTAACGCTGGGCGAAGTCTTCGGCGAGTGTGCGGGCAACCTCCTCCAGCTCCGGCGCCTGACGAAAATGCAGGGCAAAGGCGACGCTCTTGTTCTCCAGGTGCAGGCCGGGATGCTCGCTGCAGGCCTGCTGCAACTCACGCTGGATGCGCTCTAGCGCCTGATTGTCGAGTGCCAGATTGCGCAGCTCACCCGTGGCATCACGGCGCTCGGCACCGTGCACGCCGGCGGCGGGAAGTTGCAGGGGCGCCAGCAGCGCATCGAGCTGCGCGAGCGGTCGGCCGGAGATCACTGCGACGGGAATGCCGCCGGCATGCAGGCGCTCCAAGGCCGCGAGGGTGGACGGTGGAATGAAGACGAGTTCCGGTCGGGGCTGAATCTCAGCCAGCGTTCCGTCGACATCGAAGAAGAAGGCGTAGCGCCGAGGCTCTGGCGCAGGTTGGTCGTTTTGATCATTCATGCAGAGTAGGACTCCGGATCACGCGCGGTGGTTCGTCCCCTTTTTTCTCAAGACGCTCAGGCATCTACGGCCGCAGGAAAGGATGGACCCGAATGGCGTTATCGGCCAGCCGACAGCCCTGAATCTTCCCAGGGCGGCCGGGTCACAACCTGCATGACCGACGTTCTGACAGGAGACGATCATGAGCGATCAAAAACCCTACACCCCAACGGAAATCGACAACACCGAAGACCGCATGGGCTCCATCGAACAGCTCGATTTCGATCAGCGCCGTGACGAGCGCAAGGGTCGCATCGGCGACGAGGTGCGCGGTGAACAGGTGGCCGACGAGTTCACCTCCGAACACGCCGCCGAAGCAGGCATGACGGCCGGCGAAGTCCCGGATGGCGAGACCACAATGGACGACATGGCGCCGGAAACACTGATCCCCGAGGACGGCGCACGCTCGCCGAGCGAGCGCGGCCATGGCGAGCCGGCGGATCAGGACCTGAGCGTGGTTTCCGAGCATGAGATCGGCGCCGATGTGGATCTCGACGAGGCCGAACTCGGCCGCCACGACCCGCTTGACGGCAAACCCTGGGACGGCCCCGCCGAAGGCGACGAAGACACCGGCCTCAGCGGCGGCGATGCGGTATTGCGTGAGGACGACAGCGTGCTGTCGGACGAAGAACTGGAAGGCGAAGCCCCTCTGGATTCGGGCCGGGACAAGCGGCCGGGGGAATAGAGCGGAGCCATTTGCCGCACTCGGTAGGCGGAAGCGACAGGGCCGCGGAACTCATAAGGCGGCCTCGGCTGCCTTGCGTAGGCGTGGTGGATGTTTGCTTTTTACATTCACCATGACGCGAGCATGGTGGATCGGTGAAGCGCGATCCACCCTACAAGGCTGGCGACAGTCAGAGATCGGCAACAGCGAGACGTGGGCGCCGACGAGCGCCGGCCCAAAAGCCGGGGCCTCGGCCCGCAGCAATCAGTCCAGTGGGCGTAGGGTGGATGTCGCTTTTTACATCCACCATGACGCGAACTCGGTGGATCGGTGAAGCGTGATCCACCCTACCGAGGCTGTTGACAGTCAGAGGTCGGCAACCGTGATCGTGGCGCCGGCGAACTCCAGCACAAAAACCGAAGCCCGCAGCAATCAATCCAGCAACGTGCAGGCCATCACCAGCGCATCTTCACGGCCGTCTGCCGCCGGGTAGTAGGCCCGCCGCCGGCCAACTTCGTTGAAACCATAACGCTCGTAAAGCCGATAGGCCGTGGTGTTGCTCGCACGTACTTCGAGGAAGCACTCGCGCCCGCCGCGTTCACGGGCGCGCTGCATCAGGTGCTCGAGCAGGCGCAGGCCGAGGCCGCGGCCCTGGCTCTGCGGCTTGACGGTGATATTGAGCAGGTGCGCCTCGTCGAGAATCAGGTTGATCACACCGTGACCGACCTGCTGCTCACCCTCGAACATCACCCAGCACTCGTAGGCACTCAGCGCATCGTTGAAGATGCCGCGCGTCCAGGGGTGGCTGAAGGCGGCGTATTCGATCTTCAACACGGCTTCGATGTCCGCCGCGGTCATCGGGCGGAAGCTGACTGCATCACTCATCACGCGTACTCATGAACCTATGTGCCAGCGCGGCATGCTGCGGCGCAGGGTTTTCCACAGCTCGGCCTTGGCGGCCGGCTGCTCCATCAGCTGTTCCAGGCCGGGCATCGCCAGGGCGCGACCGAGCCCTTCGACAGCCACTTCGCGATAACAGGCGTCGACATCCACTTCACCGGCGAAACGCAGCGCCGGGCGACCGATCAGCCAGATGCAGTCGCAGCCCATGTTTTCCAGCTCGGCGGCCATCACGCCCTGCACGTAATCACGCGCGGCTTCTCCACCCTGGTCGAGGCTGCCCTTGTTCAGCAGCGGCCAGCGAATCGGCTCGCCATCGCCGACCTGCTGCGGCTTGTCCGGCAGGCGTGCCGCGCGCAGCAGGTCCTTGAGCAGGATGTAGGCCGGGTCGCGGCTCTGGAAGGATTCGCCGGTGGGCAACTCCACCACCAGCAACACGTTGCCGGCGCGCATTAGCTGCAGCGAGAAACGTGGCGGTGGCTCGATGGGTTTGGCCGGTTCGGCCGCCTGTTCTACCGCCGCAGCAGCAACCGGTTCCGGCTGCTTGGGTTCCGGCATGGCGATACGTGGACGCGGCGCTTGCGGCTGCTCGACTGCCGGCGCTGCGGCCGACCGCTCCGCAACTGGAGCGGCCACGGACACCTCTGCTACAGGTGCAGCGGCAATCTCCGGCTCCGCTTCGGCCGCGACCGGCAACAGCAACTCCGGCCGCGACGGTGCGGCGAACGGCAGCTCAGTACGCGGCAGCCAGCTGGCTACCTGCATGGCGTCGAGGTAGGCGCGACGCCGGGCTTCGTTGATCAAACGCCTTCCACCTGCGGATGTGCCTTGGCGCCGACCTGCATCAGGTTCAGCGCGTTGAGGTAAGCCTTGGCCGAGGCGACGACGATATCGGTATCGGCGCCGTTGCCATTGACGATGCGTCCGCCCTTCTCCAGCCGCACGGTGACCTCGCCCTGGGAGTCAGTGCCCTGGGTGATGGCGTTGACCGAATACAGCTGCAGGGTCGCACCCGACTGGGCGACCCCTTCGATAGCCTTGAAGGTGGCGTCCACCGGGCCGGAGCCCTGCGCTTGAGCGCTGCGCTCGGCGCCGTCGACACTGAGCACCAGCTTGGCTTCGGGGATCGTGCCGGTCTTGCTCGCAACTTCCAGGCTGGCCAGCTTGAAGTGCTCAGGCGCCTCGTCGGCCAGGGTGTCGGAGACCAGTGCCTGCAGGTCTTCGTCGAAGATTTCGTGCTTCTTGTCTGCCAGTTCCTTGAAGCGGCCAAACGCGGCATTCAGCTCGTCGCCTTCAAGCAGGATGCCCAGCTCATCCAGGCGCGAACGGAACGCGGCGCGGCCGGAGTGCTTGCCCATGACCATCTTGTTGGCGTTCCAGCCGACCGACTGGGCGGACATGATCTCGTAGGTTTCGCGATGCTTGAGCACGCCGTCCTGATGGATGCCCGACTCGTGGGCGAAGGCGTTGGCGCCGACGATAGCCTTGTTCGGCTGCACCGGGAAGCCGGTGATGCCCGAGACCAGACGCGAGGCAGCGAGGATGTGCTCAGTCTCGATGCGGGTGTGCACATCGAGCAGGTCCTGGCGGGTCTTGATCGCCATGACGATCTCTTCCAGCGCGGCGTTGCCGGCACGCTCGCCGAGGCCGTTGATGGTGCATTCCACCTGGCGCGCACCGGCGACCACCGCCGCGAGGGAGTTGGCCACGGCCAGGCCCAGGTCGTTGTGGCAATGCACGGAGAACACCGCCTTGTCGGCGTTGGGGATGCGCTCGAGCAGCTGGCGGATGGTGTCGGCGTACTGGTGCGGAATGGCGTAGCCAACGGTGTCCGGGATGTTGATGGTGCGCGCGCCGGCATCGATGGCAGCCTCGATGATGCGGCAGAGGAAGTCGATCTCCGAGCGTCCGGCATCCTCGCAGGAAAACTCCACGTCGGCGCACAGGCTGCGCGCCTTCTTCACCGCGCGCACTGCCTGCTCGACCACCTGGTCCGGCTGCATGCGCAGCTTGTACTGCATGTGGATCGGGCTGGTGGCGATAAAGGTGTGGATGCGCCCAGAGTTGGCGCCGGCCAGTGCTTCGGCGGCACGCTCGATGTCGGCATCGACGGCGCGCGCCAGGCTGCACACGGTGCTGTCCTTGATGTTGTCAGCAACCAGCTTCACCGCGGCGAAATCGCCGGGACTGGCGATGGCGAAGCCCGCTTCGATCACGTCCACCTTCAGTCGCTCCAGCGCCCGGGCAATGCGCAGCTTTTCCTCACCGGTCATGGACGCGCCGGGGCTCTGCTCGCCGTCGCGCAGGGTGGTGTCGAAGATGATGACGCGATCGTTGCTGCTCATAGGAAATCCTCACGGCTGCCGAGCGCCTCTGACAGGGCGCTGTAGTGGGCGGATTGTCGCGTGAAATGAACAAAGCGGAAAGGCGAAGCTGCGTTTGGCTTGGGTTGTTGCAGCGTAGGGTGGAAAACGCCGAAGGCTTTTCCACCGCGGGGGAACGTTGGTGGAAAACGCTTCGCGGTTTTCCACCCTACGAAGGCCAGCCCCCAACGCAGGGTGGATGTCGCTTTTTACATCCACCGCCGCGCCGCCAACAAAGCAAAAGGCCCCGCTACCAGAGCAGCGGGGCCTTTCGTTCTCACGTGCAGCTCGTAACTGGGTTACTGATCCCAGGCCCGATCACCGCGCTCATCCTTGATGCGGGTCGGCAGACCCATCACATCGAGCAGCTTGAGGAACGGCTGGGCCGGCAGCTCTTCGACGTTGACCATGCGCTGCGCATCCCACTCGCCACGCGCCACCAGCAGCGCGGCGGCAACCGGCGGCACGCCGGCGGTGTAGGAGATGCCCTGGCTGTCGGTCTCGGCGTAGGCCTCTTCATGGTCGGCGACGTTGTAGATGAACAGCTCGCGCGGCTGCCCGTCCTTCGTGCCCTTGACCAGATCGCCAATGCAGGTCTTGCCGGTATAGCCCGGCGCCAGCGAGGCGGGATCGGGCAGCACGGCCTTGACCACCTTGAGCGGAACCACTTCCAGGCCTTCGGCGGTGCGCACCGGCTGCTCGGAAAGCAGGCCGAGGTTCTTCAGCACGGTAAAGACGTTGATGTAATGCTCGCCGAAGCTCATCCAGAAACGGATGTTCGGCACGTCGAGGTGCTTGGAGAGCGAGTGCACCTCGTCGTGGCCGGTCAGGTAGAGACTCTGTTCGCCCACGACCGGCAGGTCGTCGGTGCGTTTGACCTCGAACATGCGGTTGGTCGTCCACTGGCTGTTCTGCCAGCTGTAAACCTGACCGGTGAATTCGCGGAAATTGATTTCCGGGTCGAAATTGGTAGCGAAATACTTGCCGTGAGAACCGGCGTTGACGTCGAGGATGTCGATCGACTCGATCTTGTCGAAGTATTCCTGCTGCGCGAGGGCAGCGTAGGCGTTGACCACGCCCGGGTCGAAGCCGGCACCGAGGATGGCGGTGATGCCCTTTTCCTGGCATTCGGCCAGGTGTTTCCACTCGTAGTTGCCATACCACGGTGGCGTTTCGCAGATCTTGCCCGGCTCTTCGTGGATCGCGGTATCGAGATACGCGGCGCCGGTGTCGATGCAGGCGCGCAGCACGGACATGTTGAGGAAGGCAGAACCGACGTTGATGACGATCTGCGATTCGGTTTCACGAATCAGTGCCTTGGTCGCTTCCACGTCCATGGCGTCCAGCGCATAGGCCTTGATTTCGCCGGGCTGCTTGAGCCCGCCCTTGGCTTGCACGCTGTCGATGATGGCCTGGCATTTGGAGATGTTGCGCGACGCGATAGCAATACGACCGAGTTCGTCGTTGTGCTGCGCGCACTTATGGGCCACCACCTTGGCGACACCTCCTGCACCAATGATAAGAACGTTTTTCTTCAATTGTTTCACCCCCTTGTACTGCGGCCTCAGGAAAGGCTGGACAGGTAATCGTTAAAGTCGAACTCACGAACCACCTCGACGCTGCCGTCGAGCTGCTTTACCACGATGGACGGCATTTTCAGGCCGTTGAACCAGTTTTTCTTGACCATGGTGTAGCCTGCCGCGTCGATGAACGACAGCCGATCGCCGATGGCCAGCGGGCGATCGAATTGGTACTCACCGAAGATATCGCCGGCCAGACAGCTCTTACCGCACACCATGTAGGTGTGTTCGCCGCCTGAGGGCGCCATCTTGGCGTTGAGGCGGTAGATCAGCAGGTCGAGCATGTGCGCCTCGATCGAGCTGTCGACCACCGCAAGGTTCTTGCCGTTGAACAGGGTGTCGAGCACCGTCACTTCCAGCGAGGCGCTCATGGTGATCGCCGCTTCGCCCGGCTCCAGGTAGACCTGTACGCCGAATTTTTCCGAGAACGCTTTCAGCCGCGCGCAGAAGGCATCCAGCGGATAGCCTTCGCCGGTGAAGTGGATACCGCCGCCGAGGCTGGCCCACTCGACCTTTTCCAGCAGGTGGCCGAAGCGCTCCTCGATGGTGGTCAGCATCTGGTCGAACAGCTCGAAGCTGCTGTTCTCGCAGTTATTGTGGAACATGAAGCCGCTGATCTTGCCGATCACCGCCTCGATCTTCGCTGGATCGTGCTCGCCCAGGCGGCTGAACGGCCGCGCCGGATCGGCCAGCAGGTAATCCGAGCTGCTGACCTGCGGATTGACGCGCAGGCCGCGGATGATGCCCTCGGTGCCGGCCTCGAAACGCTCCAGCTGGCCAATGGAGTTGAAGATGATCTTGTCGCAGTTGGCGACCATCTCTTCGATCTCATCATCGGCCCAGGCCACGCTGTAGGCGTGGGTTTCGCCGGCGAACTTCTGCCGGCCGAGCTTGAGTTCGTACAGCGAGGACGAAGTGGTGCCATCCATGTACTGCTGCATCAGGTCGAATACCGACCAGGTGGCGAAGCACTTGAGGGCCAGCAGCGCCTTGGCGCCGGACTGTTCGCGCACGTAGGCGATCTTCTCCAGGTTGCCCAGGAGCTTCTGTTTATCAATGAGGTAATACGGCGTCTGGATCATGTCTACGTGCCCCCAAGGGATTTCGCCGGACAGGAGCCGGCAGCTCCCGTTTGCAAAAGCCGCGAATTGTGCCGATTACCGGCGCAGATCGAAATAGATTTTCAACACTTCGTCACCATTCAAGGACATCCGGCAGCACCGATGTGGCTGCAAGCGCCGATGCTAGACAGGCTAACCCGCCTGCAATGACGTTCAAGTGAATCGCCCAGTTGATTGCCGGGCGCCGCATTCAGAGCGCGTCCGATTGTCCGGCGGGCCTTCAGTGGGCTGTCAATGCAGTACAATTCGCGCTTTTTCACTGGCTGGACTGGCGCCTCGATGATCGAACCCAAGCGCGTACTGCGTGCCCTCGCCGAACACTGGACGTTGCTCGAGCCGCTGTGCGAGCGTTTCGACGCCGGCACCCTGAGCCTGGTCGAACTTCGTCATCAGCTGGCCGCGCAGCTGCCCGAAGGCACGCCCACCGATATCACTGCCCTGCTCGACCAGTGGATCCGCCTGGACATCCTGGTGCCGGTGGCCAAAAGCCCCAACCGCTTCGAGCTGAACGCGCAGATCCACGACTTCCTCGCCTACCTGCGCCGCGAACACCGCCTCGGCCTGTGCCTGGAGATCGAAGCCTACCTGCGCCACCTGGAGCGCCTGGCCGGGCATATCCTCGATGCGTTCGAGATTCGCGATGGCAACGACCTGGCCCGCCAGCTGCGCCTGCTGGACATGCGCGTGCGCGATGTATTGAAGAAGCTCGATAACGACGAGCAGGCCCTGGTCGCCGTGGCCGACCGGGCCAAGACCAGCGACCGCCAGATCCCGCTGCGCCAGCGCTATGCCGAGGTGCTGGCGACCTGGGACGAATACGTCGAGCCAATGATCCAGCTGGTCTCCGCCGATGGCGCCTTCGAGCAGGGCGTGCACCGCGTCGAGCAGGTGCTGATGAAACTGCTCGGCGAACAGCAACGCCTTGGCCAGCTGGTGGACGACGACCTCTTGCTGCGCACCCATGCGCGCATCCTCGAAATGCAGACCACCGCCCAGCTGACCCTGCGCAAGGCCCGCGAGCTGCTGCTGCCGCTGCGCGAGGAAGCGCGCCGGCACAACGCCGTGACCCGCGGCGCCGCACTGGCGCTGTCGGCGATCCGCAAGAAAGGCCTGGACGCCGTACCGCAGGCCTCGCTGCCGCTGTTCACTCGTCCGCAGAGCACTTTTCTCGGCACTGCCAGCCAGGTCGAGGCCTACGTCTATGCCCTGGCCCGCTTCGAGCCGAAACCGGCGCAGTTCCCGCGGGCCAGCGGCAAGCGCAAGGGCGAGCAGCCGCGCGCACCGCGCACCGCCCGCGAGATGATCGAGCGCTGCCAGCAGGCACTGCCGCTGCCAGACCTGATGGCTTGGCTGCTGGAACAGGAACCCGAGGGTGCCACAGACGAGCTGCTCTACTGGTTTTCGCGCCTGTCCCGCGACAGCCGCTTCCAGCGCGACCGCCTGGAGCGTCGCGAATACCTGACCCGCGAGCACCGCGTCAGCCTCAGCTCCTTTGCGCTGGTGGCCAACGCCAATGGCTGATTCCTACGTAGGGTGGACAACGCGCAGCTTGTCCACCTCCAGCCACGCCGAATCGAAAAGGTGGAAAAGGCTTCGCCGCTTTCCATGGGGAGGTCTTCCATACTTCGCTCACATTCGGCATTACAGCCAGGCCCCGCAGCCTGCCCATCGCAAGGCTCAGGTCGACGTCGCTTTCCGCTCCCCGCACCAACAGCCCCCTCTCCCCTATGGGGAGAGGGTTGGGGTGAGGGGCAGGCACCAACCAGCAGCACAGACAGGCCAAAGCCCATCAAATCACGCGGTGGAAATCACCTTGTTGATTTCTACCCAACGATCCAGCGAGCAACCTGAATGAACATCGACCTCAAGGAAATGACCCAGCTGGCGCCGATCTTCCGCGAGCTGTTCAAGGGCTATCACCTGTCCCGCAGCGAGCCGGAGCCCTACGCGCAGCTGTCGAACATGCAGGACCAGTACCGCGCACTGTTCAAGGCGCTCGGCTTCGAGCTGGTCTGCGATCCGCGCGGCTTCTATTACTTCGTCCCCGAGCAGATGGGCGCGCAGGTGAACAAGACCGCCCAGCGCCTGGCACTGTTCACCTTCATCCTCGTCGAGCACCTGGCCGACCAGGGCCGCGATCCGCTGGCCGTGCTCGATGGCGGCAGTCTCGGTCGCGATGAACTGCCGGCGCTGCTGGACAAGTACCGCGACCTGTTCCTGCAGGCCGAAGTCACCACGCAGGAAGAGCTGGAAGAAAAGGTCATCCGCCGCCTGACGCAGCTGGGCTTCGCCGAGGACAGCAACGGCGTTTACCGCTTCCTGCCACCGATGCACCGCTTCCTCGACGTCTGCCTGTCGGTGCAGCAGGACCGCGATCTGGCCGCCAGCCTGCACAGCAGCGATCTGCCGTTACCAGCGCCGGAGCTGATCGCCGAGGACGAGAGCGAGGACGACATCATCCTCATCGACGAGCCGCTGGAAGAGTCCGAAGAGGACGCCCTGGCCCGCGCCATCGCCGAAGAAAAGGAGCTTGAAGCATGAGCCAGGAACGCTACGGCATTCGCCGCTTCGCCCTGCTGAACACCGCCGGCTACAGCCTCGGCATCTTCCCGCTGGAAAACCCGTTGTCGGTCTACGGCGCCAACAACCTCGGCAAGTCCGCGTCGATCAACGCGCTGCAATTTCCGATCCTGGCACGCATGTCGGACATGAGCTTCGGCAAGTACAGCCTCGAGCAGTCGCGCAAGTTCTACTTCGCCTCGGACACCAGTTACATCCTCGTCGAAGTCATGCTGCCCCACGGCCCGCACGTGATCGGCGTGGCCGGTCGCGGACCGGGCGGCGGCTTCGGCCACCAGTTCTTCGTCTACCAGGGCTCGCTGGATCTGGACCACTACCAGCAGAACGGCACATGCCTGCGCCAGCGCGAGCTGTTCGCCAACCTCGAACGCGCCGGCATCAAGGCCTACGAGGCCAAGCCGGATGAACTGCGCCGGCTGCTGGTCGGCGGGCACACCTCGATCCCGTTGGACATGACGCTGATCCCGCTGCGCTCGACCAGCGAGCAGAGCCTGAAGACCTTCCGCGCGCTGTTCATCAACCTGCTGCACATGCGCGAGATCACGGCGGCCAAATTGAAGCAGCTGTTCCTCGATGCCTTCGAGCACAGCCTGCGCTCGGGAAGCGTCGACTACATCGCAGCCACCGAAGAAGCCTTCCGCGACGTGCGCCGCATGGAGCAGGACTACCAGGCGCTGGTAGCCGCCGGCCCACTGGTCGAGGCGCTGGCAGCCGGCGTCGCTCAGCGCGAGCTGCTGCGCGGCAAGCTGCATCGCCTGTCACCGCTGCTCGACAACCTGCTCGGCACCTGGCACGACTACGCCGATGCACGCAAGGAAGAGCTGGTGATCCAGGCCGAGCACTACCGTCGCGAGCAGGACGGCCTGCAGAACGAACAGCGCGGCTCGACCGGCGAACTGATGCGCCTGGAACGTGAAATCAGCGAAGCCCAGCGCTGGCTCGGCGAGCTGGCGGTGCTGAAGAACCGTTTCGCCCTGGTCGAGGACGCCCATGTGCTGGAGCAGCAGCTGCTCGCCGCCAAGGACGCCCATGACGAGCTGGCCGGTGCATTGGCGCAGTCCCGTCAGTTCTCCAGCGAAGACCTCGACGAGCGCCTGCGCGATCTGGAAAAGCGCCTGAAGTCGGTGAAGCAGCAGCTCGACCATGCCGACAACAACAGCTATTCCCGGCTACGCGAGGAATTTTCCCAGGCCGATGTGGATCGCCTGATGCGCCTGTTCAACGGCCAGCTGTTCAGCCTGCCGCTGGGTGAGAAAGGCATCAGCGCCGAGGGTGACGACTGGGTCAAGGCCGTCGAAGCGGTGCTTGATCGCTTTAAGGGCGACACCTTCTCGGTGCCGGGCCTGTCCATCGACCTCTCGCATATCGAGCCACCGGCGCTGCAGGCCCTGGCAGACCGTGCCGCCTTGCGCGACCAGAAGGATCGTCTGGAGCGCGAGCTCAAGCAGCTCAAGACCCAGCATGCCGTGGCCGTCGACCGAGCCGCGAGCAAGGCCCAGGCCGAGGCGCTGTACCAGGCCGTGCTGGATGCGCAGAAAGCGCTGGAGGATTTCCGCCGCAGCCAGACCCTGGCCGCCGAGGAGCCGGCGAAGCTGGAACAGCTGGCCCAGGCCGAAGCCGCCCAGGAAGAACTCAAGCGCACCAATGACGCCTTCGCCGAGCGCGTGCAGCATTTGTCCGCCAAGCTGCAGCTGGTCGGCCGTCAGCTGGCCGATCTGGAAGCCAAGGAACGCACGCTCGAGGATGCCCTGCGCCGCCGCCAGCTGTTACCGGCGAACCTGCCGTTCGGCACGCCCTTTATGGACCCGGTGGACGACTCGCTGGACAACCTGCTGCCGCTGCTCAACGACTACCAGGACAGCTGGCAGGCGCTGCAGCGCGTCGACGGCCAGATCGAGGCGCTGTATGCCCAGGTGCGCCTGAGGGGCGTAGCCAAGTTCGATAGCGAGGAAGACCCCGAGCGCCGCCTGCAGCTGCTGGTCAATGCCTACGCCCACCGTCAGGACGAGGCGCTGACCCTGGCCAAGGCGCGCCGTGCCGCGGTCACCGACATCGCTCGAACGCTGCGCAATATCCGTAGCGACTACGAAAGCCTGGAACACCAGCTGGCGCTGTTCAACCGCGAGATCAACAAGCGTCAGGTTTCCAACCTGGCGAGCTTCCGCATCGTGCTGGCGCCGAACAAGGATGCGCTCAAGCACATCGATCAGATCATCCACAGCGCCGGGCAATACGAGGAAGGCGAGACGCTCTCGGTGTTCGATCTGTCCCAGTCTTCCGAACAGGACGCGAAGAACGAGGAAGCCAAGGAGTATCTGGCGCGGCTGGTGGCGGCGAACAACAACCAGCTGGGCCTGAAGGACCTGTTCGAGCTGGCGTTCGAGATCACCAAGGTTGGCGGCCAGCCGGTTATCCACACCGACATCGACGGTGCGGCGTCCAACGGCACCACCATGACCATCAAGGCGCTGACCAACATGTATCTGTTGCTGCACCTGATGGACCGCGAGCAGGCCGGGCGCATCCGCCTGCCCTACTACCTCGACGAGGCGGCTGACATCGACGAGCGCAACCAGCAGGCGCTGATCGAAACCAGCCTGCAGCTGGGCTTCGTGCCGATCCTCGCGTCGGTGAAGCCACAGGTCTCGGCCCACGTCGCCATCGACCTGGAGGGCGGCAGCGGGCCGGCCGGTATCTACATCGACGAGGCGGACTGGAAATACATCAGCCGCCGCGAACCGGTCGCCAGCGAGCACATTGCTTCAGCCCAACGGACCGAAGAACCGGCCTGATCTCCCTGCAATGAAAAAGGGCCCCGCGGGGCCCTTTTTCATACACATCCGGATATCGCCATAGGGTGGACTTCAGCCCACCAACAACGTCCCAGATCAATCGTCACTTGTCACTGGCAGCTCGCCCCAGCTCGATCTTCGGCGCCCAGCCAAACCATTCCTCCTGCGGCTCCTTGAACAAGGCGAACGTCTGTCCCGGTAGTGCGCGGCGCCCCATCTGCTCACCATCAGGGGTGGCGAAGGCAACGCCACCCTCGATCAGCGACTCCAGCGAGTCGGTACGCACGCTGGCGCCCTTGAACAGGCTGAAGTCGACACCGAACCCGCTGGTTTCCCAGAACCGGCTGCCGGTATGCACCAATGCAGCGTAGCGTGGCTCGATCAGCACGCGGATCAGCACGCGGTCGGCAGTCTGCCCCAACTCGTAGCCAGTCACCTCGCCGACCTTCACCTCACGGTAGGTGACCGCATTGCCTGGCTTGATCGAACCCAAACGCGCAGCGCTGAGGACCAAGGGGAACCCTTCACCAGCCTTCTGCGGCTCACGCTCCTGGCCCACGAAATGCGCTTGAGCAGCCGCACCTGGTTTGCCGGGAGCCACCTCAAGATAGGGACCACTGACCAGCGTATCCAGATTGGCGGTGCGCATGAGGCCCAGCTCGGGCCGTACCACCCAGAACTTAGTGCCAGCACGAGCAATTCGCGACTCTGCGGCGGTAATCCGGGCCCGCAGCTCGACGTGTCCGAGGTCGTCGCTAAGCGTCACACTGTCAACCTCGCCGACCTCCAGCCCCTTGTAGCGGATCGGCGTGCCGGCAACGAGGCCGTCGCCGCGATGGAGACGAATCTCTATCGAGGTACCGCGCCGTATTGCGCTGTCCCGGTCCTTGTGCAACTTGAATCGGGGCACCTTTCTGGTAGCCGGAGCTTGCGGCTCCGGCGTCTCGAATGCGATGCCCCCGGCCAGCAGGCTCTGCAGCGATTCGCTGCGTACCTCAATACCGGAAAGCCCGCCGGTCAGGGAGATGCCACTGGCATTCCAGAACCGGCTCGAGGTGTTCACCAGATCCGCGTACAGCTGTTCGATATGCACGCCCACCACGACCCGCTGCTGGTCCCGTGAAAACTGGTAGCTCTGCACGGAGCCAACCCGCACCTGGCGATACAGGACCGGGCTGCCGACATCCAGCGAGCCGAGATTGTCGGCGGTCAACACAAGGTGAAGACCGGGCGATCGAATATCCAGCGGCGGCGCCTTTGCGCGCGCGACGAAATTGCGCCGGGGTTCCGCTCCTTTCTCGCCAGGGCGAACCGAAATGTAATTGCCGCGTACCAGAGCCTCGAGTCCGGAAATGCCGGCCACCGAAACCGATGGCTTGACCACCCAGAACTGCGTGTCCTCGACCAGATAGTCCTCGAACAGCGGATCGATGGAGAGTTCGGCCTGCGCACCACTGAGGTCCGAATCAATATCCAGCGTTTTCAGCAGACCGACCTGCATGCCCTTGTAGATGACCGGCGTGCGGCCGGCCTGCAGCCCATCGAAATCCTGCAGCGATACGAGCGTCTTGATACCGGCCTGGGCGGCATCGAAATCCTCGTAAAGGCGGAACGGAATGCTCGGATCGGTCGCAGGGCTGTCCTTGCGGTGCGCTGGCGTGGCAAAGGCAATCCCGCCGGCCACGATACTGGCCAGCGACTCCGTACGAAACTTCACCCCGGTCAAGCCGGCATCCACGGTGACGCCGCTGGCGTTCCAGAATCGCGTGTGTTTGCGCACCAGATGCGCGTACTCCGGCTGGATATACAGCTGCACCTCGACCGTGCTGTCATCCTCAGCCAGTACGTAGTTCTTCACCTGCCCAACCTGGATCTGCCGGTAGAACACCGGGCTGCCGCGATTCAACGAGCCGAGCCGCTCGGCCTTGAGCGTCAAGTGCAGGCCGATGCGACTGTCGGACATCGGCGGTTCTTCTGCCAGCGCGACGAAACGCTTGGTCGGCTCGCCATCAGCAGGGCTGATACCGATGTAGTTGCCCGACACCAGAGTCTCCAGCCCGGTAATCCCGGCTAGCGTCACACTGGGCTTGACCAGCCAGAAGCGCGTGCCGCTGCGTAGATAGCCATCGACGTCCTTGTTCATCTCGATGTCCGCGACAACGACCTGCCGACGCTCATCGTCGCCTAGACGCAGATCACGCACGACACCGATCGTCATGCCCTTGTAGAGCACCGACGTCTTGCCGATCTCGATCCCTTCGGCACTCTCGAAGACCACCTCGATGTGGATGCCTCGCTCGCTATAGGCCTGCCAGGCGAGCCACGCTCCGATAGCCAGTGCGATCAGAGGCAGAATCCAGATGGCCGACCAGCTGGAGGCAGGGCGAGTATTGGCTTGTGGCAGGTCAGTCATGCTTGTTCCCGGATTCCGTGTTATCCCAGATCAGACGAGGGTCAAATGTAATCGCAGCCAACATGGTCAGGATGACTACGCTGGCAAAGGCTATCGCGCCGAAACCCGCTTCGACGCTGGCGAGGCTGCCGAAATTGACGATCGCCACCAGAATGGCGATGACGAAAATATCGAGCATGGACCAGCGTCCGATCCACTCGATAAAGCGAAAAACCAATATCCGTTGGCGCGGCGACATTGGATGGTGGCGCTGTACTGAAAACAGCAACATCGCGATTCCAACAAGTTTTAACGTCGGAACCAGAATGCTGGCGATGAACACCACGGCGGCTATTGGAAACATGCCGTGCTTGGCCAAGGTCACGACGCCAGACATGATTGTGTCCGGCGTGCCACTGCCCAGCATGCGTACCGTCATGATCGGCAGCAGGTTCGCCGGCAGGTAGAGCAGAGCTGCAGTGATCAATAGCGCCCAGGTTCGAACGATACTGTTGGGTCTGCGCATATGCACGCGCGCGCCACAGCGGGTGCAGCGCTGATGACGCTGGCCGGCGTCCGCCCGGTTGAGCTGATGGCACTCGTGGCAAACCATCAACCCGGCATCAGCGGCGCGCATCGTGGCGCTCCGACAACGCTTGCCAGACCTGGTGCGGCGACATCACCAACTCTAGCCAGACCTGAACGACCAGCAGACCGGCAAAGCACGCCAGCCCGATCCCCAGGCTGAGTTCGGCCATGTCCCTGAGTTTGATGATCGACACTAGAATGCCGAGCAGGTAAACCTCCAGCATCCCCCATTCACGTAGATGGTGATACGTCCGGTAGAGCAGCATGCCCAATGGCTTCGCCCGATCAACCGCAATGCAGAGCAATACAGCGAGCTGGCAAAGAAGTTTAAGTAACGGCACAGCCATGCTGCAGAGAAACACCACCACGGCGATACCTTGCATGCCGCTGTTATACAAACTGAGCACACCACTCCAGACCGTATCGTCAGTAACCCGGCCGAGCAGATTCAGTCTCATGATGGGTAGGAAGTTGGCCGGGAAGTACAACAGCAACGCAGCGAGCACCAACGCCAGCCCAGGACCGACGATTCGATGCCGCAAGCGAAACAGCTCACAACCACAACGAGGGCACTCAGCAACCTCGCCGAGATTGAGGTTCGGCTTGAGCATCAGCAAATCACATTCAGGGCAAGCGACTAACTGCTCGAGCGGAACCTCATCAAGCCCTGGCGTAGCAGCCGATTCCGGCATAGCAAATATCCGAGCAAAGCACTCATTCTAAACGAGCGGCAGACGCCACTGTGAGCTGTCAGTCGGACGAAGAGTAAGCGTTCATTCCACGACGTACTGGACTTACTTTACGTCCCGAAGGGGCCTTAGCAATTCCGGTGAGACCTTGTACTGTTTCGTGCCGTTCTCGGCCAGGACGATCACGCTCTTGCGGTTGATCT
>NZ_JACXXG010000049.1 GCF_014764705.1 Stutzerimonas kunmingensis
CGAAGGAGTGGGGGCAACAGCAGCTGCGCTGGTAGACTTATCCACAGTTGCTGGTAACAAAATCAGCAATCCGCCCTGGGTCAAATTTCAATCGGCAGGGTGGGTCAATTTTCCATCAGCGCCAACAGCCGTGCGCAGGTTGGGGCTCAGCACGCAGATGCAGGTGGTGCCGGTCTACTACACCAGCGGCAGAACCCGAGAAATCAAGGCCGGCAATGCTGTGGTTCGTCTCAACCATGTTTCCAGTGATCGTTTGCAGCATGCCGGGAACAAGGTAGGCTTGGCGCTCACGGCGCTTTACTACCTCGGTAAAGATGGGGCGTGTCCCCATGCGCTTTCCAAAATAGCCGATACCCTGAGCCCGGACGAATTGACCACGCTGCTTGCCTGCAGCATGCCCAAATGGATGCGGGCGGCATTGGCTACTTTCGCTGAAGAAGCATCACTGGCGGTGTCTTCGGGAAGCTAGCCAAAGCACCCAGCACACCAGACCGAATGGATCGCAATGTGGTGTTGTGACCATTCGCCCTCAAGCCGGGTGCAACTTCATTGAAGCTATGTATTTGTGTTGTAAAGTTAAATGCAAAGGCAGTACATTTGCGTGACTTTTTTGACGAGGCCCTGCCATGTCACGCCTTAAGGACGAAACCCTTTCGATCCGCACCTCCGCTGAGATCAAGCAGCTTTTGCGTATGGCGGCTGATCGCGAACGCCGCTCGGTGGCATCGATGGTCGAGATTTTGGTGCTGGAGTACGCGCGCAATCATGACTTGAGTCTGAACCAACCAGGCGGGGAGCCCAAGACGAATGCTTGATGTGGCTCTGATTCGCCACAAGTAGCCGCCTATCCGCCACATCGAAGCCTCTATGACGGCAGGACTGATTCATGACCATCGCCGAACACCAGATCGAGCAGGACCTGCTCGCCAAGCTCGGCGACCTCAAGTACAGCTATCGCCCCGAGATTCGCGACTGCGCCGGGCTCGAAGCCAACTTTCGCGAAAAGTTCCAGCAGCTCAACCGCGTCAACCTCACCGATGAGGAGTTTGCGCGCCTGCTGGAAGAGATGGCGGTTGCAGGAGCTGAGTGCAACACGGGATATTGCTCATGCTGCTACCTCCTTCGCGGCAATGGGATTACCGCCTGCCGCGTCCTGTCGGCGCTCGACCATGCGCATGGCAACCAATAATCCTGAAAGCAGGGTCAGGGCTGCCACCACCCAAAGCGCCACAGACAGTCCCTGCCAGTCAGCCAGCAATCCGGCGAGCAGCGCACCGACCGCATAGCCCAGGTCGCGCCACAGGCGATAAACGCCCACCGCCGAAGCACGCCATGTCGGGTGCGCCACGTCGCCGATGGCTGCCAGCAAGGTGGGATAGACCATCGCTGTGCCCGCGCCGAGCAGCACGGCGCCGAGGGCAAACCCCGTGAACTGCCCGGCCAGCGCCGTCACCCCGATACCTATGGCCTGCAGGGCCATGCCCCAGACGATCAGCCACTTGCGGCCGACCCGATCGGACCAGGCGCCCGTGAAGATCTGCCCTATCCCCCAGACGGCCGGATAGATCGCCACGAGCACGCCGATCTGGCCGAACGTCATTCCGGCGGCAGCGAACAACAGCGGGAACAGCCCCCAGGCCATGCCATCGTTGAGATTGTTCACCAGCCCGGCCTGGCTCACGCTGGAAAGGTTGCGATCACGCAATGAAGTACGGAGGAAAATCTCGTCCTGACTCAACCCCATCCCCTCGACAGCAGGTTGGCTGCGCGCCTCCAGCGCCACATGCTGACGCGTTTCCTGCACCAGCAACACGGACAGCAGCAGCCCGGCCAGTACATAGACCACCCCCAGGTAGAAGGGCTCTGGCCGGAGGCCGAACTCGGCGGCGCACCATCCGGTCAGCAGTGCGCTACCGGCGACGGCCAGGTAGCCGGCGAACTCGTTCAAGCCCATGGCCAGGCCGCGCCGCCTGGGGCCGACCAGGTCGATCTTCATGATCACCGTGGTTGACCAGGTCAGCCCCTGGCTCACCCCGAGCAGCACATTGGCCGCGAGCACCCAGCTCCAGTCTGGCCCCCACATGAGCATGAAGGGCACCGGCACGGCGACCAGCCAGCCGGCCACCAGCACCGGCTTGCGCCCGAAACGATCGGAGCAGCGTCCGGCGAGATAGTTGGTCAGCGCCTTGCTGATCCCGAAGGCAACGATGAAGGAGAAGATCGCCGTGCGCGCCACCAGCTGGAACTCTTGCTCAGCCATGGCCGGGAGAATGCTGCGCTCCAGGCCGATCATGGCGCCGACGAAGGCGTTAACCAGTACCAGCAGGCCAAACTGGCCGAGGTTTTCCCGCAGGCCCAAGCGAACGCCTGTCATCGACTAACTCCACACCTCGGAACTGAAACAAATGCGGCGAGCCCTGACCAGGACTCGCCCCGACAGCGCCACGAATCAGACCACCAGCGGCAGCAGACGCACGGCCCCTTTGGGCAGGCCGGTTTCGATGGGCAGGCGCTCGTCACGCGACCATTCGTTCCAGGAACCGAGATAGATGCGCAGCTTGTCGAAGCCGGCCAGCTTCATGGCAACGTAGGTATTGGCCGCCCGTGCGCCCTTGAAGCAATAAATGATGATCTCGTCATCAGGCGTCAGGCCTCGCTCGGCCGCCAGGGCGCGTACCTGACTAGCCGACTTGAATGCCGCGACCGGTTTGCGGGTATCCATCAGCTCGTACCACTCGAGCCAGACCGCACCGGGGATGCGCCCCTTGCGCGGAGCGAAGTCCTTGCCGTAGGGCGAGGAGCTTTCCCCCAGCCATTCATCCTTGTCGCGATTGTCGAGCAGCTTGATCGTTGGATCGGCCAGTGCCGCCAGCATCTGCTCCGTGGTTACCAGCAGCTCAGCCTGCGGCAGAACGGGGAAGCACGCCGCTGCGGGGGTTACCGTCGCGATGTCGACCGTGCCGCCGAATGCCTTCCAGGCCCGCAGACCACCATCGAGGATGCCGACCTTCGGGTAGCCGAGGTACTGCAACAGCCAGAAGCCGCGGCACGATCCGCCATAGCGGGTATTCAGCGCATCTTCGTAGACGATGGCGACTTTCTCGCCATCCAGACCGGCGTTGCCGAACAGCTCGGCGAATTGCGCCTGCAAGGCCTGCAGCCCCTCGGGGCTGGTTTGCGCCAGGTAGGAAAAGACATCCGGCACATTGACCGCGCCGACGATGTGCCCGGCCTGATAACTTTCGGGGTCGCGGATGTCGATCAGCACGGCCTTGCCAGCTTGCATCAAGGCTGCCGCTTCGTCGGGCCGAAAAGCACTTTGTTGCTCATGGTTCCATCCTCTCCGGTTTGCTCCGGCCAGCCTGAAACTGGCCGAGAGCATGGGCTGCAGCAGGAATCAGTAGCTCTTGTACGGCAGGAACTTGCCGGACAGCACCACGTTGACGCGGTCGCCCTTCGGGTCGGCCTGGCGCTGGATATCCATGGAGAAGTCGATGGCGCTCATGATGCCGTCACCAAACTCCTCGTGGATCAGCTCCTTGATGGTGGTGCCGTAGATGCTGACGATCTCGTACCAGCGGTAGATCAGCGGATCGGTAGGCACGGCGCTCGGCAGCGAGCCCTTGTACGGCACGATCTGCAGCCAGGCCACCGCCTCGTCGGGCAGATCGAACAGTTGGCCGAGGGTTTCCGCCTGGGTCTTGTCGAAGGTCATTTGGCCCAGGCAGCCGGCAGTGGTCCACTCCTTGGACAGGCCGATAGCCTCGGCCACATGGCTCCACTTCAGGCCTTTGCTGACCTTGGCGGCCAGGATCAGTTTGGTCACTTCTTCGCGGCTGGAAATCATGATGCGTTCCTCATTCGGTTCGGTGTCCGGGCAGCGCCGCACTGGCGACTGCCCGCAAAATGGTCGCAGGGCGTTGCGTCAGTCTCAGTCGGCCAGGCCGATGCTGAACGGGATCGGGTTGCGCATGGTGTTGGCCACCGGCGAGTAGAAGTTGGCGTGCTTGACGATCTCATCCAGCTCCTCGCGGCTCGCATCGCCCTCCACCAGCACCTTCACACGGATTTCCTGGAAGCCCATTTGCGCAGGCTGCATCTCCGCGCCACCGGCACCCCAGGCCGCCGGGTTGCCGATATCGCCCTCGAGGAAGATTTCCAGCTTGCTCAGCTTCACCTGCTTCCAGGTGGCCACCGCGGTGATGCCCACGGCCAGGCAACCACCCAGGCCGGAGAGGACGATCTCGCCCGGGGCCGGTGCGGTGTCCTCGCCGAACAGGTGCAGCGGCTCGTCGACCACTACCGGCTGGTGATCACCGACATAGCTCAGGCTGCGGTACATGCCCTGCATGACGGAGTGGACCTTGTTGGTGCCACGGGTGGCCGGGTTGTTGCGGCCCTTCTCAGCGAAGGCCATCAACCCGTCGCGATCGATCGGCTTCAGGTAGGTCTTCACGGTGGTCGGGCAAGTGGCGGTTGCTGCAGACATGGCATTCTCCATCGGGTTTTGATCGAGCAGTTGGGCTGCTCTTTTGGACTCGAATGCTCTTTTGCAGCAGGTGTGCCAAGTCATGCCATGCCGCCGAAATCTGATTTTTATTTCTTTAAAATCATATACTTAACCAATTCAGGCCCCCCTCCCAACAACCAAGTTTTCAGCAAGCCTTGGGTATAGTCGGCAGCTGACATTGTCGACATTGACGACAATGTCAGCTCACGAATTGGCTCAGGTTGCTGGTTGGTCTACCCGGGCGGCACCCATGTTCGCGATGGCACGGAGGCTCACCAGTAGCGCCAGTTGACCAAAAACTCGGCTAGCCTTCGTGACTCAACCACCGCTCACAAGCGGGAGACGAGCATGGTCAGCAAGAACACGATCTGCCTCTGGTACGACGGCACCGCAGAGGACGCAGCGAAGTTCTAGGGGTTGTAAGCCGGAACCGCCGAAATTTCCGTTAGCCAGAGGGGCAACTCGCGTCTGAACCTCAGTCCCGCCCATCTTGGCTCATCACCCAGCTTGCGTAGCACAGCACCCTTTAGATCAGCGGACATGGCGCAGAGCCGTAGGAAGAGCTGCAAGCCGTAACTACACGAGAGATTGGTCAAGCATAGCCAACCCACCCCATGCCGATTGCAATGCCTATCCCGATAGCCATCATCCCAGGCAGGCAGCGCAACAGGAAGTCGCGCCCTGCGACCCAGGCGAGGAGGCCAGTTTTGAAGCACAGGTTAGAGAGAATCGCCAGGCCGATCGCGTTAGCGGCTACCTCGGCGCCCAGTTTCCCATTCCCAAACAGGCGCAGGGTCGACAATGCGATGGCATCAAGTTCGGTCAGCCCGGACACGGCGGACGCCAGGTAGAGCCCGCGGGTTCCCGCCCAATCGGACAGCCACGAGGCTAAAAGTAAAATGATGGCATACATCGCACCGAAGCTCAGCGCAACCCGTAACTCGGTCGGATTGGCAACTTCCGGCAAAAGAAGTGGCCCCCCCGTCCGCGAACGATGCCAGACGAACAGTACCGCCAAGCCGCCTGCCACCAGGTTGCCGACCAACACTGGCCAAAGGGTCGCCATCAAGGAGGGCGCGATGGCAAGGGCGATCATGCCCAGGCGCACGGACAAGACCAGATTGGCCATGAGAATGACGATCGACGACGTCAGCGCCATGGTCGGCGTCTGGCGGGCATGACGGGCGTACACCAGGGTAGTCGCGGTGCTCGACACCAGTCCTCCCAGCAGACCGAGCAAGGGCGGGCCAAAGCGATCTCCGACCGCACGCATGGCCAAATAGCCGGCGAGGCTCAAGCCGGATATCAGGACGACCATCATCCAGACGTGGTGAGGATTGAAAGCGCCATAGGGTCCATAACCGACGTTGGGCAGGAGCGGCAGCACGATAAAACTCAGCGTAGCGAACTGCAGGATCGACACCAGGTCGCGGGAAGTAATCCGTGAACTCAAGCCGCGCAGTTCGGCCTTGAAATGGAGCAGCGCTGCGGCAGCAATGGCTAGCATAACAGCATAACGACCGTGGCCGAGCCAAACCATCGCTCCGAGGGTGAACGAAAGCAGGATGGCCATTCGTGTGGTGGGGCCAGCGTGGCTCTCGCTCTCCCCGGTCGCGGTCTGACCGAAAACCATGATGCCCGTCATGGCCAGCAAGGCGGCAGGGAGAAACCACGGCGCCCCGACGCTCTGGCCGACGAGGGCGGCGATGGAGCCGAACAGCGCGGCCAAGGCCGAAGTTCGTAACCCCATTGCCGAACCGGCGCGTTCACGCTCAACCCCGATCAGAAGGCCGATGGCCAGGCTGGTCAGAAAAGAGATCAGATGCTCGTTGACGTTAGGGTCCATTGGCGCTTCCCGTAGTTCACCTGACCAACTGTCGGGCAGATGGAAAAATAATTGTTGAAATATGAGGTAGTAACGCCCATCACCTGCGGGAACTGACCTACGCCTTCGAGGAGATGGGGCAGGCTTGGGCCAACCGCCTGATCGAACTGCTGGTCGCCGCTTGCCATGAGGTCGATCAGGCGGCGGCGTGCTGACGCCCGAACGCCTTGCGTCCTGCCGCAAGGATTACGACGCCATTCTCGCGGACGGCGAGGCAGCCAATCCGCGCGCACCGCCTTCCGGCAAACGCGGGCTCGAGGCCGGCGTGATCGAAGCGGTGCGGCGATTCCGGCTTGACGGTCATGCCGCAGACGGGGTCGGTGATCGGGTGGTGCTCGTGCATGGCTGTGTCTCCCTTCTTGTATGGCGGCGCGCCGGCGGCGATCGGCTAAACGAGGAATTTCGCCGTGGCTTGTTGCAGATTGGACGCGAGCGATTCCAACTGGCGCGCCGCGTCGGCGATGTCTTCCACCGCCTGGCTGTTGCGCCGCGACAACGGGCGCGAAGCAGTCCTTCGTCGCCGAGCAGGTACGACGCCATCAGGAAACGCCGCAGGTTGGCCGCCTGCTGTCGCTGTACGTGGACGACAGCGTGACCGATCCGACGCCGTTCGGTGAGGTGCGCCAGCGCGCCTACAAGATCATGTCCAGGGACGCGCTGCAAAGCACCGCGCAGCGCATGAGCGTCAAGCCGCTGAACAAACTGGCGCTGCACTGGCAGGCGGTGGACGGTCTGGCCGAACGCATCCGACGCCATCTGCGGCCGCTGTACGTCGCGCTCGACTTCGCCGGCACTGATCCGGACAGCCCGTGGCTCGCGGCGCTGGCCTGGGCTAAGGGCGCGTTCGCCAAACAGCAGCGCCTGTCGCAACGGCCGCTCGCCGAATGTCCGGCGGCCACGCTGCCGAAACGCTTGCGGCCGTACCTGCTGACCTTCGACGCCGATGGCAAGCCGACTGGCCTGCACGCCGACCGCTACGAGTTCTGGCTGTACCGCCAGGTCAGGAAGCGCTTCCAGTCGGGCGAACTCTACCTCGACGACAGCTTGCAGCACCGGCATTTCTCCGACGAGTTGGTTTCGATGGACGGGAAGGCCGACGTGCTGGCACAGATGGACATCCCGTTCTTGCGGCAGCCGGTCGATACCCAACTCGATGCGCTGGCGGCCCAGCTGCACGCGCAATGGCTGGCGTTCAACCGCGAGCTGAAACAGGGCAAGCTGACGCACTTGGAATACGACAAGGACTCGCAGAAGCTGACTTGGCGCAAGCCCAAGGGCGAAAACCAGAAGGCGCGCGAGCAGGCGTTCTACGAGCAACTGCCGTTCTGCGATGTCGCTGATGTGTTCCGCTTCGTCAACGGCCAGTGCCAGTTCCTGTCGGCGTTGACGCCATTGCAGCCGCGTTACGCGAAGAAGGTAGCGGATGCCGACAGCCTGATGGCGGTCATCATCGCGCAGGCGATGAACCACGGCAACCAGGTCATGGCGCGCACCAGCGACATCCCGTACCACGTGCTGGAAAATACCTACCAGCAGTACCTGCGCCAGGCGTCGCTGCATGCTGCCAACGACCGCATCAGCAACGCCATTGCCGCGCTGCCGATCTTCCCGCATTACTCGTTCGACCTCGATGCGCTGTACGGCGCCGTCGATGGGCAGAAATTCGGCGTCGAACGGCCGACCGTGAAGGCGCGCTACTCGCGCAAGTATTTCGGGCGCGGCAAGGGCGTCGTTGCCTACACGCTCTTGTGCAACCACGTGCCGCTGAACGGTTATCTGATTGGCGCGCATGAGTACGAGGCTCACCACGTGTTCGACATCTGGTATCGCAACACGTCCGACATCGTGCCGACCGCGATCACCGGCGACATGCACAGCATCAACAAGGCCAACTTCGCCATCCTGCACTGGTTCGGACTTCGTTTCGAGCCGCGCTTCACCGACCTCGACGACCAGTTGCAGGAGCTGTATTGTTGCGCCGACGATCCGGCGCTGTACGAGAAGTGCCTGATCCGGCCGGTCGGCCAAATCGACCGGCAACTCATCGTCAGCGAGAAGGCGAACATCGACCGGATCGTCGCCACGCTGGGCCTGAAGGAAATGACGCAGGGCACGCTGATCCGGAAACTGTGCACCTACACCGCGCCGAATCCGACGCGGCGCGCGATCTTCGAGTTCGACAAGCTGGTGCGCAGCATCTACACGTTGCGCTACCTGCGCGACCCGCAACTGGAGCGTAATGTTCACCGCTCGCAGAACCGCATTGAGTCCTATCACCAGCTACGCTCGACCATCGCCCAAGTCGGTGGGAAGAAGGAATTGACCGGCCGCACCGACATCGAAATCGAGATCAGCAACCAGTGCGCCAGGCTGATCGGCAACGCGATCATCTTCTACAACTCGGCGATCCTGTCCCTGCTGCTGACGAAGTACGAGGCAGCTGGCAATGCCAAGGCGCTGGCGTTGATCACGCAGATGTCGCCAGCGGCCTGGCGGCACATCCTGCTGAACGGGCATTACACCTTCCAGACTGACGGCAAGTTCATCGACCTGGATGCGCTCGTGGCGGGACTGGAGCTGGGCTGACGGAAATTTCTGGGATTCCGGCGTACAACCCCGTTGAGTTTGGCGCGGGTTTTTAGCAAATCAGCTGGCCCGCGATCCGGTTGAGAGTGATCCGAAGCGGTCCTTGACGACCGGCACAAATCGGCCGATTCTGTTGAAAAAGTAGCGGCCTCTCCATGCCGTTGGCAAAATTGCTCTGTCAGCGAGCGTGGGGGCGAACAGCATGATGGGGCAGTTACCGGGAGGACAGCAGCGCCTGTTCTACTCGTTCAACCTAGAAGATCACGTCCCGGCTCAACACCTCCTGCGCAGCATCGACCAGTGCCTGGATCTTAGTGATCTGCGCGCCTACCTGGCGGACTTCTATAGTCCCATCGGACGCCCCTCGATTGACCCGGAATTGATGGTGCGCATGCTGGTCGTCGGCTACTGCTATGGCATTCGTTCCGAGCGGCGATTGTGCGAAGAGGTGCACCTGAACCTGGCCTATCGCTGGTTCTGCCGGCTGGGTCTGGAAGACGAAGTCCCCAATCACTCGACCTTCTCGAAGAATCGCCATGGGCGTTTTCGTGACAGCGATCTGTTCCGCTGGTTGTTCAATGAGGTGCTGCGGCGTTGCATGGCAGCCGGCCTAGTCAAGGGCGAAGGTTTTGCCGTCGACGCTAGCATCATCAAGGCGGATGCCAGCCGGCAACGTGGGGTAGCGGGAGATGAGGTCGATTGGAACGATCCAAAGCTCAGCAGCCGCGCAGTGCGCGAGTACCTCGAAGCCCTTGATGAAGAGGCGCTGGCTGAGGCTCTTCCCAAGAAAATTTCGCTCACAGATCCTCAGTCCCGTTGGACAGCAGCGCCAGGTGGGCCGGCCTTTTTTGCCTACTCCACGAATTACCTGATCGACACTGAGCACGGTGTGATCATGGACGTGGAAGCTACCCCGGCGCACCGTACCGCCGAAGTCGATTCGACTAGGACGATGGTCGAGCGTGTCAAAGCTCAGTTCGATCTCACACCGGAACGCCTTATCGGCGATACCGCTTATGGCACCGCCCCGATGCTGGCCTGGATGGTCGAAGAAAAGGACATCGAGCCGCATGTGCCGGTGTGGGACAAGACTGAGCGCAAGGACGACAGCCTCTCCAGTAACGACTTCCACTGGAACCAGGAGGCCAATGAATACCGCTGCCCAGCCGGCAAACCACTACGCAGTGAGTGGCGCGCCTTCACCCAGAAAAGATCGCGGGTGACCAAGGCCAACACCATCATTTATCGCTCCAGCCAAACCGACTGCACTACCTGTCCGCTGAAAGCGAAATGCTGCCCCAACACGCCGAATCGGAAGATCGTCCGCAGTATCCATGAGGCTGCCCGCGATGTGGCCAGGCGCATCGCCAAGACACCGGAATACCTCGTCTCTCGCTGCGAACGAAAGAAGGTGGAGATGCTGTTCGCCCACCTCAAACGGATCATGAAACTCGATCGTTTACGACTGCGCGGCCTGACAGGTGCCACTGACGAATTCACTTTGGCGGCGGCGGTGCAGAACCTGCGACGCATGGCCAAGCTTTTGCCTCAAGGGCCACCGCTCACGGGATAGGTACGCCTGCTGAGAGCAGAAACCTTCAAATTAACCCTCAGGCCTGAGCAAGGACGCTCAGCGAAACGCCGAAAGGCAACCTGAAGTGGCTTGCAGTCACTTCGACAGCAGGCACACCTGATCGGCAGGCCGCCGCTAAACCTACTTTTTCAACAGAATCGGTCGAAAGCGGCCCAAGCCGACCTCAAATCACCCGCATCAACTCATCCCATCGAGTCGTATACCGCTGCGACATCATCCCCCGCTTCATTGCCCACTCCGGCACTGCCGAAACCCTACCAAGGCGAACGGTTCCCCTGCCCTCATGCGCATTGATCCGATCGAATACCTGGAAGCGCTGCGGTACGACAAACCGATCGAAGGATCCCGCGTAGCGCTTCATCACCTCTCTGAAACGCTTTGCGGAATCAGCGTTCGAGGACCGGAACAGCACCTCAACCAAGACAGCACGCGGGCACAGCGAACCACAGAAGGCTGCGGAAACATCTGCTGCACGCACGGCTGGAGGGGCGGAAGCACCCCATCACGAATGGAGTGCTTACCTAAGCGGCCGCCACAGAAACTTACCGGCAGTTAGGCTGTAGCCCTAATTGCCGCCAATGACCGGTGCTGTTTTCCATCCACATCGAAATTATCCAGGCTCAGCCAAGCGTCGAACGCGGCCTTGATGGTGGGCCAGTCCTCGCCAATGATGGAATACCAGGCGGTATCGCGATTGCGCCCCTTGTATATCGCAGCGCGGCGAAAGGTTCCCTCGTATTGAAAGCCCAGGCGCTCGGCGGCCTTGCGAGACGGTCCGTTCAGGTCGTCGCACTTCCATTCGTAGCGGCGATACCCGAGTACATCGAAGGCATAGGCCATCAGCAGGTAGTGCGCCTCGGTCGAGCGCGTCGACTGTTTAAGCAACGGGGAGAAGGCAACGCTTCCGACCTCGATGACGCCGTTCGCCGGGTCGATACGCAGCAGCGCCAGGGTGCCGATCGCCCTGTCGGAACTCGCATCGATGACGGCGAAATGCCGGGGGTCGACGCTTCGGGCCGCTTTTTCAGCATATTCACGATATTGCTCGACGCTGCCGAAAGGCTCCATCGACAGGTAGGTCCAGTCGCTGTCGTCGCCTGCAGACCGATAGGCGGCGAACAGGTCGGCGGCATGAGCCGTGGCGTCGAGAGGTTCCAGGCGGCAGTGCCGACCGGTCAGGGTCACAGCGCCTGGCTGCGGTCTCGGTGTCCAGTTCGCAACTGGCAAACCAATGGTTTGCCCAAATTCATTCGTTCTTGCCATCGTCACCGTCCCGATTGGCGCATTGTGCGGGCCTGCTCCATGACCACCCCTTCGAGCCCGAGCACTTCGCCCGCATCGGAGTAGATGCCGCAACCACGCTCCTGGACTGCCTTGGGGCGGGCGTCGGCACCGACCAGGCGGTACTCGATGGTAAATCGCTGCCGCGTGCGGAGTGCTCGCTGAATCTCCTGCCAGACATGTTCCCTGTCCGCAACGTGGATCAGGCTGTTATAGGTCAAGCTGCGGTTGTCCACCAAGCGCTCCACGCCGTAGCCAGTCAGGGCGAGGCAGCCGGCGCTGACGTATTCCATGGTCCAGTCGCGGTTGTTGCGGCAGCGATAAACCATCACCGGCAGCCCGTCGAGCAGGTTGTTGAGGCTACGGTGACTGGCCTCTAGCCGCCGGTGTCCGGGGATCTGCGCACTGACATCGGCGAGGCTGGCGAGAAAGCCCTGCTGCTGGCGGCACAGGCGCACCTCCACCCAGCGCAATTCACCGGCATGCGTCAGATAGCGAAGCACGAAGACCCGCTCGGATTGGCCGGCGCGCAACGCCTCGAGTGCCTGGTTCCAGTGGGGCTGGTCCTCGATATGGATGAAGTCAACGAGCCGGCGCGACAGGCAGTCGCCACACCGGTGGCCGCTCAGCCGCTCCCAGCCGTTGCTCAGGCGCGACATTCGCCCGGTCTCGTCAAGCCGCACCAGCGCCAGCGGGAGACAGTCGAGGTCGTCGCGTGGGTCGCTGGCAGGCATCTGCCGCCAGCGCCACAACAGGCCGTGCAGGGCGAACCGACAGCCTTGCAGGAGACTCATGCGCCTTCCTCCCAACCAGAGATATGGCCGCTGCGGTAGGCCCAGGCCGCCAGTTCCAGCCGCGAATGCAGGTTCAGCTTGCTGAGCAGGTGCTTGACGTGGATTTTCACCGTGCCGTCGCTGATACCGAGGCGGCGGGCGATCAGCTTGTTGTTCAGCCCTTCGGCGATCAGCGCCAGCGTCTGCCGCTCGCGTTCGGTCAACTCGACCGGGGCCGCCGCTGCACAGCTGCGCTCGCGCAACCCGCTGGCCAGCACCTCGGTGAGCGCCGGGTCGAGTACCAGTCGCCCGCTGGCGCAATCACCGAGCGCGGCCAGCAGGGCGTTTGGATCGATGTCCTTGAGCAGGTAGCCGTCGGCGCCGGCCTGCAACGCGGCGAGCAGATCCTGATGCGCGGCCGAGGCCGTCAGCACGACCACGCGGCTGGCCGGCGACTGGCGCTTGAAGTCCGCCAGAACCTGCAGGCCACCGAGGCCGGGCAGGTGCAGATCGAGCAGTACCAGGTCCGGGACCAGTACCGCGGCCAGGGCCAGCCCCTCCGCGCCGGTCGAGGTGCTGCCGACCACGGCGAAGCGCCCGCTCGCATCGAGCAGTTCGGCGACTCCGCGGCGCAGCAGCGGATGGTCGTCCACCAACAGCACGCGCAGGTGCGTTGTCATGGCGGACTCCAGCGCAGGCGCACCAGAGTGCCGCATGGCTCGGCCGGCCCGATCGAAAGCTCGGCGCCGATCGCCGTGGCGCGCTCTTGCATGATCCGCAAGCCGTGGTGGCCGTGTTCTGACGGCATCTGCCGCAGGCCCAGGCCATCGTCGCTCAGGCGCAGCTCGAAACCCTGTCGGTCCTGCTCGTGCAGTTCGATAAGCACCTGCCGGGCATGGGAGTGACGCATCACGTTGGTCAGCGCCTCGCGCACGACCTGCAGGACTTCGAAGGCCACCGCATCGGGCAGGTGCTCGGCCGGTAGGCGGTTGTCCAGTTCGAATACGCAGCTGCTGCGACGCGAAAATTCCGCCACGCAGGCTTCCAGAGCCTGGCGCAGCGAGCCGCCGTTCATGCCCGGGCGGGCAGTGGCGATCAGCGCGCGCACCTGGCGATGCACGCAGCGCAGCTGTTCCTGCAGGTCTTGCGCCATGCTGCGGACTTGTTCCGGCTCGTCCAGCACGGCCTGCAGGCGCGTGGCGCGGATCTGCAGGTAACTCAGCTGCTGCGCTACCGAGTCGTGCAGCTCGCGGGCTAGCAGGGCCGGGTCCATCGCGGTTTCGTGCCGGCCTCGCGCCCTGCCCTGCCGCAGCGCGCGTAGCACCTCACCCAGGCGCGCGGCCAGGCGCACGGCCTGCCGTTGCAGCAACCAGCCGGGAGGCCGTCGGTAATCGAGCAGCAGCACGGCCAGCCGACCGCGCTCGAGTTTCAGCGGGCAGATCAGCCGATGGCGTCCGGCGGTCAGGCAGGTAGCGCAGCGCTGAGCACCATCAGCGGCCGAGAGCGGCTGGCCGTGGGGGCAGGCATCGGCCGCCTCGCCCAGCACCTGCCAGCCGCCATCCTGCGGATCGGGCAGCAACAGCCAGGCGTACCGCACCGGTGTGTGCCGGGTCAGGGAGGCCAACAGCGCCAGCAGCGGCGCCTGGCTGTCCGGTTGTTGCAGCAGGCGCAGCGGCAGGTCGCCGAGCAGGCGTTTGCACGACTCCGGCCTGGTTCGCCGGTCGGCGAACCAGGATCGTGCGGTGTTACGCATCAGCAGCAGCATTGGTGCCTCTTCGAGGTTTCCCGCCCGCTAGCGCCCAGCAAATTTCACACCACGCGCCCCGCAGCCGGCGATGGCAGCCGATAGCGCCCGAGTATCAATAACTTGCGTCAGCCCGCCAGCCGCTGCAGAAGGTGCCCAGGCCGCTGCCACGCTGCACCGGGATGGCCCCTGCTGCGCTGTCGCTGGGCGATTCCGGCCCGCTGGGGCGCATCTATCCCCAACGGGGTATCCCTAGCAAGGCAGTTTCCCGGCGCTGGCAAAGCCCTAGGGTATTTCTCAGCAGGAAACAAACTTTCCAGAAAACACATGAGGAAACCCAGCATGAGCACCCGTATCGCCATCATCGGCGCAGGTCCCTGCGGCCTGGCCCAGCTTCGCGCCTTCCAGTCCGCCGCAGCCAAGGGCGCCGAGCTTCCCGAACTGGTCTGCTACGAGAAACAGAGCGACTGGGGCGGCATGTGGAACTACACCTGGCGCACCGGGCTGGACGAACACGGCGAGCCGGTGCACGGCAGCATGTACCGCTACCTCTGGTCCAACGGGCCGAAGGAATGCCTGGAGTTCGCCGACTACACCTTCGACGAGCACTTCGGCCGGCCGATGGGCTCCTACCCGCCGCGCGAGGTGCTCTGGGACTACATCAAGGGGCGCGTCGAAAAGGCCGGCGTGCGCCAGTACATCCAGTTCAACACGGTGGTACGCGCGGTGACTTTCGACGAGGGCCGCGGGCTGTTCAGCGTCACCGTGCACAACTACGACGAGGACCTGACCAGCACCCGCGAATTCGACTACGTGGTGGTCGCCAGCGGCCATTTCTCGACGCCCAACGTGCCGCACTTCCGCGGTTTCGAGAGCTTCGCCGGGCGCATCCTGCACGCCCACGACTTTCGCGATGCGCTGGAATTCAAGGGCAAGGACGTGCTGGTGGTGGGCAGCAGCTACTCGGCCGAAGACATCGGTTCGCAGTGCTACAAGTACGGCGCCCGCTCGATCACCAGCTGCTACCGCAGTGCACCGATGGGCTACAAGTGGCCGGCCAACTGGGAGGAAAAGCCGCTGCTGTCGCACGTCAGGGGCAGCACCGCCTACTTTGCCGACGGCAGCAGCAAGCACATCGACGCCATCATCCTCTGCACCGGCTACAAGCATCATTTCCCCTTCCTCGATGAAAGCCTGCGGCTGAAAACCGATAACCGCCTCTGGCCGCTGAACCTCTACAAGGGGGTGTTCTGGGAGCCGAACCCGAAGCTCATCTACCTCGGCATGCAGGACCAGTGGTACAGCTTCAACATGTTCGACGCCCAGGCCTGGTATGCCCGCGACGTGATCCTCGAACGCATCCCGCTGCCCGAGCGCGTCCACATGCACGCCGAAAACATCGCCTGGCGCCAGGAAGAGGAAACCCTGGAAACCGCCCAGCAGATGTTCGAGTTCCAGGGCGAATACATCCGTCAGTTGATCGAAGCCACCGACTACCCGTCCTTCGACATCGCCGCGGTCAACCAAACCTTCCTGCAATGGAAGCAGGACAAGTACGAAGACATCATGGGCTACCGCGACAAGTGCCACCGCTCGCTGATGACCGGCACGCTGGCCACCCCCCACCACACCGAATGGCTGCAGGCACTGGATGATTCCCTGCAGGCCTATCTCTGCGACGAGCCGGAACAGCGCCTGAAAACGGTCGGCTGAACGACGGCCGCCCCACGCCAGCACTGCGGGGCGGCCGCGATGCCTTTTCCATCGAATCCAGCGGAGCCCGCCATGAACCTTCCCGTTTTTTCCCGCCCCAGCGAACCGGCGCTGTTCGCCCGGGCGCCTGCGCTTGAACGTCACCGCGTCGCGCCGGGCGGCCTCACCGTGGTCAGCCTTGAGGCCGGCGATCGGCTGGAGGTGATCGATATCGAGGGCGACCAGCCGGCCGAACTCGCCGCCTTCGCCGACGACGGCCAGCCCGCGCTGGCCGCCCTGGGCCTGGAAGCCCGGATGGATGCCGACTTCATCGCCCGCCTGCTCGCCGCTGGCGGTAGCGATGCCGCCAGGGTGCGCCTCGGCCTCGCCCGGCATCGTGTCGACTGCAGCCGTACGCTGGTTGCCGCACGGCTCTGGCCCGCCGCGACGCCAGCCGGCTTTGCGCGGCGGCTGGAGGCCAGCGACAACCTGCTGGTGGTGGTCGCCGCGCCGGGTGGGCACACGCCAGTGGACGGCCAGCGACGCGCCAGCGAACTGCGCCTGTTGATCCACCGGGCCAACCCCCGGCAGACTCTCCGTCCGCCGCTGCCGGAGCCGATCGGCGAGCTGCTCGACGAATTCACCATCCGGCCCGGCAGCGCCCGCGACTATCGGGTCGGCGCCGGCCAGTACATCCAGGTCATCGACGTCGCCGGCCGGCAGTGCTCGGACTTCGTCGCCTTCGACCGTCGCGGCCTGGATGCCGGTCACCAGATCGACCTCGACCCGACCGTCACCCGCACCCTCAACGGCCATGCCTATCCCGGCCCCGGCCTGTTCAGCCGCTTCTTCGACCGCAACATGCAGCCGATGCTGGAGGTGGTGCGCGACACCGTTGGCCGCCACGACACCTTCGCCCTGGCCTGCACGGCGCGCTATTACGAGTCGCAGGGCTACTTCGGCCATGCCAACTGCAGCGACAACATCAGCCGTGCGCTGGCCGGCCACGGCGTGCACGCCCGCCCGGGCTGGCCGGCGATCAACTTCTTCTTCAACACCGCCATCGACGCCCACCAGCAGCTCACCCTCGACGAGCCCTGGTCACGCCCCGGCGACTACGTGCTGCTGCGCGCCATGACCGATCTGGTCTGCGCCAGCAGCAGCTGCCCGGACGACATCGACCCGGCCAACGGCTGGCAGCCCACCGATATCCACGTTCGCCTGTATTCCGAAAAGGAGCGCTTCAGTATCGCCATGGCCACTCGCAAGACTCCCGACGCCGATCCGGTGCTGACCCGTGAAAGTGGCTTCCATCCGGCTACTGCCGCACTTACCCGGCACTTCGTCGATTACCGCGGCTGGTGGACGCCGACCCATTTCGACGGCTTCGGCGCCATCGAGGAATACCACGGCTGCCGCGAGCGGGTGGCGGTGATGGACCTGTCCGCCCTGCGCAAATTCGAAGTCATCGGGCCGGACGCCGAAGCCCTGCTCAACTACTGCCTGACCCGCGACGTACGCAAGCTGGCGGTCGGCCAGGTCGTCTACAGCGCCATGTGCTACGAGCACGGCGGCATGCTCGATGACGGCACCCTGCTGCGTCTGGGGCCCGACACCTTCCGCTGGATCGGCGGCGAAGACTACGCCGGGATCTGGCTGCGCGAGCAGGCGCAGAAGCTCGGCATGAAGGTGTGGATCAAGTCCGCCTCCGAGCAGATCCACAACATCGCCGTGCAGGGACCGCGCAGCCGCGAGCTGCTGCAACAGCTGATCTGGACGCCGGCTACCCAGCCTGCGCTTGCCGAGCTGGGCTGGTTCCGCTTTCTGCTCGGTCGCCTGGATGACTACAACGGCTGCCCGCTGATGGTGTCGCGCACCGGCTATACCGGCGAGCTGGGCTACGAGATCTGGTGCCACCCGGACCACGCCGTGCAGCTCTGGCAACGCATCTGGCAGCTTGGCCAGCCGCTGGGCCTGGTGCCGCTGGGCCTGCATGCGCTGGACATGCTGCGTATCGAGGCCGGGCTGGTCTTCGCCGGCTATGAGTTCTGCGACCAGACCGACCCCTTCGAGGCGGGTATCGGCTTCACCGTGCCACTGAAGACCAAGCAGGACGACTTCATCGGCCGCGCCGCCCTGGAGCGACGTAGCGCCCAGCCGCAGCGCCGGCTGGTGGGGCTGGAACTGGAGGGCAACGAGGTGGCGATGCACGGCGACTGCGTGCATGTCGGCCGCGCCCAGGTCGGGGTAATCACCAGCGCCACGCGCGCGCCGCTGCTGGGCAGGAACATCGCGCTCTGTCGGCTGGATATTGCCTACTGCACGCCGGGCACCCGGCTCGAAGTGGGCAAGCTCGACGGCCAGCAGAAACGCATCGGCGCCCGCGTGGCGGGCAGCACGGTCGCCTACGACCCGGACAAGTCGCGGGTACGCGCATGACCAGCCCCGGCTTGCGCAGTGATGGTGCGCAGACAGCGCACCTGCAGCCTCGTAGCGCCTGAGTTTACCGGCGCAAGCCGCGAGCCAGGCGCCTCGCACTGCCCTGGCACAAGGCTTGCCTTTCCTCTCACGAACTTTTAGTGAGCAAAGATAAAAAATAACGACTGTCCGCCGAGACAGCTCCCTCATTTCTGCCGCCACACCAAATCAGATCAATGCCTTGAGGGTTACGCGATGGAAGAGCAAACAACACTCACGCTCGAAGAACTGCACGCACTGATAGAGATGACCAACACGCTGAACATGGAAATCTTCTACTGGTGGTGCACGGCGCTGATGGTCCTGATCCACGCCGGGTTCCTGTCTTACGAGATCGGCGCCTCGCGCCTGAAGAACGCGCTGGCCGCCGGGGTGAAGAACATCCTCGCGTTCGGCTTCGTCATTCCCAGCGTGTTCCTCTGCGGCTGGGCCATCTACAACGCCTTCCCCGACGGCCTAGTGCCGCGCATGGATGCCCTGCTGGCGGCCATGCCCTGGAGCGAATCCATGGGGCCCAACCTCAAGGACAATGCCACCGGGATCTTCTGGGGTGCCTTCGCCCTGTTCGCCGCCACCACCGGCTCGATCCTCTCCGGGGCGATCATCGAACGTGCGCGGATAAGCGCCTTCATCATCCTCACCATTGCCCTGGGCGGCGTGCTCTGGCTGCTGGCGGCCTCGTGGGGCTGGCACCCCGAAGGCTGGCTGACGGTGCAGTTCGGCTACCATGACGTCGGCGCCGCGGGCGTGGTCCACCAGGTCGCGGGTTTCTTCGCCCTGGCGGTGGTGATCAACCTGGGCGCGCGCATCGGCCGCTTCAACCCGGACGGCTCGGTCAACCAGATCGTCGGTCACAGCATGCCGATGAGCGTGGTCGGCCTGATGCTGATCATCGTCGGTTTCTTCGGCTTTCTCGGCGGCTGCATCATCTATAACAGCGGCGCGCAGTGGATCAACATCTACGGCCAGCCGACCAATCTCTCCGCCTTCGCCTTCAACACCCTGATGGGCTTCGCTGGTGGCCTGATTGGCGCCTACCTGACCACCCGCGAGCCATTCTGGATGATGTCTGGCGGCCTGGTCGGGATCATCTCCGTGGCCCCGGGACTCGACCTTTACCACCCCGGCCTGGCCTACCTGATCGGCATGGGCGTCGCCGCCGCCGCACCCTTGGTGAACAACCTGCTGCTGAAACTGCAGCTGGACGACGCCGTGGGCGCCTTCGCCGTGCATGGCTTCGGCGGCTTCGCCGGGCTGGTCATCAGTGGCGTGTTCCTCGCCGGCTACCCAAACGTCAACGGCATGGCCGAAATCAGCTTCACCGGCCAACTGGTCGGCGCGCTGGTAATGGCCTCGCTGGGCTTCTTCCCCGGCTATGCCATCTCCTACGGGCTGAAGAAGATCGGCATGTTGCGCGTTCCGGCGAATGCAGAGGAACGCGGTCTGGATCTCACCGAAGTGCCCGCCCAGGCCTACCCGGAATGGACGGCCATGTACGGCCACGCCACCAGCGTCGATGGCCGGGAAGTCACCACCCTGGTAGTCGAAGCCAAACCGGCCTGATCGCCACCCCAGGCGCGCCGCTCCCGGCGCGCCTCGTCCATACAGGAGCAAGACCATGAGCATCAGTACCTTCGAAGGCGCCGGCGCGGTTTTCACCTTCGCCGACAAGCCCACCATCCTGATGGTGATCACCTTTCTCGTCGCCGCCGTCAGTTTGTTCGCCCTAGCAGGCCGTTGAAAAAAGCCAGAGCCCGCGTGGCTCTGGCAAAATGGCGGCCATCCTCTTCTGCCGAAGCCAGCCCAAGCCGATGCGTGGACTCGACCTCAAACAAAACGAGCTGTTCAGTTATA
>NZ_JACXXG010000004.1 GCF_014764705.1 Stutzerimonas kunmingensis
CTTGGACTGGTCTCGATACTGGATACGATCAATCGGCTTAACCGCATGGCCTGAACCGCCGTGTACGGAACCGTACGCACGGTGGTGTGGGAGGACGGCGGCCGTGAGGCCGCCTCCTACCCGATCCCAAAGGATTCTGAGAGACTGGCTCTATAAGGGGCGTTGATCTTCATCATTAGTCGCCGTTGCGCTTGCTTCCTATGATGGCATTCAACCAGCAGGTACTTACCAAGACCCTGGAAGCTATTGAATACCAAGGAGCTGCAACCATGACTGACAAGCCGAAGCTCACAACCGTTGCCGGTGCGCCGGTATCCGAAAACCAGAACTCCATGACTGCGGGCCGCCGTGGTCCCATGCTGCTTCAGGACGTATGGTTTCTAGAGAAGCTCGCTCATTTCGACCGCGAGGTGATTCCGGAGCGTCGTATGCACGCGAAAGGTTCCGGCGCGTTTGGCGAGTTCGTCGTCACCCATGACATCACCCGCTACACCAAAGCCAAGCTGTTTTCCGAGGTTGGTAAGCGCACCCCGTTGTTCGCCCGCTTCTCTACCGTCGCCGGTGAGCGCGGCGCGGCCGACGCCGAGCGTGACATTCGTGGTTACGCACTGAAGTTCTACACCGAGCAAGGCAACTGGGACATGGTGGGCAATAACACCCCGGTGTTCTTTTTCCGCGATCCGCTGAAGTTTCCGGACCTCAACCACGCAGTAAAACGCGATCCGCGCACCAACATGCGCAGCGCGAACAACAACTGGGACTTCTGGACCGGGCTGCCTGAGGCCTTGCACCAGATCACCTATGTCATGGGTGATCGGGGCATTCCGGCGTCGTACCGCCATATGCACGGTTTCGGTTCGCACACCTACAGCTTCATCAGTCCGAACAACGAGCGTTTCTGGGTGAAGTTTCACTTTCGGACCCAGCAGGGCATCAAGAATCTCACCGACGCCGAGGCGGCAGCCATCGTTGCCAATGACCGGGAGAGTTCGCAGCGCGATCTGTTCGAGGCCATCGAGCGTGGCGAATATCCACGTTGGACGATGTATGTGCAGGTAATGGCGGAGGCCGACGCCGCCAAGGTGCCGTACCATCCGTTCGACCTCACCAAGGTCTGGCCGCATGCCGACTACCCGCTGATCGAGGTCGGCTATTACGAGCTCAACCGCAATCCCGACAACTACTTCCAGGATGTCGAGCAGGCGGCATTCACACCGGCGAATGTCGTTCCGGGCATCAGCTTCTCTCCAGACCGTATGTTGCAGGGCCGTCTTTTCTCCTACGGGGATGCGCAACGCTACCGGCTGGGGGTGAATCACCATCAGATTCCGGTCAACGCTCCGCGTTGCCCGGTCCACAGCTACCATCGCGATGGTGCCATGCGCGTAGATGGCAATCAGGGCGGTCGTCTGCATTACGAGCCGAATACCTATGGCGAGTGGCAGGAACAGCCTGACTTCAGCGAGCCACCGCTGGCTCTCGAGGGGGCAGCGGATCGTTACGACTACCGTGCCGACGACGCCGATTACTTTACTCAGCCGGGCAACCTGTTCCGCTTGATGAAGGCCGATGAACAGCAGCGGTTGTTCGAAAATACCGCTCGGTCGATGCAGGGAGTGGCGCGTCATATCAAGATCCGCCACATCAGTCACTGCCTGAGGGCTGATCCGGCCTATGGAGCAGGTATTGCCGCCGCCCTGGATATTCCGTTGTCGGAAGTGCCGGCATAAGCGATTCGCGGTATCCGAAAGATCAAGAAGCCCGCAGCGAGTCTGCGGGCTTTCTTGTCTATTCAGCGCTATTCGTGGGGATTGTTGAGCGGCTTATCGCTCTCCTGTCCGGGTGGCGGAAGGCGATCGGCCTCTGCCGGGTCGATCACCGTCAGGCTGCCGTCGGCAGTTGCGACAAGCACGGCCTCAAGCATTTCACGCACATTGTTGCGCAGCATGCCGACAGACTTCTGGCTGCGACTGTTCAATCCGCCGATTTCCATGAGCACGCTGCCGCCCAATGGGCCTGTTTCGCTGGCGGCCAGTCGCTCGGTCCCCAGCAGGCCGTATGCGTTTCGGGCAATGCCTGGATCGCCGCCGCGGCGGACATCGCCGTTGGGGTGCTCATAGTAGTAGTTGGTGATTTCCATGAAGCCAAGCTGCGTGGAGCGCTGCTTCATCACGATTGCCAGCTGCTTCGACAGTGCTACCGCTTCTGGGCGACATCCGGGTGAGTTGGCCAGGTGATAGAGCCAGTCACCTGGCGTCCCGGGCGGTTCACTTCAGGATCCACATCCTCGAGTACCACGGCAGGGTTTTGATTGTGCACATCTACCAGCCAGATGGGACGGTAACGGTCATAGATGCCGCGTACCGCAACCGCTTCGGGCACCGGGTTCTGCCCCGGGTTGAAGTGCCGCTCACTGGCCAGGCCTGGATTGCAGCGTATTTGCGTGCTCTTGCTCCAGTCTGTCCAGTGGTAGCGGTTGATGTCGTAGCTAAATTGGCGTTGGCCGTCGGCATTGGTGAAGGCGGTCACGTTGGCGCCGAGGTGCTGATCCAACTTGGCAGGATTCAGGGTGCCATCGGCGCGCAGGCAGTCAGCGCTGGTTTGCGGGGCGCTGAAATCCATGTTGCCGCGACTGAAACGCTCGGCGCCGTCCGGGTTGACCCTCGGCACGATCAGCACCTGCAGATTATCCAGTACCTGGCGGGACAAGGCCCCGCCCGAGGCAAGGCGTTTTATCAGGTTGACCGCCGCTTCGGTGCCGTGCTGTTGGGTGATGATCATCACGGCTGGTTTGTCTGAATTACCCAGCCTAGCCAGATTGGCCGACCTTCGTTGCTGCTGCCGGCCTGTTCTAGTCGCAGGGCATCCGGGAAGCGTCGTGAAAGTGCGTTGAGCTGATCGTACAGCTGGTTGTTGCTCATGAACGCCTCCAGCGAGACGTTCTGCTCATTGGTGATCCAAAGGCCGTTGGGTTGGGCGGCAGCGGCGCGACCGGGTAGCAGGCCGGCGCCAAGCAGGCAGGCAGCAAGCGCAATTCGCATCAGGCTTTCTCCTTGTCGGGCTGAGAGTGTCCCTTCCAACTGCCCGGCGGGATCCGTAGTGGACCCCGCTGCGCTTGCGCTTGTTGCCGAAACGGCTGCCGACGCGATGATCAGCCCGCCGAGCGGTCGCGCTCGAGTAACGGTTTGAGGAAATGACCGGTATGAGACTGGGCCATGCCTGCCACCTCTTCCGGCGTACCGCAGGCAATGATCTGGCCACCCTTCGAGCCGCCTTCCGGGCCGAGATCCACCAGCCAGTCGGCCGTCTTGATGACGTCAAGGTTGTGCTCGATCACCACGACCGTATTGCCGTGGTCGCGCAGACGGTGCAGTACGTCGAGCAGCTGCTGGATATCGGCGAAATGCAGGCCGGTGGTGGGTTCATCAAGGATGTACAGCGTCTTGCCCGTGTCACGCTTGGACAGCTCGCGGGACAGCTTGACGCGCTGCGCCTCACCGCCAGACAGGGTCGTCGCACTCTGCCCCAGCTTGATGTAGGACAGCCCAACATCCATCAACGTCTGCAGTTTTCGCGCGACGGCCGGCACCGGATCGAAGAACTCGCGGGCTTCCTCGATAGTCATGTCGAGCACTTCGGTGATGCTCTTGCCCTTGTACTTCACCTCCAGCGTTTCGCGGTTGTAGCGCTTGCCCTTGCACACGTCGCAGGGCACGTAGATGTCGGGCAGGAAGTGCATTTCCACCTTGATCACGCCGTCGCCCTGGCAGGCTTCGCAGCGTCCGCCCTTGACGTTGAAAGAGAAGCGGCCCGGACCGTAGCCGCGTGAGCGCGCTTCCGGTACGCCGGCAAACAGCTCGCGAATCGGCGTGAACAGCCCCGTGTAGGTCGCCGGGTTGGAGCGCGGGGTGCGGCCGATCGGGCTCTGATCGATGTCCACCACCTTGTCCAGATGCTGCAGCCCATCGAAGCTGTCGTGCGGGGCTACTTCCAGCGTGGTCGCGCCATTGAGTGCAGTCGCCGTGATCGGGAACAGCGTGTTGTTGATCAGCGTTGATTTGCCCGAGCCCGACACACCGGTGATGCAGGTGAGCAGGCCGACCGGAATCTCCAGGTCGACGTTGCGCAGGTTGTTGCCCCGCGCGCCCTTGAGCTTGAGCAGCATCTTCGGATCACGGCGGGTGCGCTCAGGCCGATAGTTGATCTTCACCCGGCCAGAGAGGTACTTGCCGGTCAGCGAATCCGGGTGCGCCATCACCTCGTCAGGTGTGCCTTCAGCGACGATGCGGCCGCCATGTATGCCGGCACCTGGGCCGATGTCTACGACGTAGTCGGCGAGACGGATCGCATCCTCGTCATGCTCCACGACGATCACGGTATTGCCGATGTCGCGCAGGTGGCGAAGGGTCCCCAGCAAGCGTTCGTTGTCGCGCTGATGCAGGCCGATCGAAGGTTCGTCGAGGATGTACATCACCCCAACCAGGCCAGCGCCGATCTGACTGGCCAGGCGAATACGCTGGGCTTCGCCGCCGGACAGGGTGTCGGCGCTGCGATCCAGGGTCAGATAGTCCAGGCCGACGTTGACCAGGAACTGCAGGCGTTCGCGGATCTCCTTGAGAATCTTGTCGGCGATCTCGCCGCGTCGTCCGCTGAGCGAGAGGACGCCGAAGTAGTCGGTGGCGTCGCCGATGGGCATGGCCGTGACCGCAGGCAGGGTCTTGTCGCCAACCCACACGTGGCGTGCTTCGCGGCGCAGACGCGTGCCGCGACAATCCGGGCAGGGCTGAGTGCTGAGGTATTTGGCGAGCTCTTCGCGAACCGAATTGGATTCGGTTTCGCGGTAGCGGCGTTCCAGGTTGGGAACGATGCCTTCGAACGGGTGCGAACGCTTGACGATATCGCCGCGGTCGTTGAGGTAGCGGAACTCGACATTCTCACGGCCGCTGCCGCGCAGGATGGACTTCTGATGATCGGCGGCCAGTGAGTCGAAAGGCTCGTCGAGGCTGAAGCCATAATGCGAGGCCAGTGAGCCGAGCATCTGGAAATAGTAAACGTTGCGCCGGTCCCAGCCGCGTATGGCGCCTTCGGCTAGGGTCAGTTCGCCATTGATCAGGCGCTTGGCGTCGAAGAACTGCTTCACGCCCAGGCCGTCACAGGTCGGACAGGCGCCGGCCGGGTTGTTGAAGGAGAACAGCTTGGGCTCAAGCTCGCTGATCGAGTGGCCGCAGATCGGGCAGGCGAAGCGTGCGGAGAAGATCATTTCCTCGCTGTCGTCGTCCTCTTCCATGGAGGCGACCAGGGCGATGCCATCGGCCAGCTTGAGCGCCGTTTCGAAGGATTCGGCCAGGCGCTGCTGCAGGTCGCCGCGAACCTTGAAGCGGTCCACCACCACGTCGATCGAGTGCTTCTTCTGCTTGTCCAGCTTGGGTAGCTCGTCGAGCTCGTACAGCCGCCCGTTGACGCGGGCGCGCACGAAACCCTGAGCACGCAGTTCGTCGAACACGGCCAGGTGCTCGCCCTTGCGTTCGCGGATGACCGGGGCCAGCAGCATCAGCTTGCGGCCTTCTGGCAGTGCCAGCACCTGGTCGACCATCTGGCTGACCGTCTGCGCTTCCAGCGGGGCATCGTGATCTGGACAGCGCGGCGTGCCGACCCGCGCATAGAGCAGACGCAGGTAGTCGTAGATCTCGGTGATGGTGCCCACGGTGGAGCGCGGGTTGTGCGAGGTCGATTTCTGCTCGATGGAGATCGCCGGGGAGAGCCCCTCGATGGTGTCGACGTCGGGCTTTTCCATCATCGAGAGGAACTGGCGCGCATACGCCGAAAGCGATTCGACGTAACGGCGTTGGCCTTCTGCGTAGAGAGTGTCGAATGCCAACGATGATTTGCCAGAACCGGACAAGCCGGTGATGACGATCAGCTTGTCGCGCGGCAGGGTGAGGTCGATGTTCTTCAGGTTGTGGGTGCGGGCCCCACGAATCAGAATCTTGTCCAAAACAGCCTCGCGTGGCGGGCGGAAACCCGAAAGTATACGGCCGGGGTGATAGTCGCGGCAAAATCGCGCGCCTGTGCCGAACAGGGTAGGGCTGCTAGAATCGCCGCCGGTTCATACAAGCGAGACCCTCCATGCAGGACCCCTACAGCGAGCGCATGAGCGCCAGCGAGACACGCGCAGCTTCCGGGCTGGCCCTGGTTTTCGCTTTTCGCATGCTCGGCATGTTCATGGTTTTGCCCGTGCTGGCAACCTACGGCATGGACCTGGAAGGCGCTACGCCGACCCTGATCGGTCTTGCGATAGGTGCCTATGGTTTGACCCAGGCGCTGCTGCAAATTCCCTTCGGTATTCTTTCCGATCGTATTGGTCGCTTGCCTATCATCTATTTCGGCCTGCTGATCTTCGCCGCTGGAGCGGTGCTCGCGGCGATGTCCGACAGCATCTGGGGCGTCATCGCCGGGCGCATCCTGCAAGGGGCGGGGGCGATTTCCGCTGCAGTGATGGCGCTGCTCTCGGACCTGACCCGCGAACAGCACCGGACCAAGGCAATGGCGCTGATCGGCGTGAGCATCGGTTTTTCCTTCGCTGTCGCGATGATCGTCGGGCCGTTGCTGACCCGTGCCTTCGGTCTCTCCGGGCTGTTCTGGGTAACCGCCGGCATGGCGTTGCTTGGCGGAGTCATCGTCGCGTTGCTGCCCAAGGCCCAGGCGCATGTGCGCCATCGCGAATCCGGTGTTGCCAAGCAGGCGCTCGGCCTGACGTTGCGCCACCCCGATCTGTTGCGCCTGGATTTCAGCATCCTGGCGCTGCATGCGATCCTGATGGCCAGCTTCGTCGCGCTGCCGCTGGCACTGGTAGAGCAGGGCGCGTTGCCCAAGGAAGAGCATTGGTGGGTCTACCTCACGGCACTGCTGGTCGGCTTCTTCGGCATGATTCCCTTCATTATTTATGGCGAGAAGAAGCGCCAGATGCGCCGCGTGCTGTTGGGCGCGGTCTCCGCGTTGCTGCTCTGCGAGCTGTTCTTCTGGTGGTTCGGAAATGGCTTGTGGATGCTGGTCGTCGGCATGGTGGGCTTCTTCATCGCGTTCAATCTGCTGGAAGCGTCGCTGCCTTCGTTGGTCAGCAAAGTCGCGCCGGCCGGCGGCAAGGGCACCGCGATGGGCGTCTACTCCACCAGTCAGTTTCTCGGTGCCGGTCTCGGTGGCGTGCTGGGCGGCATGCTCTATCAGCAGGGTGGCCTGGCGCTGGTGTTCGCCGGTTGCGCTGCACTTTGCGCGTTGTGGTTCGTGGTGGCCTTCAGCATGCGCGAACCTCCTTATGTCACCAGCCTGCGCTTGCCGCTGTCGGCCGGAGCGCTGGCCAACGCAGGACTTGGGCGTGACCTGCTACAAGTCGCCGGTGTTAGCGACGTGCTCATCGTTGCCGACGAGGCAGCGGCCTATATCAAGGTCGATACGCAGCAGCTGGATCGTGAAGCTCTTGATCGCCTGGTTGCCTGAGGCGCCTGTTCGCGGCTGCATAGTGCCGCGCAACATGAAAGTGCGTCGGTTGGCCGTCAGGGGTGGCTGAGGTAAGATTCGCGGTCATCGGCTTTGCTGGCGGTACAACCGCCATCGGTGAATCCATCCAATTCAACGTTCCAATGAGGAGTTACCCATGGCCAGAGGGGTGAATAAAGTCATCTTGATCGGCAATGTCGGCGGCGACCCGGAAACCCGCTACATGCCCAATGGCAATGCGGTGACCAACATCACGCTGGCAACCACCGATAGCTGGAAGGACAAGCAGACCGGCCAGCTTCAGGAGCGTACCGAGTGGCATCGCGTGGTGTTGTTCGGCAAGGTTGCCGAGATCGCCGGCGAATACCTGCGCAAGGGTTCGCAATGCTACATCGAGGGACGCCTGCAGACCCGCGAGTGGGAGAAGGACGGCGTCAAGCGCTACACCACCGAAATAGTCGTCGACATGAACGGCACCATGCAGCTGCTCGGTGGCCGTGGCGGCAGTTCCGACGATGCCCCGCGTCAGGCTCGCCCGCAGCAGCGTGAGCCGCAGCAGGCGCCGCGTCCGCAGGCCCAGCCGCAGCAGCCCGCTGCGCGGCAGCAGCCGGCACCGGACTACGACAGCTTCGACGACGACATCCCCTTCTAGAGTTATCTGAATGCGAATGCGCCTGATGCTGTTGGGCGGCGGCAATGCCCTGGGCCAGGCGCTCATCCGCCTCGGCGCCGAGGAAGACATAGGCTTCCTCGCGCCGCGACCGCCCGCTCAGGGCTGGGACGCCGCCAGTCTTACCCAGTTGCTCGACGACAACCGTCCGGATGTCGTGGTCAACCTTGCCTACTATTACGACTGGTTCCAGAGCGGACAGCCCAACGAGCCGGCGCTCGCCGCACAGGAGCGTGCGGTCGAGCGGCTCGCCGAACTCTGTCAGCACCATGATTTCGTCCTGTTGCAGCCATCGAGCTATCGGGTATTCGACGGTGCCCGAACCACGGCCTATAGCGAAAAGGACGAGGTGGCGCCGCTGGATGCACGAGGCAGGGCGCTTTGGCGCATCGAGCAGAGTGTGCGTTCGCTATGCCCGCGACATGTCCTGCTGCGTTTTGGCTGGTTGCTCGATGACAGTCGGGACGGTGTTCTAGGGCGCGTGCTGCAACGACTCGAGCAGAGCGAGGCGATACTGCTGGCGGATGACCGGCGCGGCAATCCGACACCTGTCGACGATGCCGCGCGCGTGATCCTTGCGGTATTGAAGCAGCTCGACTGCCAGGCTCCGCTGTGGGGTACCTATCACTACGGCGGACATGAGGCTTCCACCCCGTTGCTGGTCGCCCAGGCGTTGCTCGGCGAGGCCGGCAAGTATCGCGACGTCACAACGGCGAATCTGACGGCCGTGGCGCATGCCGCCTGTTCGGATGCCGCAGCCGAACCGCAGCACGGCGTACTCGCCTGCAAGAAGATTTTCACCACTTTCGGCATCAAGCCTCGCGCTTGGCGCACCGGGTTGCCGAGCCTGTTGGAGCGCTATTACCGTCATGGCTGATGCCCCGATTCTGGTCACCGGCGGTGCCGGGTTCATTGGCTCGAACCTGGTCGATGCGTTGCTGGCGCGCGGCTATGCCGTTCGTGTGCTGGACAATCTCTCGACCGGCAAGCGCGAAAACCTGCCGCAAGATACACGCGTCGAACTGATCGTCGGCGATGTCGCCGATGCCGATTGCGTGCGTCGTGCGGTGCAGGGATGTCGGGCGGTGGTGCACCTGGCCGCGGTGGCGTCGGTGCAGGCGTCGGTGGATGATCCATTCGGTACGCACCAGAGCAACCTGATTGGCACGCTCAATCTGTGTGAGGCGATGCGCGAGTCGGGTGTGAAGCGTGTGCTGTTTGCCTCGAGCGCAGCGGTCTATGGCAACAACGGCGAAGGCCATGCTATCGATGAGGACACACCGAAGGCGCCCCTGACACCCTACGCCGCGGACAAGCTGGCCAGCGAGCACTACTTGGATTTCTATCGGCGCCAGCATGGTCTGGAGCCGGTGGTGTTCCGTTTCTTCAATATCTTCGGGCCGCGGCAGGATCCATCGTCACCGTATTCCGGTGTGATCAGCATCTTCACCGAGCGGGCGCAGAAGGGTTTGCCGATTGCGGTGTTCGGCGATGGCGAGCAGACGCGCGATTTTCTCTACGTTGCCGATCTCGTCGAGGTGTTGGTGCAGGCGCTGGAGTCGCCCGAGACGGTGGAAGGCGCGGTGAATGTTGGGCTGAATCAGGCCACTTCGCTGAATCAGCTGCTGGCGGCCATCGGTGACGTGTTGGGCGGGCTTCCCGAGGTGAGCTATCAGGCCGCACGGCCGGGGGATATTCGGCATTCGCGGGCGAATAATGCCCGATTGCTGCAGCGCTATCGGTTGCCCGAGCCACCGACCACGATGCGCGATGGGCTGGCCAACCTGTTGGGTTTGTAGGTTGTGAACTCTGAAAATACAAAAGGCGCCCTAGGCGCCTTTTGTCTGTCTGCGATTCGGCTGGGCCGGTTACGTCAGAACTTGTAGCCGAGACCGACCATGTAGACCATCGGGTCTACGTCCACGTCAACTGTGGTCTTGGTTACGCCAAGTGCTGTCGGGCCCTTAACGGTAGCCTCGGTGTCGATGTCGATATAACGAACCTGGGCGTTGATCATCAGCTTATCAGTCAGCATGTAGTCCGCCCCGACTTGGAAGGCTAAGCCCCAGGAGTCGTCGACATCCATGCTGCTGAAGCCCTGTGCTTTACGCTCGCTGCTCAGGTCTTCTTGGAAGAATGTCGTGTAATTAATGCCGACGCCGACGTAAGGTTGGAACGCAGCTTTGTTATCCAGCGGGTAGTACACGACGCTTAGGGTTGGTGGCAGTTGCTTGAGGTCGCCCAGCTTGCCGTCGAGGCCCGGAGTACCGACTGCATTGCTTACGCCTTTCACACCAACTTCATGGCTGAACGGGGTAGCGGCAAGCAGCTCGATACCAACTTTATCCGTGACCATGTAAGCGAAGTTCAGGCCCAGCTGAGTATCGCTATTCAGCGTAGCGCTAGTGCCGCCTGCACTAGCGCCATCAAACTCCAGATTGCCGCTATCTTCACGCGGATCAACGGTAATAGCACCAGCGCGAACGATGATGTCCCCGGCTTCGAAAGCCTGGGCGAAGGGTGCGGCCAGCGCCAGGGCCAGCGCGGAAGCGGTGAACAGGGTCTTGCGCATGATGATGCTCCGTTTGTTGGAATGCGATTGGGCGCCATGGTAGGTGCTGAGCGCTGGGGCTTTTTGATCCAGCTCAATGAAAAACGCCGCCTCGACTGCGACGAAACGCCCGGGTTGCTTTGCGTCAATTCACAGATGATAATGTTTCTCTTTTGAGTTAACGACCGTCTGCAAGGACCCTTCAATGCCTTCCTTCTTCCCCCGCCTGCTGGCGGTTGCCGTGCTGCCGTGCTGTCTTCAGCTTTATGCCGGGTCGCTGTCCGCGGCACCGCTGGACGCAGCGCTGGATGAGAGCGAGCGTTTGTCCGCCGAGGCGAAGGCCTCGCAGGCGCGGATCGACCAGCTCGACGACGCCACTCGCGAGATGCTCAACGAGTACCGCAGTGCTTTGCAGCAGACCGAAGCGCTGAAGGCCTACAACAAGCAGTTGCAGGAGCTGACCGCAGCGCAGAGCAAGGAACTTGTGGGCTTTCAGCGCCAGCTGGACAGCATCGAGCGCACCCAGGAAGCCGTTACGCCGCAGATGAGCCGTATGGTCGAGGTGCTTGGGGAATTCATTGCGGCCGATCTGCCGTTTCTCCCCGATGAGCGTGCCGACCGTCTGGCCGGCCTGCAGGACCTACTGCCACGCGCCGACGTCAGCCTGGCGGAAAAGTACCGGCGCATCCTCGAGGCCTATCAGATCGAAAGCGACTACGGCCGCACGCTGGAAGCCTGGCGTGGCGAGCTGCCGGGCGACGCGGAGTCACGCAGCGTCGAATTCCTGCGGCTCGGTCGAGTGATGCTCTATTACCAGACTCTCGATGCTCACGAGAGCGGCTGGTGGAATCCGCAGACTCGCGCCTGGGAAGTGCTCGACGGCAGCGCCCGCCGACCGCTCACGCAGGCCATCGCCATCGCCCGTCAGCAACAGGCTCCGGCCTACCTGCAATTGCCCGTGAAGACCCTGGCCGAGGAGGCCGCGCAATGAGCCGTCTGTTTTCCCTCCTTCTTGTCGCGCTGTTGCCCCTCACGGCTCATTCGGCAGAACCGCTCAGTCCCGACCAGCTGCTCGAGCGCATTCGCAGCGACCGTGCCGCCGAGGTAAGCGCCATGAAGGCCCGCGAGCAGGCCTTCGTTCGTGATCGTGGCGAGCAGCAGCAACTGCTTTCCCGTGCCCGTGCCGCACTGGCCGAGCAGAAGGCCGAGGCCGAACGCCTGAAGGCCGACTTCGATCGTCAGGAGGCCGAGCTGGCCGAGCAGGAAAAACTCCTGGCGCAGCGTGTTGGCCATCTGGGTGAGCTGTTCGGCGTCGTGCGCCAGAGTGCAGGTGACATCGCTGGCCAGTGGCAGGACAGTCTGCTCAACGCTCAGTATCCCGAGCGCCTGACCCAGCTGCGCAGCCTGGCGGAAAGCCGCGCGCTGCCGTCGGCCGATGACCTCGATGCGTTCTGGATGACCCTGCTGGAAGACCTGGCGGCCAGCGGCCGCGTCGAGCGCGTACAGCTGCCGGTGGTGGGCACCGATGGCGCGCGCAGCGAGCAGCCGGTACTGCGGGTCGGCAGCTTCTCCACATTCACCGACGAGGCCTTCCTGCGCTACGACGCCGATGCCGGCGAGCTGCTGGTACCGACACGCCAGCCGTCCGGTCAGGGTTTGATCGAAGACTATCTGAGCAGCTCCGATGCGCTGGCTACATTGCCGGTGGATCCGAGCCGCGGCACGCTGATCGCCCAGCTGCAACGCCAGCCGGACCTGTGGGATCGCGTCAAGCAAGGCGGTCTGGTCGGTGGCGTCATTCTGGTGCTTGGTGCCGTCGGCCTGCTGCTGGCGATCTGGCGCATGGTGTATCTGGGTGGCGTCGGTCGCAAGGTGGGCAGCCAGATGCGCGAGCTGAACCAGCCGCGCGACGACAATCCGCTCGGCCGCATCATCGGCGTGCTGGGGCCGAAGCCACAGTTGTCGGATCTGGAGACCCTCGAGCTCAAGCTGGACGAGGCGATCCTCCAGGAGACCCCGCCGCTGGAGCGCGGTCAGCCGCTGCTCAAGCTGCTGGCGGCCGTTGCTCCGCTGCTCGGCCTGCTGGGGACCGTGACCGGCATGATCATCACTTTCCAGGCCATCACCCAGAGCGGTGGCGGCGACTCGCGGCTGATGGCCGACGGTATCTCTCAGGCGCTGGTAACCACGGTGCTGGGCCTGGTGGTGGCAATTCCGCTGCTGTTCCTGCACAGCCTGCTGGCCAGCCGTAGCAAGGCGCTGATCCAGTTGCTGGAGCAGCAGAGCGCCGGCCTCATCGCGCTGCACCTGTCGGGGGCGCCACGCCGTGACTGATCTGCGCGCTCACTGGCTGGGTCTGATCGACAGTGGTCACGCGCTGCTCGATTTCATGGCTGCCGGCGGCGTGGTGATGTGGGCGCTGGCCGGCCTGTGCGTACTGTATTGGACACTGGTCTTCGAGCGCCTCTGGTTCATGCGGCGGGTCTTCCCGCACTGGGTCGAATCGCGTCGGCAGGCCTGGGCGCAGATGGCCGATGAGCCTGGTAGCTGGCAGCGTGCGGTGCGTTCGGCCTGGCTGGCGCAGGCTCAGCAGCAGTTGTCCGGACCGCTACGGCTGAGCAAGACCCTGGTGGCGATGTATCCGCTGCTTGGCTTGCTCGGTACGGTCAGCGGCATGATCGCGGTTTTCGACGTGCTGGCGCTCAGTGGCTCCGGCAACCCACGCGGCATGGCCGCGGGTGTCTGGCAGGCGACCCTGCCGACCATGGCCGGCATGGTGCTGGCCATCACAGGATTGTTCAGTCTGGCGCGCCTAGAGCGAATCGCGCGCCAGTCTCTCGACCGGCTGGCTGACCAGCTGCGTCACGACTGAGGATTAGCGGGATGCGTATGCGCCGTCATCATTACCAGCAGGAAGAAGATACCGGCATCGATCTCACGCCGATGCTCGATGTGGTGTTCATCATGCTGATCTTCTTTATCGTCACCAGCTCCTTCATCAAGGAATCCGGTGTCGAAGTCCAGCGCCCGCAGGCGGACACAGCCAGCACCCAGGACAAGGGCAATATTCTCATCGCCGTCACGGCCGATGGCCAGGTCTGGATCGACAAGCAGGTGGTCGACGTACGCAGTGTGCGGGCGCATGTCGAGCGTCTGCGCGTGGATCAGCCGGAGGGCGCTGTGGTCGTCCAGGCTGACCAGGATGCGCGCACCGGCCTCGTGGTGCAGGTCATGGACCAGGCGCGTCAGGCCGGCGTGCAAGACGTTGCGCTGGCCGCCAGCACGGGGTCGCGCTGATGCAACCGCGGCTGGTCCGTTTCAGTCTGGCCTTCATCGCCGCCTGTGTGGTGGCGTTGCTGCTGTTCGCCCTGATGTTGAGCATGGTCAATCCCCCGCGCAGCAAGATTGAGGAAGATCCATTAGCGATTGCCAATTTCGTGCGCATGGATGGGCGCAACGAGGACACCGCCACGCGCTCACGTCAGCAGGCGCCACAGCCGCCGCAGCCGAAGACGCCGCAACCGCCGACGCCACCGACGCCGAATATGGCGACGCCAGACGCCAATCTGCCCAAGCTCGACCTCGACCTGCCGAACATCGATGCGGGCGTGTCGGTCGCCACCGCTCCGGCGCCCAGTCTGTCCGGCCTGACGGCGGCACAGAGTGCCCCGGCCGCGGCGCCAGCGCCGGCCAGTGCGGCAGTCGAAGCGGCGGGCAAGCCCGGCGGCCCGGAGCAGGAAGTGATGCCGCTCAATGATGTACGTCCGGAGTATCCCTACCGTGCGCGGCAACAGGGCATCGAAGGGCATATCAAATTGGCGTTCACCATCAACCCGCAGGGGCGGGTGGAGAACATCCGCGTGCTGGAAGCCTCGCCTCGTAACGTGTTCGACCGCGAGGCCCGGCGCGCGGCGGCCCGCTGGCGTTTCGCGCCGCGTACCGAAAACGGTGCACCGGTATCCCGTGAAGCCGTGAAAACCCTGCACTTCCGCTTGCAAGGAGAACGCTGAGATGCTTCGTTTGCTGCTCGTGCTGTCGCTTTTTCTCGCCGCTTCGGCCCAGGCCGCCCAGGCCATCGACCCCGCGGTGTTCATGGCGCTCCAGCGAGCGCAGACCGCGCAGAGCAAGGGCGACTATGCCGCTGCGCGCAAGGCGCTGGAGGGCGTCAGCGCCAAGGCCGGTAGCGGTGAAGAGGCGTTGCTCTGGCGCAGTCGCGGCTATCTGGCCTGGGCCGAAGGCAATAATCGCCAGGCGCTGGAATGGCTGGACAAGGCAGTGGCCAGCGGCAAGCTGGACGAAGAGCTGCTGGCCGGCGAGCGGATGAACCTTGCGCGGCTGAACCTGGTCGAGGGTCGCTACGCCAAGGTGGTCAGCTTGCTGGGATCGGCTAATCAGGGCAACGAAGAAGTGCTGCAGATGCTGGTGCAGGCTTACCAGGGCCTCGGTCAGCATGCCAAGGCGCTGCCGCTGGCCGAGCGTTATGTGCAGGCGAACCCGAAGGCGGGTGATACCTGGCTGCAGTTCCTGGTTGCCGGCAACGCCGAGCTCAAGCGCTATCAGGCTGCCGAACGCTGGCAACAGAAGCTGCTGCTGCGCCACCCCGATCAGGTCAAGGCCTGGCGGCAGCTGGCCGGTCTGCAGCAGATGGCGGGCGCTGAAGATCGCGCGCTGGCGACGCTGCGCACTGCGCACGCGAAGGGCTTGCGCTTCAGTGAGGCGGAGCTGGACAACCTAGTCGCTCTCGCTAGTGCCGCTGGGCAGCCATGGCAAGGCGCCAAACTGCTCGAAGGGATGCTGGCGTCACGCTTGCTGCCGAGCAATGCCAGTCGCCAGGAGCGCATGGGCATGCTCTGGTGGCAGGCCCGCGAGCGCACCGAGGCCGCGAAGATCTATCGCCAGCTGGCGACTCAGACCGGCAGCGCGAAGTTCTGGATGAATGTGGCGCAGCTCGAGCTGGAACAGGCTCGTTGGCAGGCCGGGCTTGACGCGTTGAAGCAGGCCGAGCGGGCCGGCGCCGAACGTCGTCGCGTGCGCGAATGGCGCGAGTGGGCGGAAGGTGAGCTCAGTTTCGAGCGTGAGAAGCAGATCGCCAGCGCGCACTGACCGCTGGCAGAAGCGTAATCGCCACCGCGTTGCCGGATGGCGATTACTGCAATTCGTAGGGATAGATTTTCTGTGCCTGCATGCGATAACCAGCCTCTGCCAGCTCGCTGCTGGCGTGTTCCACCCTCAGCGGTCCCTCGATCCAGAACGGTTCATATAGCGCTTCCACCCGCACGCCCAGCTCGCTGGTGGCATGCACGATCTGGTTGGATGGCGGCGGGGGCACGTGAATGCAGGCGCCGAAGTAGGGCACCAGCAGGAATTCGATGACGCGCCCTTCCTCGGTCATGTCCAGCGGCACGATATACCCCGGCAACTTCACCATCTGCCCATCGAGCGCTTCGACCACTGGCGCGGCCGGCGACTGTTGTGCGGCAGCCGGCCCGGCCTCGGCAGCCAGCGCATCGGCCAGCTGCGACATGTCATGCATGGCCATTGGCGGCGGTGGTGGCGGCGCGCCCTCGGGAATCAGCTCCGACCACTGTAGATCGCGGACGTCATCGGCATGCGCAGAGACCGCACAGGCCAGTAGCAGAGCAAGCAGCAGGCGCGACATCGGGTTCCTCACAGTCGAATCGACAGGCCATCGGCCAGCGATTGGCGATAGGCCCGCCAGGCCGGCACGCTGCCCATCAGCAGTGCCGCCAGCAGGATAGCGCCGAGCAGTCCCCACTCATAGGCGCTCGGCCAGGCCAGCGGCAGATAAAGGCCGTAGAGGCTCTGCAACGGCGATTGCACGATCGCGATGCCGATATACAGCAGGGCCAGCCCCAGCAGCGTGCCCGCGAGGGCCAGGCCGAACGCCTCGATGATCAATAGCGCGGCGATATGCCAGGGGCGAGCACCCACCGAGCGCAGGATCGCCATCTCCCGGCGTCGCTCGTTGAGGCTGGTGAGGATCGCCGTGAGCATGCCGATCAGGCCGGTCAGCACGACGAACAGCGAGACCACGAACAGCGCTTTCTCGGCCGTGCCCATCAGGCTCCAGAGCTCCTGAAGGGCGACGCCGGGCAGGATCGCCAGCAGCGGCTCGCTGCGGTACTGGTTGATTTCCCGTTGCAGGGTGAAGGTGGCGACCTTGCTGTTCAAACCGAGCAGGACCGCAGTGATCTGCTGCGGCTGTAAATCGAGTGCCCGCGCTTGCTCGGCGTCGATACGCCCGGCGCCGCGGGCCGGCATGCCGTTCTGCCAGTCGACATGCAGCGCTTCCATGCCGGCCAGACTGATGTGCAGGGTACGGTCGACCGGCGTGCCGGTGCGCTGCAGCACGCCGACCACGCGGAACGGTTTGTCATCGTGCTGTACGAGGCTGACACGCGCTACGCCATGTGCGAGGACGATGCTGTCGTCGAGTTTGTAGCCCAGGGCACTGGCCACTTCCGCGCCAAGCACGACCTCGAACGGATCGCTTTCGAAGGCGCGGCCTTCGGCCAGTTGCAGCGGCTGTTTGCGACCGTAGCGGTAATGCTCGAAATAGGCCGTGCTGGTGCCCATTACGCGGTAGCCACGATGGGAGTCGCCCAAGGAAATCGGAATCGCCCAAGCGACCCGCGGGTGTTCGGCGAAGCGCTGGTAGCTGTCCCAGCGGATGTTGTTGGTTGCATTGCCGATGCGGAACACCGAGTACAGCAACAGATTGACCGAGCCGGAGCGCGCGCCGACCACCAGATCGGTGCCGCTGATGGTGCTGGCGAAGCTGGCACGGGTTTCGTTGCGCACCCGTTCGACGGCGAGCAGCAGGCACACCGAGAGGGCGATGGCGAACACGGTCAGCAGGGCGGTGAAGCGCCGATTGTTCAGGCTCGCCAGGGCCAGGCGCAGGAGATACATCGCTCAGCACTCCACTGCGCGCGTCGCGCGATTGAGCTCGGCCAGCGACAAGCTGCGGTCGAACAGTGGCGCCAGGCTCTGGTCATGGCTGACGAACAGCAGGCTCGCGCCGGCTGCGCGGCACTCGGAGAACAGCAGCTGCAGAAAGACTTCGCGGCTATCCGCATCCAGCGCCGAGGTCGGCTCGTCGGCGATGACCAGCTCCGGCTGGCCGATCAGTGCGCGGGCAGCGGCGACGCGTTGCTGCTGGCCGATGGAGAGCGCATCGGCACGACGCTCGAACATCCCCGGGGGCAGTCCCAGATGCTCCAGCAGGCTCGCCGCCGCGGCATCCGTACTGCCGTGGCGCTTGCGCGCACGTTCGGCACGCAGCGGCGAAAAATGGCAGGGCAGGCCGACGTTCTCGCGTACCGAAAGAAAAGGCAGCAGGTTGAACTGCTGGAAGATGTAGCCGGTGTGATCGACGCGGAAACGGTCACGGGCACCGGCCGACAGACTGCCGAGGTCGCGGTCGAGCAGACGGATACTGCCGCGGCCGGCCTTCTGCACACCGCCGATCAGGCCGAGCAGGGTGGTCTTGCCGCTGCCCGACGGGCCCTTGAGAAACAGGCTTTCGCCGCGTTCGAGGCGAAACGTGGGGATGTCCAGCAGCTCGGCCTGGCGGGGCCAGGCGAAGCCGAGGTTGTCGATTGCGAGGAGTGGAGCGCTCATCGGGGTCCAGTGCTGGTTCAGAAGGGCAACTGCGCGTGGGCCGGAGTCAGTTCCGTGCCCTGCTGGCCGCTCGGGCCGATCAGTTGTACCTGAATCTTTTCCGTGCCGGGAAAGCTTTCGAACAGCCGTGTGAGATCCAGTGCGCGCAGCACCTCTGGGTTGCTGCAGGCGAGTTGGTAGTGCGCTTCCATATCGCTGTGGCCACCGGCTTCGTGGTCGTCGTGGTCGTGCTTATCCTCCTGCTTGTGTTCGTGATCATCGCGGCGCTGATAGCCCGCATGGGCCGAGCCGAGCAGTTCGCCGGCAAACTGCTGTTCACTGACGCTACAACCTGCCGCCGCCGGGAGGCCGAACAGGGGCAGAGGTTGTTCCAGTTGCGAGCGTACGCTGGCGATCTTCGCCTCATCTGCTGCGCTGGCAGCAGCGTGCTCGAAACCGAGCAGGTTCATCGCCGGGCTGATCAGCTCCAGCTCCAGCTGATTGCCATCCAGTGCCACATTCAGGCGCGCCGCGCCATGCTCATGCGCACCCAGGCTGGTGGCGCCTTCGTGTTCATGGTGATGATCGTCTTCATGTGCTTGGCTGTAGCTCAGGGGCAGCAGAAGCATAGGCACGGCAAAAAGTAGGTGGCGCATGATCGGCTCCATCGAAAGGGGTTTGTTACGTTATAACAACTTTGCCGTGCGGCTGGCCAGTCCGCTGCCTTCATGTGAGGATGAACGCATAGCTCTGGAGGGACAGCATGATTCGAATCCGCGGACGCATAGGAGATTGGCCGGTCGATCTGGAAATCGAGCTGGACGCCCAGGACTGGATGAACCTGACCCGTAGCGTCGGCACCGATGAGGCTGCGGCGGGTGGCGTCCCGGCGCCTGCGACGCCACCTGGCGACGCCCTGTGGCACAGTGCGCGGGAGCGACTGCGCTGCGCTGGCAAGCTGGACGGCCCGGAATTGCTCGCCGAACTGGAAGCGCTCGCCGGCAATGCGCTGCTGGCCAAGCGGCTGCTGGTGCGCTTGCGTCACTGTGACGAGGTGAAGGTCGAGCACGGCGCCGACTCGGCTTGCTATCACTGGGTCGGCGCGCCTTCCTGATGGCGCGCCGGAGGTTTGCCCGCGATCAGTAGATCGCCTGGTAAAGCTTGCGGCGGTACAGCGTCACCAGCGGGTGGTCATTACCCAGCAGATCGAAAACCTGTAGCAGCGTCTTGTGCGGCTGCCCATCGGCGTACCCGCGGTTGCGCACGAACAGCTTGAGCAGGCCGTCGAGCGCCGCCTCGTATTGCTGGCGAGCCAGTTGCTGGATGGCCAGCTGATACGCCGCTTCATCGTCCTCGCCATTCTGCGCCAGGCGACTCTTCAGGGTGGCGACTTCCGGCAGGTCGTTGGCCTGGCGCAGAAACGTCAGCTGAGCACGGGCGCCGGCCAGAGCCTGCTTGTGCTCATCGCCTTTTACCGCGTTGAGCACCGTTTCCGCTTCGCCCAGTTCTCCGCGTTCGGCCAGGCAGCGGGCATAAAGAATCAGCCCGGCAGCGTTCTCGTTGTCTTCACTCAGCAGCTGCTGCAGCTGCGCCTCGGCCTCGGCGAAACGGCCTTCGGCGAAGGCGGCCTGCGCGCTTTCCAGCAGGTTGCCCTGCGGCGTCGCCGGAGCCTGCACGTGGGGCTCGAGCATGGCGCGAATCGCCGATTCCGGCTGCGCACCGGCAAAGCCGTCCACTGGTTGACCATCCTTGAACAACACCACGGTTGGCAGGCTGCGGATGCCGAAACGGGCGACGACCTCCTGTTCGATGTCGCAGTTGACCTTGGCCAGCAGCAGCTCACCCTGATACTCCTCGGCGATCTTCGCCAGCAGCGGCATCAGGGCCTTGCACGGCGCGCACCATTCGGCCCAGAAATCCACCAGTACCGGCTTGTGAAACGAGTTCTCGAGCACCAGCTGTTCGAAGCTGGCGGTGGTGACATCGAAGATATAGGGCGTCTGGCTCATCGGGATTCTCGTGGGCGACGAATGACTGAAAGGCTGTGCATGGTATGTGGGGGCGCTCGCCACGGGAAGCAAGGGCTCGCATGGCGGTTGCCATTGGTCTATGGTTGCGCCCGCCAGGTGGCGCAGGCCTCTTGCCGGCGCATCGTGGCGCAACCCTTTTCCTAGACCGGTGCGGCGTTTGCAGTCGCGCGTCATAAGGAGTTTCACATGTCCGTTCTCTCCGACTTCCGGGAGCGCTACCTCGTGCGCTTCTGGTCGCCGCTGCCCGCGCTTGTCGCGCTGGGCGTCGCTTCCGCTTACTACTTCGCCATAACCGGCACCTTCTGGGCTGTCACCGGCGAGTTCACTCGCTGGGGTGGACACGTCATTTCCTGGTTCGGCTACGCACCCGAGGAGTGGAGTTACTTCAAGCTGATCGGCTTGTCCGGCACTCCGCTCGATCGCGTGGATGGCGTGATGATCATCGGCATGTTGCTTGGCGCACTGTGTGCGGCGTTGTGGGCAAACAACGTCAGCCTGCGCTGGCCGACCAGCAAGCGCCGCTTGGTGCAGGGGCTGATCGGCGGGGTGGTCGCCGGCTTCGGCGCGCGCCTGGCAATGGGTTGCAACCTGGCGGCTTTCTTCACCGGCATTCCGATGTTTTCGCTGCACGCCTGGGCGTTCATGTTGGCCACCGTGGGTGGCGCCTGGATTGGCGTGAAAATCTGCCTGTTGCCCTGGTTGCGCACGCCGCTGAAGGTCGGCAGCCAGGCCAGTTCGCTGTTCGGCGATGCGGAGGGCACGCGGCGGCGGGCCACGGTGCAGGCCCGGATCGGCACGGCGGTCGCGGTGCTTGCGGTCGCCTTCGCTGCCTGGCGTTTCGATGCCTCGCTGGTGCTGGGCATGGCGGTGCTGTTCGGACTCCTGTTCGGCGGGCTGATCGAGCGTGCACAGATCTGCTTTACCAGTGCCGCCCGCGATCTCTGGACCACCGGCCGAACCCGCGCTGCCTACGGCATCCTGCTGGGCATGGCTGTGGCCTGCGTCGGTACCTTCGGTGCCATCGCGCTAGGGGCAAGCCCGAAGATTTTCTGGATGGGGCCGAACGCAATCATCGGTGGCGTGCTGTTTGGTATCGGTATCGTCGTTGCCGGCGGCTGCGAAACCGGCTGGATGTATCGCGCCATGGAAGGGCAGGTGCATTTCTGGGTGGTCGGCGTCGGTAACGTTATCGGCGGTACTCTGGTGGCGGTCTACTGGGACGAACTCGGCACCTCGCTGGCACTGCCCTATCCGAAGATCAATCTGCTGGAGAGCTTTGGCCCGGCCAGTGGCTTGCTGCTGACCTTCGCCGGCCTGGCCGTCGCCATGTTACTGGTGCACCTCAATGCACGTCGTTTCCAATCGAAAAGGAGCCCTGCCCGTGAGCCAGGCCAAACCGAATCTCTCGCTTGATCTGCGTGGCGAGCATTGCCCGTACAACGCCATCGCTACGCTGGAAACCCTGGAAACCATGCAGCCGGGGCAGCTGCTCGAGGTGGTAACCGATTGTTCGCAGTCGGTGCATGGCATCCCCGAGGACGCCAAGGCCAAGGGCTACAACTGCCTGGCAGTGGAACAGCACGGCCCGCTGTTTCGTTTTCTGATCGAAGTGCCGCGTTGAGAGACTGCGCCATGGCGGCCTTGAAGGGTTGTTATGGCAGAAGTGGCCAGCTGCCCAGCTCGTCGTAGCGCACGCCGTCCGCCGTATTGACTGAACGGTAGAGCACGAAGCGATCGACGTGCCAGGTGAAGTCTGGCGCCGATTGCTGCGCTCGGCTCCGGGCCTGGCGGCTCAGCGTCAGGTGCGGTAGGAATGGCCGGCAGTCGAGCACGACGCCAAGCGCTGCCAGCCGTTCGCTCAGTGCTTCGACCAGCTGCAGCAGCGCGGGCGGTGTACTGGCGAGCTGCAGGCAGATGAAACCTTTGCCAATGGTGCTCAGGCGGTCGAGAGACAGGCTGAAAGCTTCGGCGTGCACGGTCGCAGCCATCTGCAGCAGCGCGTCGAGGTGTTCTCTCGGTTGTGCGCCAAGAAAGGCCAGGGTCAGGTGCAGGTTGTCGCGCGGCACCGCTCGGCCATCGATCGCCTGGTCGTCCCGCCACGCGCAGATCGCAGCCGCCTGCTCGGGCGGGCAGGGCAGCGCGAAGAACAGTCGCAGGTTTTCCTCGCTCATGGTGGTCTCCGTGCAACTAGCGCGTCGCGTGATAGAGGCTGACCTGGCGAAATTCTGCCGGCTCGGCCAGATCCGGCCGGGTGCAGGCATCCAGCACGTCCAGGCGCCGGTACAGCGGGTGGGAGAAATCGCGCACGCGGGAGTCGGCCACTAGCGCTTCGCGTCCACGACTGAGGAAGTGATCCAGCAGCGGCAGATTGGCGCGGTCGTAGAGCACATCGGCGACGATGATCAGGTCGTAGCGATCCGCCTCGCCGAAGAAGTCCTGCGAATAGCGTAGCTCGACCTCATTCAGCGCGGCGTTGGCCTGGCAGGCGGCGAGCGCCAGCGGGTCCAGGTCGCAGGCCACCACTTCGGCAGCGCCCGCCTTGGCCGCGGCGATGGCGGCGACGCCCGAGCCCGCGCCGAAATCGAGCACGCGTTTGCCGCGCACCCATTCCGGCCGGTCGGCCAGCCAGCGCGCCAGCACCAGGCCGCTGGCCCAGCAGAAGCTCCAGTACGGCGGGTCTTCGAGTATCCGTCGGGTTTCCTCGGGGCTGAAGGCGCGATCCATGTTGGCGGCGTCGACCAGCCAGAGCCGCAGATCGGTGCCCGGCAGCGGCTCGGCAACCAGGCGCGCATCGCCCAGCAGCTCGTTCAGTGCCGACTGTAAGGACGCCGGTGCCGTCACGGCGCAGGAACCAGCTGCAGCGGGCCGAGCGCCTGGCTGGCTGGGCTGGAAATAGTCCGCGGCGGCAGCCGCATGATCAGTTGGCCGGCCCGGGTGACCCGGCCGCGCAGCTCGACACGCTGGCCGGTGGGAAAGGCGTCGGGGTTGAACTGCAGGATGAAGGGCAGTTGGCTATCGCGGCCCTTGAGCTGGACGTTGCTGAGCAGGCGGTCCGGCTGGTCGCGACGATCAACTTCCAGCAAGGCGAGTTCGACATCGCTGCCTGCCGGCGCGCCGATCAGGCTGCCGCTCAGTTCGTTGAGCAATTTGGAGTGCGGGGCGGTGCTCAGCTCGACCGGCGCGGTCGGCGGCTCGCTGGGTTGGCTACTGCAGCCGGCGAGCAAGGCCAGGAAGGCAGGGAGAACGAAAAAACGTGGTGGCACGGACAGCCTCCTGAACGACGATTGCGAGTTGTATAGCAGCAAAGCCGTCGCCTTGTCTTGCGGGTCGGATGCGCTACCATGGCCGCCCCGACGTACGACCGATTTCAGCCCCATGCATTGTCCCTTCTGCGCTGCCAACGATACCAAGGTCATCGATTCCCGCCTGGTTGCCGAGGGCGATCAGGTGCGCCGCCGCCGCGAGTGTCTGGCCTGTGGCGAGCGTTTCACTACGTTCGAAACCGCCGAGCTGGTGATGCCACGCTTGATCAAGTCCGACGGCAGCCGCCAGCCGTTCGACGAGCAGAAGCTGCGCGCCGGCATGCAGCGTGCGCTGGAAAAGCGTCCGGTCAGCGTCGAGCGTCTCGAAGCGGCCATCGCCCATATCAAGCATCAGCTGCGCGCCACCGGCGAGCGCGAAATCAAGTCGAGGGTGCTCGGCGAACTGGTGATGGCCGAGCTGCAGAAGCTCGACGAGGTCGCCTATATCCGCTTCGCCTCGGTCTACCGCCGCTTCCAGGACCTCAACGAATTCCGTGAGGAAATCGAGCGGCTGTCCCGCGAGCCCGCGAAGCCCGAATGACTACCGATCACGCCTGGATGGCCCGCGCACTGCAGCTGGCGCGAAAAGGCCTGTATTCGACCCATCCGAACCCGCGGGTCGGTTGCGTGATCGTCGCCGCTGGCGAGCTGGTTGGCGAAGGCTGGCACGTACGCGCCGGCGAGCCACATGCCGAAGTCCATGCGCTGCGCCAGGCGGGTGAGCGCGCCCGCGGTGCCACCGCCTACGTCACCCTCGAACCTTGCAGCCACTACGGGCGTACACCGCCCTGTGCCGAAGCGCTGGTCAAGGCCGGCGTCGGCCGCGTGGTGGCGGCCATGCAGGACCCCAATCCGCAGGTCGCCGGGAACGGTCTGGCGCTACTGTGTAGCGCCGGCATCGAGGTCGCCAGCGGCGTGCTGGAAGCCGAGGCGCGCGAGCTCAACTGCGGCTTTATCAAACGTATGGAAAGCGGCCTGCCGTTCGTTCGTGCCAAGCTGGCGATGAGCCTGGACGGGCGTACCGCGATGGCCAGCGGCGAGAGCCAGTGGATCACCGGCCCGGCCGCCCGCGCCGAGGTGCAGCGCCTGCGCGCGCGCTCCAGCGTTGTGCTGACCGGCGCCGATACGGTGCTCATGGATGCCGCGCGGCTGACCGTGCGTGGCGCCGAACTGGGGCTGGATGCGGAAACGACTGCGCTGGCGCTGCAACGTCCGCCGTTGCGAGTGCTGGTCGATGGCCGGTTGCGCGTGCCGCTGGAAGCGCCGCTCTTCCAGGCTGGTCCGGCGTTGGTCGCTACGGCCGTGCCGGGCTGCGAGGAGGCCTATCGTGCAGCGGGCCATGAGGCGCTGGTGCTGGGGCAGGAGCGGGTCGACCTGGTCGCACTGCTGCGGGAACTGGCCGCGCGCGGGGCCAACGAGGTGCTGGTCGAAGCGGGCCCGCGGCTGGTTGGTGCGTTCGCCAGTCTCGGCCTGATCGACGAATACCAAGTGTTCATGGCGGCCAAGTTCCTCGGCTCCTCCGCGCGGCCGCTGCTGGAGCTGCCTCTGGAGCGCATGAGTGAGGCGCGCGAGCTGAAGATCGTCGACATCCGTGCGGTGGGTGACGACTGGAAGATCGTGGCGCGTCCGGCCAGCTGATCGGCAACCCGTGTCGGCTGTGTCCGCCGATAGCCTGTGTCTTGCATTCAGATAGCCGATTACCGGGCGATAATCGGCTGCCCCGCGTCGCTATTTGTGTTAAAAACGCTGCCGGGCCGCGACTGGCCCAACGTTCTCAGGGCGGGGTGCGATTCCCCACCGGCGGTAATGGCGCAGTTACAAGGATGAAAGCGCAGCGAGCGCTGAGCAGGCAAGGCGTGATTCGACGAGAAGGCGGAGTTTACCCTGGTAAATGAGTACTTCGAGGAGGACCACAACGCAGCATGCTCTGCGCGCAGTAGCTTTCAATCGCGTCTAGCCCGCGAGCGCTTGCTTCGGCAAGGTCAGCAGACCCGGTGTGATTCCGGGGCCGACGGTATAGTCCGGATGAGAGAGAGCGGGATATCCCGATGGACGCCGTCCGTGCGCCCGTCATGCATCCCTATCGATCCGTAGCGCCCTGTTTTTCAAAAACAGGAGTTCGTCGTATGCAGCGTTTTACCCGCCTTCCTCGGGAGGCCACATGTTCACCGGAATAATCGAAGCCATCGGCAGCATCCGTGCGCTCACGCCCAAGGGTGGCGACGTCCGCGTGCTGGTCGAAACCGGCAAGCTGGATCTGGGCGACGTCAAACTGGGCGACAGCATCGCGGTCAACGGCGTCTGCCTGACGGCGGTGGAGCTGCCGGGCAACGGCTTCTGGGCCGACGTCAGCCGCGAAACCCTGGCGCGCACCGCCTTTATCGACCTCAAGGCCGGCAGTCGGGTCAATCTGGAGAAGGCCCTGACGCCTACCAGTCGCCTCGGCGGGCACCTGGTCAGCGGTCACGTCGACGGCGTCGGCGAGGTCGTGGCGCGTGAAGATAACGCCCGCGCCGTACAGTTCCGCATCCGCGCGCCACGCGAGCTGGCCAAGTACATCGCGCTCAAGGGCTCGATCACCGTCGATGGCACCAGCCTCACGGTCAATGCGGTCAACGGCGCCGAATTCGAGCTGACCATCGTGCCGCACACCCTCGGCGAAACCATCATGGCCGACTACCGCCCCGGGCGGCAGGTGAATCTGGAAGTCGACCTACTGGCGCGTTACCTGGAGCGCCTGATGATGGGTGACAAGGCCGCCGAACCCAAGGCCTCGGGGCTCACCGAAGGTTTTCTCGCCGAGCACGGCTATCTGAAGAATTGAGGAGACACCCCATGGCGCTCAATACCGCTGAAGAACTGATCGAAGACATCCGCGCCGGCAAGATGGTCATTCTCATGGATGACGAGGACCGCGAGAACGAAGGAGACATCATCGTCGCCTCCGAATGCGTGACCGCCGAGCACATCAACTTCATGGCACGCTTCGCCCGTGGCCTGATCTGCATGCCGATGACCCGCGAGCGCTGCGAACTGCTCAAACTGCCGCTAATGGCGCCGCGCAATGGCTCGGGCTTTGGCACCAAGTTCACTGTCTCCATCGAGGCCGCCGAAGGCGTCACCACCGGCATTTCCGCTGCAGACCGCGCGCGTACCGTGCAGGCCGCGGTAGCGCGAGCGGCGAAAGCCGAAGACATCGTCAGCCCTGGCCACATCTTCCCGCTGATGGCGCAGCCGGGTGGCGTACTGGCGCGTGCCGGCCACACCGAGGCGGCATGTGATCTGGCACGCATGGCGGGCTTCGAACCATCCGGCGTGATCTGCGAGATCATGAACGACGACGGCACCATGGCGCGCCGCCCGGAGCTTGAGCTGTTCGCCGAGCAGCACGGGCTGAAGATCGGCACCATCGCCGACCTGATCCACTACCGCATGATCCACGAGCGCACCGTCGAGCGGGTTTCCGAGCAGCCGCTGGAAACCGAGCTGGGTCAGTTCAACCTGGTCACCTACCGCGACGGCGTCGAGGACACCGTGCACATGGCACTGACCCGAGGTGAAATCTCCCCGGAAGAACCCACGCTGGTGCGCGTGCACAACATGGAGCCGCTGCGTGATCTACTGCTGGTCACCGTGCCGGGTCGCTGGAGCCTGCGTGCTGCGATGAGCGAAGTGGCCAAGGCCGGCAAGGGCGTTGTGCTGCTGCTCGGCAACCCGCTGACCGGCCCGCAGTTGCTGGCGCAGCTGACCCGCCAGCAGCCGCCGACCCCGGCGACCTACAGCACCGTCGGTGCCGGTTCGCAGATCCTGCGTGATCTTGGTGTACGCAAGATGCGCCTGATGAGCGCGCCGATGAAGTTCAACGCGATATCCGGCTTCGATCTGGAAGTTGTAGAATACCTCCCGGCCGAATAATCAGAGGCGCCGCGCAGTCCGCGGCGCCTTCGTTCTTTAAAGAGATGAGAAAGCACCCATGCCCCTGAAGACCATCGAAGGAACCTTCATCGCCCCGCAGGGCAAATACGCCCTGGTCGTAGGCCGCTTCAACAGCTTCGTCGTCGAGAGCCTGGTCAGCGGCGCGGTCGATGCGCTGGTTCGTCACGGCGTCAGCGAGAACGACATCACCATCATCCGTGCACCGGGTGCCTTCGAGATTCCGCTGGTTGCGCAGAAGGTCGCCCAGCAGGGTGAATACGACGCCATCGTCGCCCTCGGCGCGGTCATTCGTGGCGGCACGCCGCACTTCGAATACGTTGCTGGCGAATGCACCAAGGGTCTGGCTCAGGTTTCCATGGAATTCGGTGTGCCGGTCGCCTTCGGCGTACTGACCGTCGATTCCATCGAGCAGGCCATCGAGCGTTCCGGCACCAAGGCCGGCAACAAGGGCGCCGAAGCCGCACTTTCCGCACTGGAAATGGTGAGCCTGCTGTCGCAGCTGGAGGCGAAGTGAGCCTGAATCACGACGATAGCCAGGACGCTCCCCAGCCCAAGGCCAAGGGCAAGATTGCCACGCGCCGGGTTGCCCGCAGCCTGGCGATGCAGGCGCTGTATCAGTGGCACATGGCCGGTCAGAGCCTCAACGAAATCGAGGCGCAGTTCCGCGTCGACAACGATTTCTCCGGGGTGGACGGCAGCTACTTCCACGAGCTGTTGACCGGTGTCGCACGCAGCAAGAGCGAAGTCGACGGTGCCATCGCGCCGAATCTCGACCGTCCGCTGGACGAGCTCGATCCGGTGGAGCTGGCGATTCTGCGGCTGTCCACCTACGAGCTGATGCAGCGCATCGACGTGCCTTACCGCGTAGTCATCAACGAAGGCATCGAGCTGGCCAAGGTCTATGGCGCCACCGACGGGCACAAGTTCGTCAACGGCGTGCTGGACAAGCTGGCGCCCACGCTGCGCAGCGCCGAAGTGCGCAACCACAAGCGCTGATGGCTGCTCGCCTTGCTGGGTGAGTTCGAGCTGATCCGTCACTACTTCGCTGCCGCCGCTTGTGCCAGGGCTGGCGGCGAAGTCGTTCTCGGCATTGGCGATGATTGTGCCCTGCTGCAGCTTCCGGTCGGCGAACAGCTGGCGGTTTCCACCGATACCCTGGTCGCCGGGGTACATTTCCCCGATCCCTGCGATCCCTTCCTGCTCGGCCAGCGCGCGCTGGCCGTGGCCGCCAGTGATCTTGCCGCCATGGGCGCCGCGCCCATCGGCTTCACCCTCGCCCTGACCTTGCCTGCTGGCGATCCACTCTGGCTTGCGGAACTTGCCCGTGGCCTGGATTCGATGGCGCTTGATTGCAGCCTGCGTTTGATTGGTGGCGACACCACCCGCGGCCCGCTGAGCCTGACCGTCACCGTGTTCGGCCGGGTGCCGTCCGGGCTGGCGCTGGTTCGGTCCGGCGCGCAGGTCGGTGATCTGCTCTGTGTCGGCGGTGTGCTCGGTGAGGCGGCTGGTGCCCTGCCGCTGGTGCTGCGCCAGGCCGAAGCCGATGCGGACGTCGCCGAACACCTGCTGGCACGCTACTGGTCGCCGCAACCGCAGCTGGCCCTGGGTGAAGCGCTGCGAGGCAAGGCCACGGCGGCGCTGGATATCTCCGACGGTCTGCTGGCCGATTGTGGGCATATCGCCAAGGCTTCGGGCGTGGCCTTGCAGATCGTGCGTGATCGCCTGCCGCTGTCCGAACCTTTGCGGCGCTTCGCCGGCGACGCCGAAGCGCTGCGTTGCGCGCTGGCCGGCGGCGACGACTACCTGCTGGCGTTCACCCTGCCGGCTGCTGAGCTCGTATCACTGCAGGCCGCCGGCTGGCCGGTACAGGTCATCGGCCGGGTGTTGGCAGGGGAGGGTGTGCAGCTGATCGATGCGGCGGGCAATGAAGTCGCTGTGTCCGAACGTGGTTACAACCATTTCAATGCGTAAGTGCTGCGATGCGATCGCTTACCTCCGATCCGAGAAAGGAACGCTGTTTTGACTGAATCCTCACCAGTCGCGGCCAAGCCGCAAACCCTGGTTTGGTCCGACCCCTGGCACAACCTGGCGTTCGGCTTCGGTTCCGGGCTGATGCCCAAGGCGCCGGGTACCTGGGGTTCACTGGTAGCACTGCCGTTCGTGCCGCTGTGGCAACTGCTGCCGGGGTGGGGTTATCTGCTGATGCTCGGCCTGACCATGCTGTTCGGCGTCTGGCTGTGTGGCAAGGTGGCGCGCGAACTCGGCGTGCATGACCACGAAGGGATCGTCTGGGACGAGTTCGTCGGTATCTGGATCACTTTCTGGCTGGTGCCGGAAGGCTGGTACTGGATGCTGCTCGGCTTCGTGGTGTTCCGTGTGATGGATATCGCCAAACCCTGGCCGATCAGCTGGGTCGATCGGCATATCCATGGCGGGGTGGGGATTATGCTCGACGATATCCTCGCCGGTGTCGCGGCCTGGGCGGTCATGCAGGGACTGGTGGCGCTGTTGGTTTGATTGTGCGTCCGGTCGCTGCAGGCAGTCGGCCATTGAAGGATGATCGGCGTTCGCCCCGGGCCCGGTTTCGAGGAAGAAATAGCCATGCGTAGCGTCTCCATTCTGTTCGCCAGCCTGTTGCTCCTGCCCGCGCTGGCGCAGGCCGCCTCCATGGTGCAAGTGGTCGGGCTATTTCCGGGCGCTGCGGTGGTCAATGTCGACGGTCAGCGCAAGCTGGTCAGGGTCGGCCAGACCGGCCCTGGCGGCGTCCAGGTGGTGAGCGCCGATGCCAGCGGTGCGGTGCTGCGCGTCGACGGCGTTGAGCGTCATTACAACCTGAGTCGCGAATACAGCGGCGCCTACGCGGCGCCAAGCAAGACCCAGCTGAGCGTCGCAAAGGGCACTGGCGGCCATTACTGGATCGCCGGTGCGATCAACGGCCAGTCGATTCAGTTTCTCGTTGATACCGGCGCCACCTCGGTGGCGATCAACGAACATCAGGCCCGTCGCTTGGGCATCGACTACCGCGTCAACGGTCGGCCCATGGTGGTGAGCACCGCCAGCGGTACGGCGAAGGCCTGGCGCGTGCATCTCAACAGCGTCAAGGTCGGGGCGATCGAGGTGCTCGGCGTGGACGCGGTGGTCGTCGAGGGCGGTTCGCCTACCGAGGCGCTGCTCGGCATGAGCTTTCTCGGGCGCGTCAGCTGGCGCGAGGAGCAGGGCGTGCTGGTGTTGGAGTCGAAAACCTCCTGAGCGGCTTCCTGACGGCACGATAGGCGCGGTCGACGACCAAACTCTCCAGCCAGATTCGCGGTTAGTTGGTGTTACAATGTCCGCTTTTCTGCCTCCTGGGATTTCCGCCCGTGTCTGTCGTGTTCGTCGCCGCTTCCCAACTGCCGACGCCGTTCGGTGTGTTCACCATGCATGGTTTTCTCGACCAGGACACTGGCAAGGAACATGTCGCACTGACGCTAGGCGATGTGGCCGACGGCAAGCCGGTGCTGGGTCGTCTGCACTCCGAGTGCCTGACCGGCGATGCGTTGTTCAGCCTGCGCTGTGACTGCGGCTTCCAGCTCGAAGCGGCACTGCGCGCGATTGCCGATGAGGGTCGCGGCGTGCTGCTCTATCTGCGCCAGGAAGGCCGTGGTATCGGCCTGCTGAACAAGATTCGCGCTTACGAACTGCAGGATGCCGGCGCCGACACCGTCGAAGCCAACGAGCGTCTGGGGTTCGCCCCGGACATGCGCGACTACGGTATCTGCCTGCCGATGCTCGAGCACCTGGGCATCGCCGAGATCAAGCTGATGACCAACAACCCACGCAAGGTCAAGGCGCTGCAGGGCTTCGGCATTCGCGTCGCCGAACGCAAGCCATTGCAGATCGCGCATAACCCGTACAACCGCAACTACCTCGCCACCAAGGCCGGCAAGCTCGGCCACATGCTCGGCGAGATTCACCAAGGCGAAGCCGAGCAGTCGTGACGCGCGCCGCCGCCCTTCGCCAGCTCGCACGTGACGGCTGGCTGCATACGCTGCTGATGGTGCTACCGGTGCTGGTGCTTGGGCGCACATCGGTGGTGTTTGCCGACTGGGGTCTGCCACTCTTCGCAGCAGGCCTCGTCTCGCTGTTCTTCAGCCTGCGGGCTTTCACCCGGTTCAAACATGCACTGATCGCCACCGAACAGGCGCTGAACGGTCCGGTGGAGGACGACGCCTGGAACGATCTGCGTCGCGTGCGCCGTCACGGCCTACTGATCGCCTCATTACCGGCCTGGTTCGGTGCTGCGGGTGCGCTGTTCGGCATGGAGCCGGTTGCCCGCCTGCTGCTGGTGTTCGGTAGCCTGGTGTTGCTGGTGCTCTACCGCATTCCGCGGCAATTGCATTGATGCGACGTCTGCTGCTTGCCGCGCTGATTTCCCTGGCGTCATCGCCTGCGTTGGCTGCCGAGCGGGTGGTGAGTCTGGCGCCATCGCTCAGCGAGATCATGCTCGAACTCGATGCTGCCGACCGGCTGGTTGGCGTCCTGGATGGTGGCGAGCGCCCAGCGGCGCTGCAGTCGGTGCCTTCGGTTGGACGCTATGGCCAGGTGGAGATGGAAACCCTGCTCAGCTTGCGCCCTGATCTCGTGCTGCTCTGGCCGGACAGTGTGCCGCGCAGTCAGCGTGAGCAGTTGCAGCAGTTCGGTATTCCCGTTCTGGTTGTCGAGCAGACCCGTCTCGAAGGGCTGGCCGAGCAGTTCGTTGTAGTGGGTAATGCCGTCGGGCGCGCCGAACAAGGCGAACGACTGGCCGGGCGCTTTCGTGCAGGCCTCGCCGAATTACGCAGCAACTACACGCGCGCTGAGCCGCTGCGGGTGTTCTATCAGATCTGGAATCGCCCGCTGTATACCCTCGGCGGCCAGCAGATCATCAGCGAAGCGATAGAGGTGTGTGGTGGGCAAAATGTTTTTGCCGATCTGACCCTGGCGGCGCCACAGGTCAGCATCGAGGCCGTGCTCGCCCGCGATCCCGAAGTCATTCTTGCCGGTAGCGGTGCGCAGCTGGACGAATGGCTGGCCTGGCCGCAGCTCAGTGCCGTGCGCAGCGGTCGACTGCTTGAAGTGCCCGACAAGGGGCTGGAGCGGCCGAGCTTCCAGATGCTGGGGGCGATCCGGAAGCTCTGCGAGGTGATGGCGGCTGCGCCCTGAGCGGGCGCGCCGGTAGACGCTGCTACAGCGAGGGAGTCCAGGTGACGGCGAACAGTGCGGTGCGGCCTTCGGTGTTATATCCGTAGCGGCCGTTGGCGGTGCTGTAGGTGGTTTCCGCATAGTCCTTGTCGAACAGGTTGTTCAGCTTCAGGCCCAGCTTCACCTCCGAGTTGGCCTGCCAACTGCCACGCAAGCCAAGCAGTCCGTAGCCGCCCAGCTCGATGGTATTGTCGGCGTCGTCATAGCGACCGCTGACGGCTCTCCAGCTAGCGCCTACCGAAAACTTGCCCAGCTGCCGGTCCAGATCCAGGCTCAGCGTGCGCTTGGCGCGACGGGCGAGTGTATGACCGCTATCGCGATCGCGTGGGTCGATCAGGCCGGCCGCGAGGCTAGCCTGCCAACCGAACACGTCCTGCCGGAGCGTGGCCTCCAGGCCGTTGATCCGTGCTGTCTGGACATTGTGAGGAATCCAGAAGGCGTCCGAGACGATGGCGTCCTCAATGTCAGTGCGGTACAGCGACAATTCCAGCGAGCCGCTGTCGCTATAGCGGTTGCGCCATTGGAGCTCATAGCTCTTGGATTTTTCAGGTGCTAGATCAGGATTTCCGAACCAAGAGTTATAGAGTTCGTTGAATGTCGGGGCGCGGAACCCCTCGCTGTAGGACACGATCACGTCGTTGCGGGTATCCAGCGGTACGGTAAGCGCCGCGTTCCAAGTGTTTTCGCTTCCGTACTGCTCATTCTTGTCGTGGCGTAGGCCAATCTCTGTAGAGAACGCATTGCTGGTATAGCGGTGCTGGATGAAGGCTGCCTGGTTCCAGCGTGAATCCTGGGCAAAGTCGCTCGAACTGTGCAGTTGGTCCTCATGCCAATCGGCACCGAGTAACAATTGATTCGCCGGATCGAGCTGAAGTGTATTCACCCAGCTGGCCGAGTCACGATAGGTCGAGTAGCTGTAAAACATATAGGCAGGAGCCAGTGGGGTGTCGTTTCCGGTGTCTCGCTTGTCCTCACTGTGCCCGACTTCGAGTCGGCTGCTCCAGACACTACTTAGCTCCGCGTCGATAAACCCGGAGATGCTGCTCAGTTGGAAATCAGTGGTCGGTTTGGATGTGCCGCCCAGGTCGTCGAACTCGTTCTCACCTCGCTGATCGATTGCGCTCACGCCGACTTCAACCGAGTCATTAAAGCGGTGCGCAAGATTCAGGCTAAGCGAGCGATTTCTGTAGGCATCGTCATCACCGTTGGCACCAAAGCTATCGCGCGTGGCGTCTATACCTTGGGTTTCATCCAGCGCGGCCCCCAGGTTGAAGCGAGTCTGGCCATTCCCACCGGAGAGGTTCAGGCTGCGTTCGAAGGTGCCGTCGCTTCCTGCCCCGAAGCGGACCGCAGGCGCAAGCCCCTGACCGCTGCCTTGCCGAGTGAAGATCTGCACCACCCCGCCGATGGCATCCGAGCCATACAGCGCAGACCGCGGGCCGCGCACGACTTCGATCCGCTCGATCTGATCGGGGCTGAGAAATTCGAGGCTGCTGGTGCCGCTGGAGGTCGCTGCGATGCGCTGACCATCGACCAAGACCAGGGTCTGGGTGCTGGAGGTGCCGCGAAGGAACAGGCCGGTTTGGCTGCCAGCTCCGCCTGTGCGGGTAATGCTTACGCCCGGCACGCGTTCTAGCAGCTCGACGACGCTGCGAACCTGCAGCCGCTCGATATCTTCACGGTTGAAAACGGTGGTAGCCGCTGGGGTCTGGCTGCGTCGCTGTGGTTCGCGGTTTGCGCTGACCACCGTGTCGGACAGCTTAAGCGCTTCTTCTCGCGACAGATCGGCTGCGTATGCGTGAGCACCAGGCAGCAGCGCCACGGCCAGGGCAAGTCGGGACAGTTTCATTCTTGGAATTCCTCAAAAGATCGCAGACTTTTGAGGAGGGCAGGAACAAGCGCGGGGATGACGGGCAGCAGCGCTTGACGGTGCTGCCCTCCGCAACACCAGTCGAATCCGTCAGGCCGGTCTCCGGGCTTTCGACACGCATCACGCTCACCTTCCCATGTCGGAACACAGTGGCTGTGGAGCGGACGGCGATCCCTGAGGATCGCGGTCGATTACCGTTGCGGGGGCAGCGCCGGCCTTGCTCATCGAGCGCACCGGCTTCCCGTTTAATGCGGACCTTGCGGTCGTGCACACCTGGGCGGATAAGAAAACGCGCGAACCTTACGGCTGGTGCTGGGGAAACACAAGCGGACGAATGGCCGCAAGGTCAGTGGTATCCAAGCAAAGCCGCGTCCCAGGGCCGCTCGAGCGTTGCTCGAAAAACATCCAGCCGCGATGGTGCGCAATGTTCAGCGATCGGCGCTGACTTGCGGGCGCCTACATTGGGCTCGAAGCCGCCGAGGTCGTGCCGACCGTCGCCAAGCGACGGCGGCATGTCTGCGCGACAGCGCCGAGCTTTATGAAAGCCCCCCGACAATCTGTAGATCACTCTGCCCATTGCCCTGCCGGCGCACCTGGATCTGCACTGGAATGCGCTCGTGCATTTCCGCCACATGGGAGATCACCGCCACCTTGCGGCCCTGGGCCTGCAGCGAATCCAGCGCGTCCATGGCGATCTGCAGCGACTCGGGGTCGAGGCTGCCGAAGCCTTCGTCGATAAACAGCGACTCGATCCTGAGCTTGCTCGAGGCCATCGAGGCCAGGCCCAGCGCCAGGGCCAGCGAAACGAGGAAGGTCTCGCCGCCGGACAGCGAATGCACCGAGCGCACCTCGTCGCCCATCTCGGTATCCATGACCAGTAGGCCCAGCGGGCTGCCGCCACGCTTGAGCCGGTAGCGCCGGGCCAGTTGGCGCAGCTGCACATTGGCATGCTGCACCAACAGGTCGAGGTTGTAGGCCTGGGCGATCTTGCGGAAGGCGCCGCCGTCGCTGGAGCCGATCAAGGCGGCGATGCGCCCCCAGCGCTGATGCTCGGCCCGTGCGGCGTCGATCTGCGCGAGCAACGCCTGGCTCTGGCTGCGGCGCTTGTCGTCGTCGATCAGCTGGGCGCGGGTTTCCGCGCAGCGCTGGTCGGCCTGCTCGCATTGCTGCAGTTGCTCGGCATGGCGCTGCTGCAGCTGCTCGGCATCCAGGGCTTCGCTCTGCTGCTGTTTGTGCAGGTTCAGGCGGTTGAGGCAGCCGTCGAGACGCTCGCGACAGCGGGTCAGGTTTTCGCTGTTCTCTCGCAAGCGCTGGCGCGCCTCGGCAATCAGCTGGTCATCCATGTGCAGCAGCTGGGCGAGGGTGGCGTCGTCCAGCTGCGGGTGGCTGGTGCGCCAGGTGGCCAGTTCCGCTTTCAGCGCGTCGCGTTCCTGTTCCAGTTCGGCTTGGCGCTGGCGACAGTTCTGCTGCTCGCTGTGCAGTCGCGTCAGGCCAACCTTGCTCTCGTTGAGCTGCCGATTGATCTCGGCCTGGGTTTGCCGCGCAGCCTGGATGGTCGCGTCCAGCTGCTGTTGCCAGGCGCTGGCGCTGGTCTGTTCGCCAAGGCTGGTACGCAGCGCCTGCTGGCAGGCCAGCAGCAGTTTCTCGCGCTCGGTCAGTCGTGCGCTGCAGCTTTCCTGTTTCTCTTGGCGATGGCGTTGTTGCAACTGCTCGTCGCTGCGGCGCTGCTCGCACTGGCGCAGCTCATCGGCCAGCTCGGTCTGCGCCTGCAGTTGCTGCAGCCGCGTGGCGATGCTGGTGTCCAGCTGCATAAAGGTCTGCGCCGGATTTTCGCGCCAACGCTGCAGTTGTTCGGTGGGCAGCAGTTCGGAGAAGGCCGCCAGCTCCTCTTCGAGCTGTTGGCTGTCGCGGGCCAGGGCATCGTGTTGGCGGGCGAGTTGCTGGGTCGCCTCGACGCAGGCCTCGCGCGCGGCCTGCCAGGCCTGCTGCAGGGTTTCGCTGCGCTGTTGCAGCGCGAGCAGTTGCTGCTGACGCTGGCTGGCGTTGGCGATCTGGTCTTTGAGTGTCGTCAGCTGCGCTTCCAGCCATAGCGAACGCTCGGCTTCCGACTGCTCAAGCAATCGCGAGTGTGCGGGCAGGGCGAGCAGGCGCGGTGCCAGGGCCTGCAGCTGCGCCTCGACTTCGCCCTGGCGTTGTTCCGTCTGGCGCAACTGCGTGCTGAGCGCGACATGGCGATCGCGCAGTTCCTGCAGACGCTGGTCCTGTTCCTGCAGCGACTGGCGAGCGCGCTCGGCCTCGCTGTCGTCGTGCCGGTCGAGACTGGCGAGCAGCGCATCGGTGCGCTGCCAGGGATGCTCGTCGCTGCCGCAGACCGGGCAGGGCTCGCCGGGGACGAGCGCCGCACGCAGCGCTTCGACATTCTCGCTGCGTGCCAGGCGTTGGCGTTCAAGCAGGGCGAGGGTGACCTTGAGCGCCTGCTCGGCAGCATCACGGTCACTGCGAAGCTGTTTGCCCTGCGGTACCAGGCTGTCCAGCTCGGCCTGCTGGCGGATGTGAGCGTCGCTCAGTTCGCGCTGGCTGGCGGTGAGCGTGAGCTGCTGCGCCCAGAGTTCGCGCAGGGCCTCAGTTTCGCGCTCGGCCTGGCGCCATTCGTCGAGCTGTCGATGCAGCTGGGCCAGCTGTTCGGCCAGCCCTAGTTCGCTGTCGCGCTCGCGTTGCAGATTGTCCAGCGCCTCGCGCGCCTGGCTTTGCCGGGTTTCGGCAGCCTTGGCCTGCGCTTCCAGTGCCGGGAGTTCGCCCTGACCTTGCTGCAGCCGTGCCGCCAGCTGGACGGCCTGTTGCAGACGCGGACGGTAACCGCCCCAGGCTGCACAGAGCGGTTGCAGCGCTGCGCTCGTCTCGAGTTGCTGCGTCAGCGTTGCTAGCTGTTCGGCGGCGCGCTGTTGCTGCTCGCCGAGCTGCTTGAGCGTTGCCTCGCCGGTGCTCGCCGCGGCATCGGCCTGGACGCTTTCTTCGCGGATCGAGGTTAGGTCGGCGTTCAGATGGCTGAGGCGTTCCTCTTCACGGCGCGCCTGGGCCAGCCGCGGCTCGGCGTCCTGGCGCGCCTGTTCGGCCGAACGCAGTTGCTCGCTGGCGGCGCTGCATTGGCTCTGCAAGGTGTCGAGACGTTGCTGCAGGCTTTGCGCCTCGTGCTGCAGGCGAGTGAGGCTGTCGGCGGCCTTGCCCAGCAGGGGTTCGAGTTCGTGCTGGCGCAGAAAACGATGGCGCTGCGGCGCGAGCAGTTCGAACAGGTCGAGAATACGGCGGGCTTCGGTCAGATTCTCGCGCTCGTCTTCGGCGCCCTGCAGCTGCTGGCGCGCTGCTTCGCGCTCGTTTTCCAGGCGCTGCAGTTCGCTGAGCCATTGCCGCTGGGCTTCCAGCTCCTTGAGCTGCTGTTGCAGCTTCTTCAATTCTTCGAGCTGGGCCTGATGTTCGCGCTCCAGTACTTCACGCTGCTCGGGCTCCAGCGGCTGCAGGCCGCCGGCCTGCTGTTCAAGGCGAGTCAGGCTCTCCTTCGCCTGCTTGGCGGCCTCGAACGCGGCCTGGCCGAGGCGACTGTAGAGGCCGGTATCGGTGAGCTTTTCCAGCAGGGTGCCACGCTCGTTGTCGTCGGCCTTGAGGAACGCGGAAAACTCGCTCTGCGCCAGCAGCACGGCGCGGGTGAACTGGGCCAGGGTCAGCCCCAGGCGCGCTTCCAGGAGTTCCTTGAACTCGCGCTTTTTACCGCTGGCCAGGAGCGTGCCGCTGTCGAGATCGGTGAGGCTCTGGCTGCTGGCCTGTAGTTTGCCGTCGATCTTCTCTTTGGCACGCCTGACCTCCCAGCGCGCGCGGTAGCGGTGGCCGTCGACACCGACGAAATCCACCTCTGCGTAGCCGCTGCCACAACCGCGGCGCAGCAGGTTGCGCTCGTCGCCACCGCCGATCTCGGCTTCGACGTCGGGAACCTTGTTCAGCGGTGAGACGCTGTCGAGCCGGGGTGTGCTGCCAAACAGCGCCAGGCACAGGGCGTCGAGAATGGTGCTCTTGCCGGCCCCGGTAGGCCCGGTGATGGCGAACAGTCCGGCGCTGGCCAGGGGTTCGGCGGTGAAATCGATGGTCTGTTCGCCGGCCAAGGAGGCCAGGTTCTTCAGGCGGATGGCGAGGATTTTCATCGGTCGTCCTCCTCATGGGCGAACTCGACTCGTTGCAGCAAAGTGGCGAAATCGTCCAGCGCCTGCTCGTCCGCCGGGTTGCCGTACTGTTCTTCCCAGGCGCGGGCGAACAGTTCCTGCGGGGTGATCTGGTCGAGGCCGAGCAGCACGTCCGATTCCGTTTCGCCGCGCTTGCCGGCGTATTCGCTGGCGATGCGCACCAGCCGGCAGGCCTTGCCGGTTATCGCGGTTTCGATGCGCTGGCGCAGGTCCGGCAGCGGCTCGTCGAGCAGCACGCGTACCTCCAGCCAGGGCAGGTTGTCGTCGAACAGACCCGTGGGCGGCAGTGCATCCAGCGCGGTGATGACGTCAGCCAGCGGCGCGCGGCCGATGCGGATCATTTCCACCGCGCGCGGCACCGGCAGACTTTCGACCTGCGCCAGCTGCTCGCCATCGAGTTCGACCAGCAGCACCTGATGCGGGTAGTTGACCTCGGCGAAGGACAGCGGCAGCGGCGAGCCGCTGTAGCGGATGCGCGCCTGCCCGGCGACCTGCTGCGGCTTGTGCAGGTGGCCTAGGGCGACGTAGGCGACCGATTCGGGAAACAGGCTGGCTGGCAGGGCCTCGGCGTTGCCGATAACGATATTGCGCTCGGACTCCTCCGAGACCGCGCCGCCGGCCATGTGTGCGTGACTCATGGCGACCAGCGCCTGGCCGGGCTGGCGTGCGGATTCGGCAGCAGCGATCAGCCGCTCGTGGACCTGACGGATGCCGGTCATGTAGTCGTCGCCCAGCGTCATTCCGGTGACTTCGGCCGGACGCAGGAAGGGCAGGGTGAGACACCAGGCGGCGGTGTTGCCAGCGGCGTCGTGTAGCGGCACCAGCAGCCGCTGGTGACCCAGCTGGCCCTCGGCGACCCAGCTGATGCGACCGACGGCGTGTGCGTTGAGGCGCTTCATCAGCGGCGCTGGCAGTTCGATACGCCCGCCCGAGTCGTGATTGCCGGCGATCATCACGATGTCCAGCTGCGGGAGTTTTTCGTGGGCGCGGACGATGAAATCGTAGAGGCGCTCCTGGGCCTTGAGTGGCGGGTTGACCGTGTCGAACACGTCGCCGGCGATCAGTAGGGCGTCGGCGCGGTGGGTGATCAACTGGTCGAGCAGCCAGGCGAGGAATTGTGCGTGTTCGTAGTCGCGGTCCTGGCCGTGGAGGGTCTGGCCGAGGTGCCAGTCGGAGGTGTGGATCAGGCGCATGGGCTCAGGCTCATTGTGGGCGGGTGCAGTGGCGAACCGCTGGCGTGGGATGGGCGGTGGGTGGTTGCGTCGGATGTAAAGGCTTGTGGGCGCGGTTGGATGTGGCTGTCACTTATCGTGCTGGTATGACGCGCTGGTTTCGCCCTGCTGGGCGACTCACTTTTTTCAGTCGCGAAAAAAGTAAGCAAAAACGCTTGCCCCTCCATCCGGCCCCGGCTGCGCCGGGGTTCCCTCGTTCCGGTGACGTTCCAAGGGCCCGCTGCGAAGGGCCATCCCTGGCCCATCGCAGCTCTCGCGGCATCCATGCCGCTCAACCCTTTCCACGCCACCTGCACTCGGCCTCCTGAAAGGGGCGTTTGGTGTTGCCTGAAAGGTCGTGCAATTGGGGATGGGCAGGGGGCGCTGTAAATGGCCGAACCCACGCTCTGCTTGGTTGCGTTGTCTGTAGCTTGGGTAACGCGACGCTTACCCACCGGTTTGCAAAGTAACCCGCCGTGGTCCGGCAACACCTTGCTTGAAGCCAGCGGTGGAAAATGTTGATCAGTGTTCCACCTTATATCGGGACACGTCATGACGGTACGTCCCTGTCCCGTCATTCCTCGCTCGGCGTCCATTGCTCGCGTCCCGCTGTGCAAGGGCTGAGTTCGGCCTCCTGAGGCGGATTCCAGTCCGGGTCGCCTGATGGATCGAAGGCTAACTACGCTTTGCTTCGCAGTTGACTTTGCTTTGTGCGTTTCCATGCGCGGCCTGACAGGCAGCACCAGATTCCCCTTCAGTAGGGAGAGCGGAATCGTTGCGCAAGGGGGTGAGCCGCATGGATGCGGCGAAAGGCTTAAAGGGCCATGGATGGCCCTTGTAAGCCGACCCCTGGAGCGGCGATGAAGCGAACGAACCCTGCGCGTAGCGCAGGGCCGGATGTAGGGGCGCGCTTTCTTTTGCTTACTTTTCTTTGCGCGTGCAAAGAAAAGTGAGTCGCCCAGCAGGGCGAAACCTGAGCCAAACGCCAAGGAAATCGCGCCGCTCACATACCGAGCTCCGTGCCGACGCCCTTCACGGCCAAGAGCGCCCCCAAGAGCCCTCACGAGTACAACCACTCCTTCAACGCCTGCAGATTCCCCACCTGCAGCTGCTGCGCCGCCGCATTGGCCTGCACGGTATTCGGATCGATACCGAAGCGCTGCAGCACGTACTGCACCAGCGCTCCGCGCGTCTCGACCGGCAGCTGGCCCTCGACCATGCCGAAATCCACCTCGATGATCGCCTTCTGTGCCGGGCTCAATCGTGCGTCCGGCTCGATCAGCACGGTCACCGGCGTGTTCCATGCCTCGTCCTGTTCGCGGGTGTGTTCGCTGGCGTCCATCAGGTCCGGCTCGCCGCGGAAGCGGCTGAGCACGAAGTCGCGGTATTCGCGGTTCTTCTCGCAGTAGGCGCGCACATGCCAGCGCATGCCGGTGAACACCAGCGTGTGCGGCGCCATCACGCGGATTTCCACCTCGGGATTGGCCAGCGAGACATACTCGCTCTCCAGCCGCAGCCCCTCGCGACAGGCCTGCAGGATCGGCCGCAGCACCTCGGGTCGGATACTGCGGTCCGGCACCTGCAGCACTTCGGTATGCGCGTAGGCCAGCGCCAGGCCCTCGATATGCGGGGCGCGCACACGGTTCTGGTCGAGTAAATGCAGATAGGCGCTGGCGCTGCCGTCGATGAACAGCGGCTGGAAGCCTTTGGTCGGCTTGTAGCCTTTCAGGTGGCGGTCATATGTCAGGTTTTTGGGCGCATGTTCGTTCAGGTAGGTGTTGATGTCCTTCGATGCCTGCTGGCGGCTGATGCCGAAACTCTGCATCAGGTGGCCCGTGGTCAGGCGGCCTTCCCACCAGGCGATGGTCTCGATCAGCCGGTAGCGCAGCGCCAGGTCCCAGCGAATCTGACTGATCGATTGCTTGCGTTTCATCGCCTCTGCACCTGTTCCAAAGATTTACATGCCTATGTCGAGCAGGTCGACGTGTCGCGCAACGCTACATATATTCGGGGTATGTTTCAACTCGATCCGGTGGATGAGGAGACCCTGACATGAGCCTGATGATCAACGCGTTGGTGATGTCCTGCATGGCGTTCGTTGTAATGCTGTTTCTGGCCTGGCTGGCCTATGGCAGCGGCGATCGGAAGGGGTGATGAGGGTTACAGTTCTATGAAGATCAGTGGATTCCCGATGGACGGCATGAATCTCCGAGCGATGAACAGGGTCTTTGTCTCAGGCTCATTGCTAGAGATGCTTCATGAAGACTCTTTCCCGCTACCTGGCCGAAACCTTCACCTCGCAGTACCGCACGCGCGTCGAGCCGCAAGCGGACGGTCGCCTGCTGGTGCATGTCGGCTACCCGATCAATGGCACCCACGCCACGCGCATCATGGCCGGGCACCAGGTGCAGAACACCCTGCTGGTCGAAACCATACTCGAAGACATGCGTAACGAACTGGCTCGTCCGCAATGATGCTCAGCGCGTCGCCGGCAGTGCGATGCGCACCCGCAAACCGCCCAGCGGGCTTTCTTCCAGACTCCACTCGCCACGCCAGGCCGTCAGGATATCGCTGACGATTCCCAGCCCCAGGCCGTGACCTTCCGCCGACTCGTCCAGCCGTACGCCACGGTTGATGACCTGCTCGCGTTGTGCCGCCGGGATCCCCGGTCCGTCGTCGTCCACCAGCAGGACGAAGCCATCGCCGCTGCGCTCGATGCTCAGCTCGACGCGGCTACGGGCCCACTTGCAGGCGTTATCCAGCAGATTGCCCAGCAGCTCGAGCATGTCCTCGCGATCACGCGGCAGGCGGCAGCCGGCGGGCGCCTGCCAGCGCAGGTCGAGGCCGCTGCGGTGGATCATCGCCAGCGTATCGAACAGTGCCGGCAGTTCCGCGTCGCAGTCGAAATGCGCACCGGGCAGCACGTCCACCGATAGCCGCGCGCGGCCCAGTTCGCGGCTGACCCGTTGCTGGATCTGCTCCAGCTGCTCCTGCAGGCTGGCCTGCAGTTCGGGGTGGGCGGCGAGTTCTTCACGTTGCACCAGGCTGCCGAGCACTGCCAGTGGCGTCTTCAGCGCGTGACCGAGGTTGCCCAGGGCGTGTCGCGAGCGCTGCAAGGTGTCTTCGGTGTGGCTGAGCAGGTGGTTGATCTGCTCGACCAGCGGCTGCAGCTCGACGGGCGCCTGCTGGTCCAGCTGCTGGCGCTGGCCCTGCTGCAGCTGGGCGATCTGCTGCCGCGCGCGCTCCAGTGGGCGCAGTGCCAGTCCCATGGCATAGCGCTGCAACAGCAGCAGGGCGAGCAGGGCGAAACCGACCAGGCCGAGGCCGCTCAGCCGCACGCGGGCAAAACTTTCGAGGACCGGCGTGTAGTCCTGCGCCACGCTGATGATGATCGGCTGGCCGTCGCGGCGGTACTCGGCGCGATAACCCAGCAGTCGCTGTTCCTGCGGGCCGTCGAGCAGTTCGTCCGCCAGGCCCGCGCGTTCCGGCCATTCTGGCGAGGCGTCCCACAGCGAGCGGGAGCGCCAGGTGCGCTCGGGCAGTTCGATCTTGAAATAGTGGCCGGAGAACGGCCGTTGATAGCGCGGGTTGAGGCGCTGCACGTCCAGCTGATCGCCGTTCGGCCCCTTCACCAGGGCAATCAGCAGGCCCTCGGTTTCCTCGCGCAGATCGGTTTCCAGACTGCGCCTGAGGCCTGACTCGAAGAGCCACAGGCTGGTCTGCACCAGCACCAGCGCGACCAGTAGCAGGGTGGCGATCAGCGCCAGGCTGAGGCTGCGCTGGATGGACTTCACGGCTGGCCGCCGAAGCGATAGCCCTGGCCGCGGCGCGTCTCGATCAGTTCGCGGCCGAGCTTGCCGCGCAGCCGGTTGATATGCACCTCGATGACGTTGGAGTCGCGCTCGGTTTCACCGTCGTACAGGTGTTCGGTCAGCTGGGTTTTCGACAGCAGCTGCCCTGGATGCAGCATGAAATAGCGCAGCAGGCGGAATTCACCGGCGGTGAGTTCGATGTCCTGGCCGTCCTTGCGACAGCACTGGCGCGACTCGTCCAGCTCCAGGCCGCCGGCCTGCAACATGGGCTGGTTGGCCAGGCCGTGGGCACGGCGCAGCAGCGCCTGGATGCGCAGCAGCAGTTCTTCGGGATGAAAGGGCTTGGTCAGGTAGTCGTCGGCGCCGGCCTTGAGGCCGTCGATGCGCTCGGCCCAGGAGCCGCGCGCGGTAAGGATCAGCACCGGTGTGGTGAGGCCGCCGGCACGCCAGTCGCGCAGCACCTCCAGCCCCGGTTTGCCAGGCAAGCCGAGGTCGAGAATGATCAGGTCATAGGGCTCGCTGGCGCCTTGGTATCCGGCGTCGCGGCCATCGGCCAGCCAGTCGATGGCATAACCGTTGCGGCTGAGGCTGGCGACCAGTTCATCGGCCAGTGGAACATTGTCTTCGACCAGTAGCAGACGCATCAGTCTTCTTCATCCTTGAGCAGGCGCCCGTCGCGGGCATCCAGTTCGAGCTCGCGGGCAACGCCGTCGGTGGTGAGCAATTCGATCTCGTAAACGTAGATGCCATCCTCCTCTTCCAGCTCCGCTTCCAGCAGGCTGGCCCCCGGATAGCGCTCCATGGCGCGCTGGAGCAGAGCTTCCAGCGGCATGATGAGGCCCTCGCGGCGCAGCCGCAGGGCCTCATCCTGGTCCAGGTCGCGGCTCGCCGCCGGAGTGGCAGCGAGCAGCAGGGTCAGTGGAACGGTTATGAAAAGGGGGGCACGCATGGATGGCCTCAGTCGTCCTGATGGTCCTTCAGCACTTCGCCGGTCTTGGCGTCGAGCTCGACGTCCCATTGCACACCTTTGTCGTCGCGCAGTTCAAGCTGATAGACGTAGCGGCCGTACTCTTCTTCCAGCTCGGTCTCTTCGACGGTAGCGCCGGGGTGCTTGGCCAGTGCCGCTTCGTTGAGCTTCTCGAACGACTGGATGGTGCCGGCATCGCGCAGCTTCAGTGCTTCGTCGGGACCGATGTCCTTGGCCATGGCCAGGTTGGCACCGAGGGCGAGGGTGGCGGCGGTGAACAGCGTAGTCAGTGTTTTCATGGTTTTGATTCCTGTGGTTGGTTTCGACGATTCACAGGTTACGGGGGCTTGCTTAAACGAAACTGAACGTCGCCAGGCGGCTGCGAATGCACCGTTCGGGCGAGGGCGAACCGCGCCATGGGGACTACGCTTGCTGCAGGTCAGCACGACCGATCGATCGGGGTGAGTCGTCATGAAAACCGTGTTTCTCGTACTGCTTGCGACCCTCGGGCTGAGTGGCCAGGCCTCTGCCGAGGATCTGCTGAAGCCCTCCACCACACCGCCACCGGTCGATGATGTGGCGGCTGGCAACAGCCTGGAGGCCGAGCCCGCTTACCAGGCCGAAGGCGTGATCCGCGCCATCGATGCCCGGCAGGGCAGCGTCACCATCGCCCACGGGCCGGTGCCGGAGTTGAAGTGGCCGGCGATGGTGATGCCGTTCAAGGCGGACGCCGCACAGCTCGGCGGGCTGGCCGTGGGCGATGCGGTGGAGTTCCGCTTCAGCAACGGCGAGATGGACCCGCAGATCGTCTTCATTCGACGGCAGTAGCCTCAGCGTCGCGCCTGCTCGTGGCAGCAGCCGGCGGGCTCTGAGCGTCCGCTCGGGGCAACGCGATCGTCGCTGTCGTAACGGTCATGCAGGCGTACCCAGTCGGTGAGGTTGTGTTGGGGCCCGGTTTCGTTGCGCCCGTTGGGCGTCATGTCCAGCAGGACATAGGTGCCGAGCAGTTCTTCCGCGCCGCGACCATAGGTCGAGAAGGTGTGGAAGATGTCGCCCTGCGGGTCGCGGTAAAAAACACTGAAGCCCGACAGCTCCTCGCAGACGAAGGGTTGCCAGGCGTAGTTGTAGAAGACCTTGCCCTCGACGATGTCCTCGGCATCGAAGGACACGTGGAAGTCGCGGTTGAACATGCTGCCGGCCGACGACAGCCAGCGGAACTGCCAGCCCATGCGCTGGCGGAACGCCTCCAGCCGCTCGAACGGCGCGCGGGAAATGGCGGCGAAGCTGACGTCATGCTGCAGCAGGTGCAGTAGCGCACCGCCGATATGATCGGCCTCGAACGAACAGCCGACGCAACCCTCGGTCCAGTCCGGGCCGAACATGAAGTGCTTGATCACCAGCTGGCTGCGACCCTCGAACAGCTCGCTCAGGCGAACCGCGCCGCTGGTATCGTGAAAGCGATAGTCCTGCGCAAGGCGTCGCCAGGGCAGTTGCCGACGCTTTTCGCTGAGCGCATCGCGCTGGCGGGTGAGCTGTTTCTCTTCCTGCAGATGGGCGCTGTGGGCGGCCAGCCAGTCCTGATCGGATACGACCTTGTGCGTTGCCATGTAGACCTCCGGGGCGCGGATTGGGAGCGGGCGCGGAGCCACCGCCGCGCGGCAATGGCCCTGTGACAGAGTCGATTGGCGCCGGGCGAAATCGACATCGGGCCAGGGAACGTCCGGCGGCTGGCGGCGCTGTGGTTGAACTTAGCGGCCGCCGCCGCGCTCGTAATTCAGGCAAGGGCCAACCGTATGGCCCGATCTGATCCCGTTCGCAGAAGGAATAACGAGATGTACAACAAGACACTGACCGCCGCGCTCGCCGTTGCCATCCTCGGTTCTGGTGCTACCTTCGCCGCCGACAAGCCCGGCGCCGACTGGATCAGCCTCGAACAGGCCGTAGAGAAGGCCAAGGCCGCCGGCTACACCGAACTGCACGGCATCGAGGCCGATGATGATGGCTGGGAAGGCGAGGGCATGAAGCAGGACGGCAAGAAGTACGAGTTCAAGATCGATGGCCGTACCGGCGAAGTGACCAAGGACAAGGAAGACTGAGCCTGCGCGTTCCTCTCGCCTGGCGTCTTCGCTGAGCGCATCGCCTGCCCCCTGGCGGCGCTGCGCTCAGCAGCCACTTGCCACAGCGCTCCCGCAACGGGAGGCAGCTACTGACAGAGCAGGTATCATCCACCTCCCTCGTCGCTACCGTGTAGCTGCATTCATGTCCGCTTCCAGTTCCCGCCCCAGCACCCTGCATCTGCCGCCAGGCGATTGGCCTACGGTGCTCGACTGCCTGTGCGCGCACTTCCCTGCGATCAGTCGCGCTACCTGGCTCGATCGCATCGCCCGCGGCCGCGTGCTTGATGCGCAGATGCAGCCGATCGATGCCGCGCAGGCCTATCGGGTAGGCATGCGCATTCATTACTTTCGCGAAGTGCCGAATGAGACCCCGGTGCCGTTCGAAGAACGCATCCTGCACGTCGACGAGCATCTGGTGGTAGCCGACAAGCCGCACTTTCTCTCGGTGATGCCAGCTGGCGAATACGTCAACGAAACCCTGCTGGCGCGGCTCAGCAAACGGCTGGGTAACGCCGATCTGGTACCGATTCATCGTATCGATCGGCTCACCGCCGGTCTGGTGCTGTTCTCGGCCAACCGGGGGAGCCGAGGTGCCTACCAGGCGCTGTTCCGTGAGCGGGAGATCAGCAAGCGCTACGAGGCAATCTGCCCGGCGCTGCCGCATCTCGAATTTCCCCTGCGCCGACGCCTGTGCATGGTGCCGGGCGACCCCTTCTTCCTGATGCGTGAGGGCGCCGGTGAGCCGAACAGCGAAACGCTGATCGAGGTGCTCGAACGGCGCGGCGACCTCTGGCGCTACGGGCTCTCCCCCATCAGCGGCAAAAAGCACCAGCTGCGCCTGCACATGGCCACGCTCTGCGCCGGTATCTGCAATGACCCGTTCTATCCCGAGCTGCTCGAGCGCAGCGAGCGTGAGGCCGACGACTACGCGCGGCCACTGAAGCTGCTGGCGCGTGGATTGCGCTTTAGCGATCCGCTGAGCGGAGCGCTGCGCGAATTCGAGAGCACGCTGCAACTGGATTGGTAACGGTGGGCGCACCTTCGTGGGATTGGCGAGTCTCAAATCCAAGACAGCCCAGCCCCTGGTGCAGCCATGCCCGAAGGTCCTTCCATCGTCATCCTGCGTGAAGAAGTCGCGGCATTCGCCGGGCGCACCATCGAACGTGCCGAGGGCAGCGCCAAGATCGACATGTCCCGGCTGGCCGGTCAGGTGGTGCGTGGCTTCCATAGCTGGGGCAAGCATTTCCTGATCGAGCTGGACGACGTCTCCGTCCGCATCCACCTGCTGCTGTTCGGCAGCTACCGCATCAACGAGCGCAAGGACGCCGTAGCGCGGCTGAGCCTGGGCTTTGCCAACGGCGAGCTGAACTTCTACGCCTGCTCGGTGCAGTTGATCGAAGGGCCGCTGGATGCGACGTACGACTGGAGCATGGACCTGATGAGCGACGCCTGGAGCCCGCGCGCGGCGCTCAAGCGGCTGCGTGCGCATCCGCAGATGCTGGCCTGCGACGCGCTGCTGGACCAGACGCTGTTTGCCGGCTCCGGCAACATCATCAAGAACGAAGTGCTGTTTCGCATCCGCATCCATCCGCTGTCGCTGATCGGCGAGTTGCCGGCGGCGAAGCTGCGCGAGCTAGTGCATGAAACGCGCACCTACAGTTTCGAGTTCCTGCAGTGGAAGCGCGAAGGCACCCTCAAGGCCCATTGGCTGGCCCACAACCGCGATATCTGTCCGCGCTGCAAGATTCCCTTCAGCAAGGCGAAGGCGCTGGGGCGCAGCAAACGCCGGGCGTTTTTCTGCCTGCGCTGCCAGAAGCGCTATGGCGACTCAGCGCAGATCGTGGCCGACGAGCCGGGCGCGGTGGATGAGGGGGAGGGTGGACAATGGAGCGGCCTTGTCAACGCGGTTGGTTCGCCGCCGCCGAGGTGGTCGCCGGGTACCGGTGGAAAAGCTGCGCATTTTCCACCCTACGGCGGCCGTGGTGTTGGGGCGCAGATGGCCGGCCGGTGCAGGGGCCTCGTAGGGTGGACAACGGCACCGCCTTGTCCTCGAGGCTAGCGGGGCTCGGAGCCGGGCTGGAGGGAGACAGTGGGAAGCTGCCGCGTTTTTCACCCTATGTGCCGCTCGTTGAGTATCGCCTCAGCGCAGCAGCGGCCTGAGCGCGTCAGCCAGCTGCGAGGCCATGCTCACCGCATTGCTCTCATGGGCGATGCAGTCGGTACTCCAGATCTGACCGACCCCGGCGGCGCGGATCACCGCCAGCGCATCATCGGCGAACAGCGCGTGGGTCACTGCGACGTCTACCGAGGCGGCGCCAGCGGCCAGCAGTTTCTCCGCGGCATTGGCGAGGGTGCGGCCGGAACTGGCGACGTCATCGAGCAGCACTACATGGCGCCCGGCAAACTCCAGCGCCGGCAGTGCGATGTCGACCTGGCGATCGCCGTGGCGCACCTTGTTGCACACGCCGTGTTCGAAGCCATGTTCGACGGCGGCAGCTTCGATCCACTGCAGCGCCTCGGCATCCGGGCCGATCAGCAGGGCATCGGGATGCCGCTCGGCGATTAGCCGTGCCAGCGCCGGTGCCGCGCACAGTGTCACGGCATCTTCCAGAGGCACGGCTTCCTGCAGGGTAGCGACGCGGTGCAGGTGCGGATCGACGGTGATCAGCCCGTCGAACTGGCTGGCCAGCAGCTGGCCAAGCACCCGCTGGCTGACCACTTCACCGGGATTGAAGGCGATGTCCTGGCGCATGTAGGCCAGATAAGGCGTGACCAGGATCAGTCGCCTGGCGCCCAGTCGGCGCGCCTCGCCGGCGATCAGGAGCAGCTCGACCAGCTTCTCGTTGGGATGGTCGAGGCCGCGGTAGATCACCAGCTGCTCGGCGATGGCCTCGCCTTCGCCCAGTGGCAGACGCAGGCGCAGTTCGTCATCGGGAAAACGGTGGCGCTCGACTGCCGCAGCGGCCAGCCCAGAGGCTTCGGCCAGTCGCAGGGCGGCGGCGCGCTCGTCATCGAAATACAGCAGCTGGCTTTGCATCGGCACTCCCGAAACGGTTTTTGGCTGTTCGGCGCTGCCGACCTGAACCTCGGGCGATCTCGGCGCGGCAGTCCGCCTGAATGGGATACAGACAGCCTGCAGCTCGCAGCCGTTCGCCGTGGGAGGTCAGTCGTCGTCAGCGCGCTGCCCAGCCGCCGTCCATGTTCCACGCGGCGCCGCGTACCTGATCGCCGGCCTCGCTGCAGAGGAACAGCGCCATCGCACCTAGCTGCGCGGGGGTGACGAAGTCCAGCGAGGGCTGCTTTTCGGCGAGGAGGTCGTGGCGGGCGCGTTGTTCGTCACCACTTTCCCGCGCGCGCTCGTCGATCTGCTGCTGTACCAGTGGGGTCAGCACCCAGCCGGGGCAGATGGCGTTGCAGGTGATCGGCGTGGTGGCGGTTTCCAGCGCGACGACCTTGGTCAGCCCGACCAGCCCGTGCTTGGCGGCGACGTAGGCGGCCTTCTGCTCGGAGCCCACCAGCCCGTGCACCGAGGCGATATTGATGATCCGCCCCCAGCCGCGCTGGCGCATGCCGGGCAGGGCCAGGCGTGTGGTGTGAAACGCCGAGGACAGGTTGATGGCGATGATGGCGTCCCAGCGCTCCACCGGGAATTCCTCCACCGGCGCCACGTGCTGGATGCCGGCATTGTTGACCAGGATGTCGACGCCGCCGAAGTCGCGCTCGGCGTAGGCGAACAGCTCGGCGATCTGCGCTGGGTCGGACACGTCCGCACCGTGGTGGCCGACCTTGTGGCCATGGCGGCCGACTTCAGCCAGCGCCGGCGAGGCATCGCCGAAGCCGTTGAGAATCAGGTTGGCGCCGGCTTCGGCCAGCTTCAGCGCGATGCCAAGGCCGATGCCGCTGGTGGAGCCGGTGACCAGTGCGGTCTTGCCTGTGAGGTTCATGGTTTCTCCCGCTTGGCGGCGACCGCGCTGGGCGGCGCCTCGTTTTTCTTGTTGTCGGAAGGCAATCGCAGATGTCGTGATGCTCGCCGAAATCGGCGAAGCGCCGCGATCAGACGATGCCGGTAGCGTAGTACACACCGATCACGAAGAAGGCCGCGGCCGTGGCGATCAGGGTGATGGCAAAGATGTCCTTGTAGGATTCGCGGTGGGTCAGCCCGGTGACCGCCAGCAGGGTGATCACCGCGCCGTTGTGCGGCAGGGTGTCGAGCCCGCCGGAGGCCATCGAGGCGACCCGGTGCAGCACTTCCAGCGGAATCTGCGCGGCGTGGGCGGCGGCGACGAAGCTGTCGGCCATCGCGGCCAGGGCGATGCTCATGCCGCCAGAGGCCGAGCCGGTGATGCCGGCCAGCAGGTTGACGGTGATGGCCTCGTTGATCAGCGGATTGGGGATCGCCGAGAGCGCGTCGGCCACCACGATGAAGCCCGGCAGAGAGGCGATCACCGCGCCGAAGCCGAATTCCGACGCGGTGTTCATCGCCGCCAGCAGCGAACCGCCGACCGCCGTGCGGCTGCCCTCGGCGAGCTTGCCGCGCAGGGTGCCGAAGCTGGTTGCCAGCACCAGCGCGATGCCCAGCAGCAGCGCCGCTTCCACCGCCCAGATGGCGGTGAGCTTGCCGACCTCGGTGACCAGCGGGGCGCTCATGCCGGGCAGCTGCAGGCTGTGGCTGGTGCCGTAGAACTCGGGAATCCAGCGGGTGAACAAGAGATTGGCGACCAGCACCAGAAGCAGCGGCGACAGCGCCAGCCAGGGGTTGGGCAGGGCGATGTCGGCCGGCGTCTCCGGCTCGTTGCGCAGGTTGGTGCCGTAGCCTTCGCCGGCGGCAATGGCCTTGCCGAGCTGCCACTTGAGATAGAGCATGCCCAGGCCGAATACGAAGAGGGTGCCGATCAGGCCGAGCCAGGGCGCCGCCCAGGTGGTGGTGTTGAAGAAGGTGGTGGGGATGATGTTCTGGATCTGCGGCGTGCCGGGAATGGCGGTCATGGTGAAGGTGAATGCGCCGAGGGCGATGGTCGCCGGGATCAGCCGCTTGGGCATGTTGCTCTGGCGGAACATCTCGGCGGCGAAGGGGTACACGGCAAACACCACGACGAACAGCGACACGCCGCCGTAAGTGAGCAGCGCGCAGACCAGCACGATCACCAGCATCGCCTGGCTGGTGCCGAGCAGGCGGATCGCCGCGGCGACGATGGAGCGCGAGAAGCCGGACATCTCGATCAGCTTGCCGAACACCGCGCCGAGCAGGAACACCGGGAAGTACAACTTGATAAAGCCGACCATCTTCTCCATGAAGATGCCGGTGAACGCCGGCGCCACGGCGGACGGGTCGGTGAGCAGCACCGCACCCATGGCGGCGATGGGAGCAAACAGGATGACACTGTAGCCGCGGTAGGCGGCGAGCATCAGCAGGGCCAATGCAGCAAGGGCGATGACGACGCTCATCGGGGACGATCTCCTGGCCCCGTGCGGCACGACCGAACGCTGCCGAGGGCATTCGGGGACTCGCTGCTGCACGGCAGGCGCTTGTTTTTCTTGTTTCGGCTGCGGACAGGCCGCACGGTGATTTAGCGAGTTCCGTGCCAGATACGCAACTCGCTGATTTGCATGGTCTTTATCTTGAGTGTCCAGATCGTTGGACGGCGCTTGTGTCTTGCATCCTGGACAGTGCGGTCCAGCATTCCGGACAACGTCGCCGTCCGGAATGCTCCGGCCTCAGGTCAGGAAATAGAGCCCGCCGGCGATCACCACGCCGGAGAACACCAGGCAGAGCAGGCAGTAGCCCATGATGTCGCGGGCACCGAGCCCGGCGATGCCCAGCAGCGGCAGCGCCCAGAACGGCTGGATCATGTTGGTCCAGGCATCGCCCCAGGCGATCGTCATGGCCGTGACTTCCGGTGCCACGCCGAGCGCGGCGCCAGCCGGCAGCATGATCGGCCCCTGCACTGCCCACTGGCCGCCACCGGAGGGCACGAAGACGTTGACCAGCCCGGCACTGAGAAAGGCCAGCACCGGGAAGCTCTCGGTCGTCGACCAGGTTACGAAGGTGTCAGTGACCTGTCGGCCGAGCGATACGCCGGCCGCATTGGCGCCGACCATCATCCCCATGATCCCGGCGTAGAAAGGGAACTGCACGACGATGCCGGCGATGCCGCGAATGCTCTCCTCGATGGCGCGCATGTAGCGCTCCGGCGTGCCATGCATCAGCAGGCCGGTGAAGAGAAAGATCGAGATCACGATGTTCAGGCTCAACGCCAGGCCGTTCTCGCTGAAGTGCCGGTAGAAGAACAGCACCGCCAGCGCGACCATGATCAGGCCGAGGGTGCGGCTGTCGTCCAGGCGCTGGGTAGCGGTCTCCCGCGGGATGTCGCTTGGCTGGGGTTCCTCCAGCAGCGCCGGGTCGACCACTTTCGGCGTCTTCGGCTGCATGGCCCAGTTCAGCAGCGGCAGGCCGACCACCAGCACGGCGATGATGATCAGGTTGTAGGAGGCGAACAGCGTCTGGCCGACGCCGATGGCCTCGGTCAGTGCGCCACCGGTCATCTTTTCCAGATCGGCGCCACCGCTGGCCAGCGACAGCGGAATCGAGCCGGAAAAGCCGCCGTGCCAGATCAGGAAGCCGGAGTAGGCCGAAGCCACCAGCAGCGGGTAGTCGACGCCGCGCACCTGACGCGCCAGCGCGCGGGCGAAGACCGCGCCGATGACCAGGCCGAAACCCCAGTTGATCCAGGAACCGGCCAACGCGACGAGCGTGACCAGCACGATGGCCTGGCCCGGGGACTGCGGGATGCGGGCCATGCGGTCGAGCAGTCGGTTGATCGCCGGCGCCCGTGCCAAGGCATGGCCGGTGACCAGGATCAGCGACATCTGCATGGTGAAGGCCAGCAGGTTCCAGAAGCCGTTGCCCCAGTGCTGCGCCATCGCCGGCAGGCCCTGACCGGTACTGAGCATGGCGGCGATCAGCACGATCAGTGTGAGCAGGATGGCGAAGACGAAGGGCGAGGGGAGGAAGCGTTGCACCAGGTAGACGCTGACCGCGGTTATTCTGTTGAGCACGATGGGGTTCTCCCTTGTTGTCGTTATGTCGCCGCGCAGGTGCGGCGTTTCGCTTATGAGTGCGGCGGCGGCCGGCTGTTCCGCCGTACCCGGTCTCAGGAGATTGCTTTATGCGTATTGCGTTGCTGCTATCGCTGATGGCCGTCGCGACCACCGCCCAGCCCGCCGAGCCGTTGCGGCTGCAGCTTGGCGGGCATCAACTCCAGGCCGAATATGCGGATACCTTCTTGCAGCGCCAGCGTGGTCTGATGGGGCGTAGTGAACTTGCCAGCGACAGCGGCATGTTGTTCCGCTTTGATGAAGTGCGCCGGCACTGCCTATGGATGAAGGACACGCCGCTGCCGTTGTCCGCGGCGTTCTTCGATGAGGACGGCGTTCTGGTCGATGTGATCGATCTGGAGCCGTTCAATACCGAGATTCGTTGTTCGAAGCGGCCGGCACGTTATGCGCTGGAGATGGATCAGGGCTGGTTCGCTGAGCGGGAGATCGGACGGGACGCGCGGCTGGAAGGGATACCGGAGGAGTAGGCGTGCAAGCGGTGCGTCGGTGCGTAGGGTGGATAACGGCGAAGCCTTATTCACCGTAACCAGGCCCGACGCATGCGGATGTCTGGGACGGTGTCGGAGGCGATCTTGGTGGACGCGTGGAAAAGGCTCTGGCCGTTTTCCACCCTACGCTTTCATTCCCTCGTGCGGCTGCTTCGCTCGTAGGGTGGATAACGGCTCCGCCTTGTCCTCCGCCCGCCGCGAACCCGGTCTGTAGGCTCAATCCAGCGGCAACTCCGTGGTCCGCTTCACCTCGCTCATGGCGATATGCGAGTGCGCCTCCTGCACGTGGGGGCGTTGCAAAAGCTGGTCGCGCAGGAAGCGTTCGTAGCTGTCGATATCGCGCGCCACCACCTTGAGCAGGTAATCCGACTCGCCAGCCATGGTGTGGCACTCCAATACCTCGGGGTAACCCACCACCGCCCGCTCGAACTCGTCGAGGTTGCTGCGCCCGTGGGCCGAGAGCTTGATGTTGACGAACACTGTCATGTTCAGCCCGAGTTTCTTCGGGTTGAGCAGGGCGACCTTGCGCTCGATCAGCCCCTCCTCCTGCATGCGGTGGATGCGTCGCCAGCACGGCGATTGCGACAGTTCGACCTTCTCGGCAATTTCCGCCGCGGAGAGATCGGCGTTGTGTTGCAGCAGAAGGAGGATCTTGCGATCGATGCTGCTTAGGGGCGAAGTCTGCATGGTCGTGCCTGTTTTCTTGTTGTTAGCGAATGGGTCATGCACAGAAGCGCTGTTCTACCGCAAAAGTAGAAAGAAAATCTCTCTTCGTCACGGCCAGACTGTTAATCGACACGCGACGGTGGGGTGATCCCCTGCCGATTGCCGGCGTGGAGAGACAACCGTGCGGTTTCTCCATGACTGCGTCAGGCGGGTAGCGAACAACGCAACCCTGACTCCGATAACAACAAATTAGGAGCGCCCCATGTCTCTGGCCGAGATCCGTCTGGACGACAAGTACCGGCTTGCAACCGGTCATCTTTACCTCACCGGCACCCAGGCGCTGACCCGCTTGCCGATGCTGCAGCATCAGCGTGATCAGGCTCGTGGTTTGAATACCGGTGGCTTCATCTCCGGCTATCGCGGCTCGCCATTGGGCGGGCTGGACAAGAGCCTCTGGGAAGCCCGCGACTACCTCAAGCAACACGCCATCCACTTCCAGCCGGGCGTCAACGAAGAGTTGGCCGCCACCGCGGTGTGGGGCAGCCAGCAGACCAACCTGTTCCCCGGCGCCAAGTACGACGGCGTGTTCGCCATGTGGTACGGCAAGGGCCCGGGGGTCGACCGCGCCGGTGACGTGTTCAAGCACGGCAATGCGGCAGGTGTTGCACCCAACGGCGGCGTGCTGCTGCTGGCGGGTGACGACCACGGCTGCAAGTCCTCGACGCTGCCGCACCAGAGCGAGCATGCCTTCATCGCCGCCTCGATTCCGGTGCTGAACCCCGCCAACGTTCAGGAAATTCTCGATTACGGCATCATCGGCTGGGAACTGTCGCGCTACTCCGGCTGCTGGGTGGCACTGAAGACCATCGCCGAGAACGTCGATTCTTCCGCCGTGGTGGAAGTCGATCCGCTGCGCATGCAAACGCGCATCCCAGAAGATTTCGAACTGCCCGAGGACGGCGTGCACATCCGCTGGCCGGACCCGCCGCTGGCCCAGGAAAAGCGCCTCAATCTGTACAAGATTTACGCTGCGCGCGCCTTCGCCCGCGCCAACAACCTCAACCGGGTGATGCTTGATTCGCCGAATCCGCGCATGGGCATCATCACCACCGGCAAGTCCTATCTCGACGTGCGCCAGGCGCTGGATGACCTCGGCCTCGACGAAGCGCTATGCGCCTCGGTCGGCCTGCGGGTGCTCAAGGTCGGCATGAGCTGGCCGCTGGAGCCGGTCTCGGTGCACGAGTTCGCCCAGGGGCTGGACGAGATTCTGGTGGTCGAGGAGAAGCGCAGCATCATCGAAGACCAGCTCACTGGGCAGCTCTACAACTGGCCGGTCAGCAAGCGCCCGCGGGTGGTCGGCGAATTCGACGAGCAGGGCAATTCATTGCTGCCGAATCTCTCCGAGCTGACCCCGGCGATGATCGCCCGGGTGATCGCCAAGCGCCTCGCGCCGATTTACACCAGCGAAAGCATCCTCACCCGCCTGGCTTTCCTCGATGCCAAGGAGAAGGCCCTGGCCGCGCGCAGCTACAGCACCGTGCGCACGCCGCATTATTGCTCCGGTTGCCCGCACAACACTTCGACCAAGGTGCCCGAGGGCAGCCGTGCCTCGGCCGGCATCGGCTGTCATTACATGGTGCAGTGGATGGACCGGCGCACCGAGACCTTTACCCAGATGGGCGGCGAGGGCGTCAACTGGATCGGCCAGGCGCCGTTCACCGACACCCCGCACATGTTCCAGAACCTCGGCGACGGCACTTATTTTCACTCCGGCAGCCTGGCCGTGCGTGCGGCCGTCGCGGCCGGCGTGAACGTGACCTACAAGATTCTCTACAACGATGCTGTGGCCATGACGGGCGGCCAGCCCATCGACGGCGAGCTGCGCGTCGACCAGCTCAGCCGGCAGATCTTCCACGAAGGCGTCAAACGCATCGCTCTGGTCAGCGATGAGCCGGACAAGTACCCGACCCGCGATACCTTCGCGCCAATCACCAGCTTCCATCACCGCCGCGAACTGGATGCCGTGCAGCGCGAGTTGCGCGAATTCAAGGGCGTCTCGGTGATCATCTACGACCAGACCTGCGCCACCGAGAAGCGTCGTCGGCGCAAGCGCGGCAAGCTGGAAGACCCGGCCAAGCGCGCCTTTATCAACCCGGCGGTCTGCGAGGGTTGCGGCGACTGCGGTGAGAAGTCTAACTGCCTCGCCGTGTTGCCGCTGGAAACCGAACTGGGGCGCAAGCGCGAGATCGACCAGAACGCCTGCAACAAGGACTTCTCCTGCGTCGAGGGCTTCTGTCCGAGCTTCGTCACCGTGCATGGCGGCGGGTTGCGCAAGCCCGAAGCCGTGGCTGGCGGTATCGAGGCGGCGACGTTGCCCGAGCCGCTGCACCCAACGCTGGATCGTCCATGGAACGTGCTGATTCCGGGTGTCGGCGGCAGCGGTGTGACTACCCTTGGCGCGCTGCTCGGCATGGCCGCGCATCTGGAAGGCAAGGGCTGCACGGTGCTCGACCAGGCCGGCCTGGCGCAGAAGTTCGGCCCGGTGACCACCCACGTGCGCATCGCCGCGAAGCAGAGCGACATCTACGCCGTGCGCATCGCCGCCGGTGAGGCCGATCTGCTGCTCGGCTGCGACCTGATTGTCACGGCGGGCGACGAGTCACTGACCCGCCTCAACGAGCAGATCAGCAACGCCGTGGTGAACAGCCACGAATCGGCCACCGCCGAGTTCACCCGCAACCCCGACGCCCAGGTGCCCGGCGGCGCCATGCGGCAGGCCATCAGCGCGGCGGTCGGTGCCGAGAAGACCCACTTCGTCGACGCCACCCGCCTCGCCACGCGACTGCTCGGCGATAGCATCGCCACCAACCTGTTCCTGCTCGGCTTCGCCTATCAGCAGGGGCTGCTGCCGATCAGCGCCGAGGCCATAGAGAAGGCTATCGAGCTCAACGGCGTTGCCGCCAAGCTGAATCTGCAGGCCTTCCGCTGGGGCCGCCGTGCCGTGCTCGAGCGTGAAGCGGTGGAGCAGTTGGCACGCCCCGTCGATATGGTCGAACCGATCTGCAAGACCCTGGAAGAGATCGTCGACTGGCGCGTGGACTTCCTTACCCGCTACCAGAGTGCCGGACTGGCGCGCCGCTATCGCCAGTTGGTCGAGCGCGTGCGCGACGCCGATAGCGCGGACGATCTGGCGCTGTCCAAGGCCGTCGCGCGCTACTACTTCAAGCTCCTCGCCTACAAGGACGAGTACGAGGTAGCGCGGCTGTACAGCGAGCCGGAATTCCGCCAGCAGCTCGAAGCGCAGTTCGAGGGCGACTACAAGCTGCAGTTTCACCTCGCCCCAGCCTGGCTGGCCAAGCGTGACCCCGTCACCGGTGAACCGCGCAAGCGCGAGCTGGGGCCGTGGGTGCTGAACCTGTTTGGCGTGCTGGCCAAGTTCCGCTTCCTGCGCGGTACGCCGCTCGATCCGTTCGGCTATGGCCACGACCGCCGCGTCGAGCGCCAGCTGATCAGCGAGTACGAGAAAACCGTGGACGAGCTGCTGGCCCAGCTCAAGCCGACCAACTACCGCACCGCCGTGGCCATCGCCGCGCTACCGGAACAGATCCGCGGCTACGGCCCGGTGAAGGAGCGCTCCATTGCCAAGGCCCGCCAGCAAGAGAAGTTGCTCCGCGAGCAGCTGGCCAAGGGCGACGAGGTGCAGAGCGTGCGGCTGTTCCAGCCTGCGGCCTAGCGCGATGGCCGCGAAGTTACTGGCGCAGGAGTAACGCCTGACAGCCAGTTTTTCGCGGCCCGGATCGCCCGAATAGCGGTGGCCCCGGTACCAGACAACAAGGCTCTGCTGGCTGCAGAGCATCAGACCAACAAGAACGAGGTAACCCAAATGTCCGTCTTCGCTCACCCCGACTTCGATCGCCACGAGCAGGTGGTCTTCTGTCATGACCAGGTGTCGGGTCTGAAAGCCATCATCGCCATCCACGACACGCGCCTCGGTCCGGCGCTGGGTGGCTGTCGGATGTTTCCCTACGCCAATGACGACGACGCCCTGCGCGATGTGCTGCGCCTGTCGCGCGGGATGACGCTGAAATCCTCGCTGGCCGGACTCAAGCTCGGCGGCGGCAAGGCGGTGATCATCGGTGACCCGCACACCGGCAAGAGCCAGGCGCTGCTGCATGCGATGGGTGATTTCGTCGACAGCCTCGGCGGGCGCTACATCACCGCCGCCGACTCCGGCACCGGCGATGCCGAGATGCAGGCCTTCGCCCAGCGCACCCGTCATGTGGTCGGCGCCACGCCACGCACCACGCTGGATGGCAGCATCGCCAGCGGCGACCCGTCGCCATCCACCGCCTATGGCGTGTTCGTCGGCCTCAAGGAAGCGGTGCGCCAGCGCCTCGGTCGCGACGATCTGACCGGGTTGAAGGTGGCGATCCAGGGTGTTGGTCATGTCGGCCTGGGCCTGGCGCGGCACCTGAAGGCGGCTGGCGCCGAGCTGTGGGTGGCGGACATCTTCGATGCCAACGTCAAGCAGGCGATGGAGGAAGTGGGCGCCAACGTGGTGCGCCCGCAGGACATCTACGGCCTGGACGTGGACGTTTTCGCGCCCTGCGCCATGGGCGGCATCCTCAACGAGCAGACCCTGGAAGTGCTGCGCGCCCCGGTGATCGCCGGGGCGGCCAACAATCAGCTGGCCACCGCCGAGATCGGCATCGAACTGCAGCGGCGCAACCAGCTCTACGCGCCGGACTATGCGATCAATGCCGGCGGCATCATCGACGTCTACTACCAGCGCACCGGCGGCAGCGCCGCGCAGATCGACGCTCATGTGAACGCCATCGGCGATACCCTGCGCGAGATATTCACCCGCTCCGCTGCCAGCGGTGAGCCGACCTCGGTAATCGCCGATCGCCTGGCGCTGGAGCGCCTGCACGCCGCCGGCGTACCGCAGGCCGAGGCACTCAAGCGCCAGGCTTCATGAGTCCTGACGGCCGGTCGCCTGGGCGTGCCGGCCTTCACTGAGCGGGGCGGCCGGTTCTGATCGCCAGCGCCGTGCCCGCTCCGTTCGTTCGCACCATCCCTGACAAAAACAACAAGCAGGAATCCGCAATGACCGATAAAACCAGCCTCGCGGCCGGCACCTTCGCCGGCGCGCGCGCACGCATCCAAGACAACGCCAGCCGCGGCCTGTGGTCCTCCCGCTGGGTGTTCTTCCTCGCCGCCACCGGCTCGGCGGTGGGCCTGGGCAATATCTGGAAATTCCCCTACGTGACCGGGCAGAACGGCGGCGGCGCCTTCGTTCTGGTCTACCTCGCCTGCATCCTGCTGATCGGCATTCCGCTGCTGATGACCGAGGTGATGATCGGCCGCCGCGGTCGGGCGAATCCTGATGGCGCCGTGGCCCGGCTGGCTCGCGAAGCCGGGGCCAGTTCGCGCTGGCGCGTGGTCGGCTGGCTCGGCGGGCTGACCGGCTTTCTCATTCTGAGTTTCTATCTGGTGGTGGCTGGCTGGGCGCTGGCCTATGTGCCGGCGACTTTCAGCGGCGGTTTCACCGGCGTCAGCGGTGAGGCCAGTGGCGAGCTGTTCGGCGCGCTGCTGGCGGACCCGCTGCGCCTGGTGGTTTGCGCCACGCTGGTGCTGGCCGCGACCATGCTGATCGTCGGTTTCGGCGTGCGCGGTGGGCTGGAGCGTTCGCTGCGTTTTCTGATGCCCGGACTATTCGTGCTGATGCTGGTGCTGGTTGTTTATGCCGCCATCGAAGGCGAATTCGCCCAGGCGCTGCAGTTTCTCTTCGTGCCGGACTTCTCCGCGCTGACTGCGCAGAGCGTGCTGGTCGCCCTTGGCCATGCCTTCTTCACCCTGAGCCTCGGTTGCGGCGCGATGATGGTCTACGGCTCCTATCTGCCGGAAGGCACCTCGATCGCCAAGACCTCGATTCTGGTGGCGCTGGCCGATACCGCGGTGGCGCTGCTGGCAGGCCTGGCGATCTTCCCGCTGGTGTTCGGCAACGCGCTGGAACCTGGGGCCGGGCCGGGGCTGATCTTCGTCACCCTGCCGATCGCCTTCGGCCAGATGCCACTGGGGCAGGTCGTCGGTGGGCTGTTCTTCGTGATGCTGGTGATCGCCGCGCTGACCTCGGCCATCTCGCTTTCCGAGCCGAGCATCGCGTGGCTCACCGAGCGCTTCGGCATCAGCCGGACCAAGGCGGTGCTGGGCAGCGGTCTGGTGCTCTGGCTGCTGAGCCTGGGCAGCGTGTTCTCCTTCAACCACTGGGCGGACTACCAGCTGTTCGGCAAGACCTTCTTCGACACCCTGGACTACCTCACCACCAATTGGCTGATGCCGCTGGGTGGGCTCGGTACGGTGCTGTTCACCGGCTGGGTGCTGCAAAAACAGGTGGTCAGCGACGCGATCGGCATTCGCAACGCCGGGCTGTTCCAGGCCTGGTGGAAGCTGCTGCGCTACGGCACGCCGGTGGCCATCGTGCTGGTATTCCTCAACCTGCTCGGGCTGATCTAGCAGGCTGGGTCGACGGGGCGGTGGGCTGAAGCCCACCCTACCGTGTGCAGTCGGCTCTTGCGCTTGGTGGGCCGAAGCCCACTCTAAAGTGTGCCGTGGGCTTCGTTCGAAGTCCCTTTGGTGGGCTCGGAGCCTGCCCTGCGAGTCAGGCCCTTAACGGGTTCTCGTAGGGTGGGCTTCAGCCCACCTTTTTTTTCGCCTCGGGCGCCTGGAATACATGTGCGGCAGCTTGTCGCACCACGCTGTCAGCTTTTCGTTACGCCTGGCAAGCCGCTGGGCCAGGCTTTTCAGCAAAAAAGGCGATGTAAGGAAAACCTGACGGCGGGGATGGCGCCAGCCGCTTTCCGTGCCCGTAAACAGCATTGTTCGCTGCCCTGGCCTGGGGTGTGATGGGGCCAGCCAAGCCGTGCAGCGGCAGTCCTCACAACAATAATCAGGAGGCGATATGAACGCCGTGAACAAGATCGAACAGCACAATCCCATCGGTACCGACGGCTTCGAGTTCGTCGAATTCACCGCGCCGAATGCCGAAGGCATCGAGCAGCTGCGCGCGCTGTTCACCCAGATGGGCTTTACCGAAACCGCCAAGCACCGCTCCAAGGAGGTCTGGCTGTTTCAGCAGCACGACATCAACATCGTGCTCAACGGCAGCCCCACCGGGCATGTGCGCGAGTTTGGCGAGAAGCACGGCCCGAGCGCCTGCGCCATGGCCTTCCGGGTGAAGAATGCCGCGCAGGCCGCCGCCTACGTCGAATCCCAGGGCGCCAAGCTGGTCGGCAGCCACGCCAACTTCGGCGAGCTGAACATCCCCTGCGTCGAAGGCATCGGCGGCTCGCTGCTGTATCTCGTCGACCGCTACGGCGACAAGAGCATCTACGACGTCGACTTCGAGTACATCGAAGGCCGTACGCCGAACGACAACGCCGTCGGCCTGATGTGCATCGATCACCTGACCCACAACGTCAAGCGCGGGCAGATGGATGTCTGGTCCGGTTTCTACGAGCGCATCGCCAACTTCCGCGAGATTCGCTACTTCGACATCGAAGGCAAGCTGACCGGTTTGTTCTCCCGTGCCATGACCGCGCCCTGCGGCAAGATCCGCATCCCGATCAACGAGTCGGCCGACGACAAATCGCAGATCGAGGAATTCATCCGCGAATACCACGGCGAGGGCATCCAGCACATCGCGCTGTCCACCGACGACATCTACGAGACCGTGCGCCGCCTGCGTGCCAACGGCGTGGATTTCATGACAACCCCCGCGACCTACTACGAGAAGGTCGATACCCGCGTCGCTGGCCATGGCGAGCCAACCGATGTGCTGCGCGAGCTGAACCTGCTGATCGACGGCGCGCCGGGGGACGACGGCATCCTCCTGCAGATCTTCACCAACACGGTGATCGGCCCGATCTTCTTCGAGATCATCCAGCGCAAGGGCAACCAGGGCTTCGGCGAAGGCAACTTCAAGGCGCTGTTCGAATCCATCGAGGAAGACCAGCTGCGCCGCGGCGTGATCAAGGCGGACGAGTAAGTCCGGCGTCGAGGTGGGGTTGCGTAGGGTGGATGTCGCGAAGCACATCCACGCGTTTCGGTAGGCCGACATGAACGCGTGGCCGACACAGACGCGTGGAAGATGCTTCGCAGTCTTCCACCCTACGCATCGACAACCACCGCAGCGCCATTGAGATCACGCGGTATCACGAGGAGAGGCACATGAGCCGCAAATGGATCAGTTTCCCCATCCGCGAGGGTGAGAGTTCGCGTCAGGCGCACTGCGATTTTCCGCAGGGTACCTACGAGCGCGAAATGGGCCGCGAAGGCTTCTTCGGCCCGGCTTCGCACCTGCATCACAAGCATCCGCCGACCGGCTGGATCGACTGGGAAGGCCCGCTTCGCCCGCATGCCTTCAACTTCAACCACATCCCCAGCGAAGGCGACTGCCCGCTGCAGGCGCCGTTGGCGCTGCACAACGCCGACGTCAAGCTGCGCCTGTGGAAGACCAACGGCGCCATGCGCCACCTGGTGCGCAACGGTGATGGTGACGAACTGCTGTTCATCCACGAGGGCGCCGGGCATCTGTACTGCGATTTCGGCCACCTGGAATTCCGCGACGGCGACTACCTGATGATCCCGCGCGGCACCGCCTGGCGCATCGAGGTGACGCAGCCGGTGTTCATGCTCTTGATCGAGAACACCGACGGCGCCTACCAGCTGCCGGAAAAAGGCCTGGTCGGCCCGCATGCCATCTTTGACGCCGCGGTGCTCGACCATCCGCGGCTGGACGACGCCTTTCGCGCGCAGCAGGACGAGAACCCCTGGCAAATCCGCATCAAGCGGCGAGACCAGATCACCACCGTGACCTACCCGTACAACCCGCTGGACGTGGTCGGCTGGCACGGCGACAACACCGTGGTACGGCTCAACTGGCGCGACATCCGCCCGCTGATGAGCCATCGCTATCACATGCCGCCGTCGGCGCACACCACCTTCGTCGCCAACGGTTTCGTGGTCTGCACCTTCACGCCGCGGCCGGTGGAATCCGATCCGGGTGCGCTGAAGGTGCCGTTCTTCCACAACAACGACGACTACGACGAAGTGCTGTTCTACCACCGCGGCAACTTCTTCAGCCGCGACAACATCGAGCAGGGCATGGTGACCTTCCACCCCTGCGGCTTCCCCCACGGGCCGCACCCGAAGGCACTGAAGAAGGCCAGCACCGACCCGGCAACCTTTGCCGACGAGGTGGCGGTGATGATCGACACCCGCCGCGCGCTGGAAGTCGGCGAAGCCGCCGCAGCCGTCGATGTCCCCGAATACGTCAACTCCTGGCGTGCGCCGGGCAAGGAATCCTGATGAAACTCGCAACCCTCAACCAGGGCCGCGACGGCGTGCTCGTCGTCGTTTCCCGCGATCTCGCCCAGGCGGTGAAAGTGCCGCAGATCGCCGCCACGCTGCAGGCCGCGCTGGATGACTGGAACTACTGCAAGCCGAAGCTGGAAGCGGTCTACCAGCGCCTCAACGACGGGCTGGAGGAGGGCGCATTCGCCTTCGACCAAGGCGCCTGCCACAGCCCGCTGCCGCGCGCTTATCACTGGGCCGATGGCAGCGCCTACGTCAATCACGTCGAGCTGGTGCGCAAGGCGCGTGGCGCCGAGATGCCGGAGTCCTTCTGGCACGATCCGCTGATGTACCAGGGCGGCGCCGATGCCTTTATCCCGCCGCACAGCCCGATCCGCCTGGCCGACGAGGCCTGGGGCATCGATCTGGAAGGCGAGCTGGCAGTGATCACCAGCGACGTGCCCATGGGTGCGACGCCGGCCGAGGCGGCCGCGCACATCCAGCTGCTGATGCTGGTCAACGACGTCTCGTTGCGCAATCTCATTCCCGGTGAGTTGGCCAAGGGGTTCGGCTTTTACCAGAGCAAGCCGTCGTCGAGCTTCTCGCCGGTGGCGGTGACGCCGGACGAGCTGGGCGAAACCTGGCGCGACGGCAAGGTGCATCGGCCTCTGGTTTCGCACATCAACGGCGAGCTGTTCGGCCAGCCGGATGCCGGCACCGACATGACCTTCAACTTCCCGACCCTGGTCGCCCATGCCGCGCGCACCCGTCCACTGGGCGCCGGCACCATCATCGGCTCGGGCACGGTGTCGAACTACGACCGCAGCGCTGGCTCGTCCTGCCTGGCCGAGAAGCGCATGCTCGAGGTGGTCGAGCACGGCGAGGCGAAGACGCCATTCCTCAAGTTCGGCGATCGGGTGCGCATCGAGATGTTCGACGCCGCCGGACAGAGCATCTTTGGTGCTATCGATCAGCAGGTCGAGCGCTATGAGCACTGAGCTGACGCTCTACGGTTACTGGCGCTCCAGTGCCGCCTACCGGGTGCGCATCGCGCTGAGCCTCAAGGGGCTGGCCTACCGGCAGGTGCCGGTGCATCTGGTCAAGGATGGCGGCCAGCAGCGTGCGGCCGATTACCGCGCCCTCAACCCGCAGCAGCTGGTGCCGTTGCTAGTTGACGAAGCCAACGGTGGGGCACGCATCAGCCAGTCGCTGGCGATTCTGGAATACCTCGACGAGGTGTTCCCGGTGCCGGCGCTGCTGCCGGACGATCCGGTTCGCCGCGCCCAGGTGCGCGCCCTGGCCATGCACATCGCCTGCGAGATCCATCCGCTGAACAACCTGCGTGTGTTGCAGTACCTCTCCGCCGAACTGGGTGTCGACGACGAGGCCAGGAACGCGTGGTATCAGCACTGGGTCGGTCAGGGTCTCGCCGCCGTGGAAGCGGGCCTGGAATGTTTCGATGGCAGGCTTTCCCTGAAAGATCGGCCAGGTTATCTGGAGGCATGCCTGGTGCCGCAGGTATACAATGCGCGCCGTTTTGCCTGTGACCTCGCGGCGTATCCACGCATTCTCGAGATCGTTGCACGCTGCGAGACGCTTCCGGCCTTCCAGCAGGCCGCGCCGGAGGTGCAGCCCGACGCTCAATGAACGACTGAATTCGCCTTGCACGCCGTCGCGCCCTGCGCGACGGTCCCGATCCCGTCACAGATAACAACAAACAGGTGACGTATGACTCGTGAAAAACCGAAGAACCTCTGGCTGTCGCGCTGGGGCTTCATCCTCGCGGCAACCGGCTCCGCCGTGGGCCTGGGCAACATCTGGAAATTCCCCTACATCACCGGCGAGTTCGGCGGTGGTGCCTTCGTACTGATGTACCTGCTGTGCATCCTCGCCATCGGCGTACCGGTAATGATGTGCGAGATCGCCATCGGTCGCCGCGGCCGTGGCAGCCCGATCGACGCCATCGGCCGGGTAGTCCGCGAGAACAACGGCAACCCGCTGTGGAAGGCGGTTGGCGGCATGGCGATGACGGCCGGCTTCCTGATCCTCTGCTTCTATGTCGTGGTCGCCGGCTGGGCCTTCGCCTACACGGTGAAGATGCTCGACGGCTCCCTGGCGGCGACCAGCGTTGAGGCATTGGGTGGCGTGTTCGAGGCGCACAACTCCAACCCGTGGGAACTTGGCGGCTGGAGCCTGCTGGTGGCATTGCTGACGCTGTGGATCGTCGCCAAGGGCGTGCAGAAGGGCATCGAGAACGCGGTGCGCTGGATGATGCCGGGGCTGGCCGTGCTGCTGCTGATCCTCGTGGGTTACGCGGTCACCAGCGGCGGCTTCGATCAGGGCTTCGCCTTCCTGTTCAGCTTCGATACCTCGAAGATCACCGGCGAGGCGCTGCTGGCCGCGCTTGGCCACGCATTCTTCACCCTCAGCCTGGCTTCCGGTGCGATCCTCACCTACGGCTCGTACATCCCGGATGACCAGTCCATCGCCCGCACCACCTTCATGGTCGCCATCGCCGACACCTGCGTCGCGCTGCTGGCGGGCCTGGCGATCTTCCCGATCATCTTCGCCAACGGCATGGACCCGACTGCAGGCCCGGGTCTGATCTTCATGAGCCTGCCACTGGCCTTCCAGCAGATGCCGTTCGGCACCGCCTTCGGCGTGCTGTTCTTCGCCATGGTGTCGATCGCCGCGCTGACCTCGGCGATCTCCATGATCGAGGCAACCGTCGCCTACCTCAACGAGAAGCACGGCATCTCGCGGATCAAGGCGGCAATGGGTTCCGGCGTGGTGCTGCTGGTGATCAGCCTGCTGGCGATGCTCTCGTTCAACCTGATGTCGGGCTGGACGCCGATGGGCAAGAACTTCTTCGACTGGCTGGATTACCTGACCTCGCGCTGGATGATGCCGCTGGGCGGGATCTTCACCGTGCTGCTGGCCGGCTACGCGCTGCGCAGCGAGATCATGCGCGACGAGCTGAACCTGCCGCCGCTGGGCTACGCGCTGTGGCTGTTCATGGTTCGCTATGTCTGTCCAGTGCTGATCCTCATGGTCTTCCTGCATGCCCTTGGCTGGTTGGGCTTCGACCCGTTGCAGCGCTGGTACTGGATCGCCGGAGCGATCGGTGCGCTGGCGGTGCTTGGCGAGATGTTGCGTCCGCGGGTGATGCCGGCCCTGGCCGGTCGCTGACCACGGCGCGGCCCCTTCGCGTGAAGAACGCCAGCCAGCAGGCTGGCGTTTTTTATGGGGAAACATCCGCATTGCGACTAGTAGGTCAAGTTTCTTTGGGAGCGGCCGAAAAAGTGATTGAGATCAAAGGAATGCACAGTGCGCAGGATGCCAGCACCCCGTTCAGTCATTCGGATGCGCCTCAAATGTCTAGTCATCTCAAGTTCAGCCACAAGATTCTGCTGGCCGCCTCGTTAGTGGTGATCGCAACTTTTGCGCTGTTTACCCTCTATAACGATTATCTGCAGCGGAGCGCCATTCGCGCCAACCTCGAAAGCTACCTGGGGGAAATGGGCGAGGTTACCGCCCACAACATTCAGAACTGGCTGTCAGGCCGTATCCTGCTGGTGGAAAGCGCTGCGCAGACCATCGGCCGGGATGACTCGGCAGAGTCTGTTGGCAGTCTGCTCGAACAACGTGCACTGACCTCTACGTTCATGTTCACCTATCTCGGCGGAGCCGATGGCAGCTATATCCTCCGCCCTTACGAGGCCATGCCGGACGACTACGATGCGAGAACTCGCCCCTGGTACAAGGATGCGCTGTCTGCAGATGGCACGACGCTGACCGAACCTTACCTGGATGCCACGCTGAACGAGCTGGTTGTGACAGTCGCAACCCCGGTCAAAAGCGGCCAGGGCGCGACGGGTGTAGTTGGTGGCGACCTAGGCCTGAAAACTCTGGTGGATATGCTCAACGCGCTGGATTTTGATGGCATGGGGTACGCCTTTCTTGTCAGCGGCGACGGCAAGGTGTTGGTCCATCCCGATCAGCAGATGGTCATGAAGTCGCTCCAGGATATTTACCCGCAGAATACGCCGTCGCTCAGTAGTGGCTATGTCGAGGCGCAGCTTGAGGGTAATCCGCGCATCCTCGGCTTCAGCCCAGTCAAGGGCCTGCCTTCGGTGCAGTGGTACGTGGGTATTTCGCTGGATCGTGACAAGGCCTATGCCGCGCTGACCAGTTTCCGCACCACCGCGCTGGTCGCCACGGTTGCCGCCGTGGCGTTCATCCTGCTGCTGCTGGGCATGCTGATTCGTGTACTGATGCGTCCGCTCACCGACATGGGCCGCGCCATGGCCAACATCGCCGAGGGCGAGGGCGACCTGACCCGGCGCCTGGCGGTGCAGTCCAAGGATGAGTTCGGTCAGCTGGCGACCGCCTTCAACCGCTTCGTCGAGCGTATCCATGAATCGATCCGCGAGGTGTCATCGGCCACGCTGCAGGTCAACGAAGTGGCACAGCGCGTGCTCGGCGCTTCGAACGCATCGATGGCCAACTCCGACGAGCAGGCCTGTCGCACCAACAGCGTGGCGGCGGCGATCAACGAACTTGGCGCCGCCGCCCAGGAGATCGCCCGCAACGCGGCAGATGCCTCGCAGCACGCCAGTGGCGCGCGACATCAGGCCGAAGACGGTCGCCAGGTGGTGGAGCAGAACATCGCCGCGATGCGCGAGCTGTCGGCGAAGATCAGCGCGTCCTGCGGGCAGATCGAGGCGCTCAATGCCAAGACCGTGGACATCGGTCAGATTCTCGAGGTGATCAAGGGCATTTCCGAGCAGACCAACCTGCTCGCGCTGAACGCCGCCATTGAGGCGGCGCGGGCCGGCGAGGCGGGACGCGGCTTTGCCGTGGTCGCCGACGAGGTGCGCAACCTGGCGCATCGCACCCAGAGCTCGGCGCAGGAAATCCAGCAGATGATCGAGCAGCTGCAGGTTGGTGCCGGCGCTTCGGTGCAGACCATGACCGAAAGCCAGCGGCAGAGTGAGTCCAGCGTCTCCATCGCCGACCGTGCCGGCGAACGCCTCGGCGAGGTGACCCAGCGCATCGGCGAGATCGACGGCATGAACCAGTCGGTGGCCACCGCCACCGAGGAGCAGACCGCGGTGATCGAGTCGCTGAACATGGATATCACCGAGATCAACACGCTGAACCAGCAAGGCGTGGAGAACCTGCAGTCGACCCTGCGCGCCTGTGGCGACCTGGACCAGCAGGCGCGCCGGCTGAAGCAGCTGGTGGATAGCTTCCGGATCTGACCGGAACGGTGGTTCTAGAGGGCGCTGCGGCGCCCTTTTTCATGGATGTGATTCGGCAGCGGAGCAATGTGCCCGTGACTACAGTCTCAACTGTTCACGTCGCGCTTCAACAAGGAGGCTCCATGAAAATTCTCATCGTGCTCACGTCCCACGACCAGCTGGGTGACACCGGCAAAAAGACCGGCTTCTGGCTGGAGGAATTCGCCGCGCCGTACTACGTCTTCCTGGATGCCGGGGCGCAGGTGGTGCTCGCGTCGCCCGAGGGTGGCGAACCGCCGCTGGACCCGAAGAGCGACGAGCCCGACGCCCAGACCGAGGCCACCGAGCGTTTCAACGGGGATGGCGAGGCGCAGACGCTGCTGGCCAACACCTATAGTCTGCATCAGGTGTCTGTCGAGGATTTCGACGCGGTGTTCTATCCGGGCGGCCACGGCCCGCTGTGGGACCTGGTGGACAACCCGACCTCCATTGCCCTGATCGAATCCTTCGTCAAGGCCGACAAGCCGGTGGCCGCGGTCTGCCACGCACCGGCGGCGCTGACCGAGGTGCGCGGCAAAGATGGCGAGTATCTGGTCAAGGGTAGACGCGTCACCGGCTTCACCAATGGCGAGGAAGCGGGTGTGGAGCTGACCGATGTAGTGCCGTTCCTGCTCGAGGACCGCCTGCGCGAGCGTGGCGGCCAGTACAGCAAGGGCGCGGACTGGGCGCCTTACGTGCAGGTCGACGGGCTGCTGGTGACCGGGCAGAACCCGGCCTCATCGGAAGCGGCGGCAGAGGAACTGCTCAAGCTGCTGCGCGGCTGAACTCACTGTGGCCAGGCGAGCTGTTCCGCCTGGCCACAGGCCTCGAACAGCGGCCGGCTGAACAGATAGCCCTGCATCAGGTGAATGCCGAGGTCGAACAGAGCGCTGCATTCGTCGGCGGTTTCCACGCCTTCGCCGATCACCTTGATACCCAACTCCTCACACATCCCCACCGTCGCCCGGACGATGGCCTGACGCATGCGGCTCTGGTCGATGCCGCGGATCAGGTCCATGTCCAGCTTGATGATGTCCGGCTGGAAATCGGCCAGCAGATTTAGCCCGGCAAAGCCCGCACCGAAGTCATCGATGGCGGTAAGAAAGCCGATGCGCTGGTATTCGCGGAACACCTCGGTCAGCCACTTGCCGTCGTTGATGCGCTCGCCTTCGACGGTCTCGAAGATGATTTGCTCGATGGGAAAGTCGTGGGCGCGGGCGGCTTCCAGCGTCGAGCGGATGCACAGCTCGGGGCGGTAGATCGCGTTGGGCATGAAATTGATCGACAGCTTGCTCTGCATGCCCAGCCTGGACGCGGTCTTGATTGCCTTGACCCGGCCGGCCTGGTCGAAGCGGAAGCGGTTCTGCTCGGTGACCTGCGACAGCACGGTCGGTGCGGGCTCGCCATCCGGGCCGCGAACCAGGGCCTCATGGGCGAAGATCTGCTGGCTGTGCAGGTCGATGATCGGCTGGAACGCGTAGCTGAAGCGAAAGCCCAGGCGCTCGCCACTGGCGCAGCTGGGGCAGGCGCCGTGCTCGGCGGCGCCGTGGCACGGATAGGCATCTGGGGCAGGGATGCTGCTGGTGTTGCTCGAACTCATGGGCGCACTCGATTGGACCGACTCATAGCAAGTTAGCGGCTGTGCATTCGATCACTGAATGCCATTGGTCTGCCAGTACTGTGTGCGGGATGGCCCTCGAATCCCTTGCGGTCGCGGGTCAGTGGCTTGGCCTCTGCCCCAGCTCGTCGATCAGGCTGCGCGCGGCGAAGTCCGCCGCATCGGTGAAGGGGTTCAGTACGCGGGCGACGCCGGCTGCATCCAGCGCCTTGCCATGCTGGTCGTCGCGCACCACGCCGGCGATCTTGCCCTGAAACCCTGCATGCTTGAGCGCATGCAGAAAGGCGCGATTGGCCTCCCACTGCGGAAAACTGGTGACCACCCATTCGGCATGCTGCAGCGGCAGCGATTCGAGAAAACTCGGATCCTCGCCATCGCCGAAACGTACCGGCAGCTTGCTGCGGCGCAGCGTGCGAACGGCTTCCGGGTCGAAATCCACGCCGAGCACCGGCAGTCGTGCCGCGGCCAGCTGCTGCAGCAGACGCGAGCCATATCGGCCCAGGCCGAAGATGATGATGCGCGGATGGCCCTGCGGCCTGCCCTGGGCCTCCACTTCCAGTTCGCGATAGGGACGCTTGCGTTCGAACACGCCGAGCCAGGGTGCCAGCCGTTCATAGAGCGGCTGCGAGAACAGAATCATGTAGGTCGAGAGCATGATCGTCACCAAGCCGACCAGCGTGGTGAGGCCCAGCGCCTCTGGCCCGACATGGCCAAGGGTGATACCCATTGCAACGAAAACGATGGAGAACTCGCTGATCTGCGCCACGGTCAGCCCGGCGAGAAAGCCGGTGCGCTTGCGATAACCCATGTAGCCCATGATTGCCATGACGATCAGCGGATTGCCGATCAGCACGAACAGCGCCAGCGCGATGGCCGGCAGGATCTCGTTGCCGAGCGTGGAGAAATCGAGCCGGCCACCGAGGTCGATGAAGAAGAACAGCAGCATGAAGTCGCGGATGCCGGTCAGGCGCGCGTTCATCGCTTCACGATAGGCCGTCGAGGCCAGCGAAAAGCCGGCGACGAAGGCTCCGGCCTCCTTGCTGAAACCGACGTAGTCGCCCAGCGCGGCAAGTCCGGTACCCCAGGCAATGGAGAAGATCAGCAGCAGCTCCTGCGAGCGCGCCATGCGGCTGACCAGGGGCGGCAGCACGTAGCGCATCAGCACGTACATCAGGATCGCAGCACCTGCCAGACGCAGTAGCAGCGAGCCCGAGACCTCGGCCCAGCCGGCATCGCCGGCGCCGCGCAGGGCGCTCATGGTCATCATCGCCAGCACCACGGCGAGGTCCTGGACGATCAGGAAACCCACGGCGATGCGTCCGTGCAGCGAGTCCAGCTCGTGTTTGTCCGAGAGCAGCTTGACGATGATGATGGTGCTGGAAAAGGTCAGCGCCACGGCGATGTAGATCGCCTCCATGGTGCTCTTGCCCATCAGCAGCGTGAGCGCGAAGCCGAAGACGATGGTGAAGGTCAGCTGCCCGAGCCCCGTGGCCAGCGCCACCGGCCCGATATTGCGGATATGCGCGAGGTCCAGCTTGAGCCCAACCACGAACAGCAGCACGGCGACGCCGATCTCGGCCAGCAGATGGACCTGCTCGGCGGCGTTGACCGGGCCGAACACCGCCGGGCCAAGCAGAATGCCGACCACGATGTAGGAAATCAGCAGCGGCTGGCGCAGGCTCACGGCAATCGCGCCGACCACCGCGGAAACGATCAGCAGCAGGGCGAATTCGGCGAAGGGGCCGTGGGCGAGCAGCGCTTCCATCAGGGTCTCCGTGCGGTTGATGTGACGGCGCCGCGGCGCTGTGCCTATCCTGCGGCAGGCGTTGGCCAGCTACCAGCGCGGCAGCGTATGAAACTGTGACAGCAAGGCATCGCCTGGCCCGCCTGCAATCGGCTGGTGAGCCGATGTGCCCGGCCTGCTGCTAGAATCCGCCCTTTTTCATCCCGCCGAAACGGCGCTGCGAGCCTGCCATGACCTTCGCCTCCCTGGGCCTGATCGATCCGCTGCTGCGGACCCTGGAAACCCTCGATTACCGCAAGCCGACGCCGGTGCAGATCGAAGCCATTCCCGCCGTGCTCAAGGGCCGCGACCTGATGGCGGCGGCGCAGACCGGTACCGGCAAGACCGCCGGCTTCGCCCTGCCATTGCTGCAGCGCCTGACCATGGAAGGCGCCAAGGTGGCGAGCAATTCGGTACGCGCGCTGGTACTGGTGCCGACCCGCGAGCTGGCCGAGCAGGTGCACGAGAGCTTTCGTGTCTATGGGCAGAATCTGCCGCTGCGCACCTACGCGGTGTACGGCGGGGTCAGCATCAACCCGCAGATGATGGCGCTGCGCAAGGGCATCGATGTGCTGGTGGCGACGCCCGGTCGCCTGCTCGATCTCTACCGGCAGAACGCCATGGGCTTCAACCAGCTGCAGGCGCTGGTGCTCGACGAGGCCGATCGCATGCTCGACCTCGGTTTCGCCGACGAGCTGGACCAGCTGTTCTCCGCTCTGCCGAAGAAGCGCCAGACGCTGCTGTTTTCCGCGACCTTTTCCGAGCCGATCCGGCAGATGGCCCGCGAGCTGCTGCGCGATCCGCTGTCGGTCGAGGTCAGCCCACGCAACGCCGCGGCGAAGACGGTCAAGCAGTGGCTGGTGCCGGTGGACAAGAAACGCAAGAGCGAGCTGTTCCTGCATCTGCTGGCGGACAAGCGCTGGGGCCAGGTGCTGGTGTTCGTCAAAACGCGCAAGGGCGTCGATCAGCTGGTGGACGAGCTGCAGGCTGCGGGTATTTCCAGCGATGCGATCCACGGCGACAAGCCACAGGCCTCGCGCCTGCGTGCGCTGGAGCGCTTCAAGGCGGGCGAGGTGCAGGTGCTGGTGGCGACCGACGTCGCCGCGCGCGGGCTGGACATCCACGACCTGCCGCAGGTGGTCAACTTCGACCTGCCGATCGTCGCCGAAGACTACGTGCATCGCATCGGCCGTACCGGCCGCGCCGGCGCTACGGGCGAGGCGGTTTCCCTGGTCAGTGCCGATGAAGTCGATCAGCTGGCGGCCATCGAAACCCTGATCAACCAGGTGCTGCCGCGCCACGACGAGCTTGGTTTCGTGCCGGACCATCGCGTGGCGACCACCACCCTCGGCGGGCAGATCATCAAGAAGCCGAAGAAACCGAAAAAGCCCAAGGACGGCGGCGGCAAGGGCAAGATTCATCTCGGCAACTGGTTCGACGAGAGCGAAAAGCCCAACGCCAGGCCGATTCGCAAGGTGCCGAGCCTGGGCGGCGGCAAGCCGGCGAAGAAGCGCTGATCGCAGCGCAGGGTGGAAAACGGGGAAGCCGTTTCCACAGCTGCTCCCGTCACAGACTCGATGGCGCCGACATCAACAATCCTGTCATGGCGTAGTGGAACACACGCGTCTTCGCCGCCGACCGGCGGTCCAGAGGGTCGCGCGACGATCGATCCGGGTCTAGGCTGATCGGGTCTGCGCCAATGCAGACTCGAACGTTCCGCATGAAGGAGCTAGCCCATGACCCAGACCATGAAAGCTGCAGTGGTACACGCCTTCGGCGAGCCGCTGCGCCTCGAGGAAGTCAAGGTGCCGATGCCCGGCCCCGGCCAGATTCTGGTGAAGATTGCCGCCTCCGGTGTGTGTCACACCGACCTGCACGCGGCCGAAGGCGATTGGCCGGTCAAGCCGTCACTGCCGTTTATCCCCGGCCATGAAGGTGTGGGCCATGTCTCCGCTGTTGGCGCCGGTGTCACGCGCGTGAAAGAGGGTGATCGCGTCGGCGTACCCTGGCTGTACACCGCCTGTGGTTGCTGCGAACACTGCCTGACCGGCTGGGAAACGCTCTGTGAAGGCCAGCAGAACACCGGTTACTCGGTGAACGGCGGCTATGCCGAGTATGTGCTGGCGGACCCGAATTACGTCGGCATCCTGCCGAAGAACGTCGAGTTCGACGAGATTGCGCCGATTCTTTGTGCCGGAGTCACTGTCTACAAAGGGCTGAAAGTCACCGGAGCGCGGCCCGGCCAATGGGTGGTGATCTCGGGCATCGGCGGCCTCGGCCACGTCGCGGTGCAATACGCCAAGGCCATGGGGCTGCACGTGGTGGCAGTCGATGTGGACGATGCCAAGCTCGAGCTGGCCAAGCGTCTGGGGGCCAACCTGACCATCAATGCACGTACGGAGAATCCCGTGGAGGTGGTGCAGCGCGACATCGGCGGTGCCCACGGTGTACTGGTGACTGCGGTATCCAACAGTGCCTTCGGTCAGGCCATCGGCATGGCCCGGCGGCGTGGCACTGTCGCGCTGGTGGGGCTGCCGCCGGGAGACTTCCCGACGCCGATCTTCGATGTGGTGCTCAAGGCGATCAGCATCACCGGCTCCATCGTCGGCACCCGCGCCGATCTGCAGGAGGCGCTGGACTTCGCCGGTGAAGGTCAGGTCAAGGCGACCATCCACACCGACAGCCTCGACAACATCAACCAGATCCTCGATGACATGCGCGCCGGTCGCATCGAAGGCCGGATCGTGATGAAGATGTAAGGCGGCGCGCCGGGTAGCTGGCCTCAGCCGCGCATGAAGGTCAGGTGAATGTCGCTGCCGTAGCGGCGGATGATCTCGCGCTTGGCGGCATGGAACGCGGCGACGTCGTCGGCCAGCGCCGATCTGCCGAGCTTCCAGCGCGCCAGTTCTTCGGCGATCACGACCATGAACAGCTCGGCCAGCAGCAGGCGTGCCGAGTCGCGGAAGTTGCCGTGGCCGTCGACGTACAGCTGCACGGTGGGTGCCGCGGTGTTGATCAGGATCTTGCGTTCTTCCGGGCTGTAGACGGCGCGGTCCTGGTCTTCGCCGAGATAGCGGAACTCGTAGCCGGTGAACATGGCCTCGCCGTGATCGCGCGAAGGGCGGCGCGTGGCAGCATGGTGTTGCCACGCCGGGTGGTGGTGAGCATGTGTCGACGCGTGCTCGGCGATAACGATCTCGCACCAGGCCAGGTAGTTGCCGGCGCGCGCGACGATCTCGCCATGATCGGCCGCGGACTGGCCGCTGACCGTCCACTCCACGCACGGCTTGTCGCGTAGCGCCTGTAGCGGAACAGGCGCGGGCGGAGGATCGATGCTCAGCCCGTCGCTGAGGCTGGCGTCCACCTGCAGGACCGCGTCCGCGGTAAGCTGCTGCGGGTCGATCAGCAGCCTGACGTGAAACGAATGATTCGGCTGGCGATAGTAGAACGGCGTACTGAAGCGCAGTGCGGCTGGTCGCACATCGGTGCCGGAAGGGCCTGCCGTCGTGCTGGCCGGCGCCACGATGCCGAAGTCGTGAATCGCCGCCTGGCTCATGCGCTGCAACAGGTGCTCGATCATGTGCGCGGTGCGCCCGGAGGTGGTGGCGCGTTCCAGGTGTCTGAGCTTTTCCTGCTCGGCCATCACGAACGGGGCGATCAACTGACTGACCGCCCGGGCGAATGCCGCCACCAAGGGTGTCTTCAGGTTCAGCCCGGCGCGTTCGTCGCTGATCACCGCGACGCCCTGGCCGAGCTGCTCGCTGAGCGCCGCGCAGCGAACGGTGCCGAACAGGTATTCGGTGCCGACCTGGTTCTCATAATCGAACAGCTGGCAATCCAGCGCCGCCGTGCCGGAAAGCACCAGCAGGCCGCTGGTGCGCTCGTCGCCGCGCGGCACCAGTTGTGCGTCCAGTGCACGCTTGAGCGTCAGGCTGAAGGCAAAGGTCTGGCCGTCGCAGTGGAATTCGCCCGGCAGATCCGGGCCAAGCAACAACAGTGACGGCGGTTCCTCGAAACGAGTACGCCCGCTGCGCTCGATCTCGACGCCGTCACGCAGATGCGTCATCTCCAAGTGCCGACGGCCGAGCACGTCGCGCAGATAGATGTTGTTGGCCAGCGACTCGGTCAGGGCGCTGAACTGGGCAATACGTACCTGGCTGCTTTCGATGATGATGGCGACGCGCGTGCCGTTGCCGGCAATGCCGAGGCGCCCACGGTCGCGCTCGGTCACCGCGCGATCCTGGCCACCGTCATCGTAGAGATAGCCGCCGTTCTCGGCGCGGAACAGCTCGATCCGCGACAGCCTGCCATCATGGATGGTTTCCAGCCAGCCGTAGCCAAGGCCGAAGATCGCCTGCTTGAGACCGCGGCCAAAATAGCCGCGCCCGCCACCGGTGCCCTGCGCCAGCGGGCTGTGTGCGCCGCCATAGCTGAGAATGGAGCAGGCGGCGGCGAACGACATGCCCTGGGCGTGATCGGTGACCGCCAGCAGGGCGCCGCGCCTGTGACGCTCGTACTGCACGAGGATCTGCCCGGAAACTGCCACGCCTGCCGCTTCCAGTCGGGCGTAGCTGTCGTCGCTGTTGGTGATCAGTTCGACCAGCGCCTTTTCGATCGAGGCGAAGCGCCTGGAGTCGATGTCGATGACACGTTGATCCACCGGGATTGCGTTGACCGCCATCGATATTGCCTCGCGCGTGTTCGTCCTAGCACGCCAAGCGGGGTACTGCTTGCGGCGTGCTCTGCAACTGAAGCTAGCAGCGCGCGGCCTAACCGGCGAGTGACTAGTGGTCGCGCAGCCAGCGCAGCATTCCCTCGGCCGCGGCTCGGCCACTGGCAAAACAGGCGGTCAGCAGATAACCGCCGGTCGGTGCCTCCCAGTCGAGCATTTCCCCGGCGCAGAACACTCCGGGCACCTGTTGCAGCATCAGGTTGGCATCCAGCGCTTCGAAGGGCACGCCGCCGGCGCTGCTGATCGCCTCGTCCAGCGGGCGCGGGCGGACCAGGCGGATGGGCAGCGCCTTGATCGCCGTGGCCAGGGTCTGCGGATCCTGAAAGGACGCGGCATCGCTCAGCTCGCGCAACAGCGCCGCTTTGACCCCATCGAGCTTCAGCTGGCGGTGCAGATGCTTGGCCATGGACTGCGAACCCCGCGGTCTGGCCAGGGCGCTGGCGACCTGCGCCAGGGTGCGATCCGGCAGCAGGTCGAGCAGCACGGTGGTGCCGCCGTCACGGTTGATGGCCTCGCGGATCGGTGCCGAAAGCGCATAGACCAGGCTGCCCTCGATACCGGTCGCGGTAAGTACGAACTCGCCCTTGCGCGGCGCGCTACCCGGTAGGGCGAGGCTGACCGTCTTCAGCGGCGCGCCGGCGAACTTGTCCCGCAGATGGGCGCTCCAGCCTTCCACCTCGAAGCCGCAGTTGGCCGGCTGCAGCGGTTCGATGGCAATACCTCGGGCTGCGAGCAGCGGCACCCAGGCGCCATCGGAGCCCAGTCGTGCCCAGCTGCCGCCGCCGAGTGCGAGCAGGGTGGCGTGTGCGTCGATCAGGCTTTCGCCTTGCGGCCCGGCGATGCGCAGCGCACCGTGCTCGTCCCAACCCAGCCAGCGCTGGCGGGTATGAATGTGTACGCCGTTTTCACGCAGGCGCTTGAGCCAGGCGCGCAGCAATGGCGCGGCTTTCATGTCGGTGGGAAATACCCGGCCGGAACTGCCGACGAAGGTGTCGATACCCAGCCCGTGAATCCATTCGCGCAGCGCGGCGGGTGTAAAGGCGTCCAGCAGCGGACGCAGCTCGCCCGCGCGTTCGCCGTAGCGGCTGACGAAGGCGGAGTAGTCCTCGGCGTGGGTGATGTTCATGCCGCCGACCCCGGCCAGGAGGAACTTGCGGCCGACCGAGGGCATGGCGTCGTACAGATCGACACTGACGCCCGCCTGGCCGAGCACCTCGGCGGCCATGAGGCCGGCCGGGCCACCACCAATGATGGCGACGCGAAAGGAAGAAGCGGGCTGGGGCATGGCGGCAACCGGGCAGGCGAGCAGGGCGGGCATTGTAGCCGCTGACGGGTGCTCAGCCGAGTCCGTGGCGCTGCCAGGCCGAGTGGGCGCTGACATGCAGGGTCGCGTGGCGACGCGCGAGCAGTGCGCGGTCCTTGTCGTAGCCACCGCCGATCAGGCCGACCACGGGAATGTCGCGGCCCAGGCAGTGATCGAGCACGGCGCTGTCGCGCGCGGCGAGCCCGGCGTCGGTCAGCGAGAGCAGGCCTAGGGCGTCGTCGCGGTGGACGTCGACGCCAGCGTCATAGAGCACCAGGTCCGGCTGATAGATCGGCAGCAGGTAGTTCAGGGTGTCATGAACCACCTTGAGGTAGGCCTCATCGCCCATGCCGGGTGGTAGCGGGATGTCCCAGTCGCTATGGGCCTTGCGCGTGGGGAAGTTCTTTTCGCAGTGCAGCGAGACGGTCACCGCGTCCGCCACGTTCTCCAGGATGCGCGCGGTGCCGTCGCCCTGATGCACGTCGCAATCGAAGATCAGCACGCGGCCGACGCGTCCGCTTTCCAGCAGGTAGAGCGCGATCACCGCCAGGTCGTTGAAGATGCAGAAGCCGGACGCATGGTCGTGATGGGCATGGTGGGTGCCGCCGGCCAGGTGGCAGGCCAGGCCATGCTGCAACGCCTGTTCGGCGGCCAGCAGCGAACCGCCTACCGCCCGCACGGTGCGCTGCGCCAGCTCCGGGCTCCAGGGCAGGCCGAGGCGGCGCAGCTCGTCGCGACCCATCGCGCCGCTGCAGTAGCGCTCGACGTAGTTGCGCTCGTGCGCCAACGCCAGAATGTCATGGCTGCACAGCTCGGGGCGCAATAGCGCTGCGTCTGTGGTCAAACCCAGGGCGACCAGGTGGTCGCGCAGCAGACGAAACTTCTCCATGGGAAACCGATGGCCCGGCGGCAATGGCGGGCTGTAATCGTCGTGAAATACCAGGGGAAGCGACATGAACCACGCGTGTTCGATGGATGTGCGCCACAGTATGCAGGCTGGCCGTCGGAGCGCTCAAGGAGCAGGGATGGTTGAACGACTCGCACTCGAAAGCACGCGCCTACGGCTGCGCAACTGGCATGACGAAGACCTCGATCCGTTGGTGCGGCTCTGTGCCGACCCGGAGGTGATGCGCTACAACCCGGCGCGGTGGTCCCGGGATGACTGCGCCGCGCTGATGGTGCGCAGCAGGCTGCATCTGCTGCGCAATGGTTTCGGCCTGTGGGCGCTGGAGCGCAAGGACAACGGCGCCTTCATCGGCTATTGCGGGCTGGTCTGGTCCGCCTTGCCGCTGCCGAACGCGGTCGCCGAGCTGCGCTGGGCGGTGGCCTGCGAGCACTGGGGGCAGGGTCTGGTTCGCGAGGCCGCGCAGACGGCGCTGAAATGCGCATTCGGCGCGCTGGAGTTGGACGAGGTCGTGGCCTGTGTCTCGCAGATCAACGAACCGGGCAGGCAACTGCTGGAAGGGCTCGGCATGCGCCCGGAGCCGGCCACCACGTTCGGTCATCCGGACGTTTCGCCCGAGCACCCGCTGCACACCCAGGTGCTCTACCGGCTGCGGCGGGACGATTGGCGACAATGAGCACTGTTGCTGGAGCGTTGCCGGCGAAATCCGTAACATGGCGCGCCCGTACGAGCCCCCTATCAAGGATGCCGAAATGACCCAGATACTCGACGCCCTGGTCAACCTGCTGACCCTGGAACGCATCGAGGAGAACCTGTTCCGTGGCGCGAGCCAGGACCTCGGCTTTCCCCAGCTGTTCGGCGGCCAGGTGCTCGGCCAGGTCATCTCCGCCGCGAGCCAGACGGTGACGCCGGAGCGCCATGTGCATTCGCTGCACGGCTATTTCCTGCGCCCCGGCGACTCGCACCAGCCCGTGGTCTATGACGTCGATCGCGTACGCGACGGCGGCAGCTTCACCACGCGGCGGGTCAGTGCGATCCAGAAGGGCCAGACCATCTTCACCGGCATCGCCTCGTTCCAGGCCGAGGAAACGGGCTACGAGCATCAGTTGCCGATGCCGGACGTGGTCGGGCCGGACGATCTGCCCAACGAGTGGGAGCTGCTGCACAAGCTGTCGCCGATGGTGCCCGAGCGGGTGATGGAAAAGCTGCGCCGGCCCAAGCCCATCGAGATCCGCCCGGTCACGCTGGTCGATCCGGCCAACCCGCAGCCTATCGAACCGGTCCGCCACCTGTGGTTCCGTGCCGACGGCGCGCTGCCCGACAGCCCGGCGCTGCACAAGTACCTGCTGGCCTACGCCTCGGACTTCAGCTTTATCGGCACCGCGCTGCAGCCGCACGGCGTCAGCTCGTGGAGCAAGTTCATCCAGCTGGCCAGCCTCGACCATGCCATCTGGTTCCATCGTGAGGTGAAGCTGGACGACTGGCTGCTGTACTCCATCGACAGCCCCTGGGCCGGCAATGCGCGCGGTTTCGCCCGCGGCAGCATCTTCAACCGCCAGGGCCAGCTGGTCGCGTCCGTGGCGCAGGAAGGGCTGATCCGCGTGCGCGAGGATTGGATGTGAAGATCGCCGAGGTCCGTCACTGGGTGTTCGACATGGACGGCACCCTGACGATCGCCGTGCACGATTTCGCCGCGATCCGCCGCGCGCTGGCAATCCCCGAGGAGGACGACATCCTCCATCACCTGGCGGCGCTACCTGCCGAGGAGGCCGCCGCCAAGCACGCCTGGCTGCTGGAGCACGAGCGCGAGCTGGCCTGCGCGGCGCGCCCGGCAGAAGGCGCTCGCGAGCTGCTGCATGCTCTGCGCGAGCGCGGCTGCCGGCTTGGAGTGCTCACTCGCAATGCCCAGGAACTGGCCAGGGTGACTCTTGACGCAGTCGGCATGGGGGACTGTTTCCTGCCCGAGGACATCCTCGGTCGCGACGAAGCGCCGCCCAAGCCGCATCCGGGCGGGCTGCTGCATCTGGCGGAACGTTGGGGCGTGGCGCCGTCGGCGATGCTGATGGTCGGTGACTACCGCTTCGACCTGGAGTGCGCCCGGGCGGCCGGCGCGCGTGGCGTACTGGTCAACGTGCCGCACAACGAATGGCCGGAACTGGCCGATCTCTATGCTCCGGATTGCCGGGTGCTGCACGGGCTGCTGTCTTCGGGCGAGGTCTGAGCGCGGCGCGACGGGGAACGGGGCGCACACCGACGCACAGCCATTTGCGGGCGAGGCCGCTGCCGCATTCGGGCCGTGCACGAGTCAGGTCGTGCACAAGCCCGTCGCCAACCCTGTTCTCCCGCCGCCTGCAGCAGGTCGTGTGCATCTGGTCAGAACCCGCATGACCACGTAGAAGCGCCTTGCTGGCGAGGCTCCCGTGGCCGTCTATTACAGCCGCGTCGCCTTGAAGGTGTCGCAGCGCGCCGGATCGCCATGCTCGAAGCCATCACGGAACCAGCGCACCCGTTGCGCCGAAGTGCCGTGAGTGAAGGCATCCGGCACCACGCGGCCCTGGCTGCGCTTCTGCAGGTTGTCGTCGCCGATGGCATTGGCGGCGTTCAGCGCTTCTTCCAGATCGCCTTCTTCCAGCCAGTCGTGGCGTTGCTGTGCGTGATAGGCCCAGACTCCAGCGAAGCAATCGGCCTGCAGCTCCTGGCGGACCAGCAGGCCGTTGTCGCCTTCCATCTTCGCGCCGCGCTGACGGGCGCTCTGCATCTGCTGGGAAACGCCGAGCAGGGTCTGCACGTGATGGCCGACCTCATGAGCGATCACATAGGCCTGGGCGAAGTCGCCGGCGGCGGAGAAGCGCCGGGCCATCTCGTCGAAGAACTGCAGATCGAGATAGACCTGCTGATCGCCGGGGCAGTAGAACGGGCCCACCGCCGAGCTGGCGAAGCCGCAGGCCGAGTTCACGCCGCCGCGAAACAGCACCAGGGTCGGGTCGCGATACTGAGCGCCAGCTTGCTGGAACAACGCACGCCAGGTGTCTTCGGTGTCGCCAAGAATCGCCCGGACGAATTCGGTCTGCGGGTCATCCCCGGCCGGCGGCTGGCTTTGCTGGGAGACGGCAGGTCCGCTCTGGTTGGCCAGCTGGCCGAGGATCTGCAGCGGGTCCTGCCCGGAGAGCAGGCCGATGATCACCACGATGGCGATGCCGCCCAGGCCCAGTCCGCCGCCAAGGCGCATGCCGCTGCGGCCTCTGGCGTCCACTACGTTGTCGCTGCGTCGGGCTCGTTTCCAGCGCATGGGGGTGTCCTTCTGAACGGTTGACGGGTTGAGGGCGCAACACCGAAGCGGCGCCTGCCTCCCGTTAAGACCCGCACGGCGCGAAAAAGCTGCAGCGCGGACCGCACTGCATTCGCAGCGACGCGATGGCTCAGTCGCCGGGGTATTCGGAGAGCACGCGTTCCTCGCCCGCATTGCTGACGCCGATCACCTTGAAGGCGTCCTTGCGCTCGCCCATCTCCATGCCCGGCGAGCCGATCGGCATGCCGGGTACGGCCGCGCCAATCAGGTCCGGTTGCGCACGCAGCTTGAGGATGTCGGCGGCAGGAACGTGGCCTTCGACGAACTTGCCGTCGATCACCCCGGTGTGACAGGAACCGAGGCGGTGCGGGATACCGTGTTCCATCTTTACCGAGGTCATGTCGTTGACCACGTGATCGCTCACGGAAAAACCGTTGTCCTCCAGGTGATCGATCCACGCTTCGCAACAGCCGCAGTTGGGGTCACGATAGACGTCGATGGCGATGGGCTCGGCGGCCTGGGCGAACCCGGCGAGCAGGACGGGAAGCAGCAACAGAAGACGGTGCATGGGAACCTCCTACGAGCGAGAGGCCCACCATACGCCGGGTTGCGCCCATACCCAAGGTGCGGCAGGCGGGCAATTGTCACCATCGACGTCGCGCGGGAGATTCGACCGAAGGGCCGGGGGCAGAACAAACCGGCAGTCTGACAGTCCCATGCCAATCGGAATAGCGAGTCGCACATCAGGAGAGTTTTCGATGCGTTTTGCCCGTTTCGTTCTGCTCGCGCAGGCGCTGGTGATGGCCAGTCTGAGCCTGGCTTACTGGTTTCGCCCCTACGAGATGGCCAATCTGAACGGCATGCTGCTGATGGAGGGCGCCTCGGTCAGCCACATGCGGGTCTACTACGGTGGCCTGCAACTGGGGTTGGCACTGTTTCTGATCTGGGCCGCGCGTGCCCCTGAGCGTGCGCGGCCGGCCTTGATGATGCTGATGATCACCATGACCGCGCTGGTGCTCGGGCGCCTGGTGTCGCTGTGGCTGGATGGCGGTGAGCTGGTCGGTTTCGATCTGGCATCGCTGTTCTATCGTGTGCTGGCCGCCGCCCTTGCCGCCGCTGCGTGGCATCTTGTCCGCGAGCGCCCGGAGCCTGAGCCGGAGCGCCTCGAGCCGGCCACGCGGAGACTGGTCAGCGAGCCGCCGAAACCCTTCAAGCTTGGCGATGGTCCGCCGCCGGTCGAGCCGGCATCGGTTGAAGTCGCCCCGCAGCCGTTCCGTCGTGGTGACCCCGACGCCCAGGGCTGATCAGGCGGCTGCTTCGAGGTAGGCCGAAAGGCTGCGCTGGTCGAGTATTTCGATGCGCCGCCGCTGCACGGCGATCAGCCCTGCGTCGGTCAGGCGATGCAGGATGCGCGACAGGGCTTCCGGCTGGATGCCCAGTTGCGAGGCGATCAGACGCTTGGGCAGGTCGAGGTCGATCACACCGCTGCGCGCTGCCTGCAGTTCCTGGAACAGGTAACGCACCACGCGCTGGCAGACATTGGACGAGGTCAGGCTGTCGATCTGGTGCAGGCGCTGGTTGAGTCGGTCGCTGAGGCTGCTGAGCAGCTGCATGCACAACTGAGGCTGGGTCTCGAGCAGACGCAGGTAGTGGGCGTTCTGCACGTTGAGCACCAGGCTTTCCTTGAGGGTGGTGGCGCTCAGCGGATGTTCGGGCTGCTTGTTGAAGAACAGCGCCTCGGCAAAGGCCTCGCCCGGCCGGACTACCTCGATGACCTTTTCCTGACCATCGCAGGTGACCCGGTGCAGCTTGACCTGGCCGTTGATCAGCACGTGAAAGTGCTCGGCCGCGTCGCCTTGATGGAACAGCGTGCAGCCGGCTGGCAGGCGCTTGACCGTGGTATGCGCCGCGAGGTTCTGCAGAGCCGTCTCGGCCAGCCCACTGAACAGATGATGACGGCGCATCGTATTGAGCACTGCAGAGCCGGTCAGCATGGCCATCCCCCTTCCTTTCGATGAACGGCATGCTAGGTCGCGCCGTGCGGGCAGGCCATACCTCTTTCTGGGCAGGTAGGTAGTCGATCAGCGGGTGCTGCCGGCCAGTCGCTCGTAGTCCAGCGTCAGTTGTTCGATCTTGCGCAGCAGCGAATCGCTGGTGGTGACGATCACCGTCGGGACGAAACGGGCGTCGTCGGCGAGGCTGAAACCAGCACGGGCGAAACGCCATTGCGCGCCGATCTGATCGAGCTGGCGGTTGATCTGCTCGGTGTTCTGCGGCGCCTTGTTCAGCTCGTCCAGGCCGCGCTCGAACTCCGCGACTGCCGCGTCGAAATCGCCGCGCAGGCGCTGTTCCGGCAGCTTCCAGGTCATCGCCAGATAGAGCATGGCGATGCGCTGGCTGAGCATGCGCTGGCGCCCGCTGCGGTTGACCAGGCGAGCCGCCTGACTGCCGCTGTGGCGCTCGATCTCATGCACCAGCGCTTCGCTCTGGCCGAGGAAGCGCTCGGCCAGGCGCAGCAGCTCGGCAGACTGTTCGCGATCCGGTTGGGTCAGGGCCAGCTGGCGATACTGATGCCAGGTCTGCGTGGCGTCTTCCAGCGCCTTGCGGATGACATCGTTGGCGGCGTACTCGTCGAGCAGCTGGGCGTTCTCCTCGACGCTGGCAATGCTGCTGTCGAGCTGGTTGGCGGCAAGATCGACGCGGGTATCGGTGCCGATCATCAGGTAACTCTTGGCGATGCGCTGGCCGAGCATGCGCTGCATGCCGGCGCGGTTGACCGCCTCGGCGTCGCTGATGGCCGCCTGGCAGGGCAGGCTGGCGGCCAGCAGGCCGAGCAGCAGGGAAGTGGGCAGCAGAATCTTGAACATGGAGCGCTCCTTACGTCCGGATGGGCGCGATGCTGACCACACGGTCAGGTCGGTTGGGGACGAGAAGATAGAGCGCTTCGCGGTGATGGCATTGATGATTGTCAAGGGGACGGCAGCGGCTTCGCGAGTTGAGCGATCACGCACAAAACTGCTGCCGGGCGACGGTACCGGTCAGCCCTTCGCTTCGTTCTCCAGCACCCAGACGGCCGCCTCGACACGGGAACGCAGGTCCAGCTTGTGCAGCAGGTTCTTTACGTGGACCTTCACGGTGCCTTCGGTGATGCCGAGCTTGCGCGCGATCATCTTGTTGCTCTGGCCCTTGGCGATCAGCCGCAGGACTTCCTTCTCGCGCTTGGTCAGGCTGGAAAACTGCACCTGGCCGGTGGGCTTGGGACGCACCCGGATGGCCTCGGCGAGCACCTGGGTCAGTTCGGGGCTGAGGGCCATGCGGCCGGTGGCGGCGATGCGGATCTGCTCGATCAGCTGTTCGGCGTCCATGTCCTTGAGCAGGTAGCCATCGGTGCCGTTGCGCAGGGCTTCGAGGACATGACTCTGCTCGTCGGAGACGGTGAACATGATGATCCGCGCATCGATGTCCGCGTCGCGCATGCGCCGGGTGGTCTCCAGGCCGTCAATGCCCGGCATGTTCAGGTCCATCAGGATCAGATCGGGCTCGATCTCCTGAGCCAGGCGAATGGCGTCTTCACCGTTGCCTGCCTCGCCGACCATCTCCAGGTCGTCTTCCAGTTCCAGCAGGTCACGCAGGCCCCGACGCATCATGGGATGGTCGTCGACCAGCAGGATTCGTGTGGTTGTCCCTTCGTTCATGCGTGACAGGCTCCTGTATTAGGGGAATGTGGCGATAGGCAGGCGGAAAGCGCAGGTGGACCAGGGTGCCGCCGCCGGGGCGCAGGCCGATGCTGATGCTGCCGTTCAGGCTGCTGGCGCGCTCCTGCAGGATGATCAGGCCGTAATGGCCGGCGCGCTGCTCTTCGGGGCGGATGCCGATGCCGTCGTCCTCGATCCTGACGTGGATGGTGCCATTGCTGTCCTGCGTCAGGCTCAGCCAGCAGCGGTCGGCCTCGGCGTGCTTGACCACATTGCTCAGCGCCTCGCGGATGATCTGCAGGCAGTGCACTTCCTCGTTGGGCGTCAGCGGACAGTGGTCGAGGCGGTAGTCGCTCAGAATCTGCAGGCCGGAGTTGGCACCGAATTCCTCGATGGTCGCCTGCACCGCCGGTCGCAGCCCGGGTTCGTTGACCTTGATGCGGAAGGTCGTCAGCAGCTCGCGCAACTGGCGGTAGGCCGCGTTCAGGCCCTGGTCGATCTGCTGCACGCTGTCGTCCAGCTGCGCCTGGCTGCTTTCCTTCTGCATCAGGCGCTTGAGTCAGCATGGACGGCGTGCTGCCGGACGTCGACAGCCTGCGCATCCCGCTGCGTTACTTGGCCAACCTGCTCACTGCGGGCGACGAGGAGCCGGTCAAGCTGGCGCTCAAGCGCATGCTCGCCATGCGTGCCTACAAGCGTGCCGAGCAGGTCGATGGTGTGCAGGACCTCAAGGTGCTGGAGAGCGTGGGTCTGTCGGTGGCCCAGGTGGAAGACATGTACCGCTACCTGGCCATCGCCAACTACGAAGACCGCTACGTGATCCCGACCGCGCACCGCGAAGAGGCCATGAGCGACGCCTTCGCCGAGCGTTCCGGTTGCGGCTTCAGCTTCGGCAGTGGCTGCTCGGGCGCCTCGGACACCAACATGTTTGGCGCGAAGAAGGCCAACCGCCGCGACATCATCAAGACCGTCCAGCTGTGGGAGGACTGAGCCATGCGCATCCTTAAAGTGATATCCCTGCTGCTGGACTACCCCGACCAGCACCTGCGCGACGGCCATGCCGAACTGGCCCAGGCCATCGGCGCGGCCCGCGAGATCAGCCCGGAGCAGCGCATCGCGCTGCGCCGCCTGCTCGACGAGCTGACCGAAGACGACCTGATGGACGTGCAGGAGCGTTACACCGACCTGTTCGACCGCGGTCGTTCACTGTCGCTGCTCCTGTTCGAACACGTGCATGGCGAGTCCCGCGATCGCGGCCAAGCCATGGTCGACCTGATGGCGCAGTACACCGAGGCCGGTTTCGACATCGGTGTACGCGAGTTGCCGGATTACATCCCGCTTTACCTCGAATACCTCGCCACCCGCGATGACCTCGAGGCCCGCGAGGGGCTGGCCGACGTGTCGCACCTGCTGGCCCTGCTGGCAGCGCGTCTGCAGGAACGCGAGAGCCCGCATGCCGCATGCTTCACCGCACTGCTGCAGATCGCCGGCGAGCCGGTGCAGGAAACCCTGGCCGGGCTGCAGGAGCAGGTCGCCGCCGAAGAGCGCGACGACTCGCTGGAGGCCCTGGACAAGATCTGGGAGGAGGAGCAGGTCAACTTCCTCCAGGCCGAGCAGCAGGATCGCTGCCCATCCATGCCGAGCGGGCCGGGCAAGGCTCGCGAGGAAAGCCCGGTGCCGCTGCACTGGACCGATTTCAAGCATGACGGGCAGGCCGCCGCGCTCGCCCAGGAGGTGCGCAATGTCTAACTTCAATTTCCTGCTGTTCGGGGTCTACCCCTACATCGCCCTGGCCATCTGCCTGATCGGCAGCTGGGCGCGCTTCGACCTGTCGCAGTACAGCTGGAAGGCCGGCTCGAGCCAGATGCTGTCGAACAACCGCATGCGCCTGGCGAGCAACCTGTTCCACGTCGGCATCATCTTCATCCTGGCCGGTCACTTCGTCGGCCTGCTGATGCCCGAGGCGCTTTATCACCACTTCATCACCAGTGGTCAGAAGCAGATCGTGGCGATGGTGTCCGGTGGCTTCTTCGGCATCCTCTGCCTGATCGGCCTGGTGATGCTGATCCATCGCCGTCTGACCGATGCGCGTGTGCGGGCCACCTCCAACACCAGCGACGTGATGATCCTGTTCGTGCTGCTGGCGCAGCTGGTGCTGGGGCTGCTGACCATCGTCGCCTCCACCGGCCACCTGGACGGTTCGGTGATGGTGCTGCTGGGCACCTGGGCACAGAGCCTGGTCACCCTGCAGCCGGTCAAGGCCGCAGGCGCCATCGAGTCGGTCAGCGTCATCTACAAGCTGCACGTGTTCCTCGGCATGACCCTGTTCGTGCTGTTCCCCTTCACCCGTCTGGTGCACATCGTCAGCGCGCCGGTGTGGTACCTGGGCCGGCGCTACCAGATCGTCCGGCAGAAGGGCGTCAAGCCGGCCATGCCGCGTCCGCAGCGCCCGCGCACCTACGAAGCACCGGTACGCGAAACTGCCGTGCCGTCCGCCGTGCCTGCCACGGCAAAGAGCAAGAGCCCGGTATGACCCTTGCCGGCTGGCGCCCCACGCGTCAGCCGGTCTGGCCGATCGGATCGAAGCTTCAAGCGTCTTATCGAGGTAATCATCATGGGTTGTGGATGTGGTGGAAGCACGGGTGGTGGCGGCTGCGGTGGCGGCGCCCGCCCGGAAATCGAAGTGCCGGCCGAGGCCCCTCTGTTCGAGGAACTGCCGCATGAAGAAGAGCACCAGCCCGCCGAGGAGCAGGCCTCCGGCGAGCCGCTGCTGATCGCCAGCAGCGAGCAGGAGTGGCCGCGGGTGCGGGTCAACGGGGTGGCGATCGCGGCCCAGGCCATCGCCCAGGAATTGCAGTATCACCCCGCCGAGAGCCGCGACGAGGCGGTCTTTCTGGCGACCCAGGCACTGGTGGTGCGCGAGCTGTTGCAGCAGCGCATCGCCGAACTCGGCCTGGTGGTGCGTGCTGAATCCGGTGAAAGCGAGGAAGAAGCGGCCACCCGCACGCTGATCGAACAGGAAGTGCCGCTGCCGCTGGCCGACGAGGCGGCCTGTCAGCAGTACTACAACGGCAACCGTCAGCGCTTCTTCAGCGCGCCGCTGCTGGCCGCGCGGCACATCCTGCTGGCCTGTCCGGCGGATGACGCCGAAGCGCGCAGCCTGGCGCGTGAACAGGCGCTGGGCCTGTTGCAGCAACTGCAGGCGGCGCCGCAAAGCTTCGCCGAACTCGCGTTGCAGCATTCGGCCTGTCCATCCAAGGAGCAGGGCGGGGCGCTTGGGCAGATCAGCAAGGGCCAGACCGTGCCGGAGTTCGAGCGCCAGCTGTTCCGTCTGCCGGTCGGCCTCTGCCAGCAACCGCTGGAGAGCCGCTACGGCTACCATCTGGTGTTCGTCGACCAGCGTATCGAGGGCGAGCAATTGCCCTACGAGATCGTCGCCGGAACGATTCGCGCCGAACTCAACCAGCGTGTCTGGCAGATCGGCGTCAGCCAGTACCTGCAGAATCTGGTGGGGGCGGCGAACATCGAGGGAATCCACCTGCAGGGCGCGGAAACGCCACTGATGCAATGACGGCGGCTTGGCCCTGCGCCGGGTGGATGATGCTTCACCACCCACCGCGCGGGGCCCACGGTGGATGAATAAGCGTCATCCACCCTACGAGGCTTAGAGGTGTTATCGATGACTCAACTACGCGATGCCCACAACCGCCAGATCGACTACCTGCGCATGTCTGTCACCGACCGCTGCGACTTCCGCTGCGTCTACTGCATGGCCGAGGACATGACCTTCCTGCCGCGTCAGCAGGTGCTCGGTCTGGAGGAGCTGGAGCGCATCGCGCGCATCTTCGTCGGGCTGGGCGTGAAGAAGATCCGCCTCACTGGCGGCGAGCCGCTGGTACGCCAGGGCATCGTCGGTCTCTGCGAGCGCATCGCGGCCTTGCCCGGTCTGCGTGAACTGGTGATGACCACCAACGGCTCGCAGCTGGTCAGGCTTGCCGCGCCGCTGGCTCGGGCCGGGGTCAAGCGGCTGAACATCAGCCTGGATAGCCTGGACGCCGAGAAATTCCACGCCATTACCCGCACCGGCCAGCTGCAGCAGGTGCTCGACGGCATCGATGCGGCGCGCGCCGCCGGCTTCGAGCGGATCAAGCTCAATGCCGTGGTGATGAAGGGCCGCAACGCCGAGGAGGTCGCCGACCTGGTGGACTTCGCCATCGCCGGCGGGCTGGACCTGAGCTTCATCGAGGAAATGCCGCTGGGCGACGTCGGCCGTTCGCGCGGTGAGAGCTTCTGCTCCAGCGACGAGGTCAAGGCGCTGATCGCCGAGCGTCACGCGCTGATCGATTCGGCCGAGCAGAGCGGCGGTCCGGCGCGCTATGTGCGCCTGCCGGAGCACCCGCAGACGCGCATCGGCTTCATCTCGCCGCATTCGCACAACTTCTGCGCCACCTGCAACCGCGTGCGGCTGACCGTGGAAGGTCGCCTGCTGCTGTGCCTGGGCCACGAGCATTCCATCGACCTGCGCGCACTGCTGCGCCGCCATCCGACCAGCGACCAGCCGGTGATCGACGCCATTCACGCCGCGCTGCAACGCAAACCGCTGCGCCACGAATTCTCCAGCGGCGGCGAGGTCCAGGTATTGCGCTTCATGAACGCCAGCGGCGGTTGACTGCCCGCGCCGAACGGGCTGCGGGCCGACCGTTTTATTCGCTACCATCGGCCGGCACTGCCGGTCTGACCCATGCCCCGCTGCGTTGCAGTCGGGCTGTCGCAACGCTCGCTGGCCAACGCCATGCGCGTTGGTCGACCTGCCGGCACCGCCTGCCGCGCGCCTACCTCCAACGGGGAATGGGCTGGCCCGCGGCGCCGGTGCAGCCTGCGCACACATCTTCAAGGGAGTTTCGAGCCATGGCTCACCTGTCCAACACCGAATTCCAGCCTCTGAACATCGCCGTGCTCACGGTGAGCGATACCCGCAACCTGGACACCGACACCTCCGGCCAGGCGCTGATCGACGGCCTGCAGAGCGCAGGCCACACGCTGGCCGAGCGGGCCATCGTCAGGGACGACATCTGGCAGATCCGCGCCCGGGTGTGCAGCTGGATCGCCAGCGAAAACGTGCAGGTGGTGCTGATCACCGGCGGCACCGGTTTCACCGCCCGTGACAACACCCCGCAGGCGGTGCAGCCGCTGCTGGACAAAGATGTCGACGGCTTCGGCGAGCTGTTCCGCTACGTTTCGCTGAGCGAGATCGGCACCTCCACCGTGCAGTCCCGCGCGCTGGCCGGCATGAGCAACGGCACCCTGGTCTGCTGCCTGCCCGGCTCGACCAATGCCTGCCGCACCGCCTGGAACAAGATCCTCGTCGAGCAGCTGGACAGCCGCACCAAGCCCTGCAACTTCGTACCGCACCTGAAGGCCAGCGCAGTCGAATACTGCGGGCCACGCTCATGAGCGCCTGTGGCTGCGACACCAGTGGCCTGAAGCCGGTCGACGAGGCCATCGCCGAGCTGCTGGCACGGGTGCCGGCGCTGCCGCCAGTGGAACACGTCGCGCTGTCCGATGCCCTTGGCCGGGTGCTGGCGGAATCGCTAGACGCGCCCTTCCCGGTGCCGGCCTGGGACAACAGCGCAATGGACGGCTACGCCCTGCGCGCCGCCGACCTGCCGGCTAAAGGCGGCTGGCTGCCACTCGCCGGGCGCATCGCCGCCGGTGATGCCGCCGACCAGCAACTGCCTGCCGGCCACGCCGTGCGCATCTTCACCGGCGCGCCGCTGCCGCCGGGCGCCGACACCGTGGTGGCGCAGGAGGATTGCCAGATCGAGGCCGATCGCGTGCATTTCCCCGGCGTTATCCAGGGCGCCCATGTGCGTCGTCAGGGCGAGGAACTGCAGGCTGGCGCCCCCGTGCTGCAGGCGGGCAAGCGTCTGCGCCCGCAGGAGATCGGCCTGCTGGCGAGCTTCGGCGTTGCCCGCGTGGCGGTCTATCGGCGCCTGCGCATCGGCCTGCTCTCCAGCGGCAACGAACTGCGCGAACCCGGCGAGCCGCTGGCGCCGGGACAGATCTACAACTCCAACCGTTACTGCCTGCTCAGCGTGCTGCGCAGCATCGGAATGGAAGTGCACGACTACGAAATCCTCGTCGACGAGCTGGCTGCTAGCCGTGACGCCCTGGCGCTGGCCGCCTCCGAATGGGACATGCTGATCACCTCCGGCGGCGTCTCGGTCGGCGAGGAGGACCATCTCAAGCAGGCCATTCGCGAGCTGGGCGAGTTGCACATGTGGCGCCTGGCGATCCAGCCGGGTAAGCCGCTGGCCTTTGGCGAGGTCAATGGCAAGCCGTGGATCGGCCTGCCCGGCAATCCGGCTGCGGCGCTGATCACCTCGCTGGTGGTGGCGCGACCGTTCCTGCTCAGTGCCCAGGGTTGCACCGAGGTGCTGCCCAAGCCGCTGCGCCTGACCGCCGGCTTCGCCTGGCGCAAGCCGAACAACCGTCGCCAGTACCTGCGCGCGCGGCTGGAACAGGTCGATGGCGAGATGCGCGTGTGCCTGCATCCGCGTCAGGGCTCAGCGATGCTGACCTCGGCCAGCTGGGCCGAAGGCCTGGCCATCGTCGAGCGCAACCGCACGCTGGAAGAAGGGGAGACGGTGGAGTATCTGCCGTTCAGCGAGTTGCTCGGCTGACAAACAAAAACGCCCGGTCGATGGTGAGTCGACCGGGCGTTGTCGTGTCTGCGCCTCAGGCCTGGTGGCGCTGCGGCAGCATGCGCAACAGGGTGCCGTCGCGGCGCACGTATTGGTGGAACAAGGCCGCCGCCGCGTGCAGGCCGATCAGCCAGTAGCCGGCCACCGCCAGCGTTTCATGCAGCTCCTTGAACTCGCCGGCCAGCTCCTTGTTGGCGCCGATCAGCGCCGGCAGCTCAAGGCCGAAGAAGGGAATCGGCTTGTCTGCCGCGCTCAGCGTCAGCCAGCCGAGCAGCGGCAGACCAATCATCAGGCCGTACAGCGCCAGGTGCATAAGCTTGGCCAGCGCGCGTTCCCAGCCGGCCCCGGCGACCGCTTTGGGTGCGGGATGCAGCCAGCGTGCAATCAGGCGCAGCCAGACCAGTGCAAATACCGTCAGACCCAGCATGAAATGCCAGTGCTTGAGCAGTTCGCGCGGTTCACTGCCCTTGGCGAAATTGCCCTTGAGTTCGATGGTCGCGTAGACCGCTGCGATCAACAGCAGCATCAGCCAGTGCAGGGCAATGCTCAGGCGACCGTAGCGTGCCAGAGGGTTCGATGCAGTCATTTCACTCACTCCGAGTAGGGGAATGTCGGCAGTCTAGGGCGCCAGCCTTAAGCGAACCTTAGCGAATGCCCGTTGCGCCTGCGGCGGACGGTCGCGGCAGCTCGCCGCTGGTCGTTCTAGGCTAGTGGTGTGACTGGCGGGGCAGGTGCACGGCGACCTGCAGCCCGCCGAGCGGTGAGTCCGCCAGTTCGATGGTCGCGCCGTGCAGTTCGGCGATGCGTGCGACGATGGCCAGGCCGAGCCCCGCGCCCTGGCCGTCGCCCTGGCGGTAGAAGCGCTCGAACAGTTTGTCGCGCTGCGCTGCCGGCACGCCCGGACCGCTGTCATCCACGCACAGGCTGACGCCGTTTTCCATGGTCTGGAGGCTGACCTGAATCTGCCCGCCATCGGGCGTGTACTGCAGGGCATTGCCGACCAGATTCTGCAGCAGCGTGGCGAGCGCGGCGGCATCGCCGGGAAGCCGGTGATCGGCCACGTCGTCAGCTTCCAGCGTCAGTTCCTGATCGCGCGCCAGGGCCAGCGGCGTCAGCTCGGCGAGGCATTCGCGGCACAGCGGCAGCAGGTCCAGCTGCTGTGGATGCCGCGGCTGCGCATTGGGTTCCAGGCGAGCGAGCGTGAGCAGCTGAGTGACCACGCGGGTGGTGCGATCGACGCCGGTCAGCAGTTGCTGCAGCGCGGCTTCACGGTCCTCCGGCTGCTCGGCCTGTTGCGCATTCTGCGCATGGATGCGCAGCACTGCCAGGGGCGTGCGCAGTTCATGGGCCGCATCGGCGATGAAGCGTTTTTCCCGCTCGACCAGTTGATTGACCTGCTGCAGCAGGCGATTCAGCGAGGCGGCCACCGGCTCCAGCTCCTGCGGCAGCGGCGCCAGCAGCAGCGGCGCGAGGTTGTCCGGATCGCGACTCTTCAGAAGCTGCGCCATGTGCGCCAGCGGCCGCAGACCCCAGCCCACCGCCAGCCAGATCAGCAGCGCCAGCAGCGGCAGGCCGATGAGGTCGGGCAGCAGGCTGCGCCGGGCGATCTTGCCGACCAGCTCGCCGCGTACGTCGCCGCGCTCGCTGAGCAGAATCCACAGATCGTCCTCGCGGTCGTGTAGCAGGAACAGCCGCCAGGCATGGCCGTCGAGCTGCACGTCGTGATAGCCGCCGCTCAGATGGCTGAAGGGTGACGCGGAGTCAGCGCCGGCCAGCCGCTGCAAGGCGCCGTGCGGCGCGCCGGCTGACTGCAGCAGGCTGCTGCCATCCGTGGCGTAGACCTGAAAGCCCAGCTTGGTTTCGTAGTCGTGCCCCGGCACGCCCTGATCGCGCCGCGCATTCACCGCGGCGTCCAGCGCCTGCTGCAGCGCATTGCGGGCCTGCGGGTTCATGTCGCGCATCACCAGCCCCTGCACCAGTCGAGCACTGTGCGCCAGTTGGGCGTCGAACAGCTCCTCGATCTCGTGGCGGGCGTCGCGATAACTGCGCCAGGAGATCAGGCTCAGCGACAGCAGCAGGATGCCGAGCACCAGCACCAGGGTGCGGTTGCGGATAGAGCGCCTCAGCATTTGTCCACCAGATAGCCGACCCCACGCACGGTGCGGATGAGCTCGGGGAAGAATTTCTTGCGCAGGTGATGGATATGCACCTCCAGCGCGTTGCTCTCGACTTCCTCGTCCCAGCCGTAGAGCACCTGCTGCAGCCGATCGCGGGTCAGCACGCGACCGGGCTGGGCGATCAGCTCATGCAGCAGGACGAATTCCTTGCGCGGCAGGTTGATCGGGGTGCCTTGGTAGCTGACCTGCTGATTGACCGGGTCGAGCAGGATGCCGCGGTACTCCAGTACCGGCTCAGGGCGATTGAAGCTGCGCCGGAGCAGTGCGCGCAGGCGGGCCTTGAGTTCGGCGACGTCGAACGGCTTGACCAGGTAGTCGTCGGCGCCGGCATCCAGCCCGGCGATGCGGTCGCTGGTGGCATCGCGCGCGGTGAGTACCAGCACCGGGATCGGGTTGGCGCTGGCGCGCAGGCGCTTGAGCACTTCCAGACCGTCCATACGCGGCAGGCCCAAGTCGAGGATGGCCAGCTCGAAGCTCTCGTGGCTCAGCGCATGCAGCGCGCTGGCGCCGTCCTGCAGCCAGTCCACCGTGTAGCCCTCGGGCTTGAGTGCGGTACGGATGCCCTCGCCGAGGGCGCGATCGTCTTCCACCAGCAGAATGCGCATGTCGTTCCTGTCGTCCTGAAGGGTTTGCGGCATTGCTGTGCATTCAACGCCGCCGCAGCCGGTTATTCCAGCTTTTCCTTGACCTGCGCGAGCAGCGCGCGGGCTTCGTCGCGGCGACCGGCATCGGCGACTTCACGACCCGCACGGTCGGGCGCGGCAAGGGCCTTTTCCAGCGCCGCGCGCGCTTCCCCGTAGCGTTTCTGACGCAGCAGGAAATCACCGTGGAAGTAGTTCGGGTCGATGCCGTTCGGGTTCAGCGCCAGCGCCTGCTTGAACAGCGCCTCAGCCTTGTCCTCGTCACCGAAGCCGATCGGCCAGCCGGGCACCTGGTAGTAGAGGCTGGCGAGGCTGGTGTAGGCCGAGCCATCCAGCGCCTGTGGCTCAAGTTCGATAGCTTTTTCCAGTTCGGCTTTAGCTTGCTTGACCAGACCCAGCGCGCCGAGCCCGCCCTTGGCGCCGGCCCAGGTGCTGAGCACGATGCCGTGCCAGATGTGCAACTCGGCGGCCTGCGGTTCGCCGACCACCGCGCTTTCGGCTTCCGAAGCGAGCCGGGCGAAGGCCGCTTCGCGCTGTGCCGCCGGCAGCTGGTAGTTGATCTCCGCCCAGCGCGCCTGGATCTGGCGCAGCGACGATTCGCCGGCCGGACTGAGGGCGAAGGACGGCTGGCAGGCCAGCGCCAGCACAAGGGTGCACAGGCCGAGCAGATGCTTCATGGGTGATCTCCGGTCGAAGTGGTTTGGGAGGGAGGCAGCGGTTGTTCAGCACGGGCGAAGCGCTTGATCACCGGCAACTGTTTGCGTAAGGCCTGGTCGACTAGCCGCGGCAGGAGCCCGTTGAGGCGTACGAAGAGTTTTTCCGGCCAGCCGAGATACAGCTCTTCGCGTTCGGTGGCGATGGCGTGGACGATCTGCCGCGCGACGGCCTGCGGATCGTCCATGCCGACCTTCAGCGCATCGTTCATTGCCACCACGTCGGCGCTGTTCATTGCCGTGCGGGTCGCGCGCGGGGCGATGTAGAGCACCTTGACGTGACTGTCGGCGAGCTCGCGGCGCAGCGCCTCGGAAAAGCCGCGCAGGGCGAACTTGCTGGCGCAATAAGCGGCAAAACCCGGGTAGCCGATGGAGCCGAAGGTCGAGCCGAGATTGACCAGCAGCGCCTGCGGTTGCTGGCGCAGCAGCGGCAGCAGCAGGTGGGTCAGCTGCAGCGTGGCGGTGACGTTGACGCCGATAAGGCGGGCGATGGCATCCTCGTCCTGCTGTTCGAGCAGGCTGAACTGGTTGATCCCGGCGGCATTGATCACGCAGTTGAGGCCGCCGAAACGCCGCGCGGCATCGAGCACCGTATGCCGGCCACTGCGCTGGGTGAGGTCGGCGCAGACCAAGTTGACCTGCCCCGGATAGCGGCGCGCCAGCGCTTCCAGGGCAAGACTGTCGCGTCCCACCAGTAACAGCCGTGCGCCGTTCGCGCAGAGCCGCTCGACCAGCACCTGGCCGATGCCGCCGCTGGCGCCGGTCAGCAGGATGCGCGCGTCACGCAGTTGCATGGTCGTGCTCCGGCGCGCTCAGGCTGCGGAAGATGTCGCCGTAGAGGCGGTAGACGACGCGCGCGGTGTGCACCACGGCGGCCTTGTCGTCCTCGTCGTCGAGGCGGTTCATCAGCCTCTTGAAGAATTCGATGTGTTCCAGGTCCAGGCTGCCATGCGAGGTCAGGTAGCTGAACGCCTTGGCCGGCAGCTGGAGTTTGTCCTGCAGCACGCCGGCGGCCTGGGTCGCCAGCGCGATGCTGGTGCCCTCCAGCACGTTGACCATGCCGAAGAAACTCGCCGGATTGTGCCGGGCGATGCGGTCGTAGACGTAGGCCACCATCAGTTCGGTGGGCAGCGCGGGCTGGCCGTTGCGCACCGCCTCGGCATCGCCGCCGCAGGCGCGGATGTCATTGAGGATCCACTCCTGGTGGCCGATCTCTTCCTCGATGTATTCGGCAATCGCCTCGCGCAGCCACTCGAGCCGCTCGGGCAGGCGCGCACCGCAGGCCATCAGCAGCGGCACGGTGTGCTTGACGTGGTGGTAGGCCTGGGTGAGGAAGGCGATGTACTGCGCGCGGGTCGCGGTGCCGGCGAGCGCGGCGTGGATGATCGGCGCGCCAAGCAGGTATTCGCGCTCGGCATTGGTCTGGTGTTGCAGCTGGTCGAAGAAATCCATGATGAACCTCGAAAGTCAGGACAGAAGGGCGTTGATCGCCGATTGGTAATGGTTGAACAGGGCGTTGCGGCGCAGCCGGCCGTTGGCGGTGGCCAGGCCGTTACCGGCGGTGAAGGGCTCGGCGGCGCGCAGCCAGTGGTGCACGCGGGCGTAGTCCGGCAAGCCGACGTTGACCCGTTCGACTGCCGCCTGCAGCTCGGCATCGCCGAGTTCGGCGCGTCGCGGCACCAGCACCGCGACGTTCTGCGCCAGCGCCTCGCCATGCAGCCAGGCCTGGGCGATCGGCGCCTGCTGGATCAGCTCGGCCTCCACCCATTCGGGATTGACGTTGCGCCCGTAGGCGGTGACGAACTGGTGCTTCTTGCGCCCATGCAGGACCAGGAAGCCGTCGTCGAAATGGCCGAGGTCGCCGGTCGCCAGCCAGTCGCCCGTCAGCGGCGGCTCGCCGAGATAACCGAGCATATGCGGGCCGCGCACCAGTACCTCGCCATCGTCGGCCAAGCGCAGCTCGGCGTGTGGCAACGGTCGGCCGACCGTGCCGATGCGCCGTGCCACGGGAGTGTTCAGGCAGACCACCGAGGCGCATTCGGACAAGCCGTAGCCCTCGAACACCGGCAGGCCGAGACGCTCGGCACGCTCGAGCAGTTGCGGCGCGACGCGGCCACCGCCGACCGCGATGAAGCGCAGCGCCGGTGGCAGCGGCAGGCCCTGCTCGGCAGCGCTGATCAGCGCCAGCAAGAGCTGCGGCAGCAGGATCAGGCTGTGCGGGCGGCTCTCGTTGAGCGTGCCGAGAAAACGCGGCAGATCGAATCCCGCCGCACCGCTGAAGCCGACCTCGGCCAGCGGCCGCAGCTCGACGCGGGCGCCGGCCAGCAACGGTGCGTAGAGCCCGGCGATGTTTTCCAGCAGGGTCGCCAGCGGCAGCACGCACAGGTGATGCTCCACCGCGCAGGGCAGGCTGGCCTGCCACAGGCTCTCGGCCACCGCGAGCTGTGCGCGTGCATCCAGGCACACGCCCTTGGGCTGGCCGGTGGTGCCGGAGGTATAGGTGATTTTCAGGGTGCCGGGCGGCACCGCGGTGACGGCGCCCGGCTGACGCAGGTACAGGCCGGGCTCCTGGGCGGTGAAGCTGCTGCGCTCGATCGGTGCCGGGGTCGCCCCGATCAGGCAATCGATGCCCGCGTGCTCCAGCACGTGCGCCTGCTGCGCCGGCGAGAAAAAGCCCGGCAGCGGTACGCAGACCAGCCCGGCGCGCAGCAGCGCGAGGTCCCACAGCGCCCATTCCAGGCCATTGTCCAGGGCCAGCGCGACGCGCGCGACGCCGAGCGCTTCGAGCCGGCTGGCACGGGCGGCGACCTCGTGGCGCAGTTCGGCATAGCTCAGCTGGCGCGTGCCCTCGCTCAGGGCAATACCGCTGTGCTGTTCAAGGGCCGTCCAGAAGCGTTCAGCTGCAGGCTGCATGGGGCACCTCGCTGGTATCGAACAGCGGCTGATAGCCAAGCCTGGCGTACACGCCGAGCTGCAGCAGATGCTGGTGGCCGGGCAGGATCTCGCCGGCCATCACCTGCGGGCGGCTGGCGTAGTAGCTGCCCCAGTCCGGCAGCTCGTCGCCCATTCGTGCCGGATCGGCCAGGCCCAGGGGCAGCGGCGTCAGCGCCAGACGCTGGAAGCTGTTGAGCAGCGCCGGAGTACCGGTGAACACCACCCAGCGGAAGCCCTGGGCGACCAGCAGGTCGGTCAGCGCGACGATCAACAGGCGTGCCGAGGCATTGCCGAAGGCGGCCAGGTTGCCGACCTCGACGATCTCCTCGCGGGGGATCGCCCGGCCGCTGCGCAGGCTGACGGCCTCTTCGATCGGTGCGTCCAGATAACGCTCGAGAAACAGCGGGCGGCGCCGCGCGCTGCGCAGGCCGACCGCGCCCTGCACGGTGCCGTCTTCGTCGTGCAGGCCAAGCAGGCAGGGCATGAAGTGCTTCACGTGCGCCCCGTAGTGCTCGGCGAAGCGCTGGTGGATGAAGGCTTCCAGCGCCATGCGGCGCTCGCCTTGATCGGGTTGGGCCAGTTGCAGGGTCATCGGCCGCTCGCGGCCGATGCGTGCCAGTACGTCAGTGTGATCAACCCAGGGGAGTTCCATTCGGGGAACCTCGGTTCAGGAATCTGGGCTGGAGTCTGCGGCGGCAAACTTAAGGCAGTCTTAAGCGGCGAGCGCTGTTCTGGCGGCGCTCGGCCGTTACGTTTTTTTCACAAGGTGCTGGTTATGGTCGGCCTTGCCCGAGCAGCCAGTAGCCGGCCAGCGCGGCGCCGAGCAGCCAGATCAGCACGACTGCCACGGCACCGGCGCGACTGGTCGGACGGGCCGCACGCCGTGCCTCCCAGGCCAGCGCCTGCTCACGGCTTTCGGCCAGCACCTGCGGCGGCGTCAGGCGCAGTACCAGCCAGATGCCCAGCGGCAGGAGCAGCAGGTCGTCGAGGTAGCCGAGCAGCGGAATGAAGTCGGGGATCAGGTCGATCGGGCTCAGGGCGTAGGCGACGATGGCCAGGGTCAGCAGGCGCAGCCACCAGGGCAGCGCCGGGTGGCGGGCGCAGAACCAGAGCGCCATGACGTCGCGCTTGAGGGCACGGGCCCAGCCTTGCAGGCGGGCCATGAAACGGGACAGCACGGGCACTGGACGCTCCTTACCGAACAGAACTGGCGGCGCCAGGACGAGGAAGTACCACGATGATGCAGATCTCCCTTTACCCCGGGCAACGCCTGAAGCTGCGGTTCGGCCGGCGTCGGCTGTTCGGCCTGCTGGCGCTGCTGGTCGGCCTGGGCGTCGGTGTGGCGTTGCACTGGGACGAGCGGCTGTACTTCTACCTGACCCGGCAGATGAACGTCACCGACCAGGGCGTCGCCAATCGCTGGCTGCCCGCCTACCGGGTGCAGATCGACGCCAAGCCGATCGAGGGCATCGCACGCAACCTGTCGGCCATCACCTATGACACCGACCTTGACCGCCTGTTGGGCGTGGTCAACGGCGGGCCGACCGAAATCGTCGCGCTGAGCAAGACCGGCGAGCTGCTCGAGCGCTATCCGCTGCAGGGTTTTGGCGACATCGAAGGCCTCACCTACATGGGCGGCGGGCGCGTGGCGGTGTCCGACGAACGGGCCCAGCAGGTGAGCATCTTCCAGTTGCCGTCCGTGCCGCGCACCATCGACAGCGCCGAGGCCAGGTTCTTTTCCCTGGGCATCAACCTCAACGGCAACAAGGGTTTCGAAGGGGTGACCTACGATGCCGCGGGCGACCGCATGTTCATCGTCAAAGAGCGCGACCCGCGCCAGCTCTACGAGGTCGATGGCGTGGCGGCAAGCCTCGACGGGGGGCTGCAGCTGAAGGTGCGCGACCGCAGCGACTGGATCACGGGCCAGGTGTTCGCCACCGACCTCTCGGACATCCACTTCGATGCCGCCACCGGCCACCTGATTCTGCTCAGCGACGAGTCGCATCTGGTGATGGAGCTCAGCGGCGACGGGCGGATGCTCAGCTACCGCAGCCTCAACGGCCTGTTCAGCGATCTGAAACGCTCGGCACCGCAGCCCGAAGGCGTGACGATCGACAATGACGGCACGCTATACGTAGTCAGCGAACCGAACCTGTTCTACAGCTTTCGCCGCGAGGGCTGAAGCCAGCGGCCTCGCCGCTGGTCGAGTGGCAGGCCGGCGCCCGCGGCTTCACGTTTCATTCACGCCGGTTTGACGGAACCCTGACGGCGCCCCGCGCAGACTGCCTCGGATGCCGCGCGCTGCCTGCGTGCGGTCGCCTCCTGCAGGGTGATTCGATGCTCATGCGCCGCTTGCCTGATTGCTCCTCGACCCGGTCTCGCGCGGGGCGGCCTGCCGCTGCGCCGCGGGCGCTGTTGTTCGCCGCACTGGTGCTGGTGGGCTGTCAGAGTGACCCCGGCCAGCCCGCCGGCGACGGCTATCCGCCGGCCTACCTCGAGGGCTATGGCGCCGGTTGCAGCAGCGGCCGCCAGGCCGCCGGCGCCATGGCCGCATTTCGCAAGGACGTGTCGCGCTACCTGAGCCAGCCGCTCTATGCGCAGGGCTGGGATGACGGCTATCGCCAGTGCGAGGCGCTGCCGCTGGGCAGCGGTGGCCTGCCGTCGCGGCGTGGCGATGCCTGGCAGCGCCAGCGTGACCGCGAGTGGCGTCATCAGGTCGACCAGGACCGGGCCGAGGCCTTCCATCGCTGAGCCAGCGGCTGAGGTCCAGACGAAAAAAAGGCGCAGGGGCAACCGCACCCTGCGCCTTTGTCGTTTCCGGCGGCTGACTAGAGCGCGGGCTCGACGGCGACGGCACCTTGCAGAACCGGCGCCGGCCGATAGAGCACCAGGCGGTAGCAGGCCAGGCAGATCGTCCAGTCGAACAGCAGCGTCCACAGGTTGTGCGAGAGGAAGTGCGCGCCCTGCATGACCCGGCCCAGCGACATCACCGTGCCCAGGCCCAGTGCCAGCCCCAGCGCGTAGCGCGCCAGGCGCGGGCGGCGGTCGCGCAACACGAAGAACAGCGCCAGCAGTGAGAAGCCCGCCGAGGCGTGCCCGCCGGGCCAGCAGCGACCGGGCTTGAGCGTAGGTGCGCGTTCGGCCAGCAGCGGCGTGAAGGTCTCCTGGCCGCCAAAGTCGGTCAGGCTCCAGGGGCAATGCACGCCGGTCAGGGCCTTGAGCGGGGTGACGATGCTGGTCGACACGCCGAGTGCCAGCACCAGGTAACCCAGTGAACGGCGCCAGCGCGCCAGGCGCGTCGGCAGCAGGCTGACCAGAAAGCCGGCGATGGCCAGCACGCCGATGACGATCACCGCCTGCTTGACGCGGTCGTGCAGGAAGTCCTCGAGCAGCCAGCTGTGTCGGCCGACGAAACCGACGCCCGGCTCGTAGAACAGCCGGGAGAAGGCGAAGTCGAGTTCGCTGGGGTCGCCGATCAGCAGTGCCAGCATCAGCGCGGCGGGCACGCCGAAACCAAGGACGAAATTGTACGGGCGGCTGCTTTCGCAGCGGTCGGGTAGGCGGGGCATCGGAACTCCAGAGGCGCCCTGGTCGGGCGCCGGGTCGGTCTAGGGTTGGCTGAGCTGATCGGCGTGCGGTGCTGGCGCCCGCCAGCTCAGCAGGCCCTGGCGGTAGTTGTGACTCGCGCCCTGGTAGTAGGCGATGTCGCGCTGCACCAGCGGGTCGCTCAGCGGCGCCTCGGATTCGCGGCTCGAGCGCAGCGCCTCGTCATGCCGGCGTACCTGCAGGCGCGGGCTGAGGATCGCCAGGTCCTGGCCGTCGAACAGGCCCAGGTGCTGGTAGTTGCCGATCAGTGCGCGTCCCGGCGCGGCATCCTCGCGCAACAGGTTGCGGCCGAAGAAGGTCGACACGTAGTCCATGTTCAGCAGGCCGAGCAGGGTCGGGGCCAGGTCGATCTGGCTGGCCAGCCCGGTGAACTCGCGCGGCTCGACCAGACCCGGCGCGTAGACGAACAGCGGAATGTGGTAGTTGGCCACCGGCAGGTCCTGCGAGCCGGCGCTGCCGGCGGTATGGTCGGCGACGAAGACGAACAGCGTGTCCTTGAACCAGGGCTTGCGCCGCGCCTTGTCGAGGAACTGGCCGATGGCGTAGTCGGTGTACTTCACCGCACCTTCGCGGCCATCGCCCGAGGGAATGTCGATGCGGCCGTCCGGGTAGGTGTAGGGGCGGTGGTTGGAGGTGGTCATCAGCTGCAGCAGGAACGGCTTGCCGGCGGCGTGGTCGGCATCGGCCTCGCGCATGGCCAGGGCATAGAGGTCCTCGTCGGCCATGCCCCAGGCATTCTTGAAGTGGATGTCCGCTTCGTCGGCGCTGCTCTGGTCGACCACGCGGTAGCCGTTGCCGCCGAAAAAGGCGCTCATGTTGTCGAAATAGCCGCGCCCACCGTAGAGGAACACGCTGTCGTAACCCTGGGCGCCGAGTTGCTGGCCGAGGCTGGCAAAGCCGCTCTCGCGACCGATGCGCTTGACGATCGAGCGCCCCGGGGTCGGCGGCACGGACAGGGTGATCGCCTCCAGGCCACGGTCGGTGCGCGTGCCGGTGGCATAGAATTTGGTGAACGTCAGGCTGTGCTTGCGCAGCTCGTCGAGGTTGGGGGTCAGCCCGCGCGCGTCGCCGAAGCTGCCCAGGTACTTGGCGCTGAGGCTCTCGATGGTCACCAGCACGACGTTCAGATGACGTGGCTGGCCGGGGTTGTCGATCGCCCGGCGGATGTCCAGCGGGTCTTTGCCGAGGAAGCGCGCATTCGGCTCGGCGACTTCCCGGCGCAGGCGGCTGCCGATCTCGGCGTCGGGCAGAGTGGCGTAGAACTGCGGATAGTCCAGCTCGTTGTTGCGAAAGGCGGCGAAGAACTGGAACGGGCCGTTGCTCGCCAGCTCGCGCTGGTAGGCGTTGCCGCCGCTGCCGCGCGGAAAGTCCTGGCCAACCACCAGGGCCGCGGCCAGTGCCAGGCCCGCTACGCCGGCCAGCGTCGCCAGGCTCCCGCGCCAGGGCAGGCTCGGCGCGGCAAGGGCGCGGCTGACCGGCCGCTGCAGGGCCAGGCCGAGAGCCAGGGCCAGGGCGGCGAGCAGGCCGAGCAGGGTGAAGAGCGGGTAGGACTCCATGATGTTGTGAATGACCTCGTCGGAGTAGACCAGGTAATCCACTGCGATGAAGTTGAAGCGCACGCCGAACTCGTCCCAGAACAGCCACTCGGCCACCGCGGTAAACAGCATCGCGTAGAGGCTCAGCACCAGCAGCAGGCGCAGGCCGAAGCGGTGCCAGCGGCTGGCCCAGATCTTTCGCGGGCAGAGCGCGAGATACAGCGCCAGCGGCACGGCGGCAAAGGCCAGGTAGGCCAGGTCGTAGATCGCGCCTTCGGCATAGATGCGCAGGATGTCGAGCGGGCCGGCGGTCGCCTCCTGCCAGTGCGCGACGAGCAACGCCGAGCGGGTCAGCACGAAGGTGCCGAGCCAGAGGCCCAGAAGCAGGGCGAGATAACGAAGCTGAGCATGTCGGGGAAAAGGCATCGTATGATCCACGGCTAAGGACGAACGCGCCGAAGTCTGCGCACCCGCCTGTGAGCCCTTCGTAAAGAAGGCGTGAAAATTCCGTCATTTGCCTGCTAGCGAACCGATATGCGCATTCTCGTCATCGAAGACAACCGCGACATCCTGGCCAACGTGCTCGATTACCTCGAGCTCAAGGGCTACGTGGTCGACTGCGCGCAGGATGGCCTCAGCGGTCTGCACCTGGCCGCCACCCAGGACTACGACCTGATCGTGCTGGACCTGATGCTGCCGGGCATCGACGGACTGCAGGTGTGCAAGCGCCTGCGTGACGATGCCGGGCGTGATACGCCGATCATCATGCTCACCGCCCGCGATGCCCTGCCTGACCGCATCAAGGGGCTGCAGGCCGGTGCCGACGACTATCTGATCAAGCCCTTCGCGCTGTCCGAGCTGGTTGCCCGTATCGAGGCGATCCTGCGTCGCTGCCAGGGATCGCGTCGCCGGCAGCTGCAGGTGGCCGATCTCTGCTACGACCTGGACACCCTAGAGGCCAGTCGTGGTGGCCAGCCGATTCGCCTCAACCCTATCGGCCACAAGCTGCTGGCGATCCTCATGCAGCGCAGCCCGGCGGTGGTGCGCCGCGAAGCGCTGGAAGATGCCGTCTGGGGTGATCACGTGCCGGACAGCGATGCGTTGCGCAGCCATATCCACCAGTTGCGCCAGGTGCTCGACAAGCCGTTCGCCAAGCCGTTGCTGCATACCGTGCACGGCCTTGGCTTCCGCCTGGCGGAGGACTGCGATGCTCGCTAAGCAGCCGCTGGCGCGGCGGATCGTCATCGCCTTCACGCTGATGACGCTGGTGGTGAGCGGTGCGTTCGCCCTCGGCATCGTCGGCGTCGTGCACTTCATCGAGGAGCAGCTGGTCACCGAGGAGCTGAGTCGCCACCTGGACATCGTGCTCAACGAGGACCTGCCAAAGGGACGGACACCGCAGCTGGACACCAGCACCCACTTCTTCGCCTCGCATCTGCCCGAGCACCCGATGCCAAAGGCGTTTGCCGGGCTCGGTGAGGGGTTCACCGAGCTGGTTCGCGGTGACGATGCCTACTACGTCTATGTGCGCAATGTCGGCGCTGACCGCTACGTGCTGGTGCGGGAGCAGCACGAGTTCGAGGCCCGTGAAGATGCGCTGTTCAACGTCGTGCTGGCCGGCTTTCTGCTCAGCGTGCTCGGCGCCTGGGCGCTGGGGCGGCTGATGGCCAACCGGGTGTTGGCGCCGGTCAGTCGCCTGGCCAACCAGGTGCGCCACCGCGACCAACTGCATCCGCTGGCGCCGCCGCTGGCCCTGCAGTATCCCGATGACGAGGTCGGCCATCTGGCCGCGGCGTTCGACAGCACCCTCGGCCAGCTGCGCCAGACCCTGGAGCGCGAGCGGCTATTCACCGCCGATGTCAGCCATGAACTGCGCACCCCGTTGATGGTGGTGCTCGGCGCCTGCGAGCTGCTCGAGCAGCAGGCCGAGCTGTCGCCAGCTGCGCAGCGACCGCTGGCGCGCATCCAGCGCGCCGCGCGGGAAATGCACGAGCTGGTGGAAACCTTCCTGATGCTGGCGCGGGCGCGTCCGCAACAGACGTCCTTGGCCGGCGACGCCAGCTTGCGGAGCGTGGCGACCGAGCAGAGCGAGCGCTGGGCACCGTTGCTGGCGGAGAAGGGCCTGGCCTTCGAGCTGCTGGAGGAGGGCGAGGACCGCGGCGTCTACAACCACACCCTGCTCGGCACGGTGATGTCTAACCTGCTGCGCAACGCACTGCATTACACCGACCGCGGCACGGTGCGGCTGGTCCTCGACGAAGGTGGCTTTCGCGTCGAGGACAGCGGCGTGGGCATTCCCCTGGCGGAGCAGGAGCGCATGTTCCAGCCGTTCGTGCGGGGTGCCGAGGGGCGCGGCGAAGGGCTGGGGCTGGGGTTGTCGCTGGTCAAGCGGATCTGCGCGCACCAGGGCTGGCAGGTAGGTGTGGTGCCGCGGCAACCGCAGGGCAGCTGTTTTCAGGTGCGCTTTCATGACGGCGCGGTTTGACGTTTTTTTCACATTCCGTTGACGTGCCCTTGATGTCTGCCTGGTTAGTTTGGCGTTCCGTTTCCAACCGGAATGCCCGCCATGACCACATCGAGCCCTATCGAACTGGAGTTCTCGCGCAAGTACGACCGCCAGCACGCCTACGAATACCTGCACAAGCATCAGGATGGCCCGGCCCGGCGGCTGTCGCACTGGCGTGACGAGCAGATGGCGCGCCGCGCACTGAAGATCGCCGGCGATCCTGATCTGGTGCTGGACCTGCCGTGCGGCGCCGGGCGCTTCTGGCCGCTGCTGGCCGAGCACCCAAGCCGGATGATCTTTGCCGCCGACAACTCCGCCGACATGCTGGCGATCGCCGAATCGGCGCATTCGCTGGAAGTGCTCAAGCGGGTCGAGACCTTTCAGACCTCCGCCTTCGCCATCGACATGGGTGACAACGCGGTAGACAACATCTTCTGCATGCGCCTACTGCACCACATCGCCGACCCGGAGCACCGGCTGGCGATGCTGCGTGAGTTCCACCGCGTCACCCGTGACACGCTGATCGTCTCGCTGTGGGTCGATGGCAACTACAAGGCCTGGAAGCGCAAGCGCCTGGAGCGTCGCCGGCCGGCAAAGGACAACCAGAACCGCTTCGTCGTCGCGCGCTCGGTGATCGAGACGGAATTCGCCGAGGCCGGCTTCGACATCCTCGACCGCAATGACTTCCTCCCGGGCTACGCCATGTGGCGGGTCTACGTGCTGCGCAAGCGGGGTTGAACATGAGCCGACCACTCGTACTGCCGGCCCGCGAAGCGCGTACCAGCACCTTCCAGCGCTGGTGGAACACCCAGGGCGAATGGGTCGAGGAACCTAACCAGCGCCGCGCCGGCGAAAGCGGTGTGCAACGGATACGGCTGCGCGATCCGCAGCAGCCGCTGCTGTACTGCAAACGGCAGATTGGCCACCTGTATCGCTCGCTGCTGCATCCGTTCGGCCGGCCCACGGTGCTGCGCGAATTGCAGGCGCTGCAAGCATTCGCCCGGCTCGGCGTGCAGGTGCCGGAACTGGTCTACTGCGGCACGCGACAACAGGCCGGGCAGTGGCAGGCGCTGCTGGTGACGGCGGAGCTGGAAGGCTTCGTCAGCCTGGAGGACTGGTATCAACAGGACTTGGGGGGGCGCTTCGGTCCGACGGTACAGGAGCGCATGCTGACAGCGGTCGGAATTAGCCTCGGTCGCATCCACCAGGCACGCTGGCAGCATGGCTGCTGCTACCCCAAGCACATCTTCATCAGGGTTCAGGGTGAAGGTGACGCGGCCAGCGTCGAAGTCGCGCTGCTCGATCTGGAAAAGAGTCGTCGCCGTTTGCGGCGTAGCGCCGCGGCACGGCATGACCTGCGCCAGCTCAAGCGTCATCGCCAGGCCATGCCGGAACAGGACTGGCAACGATTACTGGCCGCCCACCGCACCTTCAGCGAGTTGCGCTGCGATGTCATCTGAGCCGACCTGCGCGGCTACCGATGCCGTGGCCAGCGTCGACGTGCCGGCCGACGGTGCGGCGCTGAAGGGGCGCAGCGGACTGGCGCGCATCTGGTACGCGTCCGGCTATTCGGCTGCAGGTCTCAAGGCCGCTTATAGAGGCGAAGCGGCGTTTCGCCAGCTGGTGCTGCTGAATCTGCTGCTGATTCCCTTGGCGTTTCTGTTCGACGTCAGCCGCGTCGAGCGCGCCGTGCTGATTGCCGTGGTGTTTCTCGGCCTGATCGTCGAACTGCTCAACTCGGCCATCGAGGCGACGGTCGACCGCATCTCTTTCGAACTGCATCCGCTCGCCAAACAGGCCAAGGACATGGGAAGCGCCGCGCAATTGCTGGCGCTGTGCCTGATCGGTCTGGTCTGGGCGGTGATCCTCATCCCCTGAAGGACGTACCCATGCTTTCCTCTTTGCGACGCCCTGCTCGAGAGCGCCCGGCGTCCGGCTTCAATTGCCTGGCCGCGCACCTGCGCTTCACGTTCGCCAGTGCGCTGGCCCTGCTGGCGCTTTTTGCGCTGCTGCGGCTGGGCTTGCTGCTGTTCAACCGCGAACTGATCGGCAGCACGCCGCTTGCCAGCTTCGTCGAGGCGTTCGGCAACGGCCTGCGCTTCGACCTGCGGGTAACGGTGTACATCCTGCTGCCACTGCTGCTCGGCGTGCTGAGCATGCGCATGATGGCCGCCCGGGGCCTGCTGCGGCTGTGGTTGAGTGTGTGTGCCAGCCTGACGATCCTGCTCGGGCTGATCGAGCTGAACTTCTATCGCGAGTTCCATCAGCGCCTGAACAGTCTGGTGTTCCAGTACCTGCAGGAAGACCCGGCGACGGTGCTGAGCATGCTCTGGCACGGCTTCCCGGTACTGCAACTGCTGGCGAGCTGGGGTGTGGCGAGCGCGGCGATGTACGCCCTGTTCGGCTGGCTGGAGCGGCTGACCCGTGGCGCGCCGGCTGTGCGCGAGACCGGCGCGCGCCGCCGCGGCTCGGCCTGGTATACCCGCGCGGCGGTATTCGGCGTGCTGATACTGGTCTGCGTGGTGGCTGCCCGCGGCACGCTGCGCCAGGGACCGCCGCTGCGTTGGGGCGATGCCTTTACCACCGAGTCGATGTTCGCCAATCACCTCGGCCTGAACGCGACACTGTCGCTGTATGACGCGGCGAAGAACCGCTTTTCCAGCCACCGCGACAATAGCTGGAAGGCGACACTGCCGGTGGCGGATGCGCAGGCTATCACCCGCGAGCTGCTGCTGACCGCCAACGACCGGTTGGTGGACGCCGAGCTGGCGCCGGTGCGCCGTGACTTCCAGCCGCCGGCGGACGGCCAGCTGGCGGTGCGCAACGTGGTGGTGATCCTCATGGAGAGCTTCGCCGGCCGCTATGTCGGCGCGCTCGGCAGTGCCGACGGCATCACGCCGAACTTCGACCGCCTGGCCGGCGAGGGGCTGTTGTTCGAGCGCTTCTTCGCCAACGGCACCCACACCCACCAGGGCATGTTCGCCAGCATGGCCTGCTTTCCCAACCTGCCGGGCTTCGAGTACCTGATGCAGACGCCCGAAGGCGGCCATCGCTTCTCCGGCCTGCCGCAGCTGCTCGGTGCGCGGGCGTTCGACGACGTTTACGTCTACAACGGCGATTTCGCCTGGGACAACCAGGCGGGGTTCTTCGGCAACCAGGGCATGAAGCGCTTCGTCGGCCGCAACGACTACGTGAATCCGGTGGTTTCCGACCCGACCTGGGGCGTTTCCGACCAGGACATGTTCACCCGCGCCGCCGAGGAGCTGGGCAAGCTGGATAATGGCGCGCCGTTCTATGCGCTGCTGCAGACGCTGTCCAACCACACGCCGTATGCGCTGCCCGAGCAGTTGCCGGTCGCTGCTGTCGAGGGGCATGGCGCGCTGGATCAGCATCTGACGGCGATGCGTTATTCGGACTGGGCGCTGGGGCAGTTCTTCGACAAGGTGCGTAACCAGCCTTGGTTCAAGCAGACCTTGTTCGTGGTGGTCGGCGACCACGGTTTCGGCGCGCCGGAGGAAGTCACCGAGATGGACCTGCTGCGCTTCCACGTGCCGCTGCTGCTGATCGCCCCGGGCGTCACCGAGCGTTTCGGCAGCCGTCGCGAGGTGGTCGGTACGCAGGTGGACGTGGTGCCGACCATCATGGGCCGCCTCGGTGGCGAGGTGCGTCATCAATGCTGGGGCCGCGATTTGCTCAGCCTGCCGGCGGACGATCCGGGTTTCGGCATCGTCAAGCCGTCGGGCAGCGACCAGACCGTGGCGCTGATCCGCGGTGATCGGGTGCTGGTACAGCCCAAGGAGCAGCCGGCGCGGCTGTATCGCTATCGCCTGGGCGGTGAACCGGCTGGCGAGCGGATCGCCGCTGCCGAGGATCAGCCGCAGCTGCTGCGCCAGCTGCACGCCTACCTGCAGACCGCCACCGCCAGCCTGCTGGCCAACACCAGCGGAGATCGCAGCGGCGAGGGCGAGTCGGAAGCGGTGGCCGCCGAGGTGCCGCTCGCGGTGAAAGCGGCCCCGCCGGCACGGCCGGACAAGGGTTGAGCGCGGCGGTCGATCAGTGTTCCAGCGGCTTGAAGCTGTCGTCGGCGAAGTAAGTGGCGTAGTCGCCCAGCGCGCCGACCACCGTCACCGCGCCGTCGCGCTGACCGGCCGGGGCGCCGCTCATGGCGTCGGCACCGGCGAGCAGCTGGGCGATGATCAGGTGCAGCTGCGCGTCGGCCTCGGCGCTCAGCTTGCAGTTCTCCACCATGTAGGCGACCTGGCCGCGCACCGTCTCGGCCAGTTCGCCGTAGCGGGCGGCGGGCAGACGGTCTTCGTGGATCGCCGGCAGCGCCTGGCGCATATCGTTGTTGATGGTGCCCATTGCCTGGCGCAGCGGCGCGTCGGTGGCCCAGCGCTTGCCGGCATCGAGTTGCAGCGCCGGCGCGCCTTCGCCGTGGCCGTGGTCATGGCTGGTGGCGGCGAGGCTGGTGCCGGCGTGGCCGAGGGTGCCGGCGAGGATGATGGCGAGGGCGAGAGCGTGGGGTTTGCGGATCATCGATAGAACTCCATTGAGCGAGCCGGCGAAGTGCGGCTCCTGATGTTCTAACGCAGGCGCGACGGTTTTGTTCCATCGCGCCGTGCAATCCGTCATTTGCGGTGCAATTGCTCGATGCTGTCGGCGCCGAACGACTGCTGCGTGAGCACCTGGGCGAGCCGCGCGCGCTGCTGCGGTTCGAGGATCTCGCGCTCCTGCAGCAGCTGGTCGATGAGCAGGCGCTGCTGTTCGTTCTGCAGTTCGGCGATCTTCGCCTGCTCGGCGTCGATCACCGTGCGGTCCACCTGTTCGGCGAAGATCGCCTCGATCAGCCGGTTGCGGTGTTCGCCGAGGCTGGCGTTGGAGGCGCGCAGGTAGGCCAGGAACGGCGCCTCGGCATCGTGCCAGCGCTGCAGCTGGCTGGCGCTCAGTTGCAGCTCGCGCGACAGCTCGGTCGGTGCGCCGGAGGGCATCGGCAGGCCATCGCGACTGAGTTTCTGCCAGCCAAGGCCGGTGAGCACGCCGACGTTGACCAGCACGGACAGGACCAGGGCATTGCGCAGGGTGGTGTTGCTCATTTCAGGTTTACCTTCAGGTAGCAGAATTCGGGGCGCGCGCAGAGCGCGCCGGGTGGGGTGCTGCCGAGGACGGCGAGCAGGTCGTGGCTGGGTGAGCTGCCCGGCGGCTGGCCGGGCAGGGCATAGCCGAGCAGCAGGCCGAGCAGGACCGACGCCGCGGCGCCGATACCCTGCGCCCAGTGCCGGGCCCACCAGCTGCGCACGGGCGGCGGCGCGAAGGGCCGCTGCAGACGCGCCTGCAACTCGGCCGGCAACTCCGGGCAGGCCAGCGCACGCAAGCCCTGGCCGAGCCCGTCGAGTTCGGCCAGGGTGGCGCGACACTGCGGACAACCCGCCAGGTGGGCGGCGGCGTGGCGCTGTGCGGCGGCGTCGAGTTCGTTGTCGAGGTAGGCGGACAGGATCGCCATGTCCAGATGCTCAGTCATCGAGGGTGCCTCCGTTGGCCTGGCGATAGCCGTGCAGCAGCGCCTCGCGGGCGCGTGCCAGGCGCGACTTGACGGTGCCGGCGGCGAGCTGCAGCGTGGCGGCCAGTTCGTCGTAGGCCAGCCCCTCCACCTCGCGCAGCAGCAGGATCTCGCGCTGTTCGTGGGGCAGGCGGGCTAGCAAGCGTTCCAGCAATGCCAGATCGCGACCGGCCTGCAGTCGGCTCAGCGGCGATGGCGCTGGATCGACCGGCTCGGCCAGTTCCTCCGGCGCCACGTCGACGTAGCGTTGCCGCTGGCGCAGCGTATCCAGCGCGGCATTGCGTGCGATCTGCAGCAACCAGGTCTGCAAGCGTGCTTCCGGGCGCCATCTGGGCAGCGCCTGGAAGGCGCGGATGAACGTTTCCTGAGTCAGGTCAGCGGCCTCGTCGGCGCTGCCGAGCAGGCGACGGAGGAAGTGGAAGACCCGCGCCTGATGGACGCGCACTAGCGTGCCGAACGCCTGGCGATCACCACGCGCGGCCTGCTGGATGAGGTCCTGTTCGCTGTCGTTCATTAAGCGCTCGTCTGGGTTGACCGCGCAGGGCGCCGCTAAAACCTGCTGCGTTGCCAACGCCTCGGTTTTTACCGGTGCCCGTGCGCTGCCGGCCGGGTTGCCGCAGGGATATAACGCAACGGTTGGCGAAATGTTCCGGCTATTTTTGTCTCAGCGCGGAATCTTCACCCGGTCCTCGTCGAAGTCGCCTTTTTCCGCGTCGCGATGGCAGGCCACGCAGTTGAAGCGGCCGCCGACCGACTCGCGGGCGAACTTGGCTTCGCTGAGCTCGTCGTGTTTGTGCTCGAACCAGCGCGTCTGGCTGATGCGTGGCGGCTCGCCGGCGGTGGGTGACGGCTCCACCGGTAGGCGGTTGGCGGCCGAGGCGCGGACCAGGAAGTCGAGGATTTCCTTTTCCTGCACCGGGTCCAGCGACGCGTTGCTGCCGTAGTGATCGCCCAGGGTGCGCATCTGCTCGCGCCAGGCATCGGCAGGCAGCAGGCCGGGAGAATAGAGCATGTGGCAGGCCGCGCATTCTTCCTTCCACACCAGCGGTGCGTCGCTGGGTACCGTCAGGCGCTTGGGCCGCTTGTAGCCCTTGCGCTCTCGATGGTCGTCGTCATCGGCGAAGCTGAGGCCGGCCAGTACCAGGGTCAGGCCCAGCCCGGCGACGGCAGCGAGGGGTGCGATCTTCATGGCAGGCTCCTTATTTGATGCTGTCGATCCAGCTGATGAAGTCACCTTTTTCCTGCGCGGTGCATTCACGGGCGTAGACGTCGTCGCAGTTGCGGCGGAACCATTTCTCGACCTTCTTCAGGTCGGTGAAGCGCTCGGGGTTGGCTGCCGGGGCGAGCGGATCGACTTTGCGGTGCGCCGGCGTCTTGCCGGGCTGACGCGGGTCGGCGGTGTGGCAGGTGGTGCAGCTCATGGTCTTGCCGTTGCGCTGCTCCTCGGCGAAGTACAGCGCCTTGCCGCGCTCGGCGGAGAAACCGGCGAAGTTCGGATTCTCCTGACGCGCCTGGGCGGCGTAGCCGGGCAGCAGTGGGTGTTCGGTTTCGGCCAGGGCGGGCAGGCTCAGGCAGCAGGACAGGAGGATGATCCAGCGGGCTTTCATGGTGCGCTCTCCGGTTGGGAATGAGTGCAGCCTAGGCGCGCCGCCTTACGCCAAGCTGAACCGCAGCGGCTGGCGGCGTTCAGTTTCGTTTCAGCTCGCAGGAATACAAAGGCGGCATCCATTCAATGAGGATCGCCGTCGTGGCTGCTTTCAATCGTTTCCGTCTGTTCCACTGGCTGCTGGCCGGTTTCTTTCTTGGCGCCTACCTCAGCGGTGACGACGCCGAGACGCTGCATATCTGGCTGGGCTACGGCCTGGTGGCGCTGTTGGTGTGGCGCCTGCTGATCGTGCCGCTGCGCCTGCGCGGCTTCCCACAGCTGCTGCCGCCGAAGGGCCAGCGGAGCAAGCCGGGCCTGTCGAGCGTCGGCAAGTGGCTGACGGTCGGCGCGCTGGGCAATTTCGCCATTGCCAGCGTGGTCGGCCTGGGTATGGTCGACAACGGCGATGTGCTGGCCGCCCTGCCGGGCGTGGGGCCGGATGTCTTCGGCGCCGCCAGCGACATCGATTTCATCGGCTGGATGGGCGATGCCGAGGAAGTGCACGAGTTCTTCGCCAATCTGGGGCTGTGGCTGATCGGCCTGCATGTCGGCTATGTGCTGCTGTTCCGCCGCAAGTCGGTGTGGCCGATGCTGCGTGGCGTGCCCAAGTCGGGGCCGGCTTCGACTGCACCTTCGGCTTCGGCTTCGGCCGCGGCGCCGGCTGCAACTGCGGTGGCGACCTCGCTCGCATCGTCGCCGACGCCGGTTGCCGGTGAATTCACCCGTCTGCGCATCGCCTCACGCCAGGCCGAAACCGCCGACAGCTGCTCGTTCACCCTGCAGGTACCGGCCGCCCAGCGCGCCCGCTTTACCGCGCAGCCGGGGCAGTTCCTCACGCTGAAGGTGCCCGGCGCCGAGCCGGCGCTGCTGCGCTGCTACTCGCTGTCGCAGCGGCCGCAGGCGGATGGCGCGCTGCGCATCACCATCAAGCGGGTGCCCGGCGGCCGCGCGTCGAACTGGCTGCTGGACAATCTGCAGGCGGGCGATTGCATCGAGGCGCTGCCGCCGGCCGGCGTGTTCGTGCCGCGCAACCTGGATGACGATCTGCTGCTGCTCGGCGCCGGCAGCGGTATCACGCCGCTGATGGCGATCCTGCAGGCCGCGCTGGTCGAGGGCAGCGGGCAGGTACGGCTGTTCTATGCCAGCCGCGATGCTGCCTCGCTGATCTTTGCTGAGGAGCTGGCCGAGTGGTCTGCGCGTTACCCCGAGCGTCTGCAGCTGCGCATCTGGCTTGATGCCGAACAGGGTGTGCCGAGCGGCTCGGCGATTGCCGCGAAGATCGCTGACTGGACGGTGGCCGACGCCTTCATCTGCGGGCCGCAACCGTTCATGGATGCTGCCGGTGCCGCGCTGGGCGAGCTGGGTGTGGATGCGGCGCGCATCCATCTGGAACGCTTTGCCGCCGCAGCGCCGACGGCCGCACCGGGCGGTCGCCGCAGCCGCCTGCGGGTCGCGCTCGACGGTCGCCGTCACGAGCTGGACGTGCCGCGCGGTGAGGTGCTGCTGGAAGCCATGGAACAGGCCGGCCTGCAACCGCCGAGCGCCTGCCGCTCGGGTGTCTGCGCCGCCTGCAAGTGCCGGGTGGTGGAGGGCAGCGTGAGCATGCGCAGCAATCAGGTGCTGAGCGAAAGCGAGGTGCGCCAGGGCTGGGCGCTGGCCTGCCAGGCCGAACCGCGCAGCGCCGAATTGCAGGTGGAGTACTGAGATGAAAAGGCCCTGGTTTGCATGATTTGACGCAGCGTCCGCCGGATAACGGCATAGCCTTTATCCGGCGGGCGGAAGCGCCCGGGCAGTCGAAAAGGCCGTCGGCCGTTTTCCACCCTTGGCGGGTTACCCCGCGGCGGGCTTAGCGCTCCGCCACCGGCAGATCCTGCTTCTGCCAGGCGATCCACGAGCCGGGCACGTTCACCACGTGGCGAAAGCCCTGGCGCTTGAGGATGCTGGCGGCAATCGAGGCGCGGTAGCCGCTGCCGCAATAGGTTGCCACGGTCCTGTTCTTGTCCAGTTGCTCCAGTCCTTCGGGCAGATGGGCGACGAAGGCGTGGCGGGCGTCGGGTACGCGGCCTTGCTCGACCTCCTCGGGGGCGCGCACGTCGAGTACCTGGACCTCGGTATCGTCGCGGCGGCGGTTAAGCTCGTGCACCGTCCACTGGCCGACATTGGCCAGGGGCAGGCCTGCGTTCTGCCAGTCGGTCATGCCGTTGCGCAGATAGCCTTCCACCCGATCAAGACCGATCCGATACAGCTGCAGCGTGGCCTGGTGGATCTGCTCGCTGTCCTCGCCGATCAGGTAGATCGGTCGCTGATCGTCGAGCATCCAGCCGGCCCAGCTGACGAATTCGTTCTGCAGGGCGATGTTCAGCGCGCCGGGCACATGGCCGCCGCCGAAGGCGAGGATCGAGCGCAGGTCCACCAGCTGCACGGCGCTGTGGTCGGCGCTGCGCTCGGCGAACTCTTCCGGCGACAGCGGCATTGGCAGCATCGGCCCGTGCATGCGCGTGGCCGGGCGCACGTTGAGCTTTTTCAGCCGTGCATAGTGACGCGGCGGCTCGGGCATGCCGCTGAGCAGCCAGTCGATGAATTCGGCTTCGTTGCGTCGCTGGTTGAGCGCCGGGTTGAACAACAACTCGTTGCCAAGCGTGGAGCGCCGCCGGTCGCCGATCGACTTGCCGCACGCCGAGCCCGCGCCGTGACACGGGTAGATCTCGACGCGCTCACCGAGCGGCAGGTAGCGGGTAAACAGCGTGGCATAGAGCTGGGCGGCCAGTTGCTTGGTGCTGTCCTCGCCGAGCAGGTCGGGGCGGCCGACGTCGAGGTTGAACAGGGTGTCGCCGGTGAACAGGGCGAAGGGCTCATCGCCCTGCTGGCCGTCGCGCAGCAGCAGCGAGATGTGTTCCGGCGTGTGGCCGGGCGAGTAGATGATTTCCAGGCTGACCTGGCCGAGTTCCAGCACCTCGCCGTCGGCAGCCTGACGCAGCTCGAAACCGTAGTCCGCCGAGCAGCCACCGATGATCTCGGCGCCGCTGCGTTCGGCCAGCGCCTGGGCACCGGAGACGAAGTCGGCATGGATATGGGTTTCGATGGCATAGGCGATGCGCAGCCCTTTCTCGCGGGCCAGATCGAGGTAGATATCGACGTCGCGTCGCGGGTCGATCACTGCGGCGACTGCGGCCTTGCTGTCGCCCACCAGGTAGGAAATCTGCGCCAGGCCGTCGGTATAGATCGGCTCGAAGACCAGCATGGTTGCACCTCCGTAACGGCTGAATGGTTACGGATGTGGAACGTCGACGGGTGGCCGACGTTCACTCGGCGATCATTTGCGAACCAGTAGCACCCCGGACTCCATGTGGTGGGTGTAGGGGAACTGGTCGAACAGCGCACAGCGCTCGATGCGGTGGGTATCGGCCAGCTGGGCGATGTTCTGCGCCAGGGTTTCCGGGTTGCAGGAGATGTAGAGGATGCGCTCGAAGCGGCGGGTCAGCTCGCAGGTGTCAGGGTCCATGCCGGCGCGCGGCGGGTCGACGAAAACGCTGCCGAAGTCGTAGCTCTTCAGGTCGATGCCGGCCAGGCGGCGGAACGGCCGCACCTCGTTCAGCGCCTGGGTCAGCTCCTCGGCGGAAAGACGCACCAGCTCGATGTTGTCGATGCCGTTGTCGGCGATATTGGCCAGCGCGGCGTTGACCGAAGTCTTGCTGATCTCGGTGGCCAGCGCGCGGCGCACGCGGGTGGCCAGCGGCAGGGTGAAGTTGCCGTTGCCGCAGTAGAGTTCGAGCAGGTCGTCGTCGCGCTCACCGAGCACGTCGAAGGCCCAGTTCAGCATCTTCTGGCAGACCGCGCCGTTGGGCTGGGTGAAGGCGCCCTCGGGCTGGCGATAGCGGAATGTCCGTCCGGCGACGACCAGCGCTTCTTCAACGTAATCGCGGCCGATGACGATGCGCTTGCCCTTGGAGCGGCCGACCAGGCTGACCCCGAGGTTGGCGGCGAGCTGCTCGGCTTCGGCCTTCCAGGCCTCGTCCAGCGGGCGGTGGTAGGCGAGGGTGATCAGCGCATCGCCGGCCAGGGTGGTGAGGAATTCGACCTGGAACAGTTTGAAGCTGAGCACTTCCGACGCCTGCCAGGCGGCTTTCAGTTGTGGCATCAGCTCGTTGATGCGACGGCTGGCGATGGGGAAGTCGTCGATCAGAATCGCCTTGTGCTTGTCGCCCTGCTCGAACATCGCGTAGTGGCGCTGGCCCTCTTCGCGCCACAGGCGGAATTCGGTGCGCAGGCGGTAATGCTCACGGGGCGAGTCGAAGACTTCCGGTGCCGGTGCATCGAACGGCGCCAGCAGTTCCACCAGCCGGGCGGCTTTCTCGGCGAGTTGGGCATCGTATTGGGCGGGGTCGAGCTTGGGCAGCGGCATGGCGGGGGCTTCGTGCAGAGGTTTGAGGAGCTTTACGGCGCCGGCCGCTCCCACAGTAATTCGCTCCGTGGGGCGGCCTTGCCGCGAATTAACGCATGTTGCGGATCGCTATTCGTAGGGTGGATCGGGGCGCGCACATGACGCTTTTCTCATCCACCTTCTGCGCGACCTGGTGGATGGTGAGGCGTCATCCACCCTACGCTGCGATCAGCCGGCGAACCAGCCCAGCTTGACCACGAACAGCGCCGAGAGAATCCACATCGCCGGGCTCAGCTCGCGCCAGCGGCCGGCCAGCAGCTTGATCGCCGTCCAGGCGATGAAGCCGAAGGCGATGCCGTTGGCGATGGAGAAGGTCAGCGGCATGGCCAGCGCGGCAACCACGACCGGCGCGGCGACGGTGAGGTCGTCCCAGTCGATGCTGGCCAGGCTGCTCATCATCAGCACGGCTACGAACAGCAGCGCCGGCGCGGTGGCGTAGGCCGGCACGGCACCGGCCAGCGGGGCGAAGAACAGGCTGAGCAGGAACAGCAGGGCGACCACGCAGGCGGTCAGGCCGGTGCGGCCACCGGCGGCGGTACCGGCGGCGGATTCGATGTAGCTGGTGGTGGTCGAGGTGCCCAGCGCGGCGCCGGCCATGGTTGCGGTGCTGTCGGCCAGCAGGGCGCGGCCCAGGCGCGGCATCTTGCCGTCCTTGTCCAGCAGGTCGGCCTTCTGCGCCACGCCGATCAGGGTGCCGGAGGTGTCGAACAGGTCGACGAAGAGAAAGGCGAAGATCACGCTGATCAGGCCGATATCCAGCGCGCCCATGATGTCCAGCTGCATAAGGGTCGGCGCCAGCGACGGCGGCATCGACATCACGCCGTTGAGCTGCGACAGGCCGAGCAGGATCGACAGGCCGGTTACCACCAGAATGCCGATCATCACCGCACCGGTGACCTGGCGATAGGCCAGCGCGGCGATCAGGAAAAAGCCCAGGCAGGCCAGCAGCGGGCCGCCGGCGCTGAGGTCACCGAGGCCGACCAGAGTGGCCGGGTTGTCGACGACGATGCCGGCGTTCTTCAGCGCGATGATCGCCAGGAACAGGCCGATGCCCGCGGCAATGCCGGCACGCAGGGCCAGCGGAATGCTGTGGATGATCCACTCGCGAATCTTGAAGATCGACAGGCCGAAGAAGATCACGCCCGAGAGGAACACCGCACCCAGCGCGGTCTGCCAGGTGTAACCCATGGTCAGCACGACGGTGTAGGTGAAGAAGGCGTTCAGGCCCATGCCCGGCGCCAGCGCGATCGGGTAGTTGGCAACCAGGCCCATGATCGCCGAGCCGATGGCCGCGGCCAGGCAGGTGGCAACGAACACCGCGCCGTGATCCATACCGGTTTCGGCGAGGATGCTCGGGTTGACGAAGAGGATGTAGGCCATCGTCAGGAAGGTGGTGATACCGGCCAGGACCTCGGTGCGCAGCGTGGTGTTGTGCGCCTTGAGTTGAAATAGCTTTTCCAGCATGGTCGATCCTCTATGTGCCGGTCAGTGTGAGGGCTGTCGCCTCTGGCGGGCGATTCGGGTGTCATCGCAAAAGCCGCGCATCTTACACCGGGCGGCAGCGCGGTTGAATTTCCATTGAGCAGGTGAAGGCCATGAGCAAACGAGTCCTGATTCCGATCGCCGACGGTTCCGAAGACCTGGAGGCCGTCACCCTGATCGACGTGCTACGGCGTGCCGAGTTCGAGGTACTGGTGGCCAGTGCCGAAGAGCGGCGCATGCTGATCTGCGCGCGCGGTACCCGGATCACCGCCGACGCCATGCTGCTCGACGTGCTGGCGCAGGACTTCGACTTGATCGTGCTGCCCGGCGGCATGCCCGGCGCGAAGACCCTTGGCGAGCTGGAGCCACTGGCCGAGCGCGTACGCCAGCAGGCCCGTGCCTATCTCGATTTCGCCGCGATCTGCGCCGCGCCGGCAGTGGCGCTGCACCCCTACGGCGTGCTCAAGGGCCGTCAGGTGACCTGCTATCCGGGCATGAGCGACAACCTTACCGGCACGCATTTCCTTGACCAGCCGGTGGTGGTGGACGGCAACTGCATCACCAGCCAGGGCCCGGCGACCGCTCTGGAATTCGCCCTGACCCTGGTGGAGCGTCTGGCCGGTCGCGGCAAGCGCCGTGAGGTGGCGGACGCCATGCTGGTGCCGGCAACGACGAACTAACCTCGCCTCGGATCGGTCACTCCTTGCATTGCCGGGAATCCTGGCAGCAATGGGCTGAATCCGAGGAGATCAATGGACAGTGTCGATCTGGCGGTACTGCGACGGGCCCGCGACTGGTTGCGTGACGGCCATCCCGTGGTGCTCTACACGGTGCTGGAAACCTGGGGCAGCGCGCCGCGCCCGGTTGGCTCGCTGCTGGCGCTGCGCGGTGATGGCCGGGTAGAAGGCTCGGTGTCCGGTGGCTGCGTCGAGGACGATCTACTTGCGCGGGTCATGGCCGACGAGCCACCGCAGGCTTGCCAGCTGATCACCTACGGCGTGAGCAAGGAAGAGTCCGCACGTTTCGGTCTGCCCTGCGGCGGTACCCTGCGCCTGCTGCAGGAGCCGCTGTGCGATGCCGGCTGGATTGATGAGCTGCTGCGGCGCTGCGCCGGGCATGAACGGCTGCTGCGCTGCGTGGATATCGCCAGTGGCGCTGTAACGCTGCACGCCGCCGGCCGCGACGCCGCGCTGCAGTTCGACGGGCATACCCTGCGCGCGCCATTCGGCCCGGCCTGGCGCCTGCTGCTGATCGGCGCCGGGCAGCTGTCGCGCTACGTCGCCGACCTGGCACATGGCCTCGGCTTCGAAGTACTGATCTGCGACCCGCGCGAAGGCTATGCCCACGACTGGGACGCGGCGGCGGTGCGCTTTGTCCCCGGCATGCCGGACGATGCCGTGCTGGCCATCGAAGCGGATGCGCACACCGCCATCGTCGCGCTGACCCACGATCCAAGACTGGACGATATGGCGCTGCTCACCGCGCTGCAGTCCGAAGCCTTCTACGTCGGCGCTCTGGGCTCGCGGGCCAACAGCGAGAAGCGCAAGGCGCGCCTGCTCTCGCTGGGCCTCGGCGAGCGCCAGGTGCAGCGGTTGCACGGCCCCATCGGCTTGCCCATCGGCAGCCGTACACCGGCGGAAATCGCGCTGTCCTTGATGGCCGAGGTGGTGGCGCTGAAAAACGGCGCCCTGGTCAGCCAGGCGTTGCCGGAACAACAGCGCTGTGCCTGAAGCGGGCGTTTGCGCCATCGTTCTGGCTGCGGGGCAGGGCAGTCGTTATCGAGCTGCCGGTGGTGCGGACAAGCTGCTGGCGCTCAGCCTGGCTGCTGCGTCTTCGCCGCCGGTGCTGGCGGCCACGCTGGCCAACCTTCGCAGTGTCGCCGAACGATTGCTGGTGGTGACCCGTGCAGACAATCTGCCTCTGCGCGACTGGCTGAGCGCCAACGCTGCCGATTGCGAGGTGCTTGTGCTGGAAACCCGCGGGCTCGGCCACAGCCTCGCGCAGGCCGTGGCCCACGCGCCGGCGGCGCGTGGCTGGCTGGTGGCGCTGGCGGATATGCCCTATGTGCAGCCGCGGACCCTGCGCGAGATCGCGGCGGCTATCCGTGAGGACAACCTGATCGTGCCGACCTATGACGGCCGCCCTGGCCATCCGCGCGGCATCGGCAGCGCCCATCGCGATGCGCTGCTGCAGCTGGATGGTGATCGCGGTGCTCAGGTGCTTTTCGCGGCGCACCCGGTACTGGAGCTCGCCCTGAACGATCCCGGTGTACTGCAGGACGTCGACCATCCCGATGATCGCCGGCAGGCCTGAAGACCATCGCCGTAGCGACTACCAAAACCTGCACGAATCAATCGGCCGGTCAGCGCAGCGCCACGCCGTTCGCGGCGAGACGACCCTCAGTCAGCCGCAGCCACTCGACCGGCAGGGCTGAACGAATTTCGCGGCACGCCAGTCGTACCCCAAGACGCACGGACAGCGCATACCAACGCCCAAACCGTGAGGCCGCCATGAGCGAAAATTCTTCAGCTGCAGGCCAAACCTGCACCATCAGCCTGGAGCTGAACGGCGAACGCCGTGAGCTCCAGGTGCAACCCTGGACCACCTTGCTCGACCTGCTGCGCGACCAGCTCGGCCTGACCGGCACCAAGAAAGGCTGCGATCACGGCCAGTGCGGTGCCTGCACGGTGCTGCTCGACGGTCGGCGCATCAACAGCTGCCTGACCCTGGCGGTGATGCACGACGGCGCCAGTCTGACCACCATCGAAGGCCTGGCCAGCGATGCGACGCTGCATCCGCTGCAGGCTGCGTTCGTCAAGCACGATGCCTTCCAGTGCGGCTACTGCACGCCGGGGCAGATCTGCTCGGCAGCCGGGCTAGCAGCGGAGAATCGTGCCAGCAGCCGCGATGAGATTCGCGAACACATGAGCGGCAACCTCTGCCGCTGCGGCGCCTATCCAAACATCCTCGCCGCCATTGAGGACGCACTGCCGACGCTACGCGGCCAGGAGGGTGCGCAATGACGCCGTTCAGCTATCAGCGCCCCGAACGTATCGACCAGGCCATCGCCCTGCACGGGCCGCAGAGCCGCTACATCGCCGGCGGCACCAACCTGCTCGACCTGATGAAAGAGAACGTGCTGCAACCCGGCCAGCTCATCGACATCAACGGTCTGCCGCTGCGCGACATCGAGCAGACCGCCGAGGGTGGCCTGCGCATCGGTGCGCTGGTGAGCAATGCCGACCTGGCCTGGCACCCGCAGATCGAACAGCGCTACCCGCTGCTGAGCAAGGCGATCCTTGCCGGGGCATCGCCGCAGCTGCGCAACATGGCCAGCACCGGCGGCAACCTGCTGCAGCGCACCCGTTGCTACTACTTCTACGACACCGCCACGCCCTGCAACAAACGCGAGCCGGGCTCCGGTTGCAGCGCGCGTGACGGGCGCAATCGCATCCACGCGATTCTCGGTGCCAGCGAACATTGCGTCGCCGTGCATCCGTCGGACATGTGCGTGGCGCTGGCGGCGCTGGATGCCCGGGTGCATGTGGAAGGGCCGCACGGCCAGCGCCGCCTCGAACTGGTGGACTTCCACCGGCTGCCCGGCGACCAGCCGCAGCAGGACAACGTACTCGTCGAGGGCGAGCTGATCACCGCCGTCGAGCTACCGGTGGAAGGTTTTGCCAGCCACTGCGCCTATCTCAAGGTGCGTGACCGCGCCTCCTACGCCTTCGCCCTGGTATCCGTCGCGGCGGCTCTGGAGATGGATGGCGACGTCATCCGCCGCGCGCGTATCGCGCTCGGTGGCGTGGCGCACAAACCCTGGCGCCTGGAAGAGGCCGAAGAACTGCTCAGCGGCAAGCGTGCCGAACCCGAATGTTTCGCCGCGGCGGCCGATCGCCTGCTGCAAGGCGCGCAACCGCTCGCCGACAACGCTTTCAAGATCGACCTGGCACGACGCGCCATTGTGCGCGCACTGACCGAAGCCGCCGGAGGAACCGTCCGATGAACAGCGTCAACTCTCCACTGGGCAAGCCGCTGGACCGCGTCGACGGCCCGCTCAAGGTCACCGGCAAGGCCTGCTACGCTGCTGAAGCCGATGTTCCGGGGCTGCTGTATGGCGCCGTGGTGTCGAGCAGCATCGCCCGCGGCCGTATCAAGGGCATTGATGCCGCCGCGGCTGAAGCACTGCCCGGCGTGCGATTGGTGCTGACCCATCAGAATCGCCCACCGGTGGCCAGCTACGACGAGCCCTACGAGGACGACGATGCCGCCGACGGCTCGCCGTTCCGCCCGCTGTACAACGACCGCGTGCTCTACAGCGGCCAGCCACTGGCGCTGGTCGTTGCTGAAACGCAGGCGCTGGCGCGGCACGGGGCGAGCCTGGTGCACGTCGAATACGAGGTCGAAGCGCACCAGACCGATCTGCAGGCCGCGCGCGAACAGGCCCATGACGCACCGGCCGAGCTGCCAGAGCCGCGCGGTGATTTCGATTCGGCATTCACGGCTGCCGATAATCGCATCGACAGCGAATACAGCACCCCGGTCGAGCATCACAACCCGATGGAGCCGCATGCCTCCATTGTCCAGTACCAGCCGGGCGGCGAGCTGCTGATCCATGACAAGACCCAGGGCGTGCAGAATTGCCAGCGCTATCTGGAGCAGGTGTTCGACATGGAGGGCAAGATTCGCGTGCTCGCGCCCTTTGTTGGCGGTGCCTTCGGCTCCGGCCTGCGCCCGCAGTACCAGCTGCCGCTGGCGGTGATGGCCGCACTCAAGCTGAAGGCCTCGGTGCGCGTCGAACTGACTCGGCAGCAGATGTTCACCTTTGGCTATCGCCCGCGAACCTTCCAACAGCTGAAGCTCGCGGCAGATGGCGAAGGACGGCTGCGGGCCATTGAGCACAAGGCCATCGGCCAGACCTCGCGCTTCGAGGACTTCACCGAGCACGAGGTGGAGTGGTCCGGCATGCTCTACGCCTGCGACAACGTGCGCCTCGGCTACCGCCTGGCGCCACTGGACGTCTACACCCCGCTGGACATGCGCGCACCCGGCGCGACCATCGGCGTCTATGCGCTGGAGTGCGCGATGGACGAACTGGCCCATGAAGTCGGTATCGATCCGCTGGAGCTGCGCCTGCGCAACTACACCGACATCAACGGCAATGAGGGCAAGCGCTATTCCAGCAAGGAGCTGCGTGCCTGCTACCAGCAGGGTGCCGAGCGCTTCGGCTGGTCGCGGCGTCCGGCGCAGCCGCGCAGCCTGCGTGACGGCCACCAGCTGGTCGGCATGGGCGTGGCCACCGGCGTATGGGAAGCCATGCAGATGCCGGCCAGTGCGCGCGCCTGCATCGATGCGGACGGCAAATTACTGGTAACCAGTGCCACCGCCGATATCGGCACCGGCACCTACACCGCGATGACGCAGATCGCCGCCGATGCGATGGGCCTGTCGATGGCCGAGGTGGAGTTCCGCCTCGGCGATTCCAGCCTGCCGCAGGCGCCGCTGGAGGGTGGATCGGCCACCGTGTCCTCGGTCGGCAGTGCGGTGCAACGCGCATGCGCCGGCCTGCGGCAGAAGCTGCTGGACGCCGTACAGCAGTCGCCGGCTTCACCCTTTACCGGAGCGAATCTGGAGACGGTGGAGTTTGTCGATGGCCAACTGCGGCTGAAATCCGGCGAGCATGCCGTGCCGCTGCGCGATATCGTCCAGGTCAGCGGCGCATTGGAGGCCGAAGCCAGCGTCAAGCCGGATGAGAAGCGCGACGCCTGGGCCACGGGAACCCATTCGGCAGTGTTCGTCGAGGTACGCGTCGACGAGGACCTCGGCACCATCAAGGTCAGCCGTGTGGTCAGCGCGATTGCCGCGGGCCGCATCGTCAACCCGAAGACCGCCGGCAACCAGATCGTCGGTGGCGTGGTCTGGGGCATCGGCCAGGCGCTGCACGAGGAGACGCTGATCGATCACAGGCTCGGCCGCTACATGAACCACAACCTTGCCGAGTACCACATCCCGGTGAACGCCGACATTCCCGAGATCGACGTGATCTTCGTCGAGGAACACGACGAGATTGTCAACGACCTCGGGTCCAAAGGCGTGGGCGAGATCGGCATTGTCGGCGTGGCGGCGGCGGTGGCCAATGCGATCTACAACGCGACGGGCAAACGCGTGCGGGATCTGCCGATCACCCTGGACAAGGTGCTGTAACGCGCCTTCGACGGCGGCTGCGATGTCCGTACGGTTGGTGGGCTAGCCCACCAACCGCCACTGCGCCAGGGCACAGAATCTGTTGTCGGCCGGCTTAGCCACGTGGTGTGCTGGTTTGCCGATCACGCATCTGGCAAAAGGCCCCGTTCGGCAAACACCGCCTTGACCGTGTGCATGCCGTTGAGCGCGGCCGGGAAGCCGGCGTAAACCGCCATCTGAATGACCACCTCGACGATCTGTTCCGGCGTGCAGCCGACGTTCAGCGCGCCGTGAACGTGCACGGCCAACTGCGGTTGGCAGTGGCCGAGCGCGGTAAGCGCCGCCACGGTCGCCAGCTCACGCTGGGCCAGGTCGAGGCCGGGGCGCTGGTAGATGTCACCGAAGGGAAATTCGATCACGTAGCGCGCCAGATCTGGTGCAATGGCTTGCAGGCTGTCGATGACCTTGCGCCCGGCCGCGCCGTCAATCTCCTCGAGCTTGGCCAGGCCTTCGGTGTAGCGGGTCGATGCAGACATTGGTGCGTTCCTCTTCATGGGTCAGAGGAAAGCCTGCGGGTTGGAGTCGACTCCAGGTCAAGCGGAAGTTTGCTGCCGATACAGCGCGATCTTCGCCCGCAGCGCGTCGAGATGCTCATGGTCGCGCAGCAGACGTGCCTGCAAGGTGGCGGCATGGGTTTCGAGCAGCGCCTGACGTGCCGCAAGGGTTGCGTCGCCACATTCGCGCAGATCGGCGTAGCGGATGATGTCGTCCAGCGCCATGCCGGTGTCTTTCAGGCGCAGGATGAAGCCGATCCACTCCAGGTCGCGTGGGCCATAGACGCGAAAACCGCTGGCGTCCCGAGCGACATGCCGTAGCAGACCGATCTTTTCGTAATAGCGCAGCGTATCGGCGGACAGGCCGCAGCGCGCGGCGAACTGCCGGATGCTGAGGCGGACCGGCGCCTCGCTCATGCCTTGATCGACCGCAGAATGACGAACTTCGGTGTGGCGGCCACCTGCTCGGCGTTGCCGAACAGGCGCTTGAGCTTGAGGTGATAGCCGAGGTGGCGATTGCCGACGATCCATAGCTCACCACCCTTGGTCAGTGCCGCCTTGGCCTGGGTGAACATACGCCAGGCGAGGAAATCGCCGACCACCTGCTGCTGGTGGAACGGTGGATTGCACAGCACCAGATCCAGCGAGGCCGGCGGTTGCTCGGCCAGGCCGTCGCCGGCGCGAATCTCGACCGGACGCTGGCCATGGATTGCCTGCCAGTTCTCCCGTGCCGACTGCACAGCCATGTAGCTCTCGTCCACCAATGTCAGTTCCGCCTGCGGATTGCCCAGCGCGTAGACGATGCCGAGCACGCCGTTGCCGCAGCCGAGATCGGCGACGCGCAGCGCACCGAGTGCCTGCGGCAGATGTGGCAGGAAGGCGCGGGTGCCGATATCGAGGCCTTCACGGCAGAACAGGTTAGCGTGGTTGAGCAGCTCCAGTTTTGGCTGATCAAGCTGGTAGCGGGTAGGGTAGGGCGACTGCGGCGCCGGTTTTGCGCACGGCGTTGCGCTGAGCAGACGTGCCTTCTTCACCGCCAGCGAGGCCTGCACCGGGCCGATGTACTGCTCCAGCAGATCACCGGCGGCGCGCGGCAGGTGCTTGATCATCGCCGCAGCGATCACCTGCGCGCCGGGCGCCAGCTGGCCGTGCAGGCGGATCAGCTGTTCTTCCAGCAGGGCAAGGGTTTTCGGTACGCGAATCAGCACCCGGTCGAACGGGCCCTGGGCGACCTCGCTGGCAGGTACGAAGCGCACGCGCTCGGCCGGCAGCTCGTGCGCCAGGTTCTTTTGCAATGCCAGGTGGCCGAGGTGCGAGTCGCCGCTGCTGGTGACCGCGACGTGTGCGGCCAGCGAGCAAGCCAGGGCGCCGAAGCTGTCATTGAGGATCAGCACTCGCGTGGCCGCTGGCAATCCCTGCTCATGCAGCTGGGCCAGCAGGTATTCGTCGGCGGCATCGAAGGCCTGCAGCGGCTCGTTGGGCTGCTCCGGCTGACGGATCAGGTCGAGGCTTGCATAGGGGGTGTCGAGAATAGGCATGAGAACTGGCGGTGTTTGTAAGCGTCGGAAAGGAGTATCAAGGATTCATACGGGCGCTGCGTGCAGTGGGCCCAAAGATGCTCGGAGGGAGCGAAGTATGACCGCCAGCGAAGAGAAGTTCACCCGCCAGCGCCTGCTAGAGGTGCAGACGCTGACGCCTAACCTGTTCACCCTGCGTACCAGCCGCGATCACGGTTTTCGCTTCACCGCCGGGCAGTTCGCCCGCCTCGGTGTGCGCAAGCCAAGCGGCTGCATCGTCTGGCGCGCCTATTCCATGGTCTCGGCGCCGCACGACGAGTTTCTCGATTTCTTCTCCATCGTCGTGCCGGACGGCGAATTCACCAGCGAGTTGAGCCGGTTGGCAGTCGGCGACGAGCTGCTGGTGGACAAGCAGGCCTTCGGCTTTCTCACCCTTGATCGCTTTCCCGATGGCCGTGATCTCTGGCTGCTGGCCACCGGCACCGGGATCGCGCCGTTCCTTTCGATCCTGCAGGACTTCGAGGCCTGGCAGCGCTTCGAGCGCATCATTCTGGTCTACAGCGTGCGCGAGGCGCGTGAGCTGGCCTATCAGCAGCTGATCGCCGAACTGCCGCAACGCGACTACCTGGAAGGTCTGGGCTCGAAGCTGCTGTACCTGCCGGTGGTAACGCGCGAACAGATACCCGGTGCGCTGCACGGGCGCATCACCACGCTGATCGAGAACGGCGAGCTGGAGCGCGCCGCCGATCTGCAGCTGGCGCCCGAGCATTCGCGAATCATGCTCTGCGGCAACCCGCAGATGATCGAGGACACCCGAGCAGTGCTGAAAGCGCGTGACCTGAACCTGGCGATGACGCGCAGGCCCGGCCAGGTGGCGGTGGAGAACTACTGGTAGGCGATTGCCGCGGGGAGTCTCGCGCAACAAAACAAAAGCCCCCGCCGGACGATCCGACGGGGGCTTTGTCTTTCTGGCTGAGGCTTGGCGGCGGGCGCAGCCGTTACACGACGCCCTGGGCCAGCATGGCATCGGCAACCTTGACGAAGCCGGCGATGTTGGCGCCCTTCACGTAGTTGATCCGACCGTTCTCCTCGCCGTGGGCGACGCAGGCGTGGTGGATCGACTGCATGATGCCGTGCAGCTTGGTGTCCACCTCGCCGGCAGTCCAGTGCAGACGCATGGCGTTCTGGCTCATCTCCAGGCCACTACAGGCCACACCGCCAGCGTTGGACGCCTTGCCCGGTGCGTAGAGGATGCCTGCCTCGATGAACAGGTCCACGGCTTCCAGCGTCGAGGGCATGTTGGCGCCCTCGGCGACGCAGACGCAGCCATTGTTCAGCAGGGTGCGAGCATCTTCGCCATCCAGTTCGTTCTGCGTGGCGCAGGGCAGGGCGATATCGCACGGCAGGCTCCACGGACGCTGATCGGCCAGGTAGGTGACGCCGAAGTGCGTGCCCATCTCCTCGAGGCGACCACGACGGACGTTCTTCAGGTCCATCAGGTATGTCCACTGCTCGGCGGTCATGCCGTCCGCGAAGTGCAGGGTGCCGCCCGAGTCGGACAGCGAGACGACCCGGCCACCCAGTTCCATGACTTTCTGCGCCGCGTACTGCGCAACGTTGCCGGAACCGGAGATCGCCACGCGCTTGCCGTCGAAGCTGCTGTGGCTGCTCTTGAGCATTTCCTCGGCGAAGTACACGCAGCCGTAGCCGGTGGCTTCCGGGCGGATCAGGCTGCCGCCATAGGCCAGGCCCTTGCCGGTCAGGACGGAGGTGAACTGGTTGGACAGGCGCTTGTACTGGCCGAAGAGGAAGCCGATCTCGCGGCCGCCGACGCCGATGTCACCGGCCGGAACGTCGAGGTCTGCGCCGATATGGCGGTACAGCTCGGTCATGAACGACTGGCAGAAGCGCATCACTTCGTTGTCACTCTTGCCCTTGGGGTTGAAGTCCGAGCCACCCTTGCCGCCGCCCATGGGCAGCGAAGTCAGGGAGTTCTTGAAGACCTGTTCAAAGGCGAGGAACTTGAGGACGCCGATGTTCACCGACGGATGGAAGCGCAGGCCACCTTTGTATGGGCCGATGGCGCTGTTCATCTGGATGCGGAAGCCGCGATTGACCTGCACACGGCCCTGGGTCGTCGACCCAGGGTACGCGGAAGATGATCGAGCGCTCCGGCTCGACCATACGTTCGATGATGCCGGCCTGCATGTAATGCGGATGGGCTTCGAGGAAGGGCCAGAGGCTGCGAACCACTTCTTCCACCGCCTGGTGGAACTCGGGTTGGTGGGGGTCGCGTTGCTTCAACCGCGCGAGAAAGGCATCAACGGTTTCGATCATCAGGTAGGCCCTCGGCGACCGCGTGTCGGCAGTCATTAATAATTTTGGCCGGCGACTGTAGCAAACCTGATTTGCACCGCGGAAGTGCGACATGAGTCTGGCATGCCGCGAAATGGTGCGCTCGAGGGGCTGTGGGTGCTAAAGGTCTCGGCTTCGCGCGTGGCCTCTAGTTTTTATGTTTCCCGATGCTTCAGACTTTAAGAGGCGGAGGCGTTGCTCGATTTGCACGGAATTGGAGCGCTGGGTGCGTCATTCTTGTGCTTGGTCGGGTGACGGCTAGTCGGCCAGCTCACAGCGATTGCGACCACTGCGCTTGGCTCTCAGCAGCGCGATGTCGGCGCGGTTGATGGTGCTCGAGTAGGTTTCGTCGGCGCGCAGCTCGGCGATACCCATGCTGGCGGTTACCCCGAGCAGGTCATCGTTTACCCGCACGCCGAGCGCGGCAATGCTGTCGCCAAGGCGGCGCATCACCGTGCAGGCCATCTCGGCGCTGCTTTCCGGCATCAGGATGAGGAATTCCTCGCCGCCCCAGCGCCCACAGAGGTCGTGCTCGCGAATCTCCGATTCCATGACGCGCACCACTTCGATGAGCACGCGGTCGCCGACTTCGTGGCCGTACTCGTCGTTGATGACCTTGAAACGGTCGATGTCCAGCATGACCACGGCCAGCGGGCGGCCGTAGCGTTTGGCGCGCTCGCTTTCCTCACGCAGGCGCTCGGTCAGCAGGCGGCGGTTGGCGATGCCGGTCAGGGTGTCGAGGGTCGAGGCTTCGCGCAGCGAGGCATTCAGGTCCTGCATCATCATCTGATAGCGGTCGGAGATGCGCGCGACCTTTTCCAGCTGGCGCAACTGCTTGTCGAAGCGGGCGGCCAGGCTCAGTTCGCGCTCGCGGGCGATGCTCTGGTAGCCGTCCGATACGCGGGCGATGCGCTCGATCCGGCCAAGCAGGTCATGGTGCGCTCCCCACAGCTGGCTCAGCGCTTCCTTCAGCGGGTGCCCCTCGAACTGCGGATCGGCGAGGAGATTGATGACCTCTTGCTCTAGCGGCGATGGCCCACGCATATCGACCTTCTGTCAGTCGTGACTCTGGATGGAAAAGGGGAAGGTGCAGTCTTCCTTGAACTCTTCGGCCAACTCCACGACGCGCTCGTTGCGGATGTCGTAGTACCAGTTGACCGCGACCTGCCGGCCTTCCTGATAGGCGGCTTCGAGCAGGTCGAAGATGTCCATCATCGCCTTGATGCTGCTGGTGTTCAGGTACAGCAGGCGCAGCTCAAGGTTGAGCGGATGTGCGGCTTCGCCGAGGAAGCGCTCGATCCATTCGTAGACCTGGTGGAACAGCTCGTAGGAATTTTCCGGGTACGAGTCGCCCTGCATCGAGACGATGCCTTTGTCCCAGTCGGACTGGATGGCGGGAGTGGACTGGCTGCCGGGGATTGAAAAATCGTTCATGGGGATGCTCTTGAGTTTCAGATGACGGCGCTCAGGCTGATGAAGGAAAGCTCGTCGGAGACCGGCTGCAACGAGGCCTTGAGCGGCTCGCTGGACTTGCGGGCAATATCAATCAGGCCGAGTCCGGCGCCGGTTGCCACGTGTTCGTCACGCGGCCTGCGCAATTGTTCCTTGTACAGGGCCTTGAGGCCGGCCTTGTCCTTTTTTGCCAGTTCGGCGACGGCGGTAAGCAGTTGCTGGCCGTCGGCGGTTTCGATCAGGTTGCCGGCCGAAACCACGTAGCGGCCCTGGTCATCGCGTGCGACCACGACCGTGGCGCCGGCCTGCTGATCGGACCAGTTCTTTTCGCGGGTGTAGTGGCGAATGTTCTGCGTCATCTCGATGTACACGGCGAACACGTCCATGGCCGAGGACGGGTGCGCCTGTTCTTCGCTCATGTAATTGCGCAGGGCATTGCCGATCTCTTCGATCAGGCTGCGGGAGATGGGGCCGTTGAAGCACAGCATGATCTGTTGCTGGTTGTAGCATTCGCGCATCGCGAACATGTCAATGGGGGCCATGGCCAACTCCCTGTCTCAATCGAAGCGGAAACATAACATCGTGATGTCATCGCGCTGTGGGAATTCACCCTGATAGCGCGCCAGTGCGAGGCTGAAGGCTTCGCCCTGTTCGGCCAGGGGAAGCCGTGCATGCTCGCGGATCATGCTGGCGAAGCGGCTGTTGCCAAAGCCGAACCCGTCGTCGCCGCCGGCCTGGTCGAGGAAACCGTCGGTGGTCATGTAGAAGGTCCGCCCCGGTTGCAGGTCGACGCTGGTGTTGCGGTAGTCGCCGATGCGTTTATCGCCGATGGCGCGCCGCGCTGCCTTGATCTCGTGCACCTCTTCGCCATCACAGTAGTACAACGCAATCTTCGCGCCGGAATAATGCACCTTGCGCTGGCGCAAATCGACATAGGCGAGGCCGATATCCATGTTGGTCGCCAGGGCATGGGAGTCCTGCTCTTCGCGCAGCATGTTGCGCACGATCGCATCGGTACGCGCGAGCGCGGCGGCGGGGTCGTCCAGGCCGGTCGTGCCGAGCGCCTGATCGATGGCGGCGTGGGCCAGCATCGTCATCAACGCGCCGGGCACGCCGTGACCCGCGCAGTCGACGATTCCGAACAGGCAGCCATGTTCGTCGGCGCGATATACATAGAAGTCGCCGCCGACGACATCACGTGGCCGCCAGAGCACCGCATGGCGATCACCCATGGCGGTGACCAGCTGCCGGTTGGGCAGGATCGAGCGCTGGATAAGGCTGGCGTAGTCGATCGAGTCGTCGATCTTCTTGTGCGCGGCGGCCATCTCCAGGTTGGCCTGTTCCAGGTCGCGGGTGCGCTCACGCACGCGATTCTCCAGCTCGCTGGTGTGGCTGCGAACCTGCTGCGCCATGGCACCGAAGGCTGCGCTGAGTTCGCCGATCTCGTCCTGCCGGTGCAGGGGCAGGGGGGCATCGTACTGTCCAGCCGCCAGAGCCTGGGCGCTGCGTCTCAGCTGGCGCAGCGGTTTGAGCACACGCTTCTCGACCAGCCAGGCACCACCACCGATCAGCAGCAGGAACAGCACCAGAAACAGGGCGATTGCCGGCAGCAGCGGACGCACCTCGACGACCTGTGCGGTGCCCAGGTCCACGGCGCTGGCGACGAACCACTGCAGCTCGGGAATCCAGCTCAGCGCCAGCAAGCGGGGCGCGCCATCCAGGGTGACGCGCAACGTCGCCACCGTGCCGGGGTTCGCGCGGCTTTCCGCCATGGCCTGACGCACTGCCGAGGCCGCGCCGAGGTCGTCGAGCTGGCCGAGGATACTCGTCGACAAGGAGCGTCCACGCGCGGTTTCGGCGTTGAGCGTGACCAGATTCTGATTAGGGTGAACGAGGATGGAGCCGTAGGCATCGAGCACCATCGACTCGACGCCGACCTTGTTCGCCTCGATGAAGTCATCCAGAAATGCTTGCAGGCTGATGCCGGAACCGACCAGGCCCAGGCGTCGATCGCCGTCACGCACCTGCACGTTGAACCACACCTTGAGCTCCTCGGTGACCACCGAGCGGTCGACGTTGATGGCGTAGGGGGTATCGGCCTGCAGTGTCTGGAAGAACCATTCGTCGCGCGGGGCGTCCGGGGCCATCACATAGCGAGGCGCATCGCTGGGTGGCTGGTCGGGTCCGTTCGAGTAGTAGCCGTTGCTGCTCGCCGAGGCGGCGAAGTAGGCGTGGTCGCCGAAGGCCTGCTGGTAGCCGGCCGCTTCCTGGAAAAAGATCTTGCGCTTGGCCGGGTCCTGCTCGTCGTTCAACCAGGCCAGCGTCAGCTGCGAAGCCGCCAGCCGTTGAGCCAGTGCCAGTTCGCGTGAAACCGGTGCGAACAGGCGTTCGCGGTTGAGTTGGACCACATTACGCGCATAGGCCTCGCCGAAGCGACTCAGCACGCCGAGCAGCGCCTCTCGGCCAATGAAACCGGCAAAGACGAAAGCAAGCAGGCAACTGAGCAACAATGCCAGCAGTGATTTGCCGCGCAGTCCAAGTGCCGCCATGCGAATTGTCCTTTGTCGGTCGCGGGGGTCGGCATGGTGCGATTGCCGCGCCTGCCGGAGGGATCAGTAATTCACGCAGGCGGCATTGTGCCACTATTTGTGGGTGCTTTCTCTAGACACGACAACGGAGCCTGTCCGGCTCCGTTGTTGTGATCTACCGCTTACTGCGCCAGCTTCTTGTACTTGACGCGGTGTGGCTGGGAGGCCGCGTCACCGAGGCGCTTCTTGCGATCGGCTTCATACTCGGTGTAGTTGCCTTCGAAGAACACGACACCGCCATCGTCCTCGTAGGAGAGGATGTGGGTGGCGACGCGGTCGAGGAACCAGCGGTCGTGGGAGATCACGATGGCCGAGCCGGGGAAGTCCAGCAGTGCCTCTTCCAGCGAGCGCAGGGTTTCCACGTCGAGGTCGTTGGACGGTTCGTCGAGCAGCAGCACGTTGGCGCCCTGCTTGAGGGTCAGCGCCAGGTGCAGACGACCGCGCTCACCGCCGGAGAGATCCTTGACGAACTTCTGCTGGTCGGCGCCCTTGAAGTTGAAGCGGCCAACGTAACCGCGCGATGGCACCTCGTAGTTGCCGATGCGAATCTGGTCCAAGCCATCGGAGACCGCTTCCCATACGGTCTTGCCACCGTCCAGGTCGTCGCGGCTCTGGTCCACGCAGGCCAACTGCACGGTATCGCCGATCTCGATGCTGCCGGAATCCGGGGTTTCCTTGCCCATCAGCATGCGGAACAGGGTCGACTTACCGGCACCGTTGCCACCGATCACGCCAACGATGGCGCCTTTCGGCACGCTGAAGGAGAGGTCGTCGATCAGTACGCGGTCGCCATAGCCCTTGGTGACGTTCTTGAATTCGATGACCTTGTCGCCCAGGCGCCGGCCGGCCGGGATGTAGATCTCGTTGGTCTCGGCGCGTTTCTGGAATTCCTGCGACTGCATTTCCTCGAAACGCTGCAGACGGGCCTTGGATTTGGACTGGCGGGCCTTGGCGCCTTTGCGCACCCACTCCAGCTCTTCCTTCATGGCTTTTTCGTGGGCCGACTGCTGCTTGGACTCCTGGGCCAGACGCTCGGACTTGGCTTCCAGCCAGCCGGAGTAGTTGCCCTCGTACGGGATGCCGGCGCCGCGGTCGAGCTCGAGAATCCAGCCGGCGACGTTGTCGAGGAAGTAGCGGTCGTGGGTGATGGCCACTACGGTGCCCGGGAAGTCATGGAGGAAGCGCTCCAGCCAGGCCACCGAGTCGGCGTCCAGGTGGTTGGTCGGTTCGTCCAGCAGCAGCATGTCCGGGGCCGACAGCAGCAGGCGGCACAGGGCGACGCGGCGCTTCTCGCCGCCGGACAGGTGCGCGACCTTGGCATCCCAGGCCGGTAGACGCAGTGCGTCGGCGGCGACTTCCAGCTGGCGCTCCAGGTTATGGCCGTCGGATGCCTGCAGGATCGCTTCGAGCTTGGCCTGCTCGGCAGCCAGGGCATCGAAATCGGCGTCCGGCTCGGCGTAGGCGGCGTAGACGGCATCCAGGCGGGCCTGGGCGTCCTTGATCACACCAACCGCCTCCTCGACGATTTCGCGCACGGTCTTTTCCGGGTCGAGCTGCGGTTCCTGCGGCAGGTAGCCGACATTGATGCCCGGCATGGCACGGGCCTCGCCGTCGAACTCGGTGTCGACGCCGGCCATGATGCGCAGCAGGGTGGATTTACCGGCGCCGTTCAGGCCGAGCACGCCAATCTTGGCGCCGGGGAAGAACGACAGGGAGATGTTCTTGAGGATCTCACGCTTCGGCGGAACGACCTTGCTCAGCCGGTGCATGGTGTAGACGTATTGAGCCATGGAAACGAATGCCCGTGACAGTGGTGAATGATGCCTGACCCAGGCCGTGGGGGGCCGAAAATGGGGTGGCATGGAAAGGGCGCAAAGCTACCCGAATGCACCGGTCAGGGCAAACCGCGACAGTGCGCCGTCGCGGCTGCGGAAGCGGCGGCTGTTCATCTTGTGCATGACTATCGCTCATACCCGCAACCGGTCGGATGAGGTAGAATCCGCGCCTCTCTTTTATACCGCCAGCTGATCTCAGAGGACTGCCATGTTCAGCCGTGATTTGACCCTCGCCCGTTTCGACGCCGATCTCTTCGCTGCCATGGAGCAGGAAGCCAAGCGTCAGGAAGACCACATCGAGCTGATCGCCTCGGAGAACTACACCAGCCCGGCGGTGATGGAAGCCCAGGGTTCGGTGCTCACCAACAAGTACGCCGAAGGCTATCCGGGCAAGCGCTACTACGGCGGTTGCGAGTACGTCGACGTGGTCGAGCAGCTGGCCATCGACCGCGCCAAGGAACTGTTCGGCGCCGACTACGCCAACGTCCAGCCGCATGCTGGCTCTCAAGCCAACAGCGCCGTCTACCTCGCCCTTTTGCAGGCCGGTGACACCATCCTCGGCATGAGCCTGGCTCACGGCGGCCACCTCACCCACGGCGCCAGCGTTTCCTCCTCCGGCAAGCTGTATAACGCCGTGCAGTACGGCATCAACGACCAGGGCCTGATCGACTATGACGAAGTCGAGCGCCTGGCCGTCGAGCACAAGCCGAAGATGATCGTCGCCGGCTTCTCCGCCTATTCGCAGGTGCTGGATTTCGCCCGTTTCCGCGCCATCGCCGACAAGGTCGGTGCTTACCTGTTCGTCGACATGGCTCACGTGGCCGGTCTGGTCGCTGCTGGCGTCTACCCGAACCCGGTTCCGTTCGCTGACGTCGTCACAACTACTACCCACAAGACCCTGCGCGGACCGCGTGGCGGCCTGATCCTGGCGCGCGCCAACGCCGAGATCGAGAAGAAGCTGAACTCTGCTGTCTTCCCGGGTGCCCAGGGCGGCCCGCTGGAGCACGTCATCGCGGCCAAGGCCGTTTGCTTCAAGGAAGCGCTGCAGCCCGAGTTCAAGGCCTACCAGCAGCAGGTAGTGAAGAATGCTCAGGCCATGGCCGAGGTGTTCATCCAGCGTGGTTTCGATGTGGTTTCCGGCGGCACCAAGAACCACCTGTTCCTGCTCAGCCTGATCAAGCAGGACATCACCGGTAAGGATGCGGATGCTGCCCTGGGCAACGCCCACATCACCGTGAACAAGAACAGCGTGCCGAACGACCCGCGTTCGCCGTTCGTGACGTCCGGTTTGCGCATCGGTACCCCGGCCGTTACCACTCGCGGCTTCGGCGAGACCGAGTGCCGTGATCTGGCGGGCTGGATCTGCGACATCCTCGACAACATGGGCGACGAGTCGGTGATCGAAGCGGTTCGTGGCAAGGTCGAAGCGGTCTGCGCCAAGTTCCCGGTATACGGCAACTAAGACGTTACATCGCTGCATCGAAAGCCCGCGAAAGCGGGCTTTTTGCTGTCTGGCGGTTGTCGCGACACATCTTCCTGATCCCTGGCGATTGCGGCGCGCTAGACTGCCGTGTCCTGTTCCTCCGGAGTCCGACTCATGTTCAAGCGCGCCACGGGTGTGATCCTGCCGCCACCGGTCATCTATCTGCTGTTTCTCGCGGCAGCCTGGCTGCTGGAGTCGGCGTTGCCGATCGCCTTGCCGCGCAATCTCTGGACTCACTACCTGGGCTGGGGGCTGATCGACGCGGGCGTGTTGCTGATGCTCTGGGCCGGCTTGCTGATGCTCTGGCGCAGGACCACGGTCAATCCCTATGGCAAGCCCGCGAAGCTGCTGGAAGAGGGGCCGTTCGGTTTCTCGCGCAACCCGATCTATCTGGCCGACAGCCTGATCTACTGTGGCATCGCGCTGCTCTGGGGCACGCTGTGGCCCTGGCTGTTGCTGCCTGCCCTGATCTTCACCATGCAGCGCGCCGTGATCATGCATGAGGAGCGCTTGCTGACCCAGCTGTTTGGCGACGACTATCTGGCGTACTGTGGACGGGTGCGCCGCTGGTTGTAACGGCGATGTCGAGAGTTGTTGTCCTATAGTGAATTCAGACACCGCGGAGTGATGCTCATGACTGATTCCCCCAGTGATCGCCGGCGCTTCCAGCGTATCGAGTTCGATGCCGCCACTGAGTTGGTGCAGGGCGACCGGCGCTGGCCGGTCGAGCTGCATGACCTGTCCCTGAAAGGCCTGCTGGTTCGCCGCCCGGAAGGCTGGGATGCCGATGCTAAACAGCCGTTCGAAGCGCGGGTGCGCCTGGCCGATGATGCCGAGGTGCGCATGGAGGTGGCGATGACCCATGAAGAGGGCGATCTGATCGGCTTCGTCTGCCAGCATATCGATCTCGACTCGATCGCCCACCTGCGGCGCCTGGTCGAACTCAACCTCGGCGACGACGCACTGCTGGAACGCGAGCTGGCCGCACTTGGCGGCCAGTAACGATCACTCGAACAGCGCGTCGAGCGCCTGCTCCAGGCGGGTCACGGCGATGATCTGCAAACCGGCGGGGGCTTCCTTCGGCGCATTGCCCTTGGGCACGATGGCGCGCTTGAAGCCGTGCTTGGCGGCCTCCTTCAGACGCTCCTGACCACTTGGCACCGGGCGGATCTCGCCCGACAGGCCCACTTCACCGAACACCAGCAGATCGGTATCCAGCGGCCGGTTGCGCAGGCTGGAGATCACCGCGGCCATCAGCGCCAGATCCGCCGCGGTTTCCAGCACCTTCACGCCGCCGACCACGTTGATGAACACGTCCTGATCGTAGGTGGGAATGCTGCCATGCCGATGCAGCACGGCCAGCAGCATGGCCAGGCGGTTCTGGTCGAGGCCCAGGGTGACGCGGCGCGGGTTGGCCAGGTGGCTGGTATCGACCAGCGCCTGCACCTCCACCAGCATCGGCCGGGTGCCTTCCCAGGTAGCCATCACCACGCTGCCCGGCACCGCTTCCTGGGCGCGGGTTAGGAAGATCGCCGACGGGTTGGTGACTTCTTTCAGACCCTTGTCGGTCATGCCGAACACACCGAGCTCGTTGACCGCGCCGAAGCGGTTCTTCACTGCGCGCAAGAGGCGCAGGCGACCGTCGGACTCGCCCTCGAAATACAGCACCGTATCGACCATGTGCTCGAGCACACGCGGCCCGGCGAGGGCGCCTTCCTTGGTCACGTGGCCGACGAGGAAGATTGCCGTGCCGCTCTGCTTGGCGAAACGGACCAGCAGCGCCGCGCTCTCGCGCACCTGAGCCACACCGCCCGGCGCGGACTGCAGCTGCTCGGTGAAGATGGTCTGGATCGAGTCGATCACCATCACCTTGGGCTTTTCCAGCCGCGCGGTAGCGATGATTGATTCGATGCAGGTCTCGGTCATCACCTTGAGCCGGTCCTGCGGCAGGTCCAGACGACGCGCACGCATGGCCACCTGCTGCTGGGATTCTTCACCGGTGACGTAGAGTGCCGGATACTGCTGGGCGATGGCGCAGAGGGTCTGCAGCAGGATCGTCGACTTGCCGATACCCGGATCACCGCCGATCAGCACTACCGAGCCGTCCACCAGCCCCCCTCCGAGTACGCGATCCAGCTCGCCGGAAGCGGTGGAAAAGCGCGGTACTTCCTCGACGCTGACCTCGGCGAGCGTCCTGATGTTGGCCTGCTCCCCGGCCCAGCCTGCGCGGCCGGATGGCGGTGCCGCACCCTCGATGATCGTTTCCACCAGCGTATTCCAGGCGCCACAGTCACCGCACTGGCCGGCCCATTTCGGGAAGGTCGAGCCGCATTCGGTGCAGCCATACATGCGCTTGGCCTTGGCCATGGGAAACTCCGGGTCTGATTGGTGGTGTCGCATGATAACGGCTGACTTGATCGCCATCAGCCACAAGCGGCGAGGCAGCGGCCAGACTGTAAACAAATCGAACAGGAGTGAGCGCCATGCGACATCTGTTGTTTCTGCATCTACTGGGCGCCAGTGTCTGGGTTGGCGGGCATCTGGTACTGCTGTTCAGTGTGCTGCCGGGTGCCCTGCGTCGCCGCGATGTGCAACCGGTACGCCAGTTCGAACAACTCTATGAGCGCGTCGGGATACCTGCGCTGCTGGTGCAGATCGTCAGCGGGCTCTGGCTGGCCAGCCTCTGGCTGCCCCATGGGCAATGGTTCGATTCGTCGCCCATGGCGCATCTGGTGCAAGCCAAGCTGGTACTGCTCGGATTTACCGCGCTGCTCGGCGTGCATGCGCGGCTGGCACTGATTCCCAAGCTGGATGCGCAGCGCCTGCCGCAACTGGGGCTACACATCGTGCTGATCACCTTGACTGCGGTTGCCTTCGTCTGGGTCGGCTCCGGGTTCCGCTTCGGTGGATTGTTCTAGCGGGCCAGACAGCAAGAAGCCCGCACATGGCGGGCTTCCCTTCACGGGTAGGCGCTATCAGCCGCAGCAACCGCCGCAGCAGCTGCCCGAGGCGCGCTTGATGTCGCGGGCGATGTCGTCCTTCATCGCCACGCGCTCCTGCTTGAGGGCATTGAGCGCGCTGTCGTCTAGAGTTTCGACACCGTCTTCGACGCGGCAGATGCGCTTGTCCAGCGCTTCGTATTCATCCGCTTTGCGGGCGAAGGCCGGATCTTCCTGACGCAGTTTCTGCAACTGCTCGCGTTTCTCAGGGAAATCCTTGATCAGTGGGTGATGTTCGACGTGCATGGAAACCGCTCCGGTTTGTCAGGAAGGCGTTCACCTTAGTCTCCTTCCTCCGAGAACCGGTTGACGGCGATCAAGCGAACCTCATTCGCAATAACCGGTCGATGAAAGGCGTTCTGTCGTGGCCTGCGCCGGCAAGCTCGCCTATGCTCTACCACGGCGTTCACCGCCATGTCCGCGGGGGCATGGCGGGCGGCCCGGTCATCCACTAAAGGAAAATCTACGTATGAGTCTGATCAACGAATTCAAGGCGTTTGCCGTGCGGGGAAATGTCGTCGACATGGCCGTGGGTATCGTCATCGGCGCTGCGTTCGGCAAGATTGTGTCGTCGTTCGTCGACGGGGTGATCATGCCGCCGCTGGGGCTGCTGATCGGCGGGGTGGACTTCTCGGATCTGGCGATAGTGCTCAAGGACGCCGTCGGCGAGGCCCCAGCGGTGGTGTTGCGGTACGGTGCATTCATTCAGACCGTGGTGGATTTCGTGATCATCGCCTTCGCCATCTTCATGGCGATCAAGGCGATCAACCATCTCAAGCGCAAGGAAGCCGAGGCGCCATCTGCGCCGCCAGCGCCCTCCAAGGAAGAGTTGTTGCTGACCGAGATACGCGACCTGCTCAAGGAGCAGAGGGGAAGCTGAAACGGGGGCCGTTACCCGGCGGCTGGCGCCGGGTAACGGGGAGCGATCACTCTGGCTTCGGAGTGTTCGCGGTGCTGGCGGGAAGTACCGGATAGGCGACTTGCGGCTGCTCGCCGGTCACGCTGTGCAGGAACGCGGTAATCGCGCTGACTTCGTCCTTGTCCAGTTTACGGCCCAGTTGGCTGTCACCCATGATCGCAACGGCCTGTTCGAGCTCCCAGACCTCACCACTGTGGAAGTACGGCGGGGTCAGCGCGACATTGCGCAGCGGCGCGGCACGGAAGACGTACTCGTCGCTGGCGGTATTGGTCACCGCGAAGCGTCCCTTGTCGCCGGTCGGCAGTACTTCGGCTCCGGGCTTCTTGATCACGCCGAAGGGGAAGTAACCCTGACCGCCAAGGTTGACGCCGTTGTGGCAGGAAGAGCAGCCGGCGTCCATGAACAGGGCGAGCCCCTGTTTCTGCTTGTCGTCCAGCGCCCCGTCCTCACCTTTGAGGAAGCGGTCGAACGGCGAGTTCGGCGTGGTCAGGCTGACTTCGAAGGCTTCCAGGGCGTAGGCCATGTTGTCGAAACTGACCGGCTCCTTGTCGTTGGGGAAGGCCTTCTTGAACTCGGCGGCGTACTCCGGAATGCTCTGCAGCGTCGAGACGACACGCTCGGGCGTACTGTTCATTTCCACGCTTGCCTGGACCGGCCCCTTGGCCTGTTCCTGCAGATCCTTGGCGCGTCCGTCCCAGAACTGCGCGGCGTTGAATACGGCGTTCAGCACGGTGGGCGAGTTGCGCGGGCCCTTCTGCCAGCCGTGACCGATCGAGGTTGGCACGTTGTCGCTGCCGCCGATGCTCAGGTTGTGGCAGGTGTTGCAGCTGATGACGTGACTGCTGGACAGGCGCGGGTCGAACCAGAGTTTGTGACCGAGCATTGCCTGATCTTCGCTGACCTTCTGACCTTCTGACCGCGGACCTCGGTGACCTTGTCCGGAATCGGTTTGAACATCGCGTTGGCGCGCTCACGCAGCTCATCAGCGTTCGCTGCGCTGGTCATTAGTAGGCTGCTAAGCAATAACGGAATAGAAGGGCGCATCACGGAAGCTCCTTTTGTGTTGGCTGGCTCTAGGAGGCGCCTTTTCGTCAAGCGACCGCTTGACCTGCATCAAGGCGGTCGGGCGTTGTGGGTGCGACGAAATGTTTCTGCTTGTGTCAATTCGCAGTCGGCTCGCGATTTCCATCCATGTGGCTCGGCTATGCAGCGGCTGGGTTAGCCGGGTATCAGCCTTGCGGCGCGACCGGCGCAGCGCCAGAATGACGGCATCAATCGTGGCCAACGAGCCACCCCAGCAAGGATTCCCGATGCCTGAAACTGTCGCTGCCGGCTTGCGCCTGGCACCCGATGCGCTGACCCGTCCCTTCGAGCCCAGCCAATTCAACTTCAACGACACCTCTGAACTGGAGCCGTTTCTCGGTGTGCTCGGCCAGGAGCGCGCGGTCGAGGCGCTGCAGTTCGGCGTGGCCATGCCGCGTCCGGGATACAACGTCTACGTCATGGGTGAGCCGGGCACCGGACGTTTCTCGTTCGTACGGCGCTACCTCAAGGCCGAAGGCAAGCGTCTGGATACGCCGTCGGACTGGGTTTACGTGAACAACTTCGACGAGCCTCGCGAGCCGCGTGTGCTGGAGTTGCCTCACGGCGGCGCAACGGCGTTCATCGCCGATATCAATCAGTTGATCGACAACCTGCTGGCGACCTTTCCGGCGGTATTCGAGCATCCGAGTTTCCAGCAGAAGAAGAGCGCCATCGACCGCGGCTTCAATCAGCGCTACGACAAAGCGCTGGATGTGATCGAGAAGCTCGCCCTGGAAAAGGAGATCGCTCTCTATCGCGACAGCACCAATATCGCCTTCACGCCCATGAAGGAAGGCAAGGCGCTGGACGAAACCGAGTTCGCCCAGCTGCCCGAAGCCGAGCGCGAGCGTTATCACGAAGACATTTCCGCGCTGGAAGTGCGTCTGAACGAGGAGCTCGCCAGCTTGCCGCAGTGGAAGCGCGAGTCGACCAACCAGCTGCGCCAGCTCAATGACGAGACCATCAGCCAGGCACTGCAGCCGCTGCTGGCACCGTTGTCGGAGAAGTATGCGGAGAACGCCGGTATCGAAGCGTACCTGCAGGCCGTGCAGGTCAATCTGCTGAAGACTGTGGTCGAGCAGCTGGTGGACGAAAACCGTCCGGAAGCGCAGAACCGTGTATTGCTGGAAGAGCAATACAGCCCGAGCCTGGTGGTCGGTCACCCGGTCGATGGTGGCGCGCCGGTGGTGTTCGAGCCGCACCCGACCTATGACAATCTGTTCGGTCGCATCGAGTACAACACCGACCAGGGCGCGCTCTACACCAGCTATCGCCAGTTGCGTCCAGGCGCGCTGCACCGCGCCAACGGCGGCTTCCTGATGCTGGAGGCGGAAAAGCTGCTCAGCGAGCCCTTCGTCTGGGAAGCGCTCAAGCGCGCCCTGCAATCGCGCAAGCTGAAGATGGAATCGCCACTCGCCGAGCTCGGCCGCCTGGCCACCGTGACGCTGACGCCGCAGGTGATCCCGCTTAACGTCAAGGTGATCATCATCGGCTCGCGCCAGCTCTATTACACGCTGCAGGACCTGGATCCGGACTTCCAGGAAATGTTCCGCGTGCTGGTGGACTTCGACGAGGACATCCCGCTGGCCGAAGACAGCCTCGAACAGTTCGCCCAGCTGATGAAGACCCGCACCTCCGAAGAGGGCATGGCGCCGCTTACTGCCGCTGCCGTTGCGCGTCTGGCGACCTATAGCGCGCGCCTGGCTGAACATCAGGGGCGGCTGTCGGCGCGTATCGGCGATCTGTTCCAGCTGGTCAGCGAAGCCGATTTCATTCGCCAGCTGGCCAAGGACGAAGTGACGGACGTCGGTCATATCGAGCGTGCACTGAAAGCCAAGGCCACGCGCACCGGTCGCGTCTCGGCGAGGATTCTCGAAGACATTCTGGCCGGAGTGATTCTGATCGACAGCGAAGGTGCGGCGATCGGCAAGTGCAACGGGCTGACCGTGCTGGAAGTCGGCGACTCGGCATTCGGCATGCCGGCGCGTATCTCTGCCACCGTCTATCCCGGCGGTTCAGGGATCGTCGACATCGAGCGCGAGGTCAATCTCGGTCAACCGATTCACTCCAAGGGCGTGATGATCCTCACCGGCTACCTCGGCAGCCGCTACGCCCAAGAGTTTCCGCTGGAAATCTCGGCAAGCATCGCGCTCGAGCAGTCCTACGGCTACGTCGACGGTGACAGTGCCTCGCTGGGTGAGTGCTGCGCGCTGATCTCGGCGCTCTCACGCACGCCGCTCAAGCAATGCTTCGCCATCACCGGCTCGATCAACCAGTTCGGTGAAGTGCAGGCGGTCGGCGGGGTCAACGAGAAGATCGAGGGCTTTTTCCGCCTGTGCGAGGCACGCGGGCTGACCGGCGAGCAGGGGGTAATCATTCCCTTCGCCAATGTCACCACGCTGATGCTCGACGAACGCGTGCTGGAGGCCGTACGCCAGCAGCAGTTCCACGTCTATGCTGTCAGGCAGGTGGACGAAGCGTTGTCGCTGCTGGTCGGTGAAGATGTGGGTACAACCAACGAGCAGGGCCATTTCCCCAAGGGCAGCGTGAATGCCCGGGTGGTCGAGCGGTTGCGCGACATTGCCGAGATCGAGCTTGAGGAAGAAGGCAAGAGCGAGCCGGCACAAGCGGAGCAAGGAGCGTCCGAGTCCGAGGGGAGCAAGTAACGCTCGCCATTGTGCGGTTTTTGAACGGAACGATAGCGCGCGCGGCGGGTCTGCAGTGGAGGAGGGCATCCACCCTCCATCCACAGGATTATCCACAGCTTCAGGGGATAAACAGGCTCTCGCGCTACATCCGCACAGGATGTTCCCGCGTCGGCCCGACGCGAGGACTGCCGTCATGCCACACAATCTTTGTCTGAACCGCCAGTGCCTGGGCCTGGTTACCCGAATCGAATGCGTCATACGCCCGCTTGCCGGCGGCAATGGGCTGTGGACATTGCTCTGTGCGGCTGGACTTGCAGACGGGCAGCCCACGGCAATCAAGGTCCAGGGCCCATTCCATGGGCCTGCGATGGCCGAATCGGTCCTGGCGGCGATCGCCGACAACCTGATGGGGCAGGGCTACTGCGAATCCGATGACCCGTCCATCTGGCAGTTGCACATGCAGGCTGAGCTGCGTCGAGTGAACGCCAACCAGGCGCGCTTTCTCGGTGGCTGGGAGTCGCGCCCCTAAGCGTGCCTCATTGCAAACCGTTCGCGTTTCTGGCTGGCTGCAGCGGCGCCTCACCGGAGCCGATGAATTTCTTATCCACATGCGCTGAACGCACCTTGGCCTGCCTTGGTGCGCTCGGCGCGGCTGCGTATACTCGCGCCTTCCTCATTTTCTGCTGTGAGACCTCATGGAGCGCATCCTCGAAAATGCCATGTACGCCGCCCGCTGGCTGCTGGCGCCCATCTATTTCGGTCTGGCGTTCGCGCTGCTGGCGCTGGCGATCAAGTTCTTTCAGGAAATCTTCCATATCCTCCCGGCGATTCTCGCGCTCAGTGAGGCCGAGCTGATTCTCAAGCTCCTGTCGCTGATCGACATGGCGCTGGTTGGCGGGCTGCTGGTGATGGTGATGATCTCCGGCTACGAGAACTTCGTTTCTCAGCTCGATATCGAGGAAGGCAAGGAAAAGCTCGACTGGCTCGGCAAGATGGATTCCGGATCGCTGAAGATGAAGGTCGCTGCCTCCATCGTCGCAATCTCGTCGATTCACCTGCTACGCATGTTCATGGATGCCCAGCAGCTCGATAGCGAAAAGCTGATGTGGTACGTGATCATCCACCTGACCTTCGTGGTCTCGGCGTTCGCCATGGGCTATCTCGACAAGCTCACCAAGCACTGAGCGTCCCTCCGCAGGTGCTAAACCTGAAAAGCTGTACAGAATTGGTTTTTTGTTAAATATTCTGTACTGCTTTTCAAATGGGCAAGCGCCATGAACCTTCAGAATCTCGCCACTCATGCCCACGCTGGGCGTATCGACGCTCTCGAGCTGATTTCGCTCGAGGGCGGCATCTATCTTCTCGACATCTACCTGCAGGGTCAGCGCCATAGTTTGATCGACGCGCGCGGCGATGTGTGGCATCTGCGGTCCGTCGAGCACGCTCGTGATCTGTTACGCGAGCTACCGGAGCTGCCCTTTTATCTGGTGCAGCAATCACCGTACGACGAGATGTGCGGTCTTGCCGAGGGCGTCCGCGAGCCGTTGCGCGTGCCGGTCGGCATGCGGTCCCAGTGGTGACGGCCGGCGGCAGGCGCGTCGGTAGCGCCCTGTTCGGTAAGCATCAAGAGAACTGGTCGTGAGCGTCGCCGCACTGCGCCTGGTGCTCGGCGACCAGTTGAGCTTCGAGCTCTCCGCCCTGGATGGGCTCGATCCGACGCGTGACCGGGTGCTGCTCGCTGAGGTCGCTGAAGAAGCCGGACACGTCCCGCATCACCCGCAGAAGATCATCTTTCTGTTCAGCGCCATGCGGCACTTCGCTGAGGCGTTGCGCAAACGCGGAATCACGGTGGATTACGTGACGCTCGACGATCCTACCAACAGCGGTTCGCTGGCCGGGGAGCTGGCGCGCTTCGCCGCATGGTATCGACCTGACGAAATTCATGTCACCGAGGCCGGTGACTGGCGGGTCGAACAGGCGCTCAAGAGCAGTGGGCTTTCGATCACTTGGCATGTCGACCGCCGCTTCCTCTGCTCGCGGACCGGGTTCGCGGGTTGGGCCAGTGGCAAGCGACAGCTGCGCATGGAGTTCTTCTATCGCGAGATGCGTCGCCAAACGGGCCTTCTGCTGAATCCGGATGGCACACCGGAGGGCGGTGTATGGAATCTCGATACGGACAACCGCAAGCCGCTGCCACGCGGATTGCACGGCCCGATCACCTTGCGCTTCGCCGCTGACGAAACCACGCGCGCAGTGCAGGCGTTGGTGAGCGCGCATTTCGCGCATCACTACGGCCGTCTGGACGGCTTCGATTACCCCGTCACCCACGCCGAGGCCGAACAGCTCTGGCTGCATTTTCTCGATTTCGGCTTGGCCGCTTTCGGTGACTACCAGGACGCCATGGCCAGCGGCGAACCGTTCCTGTTCCATGCTCGCGTCGGCGCCGCGCTCAATGTCGGCCTGCTTGACCTGCGCCGCCTGTGTGATGACGTGGACGCGGCCTACCGGCAGGGGCGAGTCGGGCTGAACGCTGCCGAGGGCTTCATTCGCCAGTTGATTGGCTGGCGTGAGTATGTGCGCGGTATCTATTGGTTGCAGATGCCTGACTATGCGCAACGCAATGTCCTCGGCAATTCCAGGCCGCTGCCGGGGTTCTACTGGACCGGGCAGACGCGCATGAACTGCATGCGCCAGGTGATCGGGCAGACGCTGGAGCATGCTTACGCTCACCATATCCAGCGGCTGATGGTGACCGGTAATTTCGCGCTGCTCGCCGGTATCGCGCCGCCCGCGCTGTGCGATTGGTACCTGGCGGTCTATATGGATGCGTTTGACTGGGTGGAACTGCCCAACGTGCTGGGCATGGTGCTGCACGCCGACGGCGGCTACCTGGGCTCCAAGCCCTACTGTGCCAGTGGCCAGTACATCAAACGCATGTCCAACTATTGTCAGGATTGCTCTTACAAGGTGCGCGAGAGCACGACAGACGATGCCTGCCCGTTCAACGCGTTGTACTGGCACTTTCTCATGCGCCACCGCGAGCAGTTGCAGGGTAATCCGCGGATGAGCATGGTCTATCGCAACCTCGCGCGCATGGAAGGCAGCAAGCAGCAGGCGCTGTGGGAGCGTGGCGAGTCGCTGCTGGCGCGGCTGGATGCCGAGGACGCGCTGTGAGAAGGAAAGCGGACCTGCCATTCAAGTGCTGTGCCGCCTGCAACTTGCCGTTTGCCTGGCGAAAGAAGTGGTCGCGCTGCTGGGATGAGGTGCGTTATTGCTCCGAACGCTGTCGGCGCAATCGGCAGGGCAGGTAATGGAGGCACTGCCGGCGGCAATGCGGTATGGGTGGCTGCGTCCGCTCGCTTCAGCTGTGCTAGGCTGGCCGACCTTTTTTCCTCTCGGAGCCCGGCATGACCGACCTCAATCTATCCACTGACGAAACCCGTGTGAGCTACGGCATCGGCCGCCAGCTGGGCGACCAGCTGCGTGACAATCCCCCGCCGGGCGTCAGTCTCGATGCGGTGATCGCCGGTATTCGTGATGCGTTTGCCGGTGTTGCCAGCCAGGTCAGCCCGGAAGCGCTGAACGCCAGCTTCGCGGTGATCCGCGAGCGCATGCAGGCCGAGGCGCAGCAGAAAGCCGAAGCTGCCGCAGCAGAAGGTCGCGCCTTCCTTGTCGAGAATGCCAAGCGCGAAGGCGTTGTGGTGCTGGAGTCGGGTCTGCAATACGAAGTGCTGACGACCGGTGAGGGCGCCAAACCGTCCCGCGAGGACAGTGTGCGCACGCATTACCACGGCACGCTGATCGACGGCAGTGTGTTCGACAGCTCCTACCAGCGTGGCCAGCCTGCCGAGTTCCCGGTAGGCGGCGTGATCGCCGGCTGGACCGAAGCACTACAGCTGATGAATGCCGGCAGCAAGTGGCGCCTGTATGTACCGAGCGAGCTGGCCTATGGTGCTCAGGGCGTTGGCAGTATCCCGCCGCACAGCACGCTGGTATTCGACGTCGAACTGCTGGACGTGCTCTGAGTCCGGCTGCTGGGGCGTAGCGTCTGTGGTCGGCGACTAATCGGTTACCGACAAGCTGCTGGTGAGCCCTGACCGCTTGCCCGTGTGCGGCTCTCGATCTCGGTATTACGTACTGGTCAGGGCCGCAGCGCGCGGGCATAGCTGAAGAGGAACAGGTTTCGAACCTGTTCCTTGAGCACGCAGGGTTCACTCGTGCTCAACTCCTGCACATCGAGATCACCTTGTTCTCGCAACTCTTCCAGTGCATCCCCTTCGAGTGAAACGCATACGGCGCCGGTATTCCGGTCGAGTATGCGCAGGTAGGGTTGCGGGCGATCCAGCCAGGCATCTATCAGATAAGTCATGCGTCACCTCCAATTCATTCTCGTAATGAGAATAATTGTTATTTGCAAATATGCAAGCGCAAATATTCCCCTGATGAGGGTGGAGGTGAGGGGTCAACGGGCGGGGTGAAGGCTGCGCTCGAAGCGCAGCGTCGACATTGCTGGGGTGTCAGTGGGTGCGCGCTACGGCGAAGCGGCAAAGCTCGACCAGGGCATCGCGATACTGATTGGCGGGGATCACTTCGAGGCAGGCAATAGCGCGTTCGGCATAGTCGCGGGCAAGCTTGGCGGTGTAGTCCAGCGCACCTGATGCCTCGACAGCGGCGCGGATGCTTTCCAGGTCTTCGAGGCCGCCTTTCTGGATGGCTTTGCGCACCAGAGCGGCCTGTTCGGTGGTACCTTCGCGCATGGTGTAGATCAGCGGAAGGGTAGGCTTGCCTTCGGCGAGGTCGTCACCGACGTTTTTGCCGAGGGTTTCCGTGTCGCCCTGGTAATCGAGCAGATCGTCGACCAGCTGGAAGGCGATGCCTAGGTGATCGCCGAAGGTGCGCAGTGCCTCACGCTGTTCCTCGCTGGCGCCGGCCAGGGTGGCGGCGCTGTGGGTCGAGGCTTCGAAGAGCATCGCGGTCTTGCCGCGGATGACCTCCATGTAGATTTCTTCGGTGGTGCTGGCGTCGCGGACCTTCGACAGCTGCAGTACTTCGCCTTCGGCAATGACGCGCGTTGCCTGGGAGATGATGCGCATCACCGGCATGGAATCCAGTTCCACCATCATTTCGAACGAACGTGCATATAGAAAGTCGCCAACCAGTACGCTTGGCGCATTTCCCCACAGGGCGTTGGCGGTGGAGCGGCCGCGGCGCATGCCGGACATGTCGACCACATCATCATGTAGCAGCGTGGAGGTGTGCAGGAACTCGATGATGGCAGCCAGCAAGCGTAATTGATCGCCCTGATGCCCGAGTGCACTGCCGCTGAGCAGTACCAGCAGAGGGCGCAGGCGCTTGCCGCCGGCCGAGGTGATGTAGTCCCCGATCTTTTCCACCAGAGGAACGCGCGAAGTCAGTTGCTTGCGGATGATGCCGTCGACAGCGGCAAAATCGTCCGCCACAACTTGATAGAAAGGCTGGGGTTGCATCGGGGACTCCTCGCAGATTGCGCGGCATGCTAGGGGGCGGGTCTGGCACTGTCAAGGCAACTCCAGTTGGCTATTGCGCGGGGTGTATCGCATGCGTACAATCGCGGACCCTGAACTTCCCCCTGGGCATTTCCCTGCCTTACGCAATTGCACGGGCGTCACCTTCCGGCCCCATGCAGCCATGCCAGCCACTAATCATTCTTTCAAAGCGCTGGGTGAGCAGGATCAACGGAGATACACAGATGTACGCAGTTATCGTAACCGGCGGCAAGCAATACAAGGTCGCCGAAGGCGAATACCTCAAGATTGAAAAACTCGAAGTTGCGACTGGCGAAGCTGTCACTTTTGACCGCGTTCTGCTGATCGGCAACGGCGATGATGTAAAGATCGGCGCTCCGGTGGTCGATGGTGCCAAGGTTACCGCTGAAGTGATCGCCCAGGGCCGTCACGACAAGGTCACCATCATCAAATTCCGCCGTCGTAAGCACCACATGAAGCGTCAGGGCCACCGTCAGTGGTTCACTGAGGTCAAAATCACCGGTATTCAGGGCTAATCGGGCCTGAATCCCCTTATAGGAGTATTGAACTCATGGCACACAAAAAAGCTGGCGGTTCTACCCGCAACGGTCGCGACTCAGAAGCCAAACGCCTTGGCGTGAAGATGTACGGCGGCCAGGCCATCAAGGCCGGCAACATCATCGTGCGTCAGCGCGGCACCCAGTTCCATGCCGGTTACGGCGTTGGCATGGGTAAGGATCACACCCTGTTCGCAAAAGTGGAAGGCGTGATCAAGTTCGAAGTGAAGGGCGCTTTTGGCCGTCGCTACGTGAGCGTCGTCGCAGCCTAACTGCGTCGTTGCTGGAAAAGCCCTGTCATGCGACGGGGCTTTTTTGTTTCTGTATCCTGTGAGGCTCTTGCAAAGAACTGCTCGGTGCTCATTCAGTTTTCGCTGGGTTTTTTGCAAGACCCTTACGTTTCTTGTTTCCTAAGCCCGTCCTGCGACGGGAGGCGTTCCCATGAAATTCGTCGATGAAGTATCGATTTTTGTAAAGGCCGGCGACGGCGGCAACGGCATGATGAGCTTTCGTCGTGAGAAGTTCATCGAAAAGGGTGGCCCCAACGGCGGCGATGGCGGTGACGGCGGCTCGGTGTATCTGGAGGCCGACGAGAACCTCAACACGCTGGTGGACTACCGCTACACCCGTCGCTTCAATGCGCAGAACGGGCAGAAGGGCGGTAGTACCGACTGTACAGGCGCCAAGGGTGAGGATCTTGTCCTGCCGGTGCCGGTTGGTACCACCATCATCGATGCGGCTACCCAGGAGATCATGGGCGACCTCACCAAGCCGGGGCAGCGCCTGCTGGTGGCTCAAGGCGGCTGGCATGGGCTGGGCAATACGCGCTTCAAGTCCAGCACCAATCGCGCGCCGCGGCAAACCACGCCGGGCAAGCCGGGTGATGCTCGTGATCTCAAGCTCGAGCTGAAGGTGTTGGCGGATGTCGGTCTGCTGGGCTTGCCGAATGCCGGTAAGAGCACCTTCATTCGCTCGGTGTCGGCGGCCAAGCCCAAGGTCGCTGACTACCCGTTCACCACGCTGGTGCCGAACCTCGGTGTTGTCAGTGTCGGACGCTACAAGAGCTTCGTGATTGCCGACATTCCGGGGCTCATCGAGGGGGCGGCCGAAGGCGCGGGGCTGGGGATTCGCTTCCTCAAGCACTTGGCGCGTACTCGCCTGCTGCTGCACCTGGTGGATATGGCTCCGTTAGATGGTAGCGACCCGGCTGATGCGGCGGAGGTGATCCTGCATGAGCTGGAGAAGTTCAGCCCGGCGCTGACGCAGCGCGATCGCTGGTTGGTGCTGAACAAGGCTGATCAGCTGCTGGAAGACGAGCGTGAGCAACGTGTCCGGCAGGTGGTCGAGCGCTTGGACTGGAAGGGTCCTGTATTCGTCATCTCCGCGCTGGAGAGCGAGGGTACCGAAGCGCTGAGTCAGGCGATCATGCGTTATCTGGATGAGCGCACTGTGCGCATCGCCGAAGAGCCTGACTACGCCGAGGCCCTGGCCGAGCTCGATCGCCAGATCGAAGATGAGGCGCGGGCCCGCTTGCAGGAGCTGGATGATCAGCGTGCGTTGCGCCGCGCTGGCGTCAAGGCGGCCGATGAGGTCGAAGACGACGACTTCGATGACGATGATGATGACGAGGGTGGTGCCGAGATCATCTACGTGCGCTAAGTCGAACCCCGGGCCGCTGCGCGGCCTGGTCAGGCGAGTGGTCGGTGGGCTGCCTCGTGCGCAGTCCGATCCGGAAGTGTTTTGGCCGTATAGAAGGCGGGAACGATGCGGGACAAGGTGAGCGGTGCGCGGCGCTGGGTGGTCAAGATCGGCAGTGCGCTGCTGACCGCCGACGGCCGCGGGCTCGATCAGGCTGCGATGGCGGTCTGGGTCGATCAGATGGTGGCCTTGCGCGAGGCTGGTGTGGAGCTCGTGCTGGTGTCGTCGGGTGCGGTTGCTGCGGGCATGAGTCGTCTTGGCTGGAGCTCTCGACCGAAGGCTGTGCATGAGTTGCAGGCGGCCGCCGCTGTCGGACAGATGGGCTTGATTCGCGCCTGGGAATCCAGCTTCGCTCGCTGCGATCAGCAGACGGCGCAAATTCTTGTCACCCACGACGATCTCTCGGACCGCAAGCGCTATCTCAATGCGCGCAGCACGCTGCGTACGCTCATCGATCTCGGTGTGGTGCCGGTCATCAACGAGAACGACACGGTGGTCACTGACGAAATCCGCTTTGGCGACAACGACACGCTTGCTGCACTGGTCGCCAACCTGGTCGAGGCCGATCTGCTGGTCATCCTGACCGACCGGGACGGCATGTTCGACGCCGACCCGCGTTTCAGTCCTCAAGCCAATCTCATCAGTGAGGCGCGCGCCGACGATCCTGCGTTGGATGCAGTGGCTGGCGGCACGGGAGGGGCGCTGGGGCGTGGCGGCATGCAGACCAAGCTTCGTGCGGCGCGTCTGGCAGCGCGCTCTGGCGCGCATACGGTGATCGTTGGTGGGCGCATCGAGCAGGTGCTGGCGCGGCTCAAGGCGGGTGATCGCCTGGGTACGCTGCTGGCGCCGGAGTGCAGTCGGCATGCGGCGCGCAAGCAATGGTTGGCTGGGCACCTGCAGACTCGTGGCACGCTGACGCTGGACGACGGTGCTGTGCACGCGCTGCGCCAGGGTAACCGCAGTCTGCTGCCGGTTGGGGTCAGGGCTGTGCAGGGGGCGTTTCGTCGTGGCGAGATGGTCGTCTGTGTCGGCCCGCAGGGTTCGGAGGTCGCGCGCGGTCTGGTGAACTACAGTGCAGCCGAGGCGCAGCGCATCCTTGGGCGGCCATCAGATGAAATTGAAAAGCTGCTCGGGTATGTCGACGAACCGGAGCTTATCCATCGCGACAACATGATTCTGGTCTGAGGTGAGGATGCGTTTAGCCAATTTTTCGCTGGTTTTTGGATTGCTCATCCCTTCGCTGGCGTTGGCCGAGCAGGTCGGTGAGGTGGATACGGTCTTCAAGTGGCTCGGGCCGAATCACAAGATCGTCGTGGAGGCGTTCGACGATCCCTTGGTCGATGGTGTGACCTGCTATCTGTCTCGCGCCAAGACCGGTGGAATCAAGGGCGGGCTGGGGCTCGCGGAGGATCGTGCCGAGGCGTCCATCGCCTGTCGCCAGGTCGGGCCGATTCGCATCAACGGCAAGCTCAAGGATGGCGATGTAGTGTTCAAGGAGCGCACCTCGCTGGTGTTCAAGACCATGCAGGTGGTGCGCTTCTTTGATGAGTCGCGTAATACCTTGGTTTATCTGGTCTACAGCGATCGCGTCATCGAGGGTAGTCCGCAGAATGCGGTGACGGCGATTCCGATTTTGCCTTGGCCGGTTGCGCCGTAACTTGCGCATCGGCCCATCCTTCGCGAGTGGGGCAAAATTTGGGCATAAAAAAACCGGCACTAGGCCGGTTTTTTCAAGAACCTGCTGTTAGGCTGCAGCAGCTTCACCGAGGGCCTTGATGTGGCCGTTCAGGCGGCTCTTGTGACGAGCAGCTTTGTTCTTGTGGATGATGCCTTTGTCGGCCATGCGGTCAATGACCGGCACAGCAGCAGTGTAGGCTGCGCGAGCCTTGTCCAGGTCTTTGGCGTCGATGGCCTTGACCACATTCTTGATGTAGGTACGAACCATGGAGCGCAAGCTGGCATTGTGGCTGCGACGCTTCTCAGCCTGAATTGCGCGTTTTTTGGCGGAAGGGCTGTTGGCCACCGTCGAACTCCTCGAAAACTTGGGGGATTGCAAAGCAAATAAGGCCGCGAATCATGCCGACGCGAAGGGCGCTTGTCAAGCCCGGTCGAATGGCTTGAGAAGCTGGTCGGACAGAAGGGCTGCGGCTAAACTCGCCGCCTCTTTTCGTGTCGTAACTGGCCATCGATCCGGCCGGCGCTGAGCGCTCGGTCGATCAATCTCGCTGCAATTCTAGGAAGACAAATGTCCGAAAAAACCGGCAAGGGCGGATTGTTGCGCTCCAGCGCCGTGGTCAGTGTCATGACCCTGCTGTCACGCGTGTTGGGCATGGTACGCGATATGGTCGTCGCCAGCTACTTCGGTTCGGGGGCTGCGGCCGACGCATTCTTCATTGCGTTCAAGATTCCCAACTTTCTGCGCCGGCTGTTTGCCGAGGGCGCATTCGCTCAGGCGTTCGTTCCGGTGCTTTCGGAATATCGCACCAAGCGCACGCTGCAGGACGTCAAGCAGTTGGTGGATCGCACCGCCGGCATGCTAGGGCTCATCCTTGCCGGGCTGACTGCGCTGGGCGTGCTGTTTGCGCCCTATGTGGTAATGGTCTTCGCGCCCGGCTTTCATGATGATCCGGAGAAGATGCAGCTGGCTGGCGAGCTGCTGCGCATCACCTTTCCCTACCTGATGCTGATCTCGCTGACGGCGTTCACCTCCGGCGTGCTCAACAGTTACGGGCATTTCGCGGTGCCGGGCTTCACGCCGGTGCTGCTCAATGTCTGCATGATCGCCTCGGCTGTGTTTCTCACGCCCTATTTCGATCAGCCGATCATGGCGCTTGCCTGGGGCGTGTTCATTGCCGGTTTCGCCCAGCTGGCCTTCCAGCTGCCGTATGTCGCCAAGCTTGGCCTGCTGCCGCGGCCAAAGGTAAAGCGGGGCGACGAGGGCGTTCGACGCATCATGCTGCTGATGGTGCCGGCGCTGTTCGGTGTCTCGGTCAGTCAGATCAATCTGTTGCTGGATACAGTGCTGGCTTCCTTTCTGCAGACCGGCAGCGTGTCCTGGTTGTATTACGCCGATCGCCTGTCAGAGCTGCCGTTGGGGGCGTTTGGCATCGCGATTGGCACGGTGATCTTGCCGAGCTTGTCGCGCCAGCATGCCGGAGAAGATCCAAAGGCGTTCTCCGCAACGGTCGATTGGGCATTGCGCATGGTGCTGCTGGTAGGCGTTCCCGCTGCGCTGGCGCTGGGTATTCTCGCCGAGCCAATGATCGCCAGCCTGTTCTATTACGGCGCCATGAGCGAGGAGGCGGTGGTGCAATCGGCCAGGGCGCTGCAGGCCTATTCTCTCGGCGTGCTGGCGTTCATGCTGATCAAGGTGCTGGCGCCGGGTTTCTTCGCTCGTCAGGATCTGAAGACGCCGGTACGCGTCGCGGTCATTTGCATGGTCGCGAACATGGTAATGAACCTGATCCTGATCTGGCCGTTACAGCATGTCGGGCTGGCGCTGGCGACTTCGTTGTCGTCGATGCTCAACGCTGTGCTGCTGTTCTGGGGGTTGTACAAGGTTGGCGTCTACCGTCCTGCACCGGGCTGGTGGCTGTTCGGGTTACGCCTGGCAGCTGCCTGTGCGGCGATGGTGGCGACGGTCTGGTGGCTTAACGTGCCGGCGCAGGAGTGGTTCGTCTGGGGCTGGCAGCAGCGAGCGCTGCGGTTGGGGATTCTCGTTTGCGCAGGGCTCGCGGCATTCGCCGCCGGGTTGTTGCTGACCGGGCTGCGACCGCGGCATTTGCGGCATTGATCGACGATTCACGAGCGGAGCAAACCTGTCCGGGATGCGCGGCACGTGCGTATAATCGGCCACTTTTCAAGCAAGAAGTGCGGTATGCAGCTGGTTCGAGGCCTTCACAATCTGCGACCCCGGCATCGGGGCTGCGTCGCCACCATCGGCAATTTCGACGGCGTGCACCGGGGGCATCAGGCCATCCTGGCGCGGCTGCGCGAGCGTGCGGCCGAATTGGGGCTGCCCAGCTGCGTAGTGATCTTCGAGCCGCAACCGCGTGAGTTCTTTTCGCCGGACAAGGCGCCGGCGCGGCTCACCCGCTTGCGTGAAAAACTGCAGCTGTTGAGCGAGCAGGGCGTCGATCTGGTGTTGTGTCTGGCCTTCAATCGCCGCCTGCGAGAGCTGAGTGCCGCTGAATTCGTCCACGCCACGCTGGTGGAAGGGTTGGGTGTACGGCATTTGGAAGTCGGTGACGATTTCCGTTTCGGTTGCGACCGTGCCGGCGATTTCGACTTCCTGCTCAAGGCCGGCGCGGCCGAAGGCTTCTCGGTCGAGGCCGCCACCACCATTGAGGTGGACGGCGAGCGGGTCAGTAGCACGCGGCTGCGCCAGGTGCTGGCGGAGGGTGACCTGGCCTGCGCCGAAGCACTGCTCGGCAGACCGTTCGGTATCACCGGCCGGGTCATGCACGGGCAGAAACTGGGCCGCCAGCTCGGCGCGCCAACTGCCAATGTGCAGCTCAAACGCCGCAACACGCCGCTGAGTGGCGTGTTTCTGGTCAGTCTCGAGCTGGACGACAAGTCGCTTGCCGGTGTCGCCAACATCGGCATGCGACCCACGGTCGAAAGTGACGGTAAACCACACTTGGAAGTGCATCTGCTCGATTATCAGGGCGACCTGTATGGGCGTCTGGTGCAGGTCACCTTCCATCGCAAGCTGCGCGACGAGCAGCGTTTCGCCTCGCTGGAGGCGCTCAAGACGGCGATCGAAGCCGACATCGCCGCTGCCCGTGAATACTGGCGGGCTTCACCCCTCATGACGAGTCAGGACTGAAATGACCGATTACAAAGCGACCCTCAATCTGCCGTCCACGGCATTTCCGATGAAGGCCGGTCTGCCACAGCGCGAGCCGGAGATTCTGCAGCGCTGGAACAGCATTGACCTGTACCGGAAGCTGCGGCAGATCGGCGAAGGTCGCCCGAAGTTCGTCCTGCACGATGGCCCGCCGTATGCCAACGGCAATATTCACATTGGCCACGCGGTGAACAAGGTGATCAAGGACATGATCGTCCGCTCGCGCACCCTGGCTGGTTTCGACGCGCCCTATGTGCCGGGTTGGGATTGCCACGGTCTGCCGATCGAGCACAAGGTCGAGACCACCTTCGGCAAGAACCAGCCGGCCGATCTGACCCGCGAGCGTTGCCGTGCCTACGCGGCCGAACAGATCGAAGGGCAGAAGGCCGACTTCATCCGCCTCGGCGTCCTGGGTGACTGGGACAACCCGTACAAGACCATGGACTTTGCCAATGAAGCGGGCGAAATCCGTGCCCTGGCAAAACTGGTCGAAGGCGGCTTCGTCTTCAAGGGCCTGAAGCCGGTGAACTGGTGCTTCGACTGCGGTTCGGCGCTGGCCGAGGCGGAGGTCGAATATCAGGACAAGAAATCCGATGCCATCGACGTCGCCTTCGAAGTCGAGGATGCCGACAAGCTGGCTGTTGCGTTCGGTCTGCCGAATCTGGCCAAGCCTGCCAGCATCGTGATCTGGACCACCACGCCCTGGACCATTCCGGCCAACCAGGCACTGAACGTGCACCCCGAGTTCGTCTATGCGCTGGTCGACACCGGCGAGCGCCTGCTGGTGCTGGCCGAGGAACTGGTCGAGTCCTGCCTGCAGCGCTACGGTCTGACTGGTGACATCATCGCCCGTTGCGAAGGCAAGGTGCTGGAGCTGATCCGCTTCCGTCATCCGTTCTATGAGCGCTTCGCCCCGATCTACCTGGCCGATTACGTGGAAACCGGTGCCGGTACCGGTATCGTCCACTCGGCGCCGGCCTACGGCGAGGACGACTTCCGCTCCTGCAAGCACTACGGGATGGAGAACGACGACATCCTTGGCCCGGTGCAGAGCAACGGCGTCTACGTCTCCGACCTGCCGTTCTTTGGTGGACAGTTCATCTGGAAAGCGAACCCGGCTATTGTCGAGAAGCTCGCCGAGGTCGGCGCGCTGCTCAAGCACGAGTCGATCCAGCACAGCTACATGCACTGCTGGCGGCACAAGACGCCGCTGATCTACCGCGCCACGGCGCAGTGGTTCGTCGGTATGGACAAGGTCGCCCATGACGGCAGCTCGCTGCGCCGCCGTGCACTGGATGCCATCGAGCAGACCGAGTTCGTCCCGGCCTGGGGCCAGGCGCGCCTGCACGGCATGATCGCCGGGCGTCCGGACTGGTGCATCTCGCGCCAGCGCACCTGGGGCGTGCCGATCCCGTTCTTCCTGCACAAGGAAAGCGGCGAGCTGCATCCGCGTACCGTCGAGCTGATGGAAGCCGTGGCGCAGCGTGTGGAGCAGGGCGGTATCGAGGCCTGGTCGAAGCTCGACGCAGCCGAGTTGCTCGGCGACGAAGCGGCGCAGTACGAGAAGATCACCGACACCCTCGATGTCTGGTTCGATTCCGGCACCACCCACTGGCATGTGATGCGCGGCTCGCACCCCATGGGTCACGAAAGCGGCCCGCGTGCCGATCTCTATCTGGAAGGCTCCGACCAGCATCGCGGCTGGTTCCATTCATCGCTGCTGACCGGCGCGGCCATCGATGGTCATGCACCGTACAAGGGCCTGCTGACCCACGGCTTCACCGTGGACGAGAACGGCCGCAAGATGTCCAAATCCCTCGGCAACGTCATCGCGCCGCAGGAAATAACCGACAGCATGGGCGCCGACATCCTGCGTCTGTGGGTCTCGGCCACCGACTATTCCGGCGAGATGGCGGTATCCAAGCAGATCCTGCAGCGCAGCGCCGATGCCTACCGTCGTATCCGCAACACCGCACGCTTCCTGCTCTCGAATCTCGACGGCTTCGATCCCGCGCAGCACATGGTGCCGAATGATCAGCTGATCGCCCTGGACCGCTGGGCCATCGACCGCGCACTGCTGCTGCAGCAGGAGATCGAGGAGGCCTACACCACCTATCGCTTCTGGAACGTCTACCAGAAGGTGCACAACTTCTGCGTGCAGGAGTTGGGCGGCTTCTATCTGGACATCATCAAGGACCGCCAATACACCACTGGTGCGGACAGCCTGCCGCGTCGCTCCTGCCAGACCGCGCTGTATCACATCGCCGAGGCGCTGGTGCGCTGGATCGCGCCGATCCTGGCCTTCACCGCCGAGGAAATCTGGCAGTACCTGCCGGGCGAGCGCAACGAATCGGTGATGCTCAATACCTGGTACACGGGCCTGACCGCGCTACCACAGGAAGCCGAGCTCGATCGCGCTTTCTGGGACAAGGTCATGGCGGTCAAGACCGCGGTGAACAAGGAACTGGAAAACCAGCGTGCGGCCAAGACCATTGGCGGCAATCTGCAGGCGGAAGTCACGCTGTATGCAGAAGGCGCGCTGGCTGCGGAGTTGGCCAAGCTGGGCAACGAACTGCGCTTCGTGCTGATCACCTCTGCCGTAGATATCGCACCACTGGCTCAGGCCCCAGCCGAGGCCGTGGAGAGCGAGCTGGCCGGCCTCAAGCTGGTGGTCCGCAAGACCGGACATAGCAAGTGTGGTCGTTGCTGGCACCATCTGCCGGACGTTGGTACGCATGCCGAGCATCCGGACATCTGCGGTCGCTGTGTGGAGAATATCGAAGGCGCTGGTGAGGTCCGTCACTATGCGTGATATGCGCCGGACGATCAGCGGGCCGGAGGCTGTGCAATGAGTGCGCGTTTCGGTCGGCTCGCCTGGCTGTGGCTCAGTGTGCTGGTGATCGCCTTCGATCAGGCGACCAAACACTACTTTGAGGCCAACTTCAGCCTGTACCAGAAGGTCGACGTGATTCCGGGCTACTTCGCCTGGACGCTGGCCTACAACACGGGGGCGGCGTTCAGCTTCCTTGCCGATCATGGTGGCTGGCAGCGTTGGCTGTTTGCGGTGATCGCAGTTGGTGTCAGTGTCGTGCTGGTGGTCTGGCTGAAGCGACTGAAAGCAAACGAAACCTGGCTGGCAGTAGCGTTGGCGCTGGTGTTGGGCGGCGCGCTGGGCAATCTCTACGATCGCGTGGTGTTAGGCCATGTAGTCGATTTCATTCTGGTGCATTGGCAGAACCGCTGGTATTTCCCGGCGTTCAATATCGCTGATAGCGCCATCACCGTCGGTGCCGTCATGCTGGCGCTGGACATGTTCAAGGGCAACAAGACCGGAGAAGCTGCACATGACTGAACAGCGCATTGGGCCGGACAAGGAAGTCACCCTGCATTTCGCGCTTGGCCTGGAAACGGGCGAGCTGGTTGACAGCACGTTCGACAAGAAGCCAGCAACCTTCAAGGTGGGTGACGGCAACCTGCTGCCAGGCTTCGAGCAGCAGCTCTACGGCCTCAAGGTGGGCGACAAACGCACCCTGCAGATTGCTCCGGAGCAGGGCTTCGGCCAGGTCAACCCGCAGAATGTGCAGGTCATGCCGCGCAGCCAGTTCGAAGGAATGGAGCTCTCGGAGGGTTTGATGGTGAGCTTCCAGGATGCGGCGCGTACCGAGCTGCCGGGTGTGGTGAAGGCGTTCGACGAGAGTCAGGTCACCGTAGACTTCAATCATCCATTGGCTGGCAAGATCCTGACCTTCGAGGTCGAGATCATCGACGTCAAACCGGTGTAACCGGAAGCCGGGAGGATTGCTTCCCTCCCGCTGGCTGATACAGGGCGTCGGAGTACGCCTGTGCCGTATCGCGTTACACTCACCCGTCATCAAGCCTTCGCGTGCCGAGACTTACCATGCAAATCAAACTCGCCAACCCTCGCGGCTTCTGCGCGGGTGTGGATCGCGCCATCGAAATCGTCAACCGGGCCCTGGAAGTTTTCGGGCCGCCGATCTATGTGCGGCATGAAGTGGTGCACAACAAGTTCGTGGTCGAAGACCTGCGTGCGCGTGGGGCGATCTTCGTCGAAGAGCTGGACCAGGTGCCGGACGACGTCATTGTCATCTTCAGTGCCCATGGCGTCTCCCAGGCTGTGCGGCTGGAGGCGGAGAAGCGTGGTTTGAAGGTTTTCGACGCCACCTGTCCGCTGGTGACCAAGGTGCATCTGGAAGTCGCCAAGTACAGTCGTGATGGGCGTGAGTGCATCTTGATCGGTCATCAGGGCCACCCGGAAGTCGAAGGCACTATGGGCCAGTACGATGCGCGCAACGGTGGCGCGATCTACCTGGTTGAAGACGAGGAAGACGTCGCCCAGCTGCAAGTGCGCGACCCCGAGGCGCTGGCCTTTGTCACCCAGACAACGCTCTCCATGGATGACACCAGCCGTGTCATCGACGCGCTGCGCAGCAAGTTCCCAAGCATCGGCGGCCCGCGCAAGGATGACATCTGCTACGCCACCCAGAATCGCCAGGATGCGGTGAAGCAACTGGCCGATGAATGCGATGTGGTTCTGGTCGTGGGCAGCCCGAATAGCTCGAACTCTAACCGCCTGCGCGAACTCGCCGAGCGGATGAGCACGCCGGCTTATCTCATCGACGGCGCCGAAGACCTTAAGCGCGAATGGTTCGAGAACATCGAGCGTATCGGTATCACCGCCGGTGCATCAGCCCCTGAAGTGCTGGTGCGTGGGGTGATCGAGCGGCTCCGTGAGTGGGGCGCTACTGGGATGGACGAGCTGGAAGGGCGGCCGGAGAACGTGACGTTCTCCATGCCGAAGGACTTGCGGGTCAAAGCGCTCTAGAAGGCTTCGCAACCGCTGACGGCGATCGCCGAAACCCGCCCTGCATTGTTCAGGCGCAACTTGTAGCCCTTGCCGCCGTCGTTCTGGCAGAGCGCCAGCGTGCCCATCTGGTAGGCGCCATTGACCAGGGTAGCCCTGCCGCTCGGGGTGTAGCGAATGTAGCTTTGCACGGGGGTGTTGCCGGAAAGGGACAGCCCGTTTCGCACTGGCGCCGCATCCCTCAGCACTCGCTCGTGTGCTTGCACGATGCCGTCATGGTTGGCATCGAGGAAGACCTGCCATCCATTCTGCCAGCGGCTCTGCTTGGGGGTGATCGATACGCTGCTGCCGGTGCGGATCGCTTCCTGCCGCGCGTAGGCCAGGCTTCCCCGTAGCGTTGAAAGATAGTTGGAAAGCTCTTGGTCCTGTCTCAGCCTACCCATCCCCGGTATTGCGATCAGGGAAAGAATGCTGATTATCGAAAGTGTGACAAGTAACTCTACGAGACTAAGTCCCTTTGATGTAAGCATGGCGTCCTGCCTGTCTGTGATCTGGCAGATGAGTGCCAGTCGTCTGGCTTTCGCCTCCGACCATCTGCCTTGGAATGAATATCCAAACGGACCAGAGAATACTGTCAGCGCATCTCAAGGGGAAGGTTTGCATGCGGCGAAGTCTTGGATTCACGTTGACCGAACTAATGGTGACGATGGCCATTCTGGCAATCGTGTTGAGTATTGCCGTGCCGGAATTCGGCAACCTTATCCGCCAGAATCGCGCGCAGACCCAGGCGGGGCTGCTACTCAATGCGCTCAACTTGGCGCGAAGCGAGTCTGTCAAGCGAGGAGGGCAGGTCAGGGTCACGTCCTCTAATAACGGCAACTGGCATGCCGGGTGGCGTATATGGGCGGATGCAAATGTCAATTCCACGCTCGATGATGGTGAGTTGATCAGGGTCTTTCCTGGGCTCGACGGGAATGCAAGTCTGACGTCGACTGCGAGTGAAGTCATATTCAACGGGCAAGGACGGCTGGATAGTGTTGCTGCCGGTACAACCGTGAGTTTCGCCTATACGATTCCGAATCTCGAATGTCGCTATGAGCGAATAGTCAGCGTTAACGCGATGGGAAGAGCGGCGGTTGCGCGAAAGGAGTGCCAATAAGATGGAAAGAAGAATGGAGGGCTTCGGGCTTATCGAAGTTCTCGTGTCGATGTTGATATTGGGAGTCGGGATTCTCGGCATGATAGGTCTTCAGTTGAACGCTCTTCAGTTCAACCAGACCGCAGCCTTTCGCTCGCATGCGACTTTCCTGGCGTACGACATTGCCGATCGTATGCGAGCCAATGCGCCAGCCGCGCTGGCGGGAAGTTACTCGATTGGCCTTAGCGACAGCGCTCCGACCGGTAGCGGTATCGCTGAGACGGACCTGCGGGAATGGAAGGCAGCGATGGCGACCCAGTTGCCCGCGGGTAATGGAAGCGTGGGCAAGAATGGCGATATCTACTCGATAACCGTGCAATGGGATGAGACCAAGTCGGGTGGCGAGGCGGCCCAGCAGTTCGTCTTTACCACCCGGCTTTGCGAGAGGGACTGTCTGTGAATTTCAAGCGGAGCCAAGGCCTGAGTCTGGTCGAACTCATGGTGGCACTTGTCCTCAGCCTAGTGATCGGGGCTGCGGTCATGCAGATGTTCCTGTCGAGCAAAACGACCTACCGGGTTCAGGATGCAATGTCCCGGCTGCAGGAAAATGGGCGATTCGCCGTCGGCCTGCTGGCTGCCGAGAGTCGGATGGCAGGCTACATGGGATGCGGCAACATCGAAGAGATCGACATCAATGTCATCGCGTCTCCTGCTCCGCTGGATGCGACGAACCCGCTGGGGGCGATCATGGGCGGGGCGAACAACGTGGCTTCCAGCAATAGCTGGAACGCAAGTGCCGGGACCGATGTGCTGACCATCCGCAAGGCCTCCAACCTCGGTCTGCAACTGACCGGCAACATGGCCGTCGACAACGCCAATATCCAGGTCGTGGACAATCGGCTGGGGCTCGAGGCAGGCGATACCTTGTTCATCGCTGATTGCGTGTCGGCTGACGTCTTCCGTGCGACCAGTGTTTCCTCGGCAGGCGGAAAAACCACGGTTGCCCATGCGAGCAACATGAACACCAGCAACCGCCTCAGCAAGGCGTACGGAACGGATGCCGAGGTAATGGCCTTCGAAGAGGTTGCGTTTTTCGTAAGGGATACCGCACGAATCTCGAACGACGGAACGCCTATACGGGCGCTTTGGATCCAGCGGCGCTTTGCCAATCGATCCGACACCAGCGCCAATCCCGCCGAGTTAGTGGATGGCGTCGAGGACTTCCAAGTGGAGTACGGCATCAAGACGGGCAATAACCCCGTCGCCAATGTATACCGCTCGGCCAATGACGTTACGGACTGGTCGAGGGTGGTTAGCGTGCGCTTCCGCCTTCTGTTGAGCAGCACGGACGACAACGTCGTGGCAAAAGCGGGCGAGGCGGTGCAATCGATCAACTTCAACGGCGCCGCAGTCGCTGCCGATGGCCGTCTACGGCAAACCTTCGGCAGCGTTGTCGCTATTCGTAATCGGGTTCGGTGAGAGTTATGCAAAAACACATGCAGAACGGCTCGGCGTTGATCATCAGCCTGGTATTCCTGCTGATACTGACGATGATCGGAATTGCCTCTATCCAGGACTCCACGCTCCAGGAGCGGATGGCGGGCAACGAGCGCGACAAGAACCTCGCGTTCCAGGCTGCCGAAGCGGCCCTGCGCGTAGGTGAGGATCATCTGCGCCAGACAGGGGTGCTGTTCTCCGCGGCCGGCACCAGCGGGTTGATAAGTCCCGATTACACGGGTGTTCGGCCTGTCGAGGACAACTACCCGTGGGCTGAACGTTCCCAGCAGGTTTCCGACAGTTATGCCGGGGTGCAGGCTGTTCCCAGATACACCATCGAATGGCTCACGACCCAGACCTTCGCGCCGAGCGATGAAGGTGAAGTTCCTGTCGTCAATTCCTACCGCGTTACGGCGCGTGCCGGAGGTGGTTCGGGTGATGCCGTGGTGGTACTGCAGTCGACAGTGAGTCGTTAAGGATGCATATGGACAAATATAGAGCTTCGGCTTTTGGGGCGGCTTTTTCCCTTTACCTGGCCTCTCCGGTATACGCAATCGGGCCTTTTCCAAACGAGCCACTTTCCATTTCTGGAAGCGTTCCGCCCAATGTCATGTTATTGGTGGATAATTCGGGCAGCATGTACAACGCCATTCCGCCGCTCGGTGTGGATTCGAGTGACTTGCCGCCACCCTATTATATCTACTCAAGCGGTGGAAATAGTTATTGGGGGGGAGGGGTGTTTGATGGAAATATCTCACTTTCCACGCTTAGTAAATGGACTTGCGCCTCAGGTTATAAAGCGCTTTACGCTTCTACCGATGGAAATGGTCGTCGTTGTTATGCGTTGCCAGATCCCGCAGGTAATGGCAATACGCGCTATACGTCAAAGTATCTAGCATATATATATAATACCTATACCTCAGGCGGTGACAGCGGAAACGATCTGCGCACAATATTGCCAAACGAATACCGAATGGCGGTTGCGCGCGATGCGGCTAAGGCGATTGTCTCGGCAAACCGAGGTATGCGGATGGGGTTGTCGGCATTCAACGCAGCGACCCACTCTAACGCGGGTCCGGGCGGAAGCATTCTGAATCAGGTTGTGGCGCTTTCCCCTTCACAGGGCATTACTCAGGCACAGGCGGACCAGAACTACGCCAATTTGATCGCTGGTATCGATCAGCTGCAGCCAACTGCTAATACGCCCCTTGCTGAAAGCTACTACGAAGTGTCGCGCTACTTCCGAGGAATGAGCCGTTATCAAGGAACTGGCTCAGGCGATTACACCAGTCCCATACAGTACCGGTGCCAGAAAAATTTTGGCGTGATTCTTACTGATGGCTTGCCGACTCACGATGCGTCGTTTCCCGATAATGATCCGGATCGAGACAACCCAGAGGTGGCCGGAGCAAATAACATTCCTGACTGGGATGGCAAAAATGAGCCTAGTGACATGCCTTATTCCGATGGAACGTTATCGGGTACGGGTGAGGGTAGCACCTTTTATTTGGACGATATCGCCAAGTTCGCCTACGACATTGACCTGATCAAGAGCGGCACCGATCTGGCCGGCAAGAGCTTCAACGACAGTGCTCACTTGAAGCAGAACCTGCACACCTACACGGTTGGCTTCGCCGTCGATAACCAGATGCTCGAAGATGCTGCCGAATATGGGCATGGTGCCTACTACACGGCGAATGATTCGAATCAATTGACCAATGCTCTTAACAGCGCCCTGCAATCTATCCGCCAGCAGATCAGCTCCGCTTCCGCAGTATCGGCCAACACCAAGCGCATCCAGGAAGGGGCACTCATCTACCAGGCTCGTTACAATAGCACCGAGTGGACCGGTGAAGTGCTTGCCTATCGGGTAAACATGGATGGAACGGTTGGAAGTGTCGCCTGGCGGACGTCAGATAGCGGAACCTTCCCAGAGCCGGCCGACCGGCGCATCTTTACATACAACGATGATGCCAACTTTACCGGTAGTCGCGGGCAGGCGCTGACTTGGAGTAATCTCAATGCTGCTCAGCAGGCCAGCCTGACCAAGACAGGCGAGACCGATAACGCAAATGCGCTTAAGCGGCTGAGCTGGTTAAGGGGGGGCAGCGATGGCGTCGCGCTTGAGGCGCCCTATGCTGGCCAGCGCCTTCGCAGCCGGAGCTCGCTGCTTGGCGATATCGTTAATTCGGATCCTGTCTATGTTGGGAAGCAGAACAACGGCTACAACGTGCCGAACGATGCTACTGACGACACCGAGCCTGCGGACAGTTACTTAGCTTATGTCGATGGTAAGGCCGATGAAACCTCCCTGCTTGTTGTGGGTGCCAACGACGGCATGCTGCACGGTTTCGATGCGGCAACGGGTGTTGAGTCCTTCGCTTATGTCCCCGCGAGTGTCTTTCGCAAGCGCGCCATCAGCCCCGGAGCCACCCCCGGACTGATGGCGCTGACGGAGTCGGATTACAGCCATCAATTCTACGTCGATGGCTCCTTTGGTCTGGGCGATCTATATGACAACGGCTGGAAAACCTATCTGGTCGGCGCGCTAGGCTATGGCGGTCGGGGTATCTTCGCTCTGGACATGACGGATCGGTCGTTCGATGAGTCCGATATCAGATGGGAGCGCACCGCGCCGGATACGAATCTATCGACCGATCCGTGGAACGACCTCGGCTATCAGTTCGGCGAGCCCACAGTGGCCCGTATGCTGATCGGCCAGAGTGATCGCTACGTCACCATCTTCGGCAACGGCTACGATAGCAACGCCGGTCGAGCGGCGCTCTATGTGGTCGATTCGATCACCGGTGAGGTGATCAAGAAGCTCGTAGTGACCGACCCCGATGGCAGTACTGCGCCCAATGGGCTTTCTACCGCCACGGCATTCTACGATGCCAATCGGCGCGTCACTCATGTCTATGCCGGTGATGTGCTGGGGAATCTTTGGAAGTTTAATCTGAGCTCCAGCAACACTAATCAATGGTCGAGTAGTCTGCTATTCAAGGCGCGCGACTCGGACACTCGGCAGCCAATCACGGCTAAGGTTCGTGTTCGGCAGCATCCTGAAGGCGGGCGTCTGGTGATATTCGGGACTGGCCAATATCTGGTTTCCGGCGACAAGTTGAACACCGAGCTACAGACGATCTACGGCATCTGGGACCGTGACCTTTCTGGCAACAACGTAGTGTCGAAGCTGAGGTTGCTCGAACAGGAGTTCGTCAATGAGACGACGTCCAACGGCCAGCAGTACCGTGTGTTGACGCAGAAACCAATTGATTGGGCTACCCATCATGGCTGGTATATAAACCTGCGTGTCGGCAATGCGGCTCTGGACGGCGAGCGTATTGTGGCAACCCCATCGCTGTCGAAGGAGCGGGTATTGTTTACCACCTTCATCCCGCGTAGCGATCCGTGCCTGTCCGGGGGGGAAAGTTGGCTGCTGGGCGTTGATGGGCTCAGCGGCGGGCGATTGGCAGATAGCTTGTTCGACGTGAACAATGACCGCTACTTTGACTCGGCTGACATCGTCAGCTGCGGCACTGCGCAATGCGCGCCCAGTGGATTCAAGCTGCCGGACGGTACGATGGATGCGCCGGGTAATCTGTTCGGAGATGGATCCGATTACGGTTACAACTCTGGTCTTGGTGGAGAAGTCGATCAGTTCGATCTATCAGGTAGCGGCGGCAGCCCCGGCCGTATGTCGTGGAGACAAATCAAATGAAGCGCCAACAGGGATTCACCTTGATCGAGTTGATGGTGGTAGTGGCGATCGTCGGCATACTGGCCGCCATCGCCTATCCCAGCTATACGGAGTCCGTCCGCAAGAGCAAGCGCGCGGAGGCCAAGGCCGCCTTGTTGAGTGGTGCTCAAGCACTTGAGCGTTTCTACTCGGCGAACAATACCTATCTTGCAGCGGATGGTGAGGTGGCTGCGGTATTCCAAGTGGATGTGCCTTCCAGTGGGACGGTCAACTATCAAATAGGGGCAGTGGCTGCGACGGCCACGACCTTCAGGTTGCGCGCCACCCGTACTGGGTCGATGGCGTCCGATGCATGCGGCAACTTTGAGATCACTCATGCGGGCGAACGCGCACTTAACAGCAATAATGGCAAGGGGATCGCCGATTGTTGGTGAAGATTTAATGTTGTTATATAACGGGCCACTTTTTGTGGCCCGTTTTCATTGGGGGAAGAATGCAGAGCGTAATTGTCGGCGCGGGTGTGATTGGAATGCTGTCGGCTTATCGCCTGGCCCAGGCAGGCTGCGATGTCGTGATGTTAGAGGCGGGCACAGCCGGCCGCGAAGCCTCCTGGGCCGGCGGCGGGATCGTTTCGCCGCTTTATCCGTGGCGCTACAGCCCGGCGGTCACGGCGCTGGCGCATTGGTCGCAGGATTTCTATCCGCAGCTTGGCGAGCGGCTTCTGGAAGAGACGGGGGTGGACCCCGAGGTGCATGTCACCGGCCTTTACTGGCTGGATTTGCATGACGAGGCGGAGGCGCTGAATTGGGCTGAGCGTTATGGCCGGCCGCTGACGTCGGTGTCGATGGAAACCTTGCGCCAGGCAGTGCCTTCGCTGGGTGAGGGTTACGAGCGCGCCGTCTATATGGAGGGTGTCGCCAACATTCGCAATCCCCGTCTGTTGCGCGCCTTGCGCGAAGCGCTGCGGCAGCTGCCGAATGTGACTGTGATCGAGCAGTGCCCGGTCGAGGGTTTCCTCCGCGACGGTTCGCGTATCGTGGGCGTGCAGACGGCGCAGGGCGAGATGCGAGCGGATCAGGTTGTAGTGGCTGCGGGCGCCTGGAGCGCACAGTTGCTGGCGACGCTGGGGCTGGAGATTCCGGTCAAGCCGATGAAGGGGCAGATGATTCTATTCAAGTGCGCCGAGGACTTCCTGCCGAGCATGGTGCTGGCCAAGCGGCGCTATGCGATTCCGCGGCGCGACGGCCATATCCTGGTTGGCAGCACGCTGGAAGATGTCGGCTTCGACAAGACGCCGACCGAAGACGCGCTGGAAAGCCTGAGGGCAACAGCGATCGAGCTGTTGCCCGCGCTGGCCGATGCGCAAGTGGTCAAGCACTGGGCAGGTCTGCGACCCGGTTCGCCGGACGGCGTGCCTTATGTAGGACCGGTGAGCGGTTTCGACGGACTGTGGCTGAACTGCGGGCACTTCCGCAACGGGTTGGTGCTGGCACCGGCGTCCTGTCAGCTGCTGGTCGATCTGATGCTTGGGCAGGCGCCGATCGTGGACCCATCGCCCTATGCACCGGCCGGGCGTATCGCCGATCAGGAGAGCTGATCGGCCCTTCGCGGTACTACGGTTTCACGAGCAGTCCGGGTTTCATATCCGTCGCCCGGACTCTGTTCTGCTACCAACTCGCATTGCTGGTAAATTAGCCGGCACTTCGGCTCTGCCAGGCAGAGCCAGATTGGCGAGTGAGGTTTGTGTGGCGAAGAAAACCACTTCCCTGGCCGGCCTGAGCGGGCTGGTCTATTCCACCGATGCCGGTCGGCATTGTCCTGAGTGCAGCCAACCGCTGGGTAGTTGCATCTGCAAACAAAGCGTTCTGCCTGACGGCGACGGTATTGCGCGGGTGCGCCGCGAGAGCAAGGGCCGAGGCGGCAAGACGGTGACGACCATCAGTGGCGTTCCCTTGCCCGAGACCGACCTCAAGGAACTTGCCAGCGCGCTGAAACGTCGCTGCGGCACGGGTGGTGCGCTGAAGGATGGCGTCATCGAGATTCAGGGCGATCACGTTCAGCTGCTGATCGACGAGCTGAGCAAACGTGGCTTCAAGGCCAAGAAGTCCGGTGGCTGAGCACCGATGTGACACCTCCACCGATTTTCACCATTTTCCGCATATCGGCTGTCGAAGCCGCATAGCCTTCGCCGCGCGGTTCTGCTCGCTGCGAAACACTCAATTTCTTCCGGGAGGCCTTGATGCCTGTACGACGCACACGTAAAGACGACGGTAGCCAGTGGACCGCTGCCGACAGCCGCAGCATCTACGGTATCCGCCACTGGGGCGCTGGGTATTTCGCAATCAACGACCAGGGCAATGTCGAAGTGCGCCCGCAAGGGCCGAGCGGCGAGCCGATCGAGTTCAACGGCCTGATCGAGCAATTACGCGAGGCGGGGCTGTCGCTGCCGTTGCTGGTGCGTTTCCCCGGCATCCTGCAGGACCGCGTACGGCGCCTGACCGGTGCCTTCGATGCCAACATCGAGCGCATGGAGTACGCCGGCAAGTACACCGCGTTGTACCCGATCAAGGTCAACCAGCAGGAAGCGGTGGTGGAGAACATCATCGCCACGCAGAACGTTTCCATCGGCCTGGAGGCAGGTTCCAAGCCGGAGCTGATGGCTGTGCTGGCGCTGGCGCCGAAGGGCGGCACCATCGTCTGCAATGGCTACAAGGACCGCGAGTTCATCCGCCTGGCACTGATGGGCCAGAAGCTCGGCCACAAGGTATTCATCGTCATCGAGAAGGAGTCCGAGGTCGGGTTGGTGATCGAGGAGGCCAACGAGCTCAAGCTGACCCCGCAGGTCGGCCTGCGTGTGCGCCTGTCGTCGCTGGCATCGTCGAAGTGGGCCGATACCGGTGGCGAGCGCTCCAAGTTCGGCCTGTCCGCGGCGCAGCTGCTCTCGGTGATCGAACGCTTCCGCGCCGCAGAAATGGACCAGGGCATTCGCTTGCTGCACTTCCACATGGGTTCGCAGATCGCCAATCTGGCCGACTATCGTCAGGGCTTCCGTGAGGCGATTCGTTACTACGCCGAGCTACGGGCGTTGAACCTGCCGGTGGATTACATCGATGTGGGCGGCGGACTGGGGGTCGACTACGACGGCACCCACTCGCGCAATGCCAGCTCGATCAACTACGACATCGACGAATACGCCGGTACCGTGGTCGGCATGCTCAAGGAGTTCTGCGAGGCACAGGGGCTGCCGCACCCGAACATCTTCTCCGAAAGCGGGCGTGCCATGACGGCGCATCATGCGGTGTTGGTCATGCAGGTCACCGACGTCGAGCGGCACAACGATGAGCTGCCGGTGATCGACAACTACGACGAACTGCCGGAGATCGTGCAGTCGCTGGCTGACCTGCTCGGACCGACCGACCCGGAAATGGTCACCGAGACCTACTGGCGCGCTACCCACTACATGAGCGAGTCCAGCGCGCAGTACGCCTCCGGCAAGCTGACGCTGGCGCAGAAGGCACTGGCCGAGCAGAGCTACTTCGCCATCTGCCGACGCCTGTACAACCAGCTCAAGGCCCGTCAGCGCTCGCATCGGGCGGTGCTCGACGAGCTCAACGACAAGCTGGCGGACAAGTACATCTGCAACTTCTCGGTATTCCAGAGCCTTCCGGATACCTGGGCGATCGACCAGATCCTGCCGATCGTGCCGCTGCAGCGGCTGAGCGAGGAGCCGGTGAGGCGCGCTGTGCTGCAGGACCTGACCTGCGACTCGGATGGCAAGATCAAGCACTACGTCGACGAGCAGAGCATCGAAAGCAGCATGCCGGTGCACGAGGTCGCGCCTGGCGAGGAGTACTTCCTCGGCGTGTTCCTGGTCGGTGCCTATCAGGAGATTCTCGGCGACATGCACAACCTGTTCGGCGATACCGACTCGGTGAACGTCTATCAGCGTGAGGACGGCAGCTACTACCACGCCGGCATCGAGACCCACGACACCATCGAGGACATGCTGCGCTACGTGCACCTGTCGCCCGAGGAGCTGATGACCTATTACCGCGACAAGGTCGCCAGCGCCAAGCTGAGTGCCAAGGAGCGCACCCAGTACATCGACGCGTTACGTCTGGGGCTGACGCGCTCGTCCTATCTGACGCCTTGAGCCGCGAGCCCGGCGTCAGCCGGGCATTACGCCAAAGCCCCGTGCCATCAGCGACGCCAGCAAGGGGATCAGCAGGAGTAGCAGCAGCTCCAGGCGGATGGTCAGCTTGACCCACCTGGCGCTGCTGTCCGAGATGATCGGTGCCTGGCCTGCGGACAAGGCCGGGCGCCAGCGCAGGAACGTCAGGGTCGGATAGATGGAGAGCACCGCGACCACCACGAACAGGCCGATCTTGGCGTGGAACAGGCTGTTCTTCAGGTAGTAGTCCAGGCCTTTGCCATAGAGGATGGCCCGGGCCGCTCCGCTGGCCAGTACCGCCGCCGCGGTGATACCGAAGGCGATGTCGATACGGAACAGGCTGCGCGCTCGCTCCAGCGTCAGCGGCTGACGGAACAGCTGGTGCTCCAGCAGCAGCAGGGCAAAGAGCAGGAATATCGCCAGAAAATGCAGGTAGGCGGCGATGGCGTAGGCCATGTTCAGTGTCCTTCGGAGTGTGTGGTGCTCGGCGCGCCCATGTTAAACCAGGCTCCGCGGCGCTGCAGGCGCTGAGCGAGCACGCCCAGGCAGACGCCGCGCATCAGCATGAAGCTCAGAAACGCCAGCCACAAGCCGTGATTGCCAAGCCCTTGCAGCAGCCAGCCCAGTGGCAGCGTCAGGCCTACCGCCAGGAGCATGCTGTTGCGCATCTCCCGCGCGCGGGTAGCGCCGATGAACAGCCCGTCAAGCAGATAGCTCCAGACCGCGATCAGCGGCAATGCCGCCAGATAGGGCAGGTAGGTCAGCGCGGTCTGGCGTACCTCGGGAATGTCGGTCTGCAACTGGATGAACAGCTGGCCGCCAAGCAGGAAGAACAGGCCGAAGGCGACGCTGGCCAGCAGTGACCAGCCCCCGGCGACCACCATCACCCGCTGCAGCGCGTTGCGGTCGCGGGCACCGATGGCATGCCCGCTCAAGGCTTCCACGGCATGCGCCAGTCCGTCGAGGGCGTGCGCGGTCAGCAGCAGGCCATTGAGCAGCAGGGCGTTGGCGGCGACCGTCGCATCACCCAGGCGGGTGCCCTGGACAGTCACCAGGAAGAACACCAGTTGCAGCGCCAGCGAGCGCAGGAAGATGTCGCGGTTGACCGCCATCAGCGGCCGCCAGCTCAACCAGCGGCGCAGCGCGCGGGTATCGACTCGACCGGGATAGCGGGCCAGCGCCTTGCGGGTGAGCGCCAGGCCGAGCAGCGCGCCGCTCCATTCGGCGATCACCGAGGCGCGTGCGGCGCCGGCTACGCCCCAGTCGAGGCCGAGCACGAACCACAGGTCCAGCGCCACGTTGATCAGATTGGTGGTCAGCAGGATGGCCAGTGGCGCGCGAGCGTTCTGCGTGCCGAGGAACCAGCCGATCAGCGCATAGCTGGCCAGCGCCGCGGGCAGGCCGAACAGCCGCGTGTGGAAATAATCACGGGTGAGTTCGTTCAGTTCGGCCGAGGGCTGCATGAGCTGCAGGGCCGCGCCTTTCAGCGGCACGCCGAGCACCCCGAGCAACAGCGCGAAACCCAGGGCCAGCAGCAGCCCCTGCAGGAGGATCTGGCGCAGGGCGCCGCCGTCGTTGCGACCAGCGGCCTGGGCGGCGAAGCCCGTCGTGCCCATGCGCAGAAAGCCCATCACCCACACCAGCAGCGTATACAGGCTACCGCCGACCGCCACTGCGCCCAGCTGATGCGCGTGCGGCAGATGGCCGATCACGCTGCTGTCCACCAGTGCGACCAGCGGAACGGATAGGTTCGACAGGATCATCGGCGCCGCCAGCGCCCACACCTTGCTGTGGGTTGGGGCGTGGCGCCAGGCGGCAAGCATGCTGGACATTACGGGCCTCCGGGACGGCCCGGCACTATACGTGGCATGCAATGAAAGAGGGAAAGTCCGAGCTTTAGGCTGCGCGTCAGTGAATCAACCAGCTCAGCAGCCACAGCCCGAGGAACAGCCAGATCAGCCCGCCGATGATCGAGCCGCGAAAGAACGCGCGGACCGCCGCAACCAGCAACAGCAGGCCGATCGCCAGTGCTACCAGGCTGATCAGCGAGCGGTCCATGCCCAGCGTACGCGATAACCCCTCGAGGAAATTGTGCCCGGCCCTGGCAAACAGGCCGAAGAAGTCGCCCAGCGCCTCGACGATGAAACGTATGACCGCGCCCAGCGCCTGTCCCAGCCATTCGAAGAATCCTTCTACCCGCATGTATCACTCTCCTGAACGTTCGATTGCGGTGCCCAAGCACGGCTCTGGGCATTGGGCTCTCGAGTGCGCCCGAGAGTTCCGAACGGTCGCCGCTGCGCTGGAACCACCAGCGCAGGAGGCGGTCGGAATGTCGCTGTGAGTCCTTTACGCATCATGCGTTCCCGACCTTCATGCAACTGCAACAAGCGCCAGGCAGCCTGCCTACCATTCCCTGAGCGAGAAGACCAACGATGCTGGCCATTGCCAGAGCGCGCCTGGAACGAATCACGACACTGCGCCCGGCATGGGCCTATGGCTGCGTCTTTTTCGGCCTGCTCTACGTTGTCACCGCCACTCATCTGGATGAGCGGCTGTTCTATACGCTGAAAACCACCTGGCATGAAAGCAGCTGGGAAAGGCACAGCCTCTGGCTACCCGAATACCGGGTGAAGATCGACGCGCTGCCGGTGGCCACGGTGGAAGACAATCTTTCCGGGCTGACCTACGACGAACGCCGCGATCATCTCTGGGGCGTCGTCAATAACCCCGAAGAGCTGCTGGCGCTGGACAAGGACGGCGGCTTCCTCGCGCGCTACCCGCTGCGCGGGTTCCAGGACGTCGAGGGCGTGACCTATCTGGGTGATGACCTGCTTGTAGTGACCGAAGAGCGCAAGCAGGCGCTGGTGATCGTGCAGGTTCCCAGGATTGCCGGGCCGCTGCAGCGTACCGACGCCCGCTCCATCACTCTGGCCCTGAACGACGAGGACAATACCGGTTTCGAGGGCGTCGGGTACGACCGCGCCGGTGATCGGCTGTTCGTGGTCAAGGAGCATTCACCGCGCAAGCTCTACGAGATCCAGGGCATCAAGCGCAGTCTGGCAGGTGACATGGACATCAAAATCATCGACCGTGAGGCCTGGATCGAGAAGCTGGACATGGCCAGTGACCTGTCCTCGGTGCACTTCGACGAGCGTACCGGCCATCTGGTGCTGCTCAGCGACGAGGCGAAGATGGTGCTGGAACTCGATGCCGAGGGCGAGCTGGTCAGCTTCCGCTCGCTCTGGAGCGGGTTTGCCGGACTCGAGCGCAGCGTGCCGCAGGCTGAAGGGATGACCTTCGATGCACAGGGCAATCTCTACCTGGTCAGCGAGCCCAACCTGTTCTACGCCTTCGAGCACGAGTGACGCCCGCCGCGCACCTGCTAGCCGCGCTGGATCAGCCAGACGCCGGCGAAGATCAGCAGCAGACCGGAGACCTTGCCTAAGCTGATGCTGGACTGGCGAAAGCCGGCCCAGCCGAAGTGATCCAGCAGCAAGGCGACGAACAGCTGGCCGGCCAGCAATAGCGCCATGAACAGCAGCGCTCCCGTGCGCGGTGCGGCGAAGGCGGCCGTGGCGATGAAAAAGGCCCCCAGCAGCCCACCACACCATTGCCACCAGTGCAGGCCTTTGAGGGTCTGCAACGCCGGGATATCGCGCTGGACTGCCACGATGACGAACAGCGCCAGTGTTCCCACGGTAAACGAAAGCAGTGCCGCGCCCATCACGTTGCCGAGGTGACGCGCGACCTGGCCGTTGATTCCGGCCTGCAGGGGCAGCATCGCGCCGGCAATGAACGGAAGGGTGAGTAACCACCAGGCAACGGCAGGCATTTCGGATCTCCGGAATCAGGGCGCGACAGTATGGCGAGCCGGGATACGACTCGCCATAGCGGGACAGCGGTTCGCTGCGCTTGGCTCAGCGCGGCGGGTATTGCGACAGCACCCGTGTCACCAGCTCGCGCATGCTGCCGGCGCGTTGCTCGGGGGTGCCTTGGCGGTTGCTCAGGGTCTGCTCGGCGCTGCCGCGCCAGACCAGTTTGCCGTCAGCGGCGTCATACAGGTCGATCTGCAGCGTGCCGACCTGGTAGTCGATGGTGCGGGTGTCGGTGAACATCGGCCCACCCCAGTAGCCGTACCAGGGATTGCCCCAGGCGCCGGAGGTGGTCGTGTACTGCTGGGTACGCTGGTCGACGATGTACCAGGCCTGCACCTTGAGGTCCGCCGCTTTGCCGGCCGTGGCGGGACGCAGTCCCTGCTGATCGAGCTGTTCGGCGATCGCCGCGCGGATGCGTTGTTCGGTGAGGTCGCTTTTGATTCGTGGATCGTCAGGTCGGTACTGCAGCGCCGGTTCCTGCCAGCCCCAGGCCCGATAGGCCGAGAAATCCCGCGTCGGATCGAAATCGCGCTGCACCTGCGGGCCCTGGCAGGCGGCTAGCGCGAAGAGCAGAGGTATCAGCAACAGGCGGCGCAACATGATCGTTCTCCGGGGGTGGAATCTGTTCAGTCTAGGCCTCGGCGCGGTGCTGAGTCTGCATCGCCGTCACGCTCAGCGCGGCGGGTAGTCCGCCAGCGCCCGCTGCACCGCCTCGCGCAGCGCATCCTGCTGCTTGGCGCGGCTGCCGCCGCTACGTGCTTCGGCGCGATTGCTCCAGATCGATTGGCCGGAAGCCGCGTCGAACATCTCGATACGCACCGAGAGCACCTCTTCCTCGTAGTTGCGCACGATGGGTACGCTCGTCCCCACGCCATAACCTGAGCCGTATCCGTAGCCGCCACCGTAGCGGCCTACGCCGACATGCGGGCCGTAATCATCGTAAGTCTGCCGAATGCGGGTCTCCTTGCTGGCGCGGGCGCTGATCAACAGCTCGCCCTTGCGCTCGGCCTGCGCAGGGCGCAAGCCGAGTTGATCGAGCGCGCCGGCGACCATTTCCTGCAGCTCCTCGCCGGTGATCGACGCGGTGCCGGCCGGTGGTGCTTGCCAGCTCCAGTTCTGGTAGCTGGAAAAGTCCCTTGGCGCCGCCGGATAGATCGGTGACTGGATCTGCTCGATCGGTGGCGCCGGAGGAATCGGCGCAGATTCGTCGGTATAGGGGTTCTGGCTCTGGCAGGCTGCAAGGCCCAGGCAGAGCACCGGCAGCATGGCGCGGATCGACATCGGTACCTCCCGGTCGGCTCAGAGCGGCCGACACATCCAGTGCAGGTAGCGCCCGAGACCGGCAAATTGTGGATGGCGGCGGTAGGCCAGTTCCATCTCGATCAGTTCGGCAGGCTCGGTGCGGGCCTGGAAATCGGCGGGCATGTAGTCATGGAATACGCGCACGCCACTGGTTGTTTCGACCTGCCAGTGCGGTGCGAGTTGCGCCGCCAGCTCGCGTGGGTCCAGCGGCTGCTGAGGCGTCAGGCTCTGGCGCTCGCCGGCATAGGTCTGGCTGCGCAGCTTCTTGAAATGGCCCTTGAGCAGGTTGCGGTAGATCAACGCGTCGCGGTTGTAGAAGGCCAGCGATAGCCAGCCATCGGCCGATGTCAGGCGATGCAGCACCGGCAGGATCGCCTGGGGCTCGGCCAGCCATTCCAGCACCGCGTGGCAGATCACCAGATCGAAACGGCCCTCGACCTGGCTTTCGACTGTCTGCCAGGGCGCCTGAATGAAGGTTGCCTGCTGGCCGGCTGCGGCAAACTGTTTGCGCGCGCCTTCCAGCATCGGCTCTGCCGGTTCTGCCAAGGTCACATCATGGCCCTGCTGGGCCAGCCACAGACTCATATGGCCGAGGCCGGCGCCGATATCCAGCACCCGCAGTGGCCGTTGCGGCAGGGCTTCCGTCAGGTCGGCCTGCAGCACGGCAAGGCGGATCGCGCCTTTGGCGCCGCCGTAGATCTTCTCGGCGAAGCGCGTCGCCAGCTCGTCGAAATGCCGGTCGCTCATCGGGCGAACCGCCGCTCGTTGTCGGCCAGCTTGGCCAGCAGCGCCTGTTCCATATCGATGCCCAGCTCGCTGCACATCAAGAGCAGGTACATGAGGATGTCGCCGACTTCCTGACCGGCATGCTCAAGTTTGTCGGCTGAGAGCTGGCGCGACTCGTCCTCGGTCTGCCACTGGAAGATTTCCACCAGCTCGGCCATTTCCACGCTGGCGGCCATGGCGAGATTCTTGGGGCTGTGAAAGCGCTGCCAGTCGTTCTGATCGCGGATGGCGTGCAGGCGTTGGGTGATCTGTTCGATGTTCATCTGGGAGGGTGGGCGTGTTCGAAAGACGACAAGCTTCCGCCAGCGCGGCAGCGCCCGCAAGGGGCGGATCAGAGACGCCGCACTTTCAGCTCACGCTCGATGGCGATCACGCCGGGACGGTAATCGCCCTGCTCGATGGCGCGGATTGCCTGTTCCAGGGTTTGCTCGGCGATCTGCTCGTGCTGCTGGGAAATCGCATTGACCCGGATCGGCAGGAAATCCAGCAACTGCGCGTCACCAAAGGTCGCCAGCCGCAGCTGCTTTGGCCACAGCAGGCTCCGCTCGCGCAGCGCATCGAAGACGCCTTCGAGCAAGACGTAGGCGGTGGTGATCAGCGCATCGGGCAGCGGGCCGCGGTCGAGCAGGGCGAGCATCTGTTCACGGCCGCACGCCCGGCTGAACTGTTCGGCCTGCAGGATGCTGACCTGACCGCTGTGCTGCGACAGTGCCTGGCGAAAACCTTCCTCGCGCTGCTGGCTGATGGGCAATGCCGGGCGTGCGCTGATCAGGGCGATATGGGCGGCGGCCGGAACTGCCAGCGAGCGGGTGAGCAGGGCGGCCGCTTCGCAATCATCGCTGACCACCGAGCAGAAGTGCTCGGCGTCCAGCGCGCGGTCGAGGGCGATCACCGGCGTGCCAGCCGCCTGCACCTTGCGATAGCTCTGGTCGTCGGCCGGTAGGCAGCTGGCGACGATCAGCGCATCGCAGCGGCGCGAGCGCAGCAGCTGGATGACCTGGCGCTCGGTGTCCGGCTCGTCGTCCGTCCCGGCGATCAGCAACTGGTAGCCGCGCTGTCGCGCACGCTGCTCGAGCAGTTTGGCCAGACGCGCGTAGCTGGGGTTTTCCAGATCCGGAACGATGAAGCCGAGGGTGCGCGACTGCCCGCGGCGCAGGCCAGCCGCCTGCTGGTCGAGCTGAAAGCCCTGCTGTTCGGCCACGGCCATCACCCGCTCGACCGTGGCCGCGCTGATACGGCGCTGCGCGGCCTTGCCATTGAGCACATAGCTGGCGGTGGTTACCGAAACGTTGGCGAGGCGGGCGATGTCGGTCAGTTTCAACAGAGGGTCCTGAGACGGGTGGTATGAACTCGGGCTTCTAGAATTACCCAATATTGCGTAATGTGCCAGCCTTAGGTGAAACGTTTCAGCAGTGTTTCGGTCTGAAGCGCCAGCCCAGGATTCGGGCAAAGCCGGCTTGACCGTCGGCCACAACAATCGCGAGCCCCGCAGGAGTTCTCCATGCTTGAGTTGAATGCACAGCACATCCACATGCATCAGGCCGCGGCGGACAAGCCAGCGGCGCTGGCCCTGCTGGGTGAAGTTCTGGTCGCCGACGGGCTGGTCGCGCCGGGTTATCTGGACGGGCTGCGTGCGCGTGAAGCGCAGGGCTCGACCTTTCTCGGTCAGGGCCTTGCGATTCCCCATGGCACGCCGGAAACCCGCGATCAGGTGTTCACCACTGGCGTGCGGCTGCTGCATTTTCCGGCCGGCGTCGACTGGGGCAGCGGCCAGCTGGTGTATCTGGCCATCGGTATCGCTGCGCGTTCCGACGAACACCTGCGCCTGCTACAGCTGCTGACCCGAGCATTGGGTGAAGGCGATCTGAGCGAGGCGCTGCAGAAAGCCGAAAGCCGCGAAGCCATCATCGACCTGCTGCAGGGTGCGCCACAGGCGCTAGCGCTGGATGGCGAGCTGGTCTCGCTGGGTGTCGCTGCGGATGATTTCGACGAGCTGGCATGGCAGGGCGTCAAGCTGCTCAAGCGCGCGCAGTGCGTGGAGCCGGGTTTCAACGCCAGTCTGCCGCTTGGCCAGGCGCTGCCGCTGGGGGATGGCCTCTGGTGGCTGAGTAGCGAGCAGGCGGTGCAGCGTCCTGGTCTCGCCTTCGTCACGCCAGCTTCCCATCTCGAGCATCAGGGGCAGCCGCTCAATGGTCTTTTCGTGCTGGCCAGCCTGGGCGAAGCGCATCGGGCGATGCTCGAGCGCCTGTGCAATCTGCTGATCGAAGGCCGCGGGCAGGAGCTGAGCCAGGCGACGTCCAGTCGCACAGTGCTCGAAGCCCTGGGCGGCGAAGTGCCGGCAGACTGGCCGAGTGCCCAGGTGCCACTGGCTAACGCCCATGGCTTGCATGCCCGCCCGGCCAAGGTGCTGACCGAGGTCGCACAGGCCTTCGCCGGCGAGATCCGAGTGCGTCTGGCTGGTAGCCAGAGCGCGGGTGTTTCGGCCAAGAGCCTGAGCAAGCTGCTGGCGATGGGCTCGCATCGCGGCCAGGTGCTGGAGTTCATCGCCGAGCCCTCGATCGCCGACGATGCGTTGCCGGCGCTGGTCCGCGCCGTGGAGGAAGGGCTGGGCGAGGAAATCGAGCCGCTGCCGGCCGGCGGGGCGCCGGCGGAGCAGCGGGCCGTGCAACTGAATGAGGCAGCCCAGGACGTGCCCGTCTTGCGGGCCGGCGAGCAGGTCATCGGCATCGCCGCCGCGCCAGGCATCGCCATCGGTCCGGTCCTGGTACGCAAGCCGCAGGTGATCGACTACCCCAAGCGCGGCGAGTCTCCGGTGATCGAACTGCAGCGGCTGGATGCGGCGCTGGACAAGGTCCATGCGGAGATCGGCACGCTGATCGATGAGAGTCAGGTCGCCAGCATCCGCGACATCTTCACCACCCATCAGGCCATGCTGCGCGACCCGGCGCTGCGCGAGGAAGTTCAGGCGCGTCTGCAAAAAGGTTTGAGTGCCGAAGCCGCCTGGATGGAGGAAATCAAAATTGCGGCGCAGCAGCAGGAGGCCTTGCACGACAAGCTGCTGGCCGAGCGTGCCGCCGACCTGCGTGACGTGGGTCGCCGCGTGCTGGCCTGCCTGACTGGTGTGGAAGCCGATCAGGCCCCAGATGAGCCCTACATCCTGGTGATGGACGAGGTGGCGCCTTCGGACGTCGCCACGCTCAATGCCCAGCGGGTCGCAGGCATTCTTACCGCTGGCGGCGGCGCCACTTCGCACAGCGCCATCATCGCCCGCGCGCTGGGCATTCCGGCGATAGTCGGTGCTGGGCCGGGTGTGCTTGGGCTAGCGCCAAACACCTTGCTGCTGCTTGACGGCGAGCGCGGTGAACTGCTGGTCGCCCCAACCGATGCGCAGCTGGAGCAAGCCCGCAACGAGCGCGCCACCCGCGAGGAGCGCAAGCGCCTGGCAAATGAGCGTCGCCTGGAGCCGGCCATCACCCGCGACGGCCATCTGGTAGAGATCGCTGCCAACATCGGCGCTGCTGGCGAAACCCCGGAAGCGGTGGCGATGGGCGCCGAAGGCATCGGCCTGCTGCGTACCGAACTGGTGTTCATGAATCATTCCCAGGCGCCGGATCAGGCGACTCAGGAAGCCGAGTACCGCCGCGTGCTGGAAGCCCTCCAAGGGCGCCCCTTGGTGGTGCGCACTTTGGACGTTGGTGGTGACAAGCCGCTTCCATACTGGCCGATGCCCGCCGAAGAAAATCCTTTCCTCGGCGTGCGCGGCATTCGCCTGAGTTTGCAGCGCCCGGACATCCTCGAAACCCAGCTGCGTGCCTTGCTCGCATCGGCCGATGGCCGCCCGTTGCGGATCATGTTCCCCATGGTCGGCAATATCGACGAGTGGCGCACCGCCAAGGCCATGGTCGACCGCCTGCGCGTTGAGCTGCCGGTGGCCGATCTGCAGGTCGGCATCATGATCGAGATCCCCTCAGCAGCTTTGATCGCGCCGGTGCTGGCGCAGGAAGTCGACTTCTTTAGCATCGGCACCAATGACCTGACGCAATACACCCTGGCCATCGACCGCGGGCATCCGACGCTTTCAGGGCAGGCCGACGGCTTGCATCCGGCGGTTTTGCGCCTGATCGGCATGACGGTTGAGGCCGCCCATGCCCACGGCAAGTGGGTGGGCGTCTGTGGTGAGCTGGCTGCCGATGCGCTGGCGGTGCCGATCCTGGTGGGCCTGGGCGTGGACGAACTTAGCGTTTCGGCGCGCAGCATCGCCTTGGTGAAGGCGCGCGTTCGCGAGCTGGATTTCGCGGCCTGCCAGAGGCTGGCCCAGCAAGCCCTGATGCTGCCCGGCGCCCATGAAGTCCGCGCCTTCGTCGGGGAGCACTGCTGATGGCTCGCGTGCTGACCGTCACTCTCAACCCGGCCCTGGACCTGACCGTGCAGCTGTCCGCGCTGCGCCTGGGCCAGGTCAATCGCAGCGAAAGCCTGCAGATGCATGCCGCCGGAAAGGGGCTCAACGTCGCGCAGGTGCTGGACGACCTCGGTCATCAGCTGACCGTCACCGGCTTTCTCGGCGAGGGCAATCCGCAGGCCTTCGAGCAGTTGTTCGCCGCGCGTGGATTTGCCGACGAATTCGTCCGCGTGCCGAGCGATACCCGCAGCAACATCAAACTCGCCGAAGCGGACGGGCAGGTCACCGACATCAACGGCCCAGGGCTGACGGTGAGCGAGGCGCACTGCACGGAGCTGCTGACGCGCCTCCAGCGGCTGGCGCCTGCTCATGACCTCGTGGTCGTCGCCGGCAGCTTGCCGCGTGGCATCGACAGTCAGTGGTTCGTGGAGATGCTGAATACGCTCAAAGCGCTCGGCATGCGGGTGGCGCTAGATACCAGTGGCGCCGCTTTGCGTGACGGGCTGGCGACCCGGCCGTGGCTGATCAAGCCCAACGAGGAGGAACTGGCCGAGGCCCGTGGCGTTGAGCTCATCGGGTCGTCGGCGCTGGTTGGCGAAGCGCGGCGGCTGCAAGGCGAAGGCATCGAGCACGTGGTTATTTCGCAGGGCGCCAATGGCGTCAGCTGGTTCTCGCCAGGCGCCACGCTGCATGCCAGTCCGCCAAAGGTTCAGGTCGTCAGCACCGTTGGTGCGGGCGACTCACTGCTCGCCGGCATGCTCCACGGTCTGCTGGAAAGCTGGCCGGCCGAGCGCACCCTCACACACGCCACCGCCATTGCCGCGCAGGCGGTTGGGCAGGTCGGCTTTGGCATCACCGACACGGATGGACTTGCGGACCTGGAGGCCAGGGTCCGGCTCCAGCCGCTGAGCCAATAAATCGAACAAGAGGTGAAGGAATGAATCTTCTCATCGTTACGGCCTGCCCCAACGGAATGGTCACCAGCGTGCTGACTTCACGCCTGCTCGAAGCGGCCGCCCATCGTCTGGGCTGGTCGACCGCCGTGGAAGTCCACGATCCCAAGGCCATCGGTTCGCCGCTGATGCCCGCGCAGATCGCCAATGCCGATCTGGTGGTGGTGGTGAAAACCGGGCCGCTGTCGCTGCAACGCTTCGTCGGCAAGCGCGTCGCCCAGTCCACTCCATCCGAGGCGCTGCTCGACCCGGAAGCCTTCCTGCGCAGTGCCGCGGACACCGCCAGCGAGCTGCAGCAGGCCGACGAAGCGGATGCGGCGCATTCCAGCGGCAAGCCCAAACTTGTCGCCATCACCGCCTGTCCGACCGGCGTCGCACACACCTTCATGGCGGCTGAAGCCCTGCAGCAGGCGGCGATCCGCAAGGGTTACGACCTGCAGGTGGAAACCCGCGGTTCGGTGGGTGCGCGCAACGTGCTGGAAGCGGACGCCATCGCCGCGGCCGACGTGGTGCTGCTGGCCGCCGATATCGAGGTGGATGTCGCCCGTTTCGCCGGCAAGCGCGTGTTTCGCTGCGGCACCGGCGTGGCCCTCAAACAACCCGACGCAACGCTGGATCGCGCGCTGGAAGAAGGCGCTGTGCTAGCCGGAGGCGCCACAGCCAATACCGGCGGCGGCGAACAGAAGGGCGAAAAGACCGGTGTCTACAAGCACCTGCTGACCGGCGTGTCCTACATGCTGCCGATGGTGGTGGCGGGCGGTTTGCTGATCGCGCTGTCGTTCGTCTTCGGCATCGAGGCGTTCAAGGAGGAGGGCACACTGGCCGCCGCGCTGATGAAGATCGGTGGCGAAACGGCCTTCCAGTTGATGGTGCCGCTGCTGGCGGGATACATCGCCTATTCCATCGCGGATCGCCCAGGTCTGGCGCCCGGCATGATCGGCGGCTTGCTGGCCGGCACCCTGGGTGCGGGCTTTATCGGCGGGATAATCGCGGGCTTCGTGGCGGGCTATGCGGCCAAGGCAGTGAGCCGCTGGATTCCCTTGCCGGCGAGCATCGAATCGCTCAAGCCGATCCTGATCATTCCGTTGCTGGCGAGCCTGGTTACCGGCCTGGTGATGATTTACGTGGTCGGCACGCCGGTGGCGAAGATGCTCGCCGGGCTCACCGAATTCCTCGACACCATGGGCACCTCCAACGCCATCCTGCTCGGTCTGCTGCTCGGCACCATGATGTGCGTCGACCTCGGCGGACCGGTGAACAAGGCCGCTTATGCTTTCTCCGTCGGGCTGCTCGCGTCCCAGAGTTACGCGCCGATGGCCGCAACCATGGCGGCGGGGATGGTGCCGCCAATCGGCATGGGCATCGCCACGCTGATCGCCCGACGCAAGTTCGCCCAGACCGAGCGCGAAGCTGGCAAGGCCGCGCTGGTGCTGGGCTGCTGCTTCATTTCCGAAGGCGCGATTCCGTTCGCTGCGAAAGACCCGTTGCGGGTGATTCCGGCCAGCATTGCCGGTGGAGCGCTGACCGGCGCGCTGTCCATGGCCTTCGGCGCAAAGCTGCTGGCGCCCCACGGCGGGCTGTTCGTGCTGCTGATCCCCAACGCCATCAATCACGCGCTGTTGTATCTGGCTGCAATCCTCGCCGGCAGCTTGGTAACCGGGGTGATCTACGCAGTAATCAAGCGGCCTGAAACGCAGCCTCTCAGTGTCGGGGCGACGGCGTAAGCGGTCGCCAAACGGCTGAACTAAAGCCCCGCCTATCGTATCCACTACAAGCTGGCGAGACTTTGTGTCAGAAAGTTTCGCCAGCTTTTTGCTTTTTGTTTTGAAGATGAATTGGCTGGAGAGCGTTGCATGAGTATCGATTACGGGCCGCGGCCCATGCGCATCACCCTGACCGCCGTGGTGGTTCTGCTGCTGGGAGCGCTGATGGCGGTCGGTGGCGGCTACCTCGCAATGCTGAGTGGCTCCTGGTACTACCTGCTGGCCGGCATCGGACTGCTGGGCGTGGCCGGGCTGTTGTTCGCTCGACGCCGCGCTGCGATCTGGCTCTACGCGGTGCTACTGCTGGCGACGCTGGCGTGGACGCTGTACGAAGTCAGCTTCGACTGGTGGCAGCTGGCGCCGCGAATCGACCTCTGGTGCATCCTCGGGCTCTGGCTGATTCTGCCGTTCATCAATCGTTACGTGGGCGGCCGACTGGTCTGGCGTGATGGCGCCAGTGGGTTGCTCGGCTTGGGGCTGCTGGCCGGCGCGCTGATCGCGGGGTACTCGCTGACCCAGGATTACCACTCGATCACGGGTGAATTCAGCGACGCGCAGATGCAGGGCTCGAATCCCGAGGGGCAGGCCGGTCGGGTTGCCGGCGAATGGAAAGCCTACGGCGGCTCCGACCGCGGCGATCGTTATTCGACGGCCGATCTGATCACGCCGGACAACGTCGGCAAGTTGAAAAAGGCCTGGGAGTTCCACACCGGTGACCTGTCCGGCGAGGGTGACCCCGGCGAGATCACCTATCAGGTGACGCCGTTGAAGGTTGGCGACAATCTGTTCATCTGCACGCCGCACAGCATCGCCATCGCCGTCGATGCCGACAGCGGTGAGGAGCGCTGGCGCTTCGATCCGAGCATCAACCGCGATGCCGAGTACTACCAGCACATGACCTGCCGTGGCCTGGCCTTCCATGACGCCAACGCCTACGGGCCCGCAGCGACGGCACCGTCCGACCAGCCCGTAGCGCGTTGCGCGCGGAGGCTGTTTTTGCCGACCAACGACGGCACTCTGGTCGCGCTGGATGTCGAGGACGGCAAGCCCTGCGAGGACTTCGGCAATGCCGGCGTGGTGGATCTGAAGGCTGGACTCGGTGAGGACGCTTTGGGCGTTTACCTGCCGACTTCACCACCGGTGGTGACCGAGAAGCTGGTCATCGTCGGCGGCTCGATCACCGACAACGGCGCGGTGGATTCACCCGGCGGCGTGATTCGCGCCTACGACGTGCGCAGCGGCGAGCTGGTATGGAATTTCGACCCGGGTAACCCGGACGCCACAGAGCCTTTGCCACCCGGCGAAACCTACGTGCGCAGCACGCCGAACTCCTGGACCATCGCCACTGCCGACGAGTCGCTGGGGCTGGTCTACATCCCCACCGGCAACCAGACCCCGGACCAGTGGGCGCAGCCGCGCACGCCGGAGTCCGAGCGTTTCACCGACACCCTGGTGGCGCTGGACCTGGCGACCGGCCAGGTGCGCTGGGAATTCCAGACTGTGCACCATGACCTCTGGGACCGCGACCTGCCATCGCAGCCGACGCTGGTGGATATCGAAGGCCCGCAAGGTCAGGTGCCGGCCATCATCCAGCCGACCAAGCGTGGCGATCTGTACATCCTCGACCGCCGTACCGGCGAGCCGATCGTGCCGGTGGAAGAGATGCCCGTGCCCCAAGGCACTGACTACGGCGAGTTCACCGCGCCGACCCAACCCGCATCGGCCGTCAGCTACGCCCCGCAAGAACCGCTGCGCGAGCGCGACATGTGGGGCGGTACGCCGCTGGATCAGATGATGTGCCGCATCCAGTTCCGCAAGCTGCGTTACGAGGGCGACTTCACGCCGCCGTCGGAGCAGGGCTCGCTGATCTATCCGGGTAACGTGGGTACTTTCAACTGGCCATCGGTGGCGGTCGATCCGAGCCGACAGCTGTTGTTCGGCGCGCCGAATTACCTGGCCTTCATCTCGACCATGGTCAAGCGCAGCGAGGTCGACCCCGATGAGCGTACCGGCGGCGGTGAGACTGGCCTGCAGCCCAATCTGGGGGCGCCGTATATGGTGCGGCTGGAGCCGTTCATGTCGGTGCTCGGCCTGCCGTGCCAGACGCCGCCATGGGGCTTCGTCACCGCGCTGGACCTGCGCAGCATGAAGAAGGTCTGGATGCACAAGAACGGCACCAGCCGCGACAGTGCGCCCTTGGGCATTCCCTTCCCGGTGGGTACGCCTGCACTGGGCGGGCCGATCGGCACCGCCGGCGGAGTGGCCTTTATGAGCGGAACGCTGGATTACTATCTGCGCGCCTACGATCTGCAGAACGGCAAGGAATTGTGGAAGGGCCGCCTGCCTGCCGGTGGCCAGGCGACTCCGATGACCTACGTGTCCGAGAAGACCGGCAAGCAGTACGTGGTGCAGATGGCCGGCGGGCATGGCTCGTTCGGCACCAAGCTGGGGGATTCCTTGATCGCGTGGACCCTTGAGGAGTAGGTGAGGCGGGGGCAGGTGGCGACGTCGACTGCGGCGCTCGACATAGCCACCAGCCCCTCACCCTAGCCCTCTCCCCGGAGGGGAGAGGGTTGGGTGGGCGGTCTTCGAGCCTGGCCGGCAGGTACCAAGCTGGGCGGTTTATTGATCGCGTGGTCCCTTGAGGAGTAGGTGAAACGGGGCTGTGTGGGTTTTAGTTGCGACACTAGTCGTGGCCGCCAGCCCCTCACCCTAGCCCTCTCCCCGGAGGGGAGAGGGGACTTGACCGGGGTGGGTTGCCGATCCGGTGCAGGGCGAAACGCATGATGTGCCCGCTAGTTGCGGATGTTCGGTGGCTTCAATCAGGCCCCCTCTCCCCGTTGGGGAGAGGGTTGGGGCGCGGGCCCCGATCCGGTGCAAGATTTCAGTCAGGACTCGGATTCAGGCCGGTGTATCGGTAATGCGCGGATTGGGTGCTGGGGTGAGAGCGTGCTGGTGGTTGTTGCAACTGCTTGATGGGCACAGCCCGCGCTCACTCCCCTCGCTTGCTCTGCACGGTCTGCATGAGCAAGTGATCCGGCTGCCTCAATCCAGCTCCCTCTCCCCGTTGGGGAGAGGGTTGGGGTGAGGGGTACGGGCCCCGATTCGGTGCAAGATCCCAGTCAGGGCTCGGGTTCAGGCCGGTGTATCGGTAATGCGGGGATTGGGTGCTGGGGTGAGAGCGCGCTGGTGGTGGTTGCAACTGCTTGATGGGCACAGCCCGCGCTCACTCTCCTCGCTTGCTCTGCATGGTCTGTATGAGCACAACTGATCCGGCTGCCTCAATCCAGCTCCCTCTCCCCCTTGGGGAGAGGGTTGGGGTGAGGGGCGCGGGTCTCAATCCAGCTCAAGATTTCAGTCAGGACACCCTCTAGATTCCGTATCACATCCAGATTGCTGAAGCGTAGAACCTCCAGCCCGTGGTGCTGCAGGTAGGCCGTGCGCAAACGGTCTTTCGCCAGACCAGCTTCGTCGAAGTGCTGACCGCCATCGAGTTCGACCACAAGTCGCAACTCTGCACAGTAGAAATCTAGGACATAGGGCGGACACGGATGTTGCCGACGAAATTTGAATCCTGCTAAACCGCGGTTGCGCAGCTGGCGCCACAGCAGACGCTCGCACTCGGTGAGTTGGTATCGCAGGTGTCTGGCGAACTGGCGTTGTTCGAGGGAGGCGCGTTCGGTGGGCATACACGGTCCTTGTGAAAAGGCAGCCACTCGCTTCCATGCGAGAGCGCATCTAAATGAGCGCAGCGGCAGTAATGCGCAGAACCAACTACGCCTGCTGTACCCCGCAGCAGGCGCATTCTTGGGTCAGTGATGCTCTCGTGTCGCCCTGAACTTCACATCCGGCCAGCGCTCTTCCATCAGGCTCAGGTTCACCCGGGTCGGCGCCAGGTAAGTCAGGTGACCGCCGCCGTCGATGGCGAGGTTCTCGTAGGCTTTGTTGGTGAAGTCTTCGAGTTTCTTCTTGTCATCGCACTCGATCCAGCGCGCCGACCAGACGTTGATCGCCTCGTAGGCACACTCGACCTTGTATTCCTCTTTCAGGCGACTGGCGACGACGTCGAACTGCAGCACGCCGACCGCACCGAGGATGATGTCGTTGTTGCGCTCGGGGAAGAACACCTGGGTGGCGCCTTCCTCGGCCAGTTCCTGCAGGCCCTGGCGCAGCTGCTTGGATTTCAGCGGATCCTTCAGGCGCACGCGGCGGAACAGTTCCGGAGCGAAGTGCGGGATACCGGTGAAGCCGAGGTTCTCGCCTTCGGTAAAGGTGTCGCCGATCTGGATGGTGCCGTGGTTGTGCAGGCCGATGATGTCGCCGGCCCAGGCTTCCTCGAGCATTTCCCGCTCGCTGGAGAAGAAGGTCAGGGCGTCGGCGATGCGGACATCCTTGCCGATGCGCGCGTGGCGCAGCTTCATGCCTTTCTCGTACTTGCCCGAGCAGATGCGCATGAAGGCGATGCGGTCGCGGTGCTTGGGGTCCATGTTCGCCTGGATCTTGAACACGAAGCCGGTGAACTTCTCCTCGACCGGCTCGACCACTCGCTCGTTGGCCGCGCGGGGCAGCGGCATCGGCGCCCAGTCGACGACGGCGTCAAGCACGTGGTCCACACCGAAGTTGCCCAGCGCGGTACCGAAAAATACCGGGGTCAGCTGACCATTGAGGAATTCGTCCTGGTCGAACTCGTGGCAGGCGCCCTGAACCAGTTCCAGCTGTTCGATGAAACGCTCGTACTCGTCGCCGATGTGCTTGCGCGCTTCGTCGGAATCCAGGTTCTGGATGATCTTGACCTCGGTGCGCTCGTGCCCGTGGCCCGGCGTGTAGACGATGATGTAGTCGTCCTTGAGGTGGTACACGCCCTTGAAGTCACGGTAGCAGCCGATGGGCCAGGTGATGGGCGCGGCCTTGATCTTCAGCACCGCTTCGATCTCGTCGAGCAGTTCGATCGGGTCGCGAATGTCGCGGTCCAGCTTGTTGATGAAACTGACGATGGGCGTGTCGCGCAGGCGGCAGACGTCCATCAGCGCGATGGTGCGCGGCTCTACGCCCTTGCCGCCGTCGAGCACCATCAAGGCGCTGTCCACCGCAGTCAGGGTGCGGTAGGTGTCTTCGGAGAAGTCTTCGTGGCCGGGGGTGTCGAGCAGGTTGATCATGTGTTCGCGGTAGGGGAACTGCATCACCGAGGTGGTGATGGAGATACCGCGCTGCTTTTCCATTTCCATCCAGTCGGACGTGGCGTGGCGGTCGGATTTACGCGACTTCACCGTGCCGGCAACCTCGATGGCCTTGCCCATCAGCAGCAAGCGTTCGGTAATGGTGGTCTTGCCCGCATCGGGGTGGGAGATGATCGCGAACGTACGGCGCTTCGCGACTTCAGCGGCCTGGGTGGTCATGAACGGCAAAACCTGCTTTTGGCAAAACGGAAAAGTCGTCGATTATACGCGAGTCGTATTTGCAGGTCGCGAACTGTAGGGGGAAGCTCAGGGCAATCGCATGAGCGGGGTACAAGGGAAGGTGAAAACGCTGCCTCATCTACCTGTAGGAGCGAACTCGTTCGCGAGTGTTGCTTTGCGGCACGGAGTTTTCGCTAAAGGCTCGCGAATAAATTCGCGCCTACAAAAGGCCCTGTTTTTCACCACATGGCGTGCTTGTCGGCAAGCCATGTGGTGATCTGACAGGCGCTTTCCGATGAGCCGTCAGAAGTTGAAGGTCACGCCCGCCAGAATCGAGCGCGGCGCGCCGGGACGGATGCCTTCCTGGATATCGGCGATGTACAGCTTGTCGGTCAGGTTGCGGCCCTGGATCCAGAGGGTGGTGTCCAGGCGTGTCGGCAGCTTGTAGCTGGCGCGTGCCGAGAGCAGGGTGTGGCTGGGCACGCGCCCGGCATCGTCCTCGTCGCCGCTGGCGGTGATCGGTCGGGTGTTTTCGATATCGGTATAAAAAGCGCCAAAGTGGCTGAGGGTGGTGCTCAGATGCCAACCGGCGGTGTGCTCCAGGCCCAGGGTCAGGCTGCCGTTGTAGCGCGGCACTTCCGGGACATCGTTGCCCTTGAGTGGGCCGTTGCTGAATTTCGCATTGGTGTAGTTCATCGCGACTTCGGCAAAGGCATTGAGCGGTGAGTCGTACCAGGCCCAGGAGTCGATTCGCGCGCCAAGATCCAGACCGTAGACCCGCGAGTCGGCGGCATTGACGAAGCGCGCATCACCGAATTCATCGACCTCTTTGCGGATCAGGGTGTCTTCGATGCGGTTGTAGAACAGCGCCATGTCGAGGCTGAGACCCTTGAGGGCGCTGCTGCGCAGGCCGATCTGGCTGTTGATGCCGGTTTCCGGGGTCAGCGGGAATTCATCACTGCGAGCCGAGGCCGGGGCATAGCCGCGGTGGATGCCGGCGTAGATCTCGCTGTTGTCGAAGCCGCTGTAAAGCAGGCTGATGCCGGGCAGCAGCAGGCTGTTGCTGTCCTTCTTGGTCACGCCTTCGTCATCGTCACCAGGGCGGAAATTGGTCTTGTTGTACTGGTTGAACGTCTCGAAGCGCAGGCCGGGGGTGATGGCCCAGTCGCCGCGGCTGATGGTGTTCTGTGCGAAGGCGGAAATGGCTTCGGCATCGTAGGTCATCAGACGGCCATCGCGGGTGTAGCCGTTTTCGCCGGCACGGGCATAGACCTCGCCACGATTGCCTTCCTTGAGTGCTTCGCCGGGACGGCCTACCGGACGGCGGTCGGCGAAGCGGTGCTTCTCGTAGCGAATGCCGGTCTGGATGCGATGATCAAGGCCAAGGGCGGAAATGCCGCCGATATCCAGCCGGCTGTCCAGGCCAAGGGTGTGGTAACGGCGATCACGGCCTTCCATCACGCCGCCTTCGTCCGGTGCGGTGCCGCGGGTCTGGAAGCGCGGGCGATCCAGTTCGGTGGCGAAGACTTTCGAGGACAGGCGAACGTCGTCGCTGATCTGGTAGTTGTGGGTCAGGTCAAGCTTGTAGTAGTCCACCGAGATGTTGTTGTACTCGCGGCCTTCGTCCAGGCGTTTCTTGCCGCGTGGGTCTTCGCGGTACTGCTGCAGCGAGAGGTTGCTTTCATCGTAGCCCTGGCTGCGTTCGCGGAAATAGGTGGCCGAGGCGGCGAGCTGGTGGCTGTCGTTGAGCTGCAGCTCGAAGCCGCCGTAAAAGTCGTCGAACTCGTGTTCTTCCACGTCGAAGGTGCCGTCGGCCTCTTTGCCGGTGTAGCTGAAGACCATGCCCAGCGGGCCTTCCGTGCGGCGGTGGCTGATGTGGCTCTGGCGCGTACTCTGGTTGCCGGCGGCCAGTTCAACACGGGTCTGTGGCTCGGCAGTTGGCCGCAGGTTGCGGAAGTTGATGATGCCGTGATTGTTCAGCGGACCATGAATGATCTGCCCGGCGCCCTTGAGCACCTCGACCTGTTCCAGGCGTTGTAGCGGCGGCGTGTAGTGGGCGCCGGAATCGAGATAGGCGCTGTTGTTGATGGGGGTGCCGTCCTCCAGCAGCAGCACCTTGCGTGAGCGCCGCGGTGGCGCGCCGCGCACGCCGATGCCCGAGCGCAGGCTGAGCACATCGTCATCGATGGTGCGCACGCCGGGGACGAAGTCGAAGGCGTCATGCAGGGTATAGGGCTTGTAGGTGTCGACGGTTTCCCTTGACAGCAGGTTGGCCGCGCCGGGTGTTCCCTGAATGCTTTCCGGAACCATGCTGCGCACGTCCAGGCTGGGCAGTTCCAGGGGGGCAGGGTCTTGTTGGGCCAGTGCAATGGCAGGCATGCACATCATCAGAGAGAGCTGAAGAAGCGTCGGGTAAGGGCGGGAGCTCATAATTGTTATGTCCTTGGTGGGCAGCTTTTCGCGACCCATGGTCGATCAGCCGGCTAGGGCCGGGAACTGACCGATGGCTCCGTTGACTTAATACTTTTGTTGGGCTTCGTTGGTGAATGCCCGCGGGAATTTTTCCCGAAAAAGGCCGGGAATAATTCCCGAAGGGAGCGCGCAGCCCCGCTGAAACATCGATGCCTTCCATATGTGGTAAACAGGTGGAAATCGACTCTTGACCCCTGTGGCGCTTGGTCTTATGGTTCGCGCCCGAACGTCCATGCTGGCAACGATCCATCCGGCTCAAGTACTGACGACGAGAGACCTCAAGGGGTTCTCGGCGACACAGCCTTGGGAAGTAGGCGAACCAAAGTGGGGAAACTGATCAGGCGTTCTTGTCAGGGCTGATGCCCTCCATCCCTCATCCGACTTTTGTTTCCCGTTTTTTGGAGTCCCACGCATGACGGTCAAGATCGAAGACTATTACCCTCGCGCCACCTTCCAGAAGATGAAGGCATTTGCCGACCAGCACGAAACCCCCTTCGTGGTGATCGACACCGAAACCATCAGCAAGGCCTATGACGACCTGCGCGCCGGTTTCGAATTCGCCAGCGTGTACTACGCGGTCAAGGCCAACCCGGCGGTCGAGATCATCGATCTGCTGCGCGACAAGGGTTCGAGCTTCGATATCGCCTCGATCTATGAACTGGACAAGGTGATGTCCCGCGGCGTTGGCCCGGAGCGCATCAGCTACGGCAACACCATCAAGAAAGCCAAGGACATCCGCTACTTTTACGACAAGGGTGTGCGCATGTTCGCCACCGACTCGGAAGCCGACCTGCGTAACATCGCCAAGGCCGCGCCGGGTTCGAAAGTCTATGTACGCATCCTCACCGAAGGCTCCACCACTGCGGACTGGCCGCTGTCGCGCAAGTTCGGCTGCCAGACCGACATGGCCATGGACCTGCTGATCCTCGCCCGTCAGCTGGGTCTTGAGCCCTACGGCATTTCCTTCCACGTCGGTTCGCAGCAGCGCGACATCTCCGTGTGGGACGCGGCGATCGCCAAGGTCAAGGTGATCTTCGAGCGTCTGAAGCAGGAAGACGGCATCGAGTTGAAGATGATCAACATGGGCGGCGGCTTCCCGGCCAACTACATCACCCGCACCAACAGCCTGGAAACCTACGCCGAGGAAATCATCCGCTTCCTCAAGGAAGACTTCGGCGACGACCTGCCGGAAATCATTCTCGAGCCGGGCCGTTCGCTGATCGCCAATGCCGGCGTGCTGGTCAGCGAAGTGGTGCTGGTGGCGCGCAAGTCGCGTACCGCCGTCGAGCGCTGGGTCTACACCGACGTCGGCATGTTCTCCGGCCTGATCGAAACCATGGGCGAGGCCATCAAGTTCCCCATCTGGACCGAGAAGAAGGGCGAGATGGAGGAAGTGGTGATCGCCGGCCCGACCTGTGACAGCGCCGACATCATGTACGAAGACTACAAGTACGGCCTGCCGCTGAACCTGGCCATCGGCGACCGCCTCTACTGGATCTCCACCGGTGCCTACACCACCAGCTACAGCGCGGTGGAATTCAACGGCTTCCCGCCGCTGAAGGCCTACTACATCTAAGCGTCACGGCTGCATCAAAGCGCCCCGCCTTCGCGGGGCGTTTCTTTTTGGCTGTGGCCAATCATGTGTTGCATCGAATGCCGGACAAGGGCGGGTGAAACCCGCCGAACGAGGCACGCCGCGCGATTCTTGCCGAGCGAGGCAAGGCCGAGAAAAATACGAAACCCCGCCGCAAGGGCAGGGTTACGTTGAGCTGCATCGGATGAGGGGACCGCGCGGGTTTCATCCGCCCTGCAGAACTGCCTCAAGTCGCCCGTTGCGTCCTGTTGGCAGCTTGCGCGGGGTTTCTGCACGTTAGAAGTCAAGTGAGGGATGATCGAGCAGGAGAGATGGCGACCGAAGCGCTGCTTGATGAAAGGGGCGGTCTGATACCGTTGAGGCTTTCGGGCGCTCGGCCCATCGAGAGGGGAGTTCCGCCGGTCCTTGTCGAACCGGCGGAGGTGTCTCGCTTCAAGGTCAGAACTTGTAGTTCATGGCTACTTCGAAGGAACGCTCAGGCCCCACGTAGATGCCCTGGCGCAAGCCGGCGATATAGCGCTTGTCTGTCAGGTTCTTCACTGCGGCCTGCAGGCCGAGTTGCTCGCTGACCTGATAACGCGAGGTCAGATCGTAGACGGTATAGGAGGACATCTTGCCGCCCCAGATTCCGCCGCCAGCTCCGGTCGGGATGTCCCTGGTGTTGGCCGGATCGCCGTACTGCTCGCCACGGTAGTGGGCCATGAGCGAAGAGCTCAACTTGCCCTGCTCGTAGTTGAGTGCGGCGTTGGCGAGGTATTTCGGCGCGTAGGGCAGACGGTTGCCATTGTACTGGCCGGTGGTGAACTCGGAGACCGGTACCCAGGTCAGGTTGGAATCCAGGCTGAAGCCGCCGCCGAGTTCCAGTCCAAGCGAGCCTTCCAGGCCGTAGTGCTTGGTCTTCCCTGTATTCGATTGCGAGAGCAGGGGATTGCTGTTGCCCGTGACGACCTGATTGTCGAAGTCCATGTAGAACGCGGTGACGTCGTACGACACCGGGCCGCTGTCGCCACGAACCCCGAACTCGTAGTTTATCGAGCGCTCGCCATCGAGCTTCTGATCGGTCAGGCCATCGAGGGCGACACCGTTCGAAGCGGGAGAGAAGGCGCGATATACGCCGCCATACAGTTGAGCTTCGGGCAGGAGTTGGTAAGTCGCGCCGATGCCCGGCAGAACTTCGGTGTTTCGAGTTGTAGCCGACGCATCATTCTGGGTTTTGACGCGACGCTCCTGCTCGTAGGATTCGATGCGCAGGCCAGGAGTGACGGCCAGCCGGTCGGTGATGACGAATCGGTTCTGCACATAGCCGGCTAGGCTCTCGGCGGTATCGATGATATGGCGATCGGTGACGCCGCTACGGTCCCGCGCGCGAGTGGCACGGACGCGGCGGTCGTCTGCTTCTTCCTTCATCATGCGAAGGCCGAACTCGGCCTCGTTGACCCAGCCGAACAGGTCATGGTCGAGCGTCAAGCGCGTCTCGAGGCCCATGCGATCGAAGGTGCGGTTGCTGCCGGTAAGGGTATCCCGATAGACCCAGCGGCCGGCTGTATTGGAAGCTCCAGTGTTTACGTCGTAGCGCCAGTAGTCGCGGGTGACCTCGCTCCAGTAGGCGAGAGTCCGGAGGGTGGCGCGGTCGTTCAGATGCCATTCGTGGTTGAGGTCGATAGCCTTGCGGTCGGTCAGGAAGTAGTCGTCCGGTGCCGGGTTGTAGGTCTTGCCGGCCCGGTAGTCGTTCAGAAACATGCCACGATAGGAGATGTTCGCATCATTCTCATGCCAGGACAGTTTCAGGCCCAGGCTGTGGTCAGGGTTGAGCGCAATGCCGGTCTTGAACATCACGTCAGTCATTTCGTAGTCGCGGTCCATGAAACCGTCGCTGCGCGCATGGGTGGCGACCAGGCCTGCGAAGGCATCGCCCGACTCACTGCGACCGCCTGCTTCCACCATCGCTTCGCGAGTGTTGAAAGAGCCGACACGGGTGGAGACCGAGACACCGTCATCAGGCGTCTTGGTGATGTAGTTGATGACGCCGCCGATGGTGGACGGGCCGTAGCGCAGGGAAGAAGAGCCTTTCAAAACCTCGACCCCCTGCATCCGCTGAATGCGGGGATTGAAGTAGCGATCATTGCCAATGAACAGGCCGGGGGCGACCGGAACGCCGTCTTCGAGGATCAAAGATTTGGCCTCGCTTGCCGAGAGACCGCGGATGCCGATATTGCTGACTACGCCCGTCTCTTCCTCTGCAATCGCGTTAATACCAGGCACGCGACGCAGCACGTCCTGAGTAGAGGAGGGTTGACTACGCTCGATCTCTTCCTTGGTGACAATCACCACTGCGCCAGTCTGGCGAGAAACGGCGTCGTCCGCGGAGCCCACCACCTGCATGGACGGCATCTCCAGCGGGCCGCTGGTCTGGGCAGTCGCTGCTACCGGGATCAGCGCTGTTGCGATAGCAACGGCTAGAGTATGGGAGCTGGTTCGAGCAAATGGCTTCATCATTCTGTCCTGAGCTTCGGTTGTTTTTCCTTGCGCCTCACAAACGGAGGGAGGAGGCATGACGCTATTTTAGAAACCTATTGAGAATTATTTCAATTACGATATCGAATTAATATCGGCTCTCAAGGGTGGCTCGATGCCGCACTTGGCCACATCGGCAGGGCCAAGAGGCGCAGGCTTGGCTTCAGCCCATCATTTGCGCGACCGACCGGTGCCGGTGGGCTGAAGCCCGCCCTACGAAACCGACAAGCGCCGCTTGCTGCCGTGTAAAAGCTTTCCGCTAGTACAGATCCCGTCGATAGCGCCCTTGCGCCGCCAGTTCGTTCAGCTGCGCCTCGCCCAGCAGTCCCGCGAGGATCTGCTGCACCTCCTGGCCCATGCCGTTCAGGCTGCCGCAGACATGGATGGCTGCGCCCTCGGAGACCCATCTGCGCAGGTCGTCGCCAGCATCGCGCAGTGCGTGCTGCACGTAGCGTTTCTCGGCCTGGTCGCGCGAGAAGGCCAGGTCCAGGCGTTGCAGGTGGCCGCAGGCGAGCCACTGCTGCAGTTCGTCGGCGAAGAACAGGTCGTGCGCGACGTGGCGTTCGCCGAACAGCAGCCAGTTGCGCGAGCCGGGAGTCATTGCGCGTTCACGTAGGTGGGCGCGCAGCCCGGCCAGGCCGGTGCCGTTGCCGATCAGCACCAGCGGCGTCGCGGCGGTCGGGCCGTGGAAGCCCGGGTTGCTGCGGATGCGCAGCGCGATCGGCGCACCAACTGGCGCGTGGCGGCACAGCCAGCCGGAGCCGAGACCCAGGCCGCCGTCCGGGTGACGGGCCTCGCGTACCAGCAGTTCGAGTGCGCCGTCGGCGGCAACCGAGGCGATGGAGTATTCGCGGTGCGCCAGCCGGGGCAGGGCGAGCAGCGCATCGATATCCAGGCCGCGCAGGACTTCTTCGACCGGCAGGCGACGTGTGCAGAGGATGTCCAGCAGGCTTTCGCCGGCGATCCGCTGCTGCGGGTCGTGGCCGAGCCGGCGCAACAGCCCTTCGACAGGGCCGCGCGGATGCCGAGGGCCGACCTCGGCGATATCGCCGGCGCGCCAGTGTGGCGCCTCGTCCAGCGGTTCGAGCCTGAGGTGGCAGACCGGCGCGCCGCTGCTGCCGGGGTTGAGCACGGTTCGCCCGGCGAGTCGCCAGGCCTGATAGGGAGCCGGTTGCCAATCGCTGAACGCGTTGTGGCCGCTCAGTTGGCCGAGCTGCTGTTGCCAGTGGCGCAGGGTGCCGGCGTCCAGCCGGTCCGCGTCCAGGCGATCGAACAGCGGCTCGGCGCCGCGGCTGCGCAGCGCCTGGTCCAGGCGCCGGCCGAAGGCGCAATAGTGCGGGTACTGGCTGTCGCCCAGCGCCAGCATGGCGTACTGCAGCCCGCGCAAGTCGGCATCTGACGCCAGCAGGTGCCTTTCGAAGCGCGCCGCGTTGTCCGGCGCCTCCCCTGCGCCGTAGGTGCTGGCGACAAACAGCAGTCGTCCCGCGTCGGCCAGTGTCGCCGGGTCCAGTTCGTTGAGGGGGCGCGTGGCGCAGCTCATGCCGGCTTCGGCCAGTTGCCTGGCGCTGCGCTCGGCCAGTTCGCCGGCCTGGCCGCCCTGGCTGGCGTAGGCGATCAGCAGGGCGGGCGGCTCCGTCGTCTCGGCAGATCGGGCGCGGCCAGGTCGCCAGACCAGCAGGCAGAGCGCGAGATAGCCGAGCACGACCGCGGCCGCCGAGACTTCACGAGGCGGCTGCCAATGCAGCAGCGCCGCGGCGAGCGCCAGGCAGGCGAACAGGAACAGGTAAAGGTGCGGACGCGTGGCCAGAGGCGATGGCAAGGTGGGGCTCCAGCGAAGGCAAGAAGGCCCGGCCGGTTTCCGGGCGCAGGCCTGACGAGGAACCGGCAGGGCGCCTGCCGGTTCGGTTCAGCGCTGCCCGCTCCTCACTGCGCCAGCACTTCGAGGGTCGCGCTGTAGCTGGCGCGGCGCTCGGTGGCCGGCTTGCTCACGCCCTGGTCGGTTGTGAGTTCGGCTTGCAGCCAGTACATCCCGGCTTCCGGCCAGGTGATGCTGGCCTTGCCCCCGGCATCGGTACGGGTCCTGATCGCGCCCAGCTCGTCGCGATAGCGGTTGCCGCCCGGGATCACGCTGATCTCGACATCCGCGGCCGGCTTGCCATCGAGCAGAAAGACGAACTTGGCCGCCTCGCCGGCGAACAGGTCGTTGGGGTGGGTGACGGGCTTGAGCTCCAGGCCCTGGCCGGTCGGTGCGAGTACGTCGGTGCTGGGCGCACCTGAGGTGACGAACAGTTCCATGCGGTTGCTGGTCTGGCTGACCTTGAGCCCTTCGGCCTTCGCCGGGACGTCCTTGGCGAAGCTTTCCGCGGTGCCCATCCAACGGCGCGGCTGGCCGTTTTCCTTCCAGCTGGCGAACAGGCCATTGTTGGCCACGGCCAGCTTGTAGGTGCCTTTCTGGCTCAGCTGTACATCGAAGGTGCTGCGGTAGCGGCCGATGGCGCCGTTCTGTGCCGCGACCTTGGAACCATCCGGCGCAATGATCTGCAGTTCCGGCACCGGTCGCCCGCGCACGCCCGGCGGACCGCCTGCCGGGGCCTGGGCTGCCTCGCCGATGCCCTTGAGGCGCATCGGCACATGTTCGAAATAGAACAGGTCATTGGAAACGGCGGCGTCGACGGTGATCCAAGGCTCTTCGCCGGAGAGCACGGTAGCCGAAGGCAGCATCCAGGCGCGGTGGGCCTGGGCCGACAGCGGCAGGCAGATGGCGAGCGCCAGGGCGGTCCATTTGATGACGGGTTTCATCGCGTGTTTCCTGTTCATGGGGTCAGCTTGAGGGTGATGGCGCCCAGCTCGCTCTTGCCCTGGGCTTGGTGTTCGGCGTTCTGCTGGGGCGGCCAGCTGAATGGCACGCGCAGCAGCTCACGGCCGCCGACCTCTCGAGCGGCTTCGACCACCACGCGGTACTCGCCGGCCTTCAGCGTCTTGAACGGTGCCTGCTGGTCGGAGAACTGCAGGCTGTGACTGCCCACGGCACGGGTCGCACCGCTGACGCCATCGACCGGCATTTCCAGGCTGCGGCCGCTTCGGCGCCACCACTGGCGCAGATCCTTGAGCCACTTTTCGCCTTCCTTGTCCTTGAGCTTGGTGTCGTACCACACCGCCAGATTGGCGACATGGCTCTGGTCCGGTCGCTCGAGCCAGATGGCGACATAGGGGCGGTGGTACTCGGCGACATCCAGACGCGGGATTTCCACGTCCAGCTGCAGGTCCGCCGCGTATAGCGGGGTGCTAAGCAGGGCGAGGGGGAACAACAGGCGTTTACGCATGAGCAGTCCTTAATGAATGAAGAGCAGCGCCAGTAGCAGCGGAATCACCAGCCCCAGGCCAACCAGTGGCCAGGTGCCGGGGCGATTGCCGGCATGGCGTTGCAGGAGCAGCAGGCCGGTGAGGCTGAACACCACGCAGGCAACGGCGAACAGATCGATGAACCAGCTCCAGGCTTCGCCGCTGTGACGGCCCTTGTGCAGGTCGTTGAAGTAGGCGATCCAGCCGCGATCGGTCGACTCGTATTCCAGCTCGCCGCTTTCCAGGCTCAGACTCAGCCAGGCATCGCCGCCAGGACGGGGCAGGGCGACGTAGAGTTCGCCATCGCTCCACTCGGCTTCGCGACCGGCCAGCTGCACGTCCAGGGTCTGTTCCAGCCATCGCTGCAGGTCAGCTGGCAGACCGTCCTCCGGAGTGTCGGCCTGCAGGCTGTTGAGCAGCCGCTCGGGCAGCTGCCCTTCGCGGGTTTCCACCAGCGGTTTGCTCTCGATTTGCCCGGCGTGGTTCAGCGTGATGCCGGTGACCGCAAACAGCAGCATGCCGACCAGGCACAGCGCGGAGCTGATCCAGTGCCATTGACGCAGAGTGCCGAGCCAGATATGCATGGTGGTCCTTGGCGTATGGGAGGGTGGGCGAATTCTAGGGCGACTGACGCGGCGATGCTAAAGATTTACAAACAGCATACATTCGCGTTTTTCATGATCCGTATGGGCGAGAAACAACAGAGCCGGGATGATCCCGGCTCTGTTGTGTCGCCTTCAGGTCAGAAGGTCAGGTTGGCTGACAGCCACAGGCGGCGGCCTTCTTCCACGATACCGGTGGTGGCGGCGCCGGAGTGGCTGTAGTCGGTGCCGTAGGCCGTGCCGTTTGCGCTCCCGCCATTGGAGTAGGTGGTGTAGGCCTTGCCGTCGACGAAGTCCTTGTCGAAGAGGTTGTAGATCGTCGCGTTGAGCGTCAGGTTCTCCGTAGCCCGATACGACCCGCCCAGGTGAAACAGTGTGTATGCCTTGGCGTTCTTGCCCAGCGTGTCGTAGATCGACTGGCTGGTGGAGTAGCTGCCGTTGGCGTTAGCGAGATTCTCGTAGCTGGAGGTGAAGCGCGCGCGCTCACCGCGGTACTCGCTCTTCAGCCACAGGCCCAGACGGTCGGTGGTCTGCCAGTCGAGTTTGGCGTTGGCCAGGTGTTCGGGCGTGTTGGTCAGCGGCTCTCCCTGGTTATCGCCACTCTTCTGCTCGCTGTCGGTGTAGGTGTAGTTGGCGCTCAGTTTCCAGGCTGGTGCGAACTGCCAGCTGCCAGCCAGCTCCAGGCCACGGGTCACCGCTTCGTCGACGTTGATCTGCTGCGAGCAGGTGCCGTTGTTGTTGCCTGCGCACAGTGGATCGGTGATCGGGTCGCCGCTGGCGATCTTGTCCTTGAACTTGTTGTGGAACAGCGTGGCGTTGGCGCTGAAGCCGGTCAGGCTGTCGAAATAGGCACCGATCTCGGTACTGGTGGTCGTTTCGGGGTCCAGGTCCGGGTTGCCGATGGTGATGATGGAGCCCTGGCCGGTTACGCCATTGATGCCGCCGTGCAGGTCGTTCAGGTCCGGCGTCTTGTAGCCCTTGCTGATGCCGCCCTTGAGCGTCCAGCTATCGGTGGTGTTCCAGACCAGGTAAGCCCGCGGGCTGACATGTCCACCAAAGGACTCGTGGTCGTCATAGCGGGCGCCCAGAGTCAGGGCCAGATCATCGCGCAGGCGCCACTCATCTTCGGCAAACAGTGCCCAGGTCTTCTGCTCGAATTCCGTCTGGGCGATGCCATCGGTCATTTCGGCTTTCCACCATTGGCCGCCTACGGTGGCGATGTGCGATTCGCCGATCGGGGCAACCAGCTTGGTGTCGAAGACCAGGTTGGTGGTTTCCAGCTCGCGATCGTCCCCGCCGATTGCCCCGGGTACGGCGGTCGGCGCACCGATGGTGCCGGGAATGGTCCGGCCAAAGGTTTCGGTGGTGTTGTGCATCAGGCTGGAATCCAGCGTGCCGAAGCCGAGGCGACCGGTGTGGGTCAGGGCGATCTGTTCGCGCTCGAAGCGAAGCTCGTCGTCATAGCCGTTCGCTGCGGTATCCAGTGCGGTACAAGCCCTGTTCAAGCCGTCGAGGGTGCCGAGCTGGCATTCGTCGTTGTTGTATGCCTGCCGTCCACGCTCGATATCCAGCGCGAAGTCATGGTCCTGATGCGGGGTCAGAGCCAGGCGGGCGCCGATGTTCTGGTTGCGACCATCGACGGGCGAGGGGCCGCGCTTGCTGACATCAATGCCATTGCCGTAGCTAAGGTCCGACTCCTGGCGATCGAACAGGCTGCCGCGGACCTGCAGGCCGAGCAGGCCGTCGATCAGCGGACCACTGGCGTAGACACTGGTGTTGCGGGTGTCGCCGAAGTCGCGATCTTGCTGGTAGGTGTAATCCTGTGTCACCGAGCCGGTCCACTCCTTGCCGAACTTGCGGGTGATGATGTTGATTACCCCGCCCATGGCGTCGGAGCCGTAGAGCGTCGACATCGGGCCACGGATCACTTCGATGCGCTCGATGGCCGACAGCGGCGGCATGAAGCTGGTGGAGGTTTCGTTGAAGCCGTTTGGCGTGACATTGCCTGCGGCGTTCTGCCGACGGCCGTCGATGAGGATCAGGGTGTACTGGCTGGGCATGCCGCGAATGCTGATGTTGAGCCCGCCGGTCTTGCCGGTGCCCTGGCCGATGTCGATGCCTTCCACGTCGCCCAGTGCCTGCGCCAGGTTGTTGTAGCGCTTCTGCTGCAGGGCTTCACGGCTGATGACGCTGATGCTGGCCGGTGCTTCGGTGATCTTCTGTTCGAAGCCGGAGGCGCTGACGACCGTGTCGTTGAGCGTGACAGGCGCGTTCTGGGCGAGAGCCGTCCAGCTGCAGCCGATCATGGCGCAGGATAGGGCGGTACGTGCGAAGGGGATAGACATGCGGGCTCCTTGTAGCCGTCTCTTTGGCGCCCGCATGATAATCATTCGTAAACGAGAATTTAGACTTTACTGCATTGGTTTCTCATCTGTGTCGTCAAATCGGTTGCCAGCCCTTGCACAGCGCGGGCTGGCTATTTGTAAGCGAATATTTAGAAGTGGTTCGAACGGTCAGTTTCGGTCACGGCATCTGGACTTCGATGACGCCGTCGGCGTTGATCGTGACCTGGCGAGTGCCCGCTTCGATTTCGGGGATGGGTGCCGATTCCATCATGTCCATCTTCATCGCGCTGCTGCGCATGACAGGTTGAAATCCGCCGCCGTTGAGGTTGAGGCTCACCAGCTTGTAACCGCTGCCGCCGAGCGCTTCGGTCGCGAGTTGGGCGCGCGCCTGGAACGCGGCGACCGCCTCCTTGAGCAGGGCGTCCTCGTTCTGCTTGCGTATCGGGTCGGAGACACTGAAGTGCATGCTGCTCATCTTCAGGCTCTTCATCAGCTCGGCGGTCAGCTTCGACAGGCTGGCAAAGTTGCCGCTCTCCAGGCGCAGCTCGGCACGCTCCCGCCAGCCGGAGATCTGCTGGCCCTTGTCGTCATAGACTGGATAGCTGTTGCGGCTGCCTTGGCTGACGATCACATCCTTGCTCTGCCGAGCGGTCTCCAGCGCCTGGTTCAGCGCGCGGGTGGTCTCTGCCGCGAGCTGGGCGGGGTCGTTGTGTTGTGCTTCGCTGTAGAGCGTGACGTGCATGCGGTCATGGGCCACTTCGCTGCTGACCTCGGCGCGCAGGGCGACCTGGTTGTAGCGTGGTTCCTCGGCCATGGCGGGCAGGATGACGAGGCTGGTGATCAGCGCCATGAGGGCTGCGCTGCGGAAGAGAGTTGGCTGCATAACGGATCCTTGGCATGTGCACCGGCCGGTGCGATAGCGCAAGACTCTACCTGCGCCGGTGAATGTATGCAGCTGCCCGTGCGTCGAGTTGCCGCATTTCGGTTTGGCCGCCAGACGGCTTGGTTATACTCCGCCGAATTCTTGGAGACTCCATGTACACATCCGTCCCGCTGCTATCTGCCAGCCGGCAGAACCTTCGGCTTCTGACCCTTATTCGCATCGTGGTGCTGGCTGCACAGTCCGGCGCCGTGGGCGTGGCTTACGCGACGCAGATGCTGACGCTGCCTTGGCTGGCGCTGGGCATCACGCTGGCCGTGTCGGCGGTGCTCTGTCTGGGTACGGCACTGCGTTTGCGCGGCCCCTGGCCCGTCACCGAGCTGGAATACGCCGTGCATCTGGGCTGCGACCTGATGATCCACAGCGCGCTGCTGTACTACTCCGGCGGCTCGACCAATCCGTTCGTGTCCTACTACCTGGTGCCGCTGACCATCGCTGCGGCAACCCTGCCGTGGCTTTATTCCATCGTGCTTTCCGGCCTGGCGCTGCTGGGTTACACGCTGATGCTGGTCTGGTACGACCCGCTCACCCTGCCACCCTTCGAGCGGGCGACGCTGCAGGTTTACGGCATGTGGCTGAGTTTCGCGCTGGCGGCCGCGCTGATCACTTTCTTCGTCGCGCGCATGGCCGAACAGCTGCGCCGACAGGAACAGCAGCAGGCCCAGCGCCGCGAGGAGAGCATGCGTGACCAGCAACTGCTCGCCGTGGCCACCCAGGCCGCTGGCGCCGCTCATGAACTGGGCACGCCGCTGGCAACCATGAGCGTGCTGCTCAAGGAGTTGCGCCAGGAATACAAGGACCCGCAGCTGAGCGAGGATCTCGGCCTGCTGCAGTCGCAGGTCCAGCTCTGCAAGGAGAGCCTGCGTCAACTGGTCCGCGCCGCCGAGGCAGACCGGCGCCAGGCGGTCGTCGAGCAGACCGCACGCGAATGGGTCGACTCGGTCCTGCAGCGCTGGCACCTGATGCGTCCAGAGGCAACATTCCGCTTCCAGTGCGTCGGCCTTGGCAGTGCGCCGAAGCTGATGCCGCCGGCGGACCTCAGCCAGTCGCTGCTCAACCTGTTGAATAACGCCACCGATGCCAGTCCCGAGGATCTGGAAATACGCCTGGACTGGGATCCGCAGTGGATCAAGCTGACCATCCGTGACCACGGCGCCGGTGTTCCGCTGGCGATCGCCGAGCAGATCGGCAGACCCTTTATCACGACCAAGGGCAAGGGTTTCGGCCTTGGTCTGTTTCTCAGTCAGGCCAGCGTCACGCGCGCTGGCGGCACGGTGAAGCTCTACAATCACGAAGAAGGTGGCACACTGACCGAACTGCGCCTACCGCATGGTTCGGTACGCGCCTGATCCTGATCGTGACCAATGCGAGGAATGCACAGATGACCGACGAGTTGCAGCAAGAGGGTGAAGAACAACCTCACCTGCTGTTGGTGGATGACGATCCGACGTTCACCCGGGTAATGGCGCGCGCCATGAGTCGCCGGGGCCTGCAGGTCAGCATTGCTGGTTCTGCCGAGGAGGGCCTGGCCCTGGCCAAGCAGGATATTCCTGACTACGCAGTGCTCGACCTTAAGATGGAAGGCGATTCGGGCCTGGTGCTGCTGCCCAAGTTGCTCGAGCTGGACCCCGAGATGCGGGTGTTGATCCTGACCGGTTACTCGAGCATCGCCACAGCGGTTGAAGCGATCAAGCGCGGCGCCTGCAATTACCTGTGCAAGCCTGCCGATGCCGACGACGTGCTGGCGGCATTGTTGTCGCAGCATGCCGATCTCGACAGCCTGGTGCCGGAAAATCCCATGTCGGTCGATCGCCTGCAGTGGGAGCATATCCAGCGGGTGCTCAGTGAGCACGACGGCAATATCTCCGCTACCGCCCGTGCCCTGGGCATGCATCGACGGACCTTGCAGCGCAAGCTACAGAAACGTCCGGTGCGACGCTAACCGGCGTCATCGTCTCGCGGGGGCGGCGTTGTCATCACACGGCGCCCGAGCCCTCGCGTAACGCATGCTTTATGCTTGCGAGCTTTGTAGTTGCAGGCGTCTTCCATGCTCCCCCTCGTACTGCAAACCCTGAGCGTCACTGCGCCGGTGTTTGCCATGTTGTTTCTCGGTGTCGCGCTCAAGCGCCTCGGCTGGATCGACGCTGCGTTCGTGTATACGGCTTCGGCGCTGGTGTTCAGGGGCACCATGCCGACGCTGCTGTTCATCTCCATCATCAAGGCCGATCTGACAGCGGCGCTGCAGCCGGCACTGCTGCTCTATTTCGTGCTCGCCACAATTGCGACATTCATCGTGGCCTGGGTCTGGGCCTTGTGGCGTTGCCCGGCATCCGATCGCGGCGTGTACGTGCAGGGCGCTTTTCGTGGCAACAACGGCATCGTCGGTCTGGCGCTGGCCAGCAGCCTCTACGGTGACTACGGCCTGTCCGTTGGCGGTGTGCTCGCCGGGGTGGTGATTCTGGTCTACAACAGCCTCTCGGCGATGGTGCTAGCCATCTACAGCCCCGATGGGCAGGTCGGTCCGAAGGAAATTTTGCTCAGCATCCTGCGTAATCCGCTGATCATTGGTGTGGTCGCGGCCGTGCCCTTCGCCTATTGGCAGATTGACTTGCCGGGCTGGCTGATGACCTCGGGCCAGTACTTTGCGCAGATGACCTTGCCACTGGCGCTCATCTGCATCGGCGCCACGCTGTCATTGGATGCGTTGCGCAAGAGCAGCGGCAGTGCGCTCAGTTCGAGCCTGATGAAGATGGTCTGGCTGCCGGCACTCGCGACCCTGGGTGCTTGGGCCTACGGCTTTCGCGATGCGGAGCTGGGTATCCTGTTTCTCTACTTTGCCAGCCCAACTGCGGCGGCGAGTTTCGTCATGGCGCGCGCGGTCAATTCCAATCATCAGCTGGCCGCGACCATCATTGTCATCACGACGCTGATGGCAGCGCTGAGCATCAACGCCGGGCTGTTTCTGCTGGGCTGGCTGGGCTGGATCTAGTCGAGACCTTGGCTGCGATTCGCCGCGCCGTTCGTCGCCAATGCGGCTCTCAGCTTAAGAATCGCGGCGCGATGGTCGTAATCGGTCATCAGGCCTCAGAAAAAAAAGTGCGTTTGCGTCAAATTGCCCTGGACGTTCAACGGCTTGCCTGGCGAGGCGGCCGCTCCGTGTTCTAGGGAATCTCTCATGGCATTTTTCACACCTTCGAGCCGCTCGCTGACGCGTGACGACATACGCGTGGTGAACCTGCGGCGCCTTGCGGTTCCGGGTTTTGCGCTGTTGCTGGTGCTGAGTCTGGGAAGCTTTGCCGGCGGTGTCTGGCTTGGCAGCGATCTGCGCACGCCGAACCTGGCCATGCATCAGGGTGATGTACCCGTCGAGGATGAGGACCGCTTTGCCATCGCCCGCGTCGGCGAGGTGGTCGGCCGGTTGAAAACTCTCGAATCCGATCTGCTCGCCCTGCAGCAGATGATGGATCAACAGCGTGTTCTGCATGGCCAGCTGTCGGCGCTGGACCCGACGCTGCTGCCCGTGCTGGTGCCGGCACGCACGGCCGGCGCAGGGCAGGGCGGCGCGCTGTTGCCGCCTCGGGGTTGTTCGGGGGAGCTGCTGGTCGATGCCGAGCGGCTGAGCCTTGCCGACCTGCAGCACAGCGAGACCTCTGCTCGCTGCATGCGGGTGATGCTGGACGGGCTGATGCAACAAGTGGCCGAGCGCAACGCGGCGCTCATGGCGATTCCGTCACGGCGACCGGTAGGCGAGGCACGGCTGGGCTCGGCTTTCGGCAATCGCGTCGACCCCTTCCGCAAGAAACTGGCGTTCCATTCCGGGGTGGACTTCGCGTTGCGCAGCGGCTCCGACGTGGTCGCTGCGGCGGGAGGCCGGGTGCGCTTCGCCGGCTACCGAGGTGCCTACGGCAAACTGGTGGAGATCGACCATGGCAATCGCCTGGTCACGCGCTATGCCCACCTGTCGCGACTGGATGTTCGCCAGGGTGAGGTCGTCACGCCGGCACAGCGTATCGGTGCGGTGGGTTCGACAGGCCGATCCACTGGTTCTCATCTGCATTTCGAGGTGCTGCACAAGGGGCGCTTCGTCGACCCGCAGCGGTTCCTGGCCCTGGGTGATCTGGAGCGTGACAGCGATGGCCTGGCTGAGGACTAAACGCCCTTCCACGCGCGAGTTGCTACGCGCCGAGCACCGACTGCAAGCCGCGCGCAGCGCGCGCAGCGGACGTTGGCTGATCTTTGGACTGCTCTGTGTGATCGGCGCGCTGCTGTACCTGCGCAACCACGAGCAGGTGGCTCATGCACGGCAGGTTGAGGCGCTGACGCAGGACAGCCAGGCACTCAGGGCCGCGCTTGGGCAGAGCCGGTTGAAGCGCCAGGAAATCCAGGCCACCGAAGAGCAATTGCTAAGGCGTATAGCCACTCTCTCAGCGCAGGTCGAGCGGCTGCAGACCGATCTGGCGTTCTTCCGTCAGCAGAAGAAGGCCCGTTAACTTTTTTGGAGTAGATGATGTTCAACAAGAAGAAGCCGGTACCCCGCGTCACCATCGATCAATTTTCCAGCCTGATCTCCGACAACCTGTCCCTGATCGGGGATGTGACCTTCGAGGAAGGATTGAAGGTTAGCGGTGAAGTGCGCGGCGATGTCTGCCACAAGCCGGGCACACACAGCCTGCTGGCCCTGAGCGCCGAGGGAAGAATTGAGGGCAACGTGAGCAGTTACGATGCGTTGATCGACGGCACCATCGTCGGCGATCTGGTGGTCGAGCATCTGCTCGAACTACATTCCAACGCGCGCGTGCGCGGGAACATCCGCTATCGCCAGTTGAGCATGGAGAACGGCGCGGTAGTCGACGGGACCCTCAACCGCATGGGTGACGAAGAGGAGAGTGCCCAGGTGTTCGAGTTGCCGCGGCCTCAGGTGCATGAGGGCTGAGTGAAGGCGGGCCAGCCAGGCCCGCCGGTGGTTTGTCCTGTTGTCAGCGCTGGGTTTTCCAGGCGCGGCCGGCGATGACCAGCAGCGTGATCGCGGTCAGCGGCAGTGCATAGCCCAGCATGGCGTCGCCAAAGGTTTCCGCGAACGGGCGGCCGGTACTGGTCAGCACCAGGTACAGGGTGTAAGCCACGTAATAGGCGACGAACAGGGCGCCTTCCCAGCGCTTGATGCAGTAGCCGGCGAAGAAGATCGGCAGGCAGGCTACCGCTACCGCGATCATCACCGGGAAATCAAAGGCTAGCGCGTTCGAAGACACGCCGATCGCCTGCGGCGACACCAGCGAGGCCAGGCCGAGTACGCAGAGCAGATTGAAGATGTTGCTGCCAACGATGTTGCCGACGGCGATATCGCGCTCGCCGCGAAAGGCCGCCATGATCGAGGTGGCCAGTTCTGGCAGTGAGGTGCCGATGGCGATCACGGTCAGGCCAATGACCAACTCCGATAGGCCGAGCGCCCGGGCCAGGGCCACGGCGCCCTCGACGAGGAAATTGGAGCCCACCACCAGCAACACCAGGCCTGCGATCACCAGGCCAGCGTTGATCAGCCCAGCATGCGGCTTGGCCGGCTCATCCAGCCCGAACTCCTTGGCAAACTCGTCGTCGACTTCCGCAGCTTTTTCGCGGCGACTGCTTATGATCAGGAACAGCGTGTAGACCACTACCGCGGTGAACAGCAGTGCACCGTCGATACGGCTGAGTTCTCCGTCCCACGCCAGGCCGAAGGTCACCAGGCTGGCGCCGATCATGATCGGCACGTCCAGACGGATCAGTTGACGCGATACCACCAGTGGTGCGACCAGTGCGGTCATGCCGAGAATCAGCAGTACGTTGGCGATGTTGCTGCCCACGACGTTACCGATCGCGATGTCACCGCTGCCATTGAGTGCGGCCTGCACGCTGACGGCCGTCTCCGGCGCGCTGGTGCCGAAGGCGACCACGGTGAGGCCAATGACCAGTGGGGAGATGCCGAACTGGGCGGCGAGTTTGGCTGCACCTCGCACCAGGACCTCCGCGCCGGCAACGAGCAGCACCAGGCCGGCTATGAGGTAGACAAAGGTCATCAGGGTCACGATGGGGCGCTCCGCAAAAAATCCAGAAAGTGGGTGTTTCAGTGCTGGTGTTGCCAGGCGCGCAGGAAGATCACCAAAAGCGTGACGGCCGTCAAGGGGAACGCGAACCAGAGCATCGCGTCGCGCAGCAGCTCGATGGCACCCAGGCCGGTGGCGAACATCACCAGATACAGGGTGTAGGCCAGGTAATAGGCGAAAAACATCAGACCTTCCCAGCGCCGGATGCAATACCCGGAAAAGAAAATCGGCAGGCAGGCGACGAACACGGCCAGCATTACCGGGAAGTCGAAGGACTGCGCATTGGGGGAAATGGACAGGCCTTCCGCGGCCACCGCGGCGCCGGCTCCGAGTACCAGCAGCAGGTTGAAGATGCAGCTGCCCACCACATTGCCGACAGCAATGTCGCGCTCCCCCTTGATGACCGCCAGCACCGAGGTCGCCAGCTCCGGCATCGAGGTGCCGACCGCAACCACCGTCAGGCCGATGACCAGCTCGGAAAGACCGAGCGCGCGCGCAAGGCCAACGGCACCTTCGATCAGCAGATTCGAGCCTCCCACCAGCAGCCCCAGGCCGAGCAGGATCAGCAGCAGCTGGAGCACCCAAGCATAAGGCTTGTCGCCAGCGTCCGGGCCGAACTCGGTGTCGAATTCGTCGACGCCTGGTCCCGGCTTGTCCCGCTTGCTGGCGAGGACCAGAAACAGTGTGTAACCAATCAGGGCAACGAGCAGCAGGATACCGTCCAGTCGGCTGATGCTGCCGTTCCAGGCCAGTCCATAGCAGAGCAGGCCGGCGCCGATCATCACTGGCACATCGAGGCGGATCAGTTGCCGGGATACCACCAGCGGTGCGATCAGTGCGGAAATGCCGAGAATCAGCAGGATGTTCGCGATGTTGCTGCCGATCACGTTGCCTACTGCGATGTCACCGCTGCCATTCAGCGACGCCTGCACACTGACGGCTGTTTCCGGGGCGCTGGTGCCGAAGGCCACCACCGTCAATCCGATGATCAGGGGCGGAATGCCGAAGCGGCCGGCCAGTTTGGCCGCGCCGCGTACCAGCGCTTCGGCACCGACGACGAGCAGTACCAGGCCGCTGATGAGGTAGCCAAAGGTAATCAGCGACATGCGGGCGCTCCCTTGGCTGGGGTAGCGCAGTCTGTGCTTTGTGACATCACTGCAGGTGCCTGTTCCTTCATGGGAGGGTTTCGATACGCACGCGGATCACGCCGGTCTTGAGCATGTCCAGTTGTGCCGCCGCGGCGCGGGAAAGGTCGATGATGCGGCCGCGGCGAAATGGTCCGCGGTCGTTGATACGTACCACCACCTGCTTGCCGTTCTGCTCGTTGGTGACCCGCACCCGCGTGCCGAAAGGCAGGCTGCGATGGGCCGCCACCAGCGCGTTCTGATCGTGGGTTTCGCCGTTGGCGGTGCGTTGGCCGTGATGCATCCGCGCGTAATAAGAGGCCTTGCCGCTCTGGCTGAAGCGCTCTTGCGTGGTCGGTGGTGCCTTGGCGGGTTGGGCCGGCTGGCGATCTGCGCAGCCGCTGACCAGCAAGACCAGCAACAATAGGGCGGTGAAGCGTGTCAGGCGCATGAACAATCCTTCCGTTGGGTCGATCGCTGAGTCGGCGATGGCCCGCGGCAGGTGTCGTGACGTTGTGGCGATGCCGGGAGCGGTGATGCAGCGATGTCCGCGGTTGCAGCAGGGGCAACCGCGGAGGGCCATCGCTCAGCTTAGCCTTCGAGTTTTTTCTTCAGCAGTTGGTTCACCTGGCCAGGGTTGGCCTTGCCCTTGGAAGCCTTCATCGCCTGGCCGACGAAGAAGCCGAACATCTTGCCGCGCTTGGCTTCGTCGCTGGAGCGGTACTGTTCGACCTGCTCGGCATTCGCTGCCAGCACTTCGTCCAGCATCGACTCGATGGCGCCGGAATCAGTGACCTGCTTGAGGCCCTTCTTCTCGATGATCTCGTCAGCCGAACCTTCGCCGGCGGCCATGGACTCGAAGACCATCTTGGCGATCTTGCCACTGATGGTGTCGTCCTTGATGCGAAGGATCATGCCGCCCAGCTGCTCGGCGCTAACCGGTGACTGCTCGATCTCCAGGCCTTCCTTGTTGAGCAAGCTGGACAGCTCGCCCATCACCCAGTTGGCCGCCAGCTTGGCATCGCTGCAGGTGGCATTGACCTGTTCGAAGTAGTCGGCCAGTTCACGGCTGGCCGCCAGCACGTCGGCGTCATAGGCCGACAGGCCGAACTCGCGCTCGAAGCGTTCGCGTTTCTGTACCGGCAACTCGGGCAGGCTGGCGCGCACTTCGTCGAGGAAGCTCTGCTCGATCACTACGGGCAGCAGGTCGGGGCAGGGGAAGTAGCGGTAGTCGTTGGCTTCTTCCTTGCTGCGCATCGAGCGCGTCTCGTCCTTGTTCGGGTCGTACAGGCGGGTTTCCTGCACCACCTTGCCGCCGTCCTCGATCAGCTCGATCTGCCGCTGCACCTCGTGGTTGATCGCCTTCTCGATGAAGCGGAAGGAGTTGACGTTCTTGATCTCGGCGCGGGTGCCGAACTCGGCCTGGCCTTTCGGCCGCACCGAGACGTTGCAGTCGCAGCGCAGCGAACCTTCGGCCATGTTGCCGTCGCAGATGCCGAGGTAGCGCACCAGGGCGTGGATCGCCTTGACGTAGGCGACCGCTTCCTTGGCCGATCGGATGTCCGGCTCGGAGACGATCTCCAGCAGCGGTGTGCCGGCGCGGTTCAGGTCGATCCCGCTCAAGCCGTGGAAGTCTTCGTGCAGGCTCTTGCCAGCGTCTTCTTCCAGGTGCGCGCGGGTGATGCCGATGCGCCGCGTGCTGCCATCTTCCAGGGTGATGTCCAGATAGCCCTTGCCGACGATGGGATGGTCCATCTGGCTGGTCTGGTAGCCCTTGGGCAGGTCGGGGTAGAAGTAGTTCTTGCGCGCGAAGACGTTCTTCGGCGCAATCTCGGCATCGATCGCCAGGCCGAACTTGCAGGCCATGCGCACGGCTTCGGCATTGAGCACCGGCAGTGTGCCGGGCATGCCGAGGTCGACCAGGCTGGCCTGGGTGTTGGGCTCGGCGCCGAAGGTGGTGGCGCTGCCGGAAAAGATCTTCGACTGGGTCGCGAGCTGTGCGTGGATCTCAAGCCCGATCACGGTTTCCCATTGCATCTTCAATCTCCTCAGAATCCGGCCGGGGCGCGCATGTGCCAATCGGTGACTTGTTGATACTGGTGCGCCACATTGAGCAGGCGCGCTTCCTGGAAGTACGGCGCCAGCAGTTGCACACCCACCGGCAGGCCATCAATGAAGCCGGCCGGCATCGACAGGCCGGGAATGCCCGCCAGGTTGGCGGTGATGGTGTAGATGTCTTCCAGATAGGCCGAAACCGGATCGGCGTTCTTCTCGCCCAGCTTCCAGGCCAGGTTCGGCGTGGTCGGGCCGAGGATCACGTCGACCTGCTCGAAGGCAGCGACGAAGTCCTGCTTGATCAGGCGGCGGATTTTCTGCGCCTTGAGGTAGTAAGCATCGTAGTAACCGGCGGACAGCGCGTAGGTGCCGACCATGATGCGCCGCTTGACCTCGTCACCGAAGCCTTCGGCGCGCGAGCGCTTGTAGAGGTCGGTGAGGTCGACCGGGTTTTCGCAGCGATAGCCGAAGCGTACGCCATCGAAACGCGAGAGGTTGGAAGAGGCCTCGGCTGGCGCGATCACGTAGTAGGAAGGAATCGCATGCTGCATGTTCGGCAGGCTGATTTCCTTGACCGTGGCGCCGAGCTTCTTCAGTTCCTCGACGGATGCCATGACGGCGTCAGCGATCTTCGGATCGAGGCCGGCGCCGAAGTACTCCTTCGGCAGGCCGATGCGCAGACCGGCGAGCGGCTGGCTCAGCGCGGCGAGGTAATCGTCCAGCGGCTGGTCGACGCTGGTGGAGTCCTTGGCGTCGAAACCGGCCATTGCCGACAGCAGCAGCGCGCAGTCTTCGGCCGTGCGTGCCATCGGGCCGCCCTGATCGAGACTCGATGCGTAGGCGACCATGCCCCAGCGCGATACCCGGCCGTAGGTCGGCTTGAGGCCGGTGAGGTTGGTCAGCGCAGCCGGCTGGCGGATCGAACCGCCGGTGTCGGTGCCGGTCGCGGCAGGCAACAGTCGTGCGGCGATGGCCGCGGCGGAACCGCCGGAGGAGCCGCCGGGTACCCGGGTCAGGTCCCAGGGGTTCTTCACCGCGCCGTAATAGCTCGACTCGTTGGCAGAGCCCATGGCGAATTCGTCCATGTTCAGCTTGCCGAGGGTAACCGTGCCGGCAGCTGCGAGCCGTTCCACCACGGTGGCATCGTAGGGCGCATTGAAGTTGTCGAGAATCTTCGAGCCGCAGCTGGTGCGGATGCCCTGGGTGCAGAACAGGTCCTTGTGGCCGATCGGTGCGCCGAGCAGGGCGCCGTTCTCGCCGGCGGCGCGACGCGCGTCGGCGGCCTTGGCCTGTGCGATGGCAAGCTCGTCGGTCACGCTGATAAACGCGTTGAGCTGCGGGCCGAGCTGCTCGATGCGGGCCAGCAGGGTGCGCGTCAGTTCCTCGGCGGAGAAATGCTTCTCGGCGAGGTTGCGGGCGATCTCGGCAAGCGTCAGGTTGTGCATGTCGGAATCCTTCATCATCACTCGATCACTCGCGGAACCAGATAGAGGCCTTCTTCCACGGCGGGTGCGATGGCCTGGTAGGCATCACGCTGGTTGCTCTCGGTGACTGCATCGGCACGCAGGCGCTGTGTGGTTTCCAGCGGGTGGGCCAGCGGCTCGATACCAGTGGTGTCGACCGCCTGCATGCGGTCGATCAGGCCGAGGATATTGTTGAGGGTCTCGGTGGTGCGGGGCAGGTCGGCTTCAGACAGGCCCAGGCGGGCCAGATGAGCGATCTTCTCCACCTCGGTGCGTTCAAGCGCCATCGGGTATCTCCAGCGGAAAGCGAATCGGGACTGCACCTTCCGTCGACTGGACGGGGTGCATGGCAGCACGGGACGAGCCGCGGCAATGGGCTTTCTGGCCCGGAAAAGCCGTCAATCTTACATGCCCGAGGCGGTTATCGGTAGCGTGGACGCGGTGCGCGGCCTTAGGATGAGTGGCGACCACCGTCATGCGACCTGGCACGCAATGCCTCATTTCTGGCGCCACGCGGGAGGACTCTCGCCTTGCCCTAACTTCGCACCATTGTTAGAGTTTGCGGCACTTTTTTCCCCACGCGTTTGCCCCAGGGCCCTTTTCCCATGTTCAAGAAACTGCGTGGCATGTTTTCCAGTGATCTGTCGATCGACCTGGGCACTGCCAATACCCTTATTTACGTGCGCGATCGCGGCATTGTTCTCGACGAACCCTCTGTAGTCGCCATTCGTAGCCACGGCAACCAGAAGAGCGTTGTCGCCGTCGGCACCGAGGCCAAGCGCATGCTGGGCCGTACCCCGGGCAACATCAACGCGATCCGTCCGATGAAGGACGGTGTGATCGCCGACTTCAGCGTTTGCGAGAAGATGCTGCAGTACTTCATCAACAAGGTGCACGAGAACAGCTTCCTGCAGCCCAGCCCGCGCGTGCTGATCTGCGTGCCCTGCAAGTCGACCCAGGTCGAGCGTCGTGCCATTCGTGAGTCCGCACTCGGCGCCGGTGCTCGCGAAGTGTTCCTGATCGAGGAACCGATGGCCGCTGCGATCGGTGCCGGTCTGCCGGTGGACGAGGCCCGTGGCTCCATGGTCGTGGACATCGGTGGAGGTACCACCGAGATCGCGCTGATCTCCCTCAACGGCGTGGTCTACGCCGAATCCGTGCGAGTCGGCGGTGATCGTTTCGACGAATCCATCGTGACCTACGTGCGTCGCAACTACGGCAGCCTGATCGGCGAATCCACTGCCGAGCGCATCAAGCAGGAAATCGGTACCGCCTTCCCGGGCGGCGAGGTCCGCGAAGTGGACGTCCGTGGCCGCAACCTGGCCGAAGGCGTGCCGCGCAGTTTCACCCTGAATTCCAACGAAGTGCTCGAAGCCCTGCAGGAATCGCTGGCGACCATCGTTCAAGCGGTCAAGAGCGCGCTGGAGCAATCTCCGCCGGAGCTGGCCTCCGACATCGCCGAGCGCGGCCTGGTGTTGACAGGCGGCGGCGCGCTGCTGCGTGATCTGGACAAGCTGCTCGCCCAGGAAACCGGTCTGCCGGTGATCGTCGCCGAGGAGCCGCTGACCTGCGTCGCCCGTGGCGGTGGTCGCGCGCTGGAGATGATGGATCGTCACGCCATGGACCTGCTGTCCACGGAGTGAGCCTGCGCCGCTGTGCTCATGACAAGCCGAAAGATCCGGTCGCACCGGCTTTCGGCTTGTCGCGTTTAGTCTCAAGCTTTTACTCGTGAGGTAGTTGCAATCAAGCCGCTATTTGCCAAGGGACCTTTGCTCGGTGTACGCCTGCTGGTGTTCGTCGTGCTTTGTGTCGTGCTGATGGTGGTGGATGCACGCTTCGACGCGCTGAAGACGGTACGCAGCCAGATGGGGCTGGTACTGACGCCGTTCTACTGGGTCGCCGACATGCCGGTGCGGATCTGGAGAGGTGCGACCGAGCAGATCGCCAGTAGCAGCAGCCTGATGGCCGAGAACGAGAAGCTCAAGGCCGAGGCGCTGCTGATGCAGCGGCGCCTGCAGAAGCTGGCGATGCTCACCGAGCAGAACGTGCGCCTGCGCGAGTTGCTCAACTCGGCGGCGCTGGTGGATGACAAGGTCATCGTCGCCGAGCTGATCGGGCTCGACCCGAACCCGTTCACCCATCGCATCCTGATCGACAAGGGCGAGAAGGACGGCGTCTTCATGGGGCAGCCGGTGCTCGATGCCAGCGGCCTGATGGGGCAGGTCGTCGAGGTGCTGCCGTATGCCGCGCGCGTGCTGCTACTGACCGATGTCACCCATAGCATTCCGGTGCAGGTCAACCGCAACGGACTGCGTGCGATCGCCGTGGGCACCGGCAATCCGGACTATCTCGAGCTGCGCCATGTGGCCGAAACGGCTGATGTCAAAGCAGGAGATCTGTTGGTCAGTTCCGGGCTCGGTCAGCGATTCCCAAGCGGCTATCCGGTGGCGCAGGTGACCGAGGTGGTGCACGGCTCCGGCCAGCCGTTCGCCATCGTACGTGCGGTGCCGACCGCCATGCTCAATCGCAGCCGCTATCTGATGCTGGTCTTCAGCGATTCGCGGACGCCGGAAGAGCGGGCCGCCGACGCTGCCGAGGCCCAGGCCGATGCCGATCAGAAAGCCGCTGCCGAAGGCGCGGAGGCAGCCGCACCTGCGCCCGCACCCGCTGCTGAGGCGGGGGCTGAAACGAGCGATTCCGAGCAGGCGCCCGCCGCTTCGTCGTCGACAACGGTATCGGAGGAGGCGCAATGATCAGCGGGCGGCCAAATAATGGATGGGTCATCTGGTTCAGCCTGACGATCGCGCTGCTGCTCAGCGTCGCGCCCATGCCCGGCAGCGCGGAGATCGCACGGCCGCTATGGCTGGGGTTGGTCATCGCCTTCTGGTCGTTGGTTCTGCCGCATCGCGGTGGGCTGGGCGCCGCGTTCTGTTTCGGGCTCGCGCAGGACGTGCTGGCCGGCACGCTGTTCGGCCAGAGCGCCTTGCCGCTGATTCTGATCGCTTTTCTGGTGCTGAGCCTGCAACAACGCCTGCGCATGTTTCCGCTGTGGCAACAGAGCATGGTGCTGCTGGTTGTGCTCGGCCTCGCCCAGTTGGTGCAGCTCTGGCTGAACACGCTGACCGGTAATCGGCCGCCGACGCTGCTGTTCCTCGTGCCTGTGCCGGTCAGCGCATTGCTCTGGCCTTGGGTTTATGTCGCGTTGCAGGGGCTGCGTCAGCGATTTGCGGTGTATTGACCAACGCCCGGTCGATTTCGTCCGTCGTACTCTGCGCTGAAAAAATCTGATCTTTTGTGTGGGTTTGTGCCGCCGGGCACGGCTTACGCCTTGCTGCTCCAAAGCAATTCTGAAATCATGCTGCCGCTATGGCGTTCCGCCATTACTGGTTTCTGCTTCAGAAGACGATAAGCACAACAGCACGGGCGATGAGTATGGAAGCTGGCAGTTCGATTTTTTCCAGGCCGCAAGGCTCTCGTGGCGCCCGTGCGGTGCTGGCTGCCGGCGCGGTAGGGTCGCTGCTGATGACGCTGGTCATGAGCACTGGTTACTCTCAGGCCGATAGCGCCCCGCAGGCCCCTCAGTTGGCCAAGCTGTCGGCCCCAGATACGCTCTCCACCGTTACCGCTCCCTCTGAGTCCGCTGCCGATTCGCCTCGCGCCGAGCAGCTGGCCGGCAAGATTGCAGAGCTCGACGCCATTCTCCTTGAAAAGCAGAAGCTTGAAGATGCGCTGCGAGCCGAGAAGAGCGAGCTCGCTGCCGTGCAATTGCAGCTGGCCAACAGCAAGAAGCTGATTCGCCTGGAGGTCGACGACTTCCTCGGTCAGAGCGCCGAGCGCAAGCGTCTCGATGAGCTGCTGGACGAGCACAAACGTAGTGCCGAAGCCGAGAAAGCCATTGGCGAACGCGTCGAAGCTCTGGAGAAGGATCTCGGCAGCCAGCACCTGAAGTTCTCGCTTGCCGCGCGTGACGTCGATCGTCTCAAGACCCAGCTGGCGGCCGAGGTTCGCGAGCGCAACAGCAAGAAGATTCAGGCCATTGCCCGCAAGCTGGACAAGACCATTCGCTTCGAGCAGTCGGTTTCGTTCCGCTGTTCCGCCAGCAAGAGTCTCGCGGCCTGCCTGGCCGAGCACCGCAACGATGGTCAGATGTCGCAATGGGTGCTGGAAAACTACCAGCGTGTGCTGGCCGAGGATATCCGCGAGCAGATTGTCGATGTCGACCTGGATACCGCCTGGTACCGCTACCGCACACGTACCGATTTCGCCCAGGCAAGCATGAGCCTGGACGGCACCGTCAACGCGCAGATGAACGTCGAGGCGACCATCACGGCGAAGAAGATGATGCCGTGCGCGATTCTCGATGTGCCCTACGAGCAATGCGACAGCAAGACCCACTCGCTGATCGTGCGTAGCAACAAGTACGACGATAGGGTCCGCATCAACGACCAGGAGCATGGCGCCACGCCGGTTTCGCTGGTGCTCGACAGCGGTGTCTATGACATTCAGGTCACCTCCGGTGGCATTACCCAGAAGCGCACGCTGTCGCTCAAGGGTGATCAGGTGGTCAACTTCAAGTTCTGATCCATGCCCGGCGTAGTCCTTACGCCGGTCCTCTGCGCCTTCCTCGACGTACCCCGGATATGCGACGCTGTCGCTTTACCGTCTGAGGAACTGCCATGGGCGCTCTGTTTCTTGCCTCGGCATCACCCCGCCGCTGCGAATTGCTCGCGCAGATCGGCGTGCCGTTTTCTCTCATCAGCGTGTCCGTCGATGAAACGCCCTCGCCAACCGAGTCGCCCGAGGCGTATGTCGAGCGCGTTGCGCGCGACAAGGCGCTCGCCGGGCTCGTCAGTCTGGGGGATCGCGACGGCTGCGTGCTGGGTGCCGACACCAGCGTGGTGCTCGATCAGCATATTCTCGGCAAGCCTGCCGACCGTGCCGACGGGCTCGCCATGCTGGCGGCGTTATCCGGGCGTACGCACCGGGTCATGACCGCCGTCGCGCTGGCCAGTCGAAGTGCCTGCGAGGTGCGTGTGGTCATCAGCGAGGTGACTTTCCGTACCATCGACGAAGCTGAAGCCGAACGCTATTGGGATAGCGGAGAGCCGGCGGACAAGGCGGGCGGTTACGCCATCCAGGGCTGGGGCGCGGTGTTCGTCAGCCAGTTGCACGGCAGCTATTCGGCGGTGGTTGGCCTGCCGTTATGTGAAACGGCGCAGCTGATCGACGCCTTCGGACTTCCACGTTGGACCAAAGGCTCAAGCTAGAGCCTGTGGCTTCGGCGCGCAGGCCGGTTAGAATCGACTCAACCACCAGCTAGCGCTGCACATCAAGCCACCGCCGAGAACAACAATGAGCGAAGAAATCCTGATGAACATCACCCCCATGGAGTCGCGGGTGGCGGTGGTGGAGAACGGTGTCCTGCAGGAGGTGCATGTCGAGCGCACCCAGCGCCGTGGCATCGTCGGCAACATCTACAAAGGCAAGGTGGTGCGCGTCCTGCCGGGTATGCAGGCGGCGTTCGTCGACATAGGGCTGGATCGCGCCGCGTTCATCCATGCTTCCGAGATTTCCGCCCGCGAGGGTAATGCGGTCGAGCCGATCAACGCCCTGGTTCACGAAGGCCAGAGTCTGGTGGTGCAGGTCACCAAGGACCCCATTGGCACCAAGGGCGCGCGCCTGACCACGCAGCTGTCGATCCCATCGCGCTACCTGGTGTACATGCCGCGCACCAGCCATGTCGGCATTTCCCTGCGTATCGAAGATGAAGCCGAGCGCGAGCGGCTCAAGCAGGTCGTTGCCGAATGCGTTGAGGCAGAGGGCATCCAGGAAGCCGGTGGCTTCATCCTGCGTACCGCGGCTGAAGGGGCCGGCAGCGACGAGATACTCATGGATATCCGCTATCTGCGCCGTCTGTGGGAGCAGATCGCCAGTCAGATCAAGACCGTCGAAGCGCCCACGATGATCTACGAAGACCTCTCTCTGGCCATGCGGACCCTGCGTGATCTGGTCAATCCGCGGATCGAGAAGATCCGTATCGATTCGCGGGAGAATTTCCAGAAGGTCACCCAATTCGTCGGCGAGCTGATGCCCGAGCTGGGCGACCGCCTCGAACACTATCCGGGCGAGCGGCCGATCTTCGATCTCTATGGCGTCGAGGACGAGATCCAGAAGGCGCTGGAGCGCAAGGTCATGCTCAAGTCCGGCGGTTACCTGATCATCGATCCGGCCGAGGCGATGACCACCATCGACGTCAACACCGGTGCATTCGTCGGTCATCGCACGCTGGAAGAAACCATTTTCAAGACCAATCTCGAGTCGGCCACTGCCATTGCCCGCCAGCTCAGGCTGCGCAATCTGGGCGGCATCATCATCATCGACTTCATCGACATGGAGGACGAGGAGCATCGTCGCCAGGTCCTGCGCACGCTGGAGAAGCAGCTCGAGCGCGATCACGCCAAGACCAACATCATCGGCATCACCGAACTCGGCCTGGTGCAGATGACCCGCAAGCGCACCCGCGAAAGCCTCGAACAGGTGCTGTGCGAACCCTGCATGTGCTGTCAGGGGCGCGGCAAGCTGAAGACGCCGGAGACCGTCTGCTACGAGATATTCCGCGAGATCCTGCGTGAGGCGCGGGCCTACCAGGCGGAAGGCTACCGGGTGCTGGCCAATCAGAAGGTGATCGATCGTCTGCTCGACGAGGAGTCGGGCAATGTCGCCGACCTGGAGGCCTTTATCGGTCGCTCGATCAAGTTCCAGGTGGAAAGCATGTACTCCCAGGAACAGTATGACGTGGTGTTGCTCTGAACAATGGTAGACCGGGCCGCAAGGGCCAGGATGACCGGAGCGCATCCAGATGAACCGCCTCGCTGCCTTCCTCGTGACACTGTCGCGCCAGCTGTTCTGGGTAATCGCGTTCGGGCTGATTCTGGCCGCGCTCTACGTGAGCCTGGGGCGGCAGCTGGTGCCTGTAATCGCCGAGTACCGGGCCGAGGTGCAGGAGAAGGCGCAGGCGGCGCTGGGCATGCCAATCGCGCTGGGCAGGCTCGAAGGCCGCTGGGAGGGTTTCGCTCCCCGTTTGCTGGCGCATGATGTATTGCTCGGCGAGGGTGACAGCGCGATGCGCCTGGACCGTATTGCCATCGTCCCAGACCTGGCGGCCAGCCTCTGGGCGCGAGAGTGGCGGCTGAGCCGGCTGGAGTTTAGCGGCGTGCAGCTGTCTGTCGCTGAAGATGCCGAGGGCAAGTGGCGAGTGGAGGGCTTGCCGACCCGTACCGAGCAGAAACCGCCCGAACCGCAGAAGATTCTCGAGTCGTTGCAGCGGGTGCGTGGGCTGGCGGTGCGCAACAGCCAGATCACGCTGGAGCCATTCGGAGAACCGCCGCTGACCCTGAGCTACACCGATCTGGGCCTGCTCGTCGACGGTGTGGGGCTCCGGTTGGACGGGCGCAGCATCCTGCCGGATGGCCTGCCCCTGGCCTTGCGCATTGAGGGGCGGGTGCAGCCGCAACGCTGGCAGCACGCCGAGGCGCAGGTTTATCTCAGCCTGCCACAAAGCGACTGGGCCGCCTGGTTGCCGCGCCGACTGACTGCCGACTGGCATCTGCAGACGTTGAAGATGGGAGGTGAGCTGTGGGCAACCTGGCGCGAACAGGCGCTGGAGCGTGCTGTTCTACGGATTAACGCGCCGCAACTGATCACGTCCTTTGCCGATCGTGAGCCTGTTCAGCTTGAGGACCTTGGGGGCGAGGCTTATATCGATCGCAACGAGCAGGGCTACCGGCTGCTGCTGGACCGGCTGGCGTTCGATCTCGAAGGCGAGCGCTGGGGCGATGCGCGAATCCAGGTTCAGCAGGATCAGACTCAGCAGCATTGGCAGCTGCAGGCTGATCGGTTGGGTATCGCGCCGATCGCCACACTCGTCCGTGCACTGGCGCCGCTACCACCGGCCGCAACCGAGACGCTGACCGCGCTGCAGCCCAGCGGAACACTGCGCAATCTGCAGCTCGACTACTACCACCAGATGGAATCGCCGCAGCGGCTGCAGTTCGCAGCCAATCTGGACCGCATCAGTTTCGCCGCACACAACTGGATACCGGCGGTGGGCAATGCGAGTGGCAGCATACGCGGTGACCTGGGCGGCGGAGAACTGCGCGTGGACAGCGACGACTTCAGCCTGCAGCTTGCGCCACTGTATCCCGAGCCCTGGCGCTACCGACACGCCGGCGGGCGTCTGACCTGGGCGCTGGACGAGCAGGCCTTCACGCTGGCTGCGCCCTATCTGCGTATCGACGGCGAGGAAGGCAAGATCGCCGGTGACTTCCTGATCCGCCTGGCCAGGGATCCCGCGGCAGAGGATTACATGGACCTGCGGGTTGGCTTGAGCGAAGGCGACGCGCGCTTTACCGAAAAATACTTGCCGACACGCTCACCGGCGTTAAGCCCGGCGTTGGTCAGCTGGCTCAAGGAAGCAATTCGCAGCGGTACGGTCGAGCAAGGTTATTTCCAGTACCAGGGCGCATTGAGCAAGGGAGCTTCCGACAGCGCGCGCAGCCTGAGCCTGTACTTCAAGGTGCGCGATGCCGAGCTGGCGTTTCAGCCCGGCTGGCCCGTGCTGCAGCAGGGCCGTGGCGAGGTGCTGATCGAAGACAGCGGGGTTCGCGTCCGGCTCGCGGAAGGGCGGATTCTCGACAGTCACGTGCGTGATGCGACAGCGGACATTCCTCGCGTCGGCGCCGGCAACGTGCCGCAGTTGGCCGTGAAGGGGCAGGTCGCCAGCAGCCTGGCGGATGCCTTGAAGCTGCTTCAGGAGGCGCCGATCGGAACCGGTGAGATCTTCGCAGGCTGGCAGGGGCAGGGTGCGCTCAGCGGCGCGCTCGATCTGCAGATCCCGCTGGGCAAGGGCACGCCGCGGGTCATCGTGGATTTCGCCAGCGACGATGCGAAACTGAAGATTCCCGAGCCGGAGCTTGCCTTCGAGCAACTCAGCGGCAGTTTCCGCTACGACACCGCGCGAGGCTTGAGTGCAGAGGCCATCCAGGCGCGTCTGTTCGGCGCTCCGGTCAAGGGCAAGGCGGTAGCGACAGGAGCGACTGGCAAGCCTGCCTCTCGCGTGGAGGCACAGGGCGCCGTGGGGTTGAAGCGTCTGGCTGAGTGGCTCGCGATCGAGCAGTCGCTGCCCGCCAGCGGTGAGCTGGCCTATCAGTTGCGACTGGATCTGGCGGGTGAGGACAGTCAGTTGCAGATCGACTCTTCGCTACAGGGGCTGCGCATCGATCTGCCAGCGCCGTTCGGCAAGCCTGCACGCGAGCGCCGTGACACCTCGTTGCGGATGTCCCTGCAAGGAGCCGAGCGTCGCTACGGTGTCCGGCACGGGTCACTCGCCGCACTGACGTTCGCTGCGCCGCCGGGTGTCTGGGCGCAGGGGCGCGGCGAGCTGCGTCTCGGGCCTGGGGCGGCCAATCTTCCGGCCAGTGCCGGGCTTTATGTCAGGGGGCGCCTGCCGCAGTTCGACTTGAAAGCCTGGCAGGCGGTGCTCGAACAACACGGCAAGGCACAAGCGCAGCAGACGACTGGCTCGCTGCTGCGCCGGGCGCAGGTCGATATCGATCGTTTCGAAGGTTTTGGCACCCGGATCGACAATCTTGGGCTGGACCTGCGGCGAATGAGCGAAGCCTGGGACCTTGGCCTTCGCAGTTCGATCATCAGCGGCTCGGTTCGCCTGCCAGATACCGAGGGTGGCATCATCGTTGCCGATCTCCAGCGCCTGCGTCTGCCGGCTGCCGCGCAATCCGACGAGGCGGTCAAGGAACGACCCGATCCGCTGGCTGATGTCGACCCGCAAAGCCTGCCGGCAATGGATGTCGCGATCGAACGGGTTTCCCTGGGCGACGATGTGCTCGGCGCCTGGGCGTTGAAGCTGCGCCCGGTCAGCGGCGGGACCGAGTTCCGCGATATCGCTCTCGACCTCAAGGGCCTGAAGATTACCGGGAACGGCGGCTGGGGCAGTGCGCAGACCTGGTACAAGGGCCGCCTCGAAGGGCGCAATCTCGCTGACGTATTGCTTGCGTGGGGCTTTGCGCCTTCGGTGACCAGTGACAGTTTTCGCCTAGATGTGGATGGGCAGTGGCCTGGTTCGCCGGCCTGGTTCGCCATGGCGCGCTATTCCGGCAGCATGCGACCTCGGCTGCGCAAGGGGCAGTTTGTCGAGATCGACGGCAGCGCCCAGGCGCTGCGCGTGTTCGGCGTGCTCAACTTCAATTCGATAGGGCGCCGCCTGCGGCTGGACTTCTCCGATCTGTTCAGCAAGGGGCTCAGTTACGACCGGCTGGATGGGCGGTTGCTGGCCGAGGAGGGTGTGTTCAATACCCGCGAGCCCATCACTGTCAGCGGTCCGTCGACCAACCTTGAGCTGGATGGCAGGCTGGATATGGCGCGTGACGAGATCGACGCCAAGTTGCTGGTTACCTTGCCGATCAGCAACAACCTGCCGCTGGCGGCGCTGATTGTCGGCGCACCGGCGATCGGCGGGGCGCTGTTCGTGGTGGACAAGCTGCTCGGCGACCGCGTGGCGCGTTTCGCCAGCGTACAGTACGACGTCAAGGGGCCTTGGCAGGCGCCTAAGATCAGCTTCGACAAACCATTCGAAAAGCCCAACTGATCCGCATCGAGCCGGGTCTTTCAGCATCGGGGATAGCATGTCCTTAGCCGTGATTCAGATGGCCAGCCAGGCGGATGTAACGCTCAATCTGGCCCGCGCGCGCGAGCTGCTCGAGCAGGCGGCCGAAGCGGGCGCGCGGCTGGCGGTGCTACCGGAGAACTTCGCCGCAATGGGCCGCAGCGATCTGCCGCAACTGGGTCGCGCCGAAGCCGCTGGCGACGGGTCGATCCTGCCCTGGTTGAAACAGGTCGCCCGTGACCTCAGGTTGTGGATCGTAGCCGGCACCTTGCCGTTACCGCCCGACGACGACCCGCAGGGCAAGCCGAATGCCTGCTCTCTGCTGTTCGATGATCAGGGGCAGCGGGTGGCGCGCTACGACAAGCTGCATCTGTTCGATGCGGAGGTCGCTGACAACCGTGGTCACTACCGTGAATCGGACGACTATGCGGCGGGGCAACGGCTGGTGATCGCCGACACACCGGTTGGACGCTTGGGGCTGAGCGTGTGTTATGACCTGCGTTTCGCCGAGCTGTATGGTGCGCTGAGGGCGGCAGGTGCCGAGTTGATCAGCGTGCCGTCGGCGTTCACCACGGTGACCGGTGAAGCGCACTGGGCGACGTTGATTCGTGCCCGTGCCATCGAGACTCAGTGCTATATCCTGGCTGCCGCACAGGGTGGAGAGCATCCTGGTGGTCGCCTCACCCATGGGCATTCGTCTATCGTGGACCCATGGGGCCGTCTGCTGTGCGAGCAGGCGACTGGCGAGGCGGCTTTGGTTGCCGCTCGGGATGCGTCCGAACAGGCTGCCATCCGCCAGCGAATGCCGCTGCAGCGCCACCGCCGATTTTCCGTACCGTGCCTGGCCACGGACCGTTTGGAGTGAATATGAGTGAACTGCTGTTACCTGTCACCGAGCGACTGCTGACACCTGGCGGCCTGGGTATCGATGACCTGCCAGGCTTGCTCGGTGAACTCGCCGGGCCCGGCGTGGATGCGGCGGACCTGTACTTTCAGGATCAGGTTTCCGAGTCCTGGGTGCTCGAGGATGGCATCGTCAAGGAGGGCGGCTTCCATCTGGAGCAGGGCGTCGGCGTGCGCGCACTGTCCGGCGAGAAAACCGGTTTCGCCTACAGCAACGCGATCACTGCCGATGCATTGCGTCAGGCGGCTCAGGCTGCACGCTCCATCGCGCGCAGCGGCCAGCAAGGCCAGGTCAAGGTGCTGTCCAGGGCGGCATTCGCGCCGTTGTACGCGCAGGACAATCCGCTCGACGGGCTCGGCCGTGCCGAGAAGGTCGAGCTGCTCAAGCGCATCGACGTCGCGACCAGGGCGCTGGACCCTCGCATCAAGCAGGTGACTGTAAGCCTAGCGGGCGTCTGGGAGCATATCCTGGTGGCCGGAATGGACGGTGGTATGGCGGCCGATATCCGCCCTCTGGTGCGTTTCAACGTCAGCGTGATCGTCGAGCAGAACGGCCGCCGCGAGCGCGGTGGCCAGGGTGGCGGCGGGCGTACCGGCTACCAGTACTTCCTCACCGAGGATCGCGCCATGGGCTACGCCCGCGAGGCATTGCGTCAGGCGCTGGTCAACCTCGAAGCGGTGCCGGCACCGGCCGGTTCCTTGCCGGTCGTGCTTGGGCCTGGCTGGTCCGGCGTGCTGTTGCACGAGGCCGTCGGCCATGGCCTGGAGGGTGATTTCAATCGCAAGGGCAGCTCGGCCTACAGTGGCCGGATTGGGCAGAAGGTGGCGTCCAGCCTGTGCACCATCGTCGATGACGGTACCCTGGCGGATCGCCGAGGTTCGCTCAGCGTCGATGACGAAGGCACGCCGACCCAATGCACCACGCTGATCGAGAACGGCATTCTCAAGGGTTATATCCAGGACAAGTTAAACGCCCGCCTTATGGGCGTAGCGCCGACCGGTAACGGCCGCCGCGAGTCTTACGCGCATCTACCGATGCCGCGCATGACCAACACCTACATGCTGGCCGGCGAAAGCGATCCGCAGGAAATCATTCGCTCGGTGAAGAAGGGCATCTACTGCGCCAGCCTCGGCGGCGGTCAGGTCGACATCACCAGCGGCAAGTTCGTCTTCTCCACCAGTGAGGCCTATCTGATCGAGGACGGCAAGATCACCGCGCCGGTGAAGGGCGCGACGCTGATAGGCAATGGCCCCGAGGTGATGAACCGGGTGTCGATGGTCGGTAACGACCTGGCGCTCGACAGCGGTGTCGGCACCTGTGGCAAGGATGGGCAGTCGGTGCCGGTGGGCGTCGGCCAGCCGACCCTGAAGATCGACGAGATAACCGTAGGCGGAACGGGTGCGTGAAGCCGCGGCGAGTGCCAGCCGCGAGCTTCAAGGGTAGAGGTTGAGGTACGGGTTGAGATTGCCGTCAGCGCAAGCCGCGTTTGGCTTCGTCCAGTTCGCGGATGTACTTGAATATCTTGCGGCTGGCGGCCGGCGGCTTGTCGCGCGCCGCCTCGTGCTGGGCGTGGCGGATCAGCCCGCGCAGATGCTGGCGGTCGGTCTCGGGGTATTCGGTTACAAACGCTTCCAGGGTGGCGTCGTCACCGCCGATCAGACGGTCACGCCAGCGCTCCAGCGCATGGAAGCGCTCGTTGTATTGGCGCGTCGAGGCGTCCAGTTGATCGACCAGCGCGAGAATGGCATCGACATCCTGGTCGCGCATCAGCTTACCGATGTACTGGATGTGCCGTTTGCGCGCGATATGCGCCTTGTGTTTCGGCGCCTCGGCCAGCGCCTTCTGCAACGCGTCGCTCAGCGGCAGGCGAGCGATGAGGTCGGGCTTGAGGGTAGTTAGCCGCTCGCCAAGCTCCTGCAGGGCAAGCAGCTCGCGTTTGACCTGGGACTTGCTTTTTTCGTCGAAATCTTCGGCGTCGGAGTGTTCAGACATGGGGATGGTCCACTAGGAAATGCCGCCATGATAACAGCAGCCCTGGCAGCAGGCTTCAGAGGAGCGGCGTCAGGTTGCAACTTGATTCGATTGCAGTGGTTTGGGAGTGCTTATGAGTGAAGTAGAGGGCATCGGCCCGCACGCGCTGCCCGGTTTGCGCGAGAAGGTCGAGCGCATCATCGAGGAAGCGCGCCGGCAGGGCGCCAGCGCCAGCGAGGTTTCGGTCTCCATGGAGCAGGGGCTGTCGACCACAGTGCGTCAGCGCGAGGTGGAGACGGTCGAGTTCAATCGCGACCAAGGCTTCGGCATCACGCTCTATGTCGGCCAGAGCAAAGGCACTGCGAGCACCACCGGCAGTGGTGACGACGCCATCCGTGAAACCGTAGCCGCCGCGCTGGCCATCGCCAGGCATGCCTCGGAGGACGAATTTGCTGGCCTCGCTGACGCTACGCTGATGGCTCGCGAGCTTCCCGATCTCGATCTTTACCATCCGTGGGCGGTCACCCCCGAACAGGCCATCGAGCAGGCGCTCAGCTGTGAAGACGCCGCGTTCGCCTTCGATCAGCGTATCCGCAACGCAGACGGCACTACGCTAAATACCCATCAGGGCTGCCGCGCCTATGGCAACAGCAACGGCTTCATCGGGGGCTATTGCAGCAGCCGTCACAGCCTGAGTTGCGTGATGATCGCCGAGAGCGAAGGGCAGATGCAGCGTGACTATTTCTACGACGTCAATCGCATCGGCGAGGCGCTGCTCGACCCGCAGACCATCGGCCGGCGCGCAGCCGAGCGTGCCGTGCGACGTCTGGGCGCGCGCCCGGTTCCTACCTGCGAAGTGCCGGTACTTTTCGCCCCCGAGCTGGCGACCGGTCTGTTTGGCCACTTCATTGCAGCGATTTCCGGCGGAAATCTCTACCGCAAGGCGTCCTATCTCGAGGATGCCCTGGGGCAGACGCTGTTTCCCGAGTGGCTGAGCCTCGATGAGCGTCCGCACATTCCCCGTGCCCTCGGTAGTGCCAGCTACGATGGCGATGGCCTGGCAACCTATGCCAAGCCGTTCGTGGAAAACGGTCGCTTGCTCTCCTATGTGCTTTCGACCTATTCCGGGCGCAAGCTCGGTATGCCCAGTACGGCCAATGCCGGGGGGGTGCACAACCTGTTCGTCAGCCATGGGGAGGAGGATCAGGCGGCGTTGATCCGGCGCATGGGCCGGGGCCTGCTGGTGACGGAGCTGATGGGACAGGGCCTGAATCTGGTGACCGGCGACTATTCTCGTGGCGCCGGCGGCTATTGGGTCGAGAATGGCGAGATCCAGTTCCCGGTACAGGAAGTAACGATTGCCGGAAATCTGCGCGACATGTTCCGCCAGATCGTGGCGGTCGGTTGCGATGTGGAAACGCGCGGCAACGTGCGGACCGGCTCGGTGTTGATCGAGCGAATGATGGTCGCTGGCAAGTAAGGTAGGCGCGGCGCGGTCGGCAACGATTCGCGCCGCTGTGGCAAGGTGTCTACTCGCCTTCTTCGAAATAGTCGTCGATCAGCGCGGTCAGCGCGTTCAGTGCGTCCTCTTCCTGTTCACCTTCGGTGTCCAGGTGCACGGTGGTGCCTTTGCTGGCGGCGAGCATCATGACCGCCATGATGCTCTTTCCGTCGACCAGCGTGGCCGGACAGCGGCCAACGCGAATCTTGCAGGGGTAGCGATTGGCAACGGCGACGAACTTGGCGGCAGCGCGCGCGTGCAGGCCGAGTTTGTTGATGATGGTGACTTCGCGGGCGGGCATGGTGCAGGTATTCCTAGGCGAGGTCCCGATGACGGACCTGCAGGTTCTTCAGCGGTTCTCTCAACGCCTGGCCTAGCCGTTCGGCCAGGTAGACCGAGCGATGATGGCCGCCGGTGCAGCCGATGGCGATGGTGACATATGCGCGGTTGCTGGCTGCAAAGCGCGGCAGCCATTTGCTCAGATAGCCGTGGATATCCTGGAACATTTCCTCCACGTCGGCCTGGGCGCTGAGGTAGTCGATCACCGGCTGGTCTAGCCCGGAAAAGTCGCGAAGCTCGGCTTTCCAGTAAGGGTTGGGCAGGCAACGTACGTCGAACACAAGATCGGCATCGACCGGCATCCCGCGCTTGAAACCGAATGACTCGACCAGAAAAGCGGTGCCCGGCTCAGGCTTGTTGAGCAAGCGCAACTTGAGCACGTCGCGCAGCTGATAGAGATTGAGATGGGTGGTGTCGATTTTCAGGTCGGCGTGATCGATGATCGCTGCGAGCAGCAACTCCTCATCATGGATCGCTTCGGCCAGAGAGCGATTTTCGTTGGTCAGTGGATGGCGGCGGCGGGTTTCCGAGAAGCGCTTGAGCAGGGTCTCATCGTCGGCATCCAGATAGAGCACATCGCACTGGATGTGCTTGGCGCGGACTTCTTCGAGTAGCTCGGGGAAGCGCTTGAGCTGGCTGGGCAGGTTGCGCGCGTCGATCGACACGGCGACCTGCGGATGCAGCAGCTCAGTGTGCAGCAGGGCGCGCTCGGCAAGCTCAGGCAACAGTCCGGCAGGCAGGTTGTCGATGCAATAGAAACCGTTGTCCTCGAGCACGTTCAGTGCAGTGCTCTTGCCCGAACCCGAGCGTCCACTGACGATGATAAGCCGCATCTATGCCCCGTTCTGCACGTCGACCACCACCTGGTAGAGGCTTTCGTTGCTCGGCGCCTGGCGCAGTCGTTGGCGTACGTCTTCGCGGTCGAGCATGCTGGCGATCTGGCGCAGCAGTTCGAGATGCTCGTCGGTGGCGGCCTCCGGTACCAGCAGGACGAACAGCAGGTCCACCGGCGCGCCGTCGATGGCGTCGAAATCCACTGGCGTCTGCAGGCGCAGAACGGCGCTCAGCGGCGCATTGCAGCCAACCATGCGGCAGTGCGGGATGGCGATGCCGTTGCCGAAGCCGGTCGAGCCGAGCTTCTCGCGCGCGATCAGGCTTTCGAAGATGGTCTGGGAATCGAGATCGATAAGGTCCTGGGCGATCACCTTGGCGATCTGTTCCAGGACGCGCTTCTTGCTACCGCCCGGGACGTTCACCAAGGAACGCCCGGGGGTGAGGATGTTTTCGAGTCGGATCATATTGGAGTCAGCGGGTGACAGCGCCCTGTGTGTGGTCGAGCTGCTTCTCCTTGTGCTTGATCAACTGGCGATCGAGCTTGTCGACCAACAGGTCGACGGCAGCGTACATGTCTTCGTGATCGGCGATGGCCACGACTTCGCGGCCTGCGACGTGCAAGGTTGCTTCGGCTTTCTGCTTGAGTTTCTCGACCTGGAGGATCACCTGAACGCTGATGATGCGGTCGAAGTGGCGAGCAAGCCGATCGAATTTCTCCTCGATGTAGTCACGCAGGGCATCGGTTACTTCCAGATGAACACCGCTGATGTTGACTTGCATACTGCTATCTCCTTTGCCTTGTACGAAGAGCAGGTTGGTAGGCCTGCGCCGGGACAGTTCGACCAGGGGCCGATCACAGTAGACGTTTGCGCTCGCTGGATGGTGCGATACCGAGCGACTCGCGGTACTTCGCAACTGTGCGGCGGGCCACCTGGATGCCCTGCGCTTCCAGTAAACCAGCGATCTTGCTGTCGCTCAACGGCTTTTTCTGGTTTTCCGCGGCGACCAGTTTCTTGATGATCGCGCGGATCGCGGTGGACGAACATTCGCCGCCTTCCGCCGTGCTGACGTGGCTGGAGAAGAAGTATTTGAGTTCGTAGATGCCGCGTGGCGTGTGCATGTATTTCTGCGTGGTCACGCGGGAGATGGTCGACTCATGCATGCCCACCGCCTCGGCGATGTCGTGCAGTACCAGAGGCTTCATTGCCTCGTCACCATGCTCGAGGAAGGCGCGCTGGTGTTCGACGATCTGAGTCGCCACCTTCATCAGGGTCTCGTTGCGGCTGAGCAGGCTCTTGATGAACCAGCGCGCTTCCTGCAGCTGGTTGCGCATGAAGGTGTTGTCCGCGCTGGAGTCGGCGCGTTTGACGAAGCCGGCGTATTGCGCGTTGACGCGAAGGCGCGGCATGGCTTCCTGATTCAGCTCGACCAGCCAGCGATCATTGTGCTTGCGCACGATCACGTCGGGCACCACATATTCCGGCTCGCTCGCCTCGATCTGCGACCCCGGGCGCGGGTTCAGGCTCTGGATCAGTTCGATGACTTGGCGCAGATCGTCTTCCTTGATCTTCATTCGCCGCATCAGAAGGCTGTAATCCCGGCTGCCGAGGATGTCCAGATAGTCGCTGACCAGACGCTTCGCTTCGCTCAGCCATGGTGTGCGGTCGGGCAGTTGGCGCAGCTGCAACAGCAGGCACTCACGCAGGTCACGTGCGCCGATGCCGGCCGGTTCGAATTGCTGGATACGACGCAGAACGACCTCGACCTCGTCGAGTTCGATTTCCAGCTCGGGATCGAACGAGTCGACGATTTCCTGCAGCGTCTCTTCGAGATAACCCTGTTCATTGATGCAGTCGATGAGGGTGGTCGCGATCAGCCGGTCGGTGTCGCTCATTGGCGCGAGGTTCAGCTGCCACAGCAGATGGCTCTGCAGGCTTATGCCGCTCGATGTCCGGCTGGTGAAATCCCACTCGTCGTCATCGTTGCTGGGCAGGCTGCTGGCGCTGGTCTGGTAGATGTCTTCCCAGACGGTGTCGACCGGAAGCTCGCTGGGAATCCGCTCGCCCCAGTCGCCGTCGCTGTCGTCCAGGCTGTCACTGCTATGAGAGGGCTCCTCGTAGGCGCTTTCCTGGGTGCTGCTCTTCTCGGTGACGGTGTCGCCTGGCCGTTCAGCGGCCTCGGCCATAGGGTCGGAGCTGTCGAAGTCGTCTCCGTCTTCTTCGCGCTCGAGCATGGGATTGGAGTCCAGCGCCTCCTGGATCTCCTGTTGCAGATCGAGGGTGGATAGCTGGAGGAGCCGTATGGCCTGTTGCAGCTGCGGTGTCATCGTCAGCTGCTGGCCCATCTTCAGGACTAGCGATGGTTTCATGGCAGAGGACTTCGAACCTTTTATGCCGGCGCAACCGCGCCCATTCCGACATGCCGTGCGCGGGGCGCCGGCAGAAAGCAAATTATATGCCTGCCGATGAAGCCTTTGCCTAGAGCCGATTTGCCGAGCCGAGCAAAAAATCCGCCTTACAGGCGGAATTCGTGGCCCAGATAGACTTCCTTGACCAGCTGATTGCTCAGGATGGTCTGCGCATCGCCCTCGGCAATCAGTTGCCCGTCGTTGACGATGTAGGCCGTCTCGCAGATATCCAGGGTCTCGCGGACGTTGTGATCGGTGATCAGCACGCCGATGCCCTTGGCCTTGAGGTGATGGATGATCTGCTTGATATCGCCCACTGAAATCGGGTCCACACCGGCAAAGGGTTCATCTAGCAGGATGAACTTCGGTGCGGTGGCCAGTGCGCGGGCAATCTCCACGCGGCGTCTTTCACCTCCAGAGAGGCTCATGCCGAGGCTGTCGCGGATATGGTTTATATGGAATTCCTGCAGTAGGCCTTCCAACGCCTGCTGACGGCCGTTGCGGTCCAGATCCTTGCGGGTCTCGAGAATGGCCATGATGTTGTCGGCGACCGAGAGCTTGCGAAAGATCGAGGCCTCCTGTGGCAGGTAGCCAATGCCGGCCCGTGCGCGCCCGTGCATCGGCAGGTGGGTGACGTCGTCCTGATCGATCAGCACGCGGCCCTGGTCGGCATTCACCAGGCCGACGATCATGTAAAAGCAGGTGGTCTTGCCGGCGCCGTTGGGGCCGAGCAGGCCGACGATCTGCCCGCTTTCAATGGACAGGCTGACATCGCGCACGACCTGCCGGCTCTTGTAGCTCTTGGCCAGATGCTGGGCTTTGAGAACGGCCATTACTCGGGCTGCTCCGCAGCCTGACCGTTTTTGCGCGGCTGGATCACCATGTCCACGCGCGGGCGCGGCGTGGTGACATCGGCATTGGTGGCGCGCCCGGCGTTGACGATCTGCCGACGGGTGTCATAGACGATCTTCTCGCCTTCGAAGGTGTTGCCTTCCTGAACGACCTTGGCCTGATCGATGAGCACGATCCGCTCGTTGGCGGCGAAATACTGGATGGTCAGGCCGTAGGCTTTGACGATCTCCTTGTCCACCGCAGGCTTCTGCTCGTAGTAGGCCGGCTTGCCGATGGAGGTGAAGACTTCGACGTCGCCGTTGTCATCCTGGGTAATGGTCACCGTGTCGCCGGTGATCTTCATCGTGCCCTGGGTGATGACCACGTCGCCGCGGTAGACCGCCACGCCCTGTCGGTCGTCCAGTTCGGCGGTGTCGGCTTGAACGCGGATTGGTTGTTCACGGTCCTCGGGAAGCGCCCAGGCGCTGGCGCCAAGCCAGAATGCGCTCAAACCGAGCAGGAGGGGGAGAGTCTTAACGCAGCTCATGCTGGCCTCTTACGTTGGACAGCAGGAGCATCCTGCCGTCATCCATGTACGCTTTCATGCCGGTTGCCGTGGTCACGCCATTGGCGGCCTCGATTCTAACGGCTTGGTTTGTCTCGGCATAATCCTTCTCCGGCCATACCGTCAGGCGGCTGGTGGTCAGGATCGTCGGGCGCCCCTTGGCGTCGGTTCGCTCGACCTTGACCTGATCGATCAGCAGCACCTCGTCGCCTTCGGCCGATACTTCGCCGCGCTCACTACGCACGTGCCACGGCAGTTCGGTGCCGCGATAGGACAGCAGATCCGGTTTGGTCAGCAGGCTGATGTCGCTCGCCTTGATGTGCTCGAGCTTGTCTGCGGTCAGTTCGTAGTTGCGCTTGCCGTCGGGCTGATATTGCACCGTGCGGGAATTGATCACATAGAAGTCGACATCAGGCGTTGCGCCACTGGCGACGGACGGCTCCTGCATGAAGCTTTCCGGCCGGATGTTCCAGTAGCCGACCGCCACCAGCAGGGCGGCGATCAGCGTCAGCAGGACAGCGAAGCGCATTTTGCGAAGCATGCAGACCCCTACAGATATGCGTTTTGCGCGGCGGCGAGGGTGCCCTGCGCGCGCATGATCAGTTCGCAGAACTCGCGTGCCGCACCCTCGCCACCGCGGGCCAGGGTAACGCCGTGGGCATGTTCACGAACGAAGGTGTCGGCGCTGGCCACGGCCATGCCGAGGCCTACGCGGCGTATCACCGGCAGATCAGGCAGGTCGTCACCGAGATAGGCTACTTCAGAGTAGCTCAGGCCAAGTTCGGTCAGCAGTTCGTCGAGCACGACCAGCTTGTCCTCGCGCCCCTGATAAAGGTGCTGGATACCGAGGTTCTGCGCTCGACGCTCTACCACGGGCGTCTTGCGCCCGCTGATGATCGCGGTGCGCACGCCGGAGTTGATCAGCATCTTGATGCCGTGGCCGTCCAGTGTGTTGAACGTCTTGAACTCGCTGCCGTCGGTCAGGAAATAAAGGCGGCCATCGGTGAGCACACCATCGACGTCGAAGATCGCCAGGCGAATGTCGCGGGCGCGTTGCAGCAGGTGTTCGTGCATTACATCACCCCCGCGCGCAGGAGGTCGTGCATGTTCAGCGCACCAATCGGCAACTCCTGGTCATCGACGACTACCAGCGAACTGATCTTGTGGTCTTCCATGATCTTCAGAGCCTCGGCGGCGAGCATCTCAGCATGGGCGGTCTTGCCGTGCACGGTCATGATCTCGTCGATGCGCGTCTGGCGAACGTCGACTCCCTTGTCCAGCGCACGGCGCAGATCGCCGTCGGTGAAGATGCCGGCGAGTCGTCCGTCCGCTTCGACGATGACGGTCATGCCCAGGCCCTTTTGCGTCATTTCCAGCAGGGCGTCGCGCAGCGATGTGCCGCGCGGAACCCTCGGCAAGCGCTCGCCGGTATGCATGACGTGCTCGACTTTCAACAGCAGGCGGCGGCCCAGCGCGCCGCCCGGGTGAGAGAAGGCGAAATCTTCAGCAGTGAACCCACGAGCCTCGAGCAGCGCGATAGCCAGGGCATCGCCGAGCACCAGGCTGGCAGTGGTGGAGGAGGTCGGCGCGAGGTTCAGCGGGCAGGCTTCGATGGCGACGCTAGCGTCCAGATTCACCGCAGCGGCCTTGGCCAGTACCGAGTTGGGGTTGCCGGTCATGCTGATCAGGGTGATGCCGAGCCGCTTGATCAGCGGTAACAGGGTGACGATCTCGCTGGTGGTGCCGGAGTTGGAAAGGGCGAGGACCACGTCGTCCTGAGTGATCATGCCCATGTCGCCATGGCTGGCCTCGGCGGGGTGCACGAAGAAGGCAGCGGTGCCGGTGCTGGCCAATGTGGCGGCGATCTTGCGGCCGACGTGCCCGGATTTGCCCATGCCAACCACGACCACTCGGCCCTTGCAGCCAAGGATCAGCTCGCAAGCCTGCACGAAATCGGCATCGATACGTGCGTTCAACTGCTCAACCGCTTCTATTTCCAGGCGGATGGTGCGTTGCGCGGTTTCGATCAATTGGCTGCTCTGGCTCATGGCTGGCGAGGTCGTCCGATTAAAAGGCGGGGATTATAGCGAGAATCCGTTGCGGACTCATGGAAAATGTCGGCACATCACTGTGGGTCGGCACAATCAATTTGATCAGCCTGAGCTGAACCGAAGCTGAACGGGGCGTCGCTCGTCATCTGCCGAAACGCTCATCGGTTGGGCGGCCTCTGGCGCGATGCTATAGTGCGCCGCCGAAAACGGTCAGGGCAGAAAGTATCCCAGCGTCATCGGGAGCCGTCTGTTTCGCAGACTGCATGCAAGGAGACCAGATGAGCGCCTGCAATGACTTCGCCGTCGAGCTGAAGGGAGTGACCTTCAAGCGAGGCGAGCGCAGTATTTTCAACGATGTCGATATCGCCATACCGCGAGGGAAGGTTACGGCCATCATGGGGCCGTCCGGTTGTGGCAAGACGACGCTGCTGCGCCTGATCGCTGCGCAGCTGATGCCGTCGCGTGGTGAAGTCTGGGTGGCGGGCAACAATCTGCCGAGCCTCTCGCGCAGCGAGCTGTTCGACATGCGCAAGCAGATGGGTGTGCTGTTCCAGAGCGGGGCACTGTTCACCGATCTCGACGTGTTCGAGAACGTTGCGTTTCCGCTGCGGGTGCATACCAAGCTCCCAGACGAGATGATCCGCGACATCGTGCTGATGAAGCTCGAAGCGGTAGGGCTACGTGGCGCCATCGAGCTGATGCCCGACGAGCTGTCCGGTGGCATGAAGCGGCGTGTCGCGCTGGCGCGGGCGATTGCCCTGGATCCGCAGATTCTGATGTATGACGAACCCTTCGCCGGACAGGATCCGATTGCGATGGGCGTTCTCGTGCGGCTGATTCGCCTGCTCAACGACGCGCTGGGCATCACCAGTATCGTGGTCTCCCACGATCTGGCCGAAACCGCGTCCATTGCCGACTACATCTACGTGGTTGGCGATGCCCAGGTGCTTGGCCAGGGCACGCCGGCGGAGCTGATGGAGTCGAACAATCCGCGCATCAGGCAATTCATGACGGGCGCAGCCGACGGGCCGGTGCCATTCCATTTTCCTGCACCGGCCTATGCCGACGATCTACTGAGAGGCACCGATGCGTAAGCGTTCGTTGTTGGATCGGATTGCCCTGCTCGGTCGCGCCGGACTGGATGTGCTGGCAGCCCTGGGGCGCTCGACGATATTTCTCGTGCATGCGCTGTTCGGGCGAAGCGGGCTGCGTAACGGTTTTTCGCTGTTGGTCAAGCAGCTCTATTCGGTTGGTGTGCTGTCACTGGCCATTGTAGTTGTCTCCGGCATCTTCATCGGCATGGTGTTGGCGCTGCAGGGCTACAACATTCTCAGCAGCTACGGCTCCGAGCAGGCGGTTGGGCAGATGGTCGCACTGACCCTGTTGCGCGAGCTCGGTCCGGTGGTTACTGCGCTGCTGTTCGCCGGGCGTGCCGGCTCGGCTCTGGCGGCCGAGATCGGCAACATGAAGTCGACCGAGCAGCTCTCGAGCCTGGAAATGATCGGAGTCGATCCGCTCAAGTACATCATCGCGCCGCGCCTCTGGGCCGGTTTCATCTCGCTGCCGCTGCTGACGCTGATCTTCAACGTGGTCGGAATCTGGGGCGGAGCGATGGTGGCGGTGGAGTGGCTCGGTGTCTACGAAGGCTCGTTTTGGGCCAACATGCAGAACAGCGTCGACTTCAGTTCCGATGTGCTCAACGGCGTTATCAAGAGCGTCGTCTTTGCGCTGGTAGTGACCTGGATCGCCGTGTTCCAGGGCTACGATTGCGACCCGACCTCCGAAGGTATCAGCCGTGCCACCACCCGGACTGTGGTTTACGCCTCGCTGGCGGTGCTCGGCCTCGATTTCATTTTGACCGCGTTGATGTTTGGAGATTTCTGATGCGTATCCGCACACTGGAAATGGGTGTCGGGCTGTTCCTGCTTGCCGGGCTGCTGGCCTTGCTGCTGCTGTCACTGCGTGTCAGCGGGCTGAGCGTTACTGATGCCGACACTTACAAGCTGTATGCCTATTTCGACAATATTGCCGGATTGACTGTCCGATCCAAGGTGACCATGGCTGGCGTGACCATCGGCAAGGTCACCGCGATCGACCTGGATCGTGACAGCTACACCGGACGAGTCACGCTGGAAATCCAGCAGGATGTCGACATCCTGCCGGCCGACTCGACGGCTTCGATCCTTACCGCAGGGCTGCTGGGTGAGAAGTACATCGGCATCAGCGTCGGCGGTGAGGAGGAGTTGCTCGCGGATGGCGACACCATTCAGGACACCCAGTCCTCGCTGGTGCTCGAGGATCTGATCGGCAAATTCCTGCTCAACTCGGTTAACAAAGATTGAAGGAGATGCACATGATGACTGCCTTGCGCCGCGGCCTGCTGATTCTGTTGGCCGTTCTGCCCATGTTCTCCCACGCTGCGCTGACAGCCCACCAGGTCATTCAGCAGACCACCGATGAGTTGCTGGCCGATCTGAAGGCCAACAAGGAGCAGTACCGCAACGATCCGGCGGCTTTCTATGACTCGCTGAACGAGATTCTTGGCCCGGTCGTCGATGCCGAAGGCATCTCGCGCAGCATCATGACCGTCAAATATTCGCGCAACGCCTCGCCTGAGCAGATGACGCGCTTCCAGGAGAATTTCAAGCGCAGCCTGATGCAGTTCTATGGCAACGCCCTGCTGGAATACAACAACCAGCAGATCCGCGTGCTGCCGTCGAGCGGCAAGGCTGATGACAAGCGCACCAGCGTCGGCATGGAGGTGGTAGGGCGCCAGGGCGAGATCTATCCAGTGTCCTACACCATGGTCAACGCTGGCGAGTGGCGGGTGCGCAATGTGATCATCAATGGCATTAACATTGGCAAGCTGTTCCGCGATCAGTTCGCCGATTCCATGCAGCGTAACGGCGGCGATCTGGACAAGACCATCGATGGTTGGGCCGAGGTGGTGGCGCGAACCAAGGACACCGAGGCCGGTCAGCAGGCCGCAGGCGATGAGTGAGGCGCGTATCGAGCGTGGTGCCGAAGGCGAACTGCGCATGATCGGCGTGCTTGACTATAGCAGCGGGCCTGCGCTGCGCGAGGCCGGGCGAGCGCTGATCGCGGACAGCCGCTCGGCACTGATGCTGGATTGCTCGGCGATCGAGCGGTCCAGCAGTGTCGGGCTTTCTCTCCTGCTGGCGTTCATGCGCGATGCCAAGGCCGCCGGCGTCGAACTGCGCGTCACTGCGTTACCTGACGATATGGAAAAGATTGCCAAGGTGTCCGGCTTGCTGGATATCCTGCCGCTGGAAGCATCCCGGGTCTGAAAGGAATAGCCGTATGAAACTGCGCTGGGCGGAAGGGCTGCGCGATAGCGTGCATGAGCTGGCCGAATCGCTGGGCAATCTGCTGGTCGAGACGTTCCACTACCTGGCGCTGTTTGCGATCGGCGCGGTGACGGCCTGGGCGGCGGTCATGGCCTTTCTCGGCATGGTCGAGAAGGGCCATATCACGGTCGATGACATCCTGCTGCTGTTCATCTACCTAGAGCTGGGTGCGATGGTCGGGATCTATTTCAAGACCAACCACATGCCGGTGCGATTCCTGATCTACGTGGCGATTACCGCGCTGACCCGCCTGTTGATCTCCGATGTTTCCCACCACCATCGTCCTGACATGGGCGTGGTCTACGTATCCGGTGCGATCCTGCTTCTGGCGTTGGCGATTCTGGTGGTGCGCTTCGCCTCCTCACGCTTTCCCGCCGTGCAAAGCGATAGCGGTCGGCCACGCCATTCGCGTAGCCGTGACCAGGGCGCCGAGACGCTCGATTGAGACATCTCCGTTGGTTCGGCGAGGTTCGGGGTTCGCAGCCTTCGGGCTTTTTTGTATGATGATCGGCCCGTGCGCGTCCTGCGCCGATCGAGGTTGAACATGCAGGCCCAAGAAGTGAAGAATTTCCTGGAACAGAAGATTCCAGGTGCCCAGGTAGAAGTGGAAGGCGAAGGCTGCAACTTCCAGCTCAACGTGATCAGTGACGAGCTGGCCGGTCTGAGCCCGGTCAAACGCCAGCAGCAGATATACGCCCACCTCAACCCCTGGATCGCCGACGGCAGCATTCACGCCGTCACCATGAAGTTCTTCAGTCGCGTCGACTGGGCCGGGCGCGCCTGATCGCTGGCGGCCAGCACCTCCACTCATTCCAGGCAGAGCGCGTCGAATTGACTGCGCCGCCCCCTTCGGCAGTGCTTACAGCCTGCGGCTTACGGGAATACTCATGGACAAACTGATCATTACCGGCGGTATTCGCCTCGATGGCGAGATTCGCATTTCCGGTGCGAAGAACTCCGCCCTGCCGATTCTGGCCGCCACTTTGTTGGCCGACACCCCTGTCACGGTATGCAACCTGCCGCACCTGCACGACATCACCACGATGATCGAGCTGTTCGGTCGCATGGGCGTGCAGCCGGTCATCGACGAAAAGCTCAGTGTCGAAGTGGACGCCAGCAGCATCAAGACGCTGGTTGCGCCCTATGAGCTGGTGAAGACCATGCGCGCCTCGATCCTGGTGCTCGGCCCGATGGTCGCGCGTTTTGGCGAAGCCGAAGTTGCCTTGCCCGGCGGTTGCGCCATTGGCTCGCGGCCGGTCGATCTGCACATCCGTGGTCTCGAAGCCATGGGCGCGCACATTGACGTCGAAGGTGGCTACATCAAGGCCAAGGCGCCTGCCGGTGGATTGCGTGGTGCGCATTTCTTCTTCGATACGGTAAGTGTGACCGGTACCGAAAACATCATGATGGCCGCCGCGCTGGCCAACGGCCGCAGCGTGCTGGAAAACGCCGCGCGTGAGCCCGAGGTGGTTGACCTGGCCAACTTCCTCAACTCCATGGGTGCTAAGGTTTCCGGTGCCGGCACCGACACCATCACCATCGATGGGGTCAAACGTCTTGGCGGTGGTCGTTACAGCGTGATGCCCGACCGTATAGAAACCGGGACCTATCTGGTCGCGGCGGCTGCCACTGGTGGCCGTGTTCGCTTGAAGGATACCGACGCAACGCTGCTCGAAGCTGTGCTGCACAAGCTGGTTGAGGCTGGCGCGCATATCGACACCGGTAGCGACTGGATCGAGTTGGACATGAAGGGCAAGCGGCCAAAGGCAGTCAACGTGCGGACTGCGCCATACCCCGCGTTTCCGACCGACATGCAGGCGCAGTTCATTGCGCTGAACGCCATTGCCGAAGGCACCGGCACGGTGATCGAGACCGTTTTCGAGAATCGCTTCATGCACGTCTACGAGATGAACCGCATGGGCTCGCAGATTCTGGTCGAAGGCAATACCGCCATTGTCACCGGCGTCGAGCGTCTCAAAGGTGCGCCGGTCATGGCGACCGATCTGCGCGCGTCGGCAAGCCTGGTCATCGCCGGCCTGGTTGCCGAGGGCGATACGCTGATCGATCGCATCTACCACATTGATCGTGGCTACGAGTGCATCGAAGAGAAGCTGCAGCTGCTGGGCGCGAAGATTCGCCGCGTGCCGGGCTAGGTTTTCGCAAGACGGATGGCTAGCGGGCCCTTGACTAGCGAGGGCCCACCCGAGGTTCCAAAGGAAATATGCTCCATGCTTACCATCGCCCTGTCCAAAGGCCGCATCCTCGACGATACCCTGCCGCTGCTCGCCGCAGCCGGCATCGTGCCCACCGAGAACCCGGACAAGAGCCGCAAGCTGATCATCCCGACCACTCAGGATGATGTGCGTCTGCTGATCGTCCGCGCTACCGACGTGCCCACCTACGTCGAGCATGGTGCGGCCGATCTCGGCGTCGCCGGCAAGGATGTGCTGATGGAGTACGGCGGCCAGGGGCTTTACGAGCCACTCGATCTGCGCATCGCCAACTGCAAGTTGATGACCGCCGGCAAGGTCGGTGCGCCGGAGCCCAAGGGCCGCCTGCGCGTGGCGACCAAGTTCGTCAATGTCGCCAAGCGCTACTACGCCGAGCAGGGCCGCCAGGTCGACATCATCAAGCTGTACGGCTCGATGGAGCTGGCGCCGCTGGTGGGGCTGGCGGATAAGATCATCGACGTCGTCGACACCGGCAACACCCTGCGTGCCAATGGCCTGGAGCCCCAGGAACTGATCGCACACATCAGTTCGCGGCTGGTGGTGAACAAGGCTTCGATGAAGATGCAGCACGCGCGTATCCAAGCGCTGATCGATACCCTGCATACGGCGGTTCAGCAGCATCAGCATTGATGCGTTTCGCGGTCGCCACCGCGCCTGCCTATCCGTGCCATAGCTGAAATTCTCAGGTGCCCGCACGGTGGGCTTGATATTCTAGCGGCGCCTGAGAGCCCGGCCTGCGCTTCGTGCCATTGCAATGAAGCAGGCCGCTTCCGATGCCTAGCCAACCATGAGGCCCGCTATGACCGCTCCCTCCGCCATTCGTCGACTCAACGCTGCCGATGCCGACTTCGCACGTCATCTGGATCATCTGTTGAGCTGGGAAAGCGTTTCCGACGATGGCGTAAACGAGCGAGTGCTGGAGATCATCAAGGCTGTGCGCGAGCGCGGCGATGCTGCGCTGGTAGAGCTGACCCAGCGCTTCGATGGATTACAGGTCGCCTCCATGGCTGATCTGATCCTGCCGCGCGCACGTCTGGAGCAGGCCCTCGAGCGGATTACCCCAGAACAGCGCGAGGCCCTCGAAATTGCTGCCGAGCGGGTGCGCAGCTATCACGAGCGGCAGAAACAGGACTCCTGGACCTATACCGAAGCCGACGGCACGGTGCTGGGGCAGAAAGTCACCCCGCTGGACCGCGCCGGTCTCTACGTGCCGGGCGGCAAGGCATCCTATCCATCGTCGGTGCTGATGAACGCCATTCCGGCCAAGGTTGCTGGTGTGCCGGAAGTGGTCATGGTCGTGCCTACCCCGCGTGGCGAGCTCAATGAGTTGGTGCTCGCGGCGGCCTGCATTGCCGGCGTCGATCGGGTCTTTACCATCGGTGGTGCGCAGGCGGTCGCGGCGCTGGCCTACGGTACCGAGAGCGTGCCGCCGGTGGACAAGATCGTCGGCCCGGGCAACATCTATGTTGCTACTGCTAAGCGTCACGTATTCGGCAAGGTTGGTATCGACATGATTGCAGGCCCGTCGGAAATCCTGGTGGTCTGCGACGGCCAGACCGACCCGGACTGGATCGCCATGGACCTGTTCTCCCAGGCCGAGCATGACGAGGATGCCCAGTCGATTCTGGTCAGCCCGGATGCCGCTTTCCTTGATCGCGTCGCCGAAAGCATCGCCCGCCTGCTGCCGACGCTGGAGCGTGCCGATATTGCCCGTACCTCCATCGAAGGCCGTGGTGCGCTGATTCAGGTGGCCGACATGCAGGAGGCGATCGATGTCGCCAACCGTATCGCGCCTGAGCACCTGGAGCTTTCGGTCGCCGAGCCGGAGCAATGGCTGCCGCAGATTCGGCATGCCGGCGCGATCTTCATGGGGCGTTACACCGCCGAGGCGCTGGGCGATTACTGCGCTGGCCCGAACCATGTGCTGCCGACCTCGGGCACGGCGCGCTTCTCCTCGCCGCTGGGTGTGTATGACTTCCAGAAGCGCTCGTCGATCATCAATTGCTCGGCCGAGGGTGCCTCGACGTTGGGCAAGGTGGCGTCGGTGCTGGCGCGCGGCGAATCGCTGACGGCGCATGCGCGCAGCGCCGAGTACCGCATCAAGAGCTGACGCTGGGCGGCCGGCACGGACTGGCTCATGCCCGTTCGCCGTCGCCACTCGGCAACGCGTTTTGAACTATCGCCTCACGACCAACCGATCACTTTCGAGGAGAGAAGGGCAGATGAGCAAATTCTGGAGCCCCTTCGTCAAGGACCTGGTGCCCTATGTGCCGGGTGAGCAGCCCAAGCTGAGCAAGCTGGTCAAGCTCAACACCAACGAGAACCCCTATGGCCCATCGCCACGTGCGATCACCGCGATGCAGGCCGAGCTCAACGACGGTCTGCGGCTGTATCCGGACCCGAACGGCGAGCGGCTGAAGCACGCCGTGGCCGAATATTACGGTGTGTGCCCAGCTCAGGTCTTCGTCGGCAATGGCTCGGACGAAGTGCTAGCCCATGCCTTTCATGGTTTGTTCCAGCATGACCGCCCGCTGCTGTTTCCTGATATCAGCTACAGCTTCTACCCGGTGTACTGTGGGCTGTATGGCATCGCCTACGAAACCGTCGCGCTCGATGAACAGTTCCAGATCGATGTGGCCGATTACAACCGGCCGAACGGCGGCATCATCTTCCCTAACCCGAATGCGCCGACTGGCTGCCTGCTTCCACTTCAGGCGATCGAGCAGCTATTGCAGGCGAACACTGAATCCGTGGTGCTGATCGATGAGGCCTATGTGGATTTCGGCGGTGAGTCTGCCATCGCATTGGTGGACCGTTATCCGAATCTGCTGGTGACGCAGACGCTGTCCAAGTCGCGTTCGCTGGCCGGTCTTCGGGTGGGGCTGGCGGTCGGCCATCCGGATCTGATCGAGGCGCTGGAGCGGATCAAGAACAGCTTCAATTCCTACCCGCTGGACCGTATCGCCATCGCCGGCGCCGCGGCGGCGTTCGAGGATCGCGCCCATTTCCAGCAGACCTGTCAGCAGGTCATCGACAGTCGCGAGGCGGTAGTCACGGCGATGCAGGGGCTGGGGTTCGAGGTTCTGCCATCGGCGGCGAACTTCATTTTCGCACGCCATCCGCAGCGCGATGCGGCCGCGGTAGCCGCGAGCCTGCGCGAGCAGGGCGTGATCGTGCGGCATTTCAAGCAGCCACGTATCGAGCAGTTCTTGCGTATCACCATCGGTACGCCGGAGCAGAATCACGCGCTGTTGGCTGCGCTCGGCTGACGCTGAGTCTGGTTCGGGCAGGCTTACTGCATGCCCTTGCCGACCTTGCGGTGGAAGGGGCGCAGCATGTTGCGGCATTTCCCTCTTTTGGCAGGAGCGTCATCGCTATTTCGGCGCAGCGTTAACCGGTGGTCGCATGCCAACTTCGGCGGTGAGGGTCAGCGGCTTGCCATTGCGCAGGATGTCGATGTCGATGTTCTCGCCTGGGCGCGCGCGGGCGACCTGATTCATCGAGCTGCGTCCGTCGGCCGACTGCACCCCGTCGATGCTCAGGATCAGGTCGCCTGGCTGAAGCCCGGCGCGTGCCGCCGGGCCGTCGCGGTAGACACCGGCCACCACGATTCCCGGTCGTCCTTCCTGACCGAAGGACTCCGCGAGCTCCTGAGTCAGCGACTGCACCTCCACGCCCAGCCAGCCACGAATGACCTGGCCGTGCTCGATGATCGACTTCATCACTTCCAGCGCCAGCTTTACCGGTATCGCGAAGCCGATGCCCTGCGAACCGCCAGACTCGGAAATGATGGCGGTATTGATGCCGATCAGGTTGCCGCCGGCATCCACCAGCGCGCCGCCCGAGTTGCCGCGGTTGATTGCAGCGTCTGTCTGGATGAAATCCTCATAGGTATTCAGGCCCAGCTGATTGCGGCCGGTGGCGCTGATGATGCCCATGGTGACGGTCTGGCCGACGCCGAAGGGGTTGCCGATCGCCAGGGTGACGTCGCCGACGCGTATGCGATCGGAATGGCCGAGCGTGATGGCCGGTAGGTCTGCGAGGTCGATCTTCAGCACGGCAAGGTCGGTCTCCGGATCGCTGCCAATCACCCGGGCCAGCGTTTCCCGGCCATCCTTGAGGGCCACGACGATCTGCTCGGCGTTGGCGGTCACATGGTTGTTGGTGAGCAAGTATCCTTCGGAGCTCATGATTACCGCAGAACCGAGGCTCGACTCCATGCGCCGTTGCCTCGGCAGGTTGTCACTGAAGAAGCGTTGAAACAGCGGGTCCTTGGACAGCGGTTGCTGCTCGGTCTTCTCGATGACCTTGGTGGTGTAGAGGTTGGCAACTGCTGGCGCAGCGGCCGCCACCGCGTTGGCGTACGAATAAGGGCCCTGCTGCGGTGCGCTGGCAACCAGCGGTGCCTGCTGTAGCCCGATGTCGTGCTCCTTTATACCCACCAGCTGCGGATAGCGCTGGATGATCAGCAGTGCTACGAGCAGGCCGACCAGCAACGGCCAGCCGAGAAAACGTAGGGCATTGAACATCGCGCAGGGGTCCGGGCAGAGTTGCGGGCGCGTGGAGCGCCCCTTAAGGTGGCGGCATTATACGAAGCTCTAACTGAAATGCAGCTTCATGTGTGCATGATTTGCCGCGGCGGTTCGACGAGAAATCTATCGAGCCGTGTCTCATCTACCAAGAGGTTGCCATGACTGTTGCGCTCACTGCCCTGGTTCAGGAAGCAGACCGGTATCTGGATGCCGCGAGGATTGCCGATTACTGCCCCAATGGTCTGCAGGTCGAAGGGCGTCCTCAGGTGGCGCGGATCGTCAGCGGTGTGACGGCCAGCCAGGCATTACTGGATGCGGCAGTCGAGGCGGGCGCCGATGTGGTCCTGGTCCACCATGGGTATTTCTGGAAAAACGAAGATGCCCGCGTCGTCGGCATGAAGCAGCGCCGCCTGAAAACCTTGCTGAGCAACGATATCAGCCTGCTGGCGTACCACCTGCCACTCGATGTCCACCCCGAGGTTGGCAACAACGCCCGATTGGGCGTACTGCTCGGTCTTCGCTCCGACGGTCCGCTGGAGCCGGGCAATCCGCGCTCGGTGGGGCTGGTGGGCTCCCTTGAGAAACCGCTGGCGCCGGCTGAGTTCATGCGTCGGATCCATGACGTGCTTGGTCGGGAGCCGCTGATGGTCGCCGGCGACCGCCCGATTCGACGTGTCGCCTGGTGTACCGGTGGTGCCCAAGGCTATATCGATCAGGCTGTGGCGGCCGGAGTAGACGCCTATATCACCGGTGAAATCTCCGAACCCACGGCACATATCGCTCGTGAAAATGGCCTGAGCTTCTTCGCTGCCGGCCATCACGCGACAGAGCGCTATGGGGTCCGCGCGCTGGGTGAGTACCTAGCAAGACGCTTCGGCATCGAGCACCAATTCATTGATTGCCCAAACCCCGCGTAAAGCTTGTTCTACAAGCGCAGTGAGTCGTGGAGCCCTCATCTCACGGTCCCGTGGCACGGCGGAGAGTCGATATAAATCTATAGCTTTTAGGTCTAAAAGGCGGCCTGATTAGAATTGAAGGTCGTGTTAGAGTTGCGACCATTCCACGGCCGGCCGGCCGTCCATCTGCCAAATCGTGAGTAGCCATGGTCGACAAACTGACGCATCTGAAACAGCTGGAGGCGGAAAGCATCCATATCATTCGTGAGGTCGCTGCAGAGTTCGGCAACCCGGTGATGCTGTATTCCATCGGCAAAGATTCGGCCGTAATGCTGCACCTGGCGCGCAAGGCCTTCTTCCCTGGCAAGCTGCCGTTCCCGGTGCTGCATGTCGACACCCGCTGGAAGTTCCAGGAGATGTACAGCTTCCGCACCAAGATGGTCGAGGAGATGGGCCTTGAGCTGATCACCCACATCAACCCCGAGGGTGTGGCGCAGGACATGAATCCCTTCACGTATGGCAGTGCCAAGCACACCGACGTCATGAAGACCGAAGGACTCAAGCAGGCGCTGGACAAGTACGGCTTCGACGCTGCCTTCGGTGGTGCCCGTCGCGACGAGGAAAAATCCCGCGCCAAGGAGCGTGTCTACTCCTTCCGTGACAGCAAGCACCGCTGGGATCCGAAGAACCAGCGCCCTGAGCTGTGGAATCTCTACAACGGCAAGGTCAAGAAGGGCGAGTCGATCCGCGTGTTCCCGCTCTCCAACTGGACTGAATTGGACATCTGGCAATACATCTACCTTGAGCAGATCCCGATCGTGCCGCTGTACTTCGCTGCCGAGCGGGAAGTCATCGAGAAGAACGGCACGCTGATCATGATCGACGATGAGCGGATTCTCGAGCACCTCACCGATGAGGAAAAAGGGCGCATCGAAAAACGCATGGTCCGCTTCCGCACCCTCGGCTGCTACCCGCTCACCGGTGCGGTCGAGTCGACCGCGACCAGCCTGCCGGAAATCATCCAGGAGATGCTCCTGACCCGCACTTCCGAGCGCCAGGGGCGCGTCATCGACCATGACGCCACCGGCTCGATGGAAGAAAAGAAACGCCAGGGTTATTTCTAAGGAAGCGCATCATGAGTCATCAATCCGAACTGATCAGCGAGGACATCCTCGCCTACCTGGCGCAACACGAGCGCAAGGAACTCCTGCGTTTCCTGACCTGCGGCAACGTCGATGACGGCAAGAGCACGCTGATCGGCCGTCTGCTGCATGATTCGAAGATGATCTACGAGGACCATCTCGAAGCGATCACCCGCGACTCCAAGAAGGTCGGTACCACCGGCGAAGACGTCGATCTGGCGCTTCTGGTTGACGGTCTGCAGGCCGAGCGCGAGCAAGGCATCACCATCGACGTTGCCTACCGTTATTTCAGTACCGCCAAGCGCAAGTTCATCATTGCCGATACTCCTGGCCATGAGCAGTACACGCGCAACATGGCGACCGGTGCGTCGACCTGCGACCTGGCGATCATTCTGGTCGATGCCCGCTACGGCGTGCAGACCCAGACCAAGCGTCACAGCTTCATTACCTCGTTGTTGGGCATCAAGCATATCGTCGTCGCCATCAACAAGATGGACCTGATGAACTTCGATCAGGACGTGTTCGAGAAGATCAAGGCCGACTACCTGGCATTCGCCGATCGCATCGAGCTCAAGCCATCGTCCCTGCACTTCGTGCCGATGTCGGCGCTGAAGGGCGACAATGTGGTCAATCGCAGCGAGCGTGCGCCTTGGTACGAGGGGCAGTCGCTGATGGAGATTCTGGAGAGTGTCGAGATCGCCGGTGACCGTAACTTCGATGACCTGCGCTTCCCGGTGCAGTACGTCAACCGCCCGAATCTGAACTTCCGTGGCTTCGCCGGCACCCTGGCCAGCGGTATCGTGCGCAAGGGTGACGAAATTGCTGTGCTACCGTCCGGCAAGACCAGCCGGGTGAAGTCCATCGTCACCTTCGATGGCGAGCTCGAGCAGGCGACGCCGGGTGAAGCCGTCACCCTGACGCTGGAAGACGAAATCGATGTCTCGCGCGGCGACATGCTGGTACATGCGGACAGTCGCCCACGTATCGCCGACAGCTTCGAGGCCATGCTGGTGTGGATGGGCGAAGAGCCGATGCTGCCGGGCAAAAAGTACGACATCAAGCGTGCCACCAGCTACGTGCCGGGCTCGATTGCCAGCATCGCCCACAAGATTGATGTGAACACCTTGGAGCAGGGTGCCGCGAGCAGCCTGCAGCTCAACGAGATCGGCAAGGTCAAAATCAGCCTGGATGCGCCTATCGCGCTCGATGGTTACGCGCAGAACCGCACGACCGGCGCTTTCATCGTCATTGATCGTCTCACCAATGGCACCGTCGGCGCCGGCATGATCATCGCCGAACCGGTTGCCCATGGATCGGGCGGTCATCACGGTGCGCTGGCGCACGTGTCTACCGAGGAACGCGCCACTCGCTTCGGCCAACAACCGGCGACCGTGCTGTTTACCGGCCTTTCCGGCGCCGGCAAGAGCACGCTGGCTTATGCGGTGGAGCGCAAGCTGTTCGATATGGGCCGCGCAGTTTACGTGCTCGATGGCCAGAACCTGCGCCACGACCTGAACAAAGGCCTACCGCAAGACCGCGCCGGCCGTACCGAGAACTGGCGCCGCGCCGCCCATGTCGCACGTCAGTTCAACGAAGCGGGGCTGATCACCCTGGCCGCGTTCGTCGCCCCTGACGCCGAAGGTCGCGAACAGGCAAAGGCATTGATCGGCGCTGAGCGCCTGATCACCGTCTACGTCCAGGCCTCCCCGCAAGCCTGCCGCCAGCGCGATCCGCAGGGATTGTATGCGGCCGGTGGGGATAATATTCCGGGTGAGTCCTTCCCGTATGATGTGCCGCTGGGTGCGGATCTGGTTGTCGATAGCGAAGTGGCGTCGTTGGAAGAGGGTGTCAGGCAGGTGATCGAAGTACTGCGTAAGCGCGGCGCGATCTAAACGCGCTGGCCGGTGATATGAAAACGCCCTGCCGATGCGGGGCGTTTTTGGTTAAGCAATTAGCCGCTGCGACGCTTTCCCGTCTTAGGATGATTAGCCGGGCGGGGGGATCTATGTTCGAAGTGCTTGTGTCCGTTGCGGTGCATGGAAGAATGCCCCGCATTATGCTGAATTACATGGATTATCTGCATGCCAATCCGGTGAAGCATGGGTTTGTTGATGTTGCCATCGATTGGCAATGGTCGTCGTCCCATCGTTGGTTTCGACATGGCGTTTATTCCGCGGATTGGACTGGCAGCGGCGTGGCGGGCGCCATGCAATACGTTGAATAGCCGTGGGGCGGGTAAGCCCGCCGATGACCGGTCAGCGAGACGCAGAGCGTCACAAGGCAGCAGTCTGGTCTTCATAAGGTTTCGGCGTGTTTCGTCGATGCAAAAAAAACAAAACCCTGCCGGTTAGGGCAGGGTTTTGGATTCCGGTCAGACGATGTGTAACCGCGCGGGTTTCACCCGCCCTACAGGGCTAGGCATCAACGGCAGTTGCTTGGGCGGTATTTATCGTCCACGTCGCCACCTGTGCAGGTCCATTGTATTGCTCCATTTTGGTCGGTTGGCGCCAGAATAAGAGTGGCATCGTCAGCGACTTTTGCGTTGTAGGTGACGGTAATTGCACCACCGTTGCCGATAGCAACAGTTTTCACGGCATTCCCGCTAATAGTTGCAGCAATTCCAGCCATTGCGTTTGTCGTTGGGAATGCTCCCTGGGAGGCATAATATTCGGTGACTGCTGATTTAGCGCCAGCTGCTAAAGTCAGACCTTCCGAAACATGTGAGCGCTTTGTGTAGTCCTGATAGGCCGGCAATGCAATCGCCGCCAAAATACCGATGATCGCAACAACGATCATCAATTCAATCAGGGTGAAACCCTTCTGCATCTGAGCTTTCATGTGAATCTCCTTAAGTGTTGAGGCGTTGAGCCTGGCTGAGGTAAAGCAGTTGGCGTGCCAGGTTGCGCCGCGCCCAAGTAGAGCGTCCCGGAGTGTGATGAGCTTCAATAGTTGTGCGCTTTTGGAGTCTTGCTCTTCGTCCCAGGGAGCAAAGCGTATCGGCGTTGGGTGGGAGATGTGCCGGCATGTACTTCGGGTTGGTTAATTGCTAGGGCGATATGTGACCAATAGCGTCACTCGGAGTTGCGCATGTTTGCAGTGGACGGCTTTCGCGCTATAAGGCGGGCTCAGAACAAGGCGAGACCCTTATGAGCGAGAATACTTCCCTTTCCGGGCTGGCGCGACAGATGGTTGCGGCTGGTGTGCTGGACGAGAAGACGGCACAGCAGGCCCAGGCTCAGGCCATTCGCGGCAAGACGCCCTTTGTCACCTACGTCGTCCAAAACCGGTTGGCCAAGGGCCGTGTCATTGCCGAACTAGCCTCCGAGCAGTTCGGTGTTGCGCTGCTGGATCTTGCTGCGCTGGATAAGGAGTCGCTGCCTAAAGATCTGGTGAGCGAGAAGCTGGCCAAGCAGCACCGGGTCCTTCCCCTGTCAAAGCGCGGCACCAAGCTGTATGTGGCGGTGTCCGACCCTGCCAACCATCAATCGATTGCCGATATCCAGTTCAGCACCGGGCTTTCGATCGAGCCGGTCTTGGTAGAGGACGATAAGCTCGGTGAGGCAATCGAAAAGCTTTACGACAACGGTGCTACCGGGCTGGAGGATCTCGGCGATGTTGACCTGGATGGCGTGGATGTCGAGTCGGTCAGTGATGATGTCAAGGGCGATGAAGCGGGCGAGGCGGCAGACGATGCGCCAGTGGTTCGTTTCGTCAACAAGATGCTGCTTGATGCCATTCGTGGAGGCTCATCTGACCTTCATTTCGAGCCGTACGAGAAAGCCTATCGGGTGCGGCTGCGTACTGATGGCATCCTGCATGAGGTGGCGCGTCCGCCAATACAGCTAGCGCCGAGGATTTCTGCTCGCCTCAAGGTAATGGCGGGGCTGGATATTTCCGAGCGCCGCAAGCCGCAGGATGGTCGCATCAAGATGAAGCTGTCCAAGAATAAGGCCATCGATTTTCGCGTCAATACGCTACCCACTCTCTGGGGAGAGAAGATCGTGATGCGAATTCTCGATCCGTCCAGTGCGCAGATGGGCATCGATGCATTGGGTTATGAAGAGGATCAGAAAGAGCTCTATATGAATGCCCTGAAGCAACCACAGGGCATGATCTTGGTTACCGGCCCGACCGGCTCTGGTAAGACGGTTTCTCTCTACACCGGCCTGAATATTCTCAATACGGTGGACGTGAATATATCTACTGCCGAAGATCCGGTGGAAATCAATCTCGAGGGCATCAACCAGGTCAACGTCAATCCTCGTCAGGGGATGGACTTCTCCCAAGCCTTGCGCGCGTTTCTACGTCAGGATCCAGACATCATCATGGTGGGTGAGATTCGCGATCTGGAAACCGCCGAGATCGCCATCAAGGCGGCGCAGACGGGGCACATGGTCATGTCGACGCTACACACCAACAGCGCCGCGGAAACCCTGACCCGTCTTCGCAATATGGGGGTGGCCGCGTTCAATATTGCGACCTCGGTCAACCTGATCATCGCGCAGCGACTGGCACGCAAGCTTTGCAACAGTTGCAAGAAAGAGGTGGAGCTGCCGCGCGAGGCGCTGCTGGGCGAAGGTTTCCCTGCCGATAAAATTGGGACGTTCAAGATCTACGGCCCGGTCGGCTGCGATAATTGCAAAGGCGGTTACAAAGGTCGTGTCGGTATTTATGAAGTGGTTAAAAACACGCCGGCACTGGCCAGGATTATCATGGAAGACGGCAACTCCATCGACATTTCCACCCAGATGCGTAAAGACGGCTTCAACGACCTGCGTACATCGGCCCTAGTGAAGGCCATGCAGGGCGTGACAAGCCTGGAAGAAGTGAACCGGGTGACCAAGGACTAACATGGCGCAGAAAGCGATTAAAACCAGTGTGTTCACCTGGGAAGGCACCAACAAGCAGGGCGCGAAGATAAAGGGCGAGCTGAGCGGCGTCAGCCCCGCGCTGGTCAAGGCGCAGCTGCGTAAGCAGGGTGTCAATCCGCAGAAGGTGCGCAAGAAGTCGGTTTCATTGTTCAGTGCTGGCAAGAAGATCAAGCCGATGGACATCGCCTTGTTCACTCGCCAGATGGCAACCATGATGAAGGCGGGCGTGCCGCTTCTGCAGTCCTTCGATATTATCGGGGAAGGCTTTGACAACCCAAATATGCGAAAGCTGGTGGATGATCTGAAGCAGGAGGTCGCAGCGGGTAATAGTTTCGCAACCGCACTGCGCCAGAAGCCTCAGTACTTCGATGATCTCTATTGCAACTTGGTAGATTCCGGTGAGCAATCCGGCTCGCTGGAAACTCTGCTGGACCGGGTGGCGACCTATAAGGAAAAGACCGAAGCCTTGAAAGCCAAGATCAAGAAGGCGATGAATTATCCTATTGCCGTGGTGCTGGTTGCGATCATCGTTTCGGCGATCTTGCTGATCAAGGTGGTTCCGCAGTTTCAGGATGTTTTCGCAAACTTCGGAGCGGAGCTCCCGGCGTTTACATTGATGGTGATTGGTTTATCCGAAGCGCTTCAGGCCTGGTGGCATATGGTGCTGCTCGTCATGTTCGGGGCGGCTTACGCCTTCAAAACAGCCCATAGCAGATCGGAGCGTTTTCGCAATGGATTTGACCGTTTTCTGCTCAAGGTTCCTGTGGTCGGCGACATTCTTTATAAATCCGCCGTGGCGCGTTTCGCTCGCACCCTGTCAACTACGTTTGCTGCGGGTGTGCCATTGGTAGATGCGTTGGATTCGGTCGCTGGAGCAACGGGCAATGTGGTGTTCCGCAATGCGACGATGAAAGTGAAGAGCGATGTTTCGAGTGGTATGCAGCTCAACTTCTCCATGCGTACGACCGACACCTTTCCCAGTATGGCGATCCAAATGACCGCCATCGGCGAGGAGTCCGGCGCCCTTGATGAAATGCTGGCGAAGGTGGCGACATTCTATGAAGACGAAGTCGACAACATGGTTGACGGGCTGACTGCCCTGATGGAACCAATGATCATGGCGGTGCTGGGCGTGCTGGTCGGCGGTTTGATCATTGCCATGTATCTCCCGATTTTCCAGTTGGGTGCCGTCGTTTAAATATGATCCTGATCGATTATCTGGCCAGCCACGTGCTGGCCTTTGTTTTATCTGCTGCTCTGCTCGGCTTGCTGGTCGGCAGCTTTCTCAACGTCGTGATCTATCGCTTGCCGATCATGATGCAACGTGAATGGCGTGCGCAGGCGCTTGAGTATCTCGAGTGCCCACCGGAGCCGGTTGGTGAGCGCTTCAATCTGCTGCTACCAAACTCACGGTGTCCGCACTGTGACCACCAGATTCGCTCATGGGAAAATATCCCCTTGGTCAGCTGGCTGGCCCTGCGTGGCAAGTGCTCGTCCTGCCGGGCGCCGATCAGCAGTCGCTATCCCCTTGTGGAGTTGGTGTGCGGGCTGCTTTCTGGCTATGTCGCTTGGCATTTCGGTTTCACCTGGGAGGCAGGAGCAATGCTGTTGCTGACCTGGGGATTGGTGGCGATGAGCATGATCGATATCGATCATCAGTTGCTGCCCGATTCGCTGGTTCTGCCGCTGTTGTGGCTTGGCCTCATCCTGAACAACTTCGGTTTGTTCGTATCGCTTGAAAGTGCACTGTGGGGAGCGGTAGCGGGATATCTGAGCCTGTGGTCGGTTTATTGGCTGTTCAAGCTGGTCACCGGCAAAGAAGGTATGGGCTATGGCGATTTCAAACTGCTTGCGATGTTAGGAGCTTGGGGTGGTTGGCAGGTGTTACCACTTACCATTCTCTTGTCGTCGGTGGTTGGGGCTGTTCTTGGCACAATCCTGTTGCGGGTGCAGCGCGCCGAGAGCAGCACGCCCATCCCTTTCGGTCCCTACTTGGCAATCGCCGGCTGGATCGCGTTGCTTTGGGGGGACCGAATTACCGAGAGCTATCTCCAGTTCGCGCGCTTCTAAGTCGGACACCATTGCTGAGCCGAAAGTCGTTCCGCCGACTTGTACTCTTAACGAAAGACGTTCTGGGCTTGCGCTTCGCAGGCTGAGTAGTTACTACTGCGCGTCCTGTTTTTAGTCTGGGTGTGGTTGCGATGGAGCCCTGGATTCTCGGGTTGACTGGCGGCATTGGTAGTGGCAAGACCGCGGTGCTGGATCGCTTCGCCAGTCTGGGTGTACATGTCGTCGATGCCGATCAGGCGGCGCGCTGGGTGGTCGAGCCCGGGCGGCCAGCGTTGCTGCAGATTGCCGAGCGCTTCGGCTCAGGCATCTTGCTCGCGGACGGCGCTCTGGATCGAAAAGGGCTGCGTGAGCGTATATTCGATAACCCGGCCGACAGGCAGTGGCTGGAACAGCTGCTGCATCCTCTGATTCGAGCTGAGATCGCCAGGCATCTCGCCTTGGCTGAGTCGCCTTACGCCATCATGGCTTCTCCGCTGCTGATCGAGTCAGGGCAGTACCGTCAGGTCAATCGTGTGCTGGTTGTAGACGTCCCTGTGTCACTCCAGGTTGCGCGCACGATGGCACGTGATCAAGTCAGTGAGGAGCAGGTGCGGGCGATTCTCAAGGCGCAGGCCAGTCGTGAAGCGCGCCTGCAACATGCCGATGATGTGCTGGTAAATGATCGAGATCTGTCGTGGCTAGGGTCGGAGGTCGAGCGATTGCACCGCTTTTATTTGAAGTTACGAGGAGGGCAGGTATGACCGCTGCGATAGTTGAGTGTCCGACGTGTGGAGCGCCGGTAGAGTGGGGGCCGCAAAGCCCAAGCCGGCCGTTCTGTTCCGATCGTTGCAAGCTTATCGATCTTGGTGCCTGGGCGTCGGAAGCGCACGCGATTCCTGGCAATGAGCTCGAGGATGATCTGTTCTCCGGTGACATGCCTCCGCGCGAGCACTAGCAGGCCGTTGAAAAACTCGGCTTCAACTGCCCCAACCCGTCCGGTTTGGCGCTTTTTCAAGCGCTTTGGCCTAACGGAGTCCACACAAGGCCTGACTTCAGGCCTTTTTGACAGGTTTCAGCACCAC